>NZ_CP012332.1:1237500-2437500 GCF_001263175.1 Vulgatibacter incomptus | reverse complement strand
TGCGACATCGATGAGCAGTGCCAGTGGGGGAACGCCTGCACGTGCACGGTCGACAGCTGCGCCTGTGCGCCGGTAGCGGCCTGCGCCACGGCGCCCTTCGAGGCGGGCTGTGCCTGCACGACGGACGAGGACTGCGGCGATCGCCTGGCCTGCCTCTGCGACGGGGCGGGCTGCGCTTGCGCGGCGGAGCCTTCGGGCGAGGAGTGCCTGGCCGACTGCAGCTGCGACGCCCCGGGCGGATGCCCGGACGGCTGGATGTGCCAGAGCGGGATCGCCGGCCGGAGCTGCGTGCCGGACGAGGATCCCCGGGACGCCTGCCTCGACGACTGCAGCTGCGAAGGGCGGGACGGATGCCCGGACGGCTGGCGCTGCCAGGGCGGCTTCGCCGGCCAGAGCTGCGTGGAGGACGAGGAGCCCCAGGACCCCTGCCTCTCCGATTGCAGCTGCGACGGCCCGGGCGGGTGCCCGGACGGCTGGCACTGCCAGGGCGGCTTCGCCGGCAACAGCTGCCTGCCCAACTAGGGCCCCGGCCTGAGAGTTCGTGAAGAAATTCACGAACTCTCGCGGAGCCGAAGGCGGAGCAGACGAAAAGAAGAGCGATTCCGCGCTGAGCCCTCCCAGACTCCTGGCATTGCGGATTTTTGCCGGGAGTCTGGAGTAAGCTGCCGCGCCTATGCACGCGGGAAAGCCCAGCGCCGAAGAGCTCGTCCTCGCCTTCCTCACGGAAGCCGAGGGCGAGCCCGTTGCGCCCGAGGCAATCGCGGGCAAGCTGGACATGCTTCCGGCAGAGCTCTTTCGCGCGGTCGAGTCCCTTCGGAAGCGGGGCTGCGAGATCGAGGCGCTGCCCGGGCGAGGCTACCGCCTTGTGGCGGCGCCGGACCGGGCAGGCTCCGCCGAGATCGGGCCCTTGCTCACCACGCGGGAGCTGGGCTGGGCGATCCACCATCACGCGGTGATCGGCTCCACCAACGACGAGGCGGTCTCCCTCGCCCGTGACGGCGCGGCCCACGGCGAGGTGGTGATCGCCGATCGGCAGACCGCAGGTCGAGGCAGGAGGGGGAGGGTGTGGGCGAGCCCGCCCCGCGTGAACCTCCACCTCTCCGCGATCCTCCGCCCGAAGCTTCCGCCCCAGCGTGCGCCCGAGCTGGTCGCCGTGGTGGCAGTGGCCGCGGCCGAGACCCTGCGGGACCTCGGCGTCTCCGCGGGGATCAAGTGGCCCAACGACCTGGAGGCCGAGGGCCGCAAGATCGCGGGCATCCTCCTGGACCTCTCGGCAGACGCCGGCCGGATCCACTTCGTCGTAGCCGGGATCGGGATCAACCTGAACGCGACCCGGGACGATCTGCCGGAGGAGCTCCGTGGTATCGCCACCAGCGTGCGACAGGAGGTAGGGGCGATCGTCTCCCGCGCCGAGGTCGCGGCCTCGCTCCTGGCGCACCTGGAGACCTGGCTCGATCGCTTCGAGGAGGAGGGTTTCGCGCCCGTGCGCTCGCGGTATCGGGAGCTCTCTTCGATCCTCGGACACCCGGTACGGCTCACGGAGCCCGACCGCACCCTCGACGGGATCGCCGAAGAGATCGACGAGGCCGGCGCCCTCATCGTCCGGCTCCCCGACGGCGGCACGGAGCGCTTCCTGAGCGGCGACGTGACCAGCCTGCGCAAGAGGACCGATGTTACTGACCGTTGACGTAGGAAACACCAACACCACGATCGGCGCGTTCCGGGGCAAGGAGCTGGTCCACCAGTTCCGCCTCGAGACCAACCATCATCGGACCTCCGACGAGTGGGGCCTGCTCTGCCAGCTCGCGCTCCGGGATCGCGGCGTCGATCCGGCGGCGATCGAGGCGGTGGCGGTCTCCTCGGTGGTGCCGCCCCTGCAGCACACGCTGGAGAGGATGAGCCAGCGCTACTTCCGCGTGAAGCCCCTCTTCGTCGGGCCGGGCGTGAAGACGGGGATGCCGATCCTCTACGACGACCCGCGCGAGGTCGGAGCCGATCGGATCGTCAACGCCGTCGCCGCCTACGACCGCTGGCCCGGGCCGCTGATCGTCGTGGACTTCGGGACCGCGATCACCTTCGACCTGATCACGGCGAAGGGCGAATACCTCGGCGGAGCGATCGCGCCCGGGATCCAGATCGCGGTGGATGCGCTCAGCCGGAGCGCCTCCCGCCTCCCGCGGGTGGACCTCGACCGGCCCACGAAGGCCATCGGCCGGAACACGATCTCGTCGATGCAGTCGGGGATCATCTACGGCTACGCGGCGATGGTCGACGGCCTCTGCGGGCGCCTCGCGCGGGAGATGGGCGGAGCGCCGCCGAAGGTCGTGGCGACCGGGGGCCTCGCACCCCTCCTCGCCGGCGTCTCCGAAGCGATCAGCGAGGTGGACGAGTGCCTGACGCTCTCCGGCCTCCGCCTCATCCACGAGCGAAACCGGTGACTTGGCTTCTTGCCGGGACGGTATGTCCGAGGGCATGATTCGCGCCGTGCCGCGCCCGACCGCATCACCCCCTCCCCGCGAGCTCTCGGCGAAGCTCGAGCAGACCCTCGCCGCCGGCGACGCCGCTTTCGACGCAGGCGATCGGGTCTCCGCTCACGCCGCCTACCGGGAGGCGCAGCACCTGGACGGCAACGATCCGGGGGTGCTCTCCCGTCTGGGCCTCACGCTCACCCTCGTGGGCCGAGACGAGCTCAAGGGCGTGGCGTTCTGCGAGGAGGCGATTCGGCGCGGCGGCGAGGATCCCGACGCCCTCTGGCGCCTGGCGATGGTCTACCTCGCCACCTTCCAGAAGGAGCGGGCGATCCGGACGATCCGGCGGGGCCTGCAGGTGGCGCCGCGCCACGGGCGGCTCGTCGCGGTGATCGACTCCCTCGGGATCCGGCGCACGCCCGTGATTCCCTTCCTCTCCCGCTCCAATCCCCTCAACAAGTGGCTCGGCAAGCTGCGGCACCGCCTGCGCCCGATGAAAGCCGGGACGGAAGAATGACCGACCTCGTCGCAGGTCCGAAGGTCTCTGCAGACGTCCTCTCGCCCGTCCTCCGCAAGCACGTCGATCCGGCTGCGCCGGAGCCGCTGAGGGGCATGGGGGCCAGGCTCCTCGTGCCGGCCTCCCCCCACGACGCCGTCTGCATGCTCTACCTGCTCTCCTTCGATCCGGACGAGCGGGTCCGTGCCCAGGCCCTCGCGACGGCCCAGGCGCTGCCGGACAAGGTCTCCCTCACCGGCCTCCGCGACGACACGGTCCCCCCCGCGGTCCTCGGATGGTGGGCCGATCAGGTCGCGGAGAACGAGCGCCTCGCCGAGCTGGTGATCCTCAACCCGGCGACGCCCGACGAGGCGATGGCCTCGATCGCGGGACGCTGCTCCGAGAAGAACGCCGAGCTGATTTCGCAGAACCAGCTCCGCGTCCTTCGCCACGAGCCGCTCCTCCGGGCGCTGCTCTGCGACGCGAAGCTCTCGGGGGCGCTCCGGGACGGCGTCGCCGACTTCGCGATCCGCTCGGGGATCTATCTCGCCGACGTACCGGCCCTGGTCGACGCCCACCGCCGGATCCACGGCGACGTGCCGCCGGCGCCTCCCGGCGAGACGGCGGCCGCCATCCTGGCGGAGCTCAGCGCCGAGCTCTCCGACGAGTTGGAGGGCGCGCCCCTCGAGGAGGGGAGGCGGGCGACCCTCACCCAGCGGATCATGAACATGAGCGTCGCCGAGAAGATCAAGCTCGGCACGTTGGGCAACAAGGAGGCCCGCGGCATCCTCCTGCGCGACACCAACAAGCTGGTCTGCGTGGCGGCGGCGGAGAGCCCGCGGATCACCGAGGGCGAGATCGTGCAGCTCACCAACTCGCGGACGATCAACGAGGAGGTCCTTCGTGTGATCTTCATGAACCGCGAGTGGATCAAGCTCTACCAGGTGAAGTTGAACCTGGTGAAGAACCCCAAGACGCCGCTTCCGACGGCGCTCCGGTTCCTGCCGCACGTGCGGCCCAGCGAGCTCAAGGACCTGCAGAACAACCGCAACGTCCCCACCGCGATTCGCACGGCGGCCCGCAACCTGATGATGAAGACGAAGCGGTAGGCGCCGTTCCGAGCGGCTTGGTTCAGCCGAGCAGGCGCATCGCCGCGGCCAGCGCGTCGCGAAGCCGGGCTTCCTTCTCTCGTGCAGCCTCGAGCGCGGCCTCCGCGCGCAACGCCCGCCCCTCGAGGGCGGCGGCCTCCCCACGTGCGCGCGAGAGCTCGGTGCCGACGCGCGCGAGCTCCGCGTCCGCCTCGGCGAGTGCGGCCTCTGCCCGGGAGGCCTGCTCCTCGAGCGCCGCGGCCACGCCGCGGGCCTGTGAGAGCTCGGCCCCGAGGCGGGCATTCTCGTCCTCGATGTCGGCGGACCGATCGAGGTCGAGCGTCGTCTCGGCAGTCACGGTGGGCCGAACCGCGACCGGTTCCTCGACGTCGTGCCAGGGCAGGGACGCCTCGATTACGGTGCGCTCCACGCCGGCGAGCCGATCGGCCTCGTCGTCGAAGGCGAAGGTACCGGGGCGGGCGTCGCCGCCGCCGATGCCAAAGGCATCCTGCGAGGCCCCGACGTCGTCGCAATCCACCGCGAAGAGATCCGGCGCGGAGCGGATGTGGTCGTCATTCAGCGCGACGAGGTCGGGCGCGGACTCGGCGGCGTCGTCATCCAGCGAGAAGAGATCCGACCCGGGGTCGTCGCCGCCGACGGACGAGGGCTCCGTCGCAGGCGGGAGGTCGTCGTCGGCGGGCTCTTCGTCGATGCCACCGAAGACGTCGTCGAGGAGGGCATCGGTGTCCACGTCCTCCTCGACCGCCTTCGGCCGTGCCCTCTCCAGGGACGCGACGGGCCCATCGTCGAGATCCTCCGCCGCAGGGAGCAGATCCTCGAGCCGCGCGACGAGCTCCTCCGGATCGAAGGGCTTGAGGAGGTATTCGTCGGCGCGGGTCTTGAGCTTCCTGTGCTGCTCGAAGGTCTGCTCGGTGGCCAGGGACGAGGTCAGCACCAGGCGGGCGCCCTCGAGGAGCTCGTCCTTCTTGATCCGGTTGCAGAGGGCGAAGCCGGCGCTGGGGCGATCGCCGAGCTCGACCGAGAGGATCACCGCGGCGGTCGGCTTCGCGCGAGCCAGCTCGAGCCCCTCGAAGCCGTCCGCGGTCACCTCGACCGACGCGCCGCGGGCTTCGAGCGCCTCGCGCAGCCGGGAAGCGAACGGAACGTCACTGTCGATGATCAGAGCTCGCATGTCCCCTCGTGGCCCCTGCGTGCGGCACGCACCTCGATCGGGCGCGTCCTGGCGAATAGCGGAGGCTAGGCGCGGGGAGCGAGCAAGTCAAAGAACTGACAGTTGGTGACGCGCTCCGGCGTTCTATCGGTCTTCGACCTGCGACACGAGCTGGAAGACGTCGTTCTCGTCGAGGTCCGAGACCAGCGAATAGACGATGCCCTTTTTCTCCCAGAGGGCCACGTTGTAGCCGCGTTCGTTCGCGATGACCACGTCGTGGCCGCCGACGTGCTTGCGGTGACCGTCCGGGAGGTGCACGTCGCCGCCCGGGAACACCAGGAGTGTCATCCGCTTGCTAGGCTCGTCGCCGCCGTACACGAGATACGCCGCCTGCCGATCCTTGACGTTGGCGAGGCGCGCTCCCACGAGCCTGGGGGCGGTGGGGGAGCTGAAGGTGGGGGCGCTGACGTTGAAGTCGACCTTGCCGCGGAACCAGGAGCTCACGTCGCCGGTCGACGCAGGGGTGACCTCGACCGGGAGCGCCCGGGAGTGCTTGTCGATGGCGTCGAGGACCACGTCCATGGGGGCCGTTTCGCTGACGCCTTTGCCGGCGACGACGTAGCCCGTGCTCGCGACCACGACCAGGCCGGCGGCCACCGCCGAGTAGGCTGCGAAGCGCCGCAGGTTCTCGACGGCCCGCTCCTTGGCGATGTCCTTGCGGATCCGTGCGCGCAGGGTTCCGGGCGCCTCGGCGCGGGTCTCCGATGCGCGGGCCTGGAGGAAGGCCCGGAAGGCGAGCTGCCTCGCCACCTGATCGCGACAATCCGGGCAGCCCGAGAGATGGAGCTCGGCCTCGGCACTCTCGCTCGACGCGAACTCCCCGTCCGCGTAGGCGGGGAGCAGGCGCTCGAGGTCACGGCATTCCATCGGATGACCCTCGTGTTGCGGCTCTCATGGAAGAATGCATCAGGTCGCCGCGCGCTTGCGGCGGAACTCGCCGAGGTCAGTGGGGCCCTTCGGCTCCTTCGGAGCGAGCGCCGCGTCGATGGCCTCGTCGGAGACCATGCCCGACCCGCGCGCGAAGTCCTTGAGCTTCTTCTGGAGAAGCTTCCGCCCGCGGTAGAGCCGGCTCATCACGGTGCCCACCGGGCACCCGACGATCTCGGCGATCTCGTTGTACGAGAAGTCCTGGAGGTCGGCGAGGATCACCACGAGCCGGAAGTCGATCGGGAGCTCGTCGATCGAGCGGAGCACGTCGTCCGAGAGGAGGCGGTCGAAGAAATACTGCTCGGGGTTGGCGGCGTACTCGGTGGCCCGGCGGCTGATGAACCGCTCGTGGACCGTCTCCTTCTCCGCGCCCTCGACGACCGTGCGCTCCTTCACCTTCCGGCGGTAGCGGTTGATGAAGGTGTTGGTGAGGATCTTGAAGAGCCAGGCCTTGATGTTGGTGCCGCGCTCGAACTTGTCGAAGAAGCGGTAGGCGCGCAGGAACGTGTCCTGAACCAGGTCTTCCGCGTCCCGCTCGTTCTTGGTCAGCCGCAGCGCAGCCGAATAAAGGGGATCGAGGTGTTCGAGGGTCAGCGACTCGAACTCCCTGCGGGTGGCATTGGTGTGGCGAAAGTCGAACACCGTCTTCTCCATCGCCCCGAAGCGCGTCGGTCCGAAGGGTACCGCAATTCGACGAAAACCCTTCTTACCTTCGCAGGATAACCACTATGCACACCCGAACACGAGGTCCCTTGCCTGTATTCCGGGCGCTCGTATCGCGAAGGAGCTGCGGTGCTCGGGGCGGGTCGCCGCTCCTTCGCGTCCTACTACTGGCGTAGGTACGATGCAGCAGCCGCGCCAGAGGCTCGCGATGGCGCCGAATGCCCCGGAGGACGCGAAAAAGCCCGCCGGCCCAATGGGCGGCGGGCTTCTTCGACAGAACGTCACCGCAGCCGAGGCCGCGGCGCGTCATCCTGACCTACGCCCTGACCTTGCCGGCGAGGGCCTCGGCCAGCGGGGTGTAGGGCATGCCGAGGGAGGTCGCCACGGCCTCGTAGGTCACGGCGCCGTTGTAGGTGTTCACGCCGAGGGCCAGCGGCTTGTCCGACTGGATCGCCTCGATCGCGCCGAGCTGGGCCAGCTTGATGCCGTAGGGCTCGGTTGCGTTGTTGAGCGCGTAGGTGGACGTCTGGGCCACGGCGCCCGGCATGTTGGCCACGCAGTAGTGGACCACGCCGTGCTTGATGAAGGTCGGGTTCTCGTGGGTCGTCGGGACGCAGGTCTCGATGCAGCCGCCCTGGTCCACCGCCACGTCGACCACCACCGAACCCTCGCCCATCTCCTTCAGCATCGCCTCGGTGACGAGCTTGGGAGCGGCGGCGCCGGGGATGAGAACCGCGCCCACCACGAGGTCGGACTCCACGACCGAGCGGTGGATGTTGTGCTGGTTCGAGAAGAGCGTGGTGACCCGCCCGCCGAAGATGTCGTCGAGGTAGCCGAGGCGCTCGAGGTTGGTGTCGAGGATGGTGACCTCGGCGCCGAGCCCGAGGGCCATCTTGGCGGCGTTGGTGCCGACGGCGCCGCCGCCGATCACGGTGACGCGGCCGCGGCGAACGCCGGGCACGCCGCCGAGGAGGATCCCCTTGCCGCCCTTCTCGCGGAAGAGGCTCATCGCGCCCACCTGGACCGCGAGGCGGCCCGCGACCTCGGACATCGGCTTCAGGAGGGGAAGCGAGCCGTTGGGGAGCTGGATGGTCTCGTAGGCGATCGACGTGACCTTCTTCTCGACGAGGACCTTGGCGAGGGCGGGGACCGCGGCGAGGTGGAAGAAGGTGTAGATGGTCTGGCCGGTCTGGATCCGCTCGTACTCCTCGGCGAGCGGCTCCTTGACCTTGACGATCATCTCCGCACGCTTCCAGACCTCGTCGGCCGTTTCGATCATCGTCGCGCCGGCGGCGACGTAGTCGTCGTCGGAGATGAACGAGCCGAGGCCCGCGCCCTTCTGCACGAGGACCTGGTGTCCCCGCGAGGTGAGGGCCCTCACGAAGCCGGGCACCATGCCCACGCGATACTCACGAACCTTGATTTCCTTGGGAACGCCTACGATCACGGCTAGCTGACCTCCGAAATGGCGGCGGAACGTACCTCCGACCGCTTGTCCGGGCAAGTCGACTCGCGTTGAAGCTCGCGAGCCGGAGGCGAGCAAACGAAAAGGAGGGCCCTCGCGCGAAGCGCGAGCTGAAGAGAGCGGGCCCGCTTCGGCGGGGCCGATTTCTTCACTCCGTTGGCGTACTGCCCCGGCATTTGTTAGCAGGGGTCCGCACCTCTGGGCCCGCCGGTCCGACTCCAGGGATTCTCGCCATGGCCTCGCCCCGCCTCCTCTTCGCCGATCCGGAAGGACGCCTCTACGACCACCCGACGCTCCTCGCCGCGGCCCGGCACGGAGAGGCGGTGGGAGAGCCCGACGAGACGCCGGTCCCGCTCCCGGAGTTCGGCCGGGTCACCTCGCTGCCGGGGCGCCTGCCCATCGGCATCGATCCCGAGACCGGGGAGCCGATCATCGTCGACGAGATCACGGTGGATGGGCGCACCTTCGTGCCCACCGCCGTAGGCGCCTTCGTTCAGCCGGGCTGGACGCGGACCCTCCTGCCTGCGGACGAGCCCCTGGCCGGCGCGCCGGTGTTGCCGCAGTGGGCCTATACCGCGGCGGGCTGGGGCGAGGACGGCCCGGTGGTCTGGGCGCTCCACACCGATCGCCGCACCCATTGGGATCCGCGGCAGTTCTCCACGCCGGAGCTCGAGGGGCTCGTGCACGCGCGCCTCCTCGCCGATTCGAGCAATCGCATCCTGCGGCAGCTGAAGATCTGCGCGCTGGAGTACCGCTGCTTCACCTCGCAGAACCTCTTCTACTGCCGCGACGAGGGCGCGATCCCGGCCTCGATCATGTGCAACGCTCGCTGCGTCGGCTGCATCTCGGACCAGCCCGAGGACGGCCCTCCCGCCTCCCACGAGCGGATGGACGACGCGCCCCTGGCCGAGGAGATGGCGCGGGTGGGGATCCACCATCTGGTCAACGCGCCCGGTCGCACGATGGTCTCCTTCGGCCAGGGCTGCGAGGGCGAGCCGCTGACCCGCTGGAAGGTGATCGAGAAGGCGATCCGGAAGATGCGCGAAGCGACCTCCCGCGGCTCGATCAACATCAACACGAACGGCTCGCTCACCGAGGGCCTCGACGCTCTCTTCGCCGCCGGCCTCGACGCCGTGCGCGTGTCGCTGAACTCGGCGAACCCCTCGCTCTACTCGGCGTACTACCGGCCCATCGGCTACGACTTCTCCGACGTCGACGCGTCGATCGGCGTCGCCCGGAAGCGGGGCGGCTACGTGGCCTTGAACCTCCTGCTCTTCCCCGGGGTGACCGATCGGGAGGGCGAGGTGGAGGCCCTCTGCGACCTGGTGGCGCGCCATCGGGTCGATCAGGTGCAGACCCGTTCGCTCTGCATCGACCCCCAGCAGTACCTGGCGGTGGCGGCGGGCGCCGAGACCTCCGGGGATCCCATCGGCGTGCCGCAGCTCCTCGAGCGTCTGCAGAAGGCGAGGCCCGGACTCGTGATTGGCAATTTCGCCCGCGGTCTGGACGAGCGCTGACCTTCCGGGGGCGCAACGTTGAGCTGACGTGCGATTGCCCTCGAAGTGTCGCTTGCAGCCGGCGGGCGGGATCCGTACAAGGCGCGCCATGCGCACACTCGACCACTGCCCCCGCGAGATGCTCGCCGGCCTCCGGGGCCTCCTCACCGACTTCGACGGCACCCTGACCACGAAGGGACGCCTCGAAGCGGAGACCTACGCGGCTCTCTCCGAGCTGAAGGAGGCGGGGCTCTTCCTCGCCGTGGTCACCGGGAGGCCCGCGGGGTGGGGTGAGCTCATCGCGCGGACGTTTCCGGTCGACGCCTGCATCGCGGAGAGCGGCGGCGTGACCTTCGTCAAGGGCCGCAAGGGCGCCGTCCACCGGATGTATTACACGGACGACGAGGCCCGCCGGCGCCGCGATCGGCGCAAGCTCGAGAAGCTCGTGGCCGAGGTCTGCGCCGAGGTGCCCGGCGCCAAGCTCTCGGTGGACTCGGGCTACACCGAGGTGGCTCTCTCCATCGACTGGAACGAGGACGTGAAGCTGTCGCAGGAGGACGCGATCCGCATCGCGGAGGCCTGCCGGGCGAGGGGCGCGCGAGCCGTGCGCTCCAGCCTCCACGTGAACGTCTGGCTGGGCGACTTCGACAAGGCGACCGCCGCCGACCGCCTCCTCGTGGAGGTGGCGAAGGCGAAGCTCCCCCGCGATCGCTCGCGCTTCGCCTTCATCGGCGACGCGCCGAACGACGAGCCCCTCTTCGACGCGTTCTCCGCGAGCTTCGGCGTCGCCGACGTGAAGAAGGTCCGCGGCGAGCTCGAGGCGCTCCCGTCGTGGGTGACGCACTCCAAGGGCGGCGAGGGCTTCCAGGAGCTGGCGGCAGCGATCCTGGTCGCCAAGGAGCTCATCGCCTGATTTTTTGAGCGGGCGCTTTGCAGATCAGTCCGCCTTGTGAGCGGGGATCGCACGAGGTCCCGCCGGCGGCGATCGGTTCGTTTTCCCGAAACGCGTATACGTCGATCGCCCGTTCGTGGCACTGATCGATGTGTGAGCGCACCGGGTGTGCGCGAAGAGCAGCGATTCCGCCTGCTTGCCTGACCGGGAATCATTCGGACGCCAAAGTGTTGAATGAACCCAGAGAGGCTTCGTCAGAAGCCCAAGAAGGCGAAACTTTTTCGAAGGGCGAGCATCGAAGGATCGCCACGATTTTCGCAGAGTAGCTTTCGCAGGAAGTGTCTCCTGCTCTCATTTTTCCGGGGAAGTGCGGATTGGCGGGGCGACCTCGCTCCCGACCGACTTCCGGGTGGCCGATGGTCGCCTACGTCCCTCCCGGCGGAGGACCGGAACCTCCGCCCGCCTCGCGAGCTGCGCGGAGCCGCGAAGCAATCCCGCCACCGCGCCTCAACGAGAGAGGCCCGCCGCGGGCGCAACCCATGCGCCCGCGGCGGAGCTTACTCGACGGTTAGGTCTTCGGCGACGATGGAGCCACCGAGGCGCCGGTCCCTCGATGGTCCGGCTCGTTGGTGCTTGGCGCGGGCTGCGGCGCCGTCTTCCTGCCGATCCGGGCCCCGACCGCTTTTCCGTCGACGACGAAGAGCAGGACGATCGCCACCACCGCCGCCGCGACGCCTATCGCGAGGGGGCGTGCGACTCGCGAGAGGTGGATGTGGTGTCCCGCCTCCTCGTCCACCGCTGAGGTCTCGGGATCGGGCGTCGCCTTCCGTCGCAGGAGCCCAAGGGCGAGGACGACGAAGGGCGCCGAGATCGCCAGGAGGCCGATCGCTTCCAGGCCCGGGAGCTCGTCTGGCGACTGGCCCGAGACGCCGCTGAGCACCAGCGCCGATGCGACCCCGTTCTGGATCGAGTGGGCGAGCATCGAGGGCCAGATCGAGCCGGTCCAGAGCCGGATCAGCCCGAAGACCAGGCCGAGGCCGAAGAGGGCGAGGACCGACGCCGGGTTGAAGTGGACCACGGCGAAGAGGGCGCTGGTGACGAAGAGCGCCCCCTTCCAGCCGTAGCGGGCCCGGAGCACCCGCATGAGGTAGCCGCGGAAGAGGAGCTCCTCGCCGAAGGGCGCGAAGACCGCGACGCCCGCCACCAGCAGGACCCCCTCGAAGACCGAGCGGACCTCGAAGAGGCGCGTCACGTCGAAGCGCGAGGAGATCTCGGGGCCGACCACGAGGCGGTTGAGGGCGTTCAGCGCGCCCGCCGCGAAGAAGCCGGCGCCGGCGGCCAGCACCACCTTCGGCCAAGCCCACGGCTGGGGAGCGCGCATCGCGAGGAAGGGCGCCGGCCGGTAGTTCATCGACCGCACGAGCGCGATCGTCAGCCCTGCGAAGACGAAGAGCTCGTCGAAGGCGATGCCGAACGCGGGGTTGGCGACCTGGACGAAGGAGCCGATCGTCAGGTGGATGGCGAGGACCGCCACCAGGAAGACGTAGGCGGGGCGGGACGCGAGGATCGCTTCGTCGGAAGGGGAGGACGGGTTCAAGGCGAGCGAACTTCTCCACGCCGGGGCCCATCGGTCAAGCCTGCCGGCGACTTCGCACGTACGACGGACGCTACTTCGGCTACGCTGGGGCCCATCGTGGATGCTCCTCCGGCCGAGCGCGGATTCCGATTCGAATGTACCCGCTGCGGCGACTGCTGCCGCCGGCCCGGCTTCGTCTACCTCGCCGCCGACGAGCCCGCCCGGCTGGCGAAGCATCTCGGGCTACCCCTCGCCGGGCTGAAGCGCCGCTTCCTCACGCGCCTCGTCGACGGGACCTGGGCGATCGAGGTCGAGGAGAGCGGCTCCGGATGCCCCTTCCTCGTGGACAACCTGTGCTCCGTGGAGCCGGTGAAGCCCGGGCAGTGCCGCGCCTATCCCTTCTGGCGGGAGCTCGTGAAGGATCCCGCCGCGTGGGAGCGGGAGGCCCGCGCCTGCGAGGGCATCGGGAAGGGCGAGCCGCTGCCGCCGGACGAGGTCCGGAGGAGGCTCCGCCTCGACCCCGGCTCACATTGAATGGCGCGTTGACCCTCCGGGTTCGAAAACGATACGAGCGATGCGCGCCGCCTTCAGGCGCTTCGAGGTCCCGATGTCGCGCGAAGACCGCGGCCCGCTCGCCGGCCGCCGCATCGTCTGGGGATTCGGCGGTGGAATCGCCGCATACAAGGCGTGTCATGCCCTTCGCCTCGCCGTCCACGACGGGGCGAAGGTCCACGCGGCGATGACGGCGGCGGCCACGCGCTTCGTAGGCCCGCTCACCGTCCAGGCCCTCACGGGAGCGCCGGTCCTCACCGAGGTCCTCGAGCCCTCGCAGGAGGCGCAGTACGGGCACCTCGACCTGGCCCGCGGCTCCGACCTGCTGGTGCTCGCCCCCGCCACCGCGGACCTCATCGCGAGGGTGCGGGCCGGCATGGGCAACGACGCCGTCAGCACCACCGCCCTGGCCGTGCGCTGCCCGGTGCTGGTGGCGCCGGCGATGAACGTGGCGATGTGGGAGAACTCCCTCGTCCAGGAGAACGTCGAGGCGCTCCGGCGCACCGGCCGCTTCCACTTCGTGGGACCGGCCTCGGGGCTCCTGGCCGACGGTGACGTCGGTCCGGGGCGCCTGGCGGAGCCGGAGGAGATCCTCGAGGCCATCCGGCGGCTCCTCTCGCCCAAGGACCTGCAGGGTTTGAAGATCGTGGTCACCGCTGGGCCCACCCGCGAGCACCTCGATCCCGTGCGCTTCCTCAGCAATCCCTCCACCGGTCGGATGGGCTACGCGGTCGCCGAGGCGGCTCGGCGCCGGGGCGCCGAGGTCGTGCTCCTCACGGGTCCCACGGAGCTTCCGCCGCCGGAGGGCGTGAAGCTGGTGCGGATCGTCTCCGCCGAAGAGCTCCTCCACGCGGCCCTCGAGCACGCGAACGACGCCGACGTCTTCGTCGCCGCGGCGGCGGTCGCCGATCAGCGGCCGGCGGTGCGCCTCGACCAGAAGGCGAAGAAGCAGGCCGGCGAGGAGTCCGTGGTCCTCGAGAGGACCCCGGACGTGCTCAAGACCTTCTCCGAGCGGGTCGAGGGCAGGAAGCAGCGGCCGATCCTGGTGGGCTTCGCCGCCGAGACCGAGAAGGTGGAGGAGCACGCCAGGGGCAAGCTCGCCGCCAAGCGCCTCGATCTCGTGGTCGCCAACGACGTCGGGGAGGCGGAGAGCGGCTTCGGCACCACGACCAACCGCGTGGTGCTGGTGGCGCCGGACAAGGTGGAGCGCCTGCCCCTGATGCCCAAGACCGCCGTCGCCGACGCGATCCTCGACCGGGTCGCGGCGCTTCGGGCCGCGCGCGGGGCGTAGGCCGACGCCTACGCGGCTTCGTCTTCGGTCTCCAGCTCCTCGGGCGTCGCCTGATCCGTCTGCTCGGCGGAGTCTCGGACGAGGTCGCGGGCGACCGAGCCGGCCCTCGAGGGGAGGTCCGGGAGCTCGAGCTTCCCGTGGATCGCCGCGTGGAAGGCCGGGCGCGTCCTGCGCACGACCTCCGCGGCGTCGTTCGCCGAGATCTCTCCCTTCCGGCTCCCCTCGCGCAGGTTCTGCCGGAGGCCCAGGGCGAAGTGGAGGTTGCGGCCGCCGGTGGGGTCGGCCCCTGCCGCGCGGCAACGCTCGCCGTCGGCGAGCATGCCGAGGATCTGCTCCACGGCGAGCGCCCTCGCGGTCCGGACCTCCTCGTCCGTCAGCGGCAGCTCCTCGTTCTCTGCGGCGACCACCGCGGCCATGGACTGGTACTTCCGCATCCGCGCCGCGAGGAGGAGCTGGTTGAACAGCCGCTTGGAGACGCCGAAGGGGATCACGGCGGAGCCGGCGAGCGCGTCCTCGAGGAACTCGTCGTGGGCGCGGAAGGACGGCCGGGTGATCCGCCTCGCGGTCTGCCAGAGGTCCGGGCCGAGCTTCTGGTCGAAGCGCAGCTCCCAGTAGGCGTGGCCGGTGCGGCGGAAGGCGTGGCCCTGCACGGTCTTGTAGGGGACGTAGTAGTTGTGGGCCACGGTGTCGGCGGCGAGGTGCGCCAGGAAGCCCAGGGCGAAGGCCTGCTGCGGCTCGCCCCGCGCCTTGTCCAGCACCTGCCAGCCCACCTTCCAGTTGTGGCAGTGCACCGCGTAGCGGGCCAGGTTCTTGCCGACGATGATGTCCGCGGCGAGGGAGCCGTAGAGGAAGTCGTCCGCGCACTTGGCGAGGAGGATCCGCATCGCGGAGGGGAGCACGCCGAGCTGGCTCAGGGCGCCGCCCGAGAAATCCAGGTGGGTGAGCGGCCCCCAGGCCCAGGCGTCGCGGGGCCAGAGGACGAGGAGGACTCCGAACGAAAGGACTACGGAAAACCCCTTCAACGTGGTTCATCCTCCGAGCTCGCCGGTCGGCGGTTCATCTCCGGGCGAAGTTGTACCGGGCGATCGGTAGGGCCTGCAACCATCCGGCCGAACCGCGACGCCTCGGCGCTTCCTCGGAAGGGCGGGGGAGGGCAGAATCCGGGAATGGACGATCGTTCGCACAGCCGAGATGAGCTGGCAGCCGTGGCGGCGGAGCTCGCGCGCCACCTGCGTTGGGCCCGTCGGGAAGGCGTCGAGACCCTCCCGATCGTGGAGGCGGCCCCGCTCGCGCCCGCCCTCGAGGCCCCAAGGGTGCCGCCCGACCTGGACGGGATCCGCGCCGACCTCGGCGACTGCAGGCGCTGCGGGCTCTGCGAGGGGAGGACGCGGATCGTCTTCGGGGACGGCGCCCCGTCCGCCGAGCTCGTCTTCGTGGGCGATCGGCCCGGCGCGGACGAGGACGAGAGAGGCCTCCCGGCCGTGGGGCCGGCAGGCGAGCTCCTCGAGAAGATGATCGGGGCCATGGGCTTCGCCCGGCACGAGGTCTACCTCACCGACACCGTGAAGTGCCGCCCGCCAGGGGATCGTGCGCCGACGCCGGACGAGGTCGCGACCTGCCGGCCCTACTTGCGGGGCCAGCTTGCGGCGATCCGGCCCAAGGCCATCGTCGCGCTGGGCCAGGCCGCCTCCCAGGCGCTCCTGGGCGGCGACGCGCCGATCTCCAACCTCCGGGGGCAGTGGCAGGAGCTCGAGGGCGTCCCTGTGATGCCCACCTTTCACCCGGCGTATCTGCTGCGCAACCCGGGCGAGAAGGCGAAGGTCTGGAACGACCTCAAGCTCGTGCTCGCCGCCCTCGGGAGGGACGTGCCAGAGCGAGCGAGGTAGCGTCGCGGCAGGGCAGGCGAGGGCAGGCTGATGCCGGCCCTCCGAGCCACGGGGAACCCATTCGGATTGCGCCTTTGGTATCGTCCGAATACACCGGGCGGGAAGACATGCGTTCCTCGACCTCCATCCATCGCAAGAAGTGGACCGCGCCCCTGGCGCTCTTCCTCACCGTCGTGGGCCTCTTCTTGGGCGCCGCCGCGGAAACCCCCGTGCCGACGGAGGCGATCCCCGGCGTTCCGGCGGTGCGGGAAGTTGCGCGCTGCGAGCTCGGAGGCGCGGTCGACGGGGGGACCGCCGCGTATCTCACCGACTGTGTCCAACGGGCGGAGGCCGGCGGCTACGAGGCGCTGCTCGTCCGCATCGACACGCCCGGCGGCTCCCTCGAGGCCACCCGCGAGATCGTCCAGTCCTTCCTCGGCGCGCGGATCCCCGTGCTCGTCTGGATCGGCCCCTCCGGCGCGAGGGCCGGGAGCGCGGGCGTCTTCTTGACCATGGCGTCCCACCTCGCCGCGATGGCTCCCGCCACGAACATCGGCGCCGCGCACCCCGTGATGGGTCCCAGCGGCAGCGATCCGGAGCAGGGCGGCAAGCACATGGCCGCGAAGGTCATGAACGACACCCTGGCGTTCGCCGAGGGCATCGCCAAGCAGCGCGGGCGCAACGAGCAGTGGGCCGCCGAGGCGGTGCGGGATAGCGCCAGCGTCACCGCCGAGAGGGCCGTCGAGCTCCGCGTGGTCGAGCTGATCGCGCCCTCCGAGCGGGCCTTCCTGGATGAGGCCGACGGCCGGACCGTGATCCTGCCCGACGGACCGCGCGTGCTCCGGACCGCGGGCGCGCGGATCGAGGCGCTCCACCCGACCACGCGCCAGGCTCTCGTCCATTGGCTCGCGAGCCCTGCCATCGCCTACCTGCTCTTCCTCGTGGCGGGCCTCGGCATCGCCATCGAGGTCGCCCACCCGGGCGGCATCGTCCCAGGGCTGATCGGCGGGATCTGCCTCGTCCTCGCGATGATCGCCTTCTCTGCGCTGCCCATCCAGGCGGGCGGCGTGATCCTGATGATCCTCGGGATCGGGATGCTCATCTCCGAGCTCTTCGTAGCGAGCGGTCTCCTGGGCGTCGGCGGCGTGGCGCTGCTGATCCTCGGCGGCCTGCTCCTCATCGATCACTTCGACTCCAAGTGGTTCGTGGAGCCGTCCTTCGGCGTGACCTGGTGGCTTCTCATCCCCACCGCCGTGCTCTGCGGCGGCGCCGCCGCCTTCGTGATCCTGCGGGCGGCAGAGGCGCGGAGGCTCCCGCAGCGCGGCGGGGACGCGGGCCTCGTCGGCGAGCTCGGCAAGGCGCTTCGGGACATCGATTCATCCGGCGGGCAGGTCTTCGTTCACGGCGAGCTCTGGCAGGCGATCTCCGATCGCCCCATCGAAGAGGGCTCCGCCATCGTCGTACGCGGGGTCGACGGGCTCGTCGTCCGCGTCGAGCGGAAAGGGTAGGAAATGGAATTCTCGGGTTGGATCGCGATCCTCGTCCCGTTGGCCATCGCGTTCTTCGTCTTCCTCTCAGGCGTGAGGATCATCAACGAGTACGAGAACGGCGTGATCTTCCGCCTCGGCCGCTACACGGGCCTGAAGCGGGCGGGCTTCCGCTGGCTCATCCCCTTCGTCGAGCGGATGGTGATCGTGGACCTCCGCACCGTGGCCCGCGACGTCCCGCCCCAGGACGTGATCACCCGCGACAACGTCAGCGTGAAGGTGAGCGCGGTGGTCTACTTCCGGGTGATCCAGGCGGATCGCGCCGTGCTGCAGGTGGAGGATTATCTCTACGCGACCTCCCAGCTCGCGCAGACCACGCTGCGCGCGATCCTCGGCCAGGTGGAGCTCGACGAGCTCCTCTCGCAGCGCGAGAAGATCAACCAGGAGCTGCAGCAGGTGCTCGACGCCCACACCGGACCGTGGGGCGTGAAGGTCTCCAACGTCGAGGTGAAGCACATCGACATCCCTGGGGACATGCAGCGGGCCATCGCGCGTCAGGCCGAGGCCGAGCGAGAGCGGCGCGCGAAGGTCATCGCCGCCGATGGCGAGCACCAGGCCGCCGAGAAGCTCGCCCTGGCCGCCGACGTGATGACGACCAACCCGGCGACCCTCCAGCTCCGCTACCTGCAGACCCTGGTGGAGATCACCTCGGGCGGGAACCAGACCATCATCCCCATCCCACTCGACCTGATTCGAACGCTCGGCGCCGGCATGGCGGGCGGGGCCACGCCGGCGGGCGGTTCGCCGGCCAAAGCCGACTGAGCGACGAAACGGGCGCCGGGCGACCAGCGCTCGAGGTGCCCGTTCCAAGGGAACGGCGGCGGCTTGGCGGCAAAGCGCTTGCGGCGCAGGGGGCGCTCGGGTAGCACGCCTCCATCATCTCAGGAGGCGTTCCGATGGCCCGTACCCTTGATCCCTATGGCCTCTCCCGCGTGATCCGGCCCGCCGGCGTCCTTCCCCAGGCCGCCGAGGTCCTCGACCCCTCTCTCCCTGCCGGCCCGGACGAGCTGGTGATCGACGTCGATCACCTGAACATCGACGCCGCGTCGTTCAAGCAGATCAAGGACTCGGTCGGAGCGGAGCCCGAGCGGATCGCCGCGGAGATCGAGCGGATCGTCTCCGAGCGCGGCAAGATGCACAACCCGGTGACGGGCTCCGGCGGCATGCTCATCGGCCGCATCCGCGAGATCGGCGCGGCCCATCCCGCGCGGGAGCAGCTCCAGCCCGGCGATCGGATCGCGACCCTCGTCTCGCTGACGCTCACGCCGCTGCGGCTCGAGGCGATCACCAAGGTCCACGTGGACAACGACCGCGTCGACGTGAAGGGGCACGCCATCCTCTTCGCCTCGGGGATCTGGGCGAAGCTCCCCGAGGACATGGCCGATACGCTCTCCCTCGCGGCGCTCGACGTCTGCGGCGCTCCGGCGCTGGTTGAGCGGGCGGTGTCCGCGGGCCAGACCGTGCTCGTGCTCGGCTCGGGCAAGAGCGGCGCGCTCTGCTGCGCCCAGGCCAAGGACAACGGCGCCCGCGTCCTCGCCCTCGACATCTCGCAGAAGGCGGTCGACACGCTGGTGGGCCTCGGCCTCGCCGACGAGGGGATCGTCGCCGACGCCACCAAGCCGGTGGAGGTCCTGGAGAAGATCTCGGCGGCGACCGGCGGCAAGCTCTGTGACGTGGTGATCAACTGCGCCAGCGTGCCGCGCACCGAGATGGGCTCGATCCTGGCCACGAAGGATCGCGGCCGGGTCGTCTTCTTTTCGATGGCGACGAGCTTCACCGCCACCGCCCTGGGCGCGGAGGGCGTGGGCAAGGACGTCGATCTCCTGATGGGGAACGGCTTCGCCCACGGCCACGCCGAGCTCACCCTCGACCTGCTGCGGAAGCATCCGGCGCTGCGGCGCCACTTCGAGGAGCGGTTCGCTTGAGCGTATGAAGGAAACGGACCCGCCTAACGCGGGCCCGATTCCTTCAGCCGCGCTTCGCGCGATCGCGCTTTTCCGTTGCTCCGCCTACGGCTTCGCGTGCGCGGAAACGCTCATCTATTCGTTTGCTCCGCCTTCGGCTCCGCGTCAGCCGCCGGTCTGGCGGATCGAGACCAGGTCGTCGCGCAGGAGGTCGGGGCTCAGGAACTCGTGCTCCGACCTCGCGAGGCGTTCTCGCACCGCATCCACCAGCGCCATGATCTCCTCGGCGGCGCGCCTCGGGTGCATCCGCCCCTTTGCCACTTCCCCGCAGGTCCCGTGGACCGCCTTCCGCTGCCCCCGCAGGAAGGCCTCGAGGCGCATCGCCCTCACGTCGCCCCACGAGTCGGTCTGGCGGAGCGCCGGCTCGAGGATCTCCTCCTCCTCGTCGAAGAGGTCTACGAGCGCGTCCTCGAGGCCGTGGGCGAGGGAGTGGAGGACCTGGAAGTCCTCCTTGCCGTCGATCACGGCCTCTGCCGCCAGCCACGCCTGGTCGAGGAGCCCGACCACCTTGCCGCGCTCGGCGAGGATGAGCTCGCGGATCTCGCTCGGTTTCATGGGCCCACCTCCTCTCGGTCGAAGGACTACCCATTCAAGGTAGGCAGCCGGAGAGCGAGATGGGACCCCCCGCGCGAAGCCGAAGGCGGAGCAGACGAAAAGACGAGCGTTTCCGCGGGAACCGCGGCTGAAGAAGTCGGGCCCGGGACCGACTTCTTCACACGCTCCGAGCGGGCCGTCAGGAGGTCTGCCTGCCCCGCAGCCGGGCGAGCATCCACACCTCGAGGGCCTGGCCGGCGACGTAGATCGCGCCGAAGCCGAGGATGAAGGCGAGCGGCTCCACCGTGCCCAGCTTGACGGCCAGGAGCGTGATCACCGCCAGGATCAGCATCCGGAAGAGCATCCCCACGGTCACGATGGCGAGGGCCTGGTTCAGCTTCAGTCCCTTGGCCTCGGCATACCAGGCTCCACCGATCGCCGAGAGGGCGGCCACGAGCCCGCCCCCGACGCCCCAGAGCAGGCCATTGCCCATCAGGACGTCGTCGGGACGCACCTTGAGCGCCACCGCGAGGACGATGGCGACGTCGAGAGCGAGAATGGAGAGGGCCTTGCCGAGCATGTACGCGTTCCTGCCTGGTCGGTTGTTCGTCGGGAGAACAAAGGAGACTCGACGTTCCCTTTGCAACCGATTTCGGGAGGCGGCGATGCCCCGGGCCTCTTTCCGCCCCGCGCCGGCTGCTTCGAACCGAGGAAGAAAGGGGACGAGCACCATCGGCCTTGAGCCCGATGGCGGCCTTCGGCGATGGTGCATCCGTGCTGCGCGCCATCCTCTTCGACCTAGACGACACGCTGATCCCGGAGGCCGCGGCGATCCGCGGCGCGCTGGCCGCCGCCTGCGGCCCCCTGGAGGAGCTCGCCGGGCTACCGAACGGCGTCCTCGGCGAGGCGGTGGCGGCGGTGGGGCAGGCGAGCTGGCAGGCCCTCGACGTGACGGGGATCGACGCCCGCTTCGGCGTCACGTGGGAGGAGTGCCTCTGGGGCCGGTTCGGCCCGGCCTCCCAGGCGCAGATCCCGACCCTCGGCGCGCTGGCCGTCATGCTCCGTCGCCAGGTCTTCACCGACGCGCTCACCGCGTGCGGCGTGCGCTCGCCGCTCGGCGGGGAGCTCGAGGCCCGCTTCGCGATGGAGCGGCGCAAGCGGTTCGTGCCCTACGCCGAGGCGCCCGGCCTCATCCAGTCGCTCCGCGATCGGGCGCTGCTCGTCGGCTGCGCCACCAACGGCGCCTCCGAGGTCCAGCGAGAGAAGCTCGCGGCCTCCGGCACGGGCGGCTGGTTCGACGCGGTGACGGTCTCGGCGGAGGAGGGCGTCGGAAAGCCCGATCCGGCGATGATCGTGAAGCTCTGCGAGGAGCTGGGGGTCTCCGCCGACCAGGCGATCTACGTGGGGAACTCGCGGCGCCGCGACGTCGCCGCCTCCAGGGCGGCAGGCATTCCAAGCGTCCTCATCGAGCGCTTCGAGCCGGAGGACGAGATCCCGAATCCCGGAGCCCGAGGCGCGAGGAAGGGCGTCGCCAATCCGCATGAGGTTCCGGATCGAATGGTCTTCGAGGTCCACGGGATCCTCGGCTTCGTCGACGGTTGGCGGGCCGGGCGCGCGTTTCGCGTCGTCGACGGCGGCCGCACGCCCTGGTCGATCGATCTGCCGGAGCCCGTCGACGGCCGCTTCGTCACTCGTGTGGGCGCCGACGATGATCCCTTGCGTCCCCTCGTGACCGGCTCGAGCCCTCTGGCTGCGATCGAGGCTGGCCTTCGCAGCCTCCGCGCCCGAGGCAACGGCCGCGCCTTCCGTCACGAGCTCGGCGAGCCCATCGACTGGGACGCGTTGCTCCGGTAGCGCCGCGCCGCTTGGTCCCCGAGGGACGAAGGCTCCTCATCGCGAGCGAATCGTGCTCTTATCGCGGCCTTTTGCCTAAAGAGGCCCGCAAACGATGAGCGCTCCCTACATCCAGCCCCCCGTCGTCCCCGAGCCGCTGCACGCCATCCCGGCGCCGGCGCCCTTGCCGGACGATCCGGAGCTCCGCTGGCTCGCGACGGTCTACCGCCGCGGCGAGCGCCAGCTCACCGTGCGGGCGGTGGTCACCGGGATGCTCCTCGGCGGCGTGATGTGCCTGTCGAACCTCTACGTGGTTCTGAAGACGGGCTGGAGCCTCGGCGTCACCCTCACCGCGTGCATCCTTGCGTTCGCGATCTTCCGCGGAATGAAGGCGACAGGATTGGCGAAGAAGGACTTCACCGTTCTTGAGAACAACGCCATGGGCTCGGTGGCCTCCGCCGCCGGCTTCATGACCGGCGGCGGGAACATGGCGGCGCTGCCGGCGCTGCTCATGCTCACGGCCGTCCGACCCAGCGGGTTCTCGCTCTTCATCTGGTTCGCGGTGATCGCGGCCCTCGGCGTCTTCGCGGCGATCCCCGTGAAGCGCCAGCTCATCAACCGCGAGCAGCTCCCGTTTCCCACGGGGACCGCCACCGCGGAGACGCTGCGCTCGCTCCACGAGGCGTCCCACTCGAAGGAGGGCGCCGGCGGCGAGAAGGCGAAGTTCCTCGGCATCGCGGCGGCGGTCGGCGCGGCCCTCACCTGGTTCCGCGACGCCAAGGGCGCGTTCATGCCCTTCAACATTCCCGCCTCGATCCCGCTCCCCTTCCAGATCGCGGGCCGGGCCGCGAAGGACTGGACCCTGACCCTCAAGTGCGAGCTGGTGCCCTTCGCGGCCGGAGCGCTGATGAGCTTCCGCACCGGCTGGTCGCTCCTGCTCGGCGGGATCCTCACCTACGTCTTCCTTGCGCCTTCGCTCCTCGCGAACGGGCAGATCCCGGAGGTCTCCTACAAGGCGATCGTCGGGTGGACGCTCTGGCCCGGCGCGGCGGTGCTCGTGGCGTCGGGTCTCACCGGCTTCGCCTTCGACTGGAAGAGCATCGCCCGCTCGTTCTCGGGGCTGTCGGCCCTGTTCCGGAAGAAGAAGGAATCGGTGGACGATCCGATGGCGGAGGTGGAGTGCCCCGACGCCTGGTTCCCGCTCGGCTTCGCCGTCCTGGGGCCCATCGTCGTCGTGCTGATGTGGTGGCTCTTCGCGATCCCGGTCTGGGCCGGCGTCATCGCCGTCCCCTTGGCGGTCGTGATGGGCTTCGTCGCCGCCCGGGTGACCGGCGAGACCGACGTGACCCCGACCAAGGCCCTCGGCCCGGTTACTCAGCTCGTGTACGGCGTCGCCACCCCCGGCAACCTCGCCGGCAACCTCATGAGCGCCAACGTCACCGGCGGCATCGGCCTCCACGCAGCCGATCTGCTCACCGATCTCAAGAGCGGCTTCCTCCTCGGAGCCAATCCGCGGCAGCAGTTCTACGCCCAGCTCTTCGGCGTCCTCGCCGGCGCCGCGGTGGTGGTCCCCGCCTTCTCGCTCCTCGTCCCCGACGCCTCCGCCCTCGGCGGCGAGGACTGGCCCGCACCCTCGGCAGTCGTCTGGGCGGGGGTCTCCCAGGCGTTCTCCGACGGTCTCGGCGCCCTCCCGCCCTCGGCGAGGAACGCCGCGATCGCCGGTGCGCTCCTCGGCATCGCGCTGGCCCTGGCGGAGAGGCTCGCGCCCAAGCGGCTCCGGGCGTGGATCCCTTCGCCCTCCGGCCTGGGCATCGCCCTGGTAATGCCCGGCAGCAACGCCATCGCCATGTTCCTCGGCTCGGCCGTGGCGGAGCTCACCCGCCGCCTCAATCCCAAGCTCGCGGAGCGCACGATCGTGCCCGTCAGCTCGGGCTTCATCGCCGGCGAGAGCCTGATGGGAATCGCGGTCGCGCTCCTCGTGGTGCTCGGCATCCTCGCCGGGTAGCCCGCCACGTGACGGCAGGTGCCGGAGGGACCACGCCGAAAGGCAGCCTCCGGCACGACGCCCGCTTGCACGCAGGTTGCAGGAACGAGCGTTCGGCGGCATATATACGCGCCCTATGTCCAGCCATCCCCAGACGATTCCGCCACCGCCCGGGCCCCACGCTCCGCCGCAGATCTTCGTCTCCAAAGACCGGATCGATCGCGCGCGCGAGCTGGCCTGGAAGATCACTGCCTCCACCTTCGAGCACATCGAGCGCCACACCACCGTCTCCACCGAGCGGACGGTGCTGCGCCTCCTGGGCATCTCCGGCGCCGGACCCCAGGGCGTGCCCCTGGCGAACCTCATGGTCGATCGCCTCCTCGAGGCGGGCGTGCTGCACCGCGGCGCCGCCTACTGGCTCGGCCGCGCGATGCGCATGGGCGGCCGCTCCCCGGTGGAGATGATCGAGCAGCTCACGCGGCTGTCGAACGACGAGCTCCGCGCGCCCCTGGCCGCCGACGAGGAGGCCGCGATCCGCGAGGAGATGCGGGCCGAGGCCGAGGCCGCGATGGCCGAGCTCAAGAGCCGCGTCGAGCAGCGGGAGGGCCTGAAGAAGGGCCTGAAGATCGGCTCGTCGCCGGACGGCGCGCCGCTCAAGTACCTCATCGTCGCCACCGGCAACATCTTCGACGACGTGGAGCAGGCGAGGAGCGCCGCGCAGAACGGCGCCGACATCATCGCCGTGATTCGCTCCACCGCCCAGTCGCTCCTGGACTACGTGCCCCACGGCGCCACCACCGAGGGCTTCGGCGGCACCTTCGCCACCCAGGAGAACTTCCGGATCATGCGCGAGGCTCTCGACGACGAGTCGAAGAAGCTCGGGCGCTACATCCACCTGGTCAATTACTCCTCCGGCCTCTGCATGCCGGAGATCGCCTTCATGGCGGCGTGGGAGCGGCTCGACCACCTGCTGAACGACGCGATGTACGGGATCCTCTTCCGTGACATCAACCCGCAGCGGACGATGGTGGACCAGTACTTCTCGCGGCGGATCTGCGCCTACGCGGGGATCCTGATCAACACCGGCGAGGACAACTACATCACCACCGCCGACGCCTACGAGGCGGCCCACCAGGTGATCGCCTCGCAGTTTATCAACGAGGCCTTCGCCCACCGCGCCGGCCTCCCCGACGAGCAGATCGGTCTCGGCCACTCCTTCGAGATCGACACCGCGTATCCCGACACGCTGCTCTGGGAGCTGGCGCAGGCGTACCTGATCCGCGGCTGCTTCCCCAAGCACCCGCTCAAGTACATGCCGCCCACCAAGCACAAGGACGGCGACATCTTCTTCGCCCACGCCTACGACGCCATGGCCGACCTGATGGCGATCTGGACGCGACAGGGGATCCAGCTCCTCGGCATGATGACCGAGGCGATGCACAACCCCTTCCTCATGGACCGCTACTCGGCCCTGAAGATGGCCGACTACCTCTACCGGGCCGGCGCCTGGATGGGCGACGAGCTCCAGATCAACCCGAACGGCCGCATCGCCCAGCGCCAGCGCGAGGTCATGGAGAATGCGATCTCCATGCTCGAGGAGGCCGCGGAGATCGGCATGTTCGACGCCATCGCGAAGGGCCGCTTCGCCGGCGTGAAGCGCCCCATCGACGGCGGCAAGGGCCTCGCCGGCGTGATCGAGAAGGGCGACGACTACTTCAACCCCATCCTCGAGATCCTCGAGCGCGACACGGGCGTGGTCCTCCCCGATGGGCGCCGGGTCGCGAAGGCGGAGGTGCCGCGATGAAGTCCACCGTCCAGCAGATCATCCGTCCCTACGGCGACCGCAAGGACGACGGGGTGATGCAGCTCTCCTTCGTCCTCCCCGTGGCGGCGTCGGAGAAGGCCAAGGAAGCGGCCCGGCAGATCCTGCAGAAGCAGGGCTTCGTCGACGTCCTCGTGGCCCAGATGGAGAAGGCAGGCGAGGGCTACACCTTCTTCGTCTGCTACGCCAAGACCCAGCTCTTCCTCGACTACGCCTCCATCGACGTGCCCGAGGTGAAGATCCACAAGCTCGGCTTCGACGCGCTCAACGACGCCATCGAGGCGGAGCTCGGTCGCAAGATCATCGTCGTCGGCGGCTGCACGGGCACCGACGCCCACGCCGTGGGCATCGACGCGATCATGAACATGAAGGGCTACGCCGCCGACTACGGCTTGGAGCGCTACCCCATGTTCGACGCGCTCAACATGGGTTCCCAGGTGCTCAACGAGGCCATCCTCGCCAAGGCGCTGGATCTCGGCGCCGACGCGATCCTCGTCTCGCAGGTGGTCACCCAGCGTGACGTCCACAAGGACAACTCGCGCCAGCTCGTGGAGCTGATCGAGCAGAAGGGCCTGAAGGGCCGCTTCCTCCTCCTCCTCGGCGGCCCGCGCATCGACCACAAGCTCGCCCTCGAGCTGGGCTACGATGCGGGCTTCGGTCCGGGCACCAAGCCCTCCGACGTCGCCAATTTCCTCTTCGGCGCCGTGAAGAAGCGAGCAGGCAAGGACTCGTAGCAAGGCGCTCGAGCGCCGGGAATTGGGGGGGCCCGATGTTCCGATGGACCTGCTGTGTGGCGTTTCTCGTTCTCCTCGCCGGATGCTCAAGCGGCGAGGAGGCGATTCCGTCGACGTCCATTTGCGGAGGATTGCCGCTTCGCGACGAGGCGCTGACGGATCTGGACCAGGTCCTGGCGGCCGCGGTCGCGGGCCCAGGCGAGCTCGCGATCGAGCCGGTCCAGGACGGGCAGTTCTACGGAGTTTATCGCGAGCCCTGGACCGACGAGGTGCGCCTCGTGGCCAGCCAGGAGGAGCTCGACCGCGATCAGTCCCTGCGGGATATCGTCGCGCCCGACTCGATGGACTGGGACCGGGAGATGCTTGCGCTCGTCGGTGAAGGGCAGTCGCATCGCTGGTACCGAATGCGCATCGCGGAGGGGACTCTCGAGGTCCATGTCGGAAGGCCCACCGCCTGTGTGGAAGCAGGCGGAATCCGCGCGGGTTTTTTCGTCTGGTCCTATACACGGGTGTATCGGATTCCAAAGGTCGACCAGGCCCGTCTCGTCGTTCATGAGGGCCTCTTCCGGATGCCCACTTTCGAGACATTGGGTGCGTGTGGAGAGCCCGAGGGACCAGTCGTCAACGGTTGGAGCGATTCGCCTGCGGTAGTTTCGACGCCCGAAGGCGGATTCCGCATGTGGTTCACGGGGCATTCGAATTGGATGTTCGATACCTCGTCCCGTGACGGAATCAATTGGACACCCGATGGCGCCGAGGAAGCTCACCGGCTCTCGTTCTCGGGGCAGCCTTCCAGCGGCGCGTCCTCGAAACCGTCGGTATTGCCCAGGCCGAATGGGTACTGGATGTTTTACGCCACGGGCTTCGGGAGCACCTCGGCCATCCGGCGGATCGTGTCGGCCGACGGGCTCGACTGGAAAGACGAAACGGTCGTTCTCGAGCCAGCGAGGAATGGCTGGGAAGACGGAATGACCATCGACTCCGTGAGCGTGCTGGAACACGAGGGAAGGTTTTTCCTCTGGTATGGAATGACGGATTCGGCGCACGTCGGGCGCCTGGGGCTTGCCACGTCAGACGATGGCTTGTCGTGGACGCGCGTTGGATCGGCACCTGTTCTGGAGCCCGGTCCGCGCGGCACCTTCGACGAACAAGGGATCTCGACGCCGACCGTCGCCTTCCGAGACGGACACTTCGTCCTCTGGTACACAGCGATTTACGGCGGGGTCGAGCGGGTTCCTTCGAATTCGGTTCTCGCGATGGCGACGTCTCACGACGGCGTGAAGTGGACTCGGGCAACTCATCCGCTCTTGTTTCAGCCAATCGGCGGCTTCTGGGTCACGAATCCCAACGCAGTGGTCGAGGATGATGGATACCGGCTCTGGTACTCGTCCTGGATCAACGGTCAGCCGGCGATTTTCCACTCTCGCTGCAGTTGGTGACGCAGATCAACCGAGGAGATCTGTTCTGGATCGGGCCGGACTCGCCCGATGCGAACTATTCGCATCCACACGTGGTGGTGCAGGACGACCTCTTCAACCACTCGCGAATCACGACCGTGGTCGTGTGCGCCCTGACGTCGAACCTGCACCGGGCGAACGAGCCTGGGAACGTGCTCCTCGAGGCCGGCGAAGGAGACCTCCCAAAGCAGAGCGTCGTCGTCGTCTCGCAGATCTCTTCGGTGGAGAAGGATCGGCTCGGGCTGCGGATCGGGTCGCTGTCGGAAGGGCGAGTGGAGCAGATCCTGGCGGGCCTCAGGTTCCAGCAGGTGTCCTTCTTCGAGCGCTGATCGGAAAGCGGCTCAACTCAGGCCGAGCGCGACGAATCGCCGAGCTGGCGTCGGCTCAGGAGGGCTGCGTCTGGCTCGCGGCGCGCATCTGCACGAGCAGCCATCCCCCGGCGACGAGGAAGGTCGCGATCGACCCGACCGCGCCGAGCCGGAGGAGAGCCGCGAGCGCAGTGTCCAAGCGTAGGGCCCCGACCGTGGCCAATAGGTAGTGCCAGTCGTGGATGGGCTCGCCGCCGAACGGTGAAACCAGCGGGAGCTCCTGGGCCCGGGCGTCGCCCACGTAGCGGGCGAGCTCGTGAAGGCTCGCACCCAGCCAGAGGAAGCAGAAGGAGATCCCGAAGTAGTCGCGTTGCCGCAGGAAGACCGCGACCGACGCCAGCGGCGCCATCACCTGCGCGAGCGATCCGCCGAGCACGCCGACGAATCGGCCGAAGGGCGCGAAAATGATGTGGCCCAGCTCGTGGATCCCGAGGTCGAGCCCGGCGAAGAGCGAGGCGTAGGCCGAGGAGCGGAGGCTGCCCAGGAGCATCCAAACGCCCCACGCGAGGACGGGCGCGCGCACCAGCCAGCTCCGTCCGGCGCACCACGCCCGCGCATCCTCCATCACCCCGCGAAGCAGCTCGTTCACAACGAGCAGTCTAGCCGGTCCGCCCCACGGCAGGCTCGAGAAGCAGAGGACGACACTTCTATCGTACGACCCAGAGCCCACGGGCCATGGGGCGCGCTTCCGGTGGTAGCGAGCCCCGTCAGCCGGGGGCGTGGACCTCGGCCCCCGCCTCGAGCCCCGTCCAGCCGTGGGAGCGCAGGTAGGTCTCGAGGCTCGTGAGCGTGCCGAACTCCTTGCGCAGGGCCTCGATGTCAGCGTCGTAGCCCACGTCCTCGAACCATCGGAGCATGCGGGCGAGACCCGGACCCAGCTTGTCGTTGACCGTCTGAAAATCCAGGCGGCGGTACTTCACCTCGCGGCCGAGGACCCGGGTGAAGATCTCCGCGACCTCGAGCATCGACGGCTCGGAGCTCGCGACCTCCAGCGATCGATCGAGGAAGCGCTCCGGCGACTCGAAGGCGGCCGCCACCATCTCGCCGTAGTCCTCCTCGGAGATCTGCTGCAGCGTGGTCTCGGGCGAGAGCGGCGTGGCCAGGGTGCCCTCGAGGATTCCCGTGCGATACACCGGCATGTCGTAGTTGTAATAGAAGCTCACCGGCCGGAAGATCGTGTGCGGCAGCTGGATGGCCCGGATGTGCTCCTCGATTCCCCACTTGCTGTCGAACTCGGGAATGCCGGTGTCGCGCTCGGCGCCGCCCACCGAGCTGTAGACGAAGTGGAGAACGCCCATCTTCTTCGCCGCGTCGGCGACGGCGAAGCCCTGGCGGATCTCCGCCTCCACGTCGGTCGACGGCTGGACGGAGAACACGCCATAGACATCGGCCATGGCCGAGTCGAGGGACTGGGCGTGATCGAAGTCACCCTCGACCACCTGGGCGCCCGCATCGGCGAGCACGCTCACGCCGGTCCGGTGGGTGCTCCCGGCGTGGACGAAGGCGCGGATCGAGAAACCGTGGGCGAGGAGGTGCCGCGCCACCGCGCCTCCCTGCTGGCCGCTCGCGCCCGTGACCAGGATCAGCCGATCTTTGTTGGCCATGCGATCTCCTCTCTTTCGAGAGGTAGGGACCGGATAGGGCGCCCCGCAAGGCGAGGCCGGGCCCTCGACGTCGCCGCCCCGGGGGCCTGGATCGCGGTCCGCGTTCGTTGCAAGCTGGTCGCATGTGTGGACGATTCAGCCTCGGCGTCACCAGCGCCTCCGACCTCGCGCGCATGCTCGAGGCCGATCTCCTGCCAGAGGACGAGGCGCTCTACCGCCCGCGCTACAACGTGGCGCCGACCAACCGGCACTGGATCGTCCGCGAGGAGGGCGAGCGCCGGCTCCTCGTCCCTGCCACCTGGGGCCTGACCACGCCCACCGGTCACTTCGTGATCAACGCCCGCTCCGAGAGCGCCGCCTTCAAGTTCCGCGACGCATGGAAGGGGCGCCGCTGCGTCGTCCCCACCGACGGCTTCTTCGAGTGGAAGGGCCCGCCCAAGGATCGGCGCCCGATCTGGTTCCATCCTCCGGACGGCGGATTGCTCCTCCTCGCGGGGATCTTCGACGACTCGAAGTCCGACGATCGGCCGCGCTTCGTGATCCTCACCACCGCCGCGAACGAGCGGGTCGCCGAGGTCCACGATCGGATGCCCGCCGTCATCCCCGCGGATCGGCTCGGCCGCTGGCTCCAGGAGCCGGAGCGCCTCGAGCCGGCCCCCGTCGATCTCCTCGAGCCGACGCCCGTCTCGCCACGGCTCAACTCTCCGGCCAACGACGATCCGAGCCTCCTCGAGCCCTATCGCGAACCTGGCGGCTCGCCCGGTCAGCTCCGCCTGCTCTGAGTTTCGGGGACCACTTGGCTGACGCCCCTTCGAGAACCGTCGTCAGCCCAGGCAGGTCCGCGTCTCGGGCCTCGCCTTGCAGATGGCCACTTGGCGGGATATTCATTGCCAAGTGGCCCATGGCCCGGAGGAGCCGAATGGAACAGCTCGAGCAGATCACGCGGATGCTCGGGGGCGCTCGGATCCTCGGGAAGCGGCCAGACAGCGACCGCGATTTCGTCGAGATCGTACGCGAAGGGCTTCCGTTCTCCTCGTTCCAGTCCGCCGTCCGATCCTTGGGGATGACGGAGGAGGAAGCGCGGGAGGCCCTGGGGTTTCCGCGTCGCACCCTTTCCAGGCGCAAGCTCGAGCAGGGCCGGCTCCGCGCCGCGGAATCGGAGCGAGTCCTTCGGCTCGCCCGCGTCGGCACGCGTGCCATCGACGTTCTCGGCGACGCGAATCGAGCCGTCCGTTGGCTTCGAGCGCCGAACCGTGGTCTCGGGGGTGAAGCTCCGCTCGAGCTCCTCGACACGGATGTCGGAACCCAGGGCGTCCTGGATGAGCTCACTCGGCTGGACCACGGCGTCTTCAGCTGATGAGGGTCTGGCGGATCTCCAAGGTCCGGTGGGCGAACCGCGGTTTCGACGGAGACGGCGCGCGGATCGCGGGGGGCGATGGAATCATCGGGGCGACCGCATGGTCTACACCGCGGATAGCCTCGCGCTCGCCGCCCTCGAGACCTTCGTCCACGTGGATCCTGCGCTGGTTCCCGACGACCTGGTCGCCGTCTCCGCGTCGATCCCTGACGACGCCTCGGTGGTCCGGCTCGAAGACGCCGATCTCCCTCGGGATTGGAATCGGATGCCCGCGCCCAACGAGGTGAAGGACCTGGGATCGGAGTGGATCCGCGGCCGCAAGAGCCTCCTGCTCGTGGTTTCGTCCGCCATCATCCCGGTCGAGCGATGCGTCCTGATCAATCCGGCCCATCCCGAGTTCGCCCGCGTGGAAGTACACGAGCCCTTGCCCTTCACCTTCGACGGGAGGCTATGGAAGTCGTGAGGGCGCGCTCGACCGGAGTCGTCGCGTGTCGATGAACTCGGACCGCGGGCGTGGTATGGCGGTGAGCCACCTGCCGCGCCTCGAACGGGCGCAAGGAGACGAAGGATGCCGGTCGGAGAGAAGGTCGTGATTCGCCTGCGGATGAGCCAGGCCGACGCGCACTATGGCGGGAACCTGGTCGACGGCGCGCGGATGCTCGCGCTCTTCGGCGACGTCGCGACCGAGCTCCTGATCCGCCACGACGGCGACGAGGGCCTCTTCCGCGCCTACGATGCGGTGGAGTTCCTCGCGCCGGTCTATGCCGGCGACTACGTCGAGGCCATCGGCGAGATCGTCGAGATGGGCAACACCTCGCGCAAGATGCGCTTCGAGGCCCGCAAGGTGATCCGCCCGATGCCGGGCAGCGACTCCGCGTGCGAGGTCCTCGATCCGCCGGTCGTGGTCTGCCGGGCGTCCGGGACCTGCGTCACGCCGAAGGACAAGCAGCGCTTCGCCCGCTGATCGCCGCCCGCGGGCCCGACCGGGGCGGCAGGCGCGTCAGTCTGCGGCCCCGGCGATGAGATCGACGAGCTCGAGGAAGGCGGGAGGCATGATGGCTCCCCCGTCGGGCGAGGTGTCCGGCTCGGCGGTCAGCGCGATCACGAGCTGCTTCTCCGGGAGCACGTAGAGATACTGGCCCCCGTGGCCCCAGGCGAAGAAGCCGGCACGCCCCGTGGACGACCACCAGTAGTAGCCGTAGGGGAGACCCGGAAGGCCGGGCAGCTCGGTATCCTCGACCCAGGGCCGGGTGGACTCGACGAGCCACTCCCGGGAGACGAGCTGCCGCCCCTCCCATGCACCTCCCTGGACGGCGAGCTGGCCCAATCGGGCGAAGTCGCGCGGCGTCAGGTAGAGGCCGTATGCACCGTAGGTGACGCCGTCGCGCTGGCGGAGCCACAGCCAGTCGGTGATCCCGAGGGGGCGCAGGAGATGCTCGTCGGTGAAGGCGTCGAGGCTCGCTCCGGTCGCGGCCGCCAAGACCCCCGAGACCAGGTGCGGATCGGCGTCCTTGTAATCGAAGCGGCTCCCCGGCTCGTGGATCCTGGGTCGTGACAGGATGTAGCGCAGGCTGTCACCGCGCACGTCGTTGGCCATGTCTAGCGAGAATCGATCGTTGGAGTACTCCAGGCCCGAGCGCATGGTGAGGAGATCCCGGAGGCGGATGGATCCGGCAACGGCACCATGCCCCAAGCCGATCGCGTCGGAGATCGGACGCTCGACCGAAACGAGCCCCTGCTCGACCGCGATCCCCACGGCGAGGGAGGTCACGCTCTTGGTGGCCGACATGAGCGCGCTCTTCACGCCGATGTCGCCGCGATCCCGGCAATAGCCCTCCGCCACGAGGACGCCGTTGCGCACGACGAGGAGGCTCCTCGCGGGCACGTACTCGTCCTCGGAGAAGAAGCGTCGGTAGGCGGCGCGCAGAGGCTCCGGATCGAAGCCCTGCGATTCCGGCGTGCCGATGGTCCATCCGTCGGCGATGTCCCGCGGGCGATCGTCGTAGCCGATCTTCACTGGGCCGGCGGCGAGGCAGCCGCCGAGTAGCAGAGCGAGCGAGGCGAGGGTCAGGAGGCGCATGTCAGAGCTCCCAGGAGAGGGAGGTCGCCAAGGTGCTTCCCAGCGACTCGAAGACCTCGGGCCGGGCGTAGCGCCGGTAGGCGAGCTCGTACGCGAGGTCGAGGCGGGTCCCGTCCGAGATGCGCCAGGACCAGGCGATCGCGGCCTCGAGCGAGACGTACTCGTGGAGGGAGGTGAGGCGCAGCCCCCGGTTCGGCGCCGCGAAGTAGAAGCCGACGTTCTCGAAGTCGTCGATCTTGTTGTACCGGCGGAGCTCGGGGCGCGAGGCGAGGGCGACGACGGGCAGGGCGAGCGATGCCGAGAGGCGATGGGCGGGAGACGCCTGCCATTCGTACGCCGCGCTCGGGCCGAGCTCGTAGGCGTTCATCCAGTAGAGGTGCTCCTCGTCCCAGTCGTAGTAGACCTGCATCGCCTGGTTCCACTGGGCCCGGGCGCCGACGAGGAGCAGGCCCGCCTCGCCGAGCCCGTCGATGGAGAAGCGGAGATCGTAGCGCAGGCGCAGGTCGAGATCCGCACCGCCCGCGCCGTAGCGGTTGGAGACGAAGGCGATGGGGAGCTTCAGGTCCGCCTCGTGCCGAACGTCCTCGCCACGCCGCTCGTAGCCGAACCGGAGAGCGGCGCCGAAGCCGTCCCAGCGGAAGGGCCGCAGGAGCTCGTCTCGAAGCTGGAGGTGCGAGGGCCCGACACCGACAGCGAGGTGGTCCGAAGCGGCGGCGCTCGCCTGGGCAAAGGTCAGGACGAGGACGCCGATCAACGCGGCGAGGCGCAAGACGTGCTCCCGGTAGGTGGTCCGCGTCTTTTGGCGTAGGCTGCTTTCGGAGTCAATTCGGCGCGGATCGTCCGTCGCCACACGACGTGTCGCCGCATCTCCGGCGTGGAGCTTTTCGAGTGTCCGCCGAACGTCCGATCGCCCAGGTCTCCGCGAGGATCCCCCTCTTCGTCCTCGCCGTCGCGAATGCGCGGGGCGTTCCCCGCCAGGAGCTCGCCGACGCCGCGGGGCTGCGCATCGAAGAGCTCGAGCGTCCCGACGCGCGCATCCCCCTGGAGGCGGAGCTCGCGCTCTGGAGCGAGGCGGCGCGCCGCACGGGCGATCCGCTCTTCGGCCTCCACGCCGCCCAGGCCTGGCGGCCCGGTCAGTTCGACGTCCTAGAATACGTCTGCCGCAGCGCAGGCAGCCTCCGGGCCGCCATCGAGCGCGTGGCGCGCTACAACCGCCTGCTCCACGACATCGCCGAGTTCCGGCTGGAGGAGTCGGAGCGAGAGGCGAGGGTGATCCACCGCTTTCGCGGGGAGCTCGCGGGGCCCGTCCGCGAGGCGGCCGAGTTCACCCTCGCGTCGGCGTTCTTCGCGGCGCGGCTCTGGACCGGGAAGCCCTTGTCCGCGGTCCGCGTGGACTTCATGCACCCCGACCCCGGAGACGTGCGAGAGCTCGCGGATTTCTTCGGTACGACGCACATCGGCTTCGGCGCGAAGGAGAGCGCCCTCGTCCTTCGCCGGGCCGATCTCGACCTTCCGCTGATCGCGGCGGACCCCGGCCTCTGCGCCGTCCTCGAGCGACACGCCGACGCGCTCCTCACCGCGCTCCCGAAGGTGGAGAGCTTCGGCGCCCGGGTCCGCGAGCTCATCGCCGGCGAGCTGCGCAGCGGGACGCCGACGGCCGGCACGGTGGCGGCCCGCCTCCACATGAGCGAGCGGACCCTCCACCGGCGCCTCGCCGAGGAGGGCCTGCGCTTCGGAGACGAAGTGGACTCGCTCCGGCAGGGCCTCGCCTACCGCTACCTGGAGGATCCCCGGCTCCAGATCGCGGAGGTCGCCTTCCTCCTCGGCTACTCGGAGGCCAGCGCCTTCCACCGTGCGTTCAAGTCGTGGACGGGCGGGACTCCCGGGGCCTGGCGCGAACGCCACCTGCCGCACTGAGCAGAGACGCCTACAGCGGATCCTGGATGCCCCGCTCGAGATCCCAGTCGGCGGCGTCGTGGCCCGCCTTCACCTTCACCTCCGGGTGATCGGCGAGGAAGCGACGCAGCCTTCCGATGCTCTCGTTCGACGCGTTCGCATCCGAGTTCTTGCCGGGCGCGACGCCGTGGTCGAGCCCCTCGCGGGTGTGGGAGGCGTCACAGGTGAGGAGCGTCGCGCCGCGGGCGGTGTGGACGAGGAAAGAGAGGTTCCCCGCGGCGTGGCCCGGCGTTGAGACGACGACTAGGGATCCATCGCCGAAGAGGTCGCGCATCTCCCCTGGCGCGATGTCGAGGTTCTCGATCGTCTCACGCCCAGCGAGATGATCCTGCGGCGCGTACCAGAGGACCTCGTAGCTCGCCATCGCGCCGGGACCTGCGATCACGGGGACCGACGTCGGGAGCTCGGGGAGGCCCGCGGTGTGATCCGGGTGCATGTGCGAGAGGAGGATCATCTTCAGCGACGCGGGCTCGACGCCGAGCTGGCGCAGGAGGCTCGCCGTGTCGTGGCCGGGCTTCTGGCGGGCGATGTTCAGCAGCTTGGCGAGGCCGCCGAAGTTCCCGTGTCCGGACGCCGCGAAGCTCGAGTCGAAGCCGCTGTCGATCAGCACGTCGCCCTTGGTCGGATGCCGAACCAGGTAGGCCATCACCGGCACCCAGACCTTGTCGTCCTTTCGCCCCGCCATCTCGGGGTGGGAGAGGTCCACGAGGAGGCTGCGGTCGACCTCGATCTCGCCGGTGACCATGGGGATCACCTCCACCTCGCCAGGCGCCTCGCCGTTCCAAGCCGCGACATCGCCGTGAAACCGCGCTTCTGCTGGCCGATGGGCGCCGCAGCCGCAGGCCGCGGCCATCCCGAGGAGCACCGCGAGTCGAATCGTCGTTCGGAGAGTCTTCATGTCCTTCGTCCTCGAGCGCGGGTGGTTTCGTGCGCTCGTTGTCCCCTACATGTAGCGCCTGCCGAGCTCCTTGGGAGTGACGGCTCCCGCCAGATCGACGGACCCCCGCTGCCAAGTCGCTTGCCTCACAGGCCTTCCCTTGGCAACGTCCGGCCGCAAAGGAGGACGACAGCATGAACCCCGTCGTGATCACCGCCGCCCTCGTCGGCGCCGAAACCACCCGCGAGCAGACTCCCTACCTGCCGATCTCCCCCGAGGAGATTGCCCAGGAAGCGAAGAGGTGCCGCGATGCCGGCGCGTCCATCGTCCACCTCCACGTCCGGGAGCCGGACGGGAAGCCCTCGCAGAGCGCGGCGCTCTTTCGCGAGACCATCGAGCGCATCCGGGTGCTGGCGCCCGATCTGATCTGCCAGACCTCTACCGGCGGCGCCGTGGGAATGGACGTGGACGAGCGGGCGCAGCCCCTCACCCTCACCGGGGCCGCGAAGCCCGAGATGGCCACCGTCACCACCGGCACGGTCAACTTCGGCAACGACGTCTTCTGGAACCCGCGCTCGCTGGTGCGCGAGATCGCGAAGCGGATCCGCGCCGGCGGCATCGTCCCCGAGATCGAGTGCTTCGACGCCGGTATGATCGACGAGGCCTTCGCGCTGCAGAAGGAGGGTCTCCTCGACTTCCCTGCGCACTTTGACTTCGTCCTGGGCGTGCCCGGCGCGCTCGCGGCCAAGGAGGCGGCGCTCGACTTCATGCGCTCGCAGATCCCCGAGGGCTCGACCTGGACCGTGGCCGGCGTCGGGCGGCACCAGCTCCCGATGGCCGAGCTCGCCCTCGAGAAGGGCGGCAACGTCCGCGTGGGCCTCGAGGACAACATCTACCTGTCGAAGGGGGTGCTGGCGAAGGGCTCGTACGAGCTGGTCGCCAGGGTCGCAGAGCTGGCCGCCGCCAAGGGACGCGCCGTTGCGACGCCCGACCAGGCCCGCGGCCTCCTGCGCGTCCCCCCTCGCTGACCGCGCAACCGATCGTGCCTCGCGCGAGCCAGAGGCGAGCAAACGAAAAAGAGCGCTTCTCGCGCGTAGCGCGAGATGAAGAAATCGCTCCCGCGCCGCGGGGGTGATTTCTTCACACGCTCGCGAGGCACGTACCCGGGGCCGTCCGATCGGCGGCCCCGTTTTCGAATTAGTAGCCCTGCTCTTCGCGACGATCCGGCAGGGGAGGATCGCCGATCACGTCGTTCACCGACGGGAACCGGGTGATCTCCGCGCGCGCGATCCGCCAGGCCTGCTGCACGATCCACGAGAGGGAGCGATCCTGCCGATTTGCCTCGACCTGGATCTCCTGGAGCATCTCCTCGGGGAAATAAAGGCTCTGCTTGCGCTTGTCGGTCCCTGCCATTCTTCGCGCTCCTATGTCGGATGTAGGATTTCTTGCGATTCGACACGTTGTGGGGCCACAAGTCAACGCGAAGCTCTCGATTTGGCAGCCAAGTGACCGCTCGCTAGACTGGGTTCGAACGGCCAACCGTCGGGGAACCCCATGCGACGCCTCTATCGTCTCTGTCTGGCACTCTTTGCCTGCGGCCTGGTGGCGTGCGGGAACCAGCGGACCGTCACCCTGCCGCCGGCGATCTCCGTCGAGGCCGACGACGGAAAGAAGCTGGACGATCTCGCCTTCGGCAAGGTCCCCATCGAGCAGAGCCGGACGCTCTCTCTCGTGCTCCACAGCCTCACCGTCACGTCGGTCGAGATCGCGAGCCTCCACTTCGAGTCCGAGGACGGGGTCTCGGCGGCGGCCTTTTCGGCGGATCCGGCCGGTGATTTCTCGGTTCCGGGAAACCGGCAGACGACCGTGTCGATCGGCTTCCGTCCGACAGAGGTCCGGCCCTACGTCGCCGAGCTGGTGCTCGCCACGAACGATCCCAAGCAGGCGTCGATTCGCCTGCCGGTTCGGGGCGAGGGGATCAAGGGAGCGATCCGCGTCCTCGCCTGTCGCGCCGACGACAAGAACGACACCTGCGTCGGCCCCGAAGTGGAGGCGCCGTCCTCCCTCGACCTGGGCGAGGTGATCGCGGGGCGGCACGTCAAGGCGCGGGTCAAGGTGAGGAACGTCGGCTACGACACCCTCGAGGTCCGGTCGATCGCCTTCGCCGACGGGGCCGCTGCGGCAGCCGTCGGGTTCGGCCTCGGTGAGGAGGCGACCCGCGTCGAGGTCATCCCGCCGGGAGCCGGCGTCACCTTCCATCCGACCTTCGATCCGCCCGTCGGGCTCGAGGGCGAGGTGGGCACCACGATCGTGATCGCCTCGAGCGACCCTCAGGTCCCGACCGTGGAGCTGCCGGTAGTGGCGCTCGTCGCTCCGAACCGACCGCCGAACGCCTGTCTGACGATCCGCGAGGTGCGTCGCCAGGGCCGCGATCCCGAGCCCCCCGGGCCGGGGCCGGTGGTCATCGGCCCGCTCGACGAGCTCGTGTTCGACGCCGCGGTTCGGCCGGGCTGCACGGCGGACCCCGAGGACGGCGAGGACATCGACACGCAGTGGTCCCTGGACGGCCCCGACGCCTTCGCCCGCCTCGAGCCCGTGTCCGGCGCGAAGCTGCGCCGCTTCTTCCGGGCGGAGGTGATCGGTACCTACACCGTTGGTCTGACGGCGGTCGATCGAGTCGGGCTCACGTCTTCAACCGACGAGGACGGCGTGCCGGCGGTGGTGAGCTTCGAGGTGAGACCGCAGCAGGCCATCGCCGTGGAGATCCGCTGGCCCGATTCGCCCTTCGTGGACCTCGACGTGCACCTGGTGCGCGGCAGCCCGGACAAGCTCTGGGACACCACGGACGATTGCTCCTGGCGGAACCCCATGCCGCCCTGGGGCAACAGCCCGCCGGTCACGAGCCCGAAGCTCGCCATCGACGACCAGGGCGACGGGAGCCTCCTCGAGACCGTCTGGCTCAACCGGCCCGAGTCCGGCGAGACGTACTGGGTCTTCGCGCACTTCTTCGAGGACCGGCGGGGGCGGGACTCGGCGCCTAGGTGTACGGACAGTTCGTCTTGCGGCGCCGGCAGGGTCTGCTCGGCAGGCAAGTGCATGCCGCCCGTGGACGTGCAGGCTCGCCTCTTCATCGAAGGCGAGGAGAGCTTCGGCCTCCCCGGCGCCACTCGCTTCGAGGGTCCGTGCGACACCTGGCTGCTGGGCGGCGTTCGCTGGCGAAGCACGCCGGGCGGGGCGGTGGACGTGCTCCCGACGGACGCCGTCTACGTGGACGGGCAGCCCGTTGGCGGTCAGTGCGTGCAGGATTGAGCAAGAAAAACGGGCCGCCGGTTTGACCCGGCGGCCCTAGTGGACCCAGAGGGGGAGGGGGGGGACCCCTGGATCCGACCGCTGTCGGGAGGGCGTGCCCCCCGTAGTTCGTTCGCGCTACAGGCGCGTTGCGAGGCGTCAGGTTCGCTCGCAGAAGACGCTCGCAGAAGATTCGCTCCGAGGTTCCTCGTCGCGTTTCGTTCCCTCCAACCTGCCTCGTCTACTTCTCATTCCGTCCGCGGGATCCCGTCCGGGTTTCCGCGCTGCTTTGATTCAGAATATACCTCTGCGCACCAATGCCCACAACATTCGAACGCCAATCGTCGTGAGGAAAACCGTCCTGGGATCCCCAAAGCTCCGGATCGCGCTGGAGCGCCTCGCGTCCGGACTCGACCGCCTGGAGGTCCGCGGCGGGCAACCGGTCGTCGTAGCATTCAGCGGCGGAGCCGACTCGGCGGCGCTCCTCGCCCTCCTCACGAGCTTGCCGAGGGGGCGACGGCTCGAGCTCGAGGCGGTCCACGTCGATCACGGACTCCGCCCGGAATCGGCGGACGACGCTCGACGGGCGATGGAGGCCGCCCGGACGCTCGGCACGGCCTGCCGCGTCGTGACCATCGAGGCGTCGGGCAAGGGCGGCCTCGAGGCCGTGGCCCGGCGTGGCCGATACGCCGCCCTGGCTGCAGCCGCGGCGGGCAGGCCGATCCTCACCGCGCACACGGCAGACGACCAGGCGGAGACCGTCCTCTACCGGCTCGCCAGAGGGACGGGCACCCGTGGCCTCGCCGGGATCCGGCCGAGGGTGCGGATCGCCGGCGGCACGGTGCTTCGCCCCCTCCTCGAGGTCGAGCGGGCGCTCCTGCACGAGACCGTGCGGCTCCTCTCGCTGCCAGTGGTCGAGGATCCCTCGAACCGGAGCCTCAGGTTCGCAAGGAACCGCCTGCGGCACGAGGTGTTGCCGGCGCTCGAGGCCGCGCTCCCCGGCGCGTCCGCGAGGCTCGCGCGGGCGGCGCGGCTGGCGACGGCCGACGAGCGCCTCCTCGAGAGCCTGGCGACGCGCGCCCTCGGCCGGCTGCGGCGCGGCGACGGCCTGGACACCGAAAGCCTGGTCCGCCTCCCCGAGGCGCTGCGGGGACGGGTGATCCGCCGCCTGGTGGAAGACGCCGGGGGCAGGGTCCCGAGCGAGGCGCGGGTGGCCGAAGTCCTCTCGATCGCGCGCGGGGAAGGCGGCGAGCTCCACCTCCCCGCCGGAATCCGCGTAACGGTCGATCGTGGGATCCTCGCAGCCGCGCCAGGGCTCACGGGGCGGAGGCGATGAACCGAACGGGACTCGCGTGCATCTGCTAATAGGCCCCGATCTCCGGCCTCGACGAGCCACCAGGAAGGCGAGGTCGACCCGGATGGTTGGGGTGGAGTCGGCGTCGTTGCCGATGGAGCGGGCCCTCGAGTTCCCGGGGCCGCTCGGGCCAGCGCCGCCGCTTTCCTTGAGAAAGCGCGCGGTCTCTGGTTACGGTTAGGGAACCTTGAGAGCCGAGGGACGATAGCTCGTGAGACAGTCTTACAAGACCGTGCTGCTGTGGGTGGTGCTGATCGTGATGTTCGTCAGCTTCTACTCCTTCTTCAACCACAACGGCACCGAGCTCAAAGAAACCGACTACTCCGACTACCTGTCGAAGGTGGAGCAGCAGCAGGTGGAGTCCGTGGCCATCAAGGGCACGACCCAGACCTACGTGCTCAAGGGGGACAAGACCGAGTACCGGACCTCGGGCCCCGCCGGCGAGAAGTTGATCGAGAAGCTCGACCATAACGGCGTCAACTTCAAGTTCGAGCGGGAGGAACAGGGGTCGATCTGGCTCCAGGTGCTGCTCCAGGGCCTGCCGATCGTCATCCTCTTCGTGCTCTTCCTGCTCTTCATGCGGCAGCTCCAGGGCAGCGGCGGCAAGGCGATGGCCTTCGGGAAGTCGAAGGCCAAGCTGCTGTCGGAGGTCCAGAATCGGATCACCTTCTCCGACGTGGCCGGCATCGACGAGTCCAAGGACGAGCTCGAGGAGATCGTCTCCTTCCTCAAGGATCCCAAGAAGTTCACCCGGCTCGGCGGCCGCATCCCCAAGGGCGTGCTGCTCATGGGCCCTCCGGGCACGGGCAAGACGCTCCTCGCCCGGGCGGTGGCCGGCGAGGCGGGCGTCCCGTTCTTCTCCATCTCCGGCTCGGACTTCGTGGAGATGTTCGTGGGCGTCGGCGCCAGCCGCGTGCGCGACCTCTTCGAGCAGGGCAAGAAGAACGCCCCCTGCATCATCTTCATCGACGAGATCGATGCCGTCGGCCGACACCGCGGCGCGGGCCTCGGCGGTGGCCACGACGAGCGCGAGCAGACCCTCAACCAGCTCCTCGTGGAGATGGACGGCTTCGAGTCGAACGAGGGCGTGATCCTGATCGCCGCGACGAACCGGCCGGACGTCCTCGACCCCGCGCTGCTGCGCCCCGGCCGCTTCGATCGCCGGATCGTGGTGCCGAGGCCCGACGTCAACGGACGTGAGGGCATCCTCAAGGTCCACACCCGGAAGACCCCGATTGCACCGGACGTCGATCTCTCCGTGATCGCCCGCGGCACCCCCGGCTTCTCCGGCGCGGACCTCGAGAACCTGGTGAACGAGTCGGCCCTCCTCGCGGCCCGCATGAACAAGGACCGCGTGGACCTCTCCGACTTCGAGGCGGCGAAGGACAAGGTCATCATGGGCACGGAGCGTCGCTCCCTCGTGATGAGCGAGAAGGAGAAGCGGACCACCGCGGTGCACGAGGCGGGTCATGCCCTCGTGGCCAAGCTCCTCGCCGACGCCGACCCGGTCCACAAGGTCACGATCATCCCCCGCGGCCGCGCGCTGGGCGTCACCCAGCAGCTCCCGGTTGAGGATCGCCTGAACCTCTCGAGGGACTACGCCCTCGATCGCATCGCGGTGCTCATGGGCGGCCGCATCGCCGAGGAGCTGGCCTTCAACGGCCAGAAGACCACCGGCGCCGGCAACGACATCGAGGTCGCCACCGACATGGCGCGCAGCATGGTCTGCGAGTGGGGCATGAGCGACAAGCTCGGGCCTCTCGCCTTCGGCAAGAAGCAGGGCGAGGTCTTCCTCGGCCGCGAGATGGGCACCAGCCCCGACTACTCGGAGCAGACCGCCCGCGACATCGACCAGGAGGTCCGCGAGATCGTCACGCAGCAGTACGCTGTGGCCCGAAAGATCCTCGAGGACAACTACGACACCCTGATGACCATCGGCGACGCCCTGATGGAGTACGAGACCCTCGACGGCCCCGACCTCGACGTGCTCATCGGCGGCGGCAAGATCCAGCGCGAGAAGCCTATCCCTCCGGCGGCGGCGCGCCAGCCCGAGAAGGAGAAGAAGGAGAAGAAGAACCTCCTCCCCGGCCTGGAGCCTCTGCCGAAGCTCGAGGTGGGCAAGGCCTGATCCCTCCCCCACGGGGCGGAACGAACGAAGCGGCCGTACGGGAGCTCCCGACGGCCGCTTCGCCGTTTAAGGTGCCTTCCCCCCGGAATTCGCCGCCGGAACCGGTGGATTCGGCGGCGGCGCCGGACCCGGCGCTGTTATGCTCGCCCAACTCGTTCCAACGGCAGGCCATGACGATCCGCGCGCGCTTCCTCAGCCTCGATCGAAACTCCGACCTGCGGCTGGCCTTGCGCACCCTGGGTTTCCCCGGCGGAGCCGTGGAGTTCCTGGCCGGCTCGCTTCCCCAGGGGCACCTCCTCGTCTCGGGTCTCGAGGCCCCTTGCGCCACCTTGGTGCGCCGCCTCGTCGCCGAGGTGCCGGGGATGCCCCGCATTCTCGAGGGGATTCGCTCCGGCGCCATCCTCGTCTCCGGCAGGCTCTCCGAGATCAAGTACCTGGGCCTCAAGGTGCAGGCGCGCCTGGACGTGGATCAGGCCCCGATGGCCGGCGGCCTGATCCAGCGCGCCTGTTTCCACGCCGGGCGGATGGAGCCGGTCGAGATTGGCAGCCTCAAGGCGGGAGCGGGCCGCACGCTGGTGATGGGGATCCTGAACGTCACGCCGGATTCCTTCTCGGACGGCGGCCGCTTCCTGGATCCGAAGGCCGCTCTCTCCCGCGCCATGGCGCTGGTGGAGGCGGGCGCCGACCTCCTCGACGTCGGCGGAGAATCCACGAGGCCCAAGGGGCTCTACGGCGAGGGCGCGCGCCGGCTCACGGCCGCCGAGGAGCGCTCCCGGGTGGAGCCGGTGGTGCGCCTGCTCGCCTCGGAGCTGCCCGGCGTTGCGATCTCAGTCGACACCTCCAGCGCCGAGGTGGCGGAGGCCGCCATCGGCGCGGGGGCAGTGATGATCAACGACGTGCGCGGCCTCCGGGACGACGCCCTCGCCGACGTCGTGCGCCGGAATCGGGTCGCGGCCTGCGTGATGCACATGCCGGCGGAGCCCGGGGAGATGGCCGAGCACACCTCCTACGAGGACGTGGTGGGCCAGGTCGGCGAGGCGCTCTGCGATCTGGTGGATCACGCCGAGGCGAGGGGCGTTCCGCCCGGCCGCCTGCTCGTCGATCCCGGCATCGGTTTCGGGAAGACCTTCGGCCAGAGCCTGTTCCTGCTTCGGCAGCTCGCCCTGCTGGAGGCCGCGGTCGGAAGGCCGGTCATGGTCGGCACCAGCCGGAAGGGCTTCCTGGGCCACGTCACCGGCCGCCCGGTCGAGGAGCGGGATCCGGCGACCGCCGCCAGCGTCGTCGCCGCCATCCTGGGCGGGGCCGCGGTGGTGCGGGTCCACGACGTGGCGGCATGCCGCGACGCGGTCCGGGTGGCGGACGCGATCGCCCTTGGCGAGGAGGGCGGCGACTTCTTCGCCGCCGAGGACGACGGATGGACCTGAACGGGCTCTTCGGGCTCGGTGGAAGCTGGCAGGTCGCGATGGCGATCGCCGACGTCCTCATCGTCTCCTACGTCATCTACCGCGTCCTGCTGCTGATCAAGGGGACGACCGCGGTGCCCATGCTCGTGGGCCTGGGCATGATCACCGTCGCCTTCTTCGCCTCGAAGTGGCTCGGCCTCCACACCTTCCACTGGCTGGTGAGCCAGTTCCTCTCCTACTCGTTCATCTTCGGGATCATCGTCCTCTTCCAGGGGGACATCCGCCGCGGCCTCGCGAGGCTGGGCCAGGGCTGGAGCCTCGGCTACGACCGCGCCGGCGAGGCCTCGCGGATCGAGGAGCTCGTGCAGGCGGCGGTGAAGCTGGCGCAGCGGCGGCACGGCGCGCTAATCGTCCTGGAGCGCACCGCGGAGCTGGACGAGCTGATCCACCAGGGCATCCGCGTCGACGCCGAGATCTCCGACGAGATCCTCCTCTCGATGTTCCAGCCGGGCACGCCGCTCCACGACGGCGCGGTGGTGATCTCGAAGGGGCGGATCGCCGCCGCCAAGTGCGTGCTCCCGCTGTCGGCGAATCCCACCGTCGACCACGACCTCGGCACGCGTCATCGCTCCGCGATCGGCCTCACGGAGGACGTCGACGCCGCGGTGATCGTGGTCTCGGAGGAGCGGGGGAGGATCTCACTCGCAGTGGGAGGGAAGATCCACCGGGACATGGACCCGGAGGTCCTGCGCAAGTTCCTGCTGCGGCTCTATGCGCCGCCGCGTCGCGGCTCCTTGCCGCAGCGCCAGAGAAAGGTGGCCGCGTGATGCGGGCGCGGCGAGCCGCGAACGGCGTCGGGATCGCGCGCACCGGGGCGGTGGCGGCATGATCCGCGACATCTTCGCCGAGAACCTGGGCCTCAAGCTCTTCTCCCTCGTCCTGGGCCTCGTGATCTTCCTCGCCGTCCGGAACGAGCAGGAGGTGACCACCTCCGTGGCGGTGCGACTGATGCTCCGCGAGCCGGACGGTCTGATCAACACCGGGGAAGTGCCATCCGAGGTCACGGTGCGTGTAGCCGGCCCGTCCGGTCGGGTCCGCGCCCTCGACCCGACCGCCCTGGGGCCCGTCGTCCTCGACCTCTCTACCTTCGAGCGGGGCGTGAGCCTCGTCCGAATCCGGGAGGAGCAGCTCGGCGTTCCCCCGGACCTCAAGGTCGTCGCGATCTCCCCCTCGGCCGTGAGCCTCAAGCTGGAAGCCAAGGAGCGGAGGCGGCTTCCGCTCAAGGTGGCGCTGCAGGGGAGCGTCGCGCCGGGATACGTCATCGACAAGGTCGAGGTGAAGCCGACCGAGGTCGAGGTCGAGGGGCCGCAGCGGGAGCTTCGCGAGGTGCGCGCCGCCCGGACGATCCCGGTGGACCTCGCCGGCGCCGTCGATCAGCTCGTCGTCACGACCGGGATCGAGCCTCCGGGCCCGCACTGCCGGCTGGGTGGTACGGAGAAGCCCGAGGTGCGGATCACGATCGTGCCCGAGCGGATCGAGAAGACCGTCCGCGTACCGATCCAGGGGCTGGGTGGAGGCGCGTTCTTCGCCCAGGCGAGGCTGCGCGGGCCGAAGCTCGTCCTGGATGCGCTCGACGAGAACCGCCTGCGGGCGTCAGCGGGCGAGCCATCGAAGGTCGACGCGCGGCTCCCGCTTCCGGTGAAGATCGAGAACCTCCCCGAGGGCGTGGAGCTCCTGGAGCCCCATCCGACGGTGGTCCTTCCCGCTCCCGCGTCGCCGCCGCGCAGCCGTCGCCGGTGAAGGAATCGGTCCCGCAGAAGCGGGCCCGATCTCCTCAGCTCGCGCTATTCTTCGCCTCAGACCGCGCGGAGCCAGCCGCGGGTGTCCGGGAGCTTGCCGTACTGGATCCCGGTGATGGTGTCGTAGAGGCGGCGGGAGAGCTCTCCCATCTTGCCGTCGCCGACCACCAGGGACTCCCCGTGGTAGCAGAGCTCCTTCACGGGCGAGATCACCGCAGCCGTGCCGGTGCCGAAGACCTCGCGAAGCTCGCCGCGGGCGTGGGCCTCCCTCACCTCGTCGATGGAGACCGGCCGCTCCGACACCTTGGCGCCCCACTCCCTGAGCAGGGTGATGGCCGTGTCGCGGGTGACGCCGTCGAGGATGCTCCCTCCGAGGGGAGGGGTGACGACCTCGTCGCCGATCCGGAGGAAGAGGTTCATGGTCCCCACCTCCTCGAACCAACGGTGCTCGATGGCGTCGAGCCAGAGCACCTGGGCGTATCCCTTCTTCTTCGCCTCCTCGCCGGCGAGCAGGCTGGCCGCGTAGTTCGCGCCCGCCTTCACGGCGCCGAGGCCGCCCCTGGCTGCGCGAACGTACTTCGCCTCGACCCAGATCCGCACCGGATCGATCCCCTCGGCGTAGTACGCGCCAACGGGGCTCAGCACGACGAAGAAGGTATAGGTCTTCGCCGGACGGACGCCCAGGAAGGGCTCGGTGGCGATCAGCGTCGGCCGGATGTAGAGCGCGGTGCCGGGGGCGCGGGGCACCCAGTCCTGCTCCACCCGGACGAGCTCGGTGATCATCTCGAGCATGAAGGCCGGATCGATCGGCGGGATGCAGAGCCGCGCCGCGCCCGCCGCCATCCGCTCGCAGTTCTTCTCCGTGCGGAAGAGGCGGACCTTCCCGTCGCCGCCGCGGAAGGCCTTGATCCCCTCGAAGAGCTCCTGGCCGTAGTGGAGGACCGCGGCGGCGGGATCGAGGGAGAGCGGCCCGTAGGGGACGATCCGCGCGCCGTGCCAGCCCTTGTCGACGTCGTAGTCCGCCAGCAACATGTGGTCGGTGAAAATGCGCCCGAATCCCAGGCCCCCCTCGTCCGGCTTGGGCTTGCGCGTCGCCGCGGGCACGAACTGGATGTGGCTCATCGCTGACTCCTCGTCGGAATGGGGAGGGCGCATGTTCCGACTCGATCGAAATTTGGTCAACCCGCGATCTCGCTTTCGATGGCCGGTGTCGAACGGTCGCGTCGCGAGGCGATGGGACCCCGTCCGAGCGGCGTGGCCTCTGGACGAAGGAGCCGTTCGGCGGTAGAGCGACCCCATTCTTTGCGACGCCGGGCTTCGATGCCGGCGTGAACGGGTAGGGGAAGACGATCCATGAACGAGGCAAAACCGGCGAGCCGCAAGCTCTTTGGGACCGACGGCGTCCGCGGCGTCGCAAACATCCATCCGATGACGGCCGAGATGGCGCTCCAGCTCGGGCGGGCGCTCGCCTTCCTGATCCGGAACGGCAGCCATCGGCACAAGATCGTGATCGGCAAGGATACGCGCCTCTCGGGATACATGCTGGAGGGCGCGCTGATGTCCGGCGTCTGCTCGATGGGCGTGGACGCGGTGCTGGTCGGGCCGATCCCCACGCCGGGGATCTCCTTCCTCGTCGAGTCGATGCGTGCCGACGCCGGCGCGGTGATCAGCGCCTCGCACAACCCCTACCAGGACAACGGGATCAAGTTCTTCGCGAGGGACGGCTTCAAGCTCCCCGACGAGACCGAGGCCAGGCTCGAGTCGCTGATCTTCGACAACAAGATCGAGCACCTCCGGCCCACGGCCACCAAGGTCGGAAAGGCCTTCCGCATCGACGACGCCGGGGCGCGCTACGTGGTCCACCTCAAGGCGATCTTCCCTCGCTCGCTGACGCTCGAGGGCATGACCGTGGTGATCGACTGCGGCAACGGCGCTGCCTACAAGGTGGCGCCGATGGTCTTCGAGGAGCTGGGCGCGAAGGTGATCCGCCTCGGCGTCGAGCCCGACGGCAAGAACATCAACAATGGCGCGGGCGCGCTCCACCCCGAGCGCATGTGCAAGGCCGTGGTCCGGCACAAGGCCCAGATCGGGATCGCCCTCGACGGCGACGCGGATCGCGTGATCGTGGCGGACGAGAAGGGCGAGGTGATCGACGGCGATGCGATCATGGCGATCTGCGGCCGGCACCTCCTCGCCAAGAAGCACCTGGCGAAGAAGACCGTCGTCGCGACCGTGATGAGCAACATGGGGCTCGACCTCGCGATGGCCGAGGTCGGCGGCAAGGTGGTCCGCACCCAGGTCGGCGATCGCTACGTCGTCGAGAGGATGCGCCGGGACGGCCTCAACTTCGGAGGCGAGCAGTCCGGGCACCTCGTCTTTCTCGATCACGCCACCACCGGCGACGGCATCGTCGCGGCCCTCTCGCTGCTCGCGGTGATGCTGGAGACGGGCAAGCCCCTCTCGGAGCTGAGCCACGTCTTCGTGCCGGTTCCCCAGACCCTGCTGAACGTGCCGGTGAAGCAGCGCCGGGACCTCGACGAGCTCCCGACCGTGCTGAAGACCATCCGCGGCGTCGAGCTCAAGCTCGGCAAGGATGGCCGCGTGCTCGTGCGCTTCTCCGGGACCGAGGCGAAGGCGCGGGTCCTGGTCGAGGGGCCGGACGCCCGGAGCAACGAGACCTACGCTCGCGAGATCAGCGAGGCGCTCACCCAGGCCCTTCGCTGACCACTCGAAGCGGTTCCTCCGGGCAAATGTTGGCGGGCGAACCCCCGGCCGCTTCCCCGCCGCCAGGGACCGAATCGTTTGCCGATCCGCGGGAGAAGACCCTATAACCGAGGTGGATGCCGAACCAGGAGCGCGAGACGTGACGCCCGATCACGAGGTCGATGTCGTTCGGGAAGACGGCTTCACGGCCGTCGGGGGCGTACGGATCCACTACGAGGCCTACGGGGCAGGGAATCCCGTGGTGCTCGTTCACGGCCTCGGCGCCTCCGCTGCGTCGTGGCGTCGGCTCGCGCCCTTCCTCGCCGAGGCGGGCTACCGGGTGCTCGCGCTCGATCTCAAGGGCTGCGGCCTATCGGCCCGGCCCCCTGGCGACTACTCCCGCAAGGCCCTCGCCTCCCTGGTCTGCGGCTTCATGGACAACCTCGGGATCCGGCGGGCCCGGGCGGTGGTCGGCCACTCGATGGGCGGCGCAATCGCCCTGGAGATCGCCGCGTCCAGGCCCGAGCGCCTCGATCTGGTGGCGGTGGTAGACGGGCAGGGCGTGATCTCTGCCCCGTGGATCCTGCAGGCGGCGGCGCCGGTGACGCCGATCGTCGGGACCCTAGCCTCCAGCGTGACGGCTCTCAGCCCGGCGGCGCCCCGGCGCTTCTTCGCGCGGATGTATCTCAAGCGGATCTTCGCCGATCCCAGCGCGGTGACCGACGACCTCGTGGAGACCTACGCCGCGTCCGCCGACGCGGGCTATCAGCGCGCGATGTTCGCGATGATCCAGCACCTCGGAAACACCGCGGATCTGGCGAGCCGGATCCGCACGCTCAAGCACCCCGCGGTGCTGCTCTGGGGCCGGCACGATCCCGTCTGTCCGCTGCCGCTGGGCGAGGAGCTCCAGCGCTCGCTTCCCGACGCCGAGCTCCACGTGCTCGAGGACTGTGGCCACTGCGCGCCCGAGGAGCGGCCGGCCGAGGTCGCCGCGCACCTCGTGGACTTCTTCGCGCGGCGGGGTCCCAGGCTGCCTCGACCCGTCTTGATGAGCGCCGCCCGCGCCAACGGAAACGGGAAGGGTCACGTGCCCGGGGCCGTCGCCGCGGAGCCGGCCGCGGTCCCAGCGTCCGTCGGTGCGACGGCGGCACCCGCCGAGCCTTCCTCGAAGGGACGGGGAGGCAAACGGCGCAAGGAAAGCCTGCACTAGGCAATCGTAGCGCCGCCCGTTCAACGCCGGCACCCACGCGAGGGCCTGCGACGAGCCGATCCTCCGAACCAGACATCACGAAGAGCCCGCCGCGAGAGGGATCCGCGGCGAGAAAGAGCGAGACATGCCCCTTCCCACCTGCCGTCTCGGCGTCAACGTCGACCACGTCGCCACCCTGCGCCAGGCGCGTCGCGCCACCTACCCGGATCCGGTGACCGCGGCCTCGCTCTGCGAGCTCGCGGGCGCGGACCAGATCACGATCCACCTCCGCGAGGATCGCCGTCACATCCAGGATCGGGATCTTCGGCTCATGCGGGAGACGGTCCAGTCCCGGCTGAACCTCGAGATGGCCGCGACCCGGGAGATGCTCTCGATCGCGGTCGCCATTCGCCCCGACACCGTGACGCTGGTTCCCGAGAAGCGCGCGGAGCTCACCACCGAAGGCGGCCTGGACGCGGCGGGAAACATGGACTCCCTTCGCCCCGCGGTGCGCGAGCTGCGGGATGCTGGAATCGAGGTCTCGCTCTTCCTGGATCCGGAGGTCGCGCAGCTCGAGGCCGCCCGGTCCCTCGGGGCCCAGCGTGTCGAGATCCACACGGGCACGTACTGTGAGAGCGCCGTTGACTCCGCCCGCGCCAAGGAGCTCGCCCGGGTTGTGGAGGCCGCGCGCCACGCAGCGCAGCTGGACCTGGGCGTCGCCGCGGGCCACGGCCTGAACTACTTCAACGTGGAGCCCATCGCGGCGATCCCCGAGATCGACGAGCTCAACATCGGGCACGCGATCGTGGCGCGGGCGGTGCTCGTCGGCATGGAGCGAGCCGTCCACGAGATGGTCGCGCTGATCGCGAGGGCGCGCGCCTAGCCTACGGGCACCCGGGGTTCTTGGAGGGGCGACGATGCGGATCCTCACGGCAGCGGAGACGCAGGCGGTCGATCGCGCGGCGATCGACGAGTTCGGCGTGCCGGGCCTCCTGCTCATGGAGCACGCGGCCCGCGCGGTCACCGACGTCGTCCTCTCGCGGCTGCGTCCGGGCGGACGCGTCTTCGTCGTCACCGGCCCGGGGAACAACGGGGGCGACGGCTACGCCGCTGCCAGGCTCCTGCTCGCCGAAGGCCGCGAGGCGTCGGTGCTCGCGGTCTTCCCGAAGGACCGGCTCAAGGGCGACGCTGCGGCCAACGCGGCGCTCTGGGACCGCTTCGGCGGCCGCACGCATTCGTTCTCTCCGGAGCTCCTCGCCGACGCCGTGGAGGGCGACGTGGTCGTCGATTCCCTCCTCGGGACCGGCCTCTCGCGCCCGCCGGAGGGCCTCTTCGCACGGGCGATCGAGGCGATGAACGCGGCCTCGGGCCGTGGCGCCCGCGTCGTCGCCGTAGATCTGCCCAGCGGGCTCTCCGCCGACACCGGTCGCGCCCCCGGGGACGTGGTCCGGGCCAACGCGACCGTCACCTTCGGCGCGCTCAAGCCGGGCCTCGTCCTCCATCCGGGGGCGGAGCTCGCTGGCGAGGTGAAGGTCGCGTCCATCGGATGGCCGCCCGATGCCCTTCGTCGCGTGAGCCCCGGTACCCGGCTCCTCTCCGAGGGCGAGATTCGCGGGCTCCTGCCCCGGCGCACGGCCGAGTCCCACAAGGGGACCTACGGCCATTGCCTGGTCGTGGCGGGATCGGAGGGCAAGACCGGCGCCGCGGCCCTCGCGGGCCAGGGCGCGCTCCGGGGAGGCGCGGGCCTGGTCTCGGTCGCGGCCAGGCCCGGAGCCATCCCCCAGATCCTCGGCCACGCCATGGAGCTGATGGGCGTCGCCCTCGACGGCGAGGGGCCGCTCTCGTTGCGGGATGCGCCCGCGCTGGTCGCGGCGGCGCGAGGGAAGTCCGCGCTCCTGATGGGCCCGGGGATCTGGCGAGGGGAGGAGACGGGCGCGCTCGTCGGACGGATCCTCGCCGAGGCGGAGTGCCCCGTGGTCCTCGACGCCGATGCGCTGAACGCGCTCGAGGGGCAGACGTCGCTGCTCGAGGGAGCCGCGACGGACGTCGTCCTGACGCCTCATCCCGGCGAGCTGGCGCGCCTCGTCGGCACGACCGCAGCCGAAATCCAGGCGGATCGGATCGGCATCGCCAGGCGCTTCGCGCAGGAGCACCGCTGCACGGTGGTGCTCAAGGGCTCGGGGACCGTGATCGCCGAAGCGGACGGGGAGGTGGCGATCTCGCCCACCGGAAACGCCGGCATGGCGACGGCCGGCAGCGGCGACGTCCTCGGCGGGTTCGTCGCGGCCCTGCTCGGCCAGGGCCTCTCGGGGCCCGCGGCGGCGCGCGCGGGCGTCTTCGTCCACGGCCTCGCCGGCGACCGCCGTGTGAAGGCCACGGGGATGTCGGGGCTCGTGGCCTCCGAGCTCCTCTCGGGAATCGTGGAGGTCTGGTCGTCTTGGAGCCTGTGACCGTCAACCTGGAGGGCTCCGCCCGCACCCGCGCCTTGGGGCGGCGGATCGCCGACCTCCTCCGTCCCGGCGACTTCGTCGGGCTCGTCGGCGAGCTCGGCGCGGGGAAGACCCTCCTCTCGCGCTCGATCTGCGAGGCCCTGGGCGTGCCCCGCGAGCGGATCGCTTCGCCCACCTTCGCCATCGTCCATCCGTACGATGGCGGCCGCATCCCGATCCATCACGCCGACCTCTACCGGGTGGAGGACTACGACGAGCTCTACGCCACCGGTTTCCTGGACCTCGTGAGCGAGGGCTCGGCGCTGATCGTGGAGTGGATCGATCGGATCCCCGAAGCCGCTCCCGCCGAGTGGCTGCGGATCGAGCTCGAGCACGTCTCCCCGCAGGCACGGAGCGCGCGGATCACCGGCTTCGGCCCCAGGGGCGAGGAGCTCGCCCGGGCCCTCGCCCCGAGTTAGATCCGGTCGACGAGCCCGCGAGCCTCCCCTATGCTGCGCGCGATTTCGAGCCGCCGCCGGCGAACAGCGGCGCTCTCGCGACACCAGGAGCCGCGCAATGGAACGCATCGTCCGAGCCCCCACCGGCACCGAGCTCTCCTGCAAGGGTTGGGTGCAGGAGGCCGCCCTCCGGATGCTCATGAACAACCTCGATCCGGACGTGGCCGAGAGGCCTCAGGACCTGGTCGTCTACGGAGGGACCGGCAAGGCGGCCCGCGACTGGCCGTCCTTCGACCGGATCGTGGCGACGCTGCGCAACCTCGGCGACGACGAGACCCTCCTGGTCCAGAGCGGAAAGCCGGTGGGCGTGCTCCGGACCCACGCGGACGCGCCGCGGGTGCTCCTCGCCAACTCGAACCTCGTCGGGAAGTGGTCCGACTGGCCGCACTTCTGGGAGCTCGAGAAGGCCGGCCTGATGATGTACGGCCAGATGACCGCTGGCTCCTGGATCTACATCGGCACCCAGGGGATCGTGCAGGGCACCTTCGAGACCTTCATCGCCGCTGGCCGCAAGCACTTCGGCACCGAGGACCTCGCGGGCCGCTCGATCCTCTCGGGTGGCCTGGGTGGCATGGGCGGAGCGCAGCCCCTCGCCGCGGCGATGGCCGGCGCCGCTTTCCTCGGGGTCGAGATCGATCGCTGGCGCGCCGAGCGCCGGCTCGAGACCCGCTACCTCGACGTGATCGCCAAGGACCTGGACGAGGGCATCCGGCTGGTCGAGGGGGCGAAGAGGGAGAAGCGCGGGCTCTCCGTCGCCGTGATCGGAAACGCCGCGGAGATCTTCCCCGAGCTCGTGCGGCGGGGCGTCCACTTCGACCTCGTCACCGACCAGACCTCCGCCCACGACCCGCTCAACGGCTACGCGCCCACGGACATCTCTCCGCAGGATCTCGCGGCGCTCCGCCAGCGGGATCCCCAGGCGGTGATCGAGCGCTCCAAGCGCTCGATGGCGGCGCAGGTGGAGGCGATGCTCGCCATGCAGCGGGCGGGAAGCCACGTCTTCGACTACGGCAACAACCTGCGCCAGGGCGCCAAGGACGTCGGCGTGGCCGACGCTTTCGACTACCCCGGCTTCGTGCCGGCCTACATCCGGCCGCTCTTCTGCGAGGGGATGGGGCCGTTCCGCTGGGTGGCGCTCTCCGGCGATCCGGCGGACATCTACAAGACGGACGAGGTGGTGGCGAAGCTCTTCCCGGAGAAGACGGGCCTCCAGCGCTGGCTGAAGCTCGCGCGGGAGCGGATCGCCTTCCAGGGCCTGCCCGCGCGGATCTGCTGGCTCGGCTACGGCGAGCGGGAGAAGGCTGGCCTCGCCTTCAACGAGCTGGTGCGGAAGGGCGAGGTGAAGGCGCCCATCGTCATCGGCCGTGACCACCTCGACTGCGGCAGCGTCGCCTCTCCCAACCGCGAGACCGAGGCCATGAAGGACGGCTCCGATGCGGTCGCCGACTGGCCGATCCTCAACGCGATGGTGAACGCGGTGAACGGCGCGTCGTGGGTGAGCGTCCACAACGGCGGCGGCGTCGGCATCGGCTACTCGCTCCACGCGGGGCAGGTGATCGTCGCCGACGGGACCGAGGCCGCGGCGAAGCGGCTCTCCCGCGTCCTGGCGAGCGACCCCGGGATGGGCGTCCTCCGCCACGCCGACGCGGGCTACACGGAGGCGCTCGACGTCGCCAGGGAGCGCGGCGTCTCCATCCCCGGCGTCACGCGGTAGTACACACCCGACCACCCTGTCCCACAGGGTGGTCAAGCGTATACATTGTGCAGAGGTACTCGACACTCTAACATCTTGGCTCCTACGAACCCCCGGAGCCTACAGTGGAGCACACGCCTTCCCGCACTGCTCGTGAAGACCTTCGCCAGCAGCTCGAAGCGCCAATCTACAACTCCATCATCGAGAAGTGGGTCGGCAAGGGGGAGCTCGACTACGAGCGATACCTGCGCACGCCCGAGCTCCTGTCGCTGCAGACGCCTACGGACGAGCGGGTCGTCTTCGACGAGCTCCTCTTCCAGGTGATCCACCAGGCGCAAGAGCTCTGGCTCAAGCTCGCCGCCCACGAGTCCATCGAGCTCGTGGGCGACCTCGACGCCGATCGCCTCTGGGAGGGATCGGCCCGGCTCGAGCGGATCGCCCGGACGCTGACTTGCGTGCGAAACGAGCTCGCCATCCTGGAGACGCTTACGCCCGCCACCTACCAGGTGATCCGGCGGACCCTCGGCAACGGCAGCGGCCAGGAGTCCCCCGGCTACAACGCCATGCGGATCGCTGGCAAGGGGGTGGAGGAGGCGCTCGAGAGGCTCCTGGCCCGCCGCGGTCTCCGGCTCGAGGAGGTCTATTCGAGCGGCGAGCACCCGGACCTCGAGCGGATCTGCGAGCAGCTCGTGGACGTGGACGAGGCCTTCCAGGGCTGGCTCTACGGTCACTTCCAGCTCGTGCGCCGCACCATCGGCGTGGACCGCTCGGTGAAGGCCCTCGACGGCATCCCCACCCAGGTGCTCTCCGCCCGGATGTCGCTCCCGCTCTTCCGCGCCCTCTGGGACGTGAAGGTGGCGCTCACCGCCAGCTGGAAGCGCGAGGACGGCCCGAGCCGGCCGCTCCCCGAGGTCGGTCGATGAGGCCGCTCGGCGAGCTTCGCGCCGAGTTCCCCCTCCTCGAGACCTGCACCTACCTCAACAGCAACTCCACCGGCGCGATCCCGCGAGGGGCGGAGGCTGTCCTCCAGCGCTACTGGAAGACCCTCGCGTCCTGGCGCGACGAGGCCTGGGCCGAGTGGATTCCGGCGGTCGGAGCCTACGCCGATGGCCTGGCGGCCCTGGTGGGCGGGCGCCCCGGCACGGTGATCACCGACTCCAACCTCTCGGTGCTCCTGGGCCGGCTGGCGACCTGCTTCGAGTACGGGGCGCCCCGGAACCGCGTGGTGATCACGGACCTCGAGTTCCCCACGGTCCCGTTCATCTGGAAGGGCTTCGAGCGCTACGGCGCCGAGACGGTCATCGTCCGGTCGGAGAACGGACGGATCGACGAGGAGCGCCTCTGCGCCGCCATCGACGAGCGCACGCTCCTCGTCTGCGTGTCCCACGCGAGCTTCGCCACCGGCGCGCTCCTCGACCTCCGGCCGGTGGCCGAGCGCTGCCGGGCGACGGGCGCGCTCCTCGCGGTGGACGCGTACCAGTCGGTCGGAATCGTCCCCATCGACGTCCAGGAGCTGGGCGTCGACTTCCTGCTGGCGGGCGCGCACAAGTGGCTCTGTGGCGGCATCGAGAGCGCCTTCCTCTACGTGCGGCCCGAGCTCCTGCCGTCGCTGAGCCCCGCCGCCACCGGCTGGATGGCGGGCGCCAATCCCCTCTCGTTCGGTCCCACGGAGGACTACGCCCCGGGCATCGGCCGCTTCGCGAGCGGGACGCCAGCGGTGCTCCCGGCGCTTCTCTCCCGGCCCGGCCTCGACCTCCTCGCCGGCGTCGGCGTGGACGCAATCCGGGCGCACTCGCTGCGGTGCACGACCCGGATCATGGAGCGGGCGGACGAAGCCGGGTTCCAGGTGCTCACGCCTCGCCCGCCGGAGCAGCGGGGTGGAGTGGTGGCCCTGCGATTCGCCGGAGACGCCGCGGTGACCCGGCGGCTCGTGGAGCGGGGCTTCGTGTGCAGCTACCGCGGTGCGCTGCGGGTCGCGCCGCATTTCTACAACTCGCTCGAAGAGGTGGAGAGGTTCATGGACGAGCTGACTCGCGAGGCACACGATGTCTGATGTCATCTCGTTGTCGCCGCGGGCGCTCCTCCACCTTCTCTTCAACGGCGCCCGGGCGATCGACGTCGTGGGCTCGGCCCGCGAGCTGGGGATCTTCGAGGCGCTGGATCCAGGCCCCGCCACGCTCGGCGCACTGAGCGAGCGGCTCGGCGCGGATCCGGGCAGGCTCTACAAGTTCCTGGACTGCCTCGAGAGCCTGGGCCTCGTCCGGCGCGAGCAGGACTCGGACGAGCTCGTCCTCGCGCGCTATCGCGCCGTCGCCGGCGCGAGGGCCGCGGCGGAGACGGTGTTGGGGTCGTCCTCGCTCGAGCGCGATCGCGAGAAATTCGACTGGCGAGCGATCCACGGCGCGCTCCCCGAGGTCCTCACCGGGGAGCGGAGCATCCCCGCCGAGTCCTTCGACTGGCCTCCGTCGTCCGACGAGCAGATCGAGTCCTTCGAGCGGAGCATGGCGGCAGGGCTCGGACCCATCGTGGAGTCATTTGTCACCCACGGTGCCAGCCTCTTCCCGGCCGGCACCCGCCTCCTCGACGTGGGCGGCGGCGACGGCAGCCTGGCGGCCCACCTGCTCGAGGCGCACCCGCGGCTGGAGGCGGACGTCTACAACCTGCCAGCCACGGAGCCCCTCGTCCGCGCGACGGCTGCCCGCCGCGGCGTCGGGGAGCGGTTGGGCTTCGTGGGAGGGAGCTTCCTCGACGAGCCGCTCCCGCGGGGCTACGACGCCATCTCCTTCGTCCGCGTGCTCCACGACTGGCCGGCGGCGGTCTCGCGCGACCTGCTCCGCAGCGCGAGCGAGGCGCTGGCGCCGGGCGGGCGGCTGTTGATCTGCGAGGAGTTCCGCACCGCCGACCGCCTCGCGGCTCAGTTCTTCTGGTCCTACTTCCTGATGGGAGTCGACCGCTGCACGAGCCGTTTGCGGGAGGTCGAGTTCTATCTCGACGCGCTTCGCGACCTGGGCTTCCGGCAGGTGGAAGTGCTCCCGGGACCCTTCGAGATCGTGTCCGCCGTGCGCTGACGCAAGCGACCGAGGCTGCCTCCCTCGAACGGGGAGGCAGCCGGTCGTGCACCGAGGCTAGGCGACGGCGCCCACAGGCCTCGCGGCCAGCTCGCGCAGCTTCCTCACCAGCTCGTCGACGGGGACGGTCTTCTGGATCCATCCGTCGGCGCCTACCGCCATGGCCAGGCGGCGCAGCTCGAGCTCGTCGGCGGAGGAGTAGAACGCGAACTTCGTGTGCTTGGGCGCGTGGTTCCGCATCAGCTCCATGAGCTGCTCGCCCGGAAGCGTGGGGATGTTCACGTCGAGCAGAACGACGTCGGGCGCCGCACGGCGCACGATGTTCGTGGCGCCGATCGGCGACTCGATGGTGATCACCTCGAAGCCGAGGGGCCCGATCAGCCTCGAGACCAGCTCGAGCTGGAGCGGATCGTCGTCGATCACCACGACCTTGATCGTCTCAGACATTGGCCTTCCCGTTGAGGTGCCGGCGGATCGTGCCGATCAGGAGGTCGCAGTCCACCGGCTTGGTGAGGAAGTCGTCGCATCCGGCGGAGCGGGCGCGGACCTGATCCTCGCGGCTGGCGTGGGCGGTGAGGGCGATCACCGGAATGCCGGCCAGCGCCTGGTTCGCCTTGAGCCGGCGGGTCGCCTCCCAGCCGTCGAGTCGGGGGAGGGAGAGATCCATGAGGATCAGCTCGGGGGAATCGCTCGCGGCCCTCTCGAGGCCGTGCTCTCCGTCCTCGGCCTCGATCACGTCGAAGAGGCCGTGGAGGTAGCGGCGGACCACGTCGCGGTTCTGCGGGGAATCTTCCACGTAGAGGATGCGGGGGAGCTTCGTCGCCGCCTGGTCGCGGTGATCCATCACGAGCCGTTTGGCCTCGGCCACCACCTTGTCGAGGGCGATGCCCCCCTTCTGGACGACGCCGGCCATCCCCTCCTGGAGCAGGCGCTTGTCCTGCTCGTCGAGGGTCTTGCCGGTGAGGACCACCACGGGGATCTCGCTGCCCTCGGCGCGGATGCGCCGTAGGACCTCGAAGCCGTCCATGCCGGGCATGGCGAGGTCGAGCATCAGGAGCGCCGGCTTGGCGATGCGCATCCGGAGCAGGGCCTCGTCTCCGTTGGCCGCCTCCACGGTGGAGAAGCCGGCGTGGCGCAGGGATCGGGAGACCATCTGCCGGGTCATCGCGTCGTCGTCGACGACGAGGACCTCGCCAGCCTGGGGCTGGATCGCCTTGTTCACCACGGAGAGGAGGCGCTCCGGCTCCACCGGCTTCACGAGGTACTCGCAGGCGCCGAGAGAGAAGCCCTTGGCGCGCTGCTCCTCGACCGAGAGGAGCACCACCGGGATCCTGGCGAGAGCCGGATCGGACTTGAGGGCGGAGAGCACCTGCCAGCCGTCGAGCTTGGGCAGGTGGATGTCGAGGACGATGGCCGAGACCGTCTGCTGCCGGGCGACGGAGAGGGCCTCCACGCCGTCCATGGCGAGGAGGACGTCGAAGCCCTCGGCCTCGAGGTCGCTGCGGAGGAGCTGGTGCACGAGGGGGTCGTCGTCGACGACCAGCACCCGGTGCCTGATGGTGCTCTCCTCACCGTGAGCCGGAGCCGCGGGCGTATGGACCTCGACGCCCTCGAGGACGCCGGGCAGGCGCACGGTGAAGGTGGAGCCCCTGCCGTGGACGCTGGCGACGTCGATGCTTCCGCCGAGGAGGTGGGAGAGCTCCTTCACGATCGCGAGTCCCAGGCCGGTGCCGCCCTTCATCCGGGTGCTGGTGCCGTCCACCTGGCGGAACTTCTCGAAGATCGCGCCGAGCTGATCCGGCGGGATCCCGCTTCCGGTGTCCTCGACGGTGATGACGATCCCGCTCCCTTCCGCCTGGACGTCGAGGACGATCTCGCCCTCGTCGGTGAACTTGGCGGCGTTGGAGAGGAGGTTGAGCATCACCTGCCGGAGCTTGAGGCCGTCCGAGCGGATGGCGTGCGCCCTGGGATCGACCTTGTGCGAGAGCAGGACGTTCTTGCCCTTCAGGTACTCCTGCACGGTGGCGGCGCACTCGCCGGCCATCGACTCGAGGTCCACCGTCTCCTGCACCGTCTCCATGTGACCGGCCTCGATCTTCGAGAGATCGAGGATGTCGTTGATGAGCGCGAGGAGCGTGCGGGCGTTGGCCTTGATCACGTTGAGATCGCGGCGGCCGTGGGGCGTGAGGCGGGATCCCTCCTCTCGTCCGAGGAGCTCGCAGTAGCCGAGGATGCCGTTCAGCGGCGTGCGGATCTCGTGGGAGAAGTTGGCGAGGAACTCGCTCTTCAGCCGCGCGGCGGTCTCGAGCTCCCGGGCGTTCTCCTCGGCCACGCGCTTGGCGGAGGCGAGGTCGATCGCGAGCTTGTCGAGATCCTCGTTCTGCTGACGGATGATCTCCATCTGCAGGGCGCGGTTCTGATAGCTGGCCAGCGATCGCGCGGAGACGGCGCGGTTGCGCTCGATCTCGCGGAGCTGCTCCTCGAGCTTGATCTTCGAGGCGCGAAGCTCCTCCTCCGCGACCCGCTTCGCCGTGATGTCCTCGGTCGCGCCGAGCAGACAAACGACGTTGCCGTCGTCGTCCCGCAGGAGGGTCTTGCGCGTCAGGTACCAGCGATCCTCCCCTTCGTCGCCCGCCCGCTTGACCTCCTCGATGGAGCGGGCCTCACCGCTGGCGAGCACCTCCCGATCGAACGCGACCGTCGCGTCCGCGTGCTCCTTCGGGAAGTAGGCGTAGTCGGTCTGCCCGAGGAGAGCCTCCTTCGTGGTCCCGAAGGCGTCGGCCCAGGTCTTGTTGGCAACCTGGATCCGCAGCTCCTCCGGGTCCTTCACGTAGAGGAAGAAGGGGAAGGTGTCGAAGATCTTCTCGTAGAGCCAGACCTTGCGGCGCAGCTCGTCGACTTCCGTGTCACTCATCGGTTTCGCGTTCATCCATTCTCTCCAAGACTACTGACACGTGATGCACTCGCGCGGTCGTCCCAGCGTGACTCGCGACACAAGCGCGGGGCGGACCCGGAGAGGTCCGGATCCGCCCCGTGAATCAAATCGAGCGGCGAAGCGCGCAGGCGGCGCGATCGGATCGTCCGCGCTCGTCAGGCGATCGCAGTCTTCTCCCCGGCGACCAGGGCACGCAGCTTCCTCACCAGCTCGTCGACGGGGACGGTCTTCTGAATCCATCCGTCGGCGCCCACCGCCATGGCCAGGCGGCGCAGCTCGAGCTCATCGGCGGAGGAGTAGAACGCGAACTTGGTGTGCTTGGGCGCGTGGTTCCGCATTAGCTCCATGAGCTGCTCGCCAGGAAGCGTGGGGATGTTCACGTCGAGGAGCACGACGTCGGGCGCCGCGCGGCGCACGATGTTCGTCGCGCCGATCGGCGACTCGATGGTGATCACCTCGAAGCCGAGGGGCCCGATCAGCCTCGAGACCAGCTCGAGCTGGAGCGGATCGTCGTCGATCACCACGACCTTGATCGTCTCAGACATTGGCCTTCCCGTTGAGGTGCCGGCGGATCGTGCCGATCAGGAGATCGCAGTCCACCGGCTTGGTGAGGAAGTCGTCGCATCCGGCGGAGCGGGCGCGGACCTGATCCTCGCGGCTGGCGTGGGCGGTGAGGGCGATCACCGGAATGCCGGCGAGGGCCTGGTTCGCCTTGAGCCGGCGGGTCGCCTCCCAGCCGTCGAGGCGGGGGAGGGAGAGATCCATGAGGATCAGCTCGGGGGAATCGCTCGCGGCCCTCTCGAGGCCGTGCTCTCCGTCCTCTGCCTCGATCACGTCGAAGAGGCCGTGGAGGTAGCGGCGGACCACGTCGCGGTTCTGCGGGGAGTCTTCCACGTAGAGGACGCGGGGGAGCTTCGTCGCCGCCTGGTCGCGGTGATCCATCACGAGCCGTTTGGCCTCGGCCACCACCTTGTCGAGGGCGATGCCCCCTTCTGGACGACGCCGGCCATCCCCTCCTGGAGCAGGCGCCTCTCCTGCTCGTCGAGGGTCTTGCCGGTGAGGACCACCACGGGGATCTCGCTGCCTTCGGCGCGGATGCGCCGTAGGACCTCGAAGCCGTCCATGCCGGGCATGGCGAGGTCGAGCATCAGGAGCGCGGGCTTGGCGATGCGCATCCGGAGCAGGGCCTCGTCTCCGTTGGCCGCCTCCACGGTGGAGAAGCCGGCGTGGCGCAGCGACCGCGAGACCATCTGCCGGGTCATCGCGTCGTCGTCGACGACGAGGACCTCTCCAGCCTGGGGCTGGATCGCCTTGTTCACCACGGAGAGGAGGCGCTCCGGCTCCACCGGCTTCACGAGGTACTCGCAGGCGCCGAGGGAGAAGCCCTTGGCGCGCTGCTCCTCGACCGAGAGGAGCACCACCGGGATCCGGGAGAGGGCCGGATCGGACTTGAGGGCGGAGAGCACCTGCCAGCCGTCGAGCTTGGGCAGGTGGATGTCGAGGACGATGGCCGAGACCGTCTGCTGCCGGGCGACGGAGAGGGCCTCCACGCCGTCCATGGCGAGGAGGACGTCGAAGCCCTCGGCCTCGAGGTCGCTGCGGAGGAGCTGGTGCACGAGGGGGTCGTCATCGACGACCAGCACCCGGTGCCTGATGGTGCTCTCCTCGCCGTGAGCCGGGGCCGCGGGCGTATGGACCTCGACGCCCTCGAGGACGCCGGGCAGGCGCACGGTGAAGGTGGAGCCCCTGCCGTGGACGCTGGCGACGTCGATGCTTCCGCCGAGGAGGCGGGAGAGCTCCTTCACGATCGCGAGTCCCAGGCCGGTGCCGCCCTTCATCCGGGTGCTGGTGCCGTCCACCTGGCGGAACTTCTCGAAGATCGCGCCGAGCTGATCCGGCGGGATCCCGCTACCGGTGTCCTCGACGGTGATGACGATCCCGCTCCCTTCCGCCTGGACGTCGAGGACGATCTCGCCCTCGTCGGTGAACTTGGCGGCGTTGGAGAGGAGGTTGAGCATCACCTGCCGGAGCTTGAGGCCGTCCGAGCGGATGGCGTGCGCCCTGGGATCGACCTTGTGCGAGAGCAGGACGTTCTTGCCCTTCAGGTACTCCTGCACGGTGGCGGCGCACTCGCCGGCCATCGACTCGAGGTCCACCGTCTCCTGCACCGTCTCCATGTGACCGGCCTCGATCTTCGAGAGATCGAGGATGTCGTTGATGAGCGCGAGGAGCGTCCGGGCGTTGGCCTTGATCACGTTGAGATCGCGGCGGCCATGGGGCGTGAGGCGGGATCCCTCCTCTCGTCCGAGGAGCTCGCAGTAGCCGAGGATGCCGTTCAGCGGCGTGCGGATCTCGTGGGAGAAGTTGGCGAGGAACTCGCTCTTCAGCCGCGCGGCGGTCTCGAGCTCCCGGGCGTTCTCCTCGGCCACGCGCTTGGCGGAGGCGAGGTCGATCGCGAGCTTGTCCAGATCCTCGTTCTGCTGACGGATGATCTCCATCTGCAGGGCGCGGTTCTGGTAGCTGGCGAGGGAGCGCGCGGAGACGGCGCGGTTGCGCTCGATCTCGCGGAGCTGCTCCTCGAGTTTGATCTTCGACGCACGGAGCTCGTCCTCACCGGCGCGACGAACCGTGATGTCCTCCGTCACTCCGAGGAGATAGGTGGCCTCTCCGTTCTCGTCCAGGAGCGGGACCTTCCGGGTCGAATAGATCCGGTTCTCGCCCTCGCCGACGCCGGTCCTGGCGACCTCCTCGAAGGTCTGCGCCGCCTTGCGCGCCAGCACCTCGCGATCGATCTCGACGAAGGACTCCGCCTGTTCGGCCGGGAAGTAATCGTGATCGAGCTTCCCGAGGAGGGTCTCCTTGGTCGTGTTGAACGCGCTCGCGAACGTCTCGTTGACGATCTCGAGCCGTAGCTCCTTCGCATCCTTCACGAAGAGGACGAAGGGCAGGTTGTCGACGATGTTCTCGTAGAGCCAGACCTTGCGGCGCAAGTCGACGAGCTCGGCCTCCATCGCAGCGAGATTGCTCAATCGTTCGCTCCGAAGACCAGGGCCGTGAGGGTGGTGTTGATGTGGAAGCCCGAGAAGATCTCGAAGTGGCAGTGGAGGCCGACGGCAGGAGGAGCCGAGGCGAAAGTCTTCGCGAGGGCAGGGGTCTTGCCCATCGACTCGGCGAACCAGGCGCGTCCGGCGCAGTGGAAGAGCAGCGCCGCCTGAGGCGACTTCACACGCTGCGGCACCTCCTCCTCGAAGAAGCGGCGGGTGCTCTCCACGATGTCGCTCATCCGCATCAGCTCGAGGTCGGAGTCCTCCTGAAGGAGGTTGGCGCAGAGGATCGAGCCGTCATCCATCACCTTCCAGGGGGCGCGGATGAAGTGCTCGCGGCCGACCTTCATCGCGAGCGGCCGGGCGGCGAAGCCGTTGGGCTTGCCGAACTCGAGATCGTCGGGCGTCACGCCGAGGATGTCGGCGTAGCGCTTGGCGGCGGGCTTGCCGTCGATCTCGAGGATCCGGGTGGCCGTGTCGTCCACCTTGGTGATCCGCACCGTGTCGCCGGTCGGCTGGTACCAATGCGAGCGAAGGGCGGCCCAGGGCGCGTCCGTCTGGATGAGCGCGACGATCGCCGCGTCGGTGGCGACCTCGCCGTCCACGTGGAGGATCGCGGACTGGCGGCTGTCGTTGGAATCCGAGGCACCGCCGCCAACGAGGATCAGCGACTGGTTCCGGTCGAGCACACCGAGGAGGAGCTCCTCCTTCTTGTAGCGGAAGCCGTCGTCGATGACGAGGCCGACGTGCCGCCGGGAGTCGAGCTGGTGCGGCCGGATCCCGAGCTCGTCGCAAGCGTGGCTCACCGCGCGGGCACCCGCCTCGACCGCGTCGTGGCTCAGGCCGGCGCCCAGGCCGATGCCGACCTCGAAGTCGCCGGAGAGGGCGGAGAGCACCACGCTCCCGGTGTGAAATCCCTCGTTGTCCACCTCACCTGCGGAGGTCGCGCCCACCACTCGCACGCCGGCGGCGAGACGCTTCCGGATCGCCCGGTTCAGCGCGACCTGATCCCGATCCCGGTCGGAGAAGAAGACCACGAGCTTGGGCTGTGCGGAGCCGAGCTGCTGGAGGAGATCTTCTGCCGCCGCTTCGGCGTCGACGATCGTGGTCCGCGCCCTGTGGAGACTGACCTGAGCCATTTTTTCTCTCGGATGATGAAGAAGCGCGCCCGTGGGTCGGGCGCGCTTCATGGATTTTCGATTTGTTGGATTAGAGGCGGCTGCCGGGGTGGTTCGTGTGGCAAGAGGTGGTGCAGTTCGCGAACGACTCTGCTCCGCCCCCGACGTACATGCTCTCGATCTTGCCGAACTGCGTCTCGTGCCACGCAGGGTACGACGTGTGGCAGGAGAGGCACGCGGCCTTGCTCGTGCGCTGGATGCTCGCGACCGAGGTGTGGCAGGTGGAGCAGTTCTGCACCGACGTGTTCAGGCGTCCCGACCTCGAGTGGATGAAGTGGAGGCGAACCGCGATGGGTCCTTCGAGCTCGAAGCTCAGGGGCGCGTGGCAGCCGGCGCAGGCCGCGACGTTGGTGTTGCCGTGCAGCACCTTCGAGAGCTCGCCGCCGTTCGTGTGACAGGTCTGGCAGTTCCCGACGCCGAGGTTGGCCTGGGTGACCACGGGAGTCCCGATCTGGATCTGGACGTTCGTCGTGGCCGGGATGTCCTCGCCCATGTACACGCGGCGTCCCTTGAGGGTGACGAAGTACGTGCCGGCAGGAGCGTCGGCGGGGACGTGGAAGGTGACGATGTCGCTCACCGGCACCGTCCAGCCGTATGCGGTGGGGTCGAAGGCGCCGCCGAAGAGATCGGAGCCCTGGGGGAGGGTCTGCACCTCGGAGTAGACGCCGTCTCGCGGAAGCTGACCGGGGTTCTGCGTGCCGGGCTGCAGGAAGTCTTCCAGGGCGAGGATGGACCGGATCGGCTGGATCCTCTGCGCCGGTCCGATGATCTGTGCCATCAGCATCCGCTCGCGGTGCTTGCGGCGGTAGTAGGTCGTCGTCGGATCGAAGAACGCGGTGTAGTAGCGGATCCCGGCGGGGTCCTCGTTCAGCACGGTGTCCATGTAGCTCGGGAGCGTCCCGGGCGCGTGGAGGGCCTTGCCCTCGCCGTCACGGAGGGTCACCCGGAACGAGACGTCGGTTCCCGCGGCGTAGGTGCCGTCCTTCCGCGCGGGCGTGATCGCCTGCACGCCGATCTGGAAGCCGTAGGCGTAGGCGGGCTTGTCGATCTGCCGGATCGGCACGAAATAGGGGCGGAGGAGGTTCTGGCTCCAGGTCACCCGGATTGCCGCGGTCTGGGGGTGGAGCTTGAAGGTCTGGGAGGCGCCCACGAGCGTGGTGGCGTTCCGGAGCTCGACGAGGGCCTCCTCCTCGAAGCTGCGCGCGCCGGTGCAATCCGTCGCGGTCGGGCAGTCATAGGTCCACTGGATCGCCCGCATCCGCCGGATGAAGAAGGCGTCCGTGATCGAGCGGGAGCCGGAGTCGCCGGTGAGCAGCACCGCTCCCTCTCCCGTCACGCGGCCCCGCGCGTCCACCTGGTCGAGCATGATGAAGCCGTTCTGGTTCATCCACGCGGCGTTGCGGTAGAAAGCGCGCCGGGTGTAGGTGCCGTCGGCGTTGGCCAGGAGGACGAACTCCTGCTCGGCCTTGGAGACGCCGCGCCAGTCGAGGTTCCGGAAATCGCCCTGGAACTTGAGCCCGTCGACCCCCTCGTCGGCGTAGGCCCCGATCGCGGCCCGAATATCGAGCGTGTCCAGGTAATACGTCCGACCCTTCGCCAGATCGATCGGCTTCCCCTCGCCGTTATCGATCTCGAGGGCCAGGGGGACCGGAGTACTGGCCTTCGCCTGCCCGGCCCATGGGACCAGCAGGATCCCGGCGGCGGCCATTGCGGCCACCCCGAGCCGCTGCAATGCTGATTTCACGCAATCAAGGCTCGTCTCGCGCACGTTGACTCCTCGATTCTACGCCCCTCTGGGCGTCGGAACTGGCTTCTGATTCGTTACTTTTGGAACGGCGCGACGGTACCGGTGCCAAGCTCCTGCAATCAAGTGTAAATGTGCGCACACAGAAACACCCCATGTAAGACAAGGGGTGTGGCTCGTCCGTGGATGTAGGTGGAGGTGAGGGCTGGGCGCCCCTCTACTGGAGCCGGAGGCCGACCGGGATCGTGATCACCGGCATGTTGTAGCGGCCGAGGAACTCGTATCGAGCCTGCACGCCCGCGTAGAAGAGGAGCTGCTGCTGGCCGATGAAGAAGAGGAAGGAGTTGAAGTCGACGCCCGCGCCGAGGAAGCCCGACGCGACCCAATGCGACCGGCTGCAGACCGTACGGCACGAGTCCTTGGTCGGATCACACTCGGACTCCTCCTTGCAGAGGTAGCGGCCCTCGCCGCCGACGCCGAAGCCCGCGAAGCCGTAGGGCTGGATCATGGGGAGCGGGTCCCTGAGGAACGGCCGCCAACCGAGGCTGAACCGCCCCATCGAGACCGAGTACTCTTTGTCGCTGGGGAACCAGTTCATGCCCGAGAGGGCCAGCGAGATATCCACGCCGGAGGAAGTGACGTAGCCGCCGTGGACGAAGTCCATGTAGAGGGCCCGCGGCATCGACTGGCCGCCGAAGTTCACGCCGGGCGCGGTGCCCACGTAGACGAAGCCATCCTTCGCCGGACGAACCTCGGTCCGCGAGATGGCGCCCTGGCCGTGGGCGAAGAGGGGCATCAGGAGGAGGGAGAGGGCGGCGAATCGTCGAAGGGACACGGTCGGCTCCAGGAGAACATCGGGGCTCGACTGCGCTCGAGGAAGGCCCCAGCGCCGCAAGCTACCTGCCCGCGGGCGTTCGGTCGAACTCGGGGCTGTGGAGAGCTCGCGAAGAGCTTCACGAGGGGGCGGAGCAACGGAGGAGCACCATTGCGCGAAGCGCACCGAAGGAATCGGTCCCGCTCCCGCAGGGCCGATTTCTTCGCGGGCTCTGATACAAACGGCGACCTCGCGTGCCCTTTGCGCGCCCGATGGGGATCTCCCGTGATCGAAGCCGACCTGATCATCCATTCCGCCGGTGCCGTCGTCACCTGCGCCGGCGATCCGTCCGCCGGCCCCGAAGCTGCGCTCGGGATCCTGAAGGGCGGGGCGATCGCCGCGCGCGCCGGCTGGATCGTTTGGGTCGGCCCCCAGGAGAGTCTCTCACGGGAGGTGCTTCCGCTTCCGTCCGCGGTCACCATCGACGCCGCCGGGGGCCTCGTGGCGCCAGGCTACGTCGACGCGCACACCCACCTCGTCTTCGCCGGCGATCGCGCGCGGGAGTTCTCCCTGCGCTGCGGCGGCGCGAGCTACCAGGAGCTCCTGGCAGCCGGTGGCGGGATCCTCGCGACGGTTCGCGCCACCCGGGCAGCTTCGGAGGACGAGCTGGTGGAGCTCGCGCTTCCCCGCGTCCGGCGCCTCGTCTCGGAGGGCGTCACCACCGTGGAGGTCAAGAGCGGCTACGGTCTCACGATCGAGGACGAGCTCAAGATCCTGCGGGCCGTTCGCCGCCTGGGGCAGGAGTCTCCGGTCGAGGTCGTCGGGACCCTCCTCCCCCTCCACGCGCTGCCTCCGGACGCTGGCGACCGGGACGCATGGGTCGCCCGCATGATCGACGAGCTCCTCCCCGTGGTGGCGGGAGAGGGGCTCGCGCGCTTCGCGGACGTCTTCGTGGAGCAGGGCGCCTTCACCCACGAAGAGGCCCGGATGCTCGCCGCTGCGGCGAAGGCCCATGGGCTCGGCGTCCGCCTCCACGTCGATCAGCTCACGGCGGGCAGGGGCGCGGAGCTCGCGGCGGAGCTCGGCGCGGTCACCGCCGATCACCTCGAGACCATCACGCCCGAGGGCGTCGAGGCCCTGGCGAAGGCGGGGGTCGCCGCGACGCTGCTGCCGATCTCGACCCTTTACTTGAAGTGTCCGTCGTATGCACCTGGTCGCGTCCTCGCCGATGCGGGGGTTCGGCTCGCCCTTGGCAGCAACTGCAACCCCGGGAGCGCCATGACGGAGAGCTTCTCGCTCGCTTTGTCGCTCGCCTGCCTGGGCAACGGCCTGACGGCCTCCGAGGCATTCCTTGCCGCGACCGCCGGCGGCGCCGCGGCGCTCGGCCTCGGCGATCGCGGCCGGCTCGAGGTGGGCCTGCGCGCCGATCTCGTCCTCCACGGCGCGCCGAGCGTCGAGCACCTCGCCTATCACCTCGCCGCCCGCCACGCCCGGGCCGTGATCATCGGCGGGGAGCTCGTCCACGAGGACCGGGAGCTCCCACCCCTTTGCGCATGACCCGCTCCGGCGAATGCGGACCGTCCGTGCCAGGTTCTCTGGCACGACGATGTGCCGCCTCTTCGGATTCCGCTCCGCCCAGCCGCTGGCCCTCCGGCAGCCGCTCCTCCATTCCTCCAACTCGCTCCTCCACCAGAGCGGCGCACACCGCCACGGATGGGGTATCGGCTGGTGGGAGCCCCGGCAGGACGAGCCCCGCCTGGTCCGGAGCGCTCGCGGGGCGGCGGCCGATCCCGGATTCTCGAGCCTCGCCGAGTCGGTGGAGGCCCCCGCGGCGATCGCCCACGCCCGCGAGGCGAGCGTAGGCCGCGTGAGCCTGGGCAACGCCCATCCGTTCACCTGGGGATCCTGGCTCTTCGCGCACAACGGGACGATCCCGCGATTCTCCGAGGTGCGCGGCGCCGTCGAGGCAGAGCTGGCGCCGGCGTTTCGTTCGGTCGCGTCCGGTGAGACCGACAGCTCCCGCTGCTTCGCGCTCTTCCTCACCCGCCTCTCGAAGCTCGCTGCGCCGGAGCACGATCCTCCGATGGCCGCGATCGCGCAGGCCCTCGGCGAGACCGTCGCGATCGTCGCGGGAATCGCCGACGCCCCGGGCTATCGGCCCTCCGCGACCAACTTCCTCGTCGGCAACGGACGGTCGATGCTCGCATGCAGGCGCGGGCGCACGCTCTTCCACGCGACGAGGCTCCGGGCGGAGTCGGGACACGAGGTCGCGGGAGCCACCGTTCCCCGCCTCCTGATCGCGTCAGAGGACCCGGGCGACGACCACCTCTGGGAGCCGACGCCGGAGGAGGAGATGGTCGGGATCGACTCCTCCTTCCGGCTGCACCGCTTCGATCTTCGGGACTGGGGCATCCGGGCGGCCGGCTGATCGGCTGCGCGCAGTTCGGAGGCACGCCATCCCATCAAACCCGCCCGGGGCCCGGTGCTCGGGGGCACGGCTTGCGGTCCACCCGATCGGCTCCATAGCTTGCCGGTGTCCTTCGCGCGCGCATGCAGACGCGTCGTGCGCGCATCCGTCGGGTTCGCCATCGTGCAACTGGCCCGCAGGAAGGGAGGCGGATGGAAAGGAGCGCGGCGGATGTCGACGCAGCCGGCACAGAACCCTGGCGGCAAGAAGCAGCCTCAGGGGTCGGGCCAGGACTCACCTAAGCTCAAGCTCGGCTCCCCGCTCGGGATCATCCTCCTCCTGATCGTAGGCTTCTTCCTCTTCCGCGGCTTCTTCGAGAACGTCGGCGTCACCCGCGTTCCCTACTCGGAGTTCCTCACGGCGATCGACGCGGGCCGCTTCCAGCGCGTCGTGATCGGCGACTCCTGGGTGAAAGGCTACGTCGCCGCACAGCCCGGACGTGCGCCGCCGAAGCCCGACAAGCCGGTCCTCGGCCGTGATGCCGGGGCCCTTCCCTGGATGGCGAACACCATACAGGGCGCTCAGCCTCAGCTCGTCGACAAGCTCCAGTCCAAGGGCGTCGAGTACGAAGCGGTCCGCTCCTCCAACTTCGGCGAGCTGATCCTGATCTGGATCGTCCCGATCGTCCTCGCGATCCTCTTCTGGAGCTGGATGATGCGGCGGGTCGGCACGCAGATGGGCCAGGGCCCGCCGGGCGTCATGACCTTCGGCAAGTCCCGGGCGAAGCTCCACATGGAGTCCGACACCGGCGTCGGCTTCAAGGACGTGGCCGGCATCGATGAGGCCGTCGAAGAGCTCAAGGAGATCGTCGACTTCCTCAAGATGCCGGAGAAGTTCCGGCGCCTCGGCGGCAAGATCCCCAAGGGCGTGATGCTCGTCGGCCCGCCCGGCACCGGCAAGACCCTCCTCGCTCGCGCGGTTGCAGGCGAGGCGGGCGTGCCCTTCTTCAGCCTCTCGGGCTCCGAGTTCGTCGAGATGTTCGTCGGCGTCGGCGCCGCGCGGGTCCGCGACCTCTTCCAGCAGGCCCAGACCCGGGCGCCGTGCATCATCTTCATCGACGAGCTCGACGCGATCGGCAAGAGCCGCAATTCGGGGATCATGGGCCACGACGAGCGGGAGCAGACGCTCAACCAGCTCCTCGCCGAGATGGACGGCTTCGACAGCCGGGTGGGGCTCATCATCCTCGCCGCCACCAACCGGCCCGAGATCCTCGATCCCGCCCTGATGCGGCCCGGACGCTTCGACCGCCAGGTGCTCGTGGATCGGCCCGACAAGCGCGGGCGCGAGCGGATCCTCGAGATCCACGCAAGGGATGTGAAGCTCTCCCGCGACGTCGACCTGAAGGTCATCGCCTCGCGCACCCCCGGTTTCGCGGGCGCCGACCTGGCCAACATCGTGAACGAGGCGGCGCTCCTCGCGGCTCGGCGTGGGAAGGACGAGGTCACGCGGTCCGAGCTCGAGGAGGCGATCGAGCGGGTGGTCGCCGGCCTGGAGAAGAAGAGCCGGCGGCTCAACGAGCGCGAGAAGGAGATCGTCGCCTACCACGAGTCCGGCCACACCATCGTGGGCTGGTTCCTCCCACGCACCGAGCGGGTGCAGAAGGTCTCGATCATCCCTCGCGGCGTCGCAGCCCTCGGCTACACCATGCAGATGCCCCTCGAGGACCGATACCTCATGACCGTCCCCGAGCTGCGCGACAAGATCGCGGCGTTGCTGGGAGGCCGGGCGGCGGAAGAGCTGATCGTCGGGGAGATCTCCACAGGCGCAGCCAACGATCTCCAGCAGGCCACCGACATCGCCGCGGCGATGGTCCGTGAGTACGGGATGAGCGAGTCGATCGGCCCCGTGTCCCTGGGGGATCGGCGCCGCGCCGCCTTCCTCCAGCAGACCGGCAATCCGAGTGAGATGCGCGGTTACTCGGAGCAACTGCATCGGCTGGTGGACTCCGAGATCCAGCGGATCATCCAGGAGGGGCTCGAGACGGCCCGGCACCTGATCCGCGCGCACCGCACGAAGCTCGAGTCGCTGGCGGCCCGCCTCCTCCAGCAGGAGGTGGTCGAAGAGGAGGAGATCGAGCGGATCCTCGGGGCAAAGGCCTCCGACCAGTACACCCCGGTGCGAAGCGGCGGCGAGATCCTCGCTCCCCCATCGCTGATGGGATCGGGCAAGGCGGCCACCGGCGACGAGTAGCCCGCGCTCATCTTTGGAAGCGGTAGTCCGTCGTCGGCCTTAACTTCCCTGGAGAGGGGAATGGCGAGCGGAGGGCGGAGGAGCGCGACGATGGACGTGAAGATCGGCAAGAGCCACCTGGCGCGAAAGGCGCTCTTCCGCCGGGGCGTCCAGCAGCGATCCCTCTCGGTCGAGGAGATCGAGGAGGCGCTCCCTCCGGGGAGCCTGACCTCCGCCGAGCGATGGCTGCTCTACTACTCGCTGCGGGCGGCGGAGATCGAGATCGTCGGCGATCCCTCCGACGCCCTGGGGCTGACGGGCTTGGAGGAGGAGGCCGGCGAGCCGCGCTGACCTCGGCCTTTCGAAGGTTGACAAGTGGAAGCCGGTCGCTAGGTTTCGCGCCACCATGGAGAACCCCGAAGAGACCCAGAAGCCGACCGAGACCAGCGAAGAGCGAGTGGCCGAAGCCTCGAGCGACGAGCTCGACTCGTTGCGCGGGCAGCTCGACGCGAAGTCCAAGCGGATCGACGAGCTCTCCCGCGCCTACGCCGATGCGCTCAACGACCGCGAGTCGTTCAAGCGCCGCATGGAGCGCGAGAAGGACCGCCAGGTCGAGCGCGCCCAGGCCGACTCGGCCACGCTCCTGCTCGACGCCATGGACGATCTGCGCCGAGCCCTCGCGAGCTCGACGAAGGACGCCGCCGCCCTCGCCGAGGGAGTCCGCCTGATCGCCGACGCGCTGCAGCGCCGCCTGGAGGGCGTCGGCGTCGTCCCCGTCCACGCCGAGGGCCAGGTCTTCGATCCTCTCGTCCACGAAGCGGTGGACATGGTCCCGACCAACGATCGCGAGAGCGACGGCGTGGTGATCGAGGAGATCCGCGGGGGCTGGAAGATCGGCGAGAAGGTGATCCGTCCGGTTCGGGTGCGGGTCGCGCGCTATGTACCCGGCCCCGAAGGGGCGGCCTGAAGCAACAATCCGAGCAGGTTCGACGGCCGATGCCCGGACCCGCCCCGTCGGGGCCGCCGGTACGTCCCCGATCGATTCCGAAGCGAGCGGGCGATCGACGGGAATGGCCACGCCAGGTGATCGTTGATCGGGCAGCCGACCGTCCGGGCCGGCCGAGCGGCCACGGCGTCCCAACGAACCGCCTTCCGCGCTTGGCTACGCCTCGGCTCTCCGGCAGAGAACGTATGAGCGCCCTCGGTCGCTCTGGACTGTCGTCGGGGTATCCATGTCCTCCTTCGCTCGTGGTCTCTTCATCGGCGCCGCCGGCTGCGCCGCCCTCGCCGCATCGCTCGCTGTCGTCAGCCCCATCTCCTTCGAGGGATCGACCGCGCACGCGAAGGGCCGGAGCGAGCTCTGGCACGAGTACGGCGACGGGCGTCCCTCTCCCGCGATCCCCAACGGCTTCTCGCCGCTCCCCTCTCTCGCACCCCTGGTGAAGACCCTGAAGCCCGCGGTGGTGAGCGTCTCCACCGCGAGCGTGGTCCGGTCGCGCCGCAGGGGAGGCCCCGATCCCTTCGAGGAGTTCTTCCGGCGGTTCATGGGGGAGCAGGGCCAGCGCGATGGCGCCGGGCCCGCGCCCGCGCCGAGAGGGCAGGGCGAGCGGATCATGCCCCGCTCCATGGGCTCCGGCTTCATCCTCCACGAGAGCGGCCTCGTCCTCACCAACAACCACGTCATCGACGGCGCCGATCAGATCGAGGTCAAGCTCGCCGACGGTCGCGAGTTCAAGGCCCAGGTCGTCGGCAGCGATCCGAAGACCGACGTGGCGCTCCTGCGGCTCGAGAACGCCAAGGATCTCCCGGCGGTGATGCTCGGCGACTCCGACGCGGCCGAGGTCGGCGATTGGGTCGTCGCCATCGGAAACCCCTTCGGCCTCTCGCACTCCGTCTCGATGGGCATCGTCTCCGCCAAGGAGCGGTTCATCGGCGCCGGGCCCTACGACGATTTCATCCAGACCGACGCCGCCATCAACCCCGGCAACTCGGGCGGACCCCTCTTCAACTCCCGCGGCGAGGTCATCGGCATCAACACCGCCATCGTGGCCCAGGGGCAGGGGATCGGCTTCGCCGTCCCGATCAATCTGGTCAAGGCCCTCGTGCCCCAGCTCGAGGGCAAGGGGCACGTCTCCCGCGGTTGGCTGGGGGTCGCGACGCAGGATCTCACCGCCGAGCTCGCGAAGGGCCTCTCGCTGGGGAAGCAGCACGGCGCCCTCGTCGCCGACGTCGTCCCGGGCAGCCCCGCCGAGGCGGCGGGCGTGCGTCCCGGCGACGTGATCGTCTCCGTGGACGGTCGGACCATTGAGACCTACGCCCAGCTCTCGAGGACGGTCGCCTTCCTCAGCCCCGGGACCCGGATCGCCCTCGGCGTGATGCGGGAGGGCAAGCAGCAGCGGCTCGACGTCACCATCTCGGAGCGCACGGACGACGAGATGGCGGCGCGACCCAGGTCGAAGTCGCCTGCGGGCGAGGCGGATCCCCTCCTCGGCCTGACCGTCGGCGAGGTCACCGCCGAGACCGCGCGCTCCCTCGGGATCGCGCGAGGCGGCGGCGTCGTCGTCACCGACGTCCAGCCGGGCAGCGCCGCCGCGCGGGCAGGCGTCGCCGCGAACGACGTGCTCCTCGAGGTCAACCGCCGGCCGGTCCGGAGCCTGCCGGAATACCGCGACGCGGTTCGCTCGATCGGCTCCGGCGAGATGATTCTCCTACGCATCCAGCGGGGCGACAGCGCGATCTACCTCGCCGTTCGTCCAGGCTGACGTCCTGCGCCACGCGGCGCCCCATCTATGCGGGGATCTTCCGGATCTCCCGGGGCTTGCGGGGCGGCTTCTTGTAGAACTGCTCCGGATCCCGCTGCCTCGGAGTGGACGGCTCGTTCTTTCGATCCAGCGTGCCGGGATCCCGCCCCCCCTCCACCTGGGAGTCAGGATTCCGCTCCTGTGCCTCGTCCTGGGGGTCGCACCGGGGCCCGGCCGCGTGGCCGGTCGTGGCCGCGATTCCCGGGCTCGACGAGGGGCATGGCGCCTCCATAGGGGTCGGCCCTTCAGGCGCGGAGCCCGGCGATCCCCACGACGCGAGGCCGCAGAGCGCGAGCCCTGCAACCGTTCCCCCCATCAGTCGAAACACGGCCATCGTTCCGGTGACCCGCTCCCCTCCGGGGCCCCCGATGATGGAGCCCCCAGGGGGAGCGGGCGCTCCCCCTTCGATCAACGTATGCATCGCCCGCTGGGCGACGCGTCCCAGCCGGGCGACCGAGCGTTTGGCAGATCTTCACAGGTGGGGTCGGGTCGTTATTTTGCCCACCTTGTCCTACATCCGTACCTTGCCGTTGAGAGGGCGCGGTCGCCCGCCAGGTGGAGAGGCAAGGATGATGGGACAGCAGGCACAGGGCAGGGATCGGCGCGGCGCGTCGAGGTTCGACAAGGCCTTCCCCGTCTATCTCACCTCGTTCAGCGGAATTTCCCGGGGAGTCGCACGCAACATCTCGGCCGGAGGCATGTTCATCGAGACCTCCCAGCTCCAGCCGCTCGGCGGCCGCCTCTCCATCTGCTTCGCGGATCCGCTGTCGGGCGTCGAGCTCTCCCTGGTCGGAGAGGTTCGCTACCAGTGCGTCCTCGAATACGGCGGCAGGGAGGGCGCGACCGCGCTTCGCGGGGTGGGCGTCCGCTTCATCGAGGTCGAGGCGGACGACCCGATCCACGCCGTCGCCTCCGTCAACTGGACCATGCACTGACGCTCCGGTCGGGCGGCCTGAGGCCGCTCGATCTCGGCTGTTCCGGCTCCCTCCCCCTCGCCGCCTGACGGCGGGGGAGGATCCAGCCGGAGGCGATGTCGGACCCCTGCGGTAGGCTCCCATCATCCCGTCGCCCCATCGAGGCGAGCGTGGCACGCCGGAGAGCCGGCAAGGAGCGCCGACATGCAGCAGAGCCTCTCGACCCCTTCATCCGCCGCGTCGCAGGCCTTCCGCGCCCTCGTGGGCGCCGCGTCAGCTGGGAGCGATCCGGGGAGCGATCCGGGGACCGCCTTCGCCCAGGCCCTGATCCTCGCGGCCCCTCCCGCCCCGAGGAGGCCTCGGACCAGGCGGACGATCCAGGTCGGCGCAGGCAGTCCCACCGAGGTCCTGCAGGTCGAGTCCGCGGGCTCGCCTTCGGTGGAGCCGGCGCCAGGGAGCCTCGCGGGATTCGACGAGGGCGTCGCCGGCGTCTCCCTCTACCGCGTGGCCCGGTCGGGCAGGGTGGGCGATCGGAGCATCGCCTCAGGTGCCCTCCTCCTCGTGGGAGCTCGACCCGCCGAAAGGGGCGAGTGGGTTCTCGTGGCGACGACGTGCTCGCTCCGCCTCGTGCCCGCCTTCGCGAAAGACCGGGAGCCCCTGGGTAGCCGCGTCGTCGGCGTGGTCGAGGCCGTCGTCGCGTCCCTCGGGAACCTCCAGTGACCGATAGAAACGAACGAGCCCCGCTCGACGCCCAAGGCATCGGAGCGGGGCTCGCACCGGAATTCTACCCAGCGAGGTTGCTTACTGGGAGAAGCCCTCGATGAGGTAGTGCGCCTCGATCCGCTTGAGCGCGAGGACCATGGCCGCGGTCCGGGTCGGGATCTTGCGCCCGATCATGAACGGCGTGGAGTTGAACTCCGGCGTACGGCGCGGACGGTCAAGGGAGATGTCCTTGATGATCCGGTAGTTGGACTTGATCGCCTTCTCGAGCCGGGCGTTGACCTCCGCCTCGGTCCAGTGCTCCATCCGCTTGTTCTGGATCCACTCGTAGTACGACACGGTGACACCGCCGGAGTTGGCGATGATGTCCGGGATCAGGTCGATTTTCCGGGCCGCGAGCACCTCGTCGCCCTCGGGCGTGGTGGGGTGGTTCGCGCCTTCCGCCACCAGCTTCACCTTGATCCTGCTCGCCACGTCGCCCGTGATCTCGTCGCCGAGAGCGCAGGGGAGGAGGAAGTCCGCCTCGATCTCCCAGAAGTCGTTCTTCGAGATCGCCTGGCCGCCGGCGAAGCCCGCCACCGAGCGCTTCAGGTTCTCCCTGTTCTGGTGGACGTGGGCGACCAGCGCCGCGACGTCGAGGCCGTCCGGGTTGTAGACGGTCCCATCCGCGTCGTTGACCGCGATGAGTCGCGCGCCCATCGCGCAGAGGATCTCCGCGGCGCAGGAGCCGACGTTGCCGAAGCCCTGGAGGATGAAGCGGGAGCCCTCGAGGGAGAGGCCCTGATCCTGGAACCACTCCTCCACGCAGAACGCGAGGCCCTGCCCGGTGGCCTTCACCCGGCCCTCGGAACCGCCGATCTTGACGTCCTTGCCGGTCACGATGCCGCGCATCGTGTGCCGCTCACGCTCACCGTCGCTGAACTGGCGGAACATCCACGCCATGACTTCCCCGTTGGTGCCGACGTCCGGCGCGGGGATGTCGATGTCGGGGCCGATCATCGGCTTGAGCTTGTACATGTAGCGCAGCGAGATCGCCTCGAGCTCGTCCTTGCTGTACTCGCGGGGGTCGAGCTTGATGCCGCCCTTGCCGCCGCCGAAAGGGACGTCCGCGATCGCGGTCTTCCAGGTCATCTCCGCCGCGAGCATCTTGAAGACGTCGAGCGAGACCGCGTTGTGGTAGCGCGTTCCACCCTTGTAGGGGCCGCGGGCCTGGTTGTGCTGGACCCGATAGGCCTTGAACCGGCGGGACTTCCCCTCCTCGATGTGGAAGAGGCCCTTCTCCCCGAGGCGGATCACTCCGTTTTCCACGTGGAGATCGGCGCCGCGAAGGCCGTCCGGGCGGAGGCTGAACTTGCCGTCGAAGAGCGGGATCAGCGCGTCCTGCCGGAGCGACGACGCGGCCAGCTTCGCATAGCGAGCGCCCTCGGCCGGCGCGATCGGAGCGAGGCGGTCGTTCAGGTCGGCAGTGACGTAGAAGATGTGCTCGTAGTCGGGCTCCTCGAGCTCCAGACGAACACGACCATTGAGACCGACGAGGTCGGCGGCTGCGTGGAATACCTCCATCGCTTCCGTGTAGACATTCTTGCGATGCTCGGGAGACGAGACTTTCATGACGGGACGAACCTCGGAGTGAAGAACTTCCGCGCGCCTTCGGGCCGACCCCGAATGGACGCGGCGGCATCCTAGGCCCGCCTGTGGGGGGGATCAAGCCGCTCGGAACGCCGCAGCGCGGCGTGAGCGGCTTCAATGCGGCGTATCAGGGCGTTGCTCACCCTTCGGCTTCGCGATCGTCCTCCACCCGCGATCGGAGCGGGTGGAGGAGTCGCGGCTTCGCGTCAGGCCCGCCGGCGGCGGAGCACCATTCCGCCGATGGCCAGGAACCCGACGAGGGCAAGGTCGCCACCGCCGGCTCCGCAGCCCGAGCAACCCGGCTTCTTGGAGCTCCCGGCGCCCTCGGTCACGCCGGTCCCTGGCTGGACCGGCACCTGGCAGGTGCCCTCGACGCAGGCCGTTCCCGGGGCGCAGACGGCGTCCGCACAGGGATCGCCACCGAAGCACTCGCCATGGACGCAGGCCTTGCCCTCCGGACACTCGATCCCTTCGCAAGGATCGGGCTTCACGCACTCGCCGTCGATGCAGGTCGAGCCGTCCTCGCAGACGACCCCGTTGCACCCGTCGGAGACGCAGGTCCGCGTGGGCACGTCGCACTTCTGGCCTGCGGGGCAGGTCCCGCAGGCCGGGATGCACGCCCCGGAAGGGTCGCAGATCTCGCCCTCGCCGCAGGAGCCGGCCGTACAGGGCGCCTGGCATGCGCCGTCGACGCAGACATGGCCCGGCGCGCACCGGGTATCGCCGCAAAGCGCGGTCACCGACCCGGGGTAGCACGCGGGCGTCCCGGTGGCGGGATCGGCCAGGCAGTAGGCGCCTTCGCCGCAATCCGCGTCGGCGCGGCAGGTGCAAGAGCACCGGGCCGAGCTTCCATTCGAGACGCAGTAGTCAGAGAGCCCGCCGCAGCCGTCCGCGCCGGCCCCGCAGGTCCTCCATAGCCCGGGGCACGACGGTCCGTCGGAGTCTGCGCAGACGTAATCGGGAGGGCATAGGAACTCGGCCCTGACGTCCGGCGTGGCGCAGAGGTGAATGACTCCCGGCCCGTTCTGGAGCGCCCAGCACCTCGAGTCGCCGTCGCAGCCCGCATCCGTCGTACACGTCTTCGTGCAACTGCCGACGCCGGTGCCATCCATGTCCAGGCAGAGGTAAGCGTTGCCGGGGCCGCAGTCGCTGTCCTGTGTGCACGTCGAGCAGATCGTGCATCTGCTCTGCAGAGGAGAACAGACTCCGTCCTGGCAAAACTCTCCGTCCCCGCACTCGAGGTGGGTGCGGCAACCGGGGACGCAGGTGTCGACCGAGCAGAACATCCCGGGTGCGCAGTCGTCGTGGTTCTTGCAGCTCGGGGTCTCGCAGGTGCCGTCCTTGCAGACCTGTCCCGAGGGGCAGTCCTCGTCCACCACGCACGACTCGCACCAGCTCGGATAGAGCGCGCAGATCCCGTCCGTGTCGTCGGGGCCGAGGGTGCGACCCACCGTGCCGCCCATGTAGAAGGGCTGCATGGTGTTGCCGGGAAGGTTGGTGTGGTCGAGGCCGGCCCAGTGTCCGAACTCGTGGGTGGCGATCGACTGGAGATCCGTGTCCGAGCCGTTCGTTCGGAAGGTGAAGCCGACCGCGTTGAAGACCATGTCGCTGTAGGAGATCGCACACGCCCAGTTCGGCTGGGGCAGGGTCACGGCGATGGTCGAATTCCGGCTCCCGAACTCCCTCGGCCAGTTGCTCTCGACGAAGGAGACGACGTTCTTCCTGCTGCCCGAGAGGCCGTCCTGGGTGGCGGTCCCCATGTACACGCTCTTGAAGCCGGAGCAGCAGGGGGCGCTCCAGGTCTCCATCGACGCCTTCAGGACCGTCTCGACGGTCTCGAAGGGAAGCCGGGAGTAGCCGATGTCCTGGATGCGCCAGGGGGTCGGCGCCATCCAGGCCGCGCCGCGACCGGCGGCGCATCCCGATTGGGAGATGAAGGTGTAGGCGCGGGCCTCGGAGGAGGGGAGGAGCGCGAGCGCGGTGGCGGCGATGGCCGCGAGGATCCCGGGCTTCATCGCGCGTCCTCGCCCTGCCGCACGTACTCGCGGACCAGCTTCGCGAACACGTCGAGGGGGATCGGCGCCTCGGCGCCGCCTGGGATCAGCTGGCCGCCCTGGTAGAAGGCGAGCTCGCCGAGGCTCCGCTCAAGGGTCGGGCCGAACTCTCCGGGCTTCACCGTGTACATCGACTGCCCGAGCGCCGTCAGATACGCCGTCCCGGTCTCGTCCACGTCGAGCAGCAGCACCACCTCCTCGCCGTCGACGAAGACCGCGTCGCCCGGAATCGACAGCCGCTCCTCGCCGGTCTCGCCGAGGAGCTGGCGAACCCGGACGGTCTCGCCGGCCTTCCGATCGCCCTTGTACGTCTCGAGGATCTCGAAGGGGCGGTCGGTGCGGGGCCTGCCGTCCTTCCCGACGAAGGTGGTGGCCGTCTTGCCGGTCCTGGCGCGCACGACCAGCCGTGAGAGGTCCACCTGTTCCTTGAGCTCCAGGTAGCGGACGACCGTAGCGTGGGCGGGACCGGCGAGCACCACGAGAACGGCCAAGGGAGCCAGAATCGCGAGGTGCGCACGTTTCGTGAGTGACTTCATCCATCCTCCGGCCCCGTACGGCAGGGCACACGGTCCGGATGCTATACGTCTCCGGGGAGGCTCGTTCAAGCCTTCCACCCGGCGCCGGCGGTCGAAAGCTCAACTCACCGCTTGACGTTCGCGGTCGAGGATGGCACAAACCCGCGCCGTCGACGATCGCTTGCGATCCTCGGCACGTTGGGCCGACGTAGCTCAGTTGGTAGAGCAGCGCATTCGTAATGCGCAGGTCGCGGGTTCGATTCCCTCCGTCGGCACCACTCGTCGGGCAGGAGGGCATGCCTTCAAGGGCTGCCCTCCTGCCTCCGAGCCACGCACGCTTCGCCAGGGTCGGTGCTACCGGGTCCGGGCGACGTCAGCTCCCCCCACATGTGGATCTTCGCCTGGATCGTCGCGTTGGCGGTCGCCGCCGCGGGCTGCACCCGCGAGCCTTGAACGGCAACTTCCGGAGCAACGGGGGAGCGATCGAGCGATTGCTCCTTCGATTTCCGAGCGCAATTGAGCTCGGCCTGCTCAACGCGCGGATTTGACCTTTCCGGCTCGAGAGCTCGTCACGAGCAAGTTCACGAACGAGGAAGCGACCGTCGCCTGAGCTCGGGGAGGAGTCCTTGAACACACGCGAGGCGGACTTGACCTTCATCGCGCCGAGCACAACCCTATTGGATGTGGTCTCAGCAGGGGAGGAATGTCTCATGGCCAAGGGCCACGCCCGCGCCGCATATCTGGAATGGGGCCCTCCCGCTCTAAAAGACTACTACCCAGCATGGTTGGACGAACTGGCCGTCGATGCCACGCTGGAGGGCTCGCTGCTCGACGGCGCCGTGCAGGGCGCGGAGGCCGTCCGATCAATCGTGGTCGCCATCCGCTCCCTCTATGAACGTCAGGAACACAAGTTCGCCGGCCCCTGCGGCGACAACGGCTTCCTCGAGGAATACATCGCCGTAGTACGGGGTGAGCCTATTGGCTGTGTCGTACTGGTCACCCGCAACGCCGATCGGGAGACACAGCGGGTCGTCGCGAGCTACCGGCCTCGCAGCTCGCTCCTGCTCTTGTCCCGCCTGCTGCGAGAGAAATTCGCCGGTACTCCATTCGGCGATCAATTCGCAGGCAAGGAGCCCTGAAGCATACCTGCCCTCAGTTTCGGGAACCGATCAGTGGAGGCCCGCGAATGCCAATGCCACCCTATGTTTCCGCATACGAAGGGTCTCGTCTCGAGATCACACTCGACGTTTCGCACGGAGAGTTTACGAGCGCCCTCGAAGGGCTGATGGGACGGATGGACCCCGCCGCGCTCGACGATCTCGCGTCGCTGTCGCCGCGAGCCGCAAAGGAGAAGCTCTCGGCGTTCGTTGGGCCACTCGACTTCACGTTGTTTCAGAAGCTCGAACATGGCGCTCTCCTCACAGCCTTCACCGGCAGGGCGGTGCGCGCTACCACCTACGTCTTCGGCAACGCGCTGATCGCCGTTCAGATGACGAAGCATGACGCCCGCGCTGGCCTCTACGTTCCATTGCGGATCTTCGTGCACGAAATCGAACACCGGCGCGTGTTGGTGACCTACGACCTGCCGTCGGCGACCATGGCGCAGTTCGCCTCGCCCGAGATCGACGCCGTCGCGCGGTCGCTCGACGAGAAGGTCGCACGGCTGCTCAAAGAGACCATCGAGCGCACGCACGCAGCATCGATGGAGGGCCAGGACTCTACTTCGCCGTAGAGGAGCTGTCTTCCAACGACGAAGGCATGGAGGCCATCCGATGACCGTCGTCAAAGCGGCTGCCGTACAGATCGCTCCGGTCCTCTACAGCCGAGAGGGCACCGTAGAGAAGGTCACCCGGAGGATCGTCGAGCTCGGGCGGCGGGGTGTTCAATTCGCCACGTTCCCGGAGGCGGTCGTACCCTATTACCCCTATTTCTCCTTTGTGCAGTCGGGGAGTGAAATGAGGAGAGGGGAGGACCAGCAGCGGCTGTTCGAGCAGGCTGTGACCGTACCGTCGGCCGCCACTCACGCGATCGCGGACGCCTGCAGGCAAGCCGAAATGGTGGTATCCATCGGCATCAACGAACGCGACGGCGGCACCCTCTACGACACGCAACTGCTGTTCGATGCCGACGGCACTCTGCTCCAGCGTCGCCGCAAGATCATGCCGACGCATCACGAGCGCATGATCTGGGGACAAGGCGACGGTTCCGGGCTGAGAGCCGTCGACAGCGAGGTCGGGCGGATCGGTCAATTGGTGTGCTGGGAACATTACAATCCGCTCGCACGCTTCGCATTGATGGCCGATGGCGAACAGATTCATTCGGCGATGTTTCCAGGTTCGATCTTCGGCGACCTCTTCACCTCGCAGATCGAGGTCAATATTCGCCAACATGCCCTCGAAGCCGCTTGCTTCGTCCTGAGCGCCTCCGCGTGGCTGACCGACGAGCAGCAAGCGCGCATCATGGAGGACTCGGGGTGCAGCATCGGCCCGATCTCAGGTGGATGCTTCACTTCGATCGTCGATCCGGACGGACAATTGATGGGTGACCCTCTACGTTCCGGCGAAGGCGCCGTCGTTGCCGAGCTCGATTTATCTTTGATCGACAGACGCAAACAGATGATGGATTCGGTCGGGCACTACAGTCGCCCAGAGCTCTTGAGTCTGTTGATCGACCGAACGCCCGCCGCTTGCGTTCATGAGCGAACGGTCGAGAACGTCGAGACGCACGGCGCTTCGACCGTACATTGATGGACGGGGCTCGACGCGGACCGCAGAGAATGGCGTTCGGTCGCCGCGCTTCGCCCGGGGGCATTGCTATCGGGGCCTGGCGTCGTCAGCTTCCCCGGCATGTGGATCGTGGCCTGGATCGTCGCGCTGGCGATCGCCTTCGCCGGCTGCACCCGCGATCGGGATCCGCACGATCGGGATGGCAGGCGGGTCTTCCGCGTGGGCGTCATGCCCAACATGACACATGCTCCCGGCTTGCTCGGATTCCAGAGCGGGCTGTTCCGCGAGCGGCTCGGCAACGACGTCGTGGTGAAGGACCGGGTCTTTACGGCCGGGCCGTCCGTTATCGAGGCTCTCTTCGCCGGCGACCTCGACGTTGCCTACATCGGACCCAACCCGGCGGTGAACGGCTACTTCCGCAGCAATGGAAAGGCGCTGCGGCTCATCGCGGGCGCCGCCTCCGGCGGGGCGGCCCTGGTGGTCAAACCGAGGATCCACGGCCCGCAGGATCTCGTCGGCGAGAAGGTTGCGTCACCCGCGATCGCCAACACCCAGGACGTCTCGCTGCGCTTCTGGCTTCGGGATTACGGCTTGAAGGCCAAGAGCGCGGGCGGCAACGTCGAGGTCCTGCCGGTCACGCCGGCCGACATCTTCTCGCTCTTCGGACGCGACAGGCTGGCGGCGGCGTGGGTTCCGGAGCCGTGGGTGAGCCGCCTCGTCCTCGAGGCGGGGGGCGTCGTCCTCGTCGACGAGCGCTCGCTCTGGCCCGACGGCAAGTTTCCCACCACCGTTGTCATCGCGTCGACGGACGCCCTCAAGGCCCGACCTGATCTGGTCGACCGCTTCCTCGCCGCGAACCGTGAGGCGATCCGGCGGCTCCAGGAGGATCCGGGGCCCTCGAGGAGCCAGGTCCAGCAATGGCTGAACGACAAAGGGAAGAAGCTCCGGCCCGACGTCGTGAAGCGTGCCTTCGACAACATCACGTTCACCGACGATCCGCTTTTCCCCCAGATCCAGGTGCTGGCGAGGCGAGCCGTCGTGTTGGGGGACCTGCCTACGGACGAGGGCATCGAGGGGATCCGGTCGCCCCCGTAGCGCGCCCGTGCCCCGCGAGCGGACATCGCCCCAAACGGGCTCAAGCGCCGTAGTCGCCTCCCAGTCGATCCCCGGGGCGCCGGTCGTCGGTGCCGTAGACCGAGAACGTCCCCAGGCCCACCTCGTGTGGCATGAGCGCCCGGGGCGCCCGGAAGTACTGCATCGGCGAGCTGAAGAGCAGGTTCGAGACACGGCTGGTGTAGATGCAGGCGTAGTCTTCGATCTGCTCCCCGAAGCGGCTGTTCTCCGGCCCTTCCTTGAACGTCAGGCCCCAATAGCGGTTGAAGCCTTCGTCGATCAGCCCCGACAGCCGCGAGACGGTCTCGGAGGTCTCGCGGATCGAGCGACGGAGTTGCTCCATGCTTCGCTTCGACTCGGCGCGCGTCCTCTCGAGCGCCTCGCGCGGCTCGCCCTCGAGATCTCCGTGGATGAGCCGCCGGTCCAGGGCGTTCAGACGGCTCCTCTCGAGGTTCAGGTCATCCTCGAGGCTCGCCTGCCGGCGCTCTTCGGCGGCGAGCGTCCCCAGCTCGTCTGCGTGCCTCATCAGGTGCTCGAGCTCGACCTCGAGCTCCTCGACCACCATGCAGGTCCGCCACAGCGAGCTCTTCTTCGATCTCACGATGTCGCCGTAGATGTGATCGCCGACGTAGAGGATCTTCTCCCCGCCGATCCCCATCATCTTCTCGAAGTCGACGAGGTTGCCTCCCTGGTAGGCCTTTCCCTTCTCCAGGGCCTCGGCCTTGCCGATCACGCCACCGCCGGGATCGAGCTCGAGGAGAGGGTGGCTCTCGGTGAAGAACCGCGGCTTCGCTCCGCCGACCAGCACGTATTCGAAGTACGCGCGCCACGACGGGTACTCCGGGAGCACGCCGTCGAGGAGGTGGGTCATCACCGCGGAGGTGTAATCCCAGAGCGAGTTGGTGAGGAGGAAGAGCTTCTTGCCGCTCGAGCGCAACTTGTGCAGCGCGGGGCCCAGCTCGGGATCCCGAACCACGAAGCCGTCCAGATCTTTCTGGATCTCGGACTTGAGCGAGCCGTCACGGTGGACCGTGTCGATGGCTTCCCGGATGTCGTCGTAGAGCTTGCCGTAATCGAGGCGCCTCGCTGGCTCGAGGAGCTCGATGATCTCCGCGTAGATCGACGCCTCCGGCAGCGCGAAGAGCGTATCGATCCACGCATAGCGAGGGGAGGCCGCCCGGATCTTCTCGTCGCGGTAGAGCCGCCAGCGCTCCTCGCGGGGCAGCGCCTTCCTGCCGTGGTAGACGCGGCCCACGTAGTTGAAACGGTCCATCTTCAGGAGGTTGCCGCGCTCCTTGTCGACCACGAGTCCCCGGACCACGAACTCCGGGTCGTAGCGGATCGATAGGATCTCCTCGGGATAGCCGAACGATCGCACCAGGAGCGCGATCGTCATGTCGAAGGAGAGCTGCTCGATCCGTCGCATCCGGTAGATCGCCAGCGTGTAATCCATGTCGAAGCCGACCGCCTCGATCCGATCCATGCGGAGGTTGCGGTTCACGTAGATCCGCCGTTCCCTCGGGATCTCCCGGTGGGCCGGCGTCTCGGGACCGGACTCGGTGACGAAGGATCTCACGCGCTCCTCGCTCCGCGGACCATCGGGTGCAGGGTCAACATGGCCGCTCGGGTAGCAAGCCGGCAAGTGGGCGGCAAGGCAATCGAATCGCGCATATGCCGCCAGCCGGGAAGCGGCACGGGCCGCGCCTGGGCGACCGGAAGGGCAGGCGCTTCGCAATCTCCTTGACAGCAGCCTTTCGCAATCGATATGAGCCCGCCCGATTCATTTTCGGCCGCGGCTCCCACTGGGGCGTTGCCGGTATGCGCCTTTCGACGCCGCCACCGTGGCGGTATCCGCTGCTTGACAGGGATCTCGCGATCCCTATAATGCGGCGCTCTTTTGTTTGAACCCACGTTCCCGATGTGTCGACGGGAACTTCTTGGATCGAATCGAATGCCGACGATCAACCAGCTGATCCGCAGGGGCCGCGTGGCCATGAAGGCCAAGGAGAAGGCTCCCGCCCTCGAGTTCTCTCCCCAGAAGCGTGGCGTTTGCACGCGCGTCTACACGACCACCCCCAAGAAGCCGAACTCGGCTCTTCGCAAGGTCGCCCGCGTCCGCCTCACCAACGGGATCGAGGTCACGAGCTACATCCCGGGCGTCGGCCATAACCTGCAGGAGCACTCGGTGGTGCTGATCCGCGGCGGCCGTGTCAAGGACCTCCCCGGTGTCCGCTATCACATCGTCCGTGGCAGCCTCGACTCGGTCGGCGTGGCGAACCGGAAGCAGAGCCGCTCGAAGTACGGCGCCAAGAAGCCGGGCTGATCTCTCGTTTTCAAGGGGGTCCGCGCCGCACGCACGACCGGACTCCTTCAACCAGATTCGAAAAGGTAGAGGAAGATGCCTCGCCGTCGTGAAGTAGAGAAGCGCAAGATTCTCCCGGACCCCAAGTTCAACGATCGCCTCGTCGCGAAGTTCATGAACGACGTGATGCGGGACGGCAAGAAGTCGACCGCCGAGCGGATCGTCTACGGCGCGTTCGACATCGTCGAGTCCAAGGCCACCGGTGAGGAGCCCCTCAAGCTCTTCAAGAAGGCCCTCGACAACGTCAAGCCGGTCCTCGAGGTGAAGAGCCGCCGAGTCGGTGGCGCCACCTACCAGGTCCCGGTCGAGGTTCGCCAGGACCGCCGGGTCGCCCTCGGCATGCGCTGGCTGATCACCTTCGCCGCCAGCCGCGGCGAGAAGACCATGGCCGAGAAGCTGGCCGGCGAGATCCTCGACGCGGCGAACAACCGCGGCGCCGCCGTGAAGAAGCGCGAGGACACCCACAAGATGGCAGAGGCCAACAAGGCCTTCTCGCACTATCGGTGGTAGCGACCGGCGCGGGCGCTTCCGAGAGGACGCGCCCGCATCGGATAGGTAGTAGAGGCAGCTGAAAAGCTGACACGGGCAGAAGGGCAGAAAGCAGCACCGCTCTCTGACAGCTTGGTCGAGCGTCGCAACCCGAAGGCGGCGCGAAGGTGTTCCCCGAAGCGGGTGTCCGGTACAAAGCCGGCGCTCCGCCATCGAGCCGCGGCCCAGGTCGCGAGGAAAGGGTACGAAAGATGTCCATTGCCTACCCGCTCGAGCGGACCCGCAACATCGGGATCATGGCCCACATCGACGCGGGCAAGACCACCACGACCGAGCGAATCCTCTTCTACACCGGCATCATCCACAAGACCGGCGAGGTCCATGAGGGCGCTGCCACCATGGACTGGATGGAGCAGGAGCGGGAGCGAGGGATCACGATCACCTCGGCCGCGACCACCTGCTTCTGGCGCGAAAACCGCATCAACATCATCGACACCCCGGGTCACGTCGACTTCACCATCGAGGTGGAGCGCTGCCTGCGCGTCCTCGACGGCGCGGTGGCGGTCTTCGACTCCGTGGCCGGTGTGCAGCCCCAGTCCGAGACGGTCTGGCGGCAGGCCAACAAGTACCACGTCCCCCGAATCGCCTTTGTGAACAAGATGGATCGCGTCGGGGCCGACTTCGACCGCGCCATCGCCATGATGCGCGATCGGCTCAAGACCAACGCGATCCCGATCTTCCTGCCCATCGGCGCCGAGGAACATTTCGCCGGCGTGCTCGACGTGATCGACCGCAAGGCGATCCACTTCGATGACGAGTCGGCCGGGATGCTGGTTCGGATCGAGGATCCGGACGCGGAGCAGGCCGAGCGGATCGAGGAGGCGCGCGCTGCCCTCGTCGAGGCGATCGCGGAGTACGACGACTCCCTGCTCGAGCTCTACCTCTCCGGCGAGGAGATCCCGGCGGAGCGCATCCGCCCCGTGCTCCGGCTGGCGACCATCGCCATGAAGGTCACGCCGGTCCTCTGCGGCTCGGCGTTCAAGAACAAGGGCATCCAGCAGATCCTCGATGCCGTCGTCGAGTACCTCCCTGCGCCGGTGGACATCCCCGACGTCCACGGGAAGACGCCCGACGGCGCCGACGACAGCCGCCCGACGAGCGACGACGCTCCCTTCTCCGCTCTCGCGTTCAAGATCATGAACGACCCCTTCGTGGGTCAGCTCACCTTCTTCCGCGTCTACTCCGGCAAGCTCGAGGCCGGCAGCACGGTGTGGAACTCGGTGAAGGGCAAGCGCGAGAGGGTGGGGCGCATCCTCCGGATGCACTCGAACAAGCGCGAGGAGATCGAGGACATCCACGCCGGCGACATCGCCGCCGCGGTGGGCCTCAAGCTCGCCACCACGGGTGACACCCTCTGCGACGACAAGGCGCCGATCATCCTCGAGAAGATGGAGTTCCCGGAGCCGGTGATCTCCGTCGCCATCGAACCGAAGACGAAGGCGGATCAGGAGAAGCTCGGGATCTCCCTCCAGCGGCTGGCCCTCGAGGATCCGTCCTTCCGCGTCCACACCGACGAGGAGAGCGGGCAGACCCTCATCTCCGGCATGGGCGAGCTCCACCTCGAGATCACCGTCGACCGGCTCTTGCGCGAGTTCAAGGTCCAGGCGAACGTCGGCAAGCCGCAGGTCTCGTATCGGGAGACGATCACGCGGACCGCCGCGGCCGAGGGTAAGTACATCCGGCAGACGGGCGGCCGCGGTCAGTACGGCCACTGCTGGATCCGCCTCTCGCCGCGCGAGCCGGGCACGGGCTTCGAGTTCGTGGACTCGACCGTCGGCGGGGTGATCCCCAAAGAGTTCATCGGACCCACCGAGAAGGGGATCGCCGAGGCGCTGGACGGCGGCATCGTCGCCGGCTTCCCGGTGGTCGACGTGAGGGCCGAGCTTTACGACGGCAGCTTCCACGACGTGGACTCGACCGACATCGCCTTCAAGATCGCCGGATCCATGGCGTTCAAGGACGCCGCCGCAGCAGCAGGGCCGGTGCTCCTCGAGCCCGTCATGGCCTGCGAGGTCGAGACCCCGGACGACTTCACCGGCGACGTTATCGGCGATCTCAACTCGCGCCGCGGCCGGATTCAGGGTATGGAGCCCCACCACGGATTGCAGGTGATCCGGGCCGAGGTTCCGTTCGCAGAGATGTTCGGGTATGCCACCGACCTGCGCAGCAAGACGCAGGGCAGGGCGACGTACTCCATGCAGTTTTCGCATTACCAGGAAGTCCCGAAGAACATCGCGGACGCGATCGTCACGCGGATTCGGGGTTACTAGAGTCGCCACGAGGCGTGTTCTTCGTAAAGAGGAGTCGGAGGAGAGATGTCCAAAGAAAAATTCGAGCGTAAGAAGCCGCACGCGAACATCGGCACCATCGGGCACGTCGATCACGGCAAGACGACGCTGACCGCTGCGATCACCAAGGTTCTCTCGACCAAGGGCTTCGCCCAGGCGATGGACTACGGTTCGATCGACAAGGCTCCCGAGGAGCGCGAGCGCGGCATCACGATCTCCACCTCGCACGTCGAGTACGAGACCGAGAACCGCCACTACGCCCACGTGGACTGCCCGGGCCACGCCGACTACGTGAAGAACATGATCACGGGCGCGGCGCAGATGGACGGCGCGATCCTCGTGGTTTCGGCCGCTGACGGCCCGATGCCCCAGACCCGCGAGCACATCCTCCTCGCCCGCCAGGTCGGCGTCCCCTACATCGTCGTCTTCCTCAACAAGTGCGACATGGTGGACGACCCCGAGCTCCTCGAGCTGGTCGAGATGGAGGTCCGCGACCTCCTCACCGAGTACGACTTCCCCGGCGACAAGACCCCGATCGTCAAGGGCTCGGCGCTCAAGGGCCTCGAGGGTGACTCGGGCGAGCTCGGCGAGAAGGCGATCCTCCAGCTCATGTCCGAGGTCGACTCCTACATCCCGCAGCCCGAGCGTCAGATCGACAAGCCCTTCCTGATGCCGGTCGAGGACGTGTTCTCGATCTCGGGTCGTGGCACCGTGGTCACGGGTCGCGTCGAGCGCGGCCGGGTCAAGGTCGGCGAGGAGGTCGAGATCGTCGGCCTTCGCCCCACGCAGAAGACCGTGGTCACCGGCGTCGAGATGTTCCGCAAGCTCCTCGACGAGGGCATGGCGGGCGACAACATCGGCGCCCTGGTCCGCGGCCTGAAGCGCGAGGACGTGGAGCGCGGCCAGGTCATGGCGAAGCCCGGCTCGATCACGCCGCACAAGAAGTTCAAGGCGGAGATCTACGTTCTGACCAAGGAGGAAGGCGGTCGTCACACGCCGTTCTTCAAGGGCTACAAGCCGCAGTTCTACTTCCGGACTACGGACGTCACCGGTGCGGTGACCCTGCCCGAGGGGACGGAGATGGTCATGCCCGGTGACAACATCGGCGTGACGGTCGAGCTGCTCACTCCGATCGCGATGGAGAAGGAGCTCCGCTTCGCCATCCGCGAGGGTGGTCGGACGGTCGGCGCCGGCGTGGTCGCGGAAGTGATCGAGTAATCACGAGGGAATGATGGCAACCCAGAAGATCCGCATTCGGCTCAAGGCCTACGACTACAAGCTGCTCGACCAGTCGGCAGGCGAGATCGTGGAGACCGCGAAGAGGACCGGCGCCAAGGTGGCCGGCCCGATTCCGCTCCCCACGAAGATCAACAAGTTCACCGTCCTGCGCTCGCCGCACGTCGACAAGAAGTCGCGCGAGCAGTTCGAGATCCGCACGCACAAGCGCATGCTCGACATCCTCGAGCCGACGCAGGCGACGCTCGACGCACTCATGAAGCTCGACCTGTCTGCTGGCGTGGACGTCGAGATCAAGTCGTAAGGCGCCGGGAAGGACAACCAATCATGGCGACGTTCGACGTCTACAATCTGGAGAAGCAGAAGGTCGGCACCATCGACCTGGCCGACTCCGTCTTCGCTTCCGAGGTCAACCAGAACCTCATCTACGAAGTGGCGAAGATGCAGCAGATCAACCGGCGCCGCGGAACCGTGGGGGTGAAGAACCGCTCCCTCGTCTCCGGCGGTGGCAAGAAGCCCTGGAAGCAGAAGGGCACCGGCCGTGCCCGCCAGGGCTCGATCCGCGCCTCGCAGTGGGTCGGCGGTGGCAAGGCGATGGCTCCCAAGAGCCGCGACTACACCTACCGTCCGCCCGCCAAGGTCCGGAAGGGCGCCCTCCGCTCCGTCCTGTCGCTCCGCGCGCAGGAAGGGAAGATCCTCGTGGTCGACAACTTCGACCTCGGCGAGCTCAAGACGCAGAAGGCCCTCCAGACCCTGACCGGCAAGCTCGGCCTCGGCTCCGCCCTCGTGGTGGTCGCCGGCGCCCCCGGCGACAAGGCCCGCGAGTTCGCGATCAAGTCGATCCGGAACCTGGCCGCCTTCGACGCCCTGCCGGCCGAGGGCTTCAACCTCGAGGATGCGCTCCGCCACTCGGATCTCGTCCTCACCAGCGCCGCTGCCAAGCAGCTCGAGGGAGCCCTCTCGTGAACATTCACGAAGTCATCCGCGCTCCGATCGTGACCGAGAAGTCCGACCAGGATCGCGACGCGCACAACGCGTTCACCTTCGAGGTGGATCGGCGCGCGTCGAAGGACGAGATCAAGGCCGCCGTGAAGAAGTTCTTCGACGTCGACGCCGTCGACGTCCGGACGTCCATCGTCCGCGGCAAGACCAAGCGGGTTGGCCGGAGCATCGGCCAGCGCCCCAACTGGAAGAAGGCGATCGTGGTCCTCAAAGAGGGCCAGAAGATCGACCTCTTCGACCTCGGCGCATAAGGGAGCTGACCAGTCATGCCTCTCAAGATCTACAAGCCGACTTCGCCCGCGCGGCGCCACACGTCCACCACGGACAACGCCGAGCTCACCAAGGGCAAGCGCCCGGAGAAGAAGCTCACCGCTCCGATGTCGAAGAGCGGCGGGCGCAACGTCGCCGGCCATATCACCACCCGCCACATCGGCGGCGGCCACAAGCGCCGCTACCGAATGATCGACTGGAAGCGCGAGAAGGACGGCGTTCCCGGTAAGGTGGCGGCGATCGAGTACGATCCGAACCGCTCGGCTCGTCTCGCCCTGATCCACTACGCGGACGGTGAGAAGCGCTACATCCTGTGGCCCCAGGGCCTCGCGGTGGGCGACCTCATCCTCAGCGGCCCCGAGGTGGACGTGAAGCCGGGCAACACGCTCCCGCTCATGGCCATCCCGATGGGCACGGTGATCCACAACGTCGAGCTCAAGCCCGGCCGCGGCGCGCAGATGATCCGCACCGCCGGCAGCTGGGGCCAGCTCATGGCCAAGGAAGGCAAGTACGCGCAGATCCGCATGCCTTCCGGCGAGGTCCGCATGGTCCTCGTCGAGTGCCGCGCGACGATCGGCCAGCTCGGCAACCTCGAGCACGAGATCGTCCGCATCGGCAAGGCCGGTCGCAACCGTTGGCTCGGCAAGCGTCCGACGGTCCGAGGCGTGGTCATGAACCCGGTCGACCACCCGCACGGCGGTGGCGAGGGCAAGGCTGCCCAGGGTAATCCGCATCCGGTCACTCCTTGGGGCATTCCGACCAAGGGACACAAGACCCGGAAGAACAAGCGCACCCAGAAGATGATTGTGAAGCGCCGCAAGTAGGCGTCTGCACAGATCGGTTCGAAGCCTTGCGGGCGATTTTGCCCGCAAGGCCCAAAGGAACAAGACGATGGCTCGTTCAATCAAGAAAGGCCCGTTCGCCGATCAGCACGTCCTCAAGAAGGTCGAGGAAGCGAACAGGACCGCACAGAAGAAGGTCATCAAGACCTGGTCCCGTCGCTCGACGATCTATCCGGAGTTCGTCGGCCACACCTTCGCGGTGCATAACGGGAAGAAGTTCGTTCCGGTCTTCGTGACCGAGAACATGGTCGGTCACAAGCTCGGCGAGTTTTCGCCGACCCGAACCTTCCACGGCCACGCTGCCGACAAGAAGGCCAAGGTCGCGGGCCGGTAAGGGTAGGGAACCAAGATCATGGCTAAGAACACTACCTCCAACGCACCGTCCGCCTCCGAGGCACGGCTCCGCCACCTGCGGATCGCTCCCCGCAAGGTCCGGGCGATCTGCGACGTCGTCCGTGGCAAGCAGGTCGAGCAGGCCCTCGCGACCCTCCGGTTCACGCCGAAGGCGGCTGCGGCCCCCGTCGCGAAGCTCATCCGCTCCGCGATCGCCAACGCTGAGCAGAAGGCCAGCGGCAACCTCGACATCGATCGCCTTTTCGTTAAGACGATCATGGTCGACGAGGGCCCCACGCTCAAGCGGCATCGGCCGCGCGCCCAGGGCCGGGCGGCCCGGATCAACAAGAAGACGAGCCACGTGACCGTCGAGCTCGGGGAGATGCGCTAGTGGGTCAGAAAGTACATCCGATCGGCTTCCGTCTCGGCGTGATCAAGAGCTGGGACTCGAAGTGGTTCGAGCAGAAGAACTACGCCAAGTGGCTCCACGAGGACATTCGCATCCGCGAGTTCATCAAGGAGAAGCTGGGCCACGCTGGCATCTCGAAGATCGAGATCGAGCGTGCGGCGAACAAGGTGAAGGTCAACGTCCACACCGCGCGTCCGGGCATCGTCATCGGTAAGCGCGGCGCCGGGATCGAGACGTTCAAGAAGGACCTCGAGAAGTTCACGCCGAACGAGGTCTACCTGAACATCGTCGAGGTCCGGAAGGCCGAGACCGACGCGCAGCTCGTCGCCGAGAACGTCTGCACCCAGCTCGAGCGCCGCATCGCGTTCCGGCGGGCGATGAAGAAGGCGGTCTCGACGGCGCAGAAGTTCGGGGCGAAGGGAATCCGGATCGCCTGCTCGGGCCGGCTCGGCGGGGCAGAGATGTCGCGCTACGAGTGGTACCGCGAGGGCCGCGTTCCCCTCCACACCCTGCGTGCCGACATCGACTACGGGTTCGCCGAGGCGAAGACCACGTACGGCAAGATCGGCTGCAAGGTCTGGATCATGCGCGGCGAGGTCCTCCCGACCTCGACCCGCAAGTAGATCCGGGGCTTTTCGCAGCTATAGGCTCTTGACGCGGCGTCGCGTTCGTGACAAGTACGCGCGCCGCTCGCAATTCGAGCGAAGGATAAAACCATGCTTCAGCCAGCGCGCACCAAATGGCGCAAGCAGATGAAGGGCCGCAACCGGGGCACGGCGCACCGGGGCTCCGATCTCAACTTCGGTGAGATCGGTCTCCAGGCAGTCGAGCGGGGGTGGATCACGTCGCGGCAGATCGAGGCCGCGCGTATCGCCCTGACCCGTGAGATCAAGCGTGGCGGCAAGGTCTGGATCCGGGTCTTCCCGGACAAGCCGGTCACGAAGAAGCCCGCCGAGACCCGAATGGGCACCGGTAAGGGCAACGTCGAGGGTTACGTCGCCGTGGTGAAGCCCGGCCGGATCCTCTACGAAATGCAGGGTGTCGCCGAGACGGTTGCCCTCGAGGCACTCAAGCTCGCGGCCTTCAAGCTGCCGATCAAGACCAAGGTCGTTCGGCGCGAGATGATGGAGCTCTAAGCCATGAACATCAGCGAGCTGAGGGCCCTCGCCGCCGCCGACCTGAAGGCGAAGTCGGTCGAGCTTCGGGCTTCCCTCTTCGATTTGAAGATGAGGCTCAAGACCGGTCGACTCGATTCGACGGCGAGCCTCCAGGAAGCCAAGCGCGAGCTGGCGCGTGTTCTCACCATCCTGCGCGAGCAGGAGCTGGGGATCCGCCGCGAGCCCGCCGCAGGTAAGTAGTCCCCGAGCCCGTCCCCGCGGCATTCGCCCCGGGGCGCGGCTGTTTCGTAGCCACTGACTCGAGGCGCGGTCGCGTCGTCGAGAGGGAAGGTAGTTGCAATGGAGCGCGGTCGTCCGAAGTCCCGCATCGGGGTCGTGACCTCGAACAAGATGCAGAAGACGGTGGTGGTCCGGGTCGATCACCGGGTGATGCACCCTCGTTACGGGAAGTACGTCACCCGTCACGTGAAGTACAAGGCGCACGACGAGCTGAACGGTTGCCAGATCGGCGATCGCGTCCGGATCGTCGAGACCCGCCCGATGTCCAAGGACAAGCGGTGGCGTGTCGCCGAGACCCTCGTCAAGGCACCCAACGTCTAATTCAAGTTCACCCGCGGACAGGCGCGCGCGTTTCGCGCGAACCACCTGCGGCAGGAGAGTGTCATGATCCAGACCACCACGGTCCTCGATGTCGCCGACAATTCAGGCGCCAAGAAGGTCCAGTGCATCAAGGTGCTCGGCGGCTCGCGTCGTCGTTACGCGAGCATCGGCGACATCATCGTCGTCTCCGTCAAGGAAGCGATCCCGAATTCGAAGGTGAAGAAGGGCGACGTGCAGAAGGCCGTCGTCGTTCGCACCGCTCGCGAGGTCGCTCGCCCCGACGGCAGCTACATCAAGTTCGATACGAACAGCGCGGTGCTGATCACCAAGGATCAGGAGCCGATCGGAACCCGTATCTTCGGGCCGGTCGCTCGTGAGCTCCGCGCCAAGAAGTTCATGAAGATCATCTCCCTCGCACCGGAGGTCCTCTAGTCATGCATATCAAGAAGGGCGATCTCGTCAAGGTGATCTCCGGCAAGGAGAAGGGCAAGAGCGGCAAGATCCTCGAGCTGAACCGCGAGAAGATGCGGGCACGGGTCGAGGGCCTCATGGTGGTCAAGCGCCACGTGAAGCGCGGCCGTCTCCCCACCGCTCCCGAGGGCGGCATCATCGAGAAGGAAGGCACGATCCACGTGTCGAACCTGATGGTGATGGATCCCAAGACCAACGAGCCGACGCGAATCGGTCGCAAGAAGCTCGAGAACGGCAAGAACGTTCGCTTCGCCAAGCGGTCGGGCGAGCTCATTGACTAAGGACTGATCCGGCGGCGGTAGTCCCGAACGCCCCCGGAAGCAGGAGCGAAGACCATGGCGCAGATGATTTCGATGCGGGAGCGGTACGAGAAGGAAGCGCTGCCCGCGCTGATGAAGGACTTCGGCTACAAGAGCCGGATGCAGGCACCGCGGATCCTCAAGGTCGTGGTGAACATGGGCATGGGCGAGGCCCTTGCGAACAGCAAGATCCTCGACGCAGCCGCCACCGAGCTTGGGCAGATCACCGGTCAGAAGCCGGTGCTCACCCGGGCCCGCAAGTCGATCGCGAACTTCAAGCTCCGCGAGGGGCAGGCGATCGGTGTGATGGTGACGCTGCGGCAGCAGCGGATGTACGAGTTCCTGGAGCGGCTGATCGGCGTGGCGCTGCCCCGCGTTCGCGACTTCAAGGGAGTCTCCAGCAAGGCGTTCGACGGCGCTGGAAACTACACCCTCGGCATCCGCGAGCAGATCATCTTCCCCGAGATCAACTACGACCAGGTCGAGAAGATCAAGGGGATGAACGTGACGGTCGTGACCTCGGCCACGACCGACGAGGAGGGGCGGGCGCTCCTCAAGTACATGGGGATGCCCTTCCGCTCCTAGAGCGCACACGGATAGGTGATTCAGTGGCCAAGACCTCAAAGATGGTTCAGGCGGCGCGGAAGGCCAAGTTCTCCGCGCGCCAGTACAACCGCTGCCCGCTCTGCGGGCGGCCGCGGGCCTTCCTGCGCAAGTTCAAGATGTGCCGTATCTGCTTCCGGAACCGCGCGCTCCGCGGAGAAGTGACCGGCGTCACCAAGGCCTCCTGGTAGGCCAAGACCGCGCCCGCTAGCGGGCGCGGTACCCATCGGGTGCGACCGGACCACCGCATGGTGCGGCGAGGCGGCGCACTCGACTTACAGTCGTAAGGACTTTCCATGGCACATGTGACCGACCCAATCGGCGACATGCTGACGCGAATCCGGAATGCATCCCGGGCGCGGCACGAGAAGACCCTGGTCCCCGCGAGCAAGCTCAAGGGCGCCATCATCAAGGTGCTCAAGGACGAGGGCTTCATCGCGGACTTCGTCTTCCACGAGGACGACAAGCAGGGGATGTACACGGTCTTCCTGAAGTACGATGGCGGCCAGTCCGTCATCCGGGAGATCAAGCGCGTCTCGAAGCCCGGCATCCGCCGCTACGTCCCCAAGGACGCGATTCCCCGCGTTCTCGGTGGCCTCGGCATCTCGATTCTCTCCACCAGCAAGGGTGTGCTGGTCGACCGCGAGGCCCGCAAGGCCAACGTGGGCGGCGAGCTCCTCTGCACCGTCTACTGATCGGAGGTCAACCATGTCTCGCATTGGTAAGCGTCCGGTCGCGATCCCGGAGAAGGTCAAGGTCCAGCTCATCGGCAACCAGATGAGCGCCGAGGGTCCCAAGGGCAAGGGCAACCTCACGATCGGAAAGAACATCAACGTTCGGATCGAGGGGAACCAGGTCATCGTGGAGCGTCCGGACGAGTCCGCCGAGGCTCGTGCGATGCACGGCCTGACCCGGACGATCGTGAACAACCTGATCACGGGCGTCTCCGCCGGCTTCTCCAAGATCCTCGACATCAACGGCGTCGGTTTCCGCGCCGAGGTCAAGGGCCAGGAGCTCCACCTCACCCTCGGCTTCTCGCATCCGGTGGTCTTCCCGCTCCCCCAGGGCGTGAGCGCCTCGGTGGAGAAGCAGACCCGCCTGACCATCACCGGCAGCGACAAGCAGGTGATCGGTGAGACGGCTTCCAAGATCCGCTCGCTCCGCCTCCCCGAGCCCTACAAGGGCAAGGGAATCAAGTACGCGGAAGAGACCATCCGCCGCAAGCAGGGCAAGACGGGCGCTGCGTAGCGCATCGGGACCTCGGCGGGGACGTCCTGATCCCGCCGGGAGCCGAAGGAGAGAACGATATGGCGAATGTGCACAAGCGCAAGCTCTCGCCGCGTGAGCGCCGCGCAGAGCGAATCCGGAAGAAGATCTCGGGGACCAGCGAGCGGCCCCGGCTGTCGATCTACAAGAGCAACCAGCACATCTATGCCCAGGTGATCGACGATACCCAGGGCAAGACCCTCGCTTTTGCCTCGACCCTCTCGAAGGAGATCCGGGGCGAGATCGCCGAGCTCGACAAGAGCGGGGCGAGCAAGCTCGTGGGCAAGCTGGTGGCAGAGAAGGCCAAGGCGGCGAGCGTGACCACCGTGGTCTTCGACCGAAACGGTTTCCCCTACCATGGCCGGCTTGCCGCAGTGGCCGATGGCGCCCGCGAGGCGGGGCTGGAGTTCTAAGATGGCACTTCCTATCAATGCCAATGAGCTCGACCTGACCGATCGGGTCGTGAACATCAACCGCGTCGCCAAGGTGGTGAAGGGCGGCCGGCGGTTCAGCTTCTCGGCGCTCGTGGTCGTCGGCGATGGCAACGGCCACGTCGGCGTGGGTCTCGGGAAGGCGAACGAGGTCCCCGAGGCGATCCGCAAGGGCGGGGAGCAGGCGAAGAAGAACCTGATCCGCGTGCCGATGGCTGGCTCGACGCTTCCTCACGAAGCGCTCGGTCACTTCGGCGCCGGCTGGGTCCTCCTCAAGCCCGCCTCCGAGGGTACCGGCGTGATCGCTGGTGGCGCCGTCCGCGCTGTCCTCGAGTCCGCCGGCATCCGAAACGTGCTCACGAAGATCCAGGGCACCCGGAATCCCCACAACGTCCTCAAGGCCGTGATCGACGCCCTCATGCAGATGCGCTCTCCCGAAGAGATCGCTCGCGTGCGGGGCAAGGCGGTCGCCGAGATCCTGCCGACGGCCTGATGGCCCGGCCATCGAGCGAGGAAACAATGGCTCTCAAGGTAAAGCTGGTCCGCTCCGTCTCCGGTCGTCCCCACGACCAGAAGGAGACCATCACCGGGCTGGGACTGAAGAAGTTGAACGACGAGAAGCTCCTGAAGGACACCGCGCCGATCCGTGGCATGATTGCCAAGGTGGCGCACCTGGTGGCTTTCGAGGAGGTTCCGGGCGACGCGCCCGTCCGGACCCGCCGCAAGGGCAAGGCCGGCGCCAAGGCGAAGGAGGCCTAGGCCGTCATGGGAACGAACCTTCACAATCTCAAGGCGCCCGAGCGCTCGCGCCATCGCAAGAAGCGCGTGGGCCGTGGCCAGGGCTCCGGCCTCGGCAAGACCGCTGGTCGCGGTGGCAAGGGTCAGAAGGCCCGCACGGGCAACATGAACTTCGAGGGCTTCGAGGGCGGGCAGATGCCCCTCCAGCGCCGCCTCCCGAAGTTCGGCTTCAAGAATCCCTTCCGTGTCGAGTATGCTCCGGTGAACCTCGACCGGCTCGACTCGATCTTCGAGAACGGCGCTACGGTCTCGCTGGACGCGCTCCTCGAGAAGGGCGTTCTCTCGAAGAAGGGTGTGCTCGTGAAGATCCTCGGACAGGGGACGCTCGGCAAGAAGCTGACCGTCCACGCTCACGGTTTCTCCGCCTCCGCGAAGGAAGCGATCGAGAACGCCGGGGGTTCCGTGGTCGTCATCGAGCGGCATCCCGCGCAGGGGACCGCCGAGGCATAATCAAGCACTAGGGTGCCAGGAGGGATCCCGTACGCTCGGGCTCCCTCCTGCCCTCGAAGGGGACGCAACTTGCTCGAAGCCATCGGCAACATGTTCCGAATCCCGGACCTGCGGAAGAGGCTGATCTTCACGCTCGGCCTGCTCGCGGTCTATCGGCTCGGTATCTTCATCACCACGCCCGGCATCGAGCGTGAGGCAATGCAGAGCTTCATGCACTCGCAGGGCGGGTTGCTGTCGCTCTTCAACCTCTTCTCGGGCGGCGCGATCGAGCAGGCCTCGATCTTCGCCCTCGGGATCATGCCCTACATCTCCTCGAGCATCATCATCCAGCTCCTGGCGGTGGTGGTTCCCACGCTGGGGCAGCTCCAGAAGGAAGGCGAGCTCGGCCGGCGGAAGATCACCCAGTACACCCGCTACGGCACCATCGCCCTCGCAGTTGTCCAGGGGATGGGTATCGCCTTCTGGCTCGAGAGCCTCGGCCGCGGCGGCGCAGGCGCTGGCGGCGCGATGATCGAGGTGGTGTCGAATCCGGGCTGGGGCTTCCGCCTCATGACCGTGATGACCCTCGCCTCGGGCACAGCCTTCATCATGTGGCTCGGCGAGCAGATCACCGAGCGCGGCGTCGGCAACGGCATCTCGATGATCATCTTCGCGGGCATCGTGGCCCGGATCCCGGACGCTGGTTTCCAGACCATCAAGTGGTACCAGACCGGTCAGCTCGACGAGCTCGCCATCGTGGTGCTCGCCGTGGTCATCGTGCTCGCCATCGGAGCGGTGGTCTTCGTGGAGCGCGGCCAGCGGCAGATCCCGGTGCAGTACGCCAAGCGCGTCGTGGGCCGGAAGGTCGTGGGCGGCCAGACCACCCACCTGCCGCTGAAGGTGAACACGGCGGGCGTGATCCCGGCCATCTTCGCCTCCTCGATCCTGCTCTTCCCGGCGACCCTCGCCGGATGGATCCCGGTGCTGAAGCCCGTCTCTGACGCGCTCCAGAAGGGCGGCTGGGAATACAACACCCTCTACGTCCTGCTGATCGTCTTCTTCGCCTTCTTCTACACGGCGGTGACCTTCAATCCGGTCGACGTCGCCGACAACATGAAGAAGAACGGCGGCTACATCCCGGGCATCCGCCCTGGCAAGAAGACGGCCGACTACATCGACAAGGTGCTCTCGCGGCTCACCGCCGGCGGCTCGCTCTACCTGGCGCTCGTCTGCGTGCTCCCGACGATCCTGATCAGCGCGTTCCAGACGCCGTTCATGTTCGGCGGCACCGCGCTCCTCATCGTGGTGGGCGTCGCCCTCGACACGGTGCAGCAGATCGAGGGCCACCTGATCACCCGGCACTACGAGGGCTTCACCGGCGCTCGTGGGCCTCGCATCCGTGGCCGCCGCATGGCGGGCGGGGTGCGCTGAACACTCGAACGACAGGGCCGGATGGGGCTCCACCCGGAGACGCCGGCCCGAGCGCTCGAGTATCGTGAATCTTGCGCGGGGCGCCTTCCTAACGGGGGCGCCCCGTGCGCTTCCCGCGCCTTCCGGGCACCGGCACGATCGTTCGATCCACCGGTGCGTCCCCCCGGCGCGAGGACGACGGAGAACCAGATGAACCTCGTCTTCCTAGGCCCCGCCGGCTCCGGCAAGGGCACCCAGGCAAAGAAGCTCGAGGCCGAATACGGCGTCGCCCAGATCTCGACCGGCGATCTGCTCCGAGAAGCCGTGCGAAACGGAACCGAGCTCGGGCGGCAGGCGGATCCCCTCATGAAGCAGGGGAAGCTCGTGCCCGACGACCTCGTGATCGGGATCATCGAGGAGCGCTTCCGCCAGGGCGGCCTGGAGAAGGGCATCCTCCTTGACGGCTTCCCCAGGACCGTCCCCCAGGCAGAGGCCCTCGACGCCATGCTCGAGCGGAACGGGATCGACTTGGACAAGGTCATCAGCCTCGAGGTTCCCGACGAGCTCCTGTACGAGCGGATCACGGGTCGGCGCTCCTGCCCGAAGTGCGGCACGGTCTATCACCTGAGCGCGGCTCCGCCCAAGCAGCCGGGCGTCTGCGACCTGGACGGTACGGCCCTGATCCAGCGCAGCGACGACACGCCCGAGAAGCTCGCGAACCGGCTCGAGGTCTTCAAGACCGAGATCCCCAAGGTCAAGCAGCACTATGCGTCCAAGGGCCTGCTCTCGGTCGTGGACGGCGTCGGTTCGCCCGACGCGATCTTCTCGTCGATTCGGCGGGCGCTGGGGGCGTAGATGTCTGTGATCCTGAAGAGCCGCGGCGAGATCGACGCCATGCGGGAGGCGGGAAGGGTGGTGGGAACCATCCTGGCCGCTCTTCGCGACGCGACGAAGCCCGGCGTCTCCACGGGGGAGCTCGACGCCCTGGCTGCCGAGCTCATCGCCGCGAACAAGGTGAAGTCGGCGTTCAAGGGCTACGCGCCTGGCGGCCGTCGTCCTTATCCCGGCGTGCTCTGTACCTCGATCAACGAGGAGATCGTCCACGGGATCCCGTCGAAGAAGCGGATCCTCCGCGAGGGCGATATCATCGGCCTCGACTTCGGAGTGGTAAAAGACGGCTGGTTCGCGGACTCCGCGATCACGGTGCCCGTCGGCACCACGGCCGAGGACGCGGCGCGCCTCGTCGAGACCACCCGCCGCTCCCTCGAGCTCGGGATCGAGCAGGCGAGGGTCGGAAATCGAATCTACGACATCGGCGCAGCGATCCAGGCGCATGCCGAGGGATTTGGCTATGGCGTCACCCGCGATTTCGTGGGACACGGCGTTGGCCGGAGGCTCCACGAGGAGCCCCAGGTCCCCAACTACGGCCCAGGGGGCCAGGGGATTCGAATCAAGACCGGCATGGTCCTCGCGATCGAGCCGATGATTAACGCCGGCTCCTGGGAGGTCGAGGAGCTGGACGACGATTGGACCGCCGTGACTGCTGATCGGCGACTCTCGGCCCACTTCGAGCACACCATCGCGGTGACCGAAGAGGGGCCGATCATCCTGACTCTTCCCTGAAATGGGAGGTCGCCCCGGAAGGGGCTTGCTCGGCTGGGGAGATCATGTTATGCCCCGCCGACTTTTGATTTCGGCCCAGCCGAGCGGGACTCTCGTTCCCTCGACGGCCGGGATGCGGAGCGGTTCATGAAGGTGCGGGCATCCGTCAAGAAGGTTTGCGAGAAGTGCAAGGTCATTCGGCGTCGGGGCATCGTGCGGGTCATCTGCGCGGCGAACCCTCGGCACAAGCAGCGCCAGGGCTAAGGGCCCACTGACGCCAGACATAGGATCGGAGGAAGAACGTGGCACGAATTGCCGGTGTGGATCTGCCCCGCGAAAAGCGGGTGGTGATTTCGCTCCAGTACATCTACGGAATCGGCGGCACTCTCGCGAAGCAGATCTGCGCGAAGGCCGAGGTGGACGAGAGCGTCCGCACCAAGGACCTGACGGACGATCAGGCGCGCCGGCTCCGTGAGGTGATCGAGCGGGAGATGAAGGTCGAGGGCGACCTCCGTCGCGAGACCTCGATGAACATCAAGCGCCTCATGGACCTGGGCTGCTACCGGGGCCTCCGGCACCGCAGGGGCCTGCCGGTCCGCGGTCAGCGCACCCACACCAACGCACGTACCCGCAAGGGCCCGAAGCGGACGCTCGCTCGTCCCCGCGCGGCCGCTCGCTGATTTCGCTGGCGCCGCGCACCTGCCGCGGCGCTGATCACCTCGTTTCTGGAGCAAGCTCTCGATGGCCGATGAGAAGAAGGTCAAGAAGAAGGTCCGCAAGAACGTACAGCAGGGCGTGGTGCACATCGCCTCTACGTTCAACAACACGCTGATCACGATCACCGACGTCAGCGGCAACGTGCTCTCTTGGTCCACCGCCGGTGCGCGTGGCTTCAAGGGTTCGCGCAAGTCGACGCCGTTCGCCGCCCAGGTGGCCGCTGGCGACGCCGCCGCCAAGGCGATGGAGCACGGCCTCCGCACGGTCTCGGTGATGGTGAAGGGCCCTGGTGCAGGCCGTGAGTCCGCGCTGCGCGCTCTCGCCGCCGCTGGCCTCAAGGTTCAGCTCATCAAGGACGTGACCCCGATTCCCCACAACGGCTGCCGGCCTGCCAAGCGGCGCCGGGTCTGATCGGCAACGGCTCTCGGGCGCTTGGGGCGGATTCGTCCTTCGCGCGCAGACGACCTCTCGAAGGAGATACGCAGTGGCTCGTTACACCGGTGCGTCGTGCCGCCTTTGCCGGCGCGAAAACCTCAAGATGTACCTCAAGGGTGATCGCTGCTACAGCGACAAGTGCGCCATCGAGCGCCGTCCCTACCCCCCGGGCCAGCACGGCCAGGGCCGGATTAAGTTCTCCGAGTACGGCGTGCAGCTTCGCGAGAAGCAGAAGGTCAAGCGCATGTACGGCCTGCTCGAGGCTCAGTTCCGCCTCTACTACCAGCGGGCGAACGCGAAGAAGGGCAAGACCGGCGAGAACCTCCTCCAGGCCCTCGAGCTTCGGCTCGACAACGTGGCCTTCCGGATGGGCTTCGCCGACACGCGCTCGGAGGCCCGGCAGCTCGTGCGCCACGCCCACTTCCGCGTGAACGGCAAGAAGGTCAACATCCCCTCCTACCAGGTGCGGGTTGGCGACAAGATCTCCGTCAAGGAGCGCTCGAAGAAGGTGGTCAGCATCGCCGAGGCGCTCGAGGCGGTGGATCGCCGCGGCTTCCCGGCCTGGGTCGACGTGGACAAGAAGGGCTTCGAGGGCACCGTGAAGGCGCTCCCGGCCCGCGAAGACCTGACGCTGCCCATCCAGGAGCAGCTGATCGTCGAGCTCTACAGCAAGTAATTGGCAATCACTTTGTAGCCGCCCGTGGTGCCGGCGTCAGCCGGCGTGGAGGGCGTGCACGAGGTACATCATGGCCGATGCCACGGTAGCAAAGAACTGGCGCGATCTGATCAAGCCGCGCGGAATCCAGGTCGACCACGAGTCGCTCACGAACACCTACGGGAAGTTCGTGGCCGAGCCGCTCGAGCGGGGCTTCGGGATCACCCTGGGCAACTCGCTCCGGCGGATCCTGCTCTCCTCTCTGCAGGGAGCGGCGATCACCTCGATCAAGATCGAGGGCGTGGACCACGAGTTCTCGACTGTCCCCGAGGTCTCCGAGGACGTCACGGACATCATCCTGAACCTCAAGGAGGTCCGTCTCCGGATGCACACGCTGGAGACCCGGACCCTCCGCCTCGAGGTGGATGGGCCCAAGGAGGTCACCGCTGGTGACCTCGTGACCGATCCCCAGGTCGAGGTGCTCAACCCGGGCCACCACATCGCGACGGTGGCCGAGGGCGGGAAGCTCCGCGTCGAGATGACCTGCCGCCGTGGCAGGGGCTATGTCCCTGCGGAGCGGAACAAGGTCGCGGGCCAGCCGATCGGGACCATCCCCATCGACGCGCTCTTCTCGCCGGTGAAGAGGGTCAACTACCAGGTGACCAACGCCCGCGTCGGTCAGCAGACGGATTACGACAAGCTCTCGCTCGAGGTCTGGACCGACGGCTCGGTCGAGCCCGCCGACGCCGTGGCCTATGCGGCGAAGATCGTGAAGGAGCAGCTCTCGATCTTCATCAACTTCGACGAGACCGAGGAGCCTACTCCCGCCGAGCTCATGCCGCAGGAGGAGGAGAAGCTCAACGAGAACCTCTTCCGTTCCGTGGACGAGCTCGAACTCTCCGTCCGGTCGGCCAACTGCCTGCAGAACGCCAACATCAAGACGATCGGCGAGCTGGTGCAGAGGTCCGAGGCCGAGATGCTCAAGACCAAGAACTTCGGTCGGAAGAGCCTCAAGGAGATCAAGGAGATCCTGTCGGAGATGGGGCTCTCCCTCGGCATGAAGCTGGAGAACTGGCCGAACCGCGCCCCGGGTGGTGCGGCCGCGCCGAAGCTGTAGACTCTTTCGACAAGGGGCCTGCGAGCCCGCGAGGAGGTCACCTCCGGCGCGGCCCCTAGTCGCAGTTGAATTGAAGCTCCGGCGGCCAAGAGCGGCGGGGCGATGGAGAAAGACGATGCGTCACGGAGTTGCCGGCCGCAAGTTCTCGCGGACCTCGGCTCATCGGGAAGCGATGATGGACAACATGGTCATCTCGCTCCTGCGGCACGAGAGGATCCGCACCACGGTGCCCAAGGCGAAGGAAGCCCGCAAGCTTGCCGACCGGGTGATCACCCTCGGGAAGAAGGGCTCGCTCCACGCCAGGCGGCTCGCGAGCAAGACGGTGCACGACAAGGACGTGCTCTCGAAGCTCTTCAGCACCCTCGCGGAGCGCTACGGCGCTCGCCCGGGCGGGTACACGCGGATCGTCCGCATCGGTCGCCGGCTGGGCGACTCCGCGGAGATGGCGTACCTCGAGCTGGTCGATCGGCCGGAGACGGCTGCGGCGGCGCCGGCGGAAGCCGAATAGCGCCAGCGAGCTCGTGGTCCGGCGGATGACGCCGGACCGATGAGTCAAGGACGGCGGCGGGCCCTCGGGCTTGCCGCCGTTTTCGTTTTCGGCGGCAGGGTCCCCCGGTCGGGTGATCCGTTTCCCGGCGAGAGGACATGTGACGGCTGGACCCGTTCCGTGAGGTGATTATGCGCCCTGTCGTGGTGCTGGTTCTCGCTCTCTTTCTCGCGTCGTGCGGAAGCGGAAGTGGTGGCCCCGAAGCCGAACCTGGAGGCTCCGCCGGTCCGGGAGACTCCGGAGTAGATGGTCGGACAGGTGGCATCGGTGCCGACGGCGGTTCCGGGGGAGGCGAAGAGAGAGTCCGGATCGAGGTCGTCGGGTGTCCTCCGGGCGAGGTGGACTTCGGACGATTGCCGAAGGGCTTCCTGGCGAGAAGGACCCTCATTCTCCAGAACGTCGGGGATCCGGCACGGATCACTGTCGACCAGCCGGTGATTGCGTCTCCGGATGCCACTTCCTTCACCGTGACGGACCTCGACGGCGCCGAGGGGCCCTGGATCATCGACGAGCGGCCCCTGGCACTCGAGGTCACGTTCCGTGGGAGCGAAGTCAAGGACTACGCCGCGTCGTTGGTTCTCCCGGTCTTCGTGAACGGCCAGCTCTCGGAAGAGCAGCCCTTCGTGCAGGTCGACCTGAGGGCGTCGACCTTCGCAACTTCCCTGCGCCTCGTCGCGGATCGGGACCCGCTCGACTTCGGCCCGGTTCCGGCCTGGCCGCAGACGCTCCAGGCCTTCAAGGCGTTCACCATGTTCAATTTGGGCGACGACGTAGTTCGGATCGTCCGTCTCTCCATCGTGTCCGACCTTCCTCCGGCCTTTTCCGCGAGGGCCGAGGAGGCCCTTCCCCTGTTCATTTTTCCCGGGGGATCCAAGAGCTTCTTGGCCTCTTACAGGCCGCGGGGCATGTACCTGGAGACGGCGTGGCTCGAGGTCTGGATGGAAGGCGCCGACGAGCCTTACCGGGTCGAGCTCCGAGGATGGGGGGAGAGCCTCGATTGCGAGGACCCCTGCGAATAGAGCTCGACCGGGCGGTTGGCTCAACAGACCAGAAGCCCTGCAGATGAACGGGGCCGATCGCCGGGGACGGAAGCCCATTCGTCTCCGGCTTTTCATTTGGAGGCCTCCATCGGCGCGCCGCAGACGGGCTCGAAACGGGGGCCAGGGCCGCTGGAGCTGGATTTCGGCCGTAACGGGCTCCGGATGAAGAATTTTTCCGGAAAACGGAGATCCAGGTGATCCGACAGGCCGTACCCCGACATTAGTCGCTCGTTTCAACCTCGAGGAGGAATGCGATGCGACATTTGTTGTACGGGCTGCTGCTGGTCCCGCTGATGCTCGTGGGATGTGCCAAGGAGCCGCTAGGGAGCGCCCGCGGCGTCGTCGTGTCTGACCCTAAAACGGAAGTCGACTTCGGCCAGGTCTTCGTGGGGACCGAGGCCTCGAAGCTCGTGACCCTCTCCAACACGGGCCGGTCCCAGGTGCAGGTGAGGGCGTCCGACTTCCCTAGCGGCTACGACATGCGGCCGTCCGAGCTCTCGCTGGCGCCCGGCGGGAAGGCCGAGGTGAAGATCGCCTTCTTCCCGCTTCGCGAGGAGCGCTTCGACGGCCAGCTGAAGATCTCGCTGTCCAACGCCAAGAACGAGCTCGTCACCCTCGACCTCAAGGGCGAGGGCGTGAAGCGCGTGGTGGAGGTGGTCGAGGTCCTGGACTTCGGGACCATCAAGCTCGGCGACACCAAGACCCTCCCCCTCGACCTCACGAACCTGATCGAGAAGAGCCTGAACCTGGACCTCTCGATCACGGGCGGCAGCGATCGCACGGCCTTCCGGGTCGACGACGGGGCCGTCGAGCTTCCGGGGGGGGCGACCCGCGCGATCGACGTCTCGTTCACGCCGGCCAACCGCGGACCCCACGCGGCCTCCCTCCTGCTGCGTCCTTGCGCCAGCTGCCAGGACGTCCGCGTCCAGCTCGTGGGCACCGGCGGTATCACGGAGCTCCGCGCCTCTCCGCCGACGGTGACCATGGGCACGGTCACCCCCGGCGAGTCGAAGAGCAGCTGGTTCGCCATCCAGAACATCGGTGACTTCCCGGCGACCGTCACCTCCATGACCCTCGTCGTCGATCCGGTTCGGGATCCCGCCAACGAAGGGGAGGCTCCGGAGGAGTTCAAGCTCGCGGCGACCGGCGAGTTCGAGGTGGGGGTGAGCGCGACCGTCGAGGTGGAGGTCTCCTTCAAGGCCGCGCCCCAGGCCGAGCCCCGGAAGTTCGCCAAGATCCAGGTGATGGGCCCCGATGGGCTCTACTTCGAGGTCCCGGTCGACGGGAAGAGCGGCGGCATCGAGGTGGAGGCCGATCCGGGGACGGTGGACTTCGGCAGGCAGCCGAAGAACTTCGCCGCGAAGAAGACCTTCATGATCCGAAACATCGGCGAGAGCGTCGCGCTCGATCTCTATCCGCCCAGCGAGGAGGCCAACTACACCGTGGCGGCCGTCGATGGCACGTCGGCTCCCTGGCGCCTGGATTCGCACAATGCGAACTCGATGGCCTTCGAGGTCACCTTCAAGGGCAGCGAGATCCAGGAGTATCCCGCCGAGATGGACTTCCCGATCTACGTGAGCGGCGCGATGTCGGCGGAGCAGCCGTTCGTCACGGTCCACCTGATGGCGAACGTGGTCGAGCTCCCGGCCTGCGACCTGGACATCTCCCCGTCGTCGCTGCGCTTTGGCGCGGTGACGGTGAACCGCGGTGTCCAGCTCCCCATCGAGATCACGAACCAGGGCACGACGGAGTGCCTGGTGTGGAACTTCGACCTCGACACCGACAATCGGGCCTTCGCGGCTCCGGGCCTGCCCAACGGCTCCCAGGTCCTGGCGCCGGGTGAAAAGATCACCGTGGGGATCCGCTACCAGCCGACCCGGATCACCGGCGTCATCGATCGTACCAACCTCTACTTCAACCACTCCAATGTCGAGACGCCTCGGGCCGTGGTGCAGATCAGCGGTCTCGCGACGTCTTTCTGCCTCTCGGCGGATCCGAACCCGGTCGCCTTCGGCCCGGTTCCTGCGGTTCCGCAGTCGCTGCAGGTGTTCAAGCCCTTCGTCGTCCGGAACTGTGGAACGGACGCCGTCCGGATCTCCCGGGTTTCGATGGCCTCCGGCTACTCGCAGCGCTTCACGGCCCGATCCGACGAGACCCTCCCGGTCACGATCGCTTCGAATGGCACGAAGAGCTTCCTGGCGTCGTACAAGCCCCTGGACCTGGTTCGGGACGTGGGTAAGGTCGAGGTCTGGATGCAGGGCGTCGACGAGCCGTTCCTCGTCGAGACCCAGGGCCAGGGCACGGACGATGCTTGCGGCGTCCTCTGCGATTGGCCGACGGCGATCTGCCCGGCGGCGGGTCAGTCGGTGACGGTGAACACCCAGATCGTGCTCAGCGGCGGCGCCTACAGCCCCGGCGGCCACCCGACCACCTGTTCGTGGACGGTGGCGAGCGCGCCGGTGGGCTCGAGCGCCCGGCCGGTCGGAGGGGGGTGCACCCCGACCTTCACCCCGGATCTCGTGGGCAACTACGTGTTCGAGCTGATGGTTACGGACCAGCTCGGCAACCGTGGCGCCTGCCAGCACAGCCTGACGGCGACCCCCTGGGGCGGCCTCTGGGTGGAGACCTTCTGGGACGCGGCGGGTGACATCGATCTCCACGTGCTGAACGAGGATCTCGGCGACCGCCATCAGGACGCCAGCTGGTTCAGGAATCCTTCGGACTGCTACTTCGGGAACTGCTACAGCGGCAACCGCCCGAATCCGCTGTGGGATAACGACATCAACATGACGGCGAGCCTCGACCGCGACGACATCCCCGGCACCGGCCCGGAGAACACCCGGATCAACAGCCCGAGCCTGACCCACCCCTACGCGGTCGGCATCCACAACTGGGGCAACTCCCGAAACCCGGTCAACGTGACGACGAACATCTACTGCGGTGGCGCCCTGGCGTACAACACGACCACGGTGTTCACCGCGACTCGACAGTTCGAGGTGGCGGTGAGCATCCAGTACAACGGCTCCACCTGCATCGTCACACGGGACGGCATGCGCTGGGTCCACTAGGACCCGTGGACCGTGCCCGCCCCACGTGAAGACGCGGGGCGGGCACTTGTGAGTCAGTCTGCCACCAGGCTGGACGTCGCTGGTGGAGTCCCCTCGGCGGCAGGGTTCCCTGCCGCCGAGCCCTCCGAGTATCGGCCCAAGTGCGCGAGATCGCGCATGAATCAGGGAATTGAGTGGACGCGGCACGCCCGGTGTCCTCAAGTCCCTTGCGGGCTACCGAATCGCGAGCTGTAGGAATCTTACCGATTTCGCCTCCGCGGTGATCCGGGAGCCGTCCTGCCTACATGAGTTGCAGCGATTCACCCTTCGTGGAGGAAAGCGATGCGACATTTCTTGTACGGACTGCTGCTGGTCCCGCTGATGCTCGTGGGATGTGCCAAGGAGCCGCTCGGAAGCGCCCGTGGCGTCATCGTGTCTGACCCTGCAACAGAAATCGACTTCGGCCAGGTCTTCGTGGGGACCGAGGCCTCGATGCTCGTCACGCTCTCCAACACGGGCCGCTCCCTGGTTCAGGTGAGGGCGTCCGACTTCCCTAGCGGCTACGATATGCGGCCGTCCGAGCTCACCCTGGCGCCCGGCGGGAAGGCCGAGGTGAAGGTCGCCTTCTTCCCGCTTCGAGAGGAGCGATTCGACGGCCAGCTGAAGATCTCGCTGTCCAACGCCAAGAACGAGCTCATCGCCCTCGAACTCAAGGGCGAGGGTGTGAAGCGCGTGGTGGAGGTGGTCGAGGTCCTCGACTTCGGGACCATCAAGCTCGGCGATACCAAGACCCTCCCCCTCGATCTCACGAACCTGATCGAGAAGAGCCTGAACCTGACGCTCTCGATCACGGGCGGCAGCGATCGCACTGCCTTCCGGGTCGACGACGGGGCCGTCGAGCTCCCGGGCGGGGCGACCCGCGCGATCGACGTCTCGTTCACGCCTGCCAACCGCGGCCCCCACGCGGCCTCCCTCCTGCTGCGTCCGTGCGCGACCTGCCAGGACGTCCGCGTCCAGCTCGTGGGCACCGGCGGTATCACGGAGCTCCGCGCCTCGCCGCCGACGTTGAGCCTGGGGACGGTGACCCCCGGTGAGTCGAATACCCGCTACTTCTCCATCCAGAACATCGGTGACTTCCCGGCGACCGTCACTTCCATGACCCTCGTCGGCGACCCGGTTCGGGATCCCGCCACCGAAGGGGAGGCTCCGCGGGAGTTCTCGCTCGCGGCGACCGGCGAGTTCGAGGTGGGGGTGAGCGCGACCGTCGACGTGGCGGTCTCCTTCGACGCCACAGCTGCCGATTCCCGGAAGTTCGCAAAGGTCCAGGTGATGGGCCCCGATGGGCTCTACTTCGAGGTCCCGGTCGACGGGAAGAGCGGCGGCATCGAGGTGGAGGCCGATCCGAAGACGGTGGACTTCGGCAGGCAGCCGAAGAACTTCGCCGCGAAGAAGACCTTCATGATCCGAAACAGCGGCGAGAGCGTCGCGCTCGAGCTCTATCCGCCCAGCGAGCAGGCCAACTACACCGTGGCGGCCGTCGATGGCACGTCGGCTCCCTGGCACCTGAATTCCCAGAATGCGAACTCGATGGCCTTCGAGGTCACCTTCAAGGGCAGCGAGATCCAGGAGTATCCCGCCGAGATGGACTTCCCGATCTACGTGGGCGGCGCGATGTCGGCGGAGCAGCCGTTCGTCACGGTCCACCTGATGGCGAACGTGGTCGAGCTCCCGGCCTGCGACCTGGATATCTCCCCGTCCTCTCTGCGCTTTGGCGCGGTGACGGTGAACCGCGGCGTCCAGCTCCCCATCGAGATCACGAACCAGGGCACGACGGAGTGCCTGGTGTGGAACTTCGCCCTCGACACCGAAAATCGGGCCTTCGCGGCTCCGGGCCTGCCCAACGGCTCCCAGGTCCTGGCGCCGGGTGACAAGATCACCGTGGGGATCCGCTACCAGCCGACCCGGATCACCGGCGTCATCGATCGTACCAACCTCTACTTCAACCACTCCGATGTGGAGACGCCTCGGGCCGTGGTGGCGATCAGCGGTCTCGCGACGTCCTTCTGCCTCTCGGCGGATCCGAACCCGGTCGCCTTCGGCCCGGTTCCTGCGGTTCCGCAGTCGCTGCAGGTGTTCAAGCCCTTCGTCGTCCGGAACTGTGGAACGGACGCCGTCCGGATCTCCCGGGTATCGATGGCCTCCGGCTACTCGCAGCGTTTCACGGCTCGATCCGACGAGACCCTCCCGGTCACGATCGCCTCGAATGGCACGAAGAGCTTCCTGGCGTCGTACAAGCCCCTGGATCTGGTTCGGGACGTGGGTAAGGTCGAGGTCTGGATGCAGGGCGTCGACGAGCCGTTCCTGGTCGAGACCCAGGGCCAGGGCACGGACGATATTTGCGGCGTCCTCTGCGATTGGCCGACGGCGATCTGCCCGGCGGCGGGTCAGTCGGTGACGGTGAACACGCAGATCGTGCTCAGCGGCGGGGCCTACAGCCCCGGCGGCCACCCGACCACCTGTTCGTGGACGGTCGCGAGCGCGCCGGTGGGCTCGAGCGCCCGGCCGGTCGGAGGGGGGTGCACCCCGACCTTCACCCCGGATCTCGTGGGCAACTACGTGTTCGAGCTGATGGTTACCGACCAGCTCGGCAACCGTGGCGCGTGTCAGCACAGCCTGACGGCGACCCCCTGGGGCGGCCTCTGGGTGGAGACCTTCTGGGACGCGGCGGGTGACATCGATCTCCACCTGGTGAACGAGGATCGCGGCGCCAGGGGGAACCAGGCCAGCTGGTGGAGCAGCGCGGACTGCTACTACGGAGACTGCCAGCTCGGTAGCCGGCCGAACCCGCTGTGGGATAACGACATCAACATGACGGCGAGCCTCGACCGCGACGACATCCCTGGCACGGGCCCGGAGAACATCCGGATCAACAGCCCGAGCCTGACCCACCCATACGCCATCGGGATCCACAACTTCAGCAACTCCCGGAATCCGATCAACGTAACGACGAACCTCTACTGCGGTGGCTCGCTCGCGTTCAACGCCACCACGGTGTTCACTGCGACCAAGCAGTTCGAGATCGTCGGGAGCGCTCAGTACAACGGGTCCACCTGCATCTTCACGCGGGACGGTACTCGCTGGACCGGGTTCCACTAGTCCCCGGCGGCGTCTGCTTGCCTCGTCGAAGATCGGGGCAGCAGGCGTGATGCCAGGATGAAGAGCAGATCGGCGGCAGGGCTTCCCTGCCGCCGATTCGCTTTTAACAGGGGTGCCGACGGCCGTCCGGTCCCCCTGCGAGGGCGGAATCGGAGGATGGGAAATCAATCAGGATCGGATCTTCTTGCCGGCAGGCTTCGGCGAGGTCCGTCGAGCCACTGCGCCCAGGGAACACTTGGTGATCCAACCGGCCTCATTCGTACATTTGTAGAGTGTATTCTGAAAAGGAGGACGGCGATGCGGTGTCTCCATATTTGGATGCTTCTAATTCCGTTGCTGATCGGTGGATGTTCCAAGCCCGACCTCGGGGACGTCCGCGGCAATGTGGTCGCAGACTCCAATTTGATCCAATTCGGCCAGGTCTTCGTAGGGACCGAGGCCTCGAAGCTCGTCACGCTCTCCAATATGGGCCGCTCCCTGGTGCAAGTGAGGGCCTCCGACATCCCTAGCGGCTACGACATGCGGCCGTCCGAGCTCACCCTGGCGCCCGGCGCGAAGGCCGAGGTGAAGATCGCCTTCTTCCCGCTTCGGGAGGAGCGCTTCGACGGCCAGCTGAAGATCTCGCTGTCAAACGCGAAGAACGAGCTCATCGCGCTCGACCTCGAGGGCGAGGGCGTGAAGCGCGTGGTGGACCCGGTCGAGGTCCTCGACTTCGGGGTCATCAAGCTCGGCGAGACCAAGACCCTGCCTCTCGATCTCACGAACCTGATCGATAAGAGCCTGAACCTGGCGCTCTCGATCGCGGGCGGCAGCGATCGCACGGCCTTCCGGGTCGACGACGGGGCCGTCGAGCTTCCGGGCGGGACGACCCGCGCGATCGACGTCTCGTTCACGCCCGCCAACCGCGGCCCCCACGCGGCCTCCCTCCTGCTGCGTCCGTGCGCCAGCTGCCAGGACGTCCGGGTCCAGCTCGTGGGCACCGGCGGTATCACGGAGCTCCGCGCCTCGCCGCCGACGGTGAGCGTGGGCACGGTCGCGCCCGGCCAATCGAAGAGCAGCTGGTTCGCCATCCAGAACATCGGCGACTTCCCGGCGATCGTCACCTCCATGACCCTCGTCGACGATCCGGTTCGGAGCGGCGGTAGCGACGAGCTTCTGTCGGAGTTCTCGCTCCCGGGGAACCACGACGCCTTCGAGGTGGAGGTGGGCGCGACCATCGAGGTGCCGGTCGCCTTCCGGGCCGCGGCCCTTGCCGAGCCGCGGAAGTACGCCAAGATCCGGGTGATGGGCCCCGACGATCGCCTCTACTTCGAGGTGCCGGTCGACGGGAAGAGCGGCGGCATCGAGGTGGTCGCCGAACCGGAGACGGTGGACTTCGGCAGGCAGCCGAAGAACTTCGCCGCGAAGCAGACCTTCCTGATCCGAAACACCGGCGAGAGCGTCGCGATCGAGCTCTATCCGCCCAGCGAGCAGGCCAACTACTCCGTGGCTGCTGTCGATGGCACGTCGCCTCCCTGGGTCCTGGATTCCCAGAATGCCGGCTCCATGGCCTTCGAGGTCACCTTCACGGGCAGCGAGATCCAGGAATATCCCGCCGAGATCGACTTCCCAATCTACGTGAACGGTGCGATGTCGGCGGAGCAGTCGTTCGTCACCGTCCACCTGATGGCGAACGTGGTCGAGCTCCCGCCCTGCGACCTGGACATCTCCCCGTCGTCTCTGCGCTTTGGCGCGGTGACGGTGAACCGCGGCGTCCAGCTCCCCATCGAAATCACGAACCAGGGCACGACGGAGTGCCTGGTGTGGAACTTCGACCTCGATTTCGACAATCGGGCCTTCGCGGCTCCGGGGCTGCCCACCGGCTCCCAGGTCCTGGCGCCGGGTGACACGATCACCGTGGGGATCCGCTATCAGCCGACCCGGATCACCGGCGTCATCGATCGGTCCAACCTCTACTTCAACCACTCGAGCGCGGAGGCGCCCCGCTTCGTGGTGCCGATCAGCGGTCTGGCCACGTCCTTCTGCCTCTCGGCGGATCCGAGTCCGGTCGCCTTCGGCGCGGTGCCGCAGTCGCAGCAGGTCTTCAAGCCCTTCCTCGTGCGGAACTGCGGGCCGGAGCCCGTCAAGATCTCCCGGGTTTCGATGGCCTCCGGCTACTCGCAGCGCTTCACGGCCCGAGCCGATGAGACGCTCCCGGTCACGATCACCTCGAACGGCACGAAGAGCTTCCTTGCGTCCTACAAGCCCCTGGATCTGGTCCGGGACGTGGGGAAGATCGAGGTCTGGACGCAGGGCGTAGACGAGCCGTTCCTGGTCGAGACCCAGGGCCAGGGCACGGAGGGCGGCTGCGGCGTCCTCTGCGATTGGCCGACCGCGATCTGCCCCGAGGCGAATCAGTCGGTGACCGTAAACACCCAGATCGTGCTCAACGGCGGGGCCACCAGCCCCGGCGGTCACCCGACCACGTGCGCGTGGACGGTGGCGAGCGCGCCGGTCGGCTCTACAGCCCGGCCGAGCGCGGGCTGCACCCCGACCTTCACCCCGGACCTCGTGGGCAACTACGTCTTCGAGCTGATGGTCACGGACCAGCTAGGGAACCGTGGCGCATGCCAGCACGGCCTGACGGCGACCGCCTGGGACGGCCTCTGGGTCGAGACCTTCTGGGACAGGTCGGGCGACATCGATCTCCACGTGCTGAACGAGGCCCTCGGCGATCGGCATAACCAGAACAGCTGGTTCACGAACCCTTCGGATTGCTACTTCGGGAATTGCTACAACGGAAGCCGCCCGAACCCGCTGTGGGACGGCAACATCGACATGACGGGGAGCCTCGATCGGGACGACAGAAATGGGTTCGGACCCGAGAATACCCGCGTCAACAGACCGAGCCTGACCCACCCGTACGCCATCGGCATCCACAACTGGGGCAACCGGCAGACTCCGGTGACCGTGACGACGAACGTCTACTGCGACGGCACCCTGGTCCACAACGCGGACTCGACCTTCACCTCGACAGCCCAGTTCGAGATCCTCGGGAGCGTTCAGTACACCGGTTCGACGTGTATCTTCACGCGAGACGGGACCCGCTGGAACAACTACCACTGAGGTCTCGCGGAGATCGCCCGCCTCGCGTTGCGGGGCGGGCGGGGGATGGCAGGCGTTGGAGTCCGAATCGGCGGCGGGGCAACCTGCCGCCGATTCCATCCGCGAGGGGAGGGCGGGGTGCCGCCATCGCCGAAGCCTTCCGCCGGCATGAAATTCGATTTTGGTCTCGAACGGCACCTGGGGACTCTCGGTGCCGATTTTCTTTTTCATGAGCCACATGGGCGCCACGGCGCGACGAATACGTCGGCTGCGATTCGGCCGGAATTCCCGACGATAGCCGAATGGACTGGTTGCACGGCTCCGGCGATCGTTGAAGAACCTTTTGGTCATCGCACGGCGAACCTTCAGCTCGGCATGCGTGAAACTTTCCGTTGGTGCTCAAATATGTATCATTGATCTCCGTGTCCTTGGTCGCACATGCTTGTGTGGACTCTTTGGAGGAGGACGCGGATGCGACGTCTCTTTTTAGGACTGATGATGGTGCCGCTGCTGCTCGGTGCGTGCGCAAAGGATGTAGTAGGGACCGCCCGCGGCGTCATCGAGGCAGACCCTGACAATATCGATTTCGGCCAGGTCTTCGTGGGGACCGAGGCCTCGAAGCTCGTGACCCTTTCCAACACGGGCCGGTCCCAGGTGCAGGTGAGGGCGTCCGACTTCCCTAGCGGCTACGACATGCGGCCGTCCGAGCTCTCGCTGGCGCCCGGCGGGAGGGCCGAGGTGAAGATCGCCTTCTTCCCGCTTCGAGAGGAGCCCTTCGACGGCCAGCTGAAGATCTCGCTGTCCAACGCCAAGAACGAGCTCATCACCCTCGACCTCAAGGGCGAAGGCGTGAAGCGCGTGGTGGAGGTGGTCGAGGTCCTGGACTTCGGGACCATCAAGCTCGGCGACACCAAGACCTTGCCCCTCGATCTCACGAATCTGGTCGAGAAGAGCGTGAACCTGACGCTCTCGATCACGGGCGGCAGCGATCGCACGGCGTTCCGGGTCGACGACGGCGCCGTCGAGCTTCCGGGCGGGGCGACCCGCGCGATCGACGTCTCGTTCACGCCTGCCAACCGCGGCCCCCACGCGGCCTCCCTCCTGCTGCGTCCGTGCGCCAGCTGCCAGGACGTCCGGGTCCAGCTGGTGGGCTCGGGCGGGGCGACGATGCTCCGTCCCTCGCCGTCGGTCGTGAGCTTCGGGACGGTGACTCCGAACGAGTCGAAGACCAATTACTTCGGCATCCAGAACGTCGGCGACTTTCCTGCGACCGTCACCTCCGTCTTCCTCGTCCCCGATCCGGACCGCGATCCGGCCCACCAGGACGCGCCCCCGACTGAATTCTCGGTGGCGACCCTCGCCGTTCCCTTCGTCGTGCAGTCGAGCGAAACCGTCCAGGTGCCGATCTCCTTCAAGGCCGAGGCCCAGGCCGAGCCCCGGAAGTTCGCCAAGATCCAGGTGATGGGCCCCGATGGGCTCTACTTCGAGGTCCCGGTCGACGGGAAGAGCGGCGGCATCGAGGTGGAGGCCGATCCGGGGACGGTGGACTTCGGCAGGCAGCCGAAGAACTTCGCCGCGAAGAAGACCTTCATCCTTCAGAACATCGGCGAGAGCGTCGCGATCGAGCTCTATCCGCCCAGCGAGCCGGCCAACTACACCGTGGCGGCCGTCGATGGCACGTCGGCTCCGTGGCACCTGAATTCCCAGAATGCGAACACGATGGCCTTCGAGGTCACCTTCAAGGGCAGCGAGCTCCAGGAGTATCCCGCCGAGCTCGACTTCCCGATCTACGTGAACGGCGCGATGTCGGCGGAGCAGCCGTACGTCACGGTCCACCTGATGGCGAACGTGGTCGAGCTCCCGCCCTGCGACCTGGACATCTCCCCGTCGTCTCTGCGCTTTGGCGCGGTGACGGTGGGCCGGGGCGTCCAGCTCCCCATCGAGGTCACGAACCAGGGCACGACGGAGTGCCTGGTGTGGAACTTCGCCGTCGAGTCCGAGAATCGGGTCTTCGCGGCTCCGGGCCTGCCCAACGGCTCCAAGATCCTGGCGCCGGGGGAGAAGATCTCCGTGGGGATCCGCTACCAGCCGACCCGGATCACCGGCGTCATCGATCGTGCCAACCTCTACTTCAACCACTCCGATGTGGAGACGCCTCGGGCCGTGGTGCCGATCAGCGGTCTCGCCACGTCCTTCTGCCTCTCGGCGGATCCGAACCCGGTTGCCTTCGGCCCGGTCCCTGCGGTTCCGCAATCGCTGCAGGTCTACAAGCCCTTCGTGGTGCGGAACTGCGGAACGGACGTCGTCAAGATCTCCCGGGTTTCGATGGCCTCCGGCTACTCGCAGCGCTTCACGGCCCGTTCAGACGAGGCGCTCCCGGTCACGATCGCTTCGAATGGCACGAAGGGCTTCCTGGCGTCGTACAAGCCCCTGGATCTGGTCCGGGACGTGGGTAAGGTCGAGGTCTGGATGCAGGGCGTCGATGAGCCGTTCTTGGTGGAGACCCAGGGCCAGGGCACGGACGAAGCCTGCGGCGTCCTCTGCGATTGGCCGACGGCGATCTGCCCGGCGGCGGGTCAGTCGGTGACGGTGAACACCCAGATCGTGCTCAACGGCGGGGCCTACAGCCCTGGCGGCCACCCGACGACCTGTTCCTGGACGGTGGCGAGCGCGCCGGTGGGCTCGAGCGTCCGGCCGGTCGGGACGGGCTGCACCCCGACCTTCACCCCGGATCTCGTGGGTAACTACGTGTTCGAGCTGATGGTCACGGACCAGCTCGGCAACCGCGGCGCCTGCCAGCACAGCCTGACCGCGACCCCCTGGGGCGGCATCTGGGTCGAGCTCTTCTGGGACAACGCCGGCGATCTGGACATCCACGTGCTGAACGAGGACCGCGCCCCCCGGCAGAACCAGAGCTCCTGGTGGAGCAACGCGGACTGCTACTACGGAAACTGCCAGCGCGGAAGCCTGCCGAGCCCGCTGTGGGACGGTGACGCCAACGCCACCGCCAGCCTCGATCGGGACGACATCGTGGGCACCGGCCCGGAGAACATCCGGATCAACAGCCCGAGCCTGACCCACGCCTACGCGGTCGGCGTCCACAACTTCAGCAACGCCCGGACCCCGGTCACCGGGACGACCAACATCTACTGCGGCGGCAACCTCGTCCACAACGCAACCTCGGTGTTTACTGCGACCAAGCAGTTCGAGATCGTCGGGAGCGTCCAGTACAACGGCTCCACGTGCATCTACACGCCGGATGGAACCCGCTGGAGCGGCTTCCACTAGGCCGCGGCAGGAACGGCTCGCCAGGGGCGGATCCCGGGCGAGAGGCACAGAAGAAGGCTGAACCGGATCGGCGGCAGGGGCATCCCTGCCGCCGATTTCCATTGGGAGGCGGTGGGGCAGGGGCCGCCTGCGAAGGGACTCGAGGGATTTCGACCGATTGCGCCTATGGCCGGACCGGGTCCTCTGAATGATCCTTGCGCTCGAGGCAACTGTTCGATCGAACACCTTTGCAGCCGCCTCGGAACATGGTTGAATCGCGCGTTCTTTGGTGGAGGAAGTAATGCGACGTTTGTTGTTCGGCCTGTTCCTGGCCTCGCTGTTGGGAGCATGCTCCCAGCCCCCGGTCACGAATGCTCGTGGCCTCGTAGTGGCAGACCCCGATTCGATCGACTTCGCCCAGGTCTTCGTGGGCACCGAAGCCTCCAAGCTCGTGACCCTCTCCAACCTCGGCCGGTCCGTGGTCAGGGTGCGGGCCTCCAACCTTCCCACCGGCTACGACATGCGGCCCTCCGAGGTCACCCTGTCGCCCGGCGCGAAGGCCGAGGTGAAGGTGGCCTTCTTCCCGCTGCGGGAGGAGCGCTTCGACGGCCAGCTGGAGCTCTCGCTCTCCAACGCCAAGAATGACGTGCTCACCATGGACCTCCGCGGCGAGGGCGTTAAGCGCGTCGTGGAAGTGGTCGAGGTCCTCGACTTCGGCACCATCAAGGTGGGCGACACGAAGACGCTTCCGCTCGACCTCACGAACCTGGTCGAGAAGGATCTGAACCTGGCGCTCTCGATCACGGGCGGCAGCGACCGCACCGCGTTCCGCCTCGATAACGAGGCCGTGGAGCTGGAGCTCCCCGGCGGCACGACCCGCGCGCTCGACGTCTCCTTCACGCCTGCCAACCGTGGCCCCCACGCAGCGTCGCTCCTCCTCCGTCCGTGCCCGAGCTGCCAGGACGTTCGGGTCCAGCTCATCGGCTCCGGCGGCACGACGGACCTCCGTCCGTCGCCCCCGACCGTCAGCCTCGGGACCGTGACTCCCACCCAGTCGAAGAGCGCCTTCTTCACCATCCAGAACGTCGGCGACTTCTCGGCGACCGTCACCTCCGTGGCCCTCGTCGGCGATCCGGAGCGGGATCCCGCCAACGAAGGCGAGGCTCCGGGGGAGTTCTCGCTCGACGGCGTCGCGTCGACCTTCGAGGTCGAGGCGGGCGCGAGCGTCCCCGTCACGGTCGTCTTCGACGCCGCGGACGTGGCCCAGCCCCGGAAGTTCGCCCGGGTCCGGGTGATGGGGCCCGACGATCGGCTCTACTTCGAGGTCCCGGTCGACGGGAAGAGCGGCGGCATCGACGTGGAGGCCGATCCGAAGACGCTGGACTTTGGCAGGCAGCCCAAGAACTTCGCCGCGAAGCTGAGCTTCGTCCTCAAGAACGTCGGTGAGCAGGTCGCGCTCACGGTCGAGCGGCCTTTCATCTCCGGTCTCAACGCGGACTCCTACACGGTGGCCGCTGCCGACGGCACGCAGCCGCCCTGGACGCTGGACGGGCCCAAGGGCTTCGAGGTCACGTTCCGCGGCAGCGAACTGCAGGATTATCCCGCCGCGCTGGAGTTCCCCCTCTACGTGAATGGCGCCCAGTCCGCGGAAATGCCGTACGCGACGGTCGACCTGATGGCGACCGTGGTCGAGCTCCCGCCCTGCGACCTGGACATCTCCCCGGCCTCGCTCCGCTTCGGCGCGGTGACGGTGAACAAGGGCGTCTCGCTCCCCATCGACATCAAGAACCAGGGCACGACGGAGTGTCTGGTGTGGAACGTGGGCCTCGACCCCGATGGTCATCGCTCCTTCTCGTCGCCGGATCTCCCCACCACGCCCTCGAAGGTTCTGGCCCCGGGTGAGAAGTTCACGGTCGGGATCCGCTACGCGCCGACCCGGATCACCGGCGTCGTCGACCGGAGCAACCTCTTCTTCAACCACTCCAACGTGGAGACGCCCCGGGCCGTGGTGGCGATCAGCGGCCTCGCGACCGCTTTCGACCTCGTCGCGGATCCGAACCCGGTCGTCTTCGGCCCGGTTCCTGCGGTTCCGCAGTCGCTGCAGGTCTTCAAGCCCTTCTTGATCCGCAACCGCGGCGTGGACGCCGTCCGTGTCTCCCGCGTGTCGATGGCCTCCGGCTACTCCCAGAGGTTCACGGTTCGTGCGGACGAGACGCTCCCGGTCGCGATCCCCTCGCAGGGCTCCAAGAGCTTCCTGTCGTCGTACAAGCCCCTGGATCTGGTTCAGGACGTGGGCAAGATCGAGGTCTGGCTGCAGGGTGTCGACGAGCCGTTCCTCGTGGAAACCCGCGGCTCGGGCACGGATGAGGACTGCGGCGTGCTCTGCCAGTGGCCGACCGCGATCTGCCCCGCGACGGGCCAGTCGGTGACGGTGAACACCCAGGTCGTGCTCAGCGGCGGCGCTTACAGCCCCGGTGGCCATGCGACCACCTGCACCTGGTCGGTGGTGAGCGCGCCGGTCGGCTCGAGCGCTCGGCCGAACCCCGTGACGGGCTGCACCCCGGCCTTCATCCCGGACCTCGTGGGCAACTACGTCTTCGAGCTGATGGTCACGGACGCGCTCGGGAACCGTGGGGCCTGCCAGCACTCCCTCGCGGCGACCCCCTGGGGCGGCCTCTGGGTCGAGACCTTCTGGGACGTGGCGGGTGACATCGACCTCCACGTGCTCAACGAGGCCCTCGGCAACAGGCAGACCCAGGCCTCCTGGTGGACCAACGCGGAGTGCTACTACGGGAATTGCCAGCGCGGTAACCTGCCGACCCCGCTCTGGGACGGCGACGTGAACTCCACCGCCAGCCTCGATCGGGACGACATCCCCGGCACCGGCCCGGAGAACACCCGGATCAACAGCCCGAGCCTGACCCACCCGTACGCGGTCGGTATCCACAACTTCGGCAACAGCCGGAATCCGGTGAACGTGACGACGAACATCTACTGCGGCGGCCAGCTCGCCCACAACGCGACCACGGTGTTCACCGCGACCAAGCAGTTCGAGGTGGTCGGAAGCGTCCAGTACAACGGCTCCACCTGCGTCTTCACGCCGGATGGAACCCGTTGGACCGGATTCCACTAGCAGTAATGGCGATCCCGGCGGCGGCGCACGTGCGTCGCCGCCGGTTCTCGCGAAGTCGGGCCCGCTCCTGCGGGCCCGATTGCTTCACTCGCTATGCCTGATCGCGGACGATTCGAACTTGACGATCGGGGCCTCGCGCAGGTAGAACCGCCATCCCTTCGGCGCCATAGCCAAGTGGTAAGGCAGAGGTCTGCAAAACCTCGATTCCCCGGTTCAAATCCGGGTGGCGCCTCCAGAAAATCAGGGCCCCGGTAGACTTCGAGCTGCCGGGGCCTTTTTCATTCTTCCTGGCATCGGCGAACCAGGTCTCGTCGGGTTCAAGGGCCGCCACCCGATCTCGGGGGCGGCGAAGATGGAGAGAGGCGCTCTCGCGCGAACCGCGGCGTGATGGACGCGGACCCGTTTTCGGGTTCGGCTTCCCCACACGTCCCGGGAGGTCACGAATGGAGCTCGTCCCCGCGCTCGCGACTGTCGGAGGCTCATACGCCTGCTACCTGCTCGTGTGGCGGAGGGTGAGGGCGGCCATCGGGAGACGAAGGGGGCCGGACCTCCCGGCCCTCTCGGCCTACGACCACCTGGCGCTGGAGCGGGAGCTGGAGGCCCTGGCCCACGATGCCACGGCGCCCGAATCCGGAGAGAGCCTCGCGGTGCGCTTCGTGGCGATGTCCGAGGCGCGACACGCCGACTCGCTCCCGCCCGGTCCGACCCGTCACGCCGCTGCGGCGGCCGCCCTGGCCTCGCTGCGGCGCCTGGGGGATGCGCCGATGAGAACGCCGGCGTGGAGTGGCCTGGAGGCACACCTGGAGACCCTCCGGATCTCTCTCTGGAGCCTGGAGATGGGCGAGGTGGTCGTGCGACGGCTCCTTCGGCGCGCTCTCGGCCGGCATCCCGAGGCCCCATGCCTCCACCTGGTCCGGGCGCACCTCGCCGCGACCCTCGGCGATCCCTCCGGGGCCGCCGATCACCTGGCACGGGCCCTCTATTACGCTGGCAGCGACCCGTTCTACGCCAAGCCGATCGTGGCTTCGCCCTACCTCGCCAGGGTCCGGCCGGCGCTGGACGCGCAGGCGAGGGCGCTCCTCGCGAAGCCGGAGAGCGGAGCTCTCGCGGATCCAACGAGCAATTGACGCTTCCAGCCGCTTCGCCCAAGATTCGTCCGATCTCGAACGGCCATCCATGCGGGTGGGGTGGGACTCCATGAAGGTCGCTTCATTCGGCGCCACGGACGTCGGGCGCCGGCGCAAGGACAACGAGGACGCCTTCCTCGCCGACGACGAGCTCGGGCTCTACGCGGTCTGCGACGGGATGGGCGGACACGCCGCCGGAGAGGTGGCCGCTGCCCGTACGCTCGAGGTCATCCGCGAGCACGTCGCCGCCCACGCCGACGTCGTGGCGGCTCTGGCGGCGGATCCGTCGCCCAAGAGCGGCGCGGCGGCGGTGCAGCTCGTGGAGGCCGCCATCCAGCGTGCCTGCGCCGAGGTCTATCGGCTCGCCCAGGCCGACGCGTCCAAGCGCGGGATGGGAACGACCTGCGTGGCGCTCATCGTCTCGGGCGAGAAGGGCGTGATTGGCCACGTCGGCGACTCGCGCATCTATTTGGTGCGTGGCGGTCAGGTCCATCGGCTGACCGAGGATCACACGCTCGTCCAGGCGCAGCTCAAGCAGGGCGTGATCACGCGAGAGCAGGCGGAGACGTCGCCCTATCGGAACGTGATCACCCGGGCTGTGGGGATCCAGGAGTCGGTCCACGTCGACACCCTTCTCACCGACGTGCAGGCCGACGACGTCTTCATCCTTTGCTCGGACGGGCTCTGCGGCTACGTCGACGACGAGGAGACCTCCGCGGTCTTCACCGCCGCCCCGGCTTCTATGCTCCCCCGTTCGCTGATCGATCTCGCGAACGAGCGAGGCGGACGCGACAACATCACCGTGATCACGGTCCACGCCCAGGGCGCAGCGGGCCAGGTGGGGGAGGCCGAGGCGCGGATCGACGCGCTCCGCCGGATCCCCCTCTTCATGCACCTCTCCTACAAGGAGCAGATGGCCGCCCTGGCCATCGCGAACTCGCGCTCCTTCGAGGCCGGCGAGCCGATCCTGAACGAGGGGGAGCCGGGCGCGCAGCTCTTCGTCGTGGTGAAGGGCAAGGTCGCCGTGGAGGCCGGCGGCACCCGCATTGCGGAGATCGGCCGCGGAGGCCACTTCGGCGAGATGGGCCTCATCGAGCCCGCCAGCCGCTCCGCCTCGGTGAGGGCGCTCGAGCCGACGCGGTGCATCGAGCTGGGCCGGACCGAGCTCATGGCGCTCATGCGCAAGGAGCCCGTCCTCGCGGTGAAGCTCCTCTGGAGCCTGGTCCAGGCGCTCTCCGAGCGGCTGCGATCCACCAGCGCGGAGCTCTCCGGCGCGCGGCAGGAGCTCTCTCGAGGAGCCGAAGGCGGAGCAGACGAAAAGAAGAGCGTCCGCCCATTCGGAGAGACCGGCCCCTGAGAAGGCGAGCGGCGCCGGGCGGAATCCCATCCGGGATCCACGTCGCGCTCGTCGCCAACGAGGAACCATGAAGCGAATCCCCGTCGCCGTGATCGGCGCCACAGGCCTCGCCGGCCAGCAGTTCCTGGCGGCCCTCGGCCGCCATCCGATCTTCGATCTCGTCGCCGTGGCCGCGAGCAGCAGGAGCGCCGGCAAGGCGTACCGCGACGCGATCCGCGACGAGCAGGGCGCCAGCCGCTGGTTCGCCGGCGGGCCGCTCCCGGAGGCGTTTGGCGAGCTGATCGTCGAGGACGCGAGCCGCCTGGACCCTGCGGGACTCGGCCTGGTCTTCTCGGCCGTCGATGGAGAGCAGGCCCGCGAGCTGGAGGCCCGGATCGCCCGGACCACGCCCGTGGTCTCTACCGCCAGCGCCTTTCGCTACGAGGACGACGTCCCGCTGATCGTCCCGCCGGTCAACCCCGACCACGTCGAGCTCCTCGGGATCCAGCAGCGCCGGCGCGGTTGGAAGGGCTTCGTCGCGCCGATCCCCAACTGCACCACCACCGGCCTCGCCATCACGCTCGCGCCCCTCGTCCGCTCCTTCGGGGTCGAGCTCGCGCTGATGACCTCGATGCAGGCGGTCTCGGGCGCCGGCCGGTCGCCGGGCGTCCCCGCCCTGGACGTCGTCGACAACGTGATCCCCTACATCCCCAAGGAGGAGGAGAAGGTCGCCAGCGAGAGCCGGAAGATCCTCGGGACCCTGGAAGGGGAGGGGATCGTGCCCCATCCGCTCGCCGTGTCGTGCACCTGCACCCGCGTCGCCGTGCTCGATGGACACACGGAGAGTGTCTTCGTGCGCCTGGAGCGCCGGGCGTCCCCCGAGAGCCTGATCGAGGCCCTCCGCGGGTTCGCCTCGGCTCCCGACGTCCAGGGGCTCCCGTCGGCGCCGCCGCGTTGGATCGAGGTGAGCGACGACCCGTTCCGGCCCCAGCCCCGCCTCGATCGCGACGCCGGCGACGGGATGGTCACCACGGTCGGCCGTGTTCGCGAGGATCCCGCACTTGGCAACGGCGCCAAGTACGTCCTCGTCTCCCACAACACGAAGATGGGCGCCGCCAAGGGCGCCATCCTCCTGGCCGAGCTCCTCCACGCCCGCGGCTGGGTCTGACCGGCGAAGGCCGATCAGACCCTGGAACCGAGCGCCTCCCCGCAGGTGGAGCCGACCGGCGGAGTCCGATCAGAAGAGGTCGTACTGGGCTGCTGCCTCGAAGCGCACGCCCGAGAAGGCGGGGAACTCTCGGCAGACGCCTCCGACACACTTGAGCCCGCCTCGCTCGGAGCCGAAGACGGCCTTCATCGCGAGCCAATCCAGCGGCGTCCAGGCCGCGATGCCCGCCAGGAAAAAGTCCTGGCTGCTCGTGCCGGACGTGTCGTAGCCGATCTCGGCGGTGAGCGAGCCGAGCCTCGACTTGTCGAAGCCGACCATGGTCGTGCCCCGGACGTGGTCGACCGCGTCCGATGCGTCGTCCGCCTTCAGCGAGCGGTTTTCGTGGGCCACGGTGAGGTGGAGCGCGTAGCCGGCGCCGACCGCCTGCACCCAGTCGGTCTCGCCGTGGACCATGGTCTTGAAGGGCGACGCGGCGCCGTCGAGCGTCTCCTGCCGGTAGCCGCCGCTGGCGTACCAGCGCGAGCCGCCGTCACCATAGGTCAGCTCGAAACCGCCGTATCCATGGACGGCGTCGGCCAGGGAGCTCGCAGTGCCGTACCTGCGGAACATCCCGCTCGTGTAGACGACCAGGCTCCCGTCGAGGAACGAGCGGGAGAGCTTGGCGCGGCCGCCCTGGGCGTTCTCGCTGTCGAGGACCTCCTGATCGATCCGCTCGAGGGTCGGAGGCTGGTTGTAGGCGGTCGGCTTCTGGAGCAGGCTGTTCTGGCTCCCCATCACCCGGAATTTCTCCAGGCGCAGTCCTTCGACCAGGAGCGAGGCGAACTGCAGATCGAGATCGACGGCGGCGTAGAGCGCCGTGCCGCGATCGTCGATCCTCGCGATCCGATACTGCTCCATGGCTCCCTCGAAGTAGATCGAGAGCCAGTCGGTCGCGGGCAGGTCCACGAAGGCGCCGCCGAGGACGGTCTGGTCGCCGTCCTTGTCGTCGAGGACCGGCGTCTTTGGCTGGAGGTAGAGGCCGTGCACCGAGACGTCGGCGCGTCCGACGTGCACGGTTCCGCTCGCGCCGGCCAGGGTGTCCTCCGGATCGTCGATGAACTTCTGCGTCGCGGTGTCGAGGTTGGCGACGTTGGTGCGGCCTGCGAAGGCCTTGGCCGAGACCGTGTCTCCCTGCCACGAGAGCGCGCCGCCCCGCATCGCCTGGTCGGCGCCGAGCTCGTCCACCTTTCGGAGCGAGAGAGCGATCCCGCGCCCGAGTTGCAGGTACGAGTCGCCGAGGGTCACCGAGGCGTCACCGAGCGTATGGGTGAGCCAGATCCGCTTGAGGCGCCCTTCGCTCCGGTAGGCCGACGGGTTGGCGGCGGTCGGGACGGGCACGTCCGGATATTTGGTGAACGCCACCGCGTCGACTTGGACGCCGACGGAGGTTCGATCCATCTGACCGTCGAGATAGAGCTTGTTGATCCCGACGCCGAAATCTTTGTCGCCCTTGTCTCCGCTCCCGTTGTCGCCGCGGTACTCGAGCACCGAGGTGTTCAGCAGCCGAAGGCTCTCGGCCGCGGCGAGGTTCGGGAGGAGGAGGAGGAGGGCGGCCAGGGCCGCGACTCTCATGGATTGGAGGTCGTCGCGGGCTTCTGGGCGAGCAGCGAGGCCACCTCGGCCTCGAGGGTCGTCTCGGCGCCGCTGCTGAAGCCGGTGTGCTGGAAGGCGCGCCGGCCCTCGGTGTCGATCACCTGGAGGAACGGAACGGCGAACCTCGGGTTGAACTTGCCCAGGACCTTGCTGTCCGAATCGAGCGGCACGGGCATGCTCAGCTTGCGGTCCGCCACGAAGCGCCGGACCTCGGCGGCGGTCTTCGGATCGTCGATGTTCACCGCAAGCACGGCCAAGCCGTCCTTCCCATGCTTATCGAGGAGGGCCTGGAGCACCGGGAGCTCCTGCTTGCAGGGGCCGCACCACGTGGCCCAGAAGCTCAGGAGGACGACCTTGCCGCGATAGTCCGAGAGCTTGACCCGATCACCCGAGAGGGTGCGCAAGGTGAAGTCGGGCGCCGGGGACCGCGCGTCGTCCGCCAGGGCCGGCGCCGCGATGAAGAGGACCGAGAGGGCCAGGAGCGTACGAATCAGGGCATTTCGGATCATCATTTCGGGAGGTACCCCTGGATCACGGCTCGAATGGTCGGCTCGTCGAAGCTGGTCATGATCTTGACGATCTTCATATCGTCGAGATTCACCACCATGTTCATCGGGAAGAGGTCGGTGTTGTAGTAGTTGCCGAGCTTGAACTGGTCGTCGAGCACCACGTGATACGGGAGGACGCCCTTCGGGTCGTTCCTCCAGGCGCGGATGGTCTCGAGGGTCGCCGGCTGGGACTTGGCGTTCTGGAAGATGCCGACCATCACCTCGAGTCCGCGGCCGTGGAACTCGTTGTACAGCGCCGCGAGCTTCTGCTTCTCCTCGATGCACGGCGCGCACCACTCGGCTGCGGCGGAGATGAGGAGCACCCGATTCTTCTCGTTCGAGAAGATGTCGTTCAGGCTGATCGGTGCCCCCTCGACGTCGGCGAACGAGAGGTTGTCGATGACCGAGCGCTCTTTCACGCCGTAGGGGCCGGTGGGGTACTGGCTCCGATCGCTCTGGCCGCCGTCGCCACCGGTGCCGCCGACGCCGTCGTCGATGGGTCCGCAGGCGCCGATGACGGCAGCAACAACGATGAAGAACAGAAGTCGACGCATGGTGTTCAATCCTTCGCTCGGTACGAGAGCCACGTGAAGCAGGGGAGCGGGGCCTCCCCGACGATGGTCGCCCCGTCCTCGGAGACCCGGCCCTCGCCGAACTTCATCCAGGTGGCTTCGGGGACCGGCGTGCGTTCCGGGCTGTCCAGGAGCTGGCAATCGAGGCCGCCCAGGACGAAGAGATCGACGCGTCGGCCTGGCGCGAGCCCGGTGGCGTTGGGGATTCGCATATCGAAGCCCGGCGCCTGGATCGTGCCCTCGGGATAGAAGGCGTAGAGGCCGTCGAACGTGCTCGCCTCGCCGCAGAGGCCCTTGGCGTCCGGGGATACACGCCTTCCACCGAGCACGTCGTATCCACCGAGGCCGCTGTAGAAGAGCGCGGGGGTGACCTCGAACTCGAGCCCGTCGTCGAAGACCACGGTCCTGGGCGCGTTCACGTCGCCCGGGGGCGGGAGGACGAGGGCCGAAGAGGCGCCCGGGAGCACCGCGGGGGCGGGGAGTCGAACCGCGGAGTCGTCGTGGTCCTCCATCAGGCAATAGGACGGCGCACGCTGGGAGTCGGGCAGGAAGACCTTGAGCGCAGCCTGCTCGTAGCAACGGACGGATTCCGGAACGTCCACCGTGTAGACGCCTTCGCCGTTGGTGAAGGCCGGCCGGAGGCAGGTGAAGGAGCCTCCGACCGGGTGGATGCAGAGCTGGGCGAGCGCGTTCCCGAGGGGTTCGCCACCCGGCGCCACGACCCACCCCCGAACCGAGGAGACGTAGCCGTGCTCCTCGCCACAGGAGGCCGGACGGGCTTCGCCTGGGAGGAGGGCGTCGATCGCGTCCGGCGCGACTGCCGCCCATCCGGTGTCCGGCTCGTCGAAGACGATCGGCTCGGGCCGAACCCAGTTTCCGCCGCCCGAGCCCCCCGTCCCGCCGGTTCCACCGGTCCCGCCCGTTCCGGGCTGGCCTCCATGGCCGGCCTCTCCACCCGTGCCGCCGGTGTCGCCGCCTCCGCCATTCGAACAACCTGCGCCGACGAGGAGAGCGGCGAGGAACAACCAGACGCGCATCAGAGCTCCGTGAGCTTGAGGACGTACGGCGAGCTCGCTCGCCGGTAGGGCTTGATGATCACGGTCGCGGGGCCCTCGTACTCGAAGGACTCGTGGCCCGTGCTGCTGCTGGAGCCGAAGACCTGGGCGTCGACCTCGAGGAGGCCGCCGTTCGCGTCGTCCCAGATGAAGACGTCGAGAGCCCCGAAGTCCGCCTTGTAGTCGAGCTCGAGCTTCCACTTACCCTCGACGCCGACCTTGTAGAAGCTGGGCGCATCGCGGCAGATCCCGCCCTTGTGGGTGCCCGGATCGATGGCGAGCGCGTCCTTCGCGGTGTGGTTCGAGGCAGTCTGCTCGTCGCCGGGGCCGCAGCGGTTCTTGAACGCGGGCTGCCCGAGCATGGTCCAATCCGCCTCGGGATCCTTCGCGATCCTTGCGAACGGCATGCTCTGGTTCTGACCCGAGATCTTCCCGTCGGCGATGATCCTCATGTCGCGGGTGCGGACCACGAAGATCGTCGGGAAGAACTCGAGGTAGGTCGACCTGTCGAAGAAGTCACCGGGGACGGTGTCTCCGCCGCCGACCGCGATCGAAGGAACGTTGCCCTTCGTGTCGCTCTTGATGTGGCTGTAGGCGAAGTCGACCCCTGCCGGATTTCCCTGCAGGTTCTGGAGCTCGACGATCACGATCTTCATGCCGAGCTCGTCGAACTGCTGGAACGGGGCGGGCGTGCCGGCCGGCAGGGCTCCGCCGCTGCCGTCCGGATTCTTCGCGACGCCGGCGAGCCACTTCGAGAAGTTCGTGCAGGGCCCACACCAGCCGGCGCTCAGGACCATCATGATCGTCTGCGTATCCGCCCACTCCGGCGAGCAGCGGACGTCCTCGAGGTTCAGATCGAAGCTCGTGCCGTCGGGGCGCTTGGCCGGCCAGGACAGCGGCGGCATCGTCCTGTCGAGCGCGATCTCGGCCGAGAACCTCGGGTACTCGCACCGCGAGCGCTCCTCGATCTTGGCCGAGAGCTCACCGAGCGTCGCCGTGAACGACACGGGACCGGGCGCGAGGAACTCGGCCAGCCCCTTCCCGTTGACCGTCGCGAGTCCCTCGTCGCTGCTGCTGAACGTGACGCCGGAGGTCAGGGTCTTCTCCTCTCCCTTGGCGTCGGTTCCCACGGCGCGCAGCTTCACGGTCGTACCGACCCGGAACGGCGCGTCCGCGCGAAGGGCCAGCGAGACGGGCACGAAGGCGGCCGCAGGCTGGGGGTCCTGGTGAATGCCGTTGCCGTTCCCGTCGGGACCCGCGGCTTCTCCGATTGAGGTTCCGCATCCGAAGGCTGCGAGCAGCACCGCTGCAGCGGCAGCCATGACAGCATTGCGAGTCATCTTCGTTCCTCCCAACATCTTCAGCGAGAGACCGTGAGGGTATAGTTGCCAGTCGCGGCGCCGAGAGCGCTGTCCACGAGGATGTAGACGGTCTCGCCCTGGGCAAGCGTCGCCTCGACCTGGCTGCCTGGATTGGTGATTAGTGCGCGGTTGTTGCAAACGTGCTCATATCCGTCGAGCTGGCAGAAGGGCCGCAGCGAGACGACGGTGTCCACCTTCTCGCCCAAATCCGACGTCACGAAGCGGTAGGTGGCCGCGGAAGGTGCGGTGAACGCGAGCACGTCGCTCGGCCCGCCTCCGCCGCAGGAGGCGGCCCCGTGGCGCGCCGCCGCGGAGTTGTTGCCGCGGTAGACCCACTTGGCCCCGGACGCATGAGCCATCAGGTCGATGACACCGTAGTTCGCCGGGCAGACCGGCGTGTTCGCACGGCAGACCTCCGCATCGCCCGGCTGCTCGGCCCAGCAGAGGAGCTCGTCGGGGCAGGCGCCGGTGGCACCGTGGGGATCGCAGAGGTCGCCCTCTTCGACGGCGGGCGCCTCCGCGATGGGGGTCACCTTGATCAGGGCCGATGCGGCGTTTGCCCAATCGATCACCTCGACGTCGACCCGGGTGATCAGCGAGAGCACGTCTCGGTAGCACTGATTGAGCTCGGCCACGAAGCTGTCGTAGCAGGTCTGGGGAGCCGTGCCGCGGCCCTCGCAGCTGTCGCGTTTGGCCTGGGCCGGGGCGAGGCAGGGGCCGTCGAACCTCGCCGCCAGGGAGACGACGCCGCGGAAGTTCCCGACCCCGTCGTAGGTGATCTGGCGGAAGGGAATCAGCGCCGGGCCATCTCCGATGTACTGGGAAGTGAGGTTCTTTCGAGGGGTCACGCGGAGGAAGGCTGCGTTGGAATCGGCGTCCCTACCCTCGACGACGATGCCCCAATAGCCGGTCTCGTAGTTCACGGTGACGACCGCGGAATCGAGGACGGGCGGAGTGTTCATCTGGCAGGTGGGGACGGTGGCGGGCGGCTGCACGAAGCAGACGTTCGGGGAGTCGCACTCGTCGAAGAACTTTCGAGGATCGCAGGCCTCGCCGCGCATCCTTCGCGGGAGACCGGCGGTTCTCTCCGAGACGATCTCGCTCGCCTGACCGTTCTCGTCGATCACGCTCATGTCGACCCTCGCGATGCGGCCCGCCGAGGTGGGGAACGTGAACGCTCCCTCGACGACGAAGGTGCCCCCCTCCTCGCTTACCACCCGGAAGACGGAGCCCGGGTCATCGAAGAAGGCCGAGTACGTGGTGATTTTCTGGGCGGCCCCCCAGATGTCCATGTTGATCGCGTCGAGCGGGCTGCCGGGGTTGCGGCCCGTGAGACGGATCGCGGTCGCACCGGTGGTCCCCGTGTAATAGGCCTCGACCTTGTCGATCACGGGGGCCGGCGCCGTAACGCGGGTCGCGGTCAGCGTGAACGGACGCGACTCGCGGACGTTCATGCTGTCAACAATCACGTAGACGATCTGGCCGGCGTCGAGCCGGAGCGAGATGCGCGAGGACGAGTCCTTGGCGCGGCAGGCGAGCTCGCTGAAGCCGTCCATGCAATCGGCGAAGGCGTAGACCATCGTGTCGAAGCCGGTGCCCTCGGTGCTGAAGAGGTAGGTCCCGGCCGCTCCAGCGTGGAAGCGGATCGCGACGTCGTTGCCTACCGAGTCGGGCGGCGTGCAACGGGACGTCCAGTGATCCAGCGTATCGGTCTTGTCATGGAGCACGGCCGGGGACTCGGCGCCGTCGAGATCGATGACGCGGACGCCGCCACAGGTGACCTTGGGGGTCTCCGGTTCCGGATCGTCGTCGCCGCCCGAGCCACCGCTGCCGCCGTCGGCGCCGCCGCCTCCGGAGCCTGCTTCGCCCGGGATGCCTCCGGTGCCACCGACCGAGTTCTTGTGGTCGCTCCCGCAGGCCGTGAGGAACACGGCGAGCAGAACAGCGATCGTCGTCAGAGCAGCACTCCGCATGGGAACCCCGGGTCCGAGATTGTTCGCGCAAAAGCCTAGCCGAACGGGCGCGGGCTGCCTAGCCACCCCCCCTAAGATTTCTACCGACCTCCACATACCTGCGGAATGGCTGGCGATTCGGATGCCCGCCCGACGGGGCGGCCCGGAAGACGGCCCCGGTTCCGGTCGCAGGGCGGGAGGGCTCGGGAGCGCGCTGCCTCCCGTGCGAGGGCGCCGGTTGTTGCGTTCGCGACGGGCTAGGCGGTACGGTGCGCCCTCGCATTCCGCATTCGAACGCAAGCCGCGCGTCGTCGCCGCCCCCGGCGGACGGGAACGCGACGGGAACGCAAGGAGTCTCGCACCCATGAGTCAGCTCGCGAAAATCGTGCTCACCGCCGTCGCGGTGATCGCCGTCTGCTTCATCGCCATCAACAAGTACAACTCCACCCAGGAGATGTACGAGTATCGCCTGGCCAAGGAGCAGCTCCGCAGCGAGTTCCTGGAGCGGGCGGCCCCCGTTCGCGCGACCGGGGATGCGGCGCGGTACGACGACGAGGTTCGCAGCCTCTTCAAGTGGTACTTCGGCGAGCTGACGCGACTCTACAACCGCTTCCCTGCGTACAAGGGCGCCGAGGACAAGTACCTCGCCGAGCTCGACCAGCGGAAGACCGGCGGCCAGCTCAAGTCCGCCGAGTACGACGCATACAAGGCCTCCTATGATCAGGTTCGCGAGATCTGGGACCTCCTGCGGACCGGCAAGTACGCTCCCGTCCTGAGCGCCGGCGACGCCTCGCTGCGCCTCGACTTCCTCGAGTTCGAGCCCGCGACCATCGACGGGGCCAAGGGCGTCAAGGGGCGCTTCGTCCTCTGGGGTGCGCAGCGCAAGCGCATCGAGGAGAAGTCCGGGGTCGGGGTCCAGACGCGGATCGACGTGCAGGCGAGCTTCCCGGACGTGCAGATGAAGATGGCCGGCACCAACGGCAAGCCCGTTGCGGAGGCGGGCTTCAACATGCCCTCCGGGCCCTACGTCCCCTACCCGGAGCAGAAGCTCGAGGACTTCCCGCCGATGGCGTACATCGGCTCCTTCGCGTTCCCGCTCGTGCCGTTCGAGGCGGACAAGGTCACGATCGAGGCCGGCGCGATCTCCCGCTCGGCGTCGGGGAACGACGTGTCCGGACGGTTCACCTGGAGCATGACGGTCCCGGCCGAGTGGAAGCTGAAGGAGGGCCAGGTCTGGGAAGGCGCCTCTCACGAGGAGCGTGAGGAGCTGGCGGAGCCCGCGGCGCGGCGCCGCTGAGCGTCGCTTCCGAAGTGCGCGCGGGTAGGGGCGGCGCGCGCGAGTCCCGGGCGCTCCTCTTTCGAGGTCGCGCCCGCGCGCACTTTGCTACAGTGCGCGGCCCATGAGAGACGCCGCCTTCCTCGCCTTCGTCAAGTTGCTGCCCAAGAAGCCCCTTTCCCGCCTGGTCGGCACCGCCACGCGGGTGGATGGTCTCCAGGGGGCGCATCAGGCGGCGATCCGCACCTTCTGCAAGCAGTACGACGTCGCCGTCGACGAGGCCGAGCTCCCGCTCGAGGCCTATCCCTCCTTCGGCGCGTTCTTCACGCGAAAGCTCAAGCCCGGCCTTCGGCCCATCGCGCCGGGCGAGCGGGTCCCCGTCTCGCCGGTGGACGGCGCCGTCAGCCAGGCCGGCGTGGCGGAGGCGGGCCGCCTGATCCAGGCCAAGGGCCGCGACTATTCGCTTGCCGCGCTCCTGGGCGACTCCGAAGAGGCCGAGCGCTTCGCCGGAGGCGCGTACGCCACCCTCTACCTCTCCCCTCGCGACTACCACCGAATCCATGCGCCGCTGGACGGGACGATCCTGGGCTACCGCTACGTCCCCGGCCACCTCTGGCCGGTGAACCGACCTTCGGTGCGGGGCGTGCCCGAGCTCTTCGCGGTGAACGAGCGCGTGATCATCTGGATGGACACGCCCGTGGGACGCGTGGCGGTGATCGCGGTGGGCGCCACCTGCGTCGGCAGGATCCGCCTCAGCTTCGACGACCTGGTCACCAACTCCGGCGGGCCGCCTTCGCGGGTGCGCTACGATCTGCCGCGTCCGATCGCCAAGGGCGCGGAGCTCGGGATGTTCGAGATGGGCAGCACGGTGATCCTGGTCTTCGAGCCCGGCAAGGTTGCGCTGGATTCGTCGCTGGTCCCGGACGCTCCCGTCAGGCTCGGACAGGCGATCGGCCATTCGATCGGCTGATGGGTCGCGCGCCCGTCGCAGCATGAAACGCGGTAGGAGTCGCGTCCTCGAGCCGCGTCGGAGGTCTGCCGCCTCGAGGATTGTTCCTCTGGATGGCCCGGGTGATCCGGGCTCCAAGTGAGGTCGTTTTGAAGATCACGTCGGTCAAGGGAATGAACGACGTCCTCCCCACGGCGGAGGGCGAGGAGTCTCCCTTCAACAGCCGGATCTGGGAGAACGTCGAGGGCGTGGTGCGCGAGACGTTTCGGCGCTTCGCCTTCGACCGGGTCCGCACCCCGGTGGTAGAGGAGGCCCAGCTCTTCGCCCGGTCGGTTGGCGAGGCCACCGACATCGTGGGCAAGGAGATGTACACGTTTCCGGATCGCTCCGGGAAGAAGGTGCTGGCGCTCCAGCCGGAGGGCACTGCCGGCGCCGCCCGCGCGTTCGTCGAGCACGGCCTGGGCATGCGGGATCCCGTGCAGCGCTGGTGGTACCTCGGGCCGATGTTCCGCCACGAGCGGCAGCAGCGGTTCCGCTACCGGCAGTTCTACCAGGTCGGAGCGGAGTCCTTCGGCGTGGCGGCGCCCGAGGCGGACGTGGAGATCCTGGCGATCTGCAACACGATCCTCCGTGAGCTCGGCCTCGAGGGGATCGAGCTGCGCCTGAACAGCCTGGGTGACGCCGAATGCCGGCCCGCCTACCTGGAGCTGCTGACCGCCTACCTGCGGAAGCATGCGGACGAGCTCTGCGGAGACTGCCGGGATCGCCTCGAGCGGAACCCGCTCCGCGTCCTCGATTGCAAGAACGAGGGCTGCCGCGCCGTCACCACCGGAGCGCCCGCCTCGTACGACCACCTCTGCGCGCCTTGCTCCGAGCACTTCGAGCGCGTGCAGGCGGGCGCCAAGGCGCTCGGGATCGCCTATCGGCTCGATTCACGGTTGGTACGAGGTCTCGATTACTACACGCGGACCGCCTTCGAGTTCCTCGCGTCGGCCCTCGGCTCGGGCCAGCAGACCGCCGTCTGCGGCGGCGGCCGCTACGACGCCCTGGTCAAGATGCTCGGCGGCCCGGACACGCCCGCCACCGGCTTCGGCATGGGCGTCGAGCGAATCTGCGCGCTGCTCGCACAGGCCAAGGGGATCCCCGCGGCGCATCCTGCCCTCTTCGTGGCTCTCGGCGACGAGGCGGCCCGGGATCGGGCCATGGCCCTGGCCACCGAGGCGCGGAACGCGGGCCTCTCGGCCGAGATCGACCTGCGCGGTGGCAAGCTCGCCCGGCAGCTCTCGAGGGCGGACAAGAGGGGCGCGCGCTTCGCGGTGGTCCTCGGCACGACCGAGCTCGAGACCGGCGTCGCCAGGCTGAAGGAGCTCGCCACCGGCCAGGCGACGGAGGTCGCTCTCGTGAACCTGGTCGGGGAGCTCGCGGCGAGGCTCGCGCGACGCTGATGGGATCCCCGGGGCATCCACTCGCCGCCATCGTCGGACCGACGGCAGGCGGGAAGACGGCCCTGGCCCTCGAGCTCGCTGCGCGGCTGCCGATCGAGATCGTCTCCTGCGACTCGCAGGCGGTGTACCGCAGCCTCGACATCGGCACCGCCAAGCCGACGGCGGCGGAGCGCGCGCAGGTGCCCCACCACCTGATCGACGTGGCCGAGCCCTGGGAGGACTTCTCCGCCGCGCGGTTCGTGGAGCGCGCCGACGCCGCCATCGCCGAGATCCGATCGCGCGGGCGGATCCCCCTCGTGGTGGGGGGCACCGGCCTCTACCTGCGCTCGCTCCTCCATGGGATCTTCGATGCCCCGCCGAAGGACGAGGCCTTGCGGCAGGCCTTGATCCGGCGCGCGGAGGAGGAGGGGGCGGCGACCCTCCACCAGGAGCTCGCGGAGATCGATCCCGAGGCGGCAGCCCGGATGCCGCCGGCGGATCTCGTGCGGATCGTCCGCGCGCTGGAGGTCCATCGCATCACGGGCGAGACGATCAGCGCCCACCACGCGCGCCACGCCCTGCGCGAGGCTCGATATCGCCCGCTCGTGTGGGGCCTGTCTCCGCCGAGGGACCTCCTATACCGCCGGGTCGAGGCACGTGCCGCGCGGATGTTCGAGGAGGGGCTGGTCGACGAGGCGGTCGGGCTCGCCCGGGACGAGCGCGTCCGGCCGCGGCTCGAGAGGATCATGGGCTACCGCGAGGCCCTCGCCCACGCCGAAGGCGCGCTCTCTCTCGAGGAGGCGATCGAGCGCACCCGCCTCGAGCAGCGCCGCTACGCGAAGCGGCAGCTCACGTGGTTCCGGGCGATGCCCGAGGTGGAGTGGCTCCCCTGGCCGCCGGACGCGGACGCGCTCGTGAAGAAGCTCGACTCGGCGGCCTAGAGCCGGACGATCTCAGGGCAGGCGGGCCGAAGCCGTCCCCGGCGAGACCAGCCAGAGCTGGTGTGACGCACGGGTGACCGCGACGTGGAGGCGCCTCCGGCCGTCGTCCGTCTCGGGCCAGGCCGCGGCGGTCGCGTCGGGCACCACCACGTAGTCGAACTCGAGGCCCTTCACGCAGTCGACGTCGGTGACGTCGAGGCCTGGCTCGAAGGTGAACCTGCCGTCGGCGACGAGCCGGGCGGAGGCGATCTCCTCCACGAGGCCGTGGAAGCGCCGGGCCGTGGCAGCGTCGTGGGCGATCACCGCCACCGACGCGCGGGGCTCCCGCTCGACGAGATCCCGCAGGGCGCCCGAGAGGAAGAGCCACGCCTGCGCCTCGTCGGGGAAGGCGAAGCGTCCCACCGGCGCCCCGTCGCGGGAGGCGCGTGCCGGCGCCTGCGGCGCGAGATGCCCCAGAATCTCTCGGGCGACCTCGGCGATGGGCCTCGGGCAGCGGTAGGAGACGGGCAGGCGGCAGGTGGACGCGCCGGCGACGCCGAGGGTCGCGAGGGAGCGCTCCCACCCGGCGAAGCTCGCGTGGGTCTGCTGGGCCTCGTCGCCGGCGAGGGTGACGCGGCCGGTGCGGCGGACGAGGCCCGCGAGGGCCTCCAGGTCGAAGAGGGAGAAGTCCTCCGCTTCGTCGAGCACCAGGTGCGAGACCTCGGGCAGCCGGAGCGCTCCCCTCCACGCGAGGATCGCGAGGAGCAGCGGGAGCTCCTCCACGTCGATGGAGCCCGCGAGCTCGTCCGGGGTCCCCTCGGCGAGGTTCCTGCCGTCGATGGCCTGCTTGCGTTCGTCGTCGGTGATCGAGGCGAGCTGCCGATCGAGGGTGGCAGCGAGCTGCTTCATCGTGTGCTGGACCGTGTCCTCGATGGCGGGGATTGGCAGCGTGCCGCCGCTCGCGGCGACGACGCCGCCGAGGAAGGTCCGATCGGTGAAGAGGGTGGCGAGCCTCCGCCGGAGCGCGAATAAAGAAATCGGTCCCGCGGGTGCGGGCCCGCTTTCTTCAGCTCGCGCTTCGCGCGAGGGCGCTTCTTTTCGATTGCTCGCCTCCGGCTCGCGGTGGAGCGACGGCGCCCCGTCCTCGTCGCGCTTCCCTCCGAGCCGCTTGCGGAGGGCATCGTAGAGGGCCGGGTGCCGCTTCAGGCTGGAGACGAGGGCAGGGGGCTCCATGCAGAGCGGAGGGAGCTTGCCGAATACGTGGTTGGCCAGGGCGACGAAGGCCGAGTCCATGGTCCGGACCTGGGCCGGGCCCCCGCCGATGGGCTGCAGGAGTCTGGCCGACAGCCGGGCGAGGCCTTCCTCGGGAACCACGACGCGGGAGCGGGCGACCGGGTAGCGCGCCGGATCCTTCGCGGTGAGCCGCGCGAGGCGGTGGAGGGCCACGGTAGTCTTGCCGCTCCCGGCGCTTCCCAGCACCAGCAGGGGCTCTTCGGGCGGAGTCGAGATCGCCCGGAACTGCTCGGCGTCGAGGAGGGCGGTGACGTCGGTGCGGGCCTCGCGCTCGCCGATTCCCACGCCGAGCATCCCCGGCCTCGCGGCGCTCCCTGCGCCGCCGGGGCTCATGGCGAAGACCGCGCGATCCTCGGAGGTCCAGCTGCCATCGGGACCTCGCCAGAGCGCAAAGTCGTCGCCGAGGATCTGCACCAGCACGCCCCGGTGGATCACGACCACCCGGCGAAGCTCCACCACGCCGCTCACGTCCCTGCCCGGAAAGGACTCCTCGAACGAGTCCCCTTCCCGGTAGCGGTAGAAGATCTGCGCCACCGGCGCGACCCGCCAGTCGACCAGCCGGATCCCGTCGTCGATGAAGGTGGCGTGGCCGAGGAGGTAGTCGCGGACCTCGTTGCCGTCGCGGATCCGCAGGTGCCCGAGGTAGGGCGAGTCGGCCGAGACCTCGTTCTCGCGGAAGCGATCCGGCAGGTTCCGCAGCCGCTGCTTCAGCGCCAGCTCGTGGAGGAGGCCCGATGCGTCCTCCGCCCGTACCTCCACTGCCTCGTCCCTGAGCTCCCGGAGCTCGTCGGACGACACCCGATTCGAGCGCCGGGACTTTCGCGAGACGAGGGCGGCGTGTACGCGGGCGAGGAGGGCCTCCTCTTCGGCGATGGCGGGGTGCAGGGCGGGCGTCATGGATGCGGAACCTGGACTCGAAGCAACCACGTGTCAACGGCTTGTAATTCCAGGGAAAACAAGCTAGATTTCTGTCGTTGGGTCGCGCGGATCCGCTCCCACCCTGGTCGAGCGTCGCCGGCTTCTTTGCGACAGCTTCGGAGACGGACGCTTCAGGGCGCGAGGTGCGTCGCCCTCGACCGCGCCAGGGCTGCGCCCTCCGAATCGCCCAGCTGCTCGAGAGCTTCGGCCAGGACGAGGGCCGCGTCGGCGGAGGTCCGCGCCTCCCGGGCGATCATCCGCATGGCGTAGGTCGGGTTGCCCCGCTCGAGGACCGTTCGGGCGAGGCGGACGGCCGCGTCCCCATGGGTCTCGCGTGCAATTCCGGAGTCGTAGAGCGGGCACCACGGGATCGCGGGACCGTGGTCCGGATGGGCGCGGAGGTGCGCCGGGGCCAGGAGGAGAGCGAGCAGGAGGGCGAGCCTTCCCATGGGCCCAGGGTGGCCATCCAGGGTGTGCGACGCATGGCGGCGTTTACTCCGCTCGCCGTGGATGCTAAATCGCCCCTCCCATGAGCCATTACGCGCTGGAGTTCGAGAAGCCCCTGCTCGAGCTCGAATCGAAGATCGAGGAGCTGAAGCAGCTCTCCGCCGCCGGTACCGCCGACTTCGCGGACGAGCTCGTGAAGCTCGAGAAGAAGTCGAAGAAGCTCCAGAAGGAGATCTTCGCAGACCTGAGCCGCTGGCAGATCGTGCAGCTCTCCCGGCACCAGGCCCGGCCCTATACCCTCGACTACGTCCGCCACCTCTTCACGGACTTCGTCGAGCTCCACGGCGATCGGCGCTTCGGCGAGGATCCGGCGATCGTCGGCGGCTTCGCGCGCTTCGACGGCGAGCCGGTCCTGGTGATCGGTCACCAGAAGGGCCGCTCCACCAAGGAGAACATGCAGCGCAACTTCGGGATGCCGCGTCCCGAGGGGTACCGGAAGGCGCTGCGGCTCATGGAGCTGGCCGAGCGTTTCCGCCGCCCGATCCTGACCTTCATCGACACCGCTGGCGCGTATCCCGGGATCGGGGCCGAGGAGCGGGGCCAGGCCGAGGCGATCGCGTACAACCTCGAGGTGATGGCCCGCCTCACGGTCCCCGTGATCTGCACCGTGATCGGCGAGGGAGGCTCCGGCGGCGCCATCGCCCTCGGCGTGGGCAACCGGGTGCTGATGCTCGAGTTCGGCGTGTACTCCGTGATCAGCCCGGAGGCCTGCTCGTCGATCCTCTACCGGGATCCGACCAAGGCCGAGAAGGCCGCCGACGCGCTCCGCTTGACCGCCCGCGACCTGAAGGGCTTCAACATCGTCGACGAGGTGGTCCCCGAGGCCCCTGGCGGCGCCCACCGCGACCACGCGAAGACCGCGGAGAACGTCGGGGAGGCGATGCGCCGCCACCTCGCGGAGCTGCGCAAGCTGTCGCCCGAGCAGCTCGTGGCCGACCGCTACGCGCGGTTCCGCGCCCTCGGCGTCTTCGATGAGGAAGTGGTCTGACTCAGGGCCGACCGTTCGCCCGACCCTTCGCCTGAACCCCGCACGGAGAAGTCTCGATGTCTCTCGTCCCGTCCTTCATCAGCAGCCTCTCCCCCTACGTCCCCGGCAAGCCGATCGAGGAGACCGAGCGCGAGTACGGCATCAAGAACGCCGTCAAGCTGGCCTCGAACGAGAACCCGCTCGGGCCGTCGCCCAAGGCGATGGAGGCGATCGCCCGTGCGCTGCCCAAGATGCACCTCTACCCGGACGGCGCGAGCTTCTACTTCAAGAACCGGCTGGCGGACTTCCTCAAGGTGACCCCGGCCGAGCTCATGCTGGGCAACGGCTCGAACGAGCTCATCGAGTTCCTGATCCGCACCTTCGTCCACGGGGACGACGAGCTGCTGATCTCCGCGGGCACCTTCGTCGTCTACAAGATCTCGGCGCAGGCGGTGGGCCGGAAGTTCGTCGAGGTGCCGATGAAGGAGCGGCACTACGACCTCGAGGCGATGGCGGCTGCGGTCACGCCGAAGACCCGCCTCGTCTTCATCGCCAACCCCGACAACCCCACGGGCAGCTACCAGACCGAGGCCGCGCTCGTCCGGTTCCTGGAGTCGGTCGGCGAGAAGGTCCTGGTCGTCATGGACGAGGCCTACTTCGAGTACGTCCAGGCCGCCGACTATCCGAACACCATGGCGCTCCGCGCCCGCTTCCCCAACCTCATCATCCTCCGGACCTTCTCGAAGGCCTACGGCCTCGCGGGCATGCGCCTGGGCTACGGCATCGCCCGGCCGGAGCTCGTCGACTTCGTGAACCGGGTCCGCGCGCCCTTCAACGTCTCGGTGATCGCCCAGGCAGGCGGGATCGCGGCGCTGGACGATCAGGAGCACGTGCGCCGCACGGTGGAGCTGAACCGGAAGGGGCTCGACCAGCTCACCGCCGAGCTCCCGGGCCTCGGGTTGTCCCTCACGCCGTCGCAGTCGAATTTCATGCTCGTGGACTTCCACCGTCCGGCCATGCCGCTCTTCGAGGCGCTCCTGCGCGAGGGCGTGATCACCCGTCCGATGGGGGGCTATGGCTTCCACTCCAGCCTGCGCATCAACACGGGCACCGAGCAGGACCACGAGAAGCTCCTCGGCGCTCTGAAGAAGGTCCTCTCGGCGTGAGCGACGAGGACGATGTCCCTGGGGGGGGCAGGGCGTTTCTCGTCGCCATCGACGGCCCTGCCGGAGCAGGCAAGAGCACCGTGAGCCGCCTCGTCGCAGAGCGGCTCGGGTTCACGTTGGTCGACACCGGCGCGATCTACCGAACGGTGGCCCTCGCGGCCTCGCGGGCGGGGATCGCTTTCGACGACGACGACGGGCTCGGACGCCTGCTCGAGTCGCTGCCGCTCGAGCTCCGCCAGGTGCAGGGCGGCGGCCAGGCCGTCCTCCTGGGTGGCGAGGACGTCTCGAAGGAGATCCGCACGCCCGCGATCTCCCTGGGCGCGTCCGCCGTCTCCGCGAGGCCCGTGGTCCGGAGCGGGCTCCTCGAGCTGCAGAGGCGCCTAGCCCGTAGCGCGGAGGCCGGCGCGGTCCTCGAGGGCCGCGACATCGGCACCGTCGTCTTCCCCGACGCGGACGCGAAGTTCTTCCTCACGGCTTCGGCGGAGGCCCGCGCGCGAAGGCGCTACGACGAGCTGGTGGCAAAGGGCGAGAAGGTCGGCTTCGACGAGGTCCTCGCGGACCAGGAGAAGCGCGATCGCAGCGACATGGAGCGGCCGATCGCCCCGCTGCGCCCCGCCGACGACGCGGTGCGGATCGACTCGACGTCGATGTCGAAGGACGAGGTCGTGGACACGATCGTCGCCGAGGTGCGACGACGGCTGGCGGCGGGTTCGAGCCGGGATTAGGACGGAGCGGGATGAGGATCACCATCGCGAGGACTGCGGGTTTCTGCTGGGGCGTGCGGCGCACCGTGAACAAGGTGCTCGAGACCACGGCGGACGCCAAGGCGCCCGTGGCGACCCTCGGCCCGGTGATTCACAACCCCCAGGTCATCGCCAAGTTCGAGTCGCAGGGCGTCAAGGTCTACGAGCGGGTCGAGGACGTCCCGGACGACACCACCCTGATCATCCGGACGCACGGCGCGGTGGTCCCCCAGCAGGCGCTCGCGAAGGAGCGCAAGCTCGACGTCATCGACGGCACGTGCCCGTACGTGAAGTTCCCGCAGGTGATGGCCCAGCGCCTCTCCCGGGACGGCTACCACCTGATCATCGTCGGCGACGCGAACCACGCCGAGATCAAGGGCGTCGCCTCCTACGCCGAGGGCCCCTACACGATCCTCCGCACCGGCGCGGAGATCCCCGCGCTTCCTGGCGTGAAGAAGGTCGCGGTGATCTCCCAGACCACCAACGACTCCACCTACTTCAAGAAGGTCGTGGGCGAGGCTTCCCTGAGGTTCCGCGAGGTGAGGGCCCTCAACACGATCTGCTACGACACCGGCGAGCGGCAGACCGAGGTGCGGGAGCTCTGCGAGAAGGTCGAGGTCCTGATCGTCGTAGGCGGGAAGATGAGCGCCAACACCCGGCACCTCGCGGAGATCGGGGCGGAGTTCCTTCCGCACGAGCGGGTCCACCACGTGGAGCGCTCGGACGAGCTGGATGTCAGCTGGTTCCACGGCTTCCGCGAGATCGGGATCTCGGCGGGCGCTTCTACCCCGGACGACGTGATCGACGACGTGGCCAGGGCGATCGCGGCCTTCGCGCCGGACGGGGCAGCGGAGCGCCGGTTCCACAGCCCATCGTTCGAGCCGACGCACGCCAATCGTTGAGCGGGTCGACGTCAGATTTCCGGTGTCGACAGGCCGCTCCTCCTGCTTTGCGGGCTCGCTTGACAACCTGGAATCGCGCGACTAGCGTGCGCGTTTTCTCGCAGACCGCGTGAAATCGGTTGAATTTTGTCGGGTCCCGGCATCGCTCCCCGTGTCGGCGTTCCCCATTCGTGAACCAGGGGGCGTTTCGTAGAAGCGAAGAGAGATTCTCATTTCCATGAGCATTGATACCCAGGGTCACACGGAAGAACACGAAGAGAGCTTTGCGGAGCTGTTCGAGGCCTCGCTCAAGGAGCGTGGCGGCGAGGGCGTCCTCAAGGAGGGCGAGGTCGTCAAGGGGACCGTGATCCAGGTCACCAAGGACTTCGCCATCGTCGACGTCGGCTACAAGTCCGAAGGGCAGGTCCCGCTCGCGGAGTTCACCAACGCCAAGGGCGAGACTCTCGTCAAGGTCGGTGATCCGGTCGAGGTGCTGCTCGAGTCGCGCGAGAACGAGACCGGCATGGTCGTCCTCTCCAAGGAGAAGGCCGACAAGATGCGGATCTGGGACGAGATCTCGGCCGCGTGCGAGCGCGACGAGCTGGTCCACGGCATGATCGTCGGGCGCGTGAAGGGCGGCCTCTCCGTCGACATCGGCGTGAAGGCGTTCCTCCCCGGTTCGCAGGTCGACATCCGCCCGGTGCGGAACCTCGATCAGTTCATCGGCAAGGACTTCGACTTCAAGGTCATCAAGTTCAACAAGAAGCGCGGCAACATCGTGCTCTCCCGCCGGGTCCTCCTCGAGAAGCAGCGTGAGGAGCTCAAGAAGGACACGCTCCTCAAGCTCAAGGAAGGCGCGATCCTCAAGGGTGTGGTCAAGAACCTCACCGACTACGGCGCCTTCATCGACCTCGGCGGCATCGACGGCCTCCTCCACATCACCGACATGTCTTGGGGCCGCGTCGGCCACCCGAGCGAGGTCTTCAACGTCGGTGACGAGGTTCGCGTCGTCGTCCTCAAGTTCGACCCGCAGACCGAGCGCGTCTCCCTGGGCCTCAAGCAGATCCAGGAGGACCCCTGGCACCGCGCCGACGAGAAGTACCCGGTCGGCACCCGCGTCAAGGGCAAGATCGTCTCGCTCACCGACTACGGCGCCTTCATCGAGATCGAGCAGGGCGTCGAGGGTCTGGTTCACGTCTCCGAGATGTCTTGGACCAAGCGGGTCAAGCACCCGTCCAAGCTCGTCAACGTGGGCGACGAGGTCGAGGCGGTCGTTCTCGACATCGACCCGAAGGCGAAGCGCATCGCCCTCGGCATGAAGCAGATCGAGCCGAACCCCTGGACGCTCCTCGAGGACAAGTACCCGATCGGCTCCGTCATCAAGGGCCAGATCCGCAACGTCACCGACTTCGGCGTCTTCGTGGGCGTCGAGGAAGGCATCGACGGCCTCGTGCACGTGTCCGACATCTCGTGGACGCAGCGCATCAAGCACCCCGGCGAGATCTTCAAGAAGGGTGACGAGGTCGAGGCGGTCGTTCTCAACATCGACGTCGAGAACGAGCGGTTCAGCCTGGGCATCAAGCAGCTCCACCAGGATCCCTGGGACACGCTCGCCGAGCGCAGCCCCATCGGCTCCGTGGTGAAGGGCAAGGTCACCAAGGTCACCGACTTCGGCGCCTTCGTGGAGATCGAGGAAGGGATCGAAGGCCTCGTCCACGTCTCCGAGCTCCGCGAGGAGCGGGTGGAGAAGCCCTCCGACGTGGTCAAGGAAGGCGACGAGCTCGAGGTCAAGATCATCGACATCAACACCGTCGACCGGAAGATCGCGCTCTCCGCCAAGGCCGTGCTCAGCGGCGAGGCCGACTACCGTGACTACATGCGCCACCAGGGTGGCGACATGGGCAAGGCCCGCCTCGGCGACCTGATGAAGAAGTTCAACCGCTAGTCCTCGCGGTGAATGGATAGAAGACAGAAGCCCCTCTCCGCTCAGGCGGGGAGGGGCTTCTGTCGTTCATGGGGGCGACGGGGCCATCGCCGGCGTAGGCCGTGAGCGCACCTGTAACTACAATTATCTAAAAACTAGAAGCCTCGAGGGTGCCGTGATAATCGGGGGTGACTGTCGGTATCGACCCGAGGTTCGTCATGCGTGCTCCCTCGAGCTTTTTCCCCATTTTTTTGGCGTCGTGCGTTGTCGCCATCGCCTCGTTCGGTTGCGGTGGAGGCTCCGGTTCGGACCCGGATGGACCCGGGAAGCCGGGGACCGGTGGCTCCGGCGGCGGTGACACCGGCGGCGGCACCGGCGGGGGCGGCGGGCCCTGCAAGCCCAAGACGTGCGAGTCGGAAGGGGCCGAGTGCGGATGGATCGCCGACGGCTGCGGTGCGATCCTGATCTGCGGCCAGTGTGCGGACGGGCAGACGTGCGGGTTCGCGGCGCAGAACCGCTGCGGCGCGTGCCAGCCCAAGAGCTGCGAGGATCTCGCGCTCGACGGCCACAGGGCCTGCGGCCAGCAGCTCGACGGTTGCAACAAGCCGATCGACTGCGGCAGCTGCGGCGAGGGCCAGATCTGCGGCGACGGTAAGCGCAACCTCTGCATCGAGGCAAAGGACGGCGGCGATCTCGGCGTCGAGTGCAAGACCCGGGACCAGGCCTGCGCCCAGGCGGGGATCGAGTGCGGCGCCGCCTCCGACGGCTGCGGAAACCTGATCGAGTGCGGGAGCTGCACGGCCCCGGCCACCTGCGGCGGCACCGGCGTTCACGGAAAGTGTGGGAGCGTCCCCGCCTGCGAGCCGAAGACCTGCGCGCAGCTCGGCTACGACTGCGGCATGGCCGTGGACAACTGCGGAACCGTCATCGACTGCGGCCCGATGGCCTGCGGCGCCGGCAAGATCTGCGGCGGCGGCGGCGCCAACCGCTGCGGCGAAGGGGGAGGCGGCCATCACGGCGAGGCGTGCCCTGGCGGCGACCTGACCACCGTCACGGGGACGGTCTACACGCCCGCCGGCGCCAACGGCGATCCCGTCTACGGCGCCCTCGTCTACATCCCCAGCAGCCTCGGCGACATCCCGGCGTTCCCGACCGCCGCGACCTGTGACCGCTGCGACACCCAGGTCCCGCCGCGGGCGGTGGCCCACGCGGTGACGGGCCCGGACGGAAAGTTCGTCCTCACCGACGTCCCCTCCGGTACGCAGCCCCTCGTGATCCAGATCGGCCGGTGGCGCCGCAAGGTGGACATCGACATCCAGGGCTGCCAGGAGAACCGGCTGACGGCCGAGCAGACGCGCCTCGCGAAGAGGCACCACGAGGCCAACAACTACGACAACATCCCGATGATCGCGGTCTCCACCGGCGACGTGGACGCCCTCGAGTGCGTGATCCGGAAGATGGGCGTCGACGACCGCGAGTTCACCAATCCGAACGGGACCGGGCGGATCCACTTCTACAAGGGGAAGAGGAAGGCCGGCGCGCAGATCTCGAGCAGCACGCCGGGCGAGGCCCAGCTCGTCGCGAGCGTGAACACGCTCATGGGCTACGACGCGGTGCTCCTGGCCTGCCAGGGCGGCGAGACGACCCGCGACGCGGCCGACGTCGCCCGGCTGGTCGACTACACGAACGCGGGCGGCCGCGTCTTCGCCACGCACTTCAGCCGGGACTGGCTGCGCTACGAGCAGCCGTTCAGCTCGAGCGCCAACTGGACGGGGATCAACAACGGCTTCACTACGGCCACCGGGCGGATTGACACCTCGTTCCAGAAGGGGCGGGATTTCGCAGAGTGGCTCCGGCTCGTGGGCGCGGGCACCAACGCCGGTGGGAACACGGAGATCTCGATCACCGAGGCTCGCCAGAGCATCTCGACGGTGGCCTCCGCCCAGCGCTGGATCTGGCTCCCCAACAACAGCGACCACGTCCAGCACATGACCTTCAACACGCCGATGGCGCTCCCGCCTGCGCAGCAGTGCGGGCGCGTGGTCTTCAGCGACTTCCACGTGGCGAACGGCAGCTTCAATGGACAGACGTTCCCGCGGGAGTGCGGCAGCGGCGGCCTCACCGCCCAGGAGAAGGTCCTCCTCTTCATGCTCCTCGACCTCGCCTCGTGCATCCAGAGCGAGGACCCCCGGTGCCGACCTGCGTGCCGCGGACCTGCAACGAGATGGGCTTCGAGTGCGGCGCGGCCGGTGACGGCTGCGGCGGGGTGCTGAGCTGCGGGACCTGCGAGGCGCCCCTGGTCTGCGGCGCCGGCGGCGTGCGCGGCCACTGCGGACAGGCCTGCGCTCCTCGCACCTGCGAGCAGGCCGGCGTGCAGTGCGGCCCGGTGGGCGACGGCTGCGGCGGGATCCTGCAGTGCGGAAGCTGCCCCGCCGGCCAGATCTGCGGCGGCGGTGGAGCGGGGATCTGCGGCGCTCCTGCCTGCACCCCCCGTACCTGCGCCCAGCAGGGCCTCAGCTGCGGCCTGACCGGAGACGGCTGCGGCGGCATCCTCGACTGCGGCTGCTGCCCCGGTGAGTGCACCGGCGACCCGCAGTAAGAGGCCCACGGTAGCGCTCACGCCTACGGCGCGAGCCCGATGGATCGGCCCCGCCCCCGCGGGGCCGATTCTTTTTTCGGGCGCTTGGGATCGGTCGCGCCGGGGCGTTTCGCGCCCCGGCGTCCGTTCTTGACGCCCTCGAGGCCGGCGACTAGCGTGCGCCGCTACCATGCTGACCTTCCAGGATCTCATCCTCACGCTGCAGCGGTACTGGGCGAGCCGCGGCTGCATCCTCGGGCAGGCCTACGACTCCGAGGTCGGCGCCGGCACGTTCAATCCCCAGACCTTCCTGCGCGCCTTGGGGCCCGAGCCGTGGAAGGTCGCCTACGTGCAGCCCTCGCGCAGGCCGGCGGACGGCCGATACGGCGAGAACCCGAACCGCCTCTACCAGCACCACCAGTTCCAGGTGCTCCTCAAGCCGTCTCCCAAGAACGTGCAGGAGCTCTACCTGGGCTCGCTCCGCGCGATCGGGATCGATCCCCTCGAGCACGACATCCGTTTCGTCCACGACGACTGGGAGTCGCCCACCCTCGGCGCATGGGGCCTCGGCTGGGAGGTCTGGTGCGACGGGATGGAGATCACCCAGTTCACCTACTTCCAGCAGGCGGGCGGGATCGAGCTCCGGCCGGTGAGCGTGGAGCTCACCTACGGCCTCGAGCGGATCTGCATGTACCTGCAGAACAAATCGAACGTCTTCGACATCGATTTCGGCGGCGGGATCTCCTACGGCGAGGTCTTCCGGGCCAACGAGGTGGAGATGTCCACCTACTCGTTCCAGGCCTCCGATCACCCGATGCTCTTCGGCCTCTTCGAGACCTACGAGGCGGAGTGCAAGAGGCTCCTCGAGAAGGAGCTCCCGCTCCCGGCGTACGACTACGCCCTCAAGTGCTCGCACGCCTTCAACAACCTGGACGCGGGCGGCGCGATCAGCGTCACCGAGCGCCAGGGCTACATCCTCCGCGTGCGCAACCTCTCCCGCGCCTGCGCGGAGGGCTACCTCGCCATGCGTGAGCGGCTCGGCTTCCCCCTGCTGCAGTCTGCCTGGGCAAAGTCGGAGGATCGCTGAGATGGCCGGCGACCTGCTCCTCGAGATCGGCACGGAAGAGATCCCGGCCGCGTTTTTCCCGAGCTGCCTCCAGGATCTGGAGCGGCTGATCGTGGAGGGCCTGGCGAAGGCCCGCCTCGGCCACGGCACGGCCCGCACCTTCGGCACCCCGCGGCGGTTGGCCGTGTGGATCCGCGACGTGGCGGAGGGCCAGGAGGACGTCTCCCGCGACGAGCTGGGGCCTCCGGTGAAGGCCGCCTACGACGCGGACGGGAACCCCACGAAGGCGGCGCTCTCTTTCGCCCAGAAGACCGGCGTCGACGTCGCGAAGCTGGAGCGGCGCGCCACTCCCAAGGGCGAATACCTCTGCGCGCGCGTGGAGGAGCGGGGCCTGCCGGCCCTCGAGGTGCTCCCCGGCGTGCTCCTCGAGGCCGTTCGTGGGATCTCCTGGCGCAAGACCATGAGGTGGGGGGACGTCCAGGACGCCTACGCGCGGCCCCTCCACTGGATCCTCACCCGCTTCGGCGACGACGTGGTCCCCTTGCGCTTCGCCGAGGTGGACTCCGGCGGCGTCACTTTCGGCCACCGCTTCCTCTCCAGCGGGCCCATCGAGATCGGGTCTCCGGCCCGCTACGTCGAGGCCCTTCGCGCTGCCGAGGTCATCGTCGATCCGGTGGAGCGTCGCGAGGCTGTGAGAAAGGCTGCTACCGCGGGTGCTGCGGAGGCGGGTGGCGCGCTGCTGGCGGACGAGGAGCTCGTCGAGCACGTCACCTGGCTGGTGGAGCGGCCCTCGCACATCGTGGGCGGCTTCGACCCGGCGTATCTCGAGCTGCCGCGAGAGGTGCTCGTCTCGGAGATGAAGGGGCACCAGAAGTATTTCTCGGTGACCAACTCCGACGCTACGGCGCTCCTCCCGGCCTTCGTGGCCATCGCGAACACGCCGGTGAAGGATCCGGCTCTCGCCCGCCGAGGCTTCGAGAGGGTGCTCAACGCGCGCCTCTCCGACGGCCGTTTCTTCTTCGACGAGGACCGGAAGGTCCCGCTCGTCGACCGCGTGGAGCGCCTCGGCAAGGTCACCTTCCAGCACAAGCTGGGCAGCATCCTCGACAAGGTCGAGCGCTTCCGGGCCGACGCGCGGTGGCTCGCCGAGGCCCTCGGCCTCGACGCCGCGAAGCGCGAGCACGTCGAGCGCGCGGCAACCCTCGCGAAGGCGGACCTGGTCACCGGGATGGTCGGCGAGTTCCCCGAGCTGCAGGGGGCGATGGGGCGGGAGTACGCCCTCGCGTCCGGCGAGCCGGAGGAGGTCGCTCGCGCGATCTTCGAGCACTACCTGCCCAGGGGCGCCGGCGACGTGCTGCCGAGCAGCGAGGTCGGCGCGGTGGTCGGGATCGCGGATCGCATCGACACGATCGCGGGCATCTTCGGCATCGGCAAGCCGCCCACTGGCGCGGCAGATCCCTTCGCCCTCCGCCGGGCGTGCCTCGGGATCGTCCACGTGGTGCTCCACGCCGGCTTCCGTTTCTCGCTTGCCGCGCTCGTCGATCAGGCCCTCTCGCAGCTCGAGGGGCGGCTCACGCTCCCGGCCGGCGAGGTCAGGGGCCAGGTCCTCGACTTCTTCCGCGCGCGCCTCAAGAACCTCTGGTCGGAGTCCCATCCGGCGGAGGTGGTGGAGGCGGTGCTGGCAGTGGGCTTCGACGACGTCGTCGCGGCGCGCGATCGGGTGGCGGCGGTGGCGGCGATGCTCGCCGACGAGCGCTTCCGCGCCCTCGCCGAGGGCTTCTCGCGCACCAACATCGTCGAGAAGGCGGGGGCCGCTGCCGCTGCCGCCGCTGTCGACGCGACGCTCTTCGAGAAGCCCGCCGAGGGCGCTCTCTACGAGCGTTTCGTCTCCGTGCGGGACGCCGTCGAGGCGCGCCTGGCCTCTGGCGACTACCTTGGCGGGCTTCGCGAGCTGACCGCGCTCCGCGAACCCCTCGATACCTTCTTCCTCGAGGTCATGGTGATGGCCGAGGACCCGCGCGCGCGCGGCAATCGCCTGCGCCTGCTCGGCGAGCTGCGCGAGCTCTTCGGCCGGATCGCCGACTTCGGTCGGATGGATCTCAAGAAGGCCGCCCGGTGAGGTCGTGAAGGTATTCACGACCTCACCGGCGCCGAAGGCGGAGCGGACGAAAAGAGGAGCGTCTCCGCGCGGAGCGCGGCTGAAGAAATCGGGTCCGCTTCAAGCGGAGCCGATTTCTTCACACGCTCGGGCGGAACCAGGGCCGGGCGGCACGGCTTCGCCCGGCGCCGGGGGCCGGTTGTCCTTGACCCCTTTCGAAGCGGAGACCTATCTTCGCGCCCTTTGCGAGCGAGCTGCGTGAGCCCCACCTCTTCCTTTCCCGTCCTCCCCGTCGCCCTGGCGCTGCTCTTCGCCGGCTGCGCCCGATCGGAGGACGGGGCGCCGCCGCCCCTCGGGTCGCTCCAGTTCCCGACCGGGATCGCGATTACGCCCGAGGATCCGACCGTCCCGACCCGGCTGCTGGTGGTCTCCAGCAACTTCGACCTCCGCTTCCGCTCGGGCGTGCTCCACGCCTTCGACCTCGCGACCCTCGATCGGCTGATCGAGGAGGCGCCCCCGAATCCCGCCTGCCCGGCTGCGAATCCGAGCTGCGCCCCGGTGAACGTCCCCGACATCACGAGCGCCTTCGTGGGCGCCGTCGAGATCGGCGACTACGGCGGCCAGGTCGCGGTGGCCCAGCTCGCGCCCGGCCTCCAGCGCGCCTTCGTCCCGGTCCGGGGCAGCAACTCGGTGGTCGCCGCGGACCTCGACGCGAGCCGGCTCGCCTGTTCCTTCGGGGGCACCCTCTGCGTCACAGGAGGCGCCTCCTTCCCCAGGCCGGACCCCTACAGCATCGTCGTCTCCCTCGGAAACCTCTACGTCGGGCACTTCTCGACGACGCGGATCTCGCCCACCGGAGGCGTCATCGGCACCGCCAAGGCCGACGCCCATTTCTGGTCCCTCGGCGGAGGCGCTCTCCAGACGATCGACGTGGGCAACACCGCCATCGGGGGGCTCGCAGCGGGAGGCTGTCGCCCGGGCGCCGACGGCGCACCGATCTGCACGCTCTATGCGTCGGGACGCTCGATGGACGCGGGCAACCAGCAGGTCTTCCTCTTCGACTTCCAGGCGGGTGTTCCGATCCTCGGGCCGCTCTTCTCCCGCAACCTCGCGCCTCAGGAGAACGGCGCCGATTCCCGCGGAATCGCCGTCTCCTCCGACGCCGCCGACGTCTTCCTCGCCACCCACTTCCCAGCGGCGCTGGCCGTGATCGACGTGACCCGGATCCCCTCGCTCCCAACCGATGGCTGCATCCTCCCCGAGGGGACCGTGGTGCCGCCCGGCGCCGCGTGCCCCGAGCTCCCGCCTGCGACCGGCGAGACCCCCCGCTTCGCCACCGCGGACCAGATCCCGTCGCCGATCGGACCCAACTCCGTCGTCACCATCCCGCGGACGCTCCCGGACGGCAGCCCCAGCGACCTGGTCGCCGTTACGACCACGGACGGGATTGCCTTCTTCGACATGCGCGTCGGCGTCCTCGCAGGCTTCGTCACCGGCCTGGGCGGAACGCCCTCCGAGCTCGCCGTCCGGCCGAACGGGGCGGGGGTGCGGATCTACACGCCGTCGTTCTCCCAGGGGACGATCGGGGTAGTGGATCTCCTCGAGCTCTTCCGCCCGGAGAGCGCCCGCGTGGTCGCGCGCCTGGGCCGCGTCCAGGAAGGGGCGTTCTGATGCGCCGCATCCTCGCGACCCTCGCCATCGTCGCCGCCGCAGGCTGCGGCGAGACCATCATCGCCTCCTTCGGCAACCTCGACACTCCCGTGTCGCTGGCGGCCCACGAGCCCAGCGGTCGCCTCTTCATCGCCAACCAGGGCAGCAACGACCTCAAGGTCGTCGACGTGGGCACGAGCGAGTTCCTGGTCGGGCCGGCGGCGCTCTTTCCGCTCTCCATCCCCACGGTGAACACGCCGATCGAGGTCGAGGCCGCGCGGCGCTTCGTCTTCGTGGTCTCCGGCTCGGCCGCCGAGGTCGGCTTCGTCGACACGGAGGTCCCCCCCGGGGCCTTCGGGCCCCGGAGCGTGGACGGCCCCGACGGCTTCCCGATCACGATCGCCGTCGACACCGTTCCCACTGCCGGCGTCGCCTTCACCGGCGCCTTCGGCTTCGCGGAGGGCGGCGCCCTCGCCGACCACTTCCTCCTCGCCGGCCTCTCGCCGGACGGGGACGGCGGGAGCCTCGTCGCGATTCGTCCTCCACACCTAGTGACGAGCACGAGCACCGAGCCGTTGCCGTCCATCGCCACGACCATCGACCTCCCAGGGATCTTTCCCGCGGGCATCGCCCTCGATCCGCCGGGGACCCAGGCGCCCATTCCGGGCGTGGATCTCGATTGCCGCACCGTGGCGATCGCCGACGCGAACCTCTCGCCGGACCACGTCCCCGGCGTCTGGCTCACCAAGGCGCGGATCGCCGCGGACGGCGCGATCTCGCTGGACCCGGTGAGCGAGGCCGAGCGCATCGAGCTGCGCGTGCCGGTGACGCTCCCCGACGGCTCCATCGAGGAGCGCGTCGCCGCCGCGCGGGCCGTGGCGTTCGCTCCCTCGCCCGCGCTGACGCCGGCGCTCGAAGCGGCCCTCGTGGCCGATCCCTGCGCCCAGCGCTCGGGGCGGCTCTTCGTGGTGCTCGAGCCCTCCTTCTGCGCCGGGACGATGCTCTGCCCCAACGTCGCCGTGGTGGACCTCGGCGGCGTTCCGGGCCAGCCCGGCACCCTCGCGGTCGACGCGACGACGGGGGGCCCCGCGGCCTTCCAGCTCCCTGGAGCGCAGCTCGGCGTGATCGCGATCAACGGGACCTTCACCGTGGTGAACGCTTTCAACGCCGCCACGCTCAACGCCGATGGGAACCACGTGGCAGCCATCGGCCTGCCGGAGCTCACGCTCTTCAACTCCACCGATGGGGAGATCACCTACCTCGCCGGCGGTCTCGGCACCTTCCTCGAGGGCACCGGGGCCCGAGCCGCGCCGGATCCCGTCTTCCTGCTGAGCTCGGTGCAGAAGGGCCCCGCCATCACCACTCCGACCCTTCGGGCCGGCTCCCGTCGCGGCACCGGGGCGGCCGCGGTCCCCAGCGTGACGCTGCCCCCGGGCGCGCGGCCGCTGAACGAGACCTGGGAGGGGGCCTTCGAGAACCCGCTCCCGGGATTCGACGACGTCGGCAGCATCGAGGACCTCGTCACCGGCACGTTCGCGCTTCCCGTGGGCTCGGCCGTGACCTTCCTCTCTCCGATTCCGCTCGTCGCCTCCAGCGATCCCCTCCTCGCGGATCGCCTGGTTCCCCGGATCACCGGCACGCTGGTCTGCGACGGTTTCCCCATCACCGGGGTCGCGCCGGACGGCCGTTCCCTCGTGGTTGATCTCCACCCCGCGGGGCTCGTCAATCCGGACGGGTGCGCGGCGGCAGGGCTTCGCCTGGACATCCTGCCGCCCAAGGCGCTCCCCTGGACCCTCACGGGCTCCGTGACCGGCTTCGTTGGGCGGGCATCCGACGCCCAGACCTCGAGCGCCTTCGCTGCGAGCGATCTGCTCTTCGCGTTCACGCCGCCGCCCCCGGGCTCGGTCGCGAGGGGGACGATCTTCGCCTGGTCGACCTCGAGTGGCTTCGCCTTCTTCCGTGCCGCGCCGATTCCAAATCGGCTGATTGCGGCAGCGATGACGCCGTTCATGCTCAGCGACGGCGCCAGCCCCACCTGGAAGATCTTCGTCGCCTACAGCGGCGCGGACACGGTGTTGGGCTTCTTTCCCGAGGCGGTGACGCCCGCAGACGGCGCGTTCAAGGTCCTCCAGTAGCGCCTGCGCGCCCGATGAGGCCGCCTCCAGGCGGCCCGCGGCTCGGGCCAGGGGCCCGCAGCTCCGCCGGCCCCGCCTCCTTGGCAAAGGACGATACCCCGTAATTTCGAGGCTTTGCACGCCTGGCCCGCTTCCTGCTCACCGTGATCAATCGAGATCAATCACGGTAGCTCGGAGTCGAACATGGCCCCCGGCGCAGCCCCCTCGATCCTCTACGCTCTCCTCGCGTTCTGCCTCTCGGTCTCTCTCGCGACCGACCTGCGCTCGCGGAAGATCCTCGACGTCGTGACCCTGCCGACGATCGGGCTCGCTCTGGCGGCGCGTCTCCTCCTCGCCGGATGGGACTCGCCGCTGGGTCTCGCGAGCGGCCTCGTCGGCGCCGCGGTCGGCCTCGCCGCCTTCCTGCTCCCGGCGTGGACGGGCGGAATGGGGATGGGGGACGTCAAGCTCGCCGGCGCGGTCGGCGCCATCCTGGGCTGGGAGCGGATCCTCGGCGCGCTCCTCCTCACGGCGATCGCCGGCGGTCTCCTGGCCTTCGCCGTGGTGATTCAGGCGGGCACGCTGGGTGAGACCATCCGCAACGTCTGGTTCCTGCTCCTCCGGGCGCTGCGCATTCGCCGAGGCGGCGCTGAGCTGGGCGAGCGGACAGCGTGGCTCCCCTACGGAGTCGCGATCGTCGCGGGGACGGTGGCCTCGCTCTTCGTCGGAGGCGGGTGGTGAGCTCTCCTCTGGCCCGCATCGCCCTCGTGCTCTGCCTCCTCGCTCCTGCGGCCGGAGCGCTCGCAGCCGAGCAGACCCTCCACCTCGGCGTCGGCACGCAGAAGGTCCTCTCCGTGCCGGGAGGCGTCAGCCGGATCGCCGTCGGCGACCCCAACGTGGCCGACGTGAAGCCCCTGGGCTCGAGCCAGATGCTGATCCTCGGCGGCCAGGTCGGGAGGACCACGCTCCTCGTCTGGCGCTCGAACGGTACCCGCGACAGCTACAACATCGTGGTCCGGAGCGTTTCGGTCGACGAGACAGCCGACGAGGTCCGCCGTCTCCTCGGGGACGTGGAAGGGATCGTCGTCCACGCCGTCGGCGATCGCGTGCTCCTCGACGGCGAGGCCCTCACGGCGGACGACTTTCGCCGGGCCGAGGAGGTGGTGGCGGTCTACCCGACGGCCCGCTCCTTCGTGAAGCTCTCGCCGGAGGCGCGGCGCCAGGTCGCGGGCCGGCTCAACGACGCCTTCGTCCAGCACGGACTCCGCGGCGCCTCCGCCCAGGTGGTGGGCTCCACGATCTTCCTAGAGGGATCCGTCGAGTCGGAGCCGGACCTTCGGAAGGCCGAGCTCATCGCGAAGGCCTACGGCGAGAAGGTCGAGAACATGCTCACGGTGGGTGTGAAGCGGATGGTCCTCTCGGAGGTCCAGTTCGTCGAGGTCCGCAGCAGCCAGCTCCTCAACTTCGGCCTGCGGCTTCCGACCGACGTGAGCGCCGAGGTCGACGTAGCGGCCGTGGGCACCTCGGGGCTCCCGGGCCTCACCGACGCGACCGGGACCCTCGCGACCAGCCTCGTGGCGAACGCGCAGGGCTCGCTGCGCCTCGCGCTCGATCAGGGCGACGGCCGGCTGCTGGCCCGGCCCACGCTGGTCTGCGCGTCGGGCGATCAGGCCGAGTTCCTGGCGGGCGGCGAGGTGCCGGTCCCGCTCATCACCCAGAGCAGCGCGACGGTCGTCTACCACAAGTACGGGATCATCCTGCGCATCCGTCCCACGGCCGATCGCTTCGGGAACGTCCGGACCGAGATCGAGGCGGAGGTCTCCGAGATCGATCGCTCGGTCGCCGTCTCCGTCGGCGGAACCGTCGCCGTCCCGGGCTTTCGCAGCCGATCGGTGAAGACCAACGTCACGGTGCGCAACGGCGAGACCATCGTGCTCTCGGGCGTGTTCAGCCGCGATCAGCAGAAGGTGGTCTCGAAGGTCCCGGGGCTGGGGAGCGTTCCGATCATCGGCGAGCTGTTCAAGCAGCGGACCATCGACGACGTCGAGCGCGAGCTCGTGATCTTCGTCACGCCGACGGTGGTGAACCCCGCCAGCCAGCAGGTCCAGCGGATGATCGAGGACGGCCAGGACAGCTACCGCAAGGCCGAGAGCGACGTGAAGCTCCAGCTCCTCGACTAGGAGACGACGATGGCCGACACGCTGAAGATCACGGATGCAGGTGGCGGTACGCGGCGACTGGAGCTCGCCGGGAGCTCGCTGACCATCGGCAGGGGGGAGGGCTGCGGCCTGGTGCTCGCTGGCAGCGACGTCTCGAAGCGCCACGCCCGGCTCCGGGCCCGCGGAAGCGCTTGGGAGGTCGAGGATCTGGGGTCCACGAACGGCACCTTCCTGAACGGCAGCCGCCTCGCCGGGCCACGAGAGCTCGGCGTCGGCGATGAGCTCGGGATCGGCACGTACCGGCTGTCGCTCGGGCGCGACACCGATGTTCCCGGCGCGAAGGAGGCGGGCGAAACAAGGACGGCCGCGCCCTCTCCGGCGTCGCAGAAGTCGGGGCGAGCGGGGGGCGATCCGCCTTCGCCGGCCTTGGAGCGGGCTCCCGGCCAGACAGACGGGCGTCGACCAGCGGCACCCGCGAACCGCGGAGAGGATCGAGCGGCGCTTCGCAAGGAGCTCCACGACCGGCTCATCGAGGCGCTAGACCTGCGGCGCCTCGACCTCGACAAGCTCGGCGACGATCAGCTCCGCGCCCGAAGCGAGAAGGCACTCGAGGGAATCCTCGCCGACCTCGGCGCCCAGGGGAGGCTCGAGTCGATCGGCGATCGCCGGCAGCTCCTCGCCGACGTGATCGACGAAGTGCTCGGCCTCGGGCCCCTCGAGGAGCTCCTCGCCGACGACGAGATCAGCGAGGTGATGGTCAACCACGCCGACCAGATCTTCGTGGAGAAGCACGGCCGGATCGTCCCTTGCGAGAAGACCTTCTCCTCCAACCGGGCGGTCCTCGCCGTGATCGAGCGGATCGTCGCGCCGATCGGCAGGCGCATCGACGAGTCGTCCCCCCTGGTGGACGCGCGGCTCAAGGACGGCTCCCGGGTCCACGCGGTGATCCCCCCGCTTGCCCTCAAGGGGCCGTGCATCACCATCCGGAAGTTCAAGCGCGAGAAGCTCACCGCGCCCGACCTGGTCCGCTTCGGCTCCATGACCGAGAGGATGGCTCGCCTCCTCGAGATCGCGGTCCTCGCCAAGAAGAACATCGTGATCTCCGGCGGCACGGGATCCGGAAAGACCACGCTCCTCAACGTGCTGACGTCGTTCATCCCCGAGGGCGAGCGGATCGTCACCGTCGAGGACGCGGCGGAGCTGCAGATCCGTCAGGCCCACTGGGTGCAGCTCGAGTCGCGCCCGCCCAACCTGGAAGGGAAGGGCGCGATCACCATTCGCGAGCTCGTGAAGAACTGCCTCCGCATGCGTCCGGATCGGATCGTGGTCGGCGAATGCCGCGCGGGAGAGGCGCTCGACATGCTCCAGGCGATGAACACGGGGCACGACGGCTCGCTCACCACCCTCCACGCGAACACGCCGAGGGACGCCCTCTCCCGGCTGGAGACGATGTGCCTGATGTCTGGGATGGACCTGCCGGTGAGGGCCATCCGGGAGCAAGTCGCGAGCGCGGTCGACCTCATCGTGCAGCAGACGCGGTGCTCGGATGGTTCACGACGGGTGACCAGCATCACCGAGCTCACCGGCATGGAGGGCGACATCGTCACCCTCCAGGAGATCTTCGCGTGGGACCAGCAGGGCTACGACGCGGAAGGGCGGGTCGTGGGCCGCCACGTCGCCTCGGGCTTCATTCCCAAGTTCTGCGAGGATCTGTCGCGGCGGGGGATGGCCGTCACAGCGGACCTCTTCCGGGAGGAGTAGGCCATGCGCGCGCCGGAGAACGCATCTGCCAACGGCTTGCCCATCGTGCGAATCCTTGCCTCTCGCGCGGCCGCGCGGATTGCCACGGCCGTCGCCGGAATCGCCCTCGCGATCGCCGCCGCGGCCGTCGTCGCAGCCTGCCGAACGGAGCCGCCGCCGGTACAGCCGGAGCGGAGCGGATCATCCGTAGCGTCCGAGTGGCGGGTGCGCGACGCGACCCGCCGCCGCCACGAGGTTCACCTGCGCGCCTTCCTCGATCGGGAGTCCTGGACCGAGGCGTCGGCAGAGGCCCAGGCCCTCCTCGATCTCGATCCCTTCCATGACGAGGCCCGGATCGCGAGGCGCCGGGCGCAGGCGGCGATCGAGCACGCGGCAGGGGCGGGCGCTTGCGCCGAGGGAGTGGCCGACGGAGGGCGAGCGCAGAAAGAGTCCTGCACCACTGGAACCGCGGCTTCGTCCCGCCGCGGAAGGGACGCCGAGGCCCGCGGCTGGGCGGAGGCACGCCAGAAAGTCCGCGCGCTCGCCGCCGAGGCCCTCGAGCAGGCGTATCCCGAGCCTGGCGTGGCGACCGCCGTCGGCCTCTTCGTCCTCGACGGAAAGGTCGACGCCGCCCTGGACGCCCTCCGCAAGCTGCGAAAGGCCGGCATCGAACCTCGAGCCGACGACCGCGCGCTCCAGAGCCTCGCCGCTGGCATCACGCTCATCGGCGGAAAGTTCAAGGACGGGCAGACCGCCTTCCTGGCGGGCCGTCTCACCGAAGCGCACGCCCAGTGGACCGTCGCCATCGAGGAAGAGCGCCGAATCCTGCCCCCCGGGATCTCGTCGGTCGCGACCCGGTCGGTGCGCCGAAGCCTCGCCCAGGCCTGGCTGGAAGAGGGCACGCGCTTCGAGGCGCGCGGACAGCTCGACGCCGCCGCTGCCGCCTGGAAGCGCGGTGCGTGGGCCGAGCCCTCCAACCTCGAGATCCGCGCGGCCCTCCAGCGCCTCGAGAAAGCGGCCCGCTGATCCGCTCGACGCTCTACGGACCGACCCAGAGCGCCATGTAGATATCGTCGAGGTACTCGTTCGGACCGAGCTTCAGCCGTCTGGTCTTGCGGCCCTCTTCGACGAAGCCGAGGGATCGATAGAGCGCGATCGCGCGATCGTTCGCCGAGCGCACCTGCAGCTCGATTTTCTCGACGCGCGGATTCGCTCGGGCCCAGCTCGAGAGCTCGTCCATCAGGGCTCGACCGACGCCGCGGCGTTGATGGCCTTCGTGAACGGCGATCGTCAGGCGGACGACGTGCGATGTCGCTGCGAGAGGGAGTGGCTCCAAGAACGCGTGCCCGACGACCACGCCCCCGCATTCGGCGACGAGATAGGTGCCGCGGCCGCGCTCGTTGAGGTCGACGATCATCCTTCGAAACGCGTCGTCGTCGATTTCGTCGGGCCTAGACGCGAGCCGCCCCGGAACGCGCGCGATCGCCCGCTCCGCTGCCGCGAGCAGCGGCGCGTCCTCCTGCCGTGCTCTTCGAATCGAAAGCGCGAGAGGGCCCATGGCGGCACGCTAGCACGCGGTGCCTCGAGGACGTCGCGGCGGCGCCGCGGAGGGACATAGGAGCCACGGGCGTGATCCCGGCGGCTGGGTACACGAAGGGGCCGCCCGTGATGTGGGCAGCCCCTGTTTGCGACCGTTGGCGGTCAGGCCCGGGCTTCGGGAGCGCCGGGCTTCTCGCCAGGGAGCTCGTCTGCGGCGGGAGCGCCGAAGGGCGAGCTGTCGAGGGTGGCCTTGAGGACCTCGTCGAGGCTGCCGACGAAGTGGAACTCGAGCTCCTCGCGGGCCTGGTCGGGGACGTCGACCACGTCCTTGCGGTTGCGCTCCGGCAGGACCACGCGCTTGATGCCGGCGCGGTGGGCGGCGAGGACCTTCTCCTTGATGCCGCCGACGGGGAGCACCTGGCCGCGCAGGGTGATCTCGCCGGTCATGGCGGTGTCGCCGCGGGCCTGGATCCCCGTGAGCAGGGAGACGAGGGCGGTGACGATGGTCACGCCGGCCGAGGGGCCGTCCTTCGGGATCGCGCCGGCCGGGAAGTGGACGTGGAGGTCCATCTTCTCGAGGAAGTTGGCCTCGAGGCCGAGGGAGCGGCTCTTGCCGCGCACGTAGGAGAGGGCGGCCTGGGCGGACTCCTTCATCACGTCGCCGAGCTGGCCGGTGAGCGTGAGGCTCCCCTTGCCGGGCATCTTGGTGGCCTCGATGAAGAGGATGTCGCCGCCGGAGGGCGTCCAGGCGAGGCCGGTGGCGACGCCGGAGACCTCGGTCCGCTCGGCGACCTCGTTGTAGAACTTCTCGGGGCCGAGGATGACCGAGACGTCCTCCTCGTCGATGAGGCGCTTCTCGGTCCGCCCGCTGGCGACCTCCACCGCGACGGCGCGGCAGAGGTCGGCGATCCGCCGCTCCAGGTTGCGGACACCAGCCTCCCGCGTGTAGCCCACGATGGTCTTCGCAAGGCCGCGCTCCGTGATCTCGAGCATCTCGGTGGAGATGCCGTGCTCCTTGAGCTGCTTGCCAATCAGGTGGCCGCGGGCGATGTGCTCCTTCTCGTCGAAGGTGTAGCCGGGCAGCTCGATGATCTCCATGCGGTCGCGCAGAGGCGGCGGGATGGGCTCGAGCTGGTTGGCCGTGGCGATGAAGAGGATCTTCGAGAGGTCGTACGGGACGTCGATGTAGTGGTCGCTGAAGGTGTTGTTCTGCTCGGGGTCGAGGACCTCGAGGAGGGCCGCGCTGGGATCGCCGCGGAAGTCGGCGCCCAGCTTGTCGATCTCGTCGAGCATCATCACCGGGTTCACGGTGCCGGCCTTCTTCATGGACTGGATGATCCGGCCGGGGAGGGCGCCGACGTAGGTGCGCCGGTGGCCGCGGATCTCCGCCTCGTCGCGGACGCCGCCGAGGCTGAGGCGGACGAACTTGCGACCGATCGAGCGTGCGATGGACTGGCCGAGGGAGGTCTTGCCTACGCCGGGAGGGCCGACGAGGCAGAGGATCGGCCCTCGCATGTCGTTCTTCAGCTTGCGGACGGCGAGGTACTCGAGGATCCGCTTCTTCACCTTCTCGATGCCGTAGTGATCGGTGTCGAGGACCTGGCGCGCGTTCTCGATGTCGAGGTTGTCCTCGGTCTTCTTCGACCAGGGGACGTCGGCGAGCCACTCGAGGTAGGTGCGGGCCACCGTGTACTCGGAGCTCGCCGCCGGGATGGTCTTGAGCCGGCTCATCTCCTTGTTGGCGACCTTCTCCACGTCCGGGGGCAGGCCGGCCTTCTTGAGGCGCTCGGCCAGCTCGTCGAGATCCTCCTCCTCCTCGTCGGTGAGATCGCCGAGCTCCTCCTTGATCGCCTTGAGCTGCTGGCGCAGGTAGTACTCGCGCTGGGTCTTGGACATCTCGCCCTTGACCTGGCTGTCGATCTTGCTCGAGAGCTTGAGCACCTCGCGCTTGCGGTTGAGGAGCTCGAGGACGAGCTTCATCCGGGCCTTGAGGTCGACGGTCTCGAGGACCTGCTGCTTCTCCTCGATGGACACCTCGACGTTGGCCGCGATGAGGTCCGCCAGGTGCCCGGGGTGGGTGATCGACTCCACCAGCTCGCCGGCGGCGGCCGGGAGCTCGGGCATCAGCTCGATCACCTCGCGGGCGAGCTTCTTCAGGTTGATGGCGAGGGCCTCGACCTCGACGTCCTCGCCGGGCTTGGCCTCCTCCACCGGCTCCACGCGGGCCTTGAGGTAGGGGGCCTCCTGGATGAGCTCGGTGATGCGGAAGCGGGAGATCCCCTGGACGACGAGTGAGTAGTTGTCCTCGCCCATCTTCAGGAGCTTCACGATCCGCGCCACGGTCCCCACGGAGTGGAGGTCGGCGGCGCCGGGATCCTCCTCCTCGGCGCGACGCTGGGTGACGACGCCGATGACCTGATCGTCCCGGACGGCGTCCTTGATCAGCGCGATGGTCTTCTGGCGCCCCACTGCCAGAGGGAGCACCCCACCGGGGAAGAAGACGGAGTTCCGCAGGGGGAGGATCGGGAGCACCTGCGGGAGCTCCTCGATCGTCACGGGAGGGATCCCGGGTCCAACTGGGGAGTTCTTCTTGGATTCGTCCGACATGCGGGTCTCGCTCTCGTCACCGAGGGGCCAAAGGGCCCCTCGCCGCAAAGCCCGGGACGTCGGTCAGTCCGCCCCGGGGGCTTCCTTCCGCGCGGTGCCGGGAGGCCCCTCACGGTTGGCATTGGCTCAACTAGGCCCCAACTTGGCAACGGATTGCGTCTTGGCAACCAGATGGGGCTCGAATCGTTGCCGGGTCAGTTTTGCACGTGGTACGAATCGACCTCCTTTGCAAATCGCCTAGGGAGTCGATTCACTCGCCGGCGCTTGGTTGCGCGAGGCGGGGCCGCACCTTTCATCGGGGTACGCCATGAGAGCCGAGGCCGTGATGTCCCAGCAGGCAGGAAGCAGCTTCCCGATCCCGGTCAACGTCGTCCGCATGCTCCTGGATCGCGCCGCCATCGAGCCGAAGGCGATCGCGACCCGGTTCAAGCAGGGGGGCGCCTGGCGGAGCCTCTCCTGGGAGGAGCTGGTCGCGCGGACCCGGACGATCTCCGACGGACTGATCGCGCTGGGAGTGCAGCCGGACGACCGCATCGCGCTCGTGGCCTCGACGCGGGTCGAACACTCCTTGTCGACGGCGGGCGCTTTCGCGGCCCGGGCGGTCGCGGTGCCGATCTACCAGTCGTTCCTCGCGTCCGAGGTGGAGTACATCCTGCGCGACAGCGGCTCCTCCCTGGTCTTCGTCGAGAACGAGACGCAGCTCGCGAAGGTCCGGGGCAGCCGCGCGGCCCTCCCCGAGCTCCGAAAGGCCATCCTCATGGATGGCGAGGTCTCGCCTTCGGACGCCGATTGGGTGATTCCGCTGACCGAGCTCGAGAGGATGGGCAAGGAGGCGGGCGGCCGTGAGCCCGACGCCTTCGACCAGCGATGCGCCGCGATCGAGGCCGATCGGACGGCGACGCTCCTCTATACCTCTGGCACCACGGGCAACCCCAAGGGCGTGGTCCTGACCCACCGGAACTGGTGCTACGAGGCGGCCTCGGTGGCGCAGATCGCGATCTTCCGGCCGGGCGACTCGATCCTGTTCTTCCTCCCGCTGGCCCACTCCTTCGCGCAGGTGGTCCAGGCCGTGTGGTGGCACCTCGGCGCCGAGATGTGCTTCGCCGAAGCGCCGGACAAGGTGGTCGAGAACGCGGCGGAGATCCGGCCGTCGCTCATTCCGGCGGTTCCCCGCGTCTTCGAGAAGGTCTTCGCGTCGGTCGTCGGGACGGGAACCGCCGCGCCCGGCCTGAAGGGCATGCTCTTCCGCTGGGCGCTCTCCCTCTTCGACGAATATGCCGAGGCGAGGAGCGAGGGGCGGATCTACGGCGGCCTGGGCTGGACCCTCGCCAAGAAGCTCGTTTTCTCGAAGGTTGCGAAGACGCTCAAGGAGGAGCGGCTCGGCGGCCGGATGCGGGTCTTCGTCTCGGGCGGCGCGCCGCTCTCGCCCAAGATCGCCTGGTTCTTCGATCTGCTCGGCCTCCAGGTTCTCGAGGGCTGGGGCCTCACCGAGACAGCGGCCGGGACGGCCGTGAACGTCCCGGGGCGCAACAAGATCGGCACGGTCGGTCCGGCAGTGCCCGGCACCGAGTTCCGGATCGCGGGGGACGGCGAGATCCTCGTCCGCGGCGGCGGTGTGATGAAGGGCTACTACAATCGGCCTGACGCCACCGCCGAGGTCCTCGATCCGGACGGATGGTTCCACACGGGCGACATCGGCACCCTCGACGCGGACGGCTACCTCCGGATCACCGACCGCAAGAAGGACATCATCGTCACCGCCGGCGGGAAGAACGTTCCGCCGCAGAACCTCGAGAACGCGCTCAAGACCGAGCCCATCGTCAGCCAGGCGATGGTGTACGGCGACAAGCGCAAGTTCCTCACCGCGCTGATTACGGTCCAGGACGAGTACGGCCGCAAGCTCCTCGCTTCGAGGGGAATCACGGTCTCGAGCTACGAGGAGCTCTCCCGTCGTCCGGAGATCCGGATGGAGGTCGAGGCCGCCGTCGCCCGGCTGAACGCGACGCTCCCCTCGTACGAGACGATCAAGAAGTTCGCGATCGCTCCCCGGGACTTCACGGTGGAGACCGGCGAGCTCACGCCCTCGCTCAAGGTGAAGCGCAAGGTCACGACCGAGCACTACCGAGCCGTGCTCGACGCCCTCTACGAGGAGAAGTTCGACTGAGAGTTCGTGAAGAAATTCACGAACTCTCGCGAGCCGGAGGCGAGCAAACGAAAGGGAGCGCTTTTCGCGCGTAGCGCGAGATGAAGAAATCGCTCCCGCTCCTCGGGGGCGATTTCTTCATACGCTCTGACGCCGGGTGGCATCCTGGCGTCGAGTCAGGTCGCCTGGAGCGACGCGAGGAGCTTGTCGGCCGCGAGGCGTACGGGACCCGGCGGGATCGGGCGGGCATCGACGACGGCGCGGGCGGCGCGGAGCCGATCGGCGGCAGGGAGCTCCTGGCGGCCGATGAGCGCCTCGGCCGTCGCCATCGCGCCGGGGAGCCTGGCGAGCCCGGGACCGGGTCCACCGTTCCAGCCGCCTCGCGAGACCGCCTCGAGGCAAGAGGCCAGGGCGGGCGCGAGCTCCGGCCTGGAACCGAGCAGCGGGACCGCTTTCGAGACCTCGAGGAGGGGAACCGCCGCATAGGCCCGCTCGATCGGCTCTTCGATCGCGCCTGCGAGGCGGAGGGCTTCCTCGGCTCGATCCAGAGGGCCGGCCGAGGCGCCATCGGGCAGGTGGCGGATGGCGAGCTGCTCGAGGATGAGGGAGCGGGCCAGTCCGTCGCTGACCGATGCGAGATCGAGGAGGGCGGGCTCGACCTCGGCGGGCTCCAGCGCCAGGACCGCGTCGGCACAGAAGCGTGCGAGGGCATGGGAGCGCGCCGCGAGACGGAGGAGGTCGCGATCGGCCTCCCGGGTTCCCTTCGAGAGCAGCGCCAGCGCGCCGGCCAAGGTGCGGAAGTCTCGGGCGAGCGGGGCGAGCCGGCGGGCGACCTCGGCGACTCGGGGCGGCGCGAAGTCGCGGCGCGCGGCGAGCGCCTCCAACAGGGAGGGGAGCTCCCAAGGCTCGAGATCCGCGAGCGCCTCCTCGAGCTCCCGCGGGTCGAGGCGCTGCGCGCTGCTCGCGACCGCCGCCACCCTCCGTGAGAGGCCCATGGACCGCCCCGTGGCGGCGTGTCGGTGGAGCTCGATGCCGAGGCGCTCGCCCAGCAGCCGCTCTTCCTCACCTTCGGCCGGGTCGGGCGAAGGGAGGAGGCCGGGCGCGTTCCCGGGGGGGAGGCGATCGCGCAGCCGATCCAGCAGGCCGTGGCGAGCGGATTTCGAAGGGGATCGTCTGCGGAAGAGGAGATCGAGCAGGGACATCGCACATCCAGCGCTCCTGGCCGGGAGCGGCGCCCGCTTCTTGTGAAGGGGGGAAAAGTCTACCAATTGTCCTTGTCTCGCGGGGGCCTTGCATCCTATGGTCCGGCCGTTTTTTCGTGCCTTTCCATGCCTCCGCGCCTCCTCGCCCTCGGCCTCTGCGCCCTCTTCCTCGCCCTTCCCGCCAGCGGTCGGGGTGCGCCCGCGATCGGCGAGGAATCGCTGCCGGGTGCCGGCGAGGCCCGTGACGAGGAGGAGGGAGCGCGGATCTCCGAGATCCGGATCGAAGGCGCCCGCAGGGCCGAGCCCGCCGCGATCCGCGCGGTGATGGCGACGCGGGTCGGCAGCGCCCTCGACCGCCGCGTGCTCCGCGAGGACATCCGCCGGATCTTCGGCCTCGGCTTCTTCTCGGACGTGCGGATCGACGCCGAGCCCACGCCTCAGGGCGTCGTGGTGACCGTCACCGTCGTCGAGAGGCCGGCGATCCGCGAGGTGCGGATCGAGGGCAACGACGAGATCTCGACGGACGACCTCCGGGAGAAGCTCGACGTCAAGCCCTTCCAGATCCTCGACCGCGCCGCCGTGAAGCGGAACGCCGCCAAACTGAACGAGCAGTACGTCGAGAAGGGCTTCTTCCTCGCCTCGGTGGGCTACCGGGTGGTGGAGGCGCCGGACAACCAGGTCGACGTCGTCTTCGAGGTGAACGAGAACTCCAAGGTGATGGTCAAGGAGATCTCCTTCATGGGGAACGAGAAGATCTCCAACGACCAGCTCAAGGAGGTGATGATCACCAAGGAGGGAGACTTCCTCTCCTTCCTCACGGGATCCGGCACCTACCGCGAGGAGCTCTTCCAGCGCGACATGCAGGTGGCCCAGGGCGTCTACTACGACCACGGCTACATCAACGTGAAGTTCGGCAAGCCGGCGGTCTCGATCACGCCGGACAAGCGCTCGATCTACATCACGATCCCGATCGAGGAGGGGGAGCAGTACTCGATCGGCGCGATCGACTTCGCGGGCGACATCCTCACGTCCAAGGAGGATCTGGCGTCGCGGATGACGGTGCACGGGGGAGAGATCTTCTCGCGCTCCAAGCTCCAGGCGGACATCCAGGCGCTCACCAACCTCTACCAGGACGACGCCTACGCCTACGTCAACGTGATGCCGCTGACCGCGGTGAACGCCGAGGAGCGGACCGTCGACCTCACCTTCGAGATCGACCAGGGCAAGAAGGTCCGCTGGGAGCGGATCGAGATCGTCGGCAACGAGAAGACCCGCGACAAGGTGATCCGCCGCGAGCTGCGGATCTACGAGGGCGAGTATTTCAGCGGCACCGCGCTGAACCGGTCCAAGGCGCGGGTCACGGCCCTGGGCTTCTTCGAGCCCGATCCGCGCACCGGCACGGTGGAGATCTCCACCCGGAAGGGATCGAGCGACGAGCTCATCGTCGGCGTGGTCGAGGTGAAGGAGAAGGCCACCGGAACCTTCCAGGTGGGCGCGGGCTTCTCGTCGGTGGAGAACTTCATCGCCACCGCGCAGATCTCCCAGAGCAACTTCTTCGGCTGGGGGCAGTCGGCGTCCCTCTCCGCCCAGATCTCGAGCCTGAGGCAGCTCTACCAGATCCAGTTCATCGAGCCGTACTTCCTGGACTCGAACTGGACCTTCGCCTTCGACCTCTACCGGACCGACGTCGACTACGGCGGCTTCGTGCGGAAGGCGATGGGCGGCGACGTCACCTTCGGCCACCCGCTCCCCTTGGTCGAGAACGACGACCTGCGCCTCTTCCTCACCTACACGCTCGAGGACGTGAGCGTGACCACCGGGGGATCGCAGGTGGGCGGTGTCCGCCTCTTCGGCCGGTTCAAGGACGGCCTCACCTCGTCGGCCCGCCTCACCCTCACCTGGGACGCGAGGAACAACCGCCTCTTCCCCTCCAAGGGCTTCTACCAGTCGGCCTCGGTCGAAGAGGCCCCGTCCTGGCTGGGATCCGATTTCCGGTACACCCGCTATACGGGTGTCTCGCGCTGGTACTTCGAGCTCCCCTGGCGCTTCGTGTTCAAGACCCAGGGGACGGTCGGCTACATCCGCGGGCCGAACGTGCCGGTGTCGGAGCTCTACTTCGTCGGCGGGATCAACTCGGTGCGCGGCTATCCGCTCCGGACCGTCTCCCCCACGATCCCGGTGGCGACCAACGGGAATGACCCCCAGTCGGCGACGTTCCCGTACCTGATCGGCGGCAACAAACAGCTCGTCTTCAACAACGAGCTCGAGTTCCCGATCTTCGAGAAGGTCGGGATCCGCGGCGTCCTCTTCTACGACCTCGGAAACGCCTTCGCCCAGAACGCGAACTTCTTCAACGACAAGCAGTTCGATCTTTTCCTCGGGATGTTCCACTCGGTGGGCTTCGGCTTCCGGTGGTTCTCTCCCATCGGGCCCCTGCGCTTCGAATGGGGCATCCCGCTCACGCCGCGCCCCGAGGATCAACGGATCCTCTTCGAGTTCACCATCGGGAACAGCTTCTAGGGAGCCGGCGTTTCTCCGGCGCCCTGGGGCTTGGCGACCGACCGAGCGTCTCGCCAGCCCGCTTGACCGCAACGCGGCGCTACGGTACGCCGCCTTGCTCCGAAACCGAGGTTCGAGATGCGACGTCTACTCTCCTTCGCGGTGCTCCCGGCGCTGCTCCTCCTCCCGGCCTTCGCCTTCGCTGACGTGAAGATCGGCTACGTGGACCTCCAGCGCGCCCTGAACGAGGTCGAGGAAGGCCAGGTCGCCAAGGCCCGCCTCAAGACCAAGTTCGAGAAGAGCCAGGTCCAGCTCGACAAGGAGCAGAACGCCCTCAAGACCCGCAAGGACGAGCTCGACAAGAAGCGGCTCGCGATGGACGAGGCGACCCTCCGGCAGAAGGCCGAGGAGCTCGACAAGGAGTTCATGCGGGTCTCCGGCCTCTACACCAAGCTCCAGAAGGAGCTCTCCGACGAGGAGCGCCAGGCCACCGCCGAGATCTTCGCGAAGATGCGGACGCTGATCGCCGGCCTCGCCGAGAAGGAGGGCTTCACCTTCGTGCTGGAGCTGAACGAGTCCGGCCTGCTCTACGGCCCGCCGTCGTTCGACCTCACCAACGAGCTGGTGCGGCTGTACAACTCGACCCACAAGGCGACGGCGAAGAAATAACCATGGAGATCCTGCTCTCGGAGCTGGCCAAGGAGCTCGGCGGCGAGGTGGTGGGCGACGGCTCGCGGACGATCCGCGGCGTGGCGCCCCTTGAGACGGCCGACTCGTCCCAGATCAGCTTCTTCTCGAACCGCAAGTACAAGGCGGAGTTCCTCGGCACATCCGCCGGCGCGGTGATCGTGGCCGGGGGGGACGCAGAGGGCGAGAAGCCGGCGTCTGCGAGCCTCCTCGTGGTTCGAGACGCCTACCTCGCCTTCGCCAAGGCCTCGACCCTCTTCCATCGCCAGCCTACCTATCCCGCCGGGGTCGATCCCCGGGCGGCGGTGGAGGCCGACGCCGAGATCGATCCCTCCGCGACGGTGATGCCCTTCGCGTACGTCGGGCGGGGCGTGAAGATCGGCGCCCGGACGGTGATCCACGCCCACTGCGCGATCCTCGATGGGGTCACCGTCGGCGAGGACTGCCTCCTCTATCCCGGCGTGGTCGTGCGGGAAGGCTGCAGCCTGGGGGCGCGGACGATCGTCCAGCCTGGCGCGGTGATCGGCGGCGACGGCTTCGGCTTCGCCTTCGAGCCGGCCCGGATGCGGCACTTCAAGGTTCCACAGTCCGGCACGGTGCAGGTCGGCGTCGACGTCGAGATCGGCGCGAACACCTGCGTCGACCGGGGCACCCTCGGCGACACCGTGATTGGCGCCGGGACCAAGATCGACAACCTGGTCCAGCTCGCCCACAACGTCGAGATCGGGCCCTTGAGCCTCCTGGCCGGGGCCACCGCAATCGCCGGTTCCACGCGCCTCGGCAAGGGCGTGGTCATCGGGGGGCAGGTCGGCGTGATCGGGCACCTCGAGCTGGGGGACGGCGCGCGGGTCGCTGCCGCCTCCGCGGTCTTCACCGACATCCCGGCGGGGGCTGCCTACGGCGGCGTCCCGGCCATCGATCAGAAGCGATGGCTGCGCGAGCAGGCGGCGACCCATCAGCTCCCCGAGCTCCTCAAGGAGCTCCGCGCGCTCCGCAAGAAGGTGGAGCAGCTCGAGAAAGAACGATAGCCGTCGCGGGCGCACGTTCGCGCCCGCGTTTCGACGGCAATGGTACCTAGACGGTCCCACACGGGACACGGCTGGAGGGTTTGCTTGGAAGGCTTCGACTACGGACGGATCCAGGAGATCCTTCCCCATCGCTATCCGTTTCTCCTCATCGATCGGGTGACCGAGCTGGTCCGCGGGGAGCGGCTGGTCGGCTACAAGAACGTCACGATCAACGAGGACTTCTTCAACGGACACTTCCCGGGAAATCCCGTGATGCCGGGCGTGCTCATCCTCGAGGCGCTCGCCCAGGCCGGGGCGCTGCTCGCCTACGAATCCGATCCACTCGATCTGACCAAGAAGGTGATCTTCCTGGCGGGGATCGATGACGCGCGCCTCCGGCGCCCGGTCCGCCCCGGCGACAAGCTCGAGCTCCATGCCACGATCGCCAGGCGCAAGGGCCCGGTCTGGAAGCTCTCCGTGCACGCAATGGTCGACGGGCAGCGGGTTGCCGAGGCGCTGCTCACGGCCACCTCGGTGGACAAGTAAGGGGCCAGGAATGAGCCGGATCCATCCCACGGCAATCATCGAGAGCGGCGCGGAGCTGCATCCCTCGGTGGAGGTCGGCCCGTATTCGATCATTGGCCCGCAGGTGAAGATCGGCGAGGGCACGAAGATCGGCTCCCACGCGGTAATCTCGGGCGACACCACCATCGGCAAGGGCGCCCGCTTCTTCCAGTTCTGCTCCGTTGGCGAGGCGCCCCAGGACCTCAAGTACCGCGGGCAGCCCACGCGCACCGTCATCGGTGACAACACGGTGGTCCGCGAGTTCGCGACCCTCCACCGCGGCACGGAAGAGGGCGGCGGGATCACCAAGGTGGGCTCGCGCTGCCTGCTGATGGCCTACTCGCACGTGGCCCACGACGTCCAGATCGGCGACGGCGTGATCCTCGGGAACAGCTCGATGCTCGCCGGCCACGTGATCGTGGAGGATCACGTGATCTTCGGCGGGATGTCGGGGATCCACCAGTTCACCCGGATCGGCCGCAACGCCTTCATCGGCGGCGGCTCGATGGTGGGCATGGACGTGCCGCCGTTCTGCACGGCCAGCGGCTACCGCGCGGAGCTCGCCGGCCTGAACACGGTGGGCCTCACCCGGCACAAGTTCACCGAGGATGAGATTCGGAACATCAAGAAGGCGTACCGGACCCTCTTCCGGATGAAGCTCGGGCTTCGCGAGGCGCTCACGCAGGTGCGCGCCGAGCTCCCCGGCGATCCGAACGTCGAGCACATGCTGCGCTTCATCGAGGGGTCCCAGCGCGGCGTGACGAGGTAGCGAGCACATGGAAGCAGCCGTCTCTCCGACCATCGGGCTGATCGCAGGTTCAGGCGTCTTTCCCCTGCGGTTCGCCGAGAGCGCGAAGCGGTCGGGCCACCGGGTGGTCTGCGTGGCCCACGAGGGCGACGCGGACCGTTCGCTCGAGTCCGTTTGCGACGAGGTCACCTGGGTCCACCTCGGTCAGCTCGGCAAGATGGTGAAGGCCTTCCGGAAGGCGGGCGTCGACGCCGCCGCGATGGCGGGGGGCGTCGCCAAGGTGAACCTCTGGGGCGGCCTCCGCCCGGACCTCATGGCGCTGAAGCACGCGCCCAAGCTCAAGCGCTTCGACAACGACAGCCTGCTCCGAGCCGTCGCCTCGATGTTCGAGGAGGAGGGCGTCCGCATCGTCGACCCTGCGCCGTACTGTCCCGACCTGATGGCCCGCAAGGGTGCGTACGGCAGGTACAAGCCGGACTCGGCGATGGAGGCGGACATCCGCCTGGGCGTGAAGGTCTCGAACGCCATCAGCCGGGCCGAGGTGGGCCAGACGGTCTGCACCAAGGGCGGGGTGGTCGTGGCGGTGGAGGGGATGGAGGGCACGGATCGGTGCATCCGCCGGGCCGGCGAGCTGGTGGGCAAGGGCGTGGTGGTGGTGAAGTTCGCCATGCCCGAGCAGGACATGCGCTTCGACGCGCCGTGCATCGGCCCCGGCACCGTGAACACCTGTGTGGAGATTGGGGCGAGCGCGCTGGTCTTCGAGGCGGCGCGCTCGGTGATCCTGGAGGAGAAGGAGATCGTCGCCCGCGCCGATGCGGCGAAGCTGGCCCTGGTGGGCGCCGACTCCGACGGGAGCTGGAGGTAGCGATCGGCGCGCGCGGCAGTTCGTGAAGAATTCACGAACTCTTGCGAAGCCGAAGGCAGAGCAGACGAAGAGAAGAGCGTTTCCGCGCGAAGCGCGGCTGAAGGAGTCGGACCCGCTTCTGCGGGACCGATTCCTTCACACGCTCAGAGGAGCATCGACGATGCCGGAGCGCGGCGGCGATGCCGCCATCGCCAGGCTGGGCGTTCATCGCATCCCGATCCCGCTGCCCTTTCCCCAGGCAGGCGGCCCGGTCAACGTGATCGCGGTGGAGGAAGAGGGCGGCGGAATCGCCCTCTTCGACACCGGGATCGGAGGAGTCGACGCGGAAGCCGTGCTGCGCTCGGGGCTCGCCGCGATCGGCAGCGACCTCGGCGAGGTGCGCCGGATCTTCGTCACCCACGGCCACGTCGATCACTACGGCCAGGCAAGCAGGGTGAGAGAGGTCTCGGGCGCGCCGGTCTATGTGCACGCGCGCGATCGCCGAAAGCTGCTCTCGCCGGTCCACTGGATCGCCGATCGGGAGCTCTACGAGGAATTCCTGCGCCGCTGCGGTGTGCCCGCCGCGAGCGTCCGGGAGATCCTCGAGGTGGCGGCGTACCAGGAGCACCTCGGGGGGAGGCTGGAAGAGCCGCTCGGCGAGCTGGCGGAGGGCCAGCAGCTCTCCTTCGCGCGCTGCGACGCGACCCTCCTCGAGATGCCCGGGCACACGCCGGGGCTGGTCTGCGCGCTGCTTTCGACCCGTGGCGGCGCTGGCGGACCTCTGGCCGTCCTCCTCGCGAACGATCACATCCTCGAGCACGTCTCGCCGAATCCGCTCCTGGAGATCCTGCGCGACGGGAGCCGCTTCCGGGCGCTGCCCACCTACCTCGAGTCGGCGGCGAGGGCCCGGGCGCTCGAGCTCGACTGGGTGGTGCCGGGGCACGGCGCGTGCTTCGTGGACCACAGGCGGGTGATCGACGGGCTCGAGGGCTTCTACGCAAGGCGGCAGGAGAAGATCCTCTCTCTGATCCCAGCTGGCGGCGCGACGCCCGTCGAGCTGGTCCTGTCACTTTTTCCTCGGGCGACCGGGCTCGACACCTACCTGGTGATCGGGGAGATCCTCGGGAACCTGGACCTCCTCGAGGCGGATTCGCGGGTCGGCGCGATCGAGCGCCACGGCGAGCTGCGGTATTTCCGGCGCTGACGCCGGTCCGGACGCACCTTCTAAGAGGATCCCACCGGCGGGATCCGCGCCTTCGGGGAGGAGATGCTCGGTCGGTCCGCGGAGCTCGGTCTTGCGTGCAGCGTCTACGTGGATGGCTCTCTGGACACCCACGAGCTCGTCTCGCGGCTACGGAGGGTATCGAGCGTGCCGCGGCCCGGGCGGTTGCTGCTGGGCGGGTTGGAGCTCGAGGTCTTCGAGAATCCTCGTTGGAACCTTCGCAAGGCGAGGGGGCCCTCGGGGCACCTCTACTTCCGCACCTGCCTCGCGGCCGCCCCCAAGGTCGGCGCGCGGAGGGAGGACTTCGAGCGAGAGGTCGAGTGGCTGCTTTCGCGGCTCCGCGACCCGCCGGAGCGGCGCGCCTGGATCGTCTCCGGCTACGAGTGGCGCCTCCCTGCCAGGCGCCTGCGGCTGGTGATGGACGCCTCCGACCCGAAGCGGCTCGTGTTCACCTACCAGGGGATCGACGCGCCGGCCCAGCACCGCGCCTGGGATCGGATCCGGCGGCAGCTCCTCGCCTTCGCCTTCCACGGCCGCGCGGCGGCCTTCATCGTCGGACGCGAGAGGGGCTTCTCCCGATCGCTCGACGGCGGATCGCCGGCGGAGCCGATCCGGATCGAGTCCGAGGCCCCTTCGTGGCTTGGTTTCCGGAAGAAGCGGGTCGTGGCGGACGAGGCCGTCACCTTCGTGCGCCGCTGCCCCCGCGCGCTCCTGGACGAAGCGGCGCGTACCGATGGCTTCGTGGTCCGCGGCGACCTCGTGGTGGCCTCGCTCGCGCTTGGTGATCGGGAGGCCGCCCGCGAGCTCGTGGAGGGCGTGGTGCTCTTCGACAGGTGCAGGGGTCTTCCACCCCACGTGCGGCACGAGTGCATGGCCTGCGAGCCGGGCGGGCACTACCTGCTCTGGCACGCGCCATCTCGCGCGGTGGAGGAGATCCGGCGCTTCGCCGAAGGGCTCGTGGAACCCCTGGGCTGGTCCTTCGCCGTCGAAGCCGCGCCCTGAGCGAGAGAATCAATCGGTCCCGCATAAGCGGGCCCGATTGATTCAGCCGCGCTTCGCGCGATCGCGCCTTTCCTTGGCTCCGCCTTCGGCTTCGCGTGCGCGGAAACGCTCTTCGTCTGCTCCGCCGTCGGCTCCGCGTGTCAGACGGCCCTGGGAGCGGCGGGCGGGAGCGGTCGCTCCGCGAGGGGAACGGAGAGGTCGAAGGAGCTGCGCTCGCGGCCCGGCGGGACGCTCCCGTTTCCGAAGCCCAGCGAGTAGTCGAAGTAGAGCTTGATGAAGTCCTCGTCCGACATGCCCGTCTCCTTGACGAGGGCGTCTCCGAGGAGCGCGTCCCGGAAGCGGCGCACGCGGGCGAAGCCGGCCTCGTCGGGGAGCCGGAATCCCCGGTAGTGCTCGTTCAGGCAATACCGCTGGAAGAACGGCGCGTAGTTGATCTCCGCCAGGGAGAAGCCGTCCCGGTCGTCGAGGAAGGTGCCGTTCGGGTTGTGGCGGCTGAGGAGCTCGTCCACCCACCTCCAGGTGGCGAGCGCCTGGTCGATGAGCTTCGCGTCGGCGGAGCGGTCCTGGTTCATGAGCAGCCGGTACATGAGCGGCACGAACTGGTTGTTGCAGTGGTCGACCATGATCCGCGCCAAGGCCCGCGTGTAGGGCTCGCGGGGGAGGGTGGGCGGCTCGGGGAAGGCGTCTTCGAGGTACTCGCAAATCACGCTCGACTCGTTCAGCACGCGGCCCTCGTGGCGGATCACGGGGACCTTGCCCTCCGGATTGATCTGGAGGAACGACGCGCTCCTCGGCTTGGTGACGTCGATCTCGTGGGTCGCGAAATCCACGCCCTTGCGGCGCAGCATGAGCCGGGCGCGCTGCGCGAAGGGGCAGAAGGACATGCTGTAGAGCTCCACGTTCGACATCTCGATCCTTCCGAGCGATGGGGTCGCCCGAGCCTAACCAGGCGCAAGGCCGCTCGCCACCCGTCGCGGCGAACGGCGGGCGCCCCGACCGGCCTGCCCGGCCGGCTGCACGCAGGCCCTTCCGGGCGTGGTAGGAACGCTCCATGTCCGAGGTGATCCTCAGCCGGGAGGGCCTGCGCGCCCGCAGCGCGCCTCTCTGGCTCGACGCGACGCGGAAGACGGCCTGCTCCTTCGTGTCCCACGCCCACGGTGATCACATCGGCAGGCACCTCGAGGCAATCGGGACCCCCGCGACCCTCGCGCTGATGGGCCACCGGCTGCAGGGCGCGAAGACCGTCCATCGGCAGGTGGAGTACGGGCGGAGCTTTCGAATCGGGCCTCTCGAGCTCGAGCTCTTCTCCGCGGGCCACGTGCTAGGGAGCGCCCAGATCCGGATCACGGTCCGCGGCCACCGCACGGTCTACACCGGCGATCTGAACACGGCTCCGTCCCGAACCGCCGCCGCCGTCGAGGTGGCAGCGTGCGACACCCTCGTGATCGAGTCGACCTTCGGCCATCCCCGCTATCGCTTCCCGCCCAGGAGCGAGGTGGAGGATCGGATCGCCGCGTTCGCCGGGGAGGTGCTCGACGCAGGCGTGACGCCCGTCTTCTTCGCCTATTCCCTGGGCAAGTCGCAGGAGGCGGTGAAGATCCTCGGCGAGCGCGGCTTCAAGGTGCGAGTGCACCCGGAGGCCTGGGCGATCTGTGAGATCTACTCCGCACACGGCGTGCGCTTCCCGAACGCCGCCCCGCTCTCGCCGGAGGCGGAGGCGGGCGAGGTCATCGTGGCGCCGCCACGGACCAGGGAGTTTCGCGCCTGGAACCGCCGAGGTCCCATCCGCACCTGCTTCCTCAGCGGCTGGGCCATCGATCCGGGCGCGCGCTACCGCTCCCGCGTCGACGCTGCGATCCCGCTCTCGGATCACGCGGACTTCGACGGCCTCGTGGACTACGCGAAGGCCACCGGCGCCTCGAGGGTGCTCACCACCCATGGCAGCGCCGACGACCTCGCCCGGGAGCTCCGCGCCCGGGGCGTCGACGCGCGGGCCATGAACCCCAGCCCCCAGCTCGAGCTCTTCTGACGCCCTGTATCAGGGAGAGTGATACCTCGAGCGCATGGTGGCCACCGGGGCTAATGCGGGTAAGAATCGGGACGCTTCACCCCTGCCAATGTGGAGTCCGACATGCATCGTTTCGTCACGGCGGAAGAAGCCGTCTCGCTCATCGAATCCGGCAACCGGGTCTTCGTCCACGGTGTCTCTGCGACGCCCCGGCGGCTCATCGAGGCCATGACCGCGCGGTCTGGCGAGCTGCGCGACGTCGAGATCGTGCACCTCCACACCGAGGGGCCGGCGCCGTACGCGGATCCCGCCTGCGCCGGCAGCTTCCGGGTGAACGCCCTCTTCGTCGGGGCGAACGTGCGGCAGGCCGTCCAGGAGGGGAGGGCCGACTACCTGCCGGTCTTCCTCAGCGAGGTGCCTCGCCTCTTCCGCGACGGCGTCCTCCCCCTCGACGTGGCCCTCGTCCACGTCTCGCCGCCGGACAAGCACGGCTATTGCTCCCTCGGGACTTCGGTGGACGCGGCGGTGGCGGCGGTCCGGGCGGCCCGCATCGTGATCGCCCAGTGCAACCCGAACATGCCCCGGACCCACGGTGACGGGCTCATTCATGTCCGCCGGATCGACCGTCTGGTCGCCGTGGAGGATCCGCTGCCGGAGGCGCATCCGAGGCCCAGCACCGAGGTCGAGGTGGCGATCGGCCGGCACGTCGCCGGCCTGGTCGAGGACGGCGCCACGCTCCAGCTCGGCATCGGCGCGATCCCGGACGCCGTGCTCGCGAGCCTGGTGAACCATCGCGACCTGGGCATCCACTCGGAGATGTTCTCCGACGGCGTCGTGGATCTGGTGGAGCGCGGGGTGATCACGGGTGCCAACAAGAAGGTGCACCGCGGGAAGATCGTCTCCGGCTTCGTGAACGGGACGCGACGCCTCTACGACTTCGTCGACGACAACCCCCTCGTCGCGATGCTGGACATCGGCTACGTCAACGACACCTCGGTGATCCGGAAGAACCCCAAGGTGACCGCGATCAACAGCGCCCTCGAGGTCGACCTCACCGGCCAGGTCTGCGCCGACTCCATCGGCGAGAAGCAGTACTCGGGGGTCGGCGGGCAGATGGACTTCATCCGCGGCGCCGCGCTCTCCGAAGGGGGCAAGCCGATCATCGCGCTCCCCTCGGTGACCCGCACCGGCCGCTCGAGGATCGTTCCCTTCCTCGCGCAAGGGGCAGGGGTGGTCACCACGCGTGCGCACCTCCATTACGTCGTCACCGAGCACGGGGTGGCGAGCCTCTACGGCAAGAACCTCCGGCAGCGCGCCCACGCCCTCGCCGCAGTCGCGCACCCCGACCACGGGGAGGCGCTCCTCCGCGAGGCCCACCGCCGCTTCGGCTCGTAGGGCCGTCGGATCAAGCGCTCGGCGACGGGAGGCCGCCGTCCACCTCGAACTGGCTCCTGGGGAAGGCGTAGACCTCGCGGACGAAGTAGTCCTTACGGGAGAGCTCGATGCGCTCGCGCGTCGCGACGCAGAGCCAGGTCTGCGGCGTACGCGGGCGCTTCTCCGCGAAGGCCCTGGGCGTGAAGAGGGCCACGTTGGCCGCGCCTCGCTCGTCTCGGGCCGACGCGTAGCGGATCATCTCCGCGCCGGCCTCGCGAAGCTCACGCCCCAGGGCCTGGCTGGCGGCGTAGCTCACCTTCGAGCAGAGCTCGGCCGCCCGCGCGAGGAAGGTTCCGGCGGTGAGATCGGCGGCGAGCCTCGAGCGCACCCTCACCTGGAACGAGGAGAGCTCGACCATGAGCGGATCCAGCTTCGCTTCGGTCCCCTCGAGGAAGCGCAGCCGGTAGAAGGCGACCTCGGCGAACGCCGTGCGGAGCTCTTCGGAGCCGTACCAGAGCGAGGGCTCGAAGCGGCTCCCAAAGCGGGAGCCGTGCCGCAGCGGCGGGTAGCGGAAGGAGGAGAAGAGGAGGAAGTGGAGGCCGTCGAAGCCCTCCTCGCGAGGGACCGGCGGCTTGTGCCTCTCGATCAGCTCCTCGAGGAGCTGCTGGTCGGCGTCGGAGTCGACCAGCTTCCGCGTGGAGACGACGTGCTGGGCTTCGACCACGCGCCAGGGCACGCCCTCGTAAGCGCAGAGGTCAGGCCCTTCCGCGGATCGCGTCGAGATATTCGGCGACATCGACGATCCCCCTCACGCTCTGCATCAGCTCCAGCGGGACGCCGTGGAGGTGGTGGTTGTAGGCCATCAGCCACGCACGGCAGGCGTCCTTTGCTCCGCCGACGAGGGCATCGAGGCTTCGGAAGATTCGTACGAAGAGGATCCCGAGCTCGCCCTCCTTGCTCTCGACGCGGAGCTGGCTCGTGCCCGAAGCGACGCGCGAGAGGGTCGCCGGGCTCAAGCCCACGATCGCCGCGAGCTCCTTCTGGGAGAGCCCGAAGATCGCGGCAGCCCGCAGGACGGCCTGGGTCAACACGGACGCCTCGGAAGCCGCATCGCGCTGGGGATTCTCGGTCATCCGGCCGCCTCCTTGATCGTTTGAAAGAATATGCCGTCAGATTTTCATTTGCAAGCAGTCTCCCTTCCTGCGGAGGAGTCCTGCATCTGATAGAAGGCGGGCGTGTTCGAACAGACGATCTCCGAGGACGAAGCAGGGCAGCGGATCGACAAGCTGGCGAGGCGCCTGCTGGCCGAGGTCCCCTTGAGCGGCATCTTCAAGATGATCCGCACCAAGCGGATCCGGGTGAACGGCAAGCGGACCCAGAACGACTACCTGCTCCAGGCGGGAGACGTGGTGGAGTTCCGGGTGGTCCAGCCCGGACCGTCGGGCGTGCCGCTCCCGCCGAAGCCCCGCGTCCACAAGCTGCCCGAGGTGCCGATCCTCTACGAGGACGACTCCGTGCTCGCGGTGGACAAGCCGGGCGGGATGGCGGTCCATCCGGGATCCGGGATCAAGGGCGGGACCCTGGTGGACTGGGCTCGCCACTACCTCCAGGTCGACGAGGAGCAGAAGGAGTTCAAGCCCAGCCCGGCGCACCGCCTCGACCGCGAGACCTCCGGCGTGATCCTCGTCGCCAAGAAGCGCAAGGCGATGGTGCGGCTCACGGAGATCTTCACGGAAGGTGCGGCGCACAAGCGCTACCTCGCCCTCGTGAAGGGCCGGATGCCCCGGCCGAAGGGCACGATCGATCTGCCCCTCGCCGAGCACCAGCAGACCGCGCGCTCGCGGGCCGAGAGGGGCGTAAACATGCAGCCCGCCGTCACGCACTTCCGCGTGCTCGCGAGCGGCGCCGGCGTGAGCCTCCTCGAGTGCACAATCGAGACGGGCCGCACCCACCAGATCCGCCGCCACCTCGCCGCCATCGGCCATCCGGTGGCTGGCGACTCGCGCTACGGGGACTTCCCGTTCAACCGCGAGGTGGCGAAGGGCTGGGGGCTCGACCGGCAGTTCCTCCATGCCCGAAGGCTGGAGCTGGAGCATCCCGTCACCGGCAATCCCCTCGTCGTGCAGGCGCCGCTGCCCAGGGAGCTCGCTCAGGTCCTCCACGCCGCGGGGATCGCGTGGACGCTGCCGAAGGACTCGGACCAAGGGGAAAAGGCGTGACGACGGGCCGGGTCGTCTTCGGGGACAACCTGGAGGTGCTGGCCGGGTTGCCGTCCGAGTCGGTCGACCTCGTCTACATCGACCCGCCGTTCAACACGGGCCGAGTCCAGTCCCGCAGGACGCTCTCGGCCATCCGCACGGAGACCGGCGGCAGGGCGGGCTTCCACGGCCGGCGCTACCAGACGGTCGAGCGCGAGACCCGCTCCTTCCCCGACCGCTTCGACGACTACCTGGGTTTCCTCGAGCCCCGGATCGTCGAGGCGCGCCGCGTGCTCAAGCGCACGGGGAGCTTCTACTTCCACGTCGACTACCGCGAGGTGCACTACTGCAAGGTGCTGATCGACTCGATCTTCGGGAGGTCGTGCTTCCTGAACGAGATCGTCTGGGCCTACGACTACGGCGCCCGGACGCGGAAGCGGTGGCCCGCCAAGCACGACAACATCCTCTTCTACGCGAAGAACGCGAAGGCCTACCTCTTCAACGCCGACGAGATCGACCGGATCCCCTACATGGCGCCGGGCCTCGTCGGCCCCGAGAAGGCCGCCAGGGGCAAGCTCCCCACCGACACCTGGTGGCACACGATCGTCAGCCCCACGGGCAGGGAGAAGCTGGGCTATCCCACACAGAAGCCCCTCGGGATCCTGAGCCGGATCGTGAAGGCGTCCTCGCCGCCAGGGGGGCTGGTCCTGGACTTCTTCGCTGGGAGCGGCACCACCGGTGAGGCCGCCCTGAAGGCGGGGAGGCGGTTCCTCCTCGTCGATCACAACCCGGAGGCGATTGAGGTGATGAAGCGCCGCTTCGCAGGGGCGCCCGAGGTGGTCTTCGAGGGATCCGGCGTTGTGCCTGGGACGGCGGTGCTCTAGGCTGCCCCGCAATGGCAGACGCTGGCATGGGCCCCACGAGGCCCCAGGGTGAATCCTCGGCTCCGGAGCCCGCTCCGAGCGCCAAGTCGAAGAAGACGAAGAAGAAGGCGGGCCTGCTTCGCTGGCTGGTCCGGCTCACGCTCGCGGGCTTCTTCCTGGTGCTCGTCGCCGGCGCCGGCGCCGCGTACTGGGGCTACCGGGAGTACGGCAGGGACGTACCCCCGGTGCCGCGCCTCGATCAGTGGCACCCGCCGATCCTCTCGGAGGCCTTCGCCACCGACGAGGTGCTGATCGCCGAGTTCTTCAAGGAGCGGCGCAAGGTCGTCTCCTACGAGCGGATCCCGAAGAAGCTCATCCAGGCCTTCATCGCGGCCGAAGACGGCAAGTTCTTCGACCACCCCGGCTTCGACGTCGAGGGGATCGCGGGCGCCGCCTTCAAGATGGTCACGTCGGGGCGGGTCCGCGGCGGCGGTTCGACCCTCACCCAGCAGACCGCGAAGGCCCTCCTGATCTCGGCCGAGGGCTACGAGAAGGGCCGCGAAAAGACGATCCGGCGCAAGGTGAAGGAGCTGCTCCTGGCGCTGGAGCTGGAGGAGAAGTTCTCCAAGGAGGAGATCCTCTGGCTCTACCTGAACAACGTCTACCTCGGCCACCACAGCTACGGCGTCCAGTCGGCGGCGGAGAACTACTTCCGCAAGAACGTCGAGGACCTCACCCTGCCGGAGATGGCCCTGATCGCCGGGCTCCCCCAGGCGCCGTCCCGGTACTCGCCCTTCGTCTATCCCGAGCGCGCCGCCGAGAGGCGCAAGTACGTGCTCCGGCGGATGTTCGAAGAGGGGATGATCTCCCAGGCCCAGCGGGACGAGGCCCAGGCGCAGCCGGTGAAGGTCCACCACGTGGAGGACGTCTTCGGCGACACCGCGCCGTTCTTCGCCGAGCACGTCCGCCGCGACGTCGTCGATCGCTACGGCAACCAGCGGATGCTCAACGAGGGCCTGAAGATCTGGTCCTCGATGAACAGCGAGAACCAGCGCTTCGCCCAGAACGCGATGCTCAAGGGGCTCCACTTCGTCGATCACCGGCAGGGCTACTACGGGCCGCTGGACAACGTGCCGAAGGCCGAGTGGCCGAAGCGGTTCGCGGGCTTCGACGAGGTCCTCGACAAGCGGGGCGGCGCGAAGCTCGAGCGCGATCGCCTCTACGTCGGCATCGTCACCGAGGTGGGGCCGAAGCTCGCCACCGTGAAGCTGGGGACGAAGCTGACGGCGGAGCTCCCGCTGGCCGCGGCCCGCTGGGCGCGCAAGCCCAACTCCGAGGCGTACTTCCCGTCGGCGCTGATCTCCTCGCTCAAGGACGCCCTCTCGGTCGGCGACCTCCTCATCGTCCGCGGCTCCACGTGGCGTGACATCGGCATGGACTCCGAGCAGCCCGCGCTGAAGAAGACCTACGGCGCCGACGGCCTCTTCCTCGCCCTGGAGCAGGAGCCCAAGCTCCAGGGGGCGACCGTCTCGCTCGATCCGTGGAGCGGCTACGTGGTCGCGATGATCGGCGGCTACGACTTCGACGCCTCCGAGTTCAACCGCGCGTTCCAGTCCTGCCGTCAGCCCGGCTCGGCGTTCAAGCCGATCGTCTACTCGGGCAACCTCGAGCTGGGCAAGGACACCACCGATCCCACCAAGACGCGGCCGTTCACCGCCGCGTCGATCCTCATCGACGCGCCGATCGTCGCCGACGATCCCGCGAACCAGAACCGCTGGAAGCCCCAGAACTACGGCCTCGACTTCCAGGGCGAGGTCACGGCGGCCCACGCGCTGGTCAACTCGATGAACGTCCCGGCGGTGAAGGCGCTCGAGAACCTCGGCGTTCGCGCCACCGTCGACTGGGCGAACAAGATCGGGATCACCAGCAAGCTCAACGAGGACTTCTCGATCGCGCTCGGCTCTTCGTGCGTGACGCTCTGGGATCTCGCGAAGGTCTACTCCACCTTCGATCGCCTCGGGACCAAGCCCCGGACCACCTTCCTGCGGAGGGTGGAGGATCGCTTCGGGCGTACCCTCGAGGACCACACCTGGTACGCCGACGGATGGGCGCCGCTGGGCGACCGGATCCTCGCAGGCTACGCCGAGCTCGGCTACGAGCCCGAGCGGCTGATCACGCCCGAGACCGCCTACATCACCACCGAGCTCCTCCACCAGGTGACGCTCTTCGGCACCGCGGCCCGCTCCGGCTACCTGAACAACAAGTGGCCGATCGCGGGGAAGACCGGCACCACCAACGACTCCTTCGACGCGTGGTTCATGGGCTTCTCACGCGATCTCGTGGCGGGGGTCTGGGTCGGCTACGACCGCTACGACTCGTCCCCGATGGGCCGCTACGAGAACGGCGGCCGGGCGGCGCTGCCGATCTGGACCGAGTACATGGAGAACGCGCTCGACGGCAGGCCGGGCAGGAACTGGCCGGTCCCTGCGGGCATCAGCTTCGCCTCCGTCGACGTCCGCAGCGGGAGGCCGGCCTCCGGCCCCGGCGCGAGGGTCCTGCCGTTCAAGGTCGGCACCGCGCCCACGAAGGAGTCGTCGCATTCGGGCGGCACCGTCGACCCCGACCTCTTCATGATGGAGCACTGAGAGCTTGTGAAGAATTCAAAAGCTCTCGCGAAGCCGAAGGCGGAGCAGACGAAAAGAAGAGCGTTTCCGCGCGGAGCGCGGCTGAAGAAGTCGGGCCCGCTGCTGCGGGACCGATTTCTTCACACGCTCTGAGCCTCGGCGGCGGCTCGAATTGATCGGCTGCCGCTCGACGAGTCAGCGCTCCACCCGCTGCCAGACGATCTCGCGCTTCGGATCGTCGACGGGCTGTAGATGGAGGAGGTCCCCCGAGAAGCGGAAGTGGCGCTCCAGAACCTTCGGATATCGCCCAGCCGGCGTTTGTCCCTCGACCATGTGGCGAACGAGGTCGCGGTCAGCGTCGACCTCGTACCTGCCGAAGTAGGCGTGATAGTCGGAATCGGAACGTCGCTCCCGCGGACCGAGCTGCACGGACATCATCCCGGCATCGTCGTAGTGGATATAGCCGATCGGCTTCTCGCCGTAGACGTGCGTCGGTGTTGCGCCGTCGTCGTAGGTCCGAAGCGCGTCGACGAGACGCCAGGTCCCGACGAAGTGCTGCGCCACCTCTTCCTTCGGCAGCCGTCGCTTCGGGATGGGCGCCTCCGGAAGCCGCTCCTTCCCTTTCCTCATCGGAAAGTCGACGTGTAGCCTCCACTCGTCGTCGGCGTGCTCGAAGTGTCGAACGTTTTCGCGCGTGGCGGTGAAGGTGGGGTCGATGGCGAGGTAGGGATCGCCCTCGCGGAACAGCTGGGTCACGAACGTTCGATGGCCTGGCGCCATGACGATGACGTGAATGTGCGCGGGACGATGTGCCGAGCGGCCTGCCGTGCGCAGGAGCTCGCCGACGGGGCCGTCGGTCGGGATCGGATACGGCACCGGCAGGAGCGCGGTCAGCTCGAACGTTCCGTCCTCATCGGTACGGAACCGCCCTCTGAGATTGAAGTCCGGCTGGTTCGGATCTTGATTCTCGTAGAGCCCCTCCGTCGACGCTTGCCAGGCCTCGATGATCGCTCCCGCGATCGGCTGCTTCGTCTTCCAGTCGAAGACCCGGCCGGTGACGCGGACCCGGTCGCCCGGCGTGTCGTCGCTCGCGATCGAAGCGCCGCGGCCGCGGTTCGGCGCGCCATGTCGATAGAAGGGGCCCAGGAGCGCGGAGCCGACCTCGGCCGGCCCCTGATGTGCGAGCGCTTCGATGAGCTGGCTCACCCCGAGCACGTCGGCGAGGAGAAGGAACTCGTTGCGCTCCGGGCTGGTCATCTGCGCCATGCGCTCCATGAAGCGCCAGGCGAACTCCCACTCCTCGTCGGTGGGCCTGAGCTCACCGACGCAGGCGTGGAGGTGCTCGATCAGCCCTTGGACCAGGTGCTTCACCCGGGCGTCCCGGATGGTCTCGTAGGCCTCGAGCGCTCGGCGTGTGACGCCTTCGGGCGAGCCGTCCCCTGCCTGGACCGGCTCGCTCGTTCCCTCTTCGATGCCTGGCGCGTCCATGGACCCAACGATAGGTCCGCGACGGTCCCCAGGCAGTGATCGATTGGGCAGACGATCGCCCAGCGAGGTCAGAAGACGTTCCAGTACCTGGAGTGAAAGGCCCTCGCTCGGTCGATGGCCTCCCTTCCCCTCGGAGTTGGCGACGTGGGGAGGGCAGGGGGCTTTGCGCCTGCGAGGACCTCCATGCAGGCGTGGGTGCTGCTGGAGAGACCGCCGAGGTCGTAGCCGCCCTCGAGGACGAGGGCGAGCTTGCCGCCGGCGTGCCGCTCGGCGAGCTCCATCGCGATGCCACAGAGGCCGGCGAAGCCCTCGGGCGTCACGGCCATCCCGCCGAGGGGATCCTCGACGTGGGAGTCGAAGCCGGCGGAGACGAGCACGAGGTCGGGACGCCAGGCGTCTGCGATCGGGATGAGGAGCTCCCGGAAGAGGGCCGCGTAGTCGCCGTCGCCGAGGCGAGGAGGGAGGGGGACGTTCACGTTGAGCCCCTCGCCCTCGCCGCGGCCCACCTCCTCCAGCTCTCCCGTGCCGGGATAGAAGGGGAGGCGGTGGGTGGAGAAGAAGAGGACGTCTCCGCGGTCGTAGAAGGCGGACTGCGTCCCGTTTCCGTGGTGCACGTCCCAGTCCACGATCAGCACCTTCCGGCAGCCGAGGGCCTCCCGGGCGTGGGCCGCCGCGACGGCGACGTTGTTGAAGAGGCAGAAGCCCATGGCGCGGTCGGGCTCCGCGTGGTGGCCCGGGGGGCGGGTGATCGAGAAGGCGTTTCGGGCCCGCTCGCCCACGACCGCCTCCACCGCCTTGATGGCGGCGCCGGCCGAGAGGAGGGCGGCCGTCACGCTCCCCTTCGAGACCGCGGTGTCCGGATCGAGCTGGGCCCACTGGCCGTCGAGGGCGAGGATCTCGTCGACGTATTCGGGACGATGGACGCGAAGGAGCTGCTCTCGGGAGGCCGGCCGGGGCTCGAGGAGCCGGGTTCCCTCGATCGGCCTCCGGTCGAGGGCGGAGAGGACGGCTCGGAGCCGGGCGGGCGACTCAGGGTGGGCGAATCCGGGCTCGTGGTCGAGGCAGCGGGCGTCCGCGAAGAGGAGCGTCTGATCCATGTCGCCTCCAAGGGAGAGGGCCCGCCGAGCAGGGGGGCCGGCGGAGAACGTTCGATCGGCTCAAAAATGACCCGGACTCTCGGTCCGCGCACAGCGACTGAACGAGAATTTCCGCGGAATCGACCGAGCTCGAGAAGCGTTTTTCCGCACGCCCGCCAGCCCGATCTCCCGGCGCATCCCCGCTAGTCTCGGGTTGCGCCGAGACCCTTTTCCCGTGTAGCACGCTGTCGAATCGCCGCGCCCGAGGTGCAGATGTTCGGCCTGAAATTCTCCGAGATCCTCGTCATCATGGTCGTCGCGCTCATCGTGCTGGGGCCGGAGCGGCTTCCCAAGGTCGCCCGCATGCTCGGCAAGGGCATGCGCGAGGTCCGCAAGGCCACCGGGGACTTCAAGGACATCGTCGAGAGCGAGTTCAACAAGCTCGACGAGGAGGTCGCCCGCCTGCCCGCGAAGACGCCGATCGAAGGGGCAGTCGCCGCCTCGGGAGGTGAGACCGTCCCGGCGGGGGGTGCTCCTGCGGCTGGCGCGCCGGCGGCACCAGGCGCCGAAGGGGCTCCCGCGCCTGTCGCAATCGCCGCCTCGCCGCATGCCATCGCGATCGCCGCAGCGCCCCAGGCGATCGCGAGCGCTGCAGCGCCACAGGCGCTGATGGTGGAGCCGGTCGCCGTCGCGACCACGAGCCGTACAGAGGATGAGCCGGGCCGATGAGGCGTGATCCGGACCTGCGCCTGAGCCTCCTCGATCACCTCGGTGAGCTGAGGAGCCGACTGATCAGGGCGTCGATCGCCGTGGTCGTGCTGGCCGGGATCGCGCTGAATTTCTCGAAGGAGCTCTTCCACATCCTGGTGATCCCGATCCTCCGCGCGCTGCCGGAGGGTCAGCGGGCCCTGGTCCAGACGTCGGCGATCGAGGAGCTCAACACCTTCATCAAGGTCGGGCTCTACGCGGGGCTCTTCCTCTCCGCGCCGGTGATCCTCTACCAGCTCTGGGGCTTCGTCGCTCCCGGCCTCTACGCCAACGAGAGGCGGATGGCCGTGCCCTTCGTAGTGGCGGGGACGGGTTGCTTCATCGGCGGCGTGGTCTTCTGCTACTTCGCCATCCTGCCGCCTGCGTTCGAGTTCCTCCTCCAGCCCGAGGACATCCGCGATCGATCCGTGGAGCTCAAGCTGGCGAAGGGATCCATGGAGGACGCCGGCATGCTGCTTCGCGCCGGCGATCCGTCGAATGCCTCGAGGCTCCTCGATCAGGTGGATGGGCATCTGGCCGAGCTGCCCGCGGTGAGCCGCGGCGGCAGCCAGGCGCTCCTCGAGAGGATCGAGCACCTCTCGCCGGCCCTCGACGTCGCGGAGCGCGCCGCCGATCGGAGCGCCGCCGCCAGGGTCGAGCTCTCTGCTGCGATCCTCTCGCGGAGCGAGGCACGTAGCCTGGCGATCCGCGGCGAGACCGGGCGCGCGGAAGAGCTCCTGGCCAGGGCGGACGAGGAGCTGCGCCGGGCGATCACGTCGGGAGCCGGTCCGGAAAAGACCGCGCAGCTCCGCGAGGTCCTCGACCACCATACTTCGACGTCTGCCCGCCTCGCCGCCGCGAGCGAGCAGCACTCGATGGACGACTGGACGCGGCCGATGCTCTCCATGCGGGAGCAGCTCGATCTCGTGCTCCTGCTCCTCCTCGCCTTCGGCGTGATCTTCGAGATCCCTGTGATCTTCGCGCTGTTGGCGTCGATCGGGCTCATCGACGGGAGCGAGCTGGCGAAGTTCCGGCGCTACGCGATCGTGATCAACGTCATCATCGCCGCGGTGCTCACGCCGACCGGCGATCCCTTCAACCTGGCCTTGATGTCGATTCCGATGATCCTCTTCTACGAGATCGGCATCATCGCGGCGCGCCTGATCTCTCGGCGCCGGAAAGCACGAGAGGCTGCGGCGCTCGCGGCCTGACGCTTTCAGGAGAGGTGTCCGTGCGGATTGCTAGCTGGAACGTGAACGGGCTTCGCGCCTGCTCGAAGAAGGGCTTCGGCGATTGGCTCTCCGGCGCCGGCGCCGACATCGTCGGCGTGCAGGAGGTCCGGGCGAACGAGGAGCAGATCCCGAACGAGGTCCGGAACCCCGAGGGCTTCGCGACCCACTTCGTCGCGGCCGAGAGACCCGGCTACAGCGGTGTCGGTCTGTTCTCGCGGGAGACCCCCGACGAGATCGAGACCAAGCTCGGCGTGGAGGAGTTCGACGCCGAAGGGCGCCTGCAGATCGCCCGCTTCGGGAAGCTGCAGGTGGTGAACTGCTACTTCCCGAACGGGAACGGCAAGGAGCGCGACAACAGCCGCGTCCCGTTCAAGCTCGACTTCTACCGGGCGCTCTTCGATCGCCTGGAGAAGGGGCTCCGCGACGGCGAGCCGATCCTCGTCATGGGCGACTTCAACACCGCCCACCGGCCCGTGGACCTCGCCAGGCCGAAGCAGAACGAGGACACCAGCGGCTTCCTCCCCGAGGAGCGCGACGAGCTCGACCGGTGGCTGCGCAACGGCTTCGTCGACACCTTCCGGCACTTCCACCCCGAGGCGAAGGACCGCTACTCGTGGTGGAGCCAGCGCTTCAACGTGCGCGCGAAGAACATCGGCTGGCGCATCGACTACGTGCTCGCGTCACCGGGTGCGATGCCCTACGTGAAGGCCGCCGACATCCTCCACGACGTGATGGGCTCCGACCACTGCCCCGTCGTGGTCGACGTGGCACCCGACGCTTGCCGCTGAAGCAGCGCGTCCTCTGATGACGGGCGCACGGCCCGGCACCGCTAGGAGCCTGTTGCGGTAACCGCCGCAGTGGGCTTCGTTACTGCGACAGTCTCCCTGGGACTCCGGCAAGCGGCTTCGTGGATCGAAGCCGCTGCCAGCCTAGGATCAGCCCGCGGAGAGCACCGAGAAGACCTCGGCGCCGTGGCGCTGGATAGCCGGGACGAGGCCGCCCTCGCGGCCGAGGGCCTGGACCACCTGGGCGAGGGTCTGCGCCTCGAACACCCGGCCCGACGCCACGTGGGTGATTCGGCCGCTGCCGAGATCCACCGAGAGCTCGTCGCCCTCCTGGGTCAGCGCGTAGAACTCCTCGTCCTTCACCGTGAGGTAGGGGAGGGCCTCGTTCACCAGGTTGCGCTTGTGGATGAAGGCGTAGCTCTTGGCGATCACGCACTCGACACCGGCGCCCTTGAGCGCCCAGACCGCGTGCTCGCGGGAGCTCCCCGAGCCCCAGCCCTCGCCGGCGACCACGATCGTGCGGCCCTCGCGGCTGCGGCCGACGAACTCCGGGCGCACGAAGTGGAAGCACTTCTCACCGATCTCCTCGAGCTTGGTGAGGTGGCAGAAGTCGCCCGGGATGATGGCGTCGGTGTCCACCGAGTCGCCGAAGCGCTGCACGCCGGCGCGGAGGACCGATCCGGCCTTGCCGGTCTCGGCAGCGCCTCCGGCATGCGCCTCAGCGGCGAGCGCCACCTTCGGCTCGGAGACGGTGATCTCGGGGAGCCGGCTCTCGCTGCGGCGGAGCAGGGCGGCGAAGCGCTCCTGGTCGACCTGGGCGAGGAGGGGGCGCGGATCGGCCACGCGGAGCGAGAGCGCCGAGGCGGCCACCGTGGCGGCGGACGCGAGATAGGCCAGGGAGCCCTCGCCCATGCGGTTCTCGAAGTTGCGGTTCTGGGAGGTGATCCACGCCTCGCCCTTGCCGGCCCTCTCGGAGGCGATGCCGAGGCACATGGAGCAGCCCGGCGGGCCCACGCGGAAGCCGGCCTTCTCGTAGATCGCGGCGAGGCCCGTCTCGCGCAGGTGGGCGACGATGGCGAGGTCGCCCGGCACCACCAGGCGCTTCTGGGTGTCCACCGGCTTCATGCCCGCGGCGAGGGCCTTCTCGAGCACCAGAGCCCCGAGGACCAGCTCCTCCTCGGTGGTGGTGCAGGCGCCGATGAACGCCCCCTGCAGCTCCATTCCGAGAAGCGCCTCCACCGGGAAGACGTTGTCGGGGGAGAAGGGCTTGGCGATCACCGGCCCCAGCTTGGAGAGGTCGATCCGGAAGCGCTCCGCGTAGGGCGCGTCGTCGTCGGCGCGGAAGTAGCGGGCGGAGTCCTTGTGCGTCGCCCGCTGCGACAGCCAGTCGGCCACGACCTCGTCGGGCTCGAAGATCCCGTTCAGCCCGCCGAGCTCCGCCGTCATGTTGGCGATGGTGAAGCGCACGTCGGTGGACCACCGGCGCACGGCGTCGCCTCGGTACTCGACGCTGCGCTCCATGGCCACGGTGTTGCGGCCGAGCTTGCCGAGGGTCTCGAGGATCACGTCCTTGCCGCCGATGCCGAAGGCGAGCTCGCCCGCGTAGTCGACGGCGATTGCCTCGGGGACCTCGATCCACGACTCGCCCAGCACCATGGCGGCGGTGATGTCGGCGCCACCCAGGCCCATGGAGAACGCGCCCATGCCGCCGTGCGAGGAGGTGTGGGAGTCCGCGCCCAGCACCACCTCACCGGGCTGCACCAGGTCCCGGTAGAACTTGGTGTGCAGGATCGTCTCGTTGGCGTCGTAGAAGTGCCGGATCCCGCTCTCCTTGGCGAAGTCGCGGGAGAGCTGGGTGAGCTTCTGGGTCCGCTTGTCGTTCGCCAGCGTGACGGGATCGACCGTGTGGTCCACCGCGAGGTAGAAGCGCTCGCGATCGTGGACCTTCGGCTTGCCGAGGCGCTCCCAGGTCTGGGCCATGCCGTTCCACGCCAGCTCGGAGGCGATGGTCCAGTCCACCTTGATCCGGAGCACGTCGCCCGCCTCGACCCAGGGACGGTTGAGGCCGATGGCGTGTGCGGCGAGGATCTTCTGGGTGAGCGTCATCGGCTTGCGCATGGGCTTCCTCGAGCGGGGCGGTCCAGTTCCTCTCGGAACAGTCCGGGACCTTTCTCCTTGCCGTGAGCGGCAGGGGGTCGCACTGTAGCCTCCGGCTTTGTGCCGTTCAACGAAGACCTCCTCCATGGAGACGCGGGTTTCCGTGAGAGGCATCCAGGTCATCCGGAGGATCCATGCGCCGTAGACTTGTCCTTGCTCTCGCTGCAACCCTGCTCGTCCAGACCGCGTGTTTCGGTAAGTTCCACGCCACGACCGCGCTCTGGAGGTTCAACCGAGACGTGGGCGGCAAGTGGGTCCAGGAGCTCGTCTTCCTGGGCCTCAGCTTCATTCCGGTGTACGGGCTCTTCCTTCTCGGCGATGCGTTCATCTTCAACACGATCGAGTTCTGGACGGGCCACAACCCGATCGCGGGGAACGTGCCCGAGATCGGCGAGGAGCGGATCGTGGAGCTCCCCGACGGCTCGCCGCTCAAGCTGGTCCGCGAGAGCGAGGACGGGATCCGGGTGGAGCACGAGGGCGTGGTGCGGCACTTCGTCCGGACCGCCGACGGCTTCGAGGCCTGGGACGACGAGGGCAATCTCCTCGCCGCGGTCCACGGCCAGGTCAACGGCGATGTGGTCGTGACGGACGCTACGGGTTCCTTCCGCTCCTACACCGCCGAGGAGCTCGCGCTCGCCGGCAACTCGACCGTGTCGGTCGCCGCCTGGGCCTCCGAGCAGGCGCGCCAGAACGCGGCTTCGATGGCCGCTCGCTAACGTTCCCGCCTTGACCGACCCGCGGTCGGCCTTCACAATCCCGCTCCTTCCTGTGACGACGGGGCCGCTCTAGCGGGCGGCCCTTTCGGCGCCCCTGTCTCGCCCTGGCGGGACGGAAGCGAGGCGAGTGATGTCGAAGATCGCGGTGATCCCCGGGGACGGTATCGGCAAGGAGGTCGCGCCCGAGGGCGCGAAGCTCCTGGAGCAGCTCTCGTCGGCGCGCGGGCTCGGGCTCGAGCTCGAGTTCTTCGACTACGGCGCCGACCGCTACCTGAAGGACGGTACGACCCTCCCGCCCGAGCAGCTCGAGGCGTTCCGCCGGGACTACCGGGCGATCCTCTTCGGCGCCGTCGGCGACCCGCGCGTGCCCGACAGCCGCCACGCCCGCGAGATCCTCCTGGCGCTGCGCTTCCAGCTCGATCTCTACGTGAACCTGCGCCCGGTGCGCCTCCTGGCGGATCGCTTCTCGCCTCTGGTCGGCAAGGGCCGCAAGGAGATCGACGGGGTCTTCTTCCGGGAGAACACCGAGGGCGTCTACGTGGACGTCGGCGGCAACTTCAAGCAGGGCACTGCCGATGAGATCGCGATCACCGAGGACGTGAACTCCCGCAAGGGCGTGGAGCGGATCTGCCGCGCCGCCCTCGACTGGGCCCGCAAGCACGGCGAGAAGACCGTATGGATGAGCGACAAGTCGAACGCCATGCGGCACGCGGGCGGCCTGTGGCAGCGGGTCTGGAAAGAGCTCGCCCGGGACTATCCGGACCTCGAGCTGCGTCATATGTACGTGGACGTCCTCGCAATGCAGATGGTGCTGCGGCCCGAGCTCTTCCGGGTGGTCGTGACCAACAACCTCTTCGGTGACATCCTCACCGACCTGGGCGCCGGGATCTCGGGCGGCCTCGGCTTCAGCGCCAGCGCGAACCTCAACCCCGGGAAGATCGGCCTCTTCGAGCCGGTCCACGGCAGCGCGCCCGACATCGTCGGCACCGGCAAGGCGAACCCGATCGCCACCTTCCTCACCTGTGCGCTCCTCCTCGAGCACCTCGGCCACGACGCCGAGGCGCGGATCGTCGAGAAGGCGGTCGACCTGGCGGTCGCCGAGAACGTCCTCACGCCGGACGTGGGCGGCTCCCGGACCACGTCCGAGGTCTCGGAGTTCGTCCGAGCCCAGGTCGCGAGGTTGGCCGCCGCATGAGCCAGCAGGACCTCTGGCGCTCGTTGGGTTTCCTGGCGCTGATCGCCTACCTACTCTGGCGCAACCTCCCCGGCGCCCTCGCCTTCGTGCGGCCCTCGTGGATCCGCTGGCGAATCGTCGGCGGCCAGGAGCAGGTGGCGCCCGGTGGGCCCGCGATGCGCGAGATGTTGGCGGAGCTCGGCGATCTGGGCTTCGAGCCGCTGGGGGTCCTCGCGGAGAGCCGCCCGCTGGCCAGGCAGCGCAGGGAGCTCGTCCTCGCGCTCCCCGAGGCGCGGTGCTTCGCCACCGTGCGCGCCGTGGGCAACGAGGCCTGGCTCTCCCTGGTCACGGACTACACCGACGGCGCGGCGGTCATCACCACGGACTTTCACTGCCCCTCGATCGACGAGGCCGACTACCTGGCGGGCGGCCTCCCGGCCAGCAGCCCGGCTGAGGTCCTCAACGCCCACAAGCGGCGGATCGAGCGGCTGGTCGAGGCGGGGCATCCGCTCGACGACCGCTTCACGCTCGACGCGCGGGTTCAGGCGGGCCATGGCTTCTACGCGAAGGGCCCCGGCAGGCGGGAGGTTCGTCGGAAGGAGATCCGCGGCCTCGTGTTTGCGACGATCGCATTGATCTGGGTCGGGATGTTCGTGGCGGGAATCGCCCGGAACCTCGGCCGATGACAGGAGAAAACGAGATGAAGAGCGCAGGCAGCACCGAGATCGTCTTCCTTGCGGCGAAGCGCACGCCGTTCGGCACCTTCGGCGGCACGCTCAAGGGCCTCTCCGCCACCGACCTCGCGGTCCACGCCGCGAAGGCCGCGCTGAAGCAGTCCGGCGTTCCCGCCGAGGACGTGGGCCACGTGGTGGTCGGCAACGTCTGCCAGACCTCCGCCGACGCGATCTACATCGCCCGTCACGTGGGCCTGCGCGCGGGGCTCCCGGAGACCGTCCCCGCGGTCACCGTCAACCGCCTCTGCGGCTCGGGCTTCGAGGCCCTGGTGCAGGGCGCGATGATGCTCCTCACCGGCCAGCACGAGGTGATCCTCGCCGGCGGCGCCGAGTCCATGTCCCAGGCGCCTCACGTGATCCGCGGCGCCCGCTGGGGCATCCCGCTGGGCAAGGGCGAGCTCGAGGATTCCCTCTGGAGCGCCCTCACCGACAGCTTCACCGGCATGCCCATGGCCATGACGGCCGAGAAGCTCGCGGTGGAGCACTCCATCTCCCAGGGTGACGTGGACGAGTACTCCGTCCTCAGCCAGAAGCGTTGGGCCGCTGCCGACGAGGCAGGTCGCTTCGACGCCGAGCTCGCCGCGATGGAGCTCCCCGCGCGCAAGGGCCAGACCGTCACCTTCGCCAAGGACGAGCACGCCCGCCCCGAGACCACCGTCGAGGGGCTCGCGAAGCTCCCCAAGGTCTTCAAGAAGGACGGCGTGATCCACGCCGGCGCGGCGTCGGGGATCTGCGACGGCGCGGCGATGCTGGTGATGGCCACCCGCGAGTACGCCGAGCGGAAGGGCCTCAAGATCCTCGGCCGCCTCGTGAACTGGGGCGTGTCCGGCTGCGATCCCACCGTGATGGGCATCGGCCCCGTGCCGGCGATCCGCGACGCCCTGCGCCGCACCGGCACCGAGATCTCGCAGTACGACCTCTTCGAGGTGAACGAGGCCTTCGCGCCCCAGTACCTCGCGGTGGAGAAGGTTCTCGGCCTTCCGCGGGAGAAGACGAACGTGGACGGCGGCGCCATCGCCCTCGGCCACCCCCTCGGCGCCTCCGGCGCCCGGATCATCGGCCACCTCCTCTACGCCCTCGCCGCCCGCGGCGGCGGCAAGGCCATCGGCTCCGCCTGCATCGGCGGCGGTCAGGGCCTCGCGGTAGTGGTCCAGGTCGACTGAGGTCGCCGGCGGCCGAATCACAAGACGACGCAGGTTTCATCGAGAGGCTCGCCCCAACTGGGCGAGCCTCTTCGCTTTCTGTGGCCTGGGTCCGGCAGGCGCTGCCGCCGACTCGGACCGCTCTCGGGCGGAACTGCTGGCCAGATTGTCCAAATTCTAGCAGAGTGCGGCGGAATCGAGGTTCAGCCATGAAATTCCGCTCACTTCTTGTCGCATCTGTCTTCACCCTCGGAGCCGCCTTCGCGGCGCCCGCCCAGGCCGCTCCCGTTCGCCAGCCCAACGCCTGGGGCCTCGGCTTCATGTTGGGGAGCCCCACCGGCATCACCGCCAAGCATTGGCTCGGCGGCTCCGACGCCATCGACATCGGGGTCGGCGCAGGGCCCGGCTTCCGCGTCCACGCCGACTACCTGTGGGGCGTCGCCCAGCTGTTGAACAACACCAGCGATCTGCATCTCGACTTCTACATCGGCGCCGGCGGCCTCCTCGGAGTCGCCCGGGGCTGGTGCAGCTGGTACGACGACCACCATCGCCGCTACCGGAGCTTCTGCAACGACGGCGGGTTCCTCGGCGTCCGGGTGCCGGTGGGGCTCGACTTCGTCCTCCGGCGAGCGCCGATCTCCCTCGGCATCGAGATCGCGCCTGGCATCGTGGTCTCGCCCCACGACGCCGACGCCCTCGTGGACGCCTTCTTCTTCGCCCGCGTGAAGCTCTGACGCAAAGTCGCGACGACGCGCCTGGTGCGAGCCGAAGAGCTCGGGTCCCACATGCGGATCCGGGCTCTTCTCACGTCTCGGTGGCTTTACCCGACCCGAAGCGGCTGGCAGAGTGGTGCCCCCTCTAGCTGGAGACCGAGATGTCCGTGTCGACCCCTTCTCCCGAGCACGCGCAGCTGATCCACGACTGGAACGACACCGCTTCGACGGCCCCCATGAGCGGCCGCTCGTTCGACCTCTTCGACGAGTCGCTGCGGGACGGCCTCCAGTCGCCTTCGGTGGCGGATCCCTCGGTGGAGGAGAAGCTCCGGATCATCCAGCTCATGGCGGACCTGGGAATCGGCGCCGCCGACGTCGGGCTCCCGTGCGCCGGCCAGCGGGCGTACGACGACGTGACCGCGATCGCCACCTACGTCCGCGACAACCGGCTCCCCCTGCGGGTCTGCGCCGCTGGGCGGACGGTGGTCTCGGACATGGCGCCGATCGCCGACATTCAGCAGAAGGTCGGGATCCCGCTCACGGCCTACGCCTTCATCGGCTCCTCGCCGATCCGCCAGTACGCGGAAGGGTGGACGGTGGAGCACATCCGCGAGGCCTCCCAGAAGGCGATCGACTTCGCGGTGAAAGAGAACCTCGACATCTGCTACGTCACCGAGGACACCACCCGCTCGTCGCCTGCGACGCTGGAGGTGCTCTTCCGCAGCGCGATCGAGCACGGGGCCTCGCGCCTCTGCCTCTGTGACACCGTGGGCCACGCGACCCCCGACGGCGTGCGCCGCCTGATCGCCTTCACCAAGGCCCTGATCGCCGAGAGCGGCGCCGACGTGAAGATCGACTGGCACGGGCACAACGACCGCGGCCTGGCGGTGGTGAACACCCTCTTCGCGCTGGAGTACGGCGCGGACCGCCTCCACGGCACCGCGATGGGAATCGGCGAGCGCGTCGGCAACACCGCGATCGACCAGCTCCTCGTGAACCTGAAGCTGCTAGGCGTCATCGACCGGGACCTCACCAAGCTGGTGGAGTTCGTCCGAGCGGTGGCCACCGCGACGAAGGTCGGGATCCCCATCAACTATCCGCTGGTGGGCGAGGACGCCTTCCGCACCGCCACCGGCGTCCACGCCGCCGCGATCATCAAGGCCAAGCGCCGAGGCGACGAGTGGCTCGCCGATCGCGTCTACTCGGCCGTGCCGGCCGGCGAGTTCGGCAAGGGCCAGACCATCGACGTTGGGCCGATGAGCGGGATGTCGAACGTGACCTTCTGGCTGGAGCAGCAGGGCATGGCGGCCACGGAGGAGCTCGGGAAGTTCATCCTCGCGAAGGCGAAGGCCTCGGCTGTCACGCTGAGCGACGCCGCGATCCGGGACGCGGTGAGAGAGTACGAGGGCGCCGCGGCGCTCTGAAACCGTCCGGCCCGGCGCCGATCTTTTGTTGCGGCGGCCGGGCGGCCGGAGGAGACTCGGGGGACGAGCCGGCCAGGCAGGACCTCGCTGACGGCGATGTGGGTCGCCAACGGGGGAGGCGACCACCATCGCTGCGACGCAGGCGGCGGCGGTTCAGGAGGCGAGGGAGATGCCGCACTTCACGGGGGTCAAGGTGTTCTCGACCACGCTCGCGCGCGATCGGGAGAGCATGGGCGACAACATCACGAAGTGGCTGCGCGAGAATCCGAACCTGGAGATCCTCGACAAGGTCGTGACCCAGTCGTCGGACAAGGAATTCCACTGCCTCTCGATCACGCTCTTCTTCCGTGAGAAGGCGATCGATCGTTAGTAGCCGCTGCGGCCCTTGGCTCGCCCTCCAGGGGCTCGAGCCGTCGCGGATCGTGTCGAGGCTCGCGGTCGGGAAGGCCCTCCCACACGCACCCGTTGCGGTCACCGGGAGGAGGCTTATGCTCTCCTGGATCCGGGCTGTGCCGCTCCGAGCGGGAAGGAAACGAGTTTGAGGCCGATGCGACGTTGGGGCGGGGGTGGGGGATTCGGCGCGGGTGGGACCATGACCACCCGGCTCACGGTGGTGATCGCCGCCCTCTCGATCCTCGTCGCCATTACCGGCAACGTCTATCCGGGCGGGCTCCTCGGACACCTGATCTTCCGCCCGTCGAGCGTCCTGGCAGGCGAGCTCTGGCAGGTCGTCACCTACGCGCTGGTGGTGCCCCTTCCGTCCGGTGGCGCGATCTTCTCCTTCCTGATCTCGCTCTGGTTCCTGTACTCGATCGGCAGCCAGGTGGAGGCGGTGCTCGGGCCGCGGCGGTTCCTCGGCTTCTACCTCGGCGCCTCGGCGCTGGGCGCCCTCGCCACGATCCCCTTCGCCTATCTCTTCGGCTTCGCGTCCGCGCCGTACACGGGGCTGTGGGTCGCCCTCGGCGCCCTCACGATCCTCTTCGCCCACCACTTCGCGCGGCAGCCGGTCTACCTGATGTTCGTGCTGCCGGTGCAGGGCCGGCAGCTCACGCTGGTCGCCTTCGGGATCCTGGCGCTCTTCGCGATCGTCGACGGCCCGGCGCGCATGTTGCCGGCGTTCTTCTCGATGGTGGCGGCGCTGGCCTTCGCGAACGGCCTCTTCCGCCCTCGGCGCGCGTGGCTGCGGTTTCGGGCGTGGAGGATCGAGCGGGAGCTCAAGAGGCGCACCCGCCGCTTCTCCGTGATCGAGGGCGAGAAGAAGGGCGACGATCGCACCAACGTCGCACGCCCGAAGCGATCCGACGACGGCAGCGGGCCCTGGCTGCACTGACCAGTCAGGGGATCAGCGCCTCAGGAGGCTGCGGACGGACCCGGGAACGAGGGCGATCGCGGCGCAGGCGACGATCATCGCCCCGGTAGGCTTCTCCCAGACGAAGGAGAGGTAGTAGCCGACCACGCCGGAGGCGAGGGCGGTGCCGATCGCGAAGGCGAAGACCGCCCGGAGCCTGTCGAAGAGGAGGAGGCCGCCGGCTGCCGGGATCACGGTGAGCGCGAAGACGGGGAGCGCTCCCAGCGCGCGGGTGGCGACGGCGAGGCCGAGGCCGATGGAGAAGTAGAGCGTGGCGTTGTAGCGGCGGACCGCCATCCCCATCGCCCGGGCGGTCTCCGGATCGAAGGAGACGAAGAGGAGCTTCCGCCCGAAGGCGAGCTGGATGAGGGCGATTCCCACGGCCGTGACGGCCAGGGCGAGGAGCTCCTCCGGCGGAGCGGCGACCGCGTCGCCGAAGAGGAGGGAGTGGACGGCCTCGTATTCGTGGGTGAGGAAGACGCCCAGGAGGAGCGAGGCCGCGCCGGCGATCACGTAGGCGAGGGCGATGGAGGACTCGACCCCGACGCGCCCGCCCTTGCGGGAGAGGGAGAAGAGGCCCGCGGACGACGCGCCTACGAGGATTCCGGCGGCGAGCGGCGGCGGCGAGAGGCCGATCACGTGGGGAGCGAGGAGGGCGAGGACTACGCCGAGCCCCGCTGCCTGCGAGACGGCGGCTCCCACGAAGGCGGAGCGCTTGAGCACCACGAAGACGCCGGCGAGGGAGCAGAGGAAGGCGCCGAGGCAGACGGCGATCAGCGGATCGCGCCAGAGGAAGCTCGCCTCCCAAAACGAAATCCCGTTCACGCGCCGGTCTCCCTTGCGCCGCCTGCACGAAGAGTGAAGCCGTCGTCCACGAGGCCCTCGAGGGCGCCGGCCCTCAGCACCTCGTCTACCGAGCCGGCCTGGAGGGCGCCGCCCCGGAGGACGCCGAGGCGGGTGGCCAGGCGGAGCACCGGCTCCAGGTGGTGGCAGATCACCACCAGCGCACAGGGCCGCTCCCGGTGGATCGTGCCGAGGAGCTCGAAGATCGCCCGCTCGCCCGGGACGTCCAGGTGGTTGGTGGGCTCGTCGAGCACCAGCACGTCGGGCTCGGAGGCGAGGGCGCGGGCGATGAGCGCGCGCTGCTGCTGGCCTCCCGAGAGATCGCGGAAGGGGCGGGATGCGAGGCCGCCGAGCCCTACCTCTTCCACGAGGGTCTCGGCGCGCCGCCTCGCGGCCTTGTCGAAGAAGCGGAAGGGGCCGAGGCCCGGGATCAGGCCCATGAGCGCGATCTCGAGCACGGAGAAGGGCCAGATCTCGTCGAGGCGCTCGCGCTGCGGCACGTAGCCGAAGCGGGCGGCCTTGGCCTCGACGCTTCCGGCGAGCGGCGGGAGCACGCCCAGCATCGTCCTGACGAAGGTGGATTTGCCGGTGCCGTTGGCGCCGGCCACCACCAGGAACTCCCGGGCGCCCAGCTCGAAGTCGATGGGGCCCGCGATGCGGCGCCGACCGTGGCCCAGGACGGCGCTCCGGAAGCGCACGACGGGCTCCCGCGCGGGCACGGCCTGGATTTCGGGGGCCTGGATTTCGGGGGGGACTGACATGGGCTCGGGAGTATGGATCTGCGAGGGGGGTGTCGCAACGAATCCGCGGGATTGGGCCACCTGCCCCCGGTCGCTCGAGGGGCAGGTGGAGGGCAGCCGCGCGAGCGCCTGAACGCCGCGCGGGTTCTCGTCCTAGTGGGCGTGGCCGCCTGCCGAGACCGCCACGAGCGTCACCGTGGCTGCGTCGGTGGGGCCGAGCTCGAGGACGTACTCGGTGCCCGCGGTCACGTCGACGGTCACGGCCTTCGTGATCACGGCGGGGCAGGCGTCCACCTTTCCCTCCGCCTCGATCTCGACCTCGGCCTCCCCGTCATGAACGGAGAGCGGGACGTCTGCGGAGAGGAAGAAGACCACCTCGCCGGTAGCCGTCGCGGTGTAGACGACGGCGCCGCGGTGGGTGCCGTCGGAGTCCTCGGGGAGGGCGATCCGGAAGGCGGTGTGGGCGCGGCTCACCGCCTCTGCGGCGTCCCCGCGAGTGAGAGAGGCGTTCACCTCGAGGAAGGGGCCGTCCTGGCCGTGCTCGCAGGCGTGCTCGGCGAGCTCGGCGAGATCGTCGTGGGTGTGGCCGTCGTTCGAGGAGTCGTCCCCGTTCCCGCACGCGGAGAGGGTCACGAGGAGCGAAGCCAAGAGGAGGTTGCGGAAGAGAGACACGTCGCGGATTCCTTGGGTTGTGCGTTCCCGTTCCGTCCCGTCCCCGGGAAACCGGGGCAGGCGGCGAACGGTGGTTGAGAGTGGAGGTGCCCTCCGCCCGCGGGGCGAAGGGACTAGAGAGTGGAGAAGGCCGACTCGAGGTTTTTGCGGATCACCGTCGCCTCGAAGGGACGGCGCGCGTCGATGACGATCGAGCCGTCGCCCTCGCGGGGCAGGAGGGAGACGTCCACGTCGGTGAGGAGATCGTTCACCGAGAGCAAGAGGCGCATCTCGGCCTCTTCCTCGTGGCCGATGTCGAGCTCCAGCGGGACGCGGGCGAGCACGCCGGTCACCGCCTTCAGGCAGATGCGCACCGGCACGTTGTCGCCGTCGAGCGTGGCGGTGCCCCGCGCGAAAAAGGCACAGCCCGCCGCCACGCCGTCGAACGCCGGCGCCTGGCCTACCGCCAACGCCGTGAAGCTCGAGGCGGGGACGGTGAGCCGCCGCACGGTCTGCGCGCCGCCGAGGAGGTCGAGGGTGACCGGGCCCGCCAGCGGAGCGGGCTCGAAAAGGTGATGGTGGTGCCCGTGCCCCCCGTCCGCGCCGGCTTCGGCCTCGGCTTCCTCGAGCTCGATGCCCGTCACCGTGAGGAAGGCGGACTCGAATCGGACGCCGCCGGAGACGGTCCCTGCGGGAACGACCACGACGTCGACCGTCCCGGTCGCCGCCTCGCCGAAACCGGTGGCGCACCCCGCGAGGAGCAGGGCCGCACCGGCGAGGGTAGCGAGGTGCGATGCAGAACGACGAGGATCGCTGCGCGTGATGCGGCTCGTCATCGCCCCTCCAGCCCGGCCCGGAGGCGCGAGATCAGCTCGTCGAGGTGGGCGATGTACGAGTCCTTGCCCGGGACCGAGCCGACGTCGCCCGGGAGGCGCACGAGCGTCGCGCCTCCCTTCTCGGCGACCGTCTCCGCGGTCCGCAGGTTGTACCAGGGCTCGGCGGCCACCACGGCGGGCGGCTTCGTCTGACGGAGCTGCATGATCACGCCGGCGAGGTGGGAGGGCGAGGGAGAGATCCCGGGCAGCGGCTCCACCGTCGCCACCTCCTTCAGCCCGAGCCAGTCCTCCAGGTACGCGAGGCTCTTGTGGTACGGGACGATGGCCCGGCCGCGGAAGGGCGCCATCGCCTTCTCCCACTCCGCGATTTTCGGATCGAGGGCTGCTCCGAAGGCGGCGGCGTTGGCCCGATAGGCCGCGGCGTTCTCCGGATCCAGGCTGGCGAGACGCTCCGCGAGGCCGGTCGCGATGCGCTTCGCCCGGCGCGGGTCGAGCCAGTAGTGCGGGTTCCCGCCGGGGTGCACGTCGCCGAGGGAGCGATCGAGCTTTGCGTCCGAGTCGAGCAGCGGCCCGACGAAGGCGGATGCGTCGATGTTTCCTGGGCGGCCCGGCTGGATCTTGCCGTTGCGCGCGCCGGTGACGAGGGTCGGGAGCCAGCCGACCTCCAGGCCGAGGCCCGCTTGGAGGAGCACGTCGGCCTGGTTCAGCTCGAGCATCATCGTCGGCTTGCCGTCGACGAAGTGGGGGTCCTGGTGGGCCGGCGCCAGGACGGTGACCTTGCCCTGCTTGCCGACGACCTCCCTGGCGATGGCGCCGAGGGAGCCGATCGACGAGACGACTCGCACGTCGGCGGAGGCGCTGCCCGCGAGCGCGAGGGCGAGAAGAGGGATCAAAATGCGAGACATGACGCTCTCCTAGAACGGATGCGCGCCGTGCGCGCCCATGACGAGCTGATACTGGAGGAAGTATTCCTGGACGCCCTTGGCGGGTTCGCCGGGCGTCTCCAGGCCGAAGTCGTAGTTGGCCTGGACGCGGATTCGCTGGAACTCGGAGGGGTAGTAGCTCACGGCAGCGCCCACCCGCTGCTGCCGCGCGGGCTCGAGGAAGGGCCCGATCTCGCCCCCCAGCTCGGGCGAGCCGAGCTCCCTGCCCCCGGGCAGGCCGAGGAAGTCGTAGCGGACGGCCGCCTCCCACTCTGCATCGAACCTGCGCACCAGCCAGGCGTACGCGCCTCCCTGCTCCACGCGCCCGTCTGGGGCGGTGGCGCGGCGGTAGAGGTATTCGGCCTGGAGGGCGGTGTAGGCCCGGGACGAGCGGTCGCGAAGCCGCAGATAGAGATCGCCTCCCCAGATGTCGGTGCGGTTCTTGTCGGTGACCAGCGGGCCGCCCGTGGAGTTGGGGCCGTTCGCGGCGGAGGCGCCCGCGACGAGGGTGAGGTCGTCGGTGAGCTCGAAGGAGGTGAGCAGTCGAGCGACGCCGATGAGGTCGGTGACCCGCTGGATCTCTGGGGCCGGCACGCCGAACGAGACCTCGTTCCCCGCGGATATGGCGGCGGTCCGGAGCTCCACCAGGAAGGGGAGGGGGAGGAGCACCGAGGCCTCGGCGCCGATTCCGCGGAGCTGCTCGCCGCCGAAGAAGCGCCGGTTCGGGAGCGGCATGTCGGCGAAGGGCGTGACCTCGAGGAAGTGCACCTGGTTGAACCGCCCGAAGGGCGCGTAGAACTGGCCCGCCCGGAGCTGGAGGTTCCAGGGGAGACCCAACGTCGTCGCGTAGGCCTCCTCGACCTCGAGGCCCTCCGAGGAGATCGCCAGGAAGACGTCCGCGCGCACGAAGGGATCGATGTTCGACTGGAAGGCGAGCTCGATCTCCTGGAGCTGCGGCCCGCGATGGGTCGGCTCGTGGGCGGGGAGCCGCAGGGTGGGCTCTCCCGAGAACCCCGCTGCGGCGAAGGTACCGATCGCCGAGATGTCGGGGAGGAGCTTGCCGACCGGCTGTGCCGACGGTGTCTGGAGGTGTTCGGGGTTCGGGATCGGGACGGTCGGCGGACCTTGCGTGGTGCCGAGCTCGGCGGAGAGCTCCGCTTCCAGGCGGGCCCTCTCGGCGTCCTCGTCAGGGGAGGACGCCGGGGCCGGTGCGGATGGAGCCTGGCCAGCAGCGGAAGGCGCCGCGGCCTGCGAGCGGTCGGGCTCCGGCGCTGCGACGGGAGCCTCTTGGGCGAAGGCGGAGAAGGGAAGGGAGGCGCAGAGGGCGCCCGGAACGAGGAGCGAGAGGGTGACACACGCGGTGTGATGGCCGGTGCGCAGCCCCCGAGCGAGGAGGCGCAGGCCTCCCGCCGGATTGCGAGACGACATGGATGGAGCTCACCTGTCGAGCTTGGACGACGAGCCCGACCGCTTGACGACGATGGACCGGCGCCACATGCGCGGCGCACGGCAGGACCGTTCTTCAGGCGCGCCTATGACGTGGACGACGGCCGATGCGCTCCGAACGACGGAGTGCGCGGGTCAGACCACGGCGCGAAGGTCAAGCTGCAGGTGGGGAGGTGGCGAAGCTGACGTCCGCGGGCTCGAGGGGCGGGGGCGGATCCGTATGGCGCCCGATCGCCTCGCCGAGCGGCGCGACGAAGACCGGCGGCTCGAGAGCGGTAGCGGCGGGCGGCGTCCCCGGCGTGGCCTGGAACGAGCACGCCGCGCAGTCGCTGCGCTCGCCGGGATCGTGGAAATGGCGCTGCGAGGCCCCAGCCTCGACGCCGTAGGCGACGAGGACGAGGAAGAGCAGGAACACTCGCAGGAACGATCGCATCGACTTCCACGGGGGCCCGGTACTTCATGGGCCCATCCCTTGTCTCGCACGAAGCGTCGGGAGTTGCAACTTCAAATGCGCCTGAGTTGCAAAAGGACCGCCTTCAGGTCAGCTCCACGTCGCGGATGGCGTGGGGATAGACGAAGATCCGCGCCGTGTTCGCGCGGGAATCGGCCGGGAGCAGGAAGAAGCCGCCCTGGGTCGGAAGGGGATCGGGGGCGTAGCCGGCGAGGGGGCGGCCATCCGAGAGGATGAGCCGCACCTGCCTCGCGCCGATGGCGGGTGCAGGCGCCTCGGTGCCCATGAAGAAGATGACCTTGATCGCGTCGGTGGCGAGGGTCTCCGGCCCTGCGGGCGTGGCCAGACGGATGGACGCTGCGTGGAGGTCGGCTCCGTCGAGCTTGCCGCGCCGGACTGCGCCCGAGGCCATGTGGATCACCACACGCCACGAGTCGGTGAACTGCGCGGACAGCTGGCCCGGCTCGACTCCGGCCGTGGGGTCGATCAGCTCGACCTCGTCGTCGTCGATCAGATCCTCGTCATCGATCGGCTCCGCTTCGTCGGCGGCCGCACGTCCGAAGATCCCTTCCGCGTCGTCCGGGACCGAGTCCGTCGACGGATAGGCGTCGGGAGCCCATTCGGCGGGCGCGGCGGGTCCCGCACAGCCGGTCAAGGCGTGGACCGCGGCCCTGGCGACCGCCGGATCGAGGCGTGCGCCCGCGGCGTCCAGATACTGGCCCGACGCGACCTCGAGCCAGTGCTGGGCGTAGGGATGCCAGTAGTTTCCGCTCGCCGGATCGAGAACGTAGCCTGCCTGGAGCAGGAGCGCGGCCTGGGAGGAGGGATCCGCAGGAAGGAGGTCCTCCATGCGATTCGGTTCGTTGGGAGGAAGGTTTTCGCGGGACATCGAGTGGACGCGTTTGAAACAGGGAGCCGCGTGCCCGAATATCGGGCCGACGGGCGCGGAAGCGCGAGGGCGGATCCTACGCAGAGAGGGTCGGCCGTGCCAAGCCCCCGCTTCATGGGAGCACCCCTTCGCCGGACGCGACGAAGGGTCCACGCCGCCAGCGATGCACGGTTGACGGGATCGGCGGAAGGTGCGAGATCGGAGCGCCCGCCGGGGCTGTTTCCCGCGGAACGCTTTTCCTTCCCGGAGACGAGCGATGAACGAGACGGAGTTCAAGCTGGAGCGCGCAGCGGACGATCGGTGGACGGGGCCCCGCCTGGTCCTGCTCATCGTGATCACCCTGGGCGTGGGTCTCGGGATCATCGGCAGCCTCGCCACGATGGCCGCGCCCTACTGATCTCGGTTCTCCCCGCCGGGGTAGCGCTCGCCTGCATGCCCGGAATCCGCTCCCTAGCGTGATCCCCAGGGGCGCCGTCCATTCGGCGCCCGGGGGATCCGACGATGGGTTTCGGGCGATGTGTGGCCATCGGCGCCGCGCTCCTCATTCCCCTCGGGGCGATCGCTCAAGCGGCCCCGGAGGGGTCATGGGTGGTCGCGGAGGGAGACGAGGAGGGCGCTTCGGCCTTCTTCGAGGATGAGGGCGAGGTCTCCGGCGCCCCAATCAACACGACGGAGACGGGCAAGGTCCACGAGGGCGCGATTCCTCCTGGGCCGCGCTTCCAGTCGAGCAAGCCCTACTGGGGAATCCGGGAGCATCAGCTCTACGCCGCGCCTTCCAGCGAGAAGGTCGAGGTGGACAGCGGCGATCTCCCCAGCATCCCGGGCCCGCCCTGGCCCAGCAATCACCAGCTCCACGACTGGAACTTCGCGGAGGCCTACACGTATCCGCAGCTCACGCGGAGCGTGAACTTCGAGGCGTTCACCTTCGTCGGGGGTGACGGCCACGACAACCCGGTCTTCGCAGAGCGGGTCCGCGCCAACTTCTACCTGCTGGAGGCGTCCGTCACCTTCTTCAACCAGGTGGCCGGGACGCGAGACAACGAGACGGACATGGACCTCGATCTCCGTGTGCCGTTCACGTTCGGGCGACACCATCAGCTCGCGCTGCTCCCGGGCGTGACCTTCCCGATCGACGGAACCGCGTGGTCGACGAACAACACCGACATCCGGATCCAGGGGATCTACGGCTTCGCGATCGAAGGCTTCGGCGTACAGGCCCGCATCGGCTTCACGGATGGCTTCCGTCGAGCGGGAGTCCTCAAGCTCCGCGAGCGGATCTCCAACCCTGCCACGCTCTACGGCGCGCTCGTCGCGTGGAGGATCTGGCCGGCGGTGCAGCTCCGCGCGGAGGCGAGCGGCGAGATCGGCACCGACCACAATCGCGATCGGATCTCCATCCTCCCCGGCTTCGCTTTCTTTCCCCTCGGCGATCCGCGCGTCACCGTCGGCGCTACCGCTGTCATCGAGGCTTCGGCGCCTCGCCTCAGGTTCCGGGGTGCGTCCTACGGCGGGCTCGTGAACGTGGGCACCGGATTCTACTGAGAGCTTGTGAAGAATTCACAAGCTCTCGCGAGCCGGAGGCGAGCAAACGAAAAGGAGCGCTTCTCGCGCGCAGCGCGAGATGAAGGAATCGCTCCCGCGCCGCGGGGGCGATTTCTTCACACGCTCTGAGCGGTCGCTCGGTACACCCTCAGAGCTCGGAGATCCGGTAGCCGGCCCGGTCGAGGGCCTGCGTGAGCTGCTCCACGTGGTCCCGGCCGCGGGTCTCGAGGGTGAGGGAGACCTCGGTCTCGCCGTACCCCGACTTGCCGAACGCCCGGTCGTGGTGGATCTCGATGATGTTCGCCGCCTGCTCAGCCACGAGCGCCGTGAGGCGGGCCAGGGAGCCGGGGCGATCCTCGATCCGGACCATCAGGCGGACCATCCGCCCGTCCTTCACCAGGCCGCGCTCGATGATCCGGCTGATCAGGTTGACGTCGATGTTCCCCCCGGAGAGGAGCATCGCGACGTTTCGTCCTTCGGTCCCGGAGCAGCGGCGGTTCAGCAGGGCGGCCAGCGGGACCGCGCCAGCGCCTTCGACCACCGTCTTCTCCCGCTCGAGCAGGAGGAGGATCGCGTTCGCGATCTCCTCCTCGTCCACCGTCACCACCTCGTCGACGTAGCGCCGGACGTACTCGAGCGTCTTGCCGCCGGGGCGCTTGACCGCGATCCCGTCCGCGATGGTCCGCCCGGCGGCGACGGTGACGGGCTCCGAGGCGTCCACGCTCGCTTTCATCGACGGGAAGGCGGCGGTCTGCACGCCGATGACGCGGATTCGCGGACGCGTCTCCTTCAGGGCGACGGCGACCCCGGAGATCAAGCCCCCGCCGCCGATCGGGACGATCGCCACCTCGAGGTCGGGGATCTGCTCCAGGAGCTCCAGGCCGATCGTCCCCTGGCCCGCGATGATGGAGTCGTCGTCGAAGGGGTGGACGAAGACGAGGTTCTCTTCCTCCTGGAGGCGCCGCGCCACCGCGTAGGCCTCGTCGAAGTTGCCGCCGGCGAGGACGACCTTGGCGCCGAACCGTCGCGTGTTGGCGACCTTGATCAGCGGGGTCCGGTCCGGCATCACGATCGTGGCGGGGATGCCCAGCCGACCGGCGTGGTAGGCGACGCCCTGGGCGTGGTTGCCGGCCGACGCCGCGATCACGCCCCGGGCGCGCTCCTCCGGCGTCAGGCTCAAGATCCGGTTGAGGGCGCCGCGCTCCTTGAAGGAGCCGGTCATCTGGAGGTTCTCGAGCTTGAACCAGGTCCTGGCGCCGCATAGCGCCGAGAACGTCTCGGACCGCGGGCACGGGGTCCGGATCACGAAGTCGTCGATGCGGGCCCGCGCCTCTTCAATCTCTCGAATGCCGATCACGAGGGCGAACGCTAGCGCCGATCGCGTAGCGGAAGCAACGACCGGTTACGAAGCTCGCGCTCGACTGAAGCAGGAGACGAAGGCGTCACGGGGACGGCGGGTCACCCGACAGGCGGCGCTCGAGCGCCTCGCGATCGAACCAGAGCTTCTCGCCGAGCCGCACGGCGAGGTTTCTCTCGACCGGGCCGAGGGGTGCGTCCAGGAGCTGGCGGAAGAGGTTCTGGGGCTCCGAGAGATCGAGGCCGGCGCCCAGCGCGTCGCCCAGCGAGATGAGCTCGACCAGCTCCCCGCCTCGGGACGCGAGCCCTCCCGCGGAGGCCTCCCTCATCCGCCGCGCCACCAGCGCCTCCACGCATCGCCGCGGCTCGTCGAGCGCGAGCCGCGCGCCCAGGCGCCGGGCCTCGGCGAGGATCTGGAGCGCGCGATCCGTGGCTGCCCCCAGGTCGATCCCTTCCTCCGCCAGGTCCTCGATTGCGCGCCGCAGGTCGGAGGAGAGGCTGAGCTCGGCCGCGGCCATCAGCTCCCGGGGGATCGGCGTATTGATCTCCAGCAGGAAGGCCATCAGCGATCGGTTGGCTTCGAAGATCAGCCGGTAGTCCTTCTCGCAGCGGGCCTGTGTCTCCCTCGTCAACCTGCCGGCGAGGGCCCGCCTGTCGTCGAGGAAGAGGTGGCGCAGGCCGAAGTCCGGCCCGACGAAGCGGGAGTCCAGGCCCCGGACGACGTCCGAGAGGGAGAAGCGCGCCAGGCCGTCGAAGAGCGCGACCTCCGCCTCGTTGTGGCTCTCCACGCCGGTGAACGCCCGGACCGCGCAGCGGAAGTCGGTGCCGCCGAAGTGGAGCACGGTCACGGTGGCGTCGAGGCTCTCGTCGGTCAGCTCGCTGGTCAGGCGGGTCCGGCCCACGGAGAGCGTCGCCGGTCCCGCCGTCTCGCGGCGGAACGCGAGCTGCTCGAAGCGATAGCAGAAGAGCCTGCCTCCCTCCGCCGGCGCCGGATCGAAGAGGCGGGCGATCGCGTGGTGGGCGGCGATCCCCTGCAGGGAGGCGATGGATGGCCGGACGAAGCGCTCGTAGACCGACGCGCCGTTGCCGAGGTCCGGGAGGTTGGACGGCGCGTGCTCCAGCACGGAGAGGAAGGCGGGCTCGAGGGAGGGGCCTCCCGCCTCCCGCGCGAGCTGCATCGCCTTCGCGGCGTACCGCAGGATCTGGATGGTCTCGAGGTTGGAGACGTCGTTGAAGAACCATCCACACGAAGTGAACATCCGCATCGCCTGGCGCTGGGCCTCGAGGAGGCGGAGCGCCTGAACGCGGTTCTCGGACGAGGAGAGGAGGCCTGGCGTGCGCGCTCGTGCCTCCAGCCACCGTCCCACGATCTCCGGCGTGCGCGAGAGCGTGAGCTCGATGTAGCGGTCACGGGCTTCCCAGGGGTCTTGGAAGAGCTGGCCGCCGTCCTGCTCGAACTGGGCCGCCAGCGCGTCGCGCAACAGCTCGAGCGCCTGCCGCAGCGGCGTCCTCCACTTCTGGTGCCATCCATCCTGACCCGAAGTGGAACACCCGCAGTTGCTCCGCCACCTCTCCACCCCGTGGGAGCAGCTCCAGGACGACGGCTCGGCCAGCTCGACCTCCCAGGACGGCGGATGCGATGCCAGGAACTGACCGTAGTTCGTCAGGCTCCAGCCTCGCTCCTCCACCCGGCGCAGCGCGGCGGCGAGGATCTCGTCCCCGCCTTTCTTGTGGTGGCCGAAGGTCTCGCCGTCGACGGCCACCGAGAGCAGCTCCTCGTGATCGCGTCCGGGGTCGAAGCCGCCCTCGAGGCGGGCGAGGAGCTCGTCGGCGGAGGAGAGGCCGCCCTCGAACGCGAGGCCCTTCGCGATGGGCCCGTCGTAGAAGAAGACCGCAATCGACGAGCCGTTCGGCAGCCGCACGAGATAGGGCCTGGTGGGATCGACGCGGCCGCCCTCCACGGACTCCCACTCGTCCCGTCCGAAGGGGCGGATCCGGCGCGCCTGGTAGGGCGAGAGGACGGTGAAGCGGATCCCCTCCGCCGCCATGAGCTCCAGGCTCTCGGCGTCCACCGCCGTCTCGGGGAGCCACATCCCCTCGGCCTTCCGGCCGAAGCGGTGGGCGAAGTCCGCGAGGCCCCAGCGGATCTGGGTGCGCTTGTCGCGCCGGGGCTCGAGAGGGAGGATCGAGTGGTTGTAGGCCTGCGCGAGGGCGTTCCCGTGTCCGCCGCGCTCCCGGCACGAGTCGCGGTCCGCCTCGAGGATCGCGCGGTAGATCTCCGGCCGCTTGCGCTCCATCCAGGAGAGGAGGGTGGGGCCGAAGTTGAACGAGAGCGATCGGTAGTTGTTCACGACCTCCGTGATCCGGCGCCCCGGCGTGAGGATGCGGGCGGCGGCGTTCGGGCCGTAGCATTCGGCGGCGATCCGGTCGTTCCAGTCGTGGAACGGAGCCGCCGAGTCCTGGAGCTCCACCTCCTCCAGCCAGGGGTTCTCCCGTGGCGGCTGGTAGAAGTGTCCGTGGATGCAGAGATGCAGAGGCCGGCCCACGCTGGTCCCTTCGGCGCGCTAGCTTCGGATCCGGCGCCTCGTGGAGGTCGAACTTAAAGCGGGCCGCGCGGGTCTGCCCCACGCCTGTTTGGGGGCCGCAGCGCCCGCCCGGGGGGCGGGCGGGCGCGAATTCGGTTACTGCGACATGAGCCGATCGAAGCGCTCGCGCGCCGGGAGGATCCGGGTGGTGTTCGCCTCGTCCTCTGGCATCACCCACGGCCAGGGGCGATCGCCGAAGAACGCGGGCTTCGAGCTCAGGTAGAGCGACGCGGGGAGCGCGTGTTCCCCAATGGCGGGATCCCAGACGATTCGCCGGCTGACGTAGTCGAAGTTGCCATTCCGGAGGGTCGTGGCGACCACCCTCGCGTCCTGTCCCTGCCTGCCTGCGTTGTGCTCGACGCCGATGGCCCACATCGGGACGGGGTTCCAATTCCAGGGCGGCCTGCCTTCGTAGACGAAACCGGATTGCGGCGCGGAGCTCATGTCGCTGCTGCCGAGCACGTTGCCGATGTACCTACAGGAGAGGTGCCACTCCGGGACCTCCACGAACCGCCGAGTGACCTCGTCGCGGAGCTGCAGAGGCGGGAAGGAGCGCCTGCGGCCGGTCGCGTGGTTTCGGAAGTAGACGTTGTAGATCGAGTTGCCCCAATAGGCGTCGCCGGAGATGTTGAACGCCTGGTTGCCCTCGAAGAGCGTGTAGTGAGGGGTCGCGTAATGCGACGCATTCAGGCCCACCTCCGGGATCGTGGGATAATCCCGCCCCCAACCATCCTCGAAGTAGTTGTAGGCGATCACGTTGCCAGGGCCAGCGCCGCGCATGGTGATCACCTTGTTGAAGTTCCAGGAGATGTTGTTCTCGATGAGGTTGTCGGAGGCGTAGTTCCGAAGGTCGATGCCGTATCCGCCGCCGCCCGGCGTGGGATTGGCGGTGCTGTGGAAGAACGAGTCTCGGGCTTCACAACGGAAGGTGCTCTCGAAGGCGATGCTGCTGCCGTTCGAGCGCTCGCTCTCGACGTCCTTCGCCCAGCTGTATGCTGCGGCGTAGAACGCGATGTTTCCCTGCTCGCCGCCTGCGACGTAGAGGTTCTCGACTCCGGACCACTTCTTGACAGGAACCATGGGGCCGCCCTGGTCGCCGCCGGCGAAGCGGACCACCTGCGCCTGGTTCGAGGTGAAGTAGGGAAGGCGCACGGGGGTGCTGAAGGTGAGGGCGTTTCCGTCGATGGCGGCGATCTCCAGCACCTGGCCGGTGGGCCGGTTCTGCCGGGAGTACCAGCCGCGCTCGGCGCCGTTCGAATTCGCCTGGTTGATCGGATTCCACCACGAGCCCACGCGCTCAGGATCGACGAGCTGGTCGATGAAGATCATCTCGCCCACCTGGTAGCCAGGGTTCCGCGCCACGGTGACCCGGGTCGCGCCGCGGGGCACGTCCGCGGTCACGTCGACGGGCGTGGTGTTCTTGATCCAGAGGTGGCCGAGGTTGATAACCGAGGTCTGCGAGCCGGCCGCCTTCAGGAGGCGCGTAGCCGAGGTCCCGCGGGTCCCCTGGCCTCGGAGCGTGACGTAGCTGGGGACGTTCAGGCTCTGCGAGCGGATGTTGTAGGTACCCGCCTTCAGGTAGACGATCCGCCGGCTGGCCTCGCTCGCCTGGTTGCCCGCGGCGTTCAGGGCAGCCTGGATGGCAGAGGCGGCGTCGGTGGAGCCGTTCCCGAGGGCCGGATCGACGGAGAAGCCGCCGTAGGGGTTGCCAGAAGGAAGGTAGATGGATGCCGGACGGCGGGCGTCGCCGTCAGCCGGAATGCCTCCGACGGCCGTCAGGCCCGGCTTCCAGAGCGTGCTCCGATCCGCCGGGAGCACCGCCGTCGGATTTGGCTCCACGGGCTGCTGGTCGCCACCGGTCGTGTCACCATCGCTCGGATCTCCGGGCTGCGGGTCTTCTCCAGTGGTGTCGCCGTCGGTCGGATCCCCGGGCTGCGGGTCCTCGCCGGTCGTGTCGCCATCGTTCGGATCCTCGGGTTGCGGATCCTCGCCGGTCGTGTCGCCGTCCGTCGGATCGTCCGGCTGCGGGTCTTCGCCGGTCGTCTCGCCATCGGTCGGATCGTCCGGCTGCGGATCCTCGCCGGTCGTGTCGCCGTCGGTCGGATCGTCCGGCTCTGCGGGATCCTCCAGCTCGGGACTCTCGTTCTCGTCGGGGGGCGAATCTGGGTCTCTCACCTCGGCGTCTTCAGAAGGAGCGCGAGGGAGGGAGTGCCCATTGCCACATGCGGTCAGAGAAACAGACACACAAAGGCCGAGGGCGAGGAACATCGAACGCAATGCGACAGCCTTTCCGTCAGTCGATTGGAACGGAGGCGACCGGAGTCACATCCGACCAAGACCGAACGAGGATGCCCCATTTTCGAAGTGAGAGGAAAGGCGTACAGCGGAGTTGATATCGCACCCTGCCTGTCTCGATGAGGGGGAGACGGGCAGGCGAGCGGAGGCGTGTGAGTTCGTTTGTTTCCGTTTGTGTCAGTTGCTGCTCGAGAGGAGCGAGTCGAATCGCTCTCGCGCAGGGAGGACCCTTGTGCGATTCGCCGCGTCCTCCGGCGTGACCCACGGCCAGGGATGGTCACCGAAGAAGGCGGGCTTCGAGACCAGATAGAGCGACGCCGGGAGCCGGTGGTCTCCGATCCCGGGATCCCAGACGATCCCCCGGGTGACGTAGTCGAAGTTGCCGTGGCGGAGAGTCGTGGCGACGACCGCAGCGTCCTGACCCTCGAGTCCGGCGTTGTGCTCGACGCCGATTGCCCAAATCGGAACCGGGTCCCAATACCAGGGCGGCCTGCCTTCGTAGACGAAGCCGGATTGCGGCTCGGCGCTCATGTCGCTGCTGCCGAGCACGTTCCCGACATAGCTGCACGCGAGGTGCCACTCCGGGACCTCGACGAACCGCCTGGTGATCTCGTCGCTCAGCTCGAGCGGCGGGAGGGAGCGCCTGCGCCCCGTCGCGTGGTTGCGGAAATAGAGGTTGAAGATCGAGTTGCCCCAGTAGGCGTCGCCGGAGATGTTGAAGGCCTGGTTTCCCTCGAAGAGCGTGTAGTGAGTCGTCGAGTAATGCGACGCATTCAAGCCCACCTCGGGAATCATCGGGTACCCGGCGCCCCATCCGTCTTCGAAGTAGTTGTAGGCGACCACGTTGCCGGGGCCGGCGGCGCGCATGGTGATCACCTTGTTGAAGTTCCAGGAGATGTTGTTCTCGACCAGGTTGTCGGAGGCATAGATCCGAAGGTCGATGCCGTATCCGCCGCCGCCTGGATTGGGGTTCGCGGTGCTATGGAAGAACGAGTCCCGTGCCTCGCAACGGAACGTGCTCTCGAAAGCGATGCTGCTTCCGTTGGAACGATCGCTCTCCACGTTCTTCGCCCAGCTGTACGAGGTGGCGTAGAAGGCGACGTTCCCCTGCTCTCCGCCGGCGACGTAGAGGTCCTCGACTCCCGACCACTTCTTGGTCGGCACCATCGGGCCGCCCTGGTCGCCGCCGGCGAACCGGACCACCTGGGCCTGGTTGGAGGTGAAATACGGGAGTCGTACAGGCGTGCCGAAGGTGAGGGTGTTCCCGTCGATTGCGGCGATCTCGAGCACTTGGCCGGTGGGCCTATTCTGCCGGGAGTACCAGCTGCGCTCGGGACCGTCCGGTTCCGGCTGGTTGATCGGATTCCACCAGGAGCCCACGCGTTCGGAGTCGACGAGCTGGTCGATGAAGACGAGCTCGCCCACGCGGTAGCCGGGATTGCGCGCCAGCGTCACCCGTGTCGCTCCGCGGGGGACATCCGCGGTCACGTCGACCGGCGTCGTGTTCTTCACCCAGAGATGGCCGAGGTTGATCACCGACATTTGGCTTCCTTCGGCTTTGACGAGCCTCGTAACGGTGTCGCCGCGGGCCCCGCGTCCGCGCAGGGTCACGAAGCTCGGGACGTTCAGGCCTTCGCCGCTGATGAAGTAGGTACCGGCGGCTAGGTACACGACCCGTCGGCTGGTTTCGCGGGCCTGGTTGCCAGCGGCGTTCAGGGCGGCCTGGATGGCGGCCGCGGCGTCGGTCGTGCCGTCGGCCAGAGCGGGATTCACCGAGAAGCCCGCGTACGGATTTCCGGCTGGTAGGTAGATGGTCGCTGGACGGCGGGCGTCGTGATCCGAAGGGATCCCGCCAACCGCCATGAGGCCTGGCTCCCAAAGCGTGATCCGGTCCGCCGGGAGCAGACCCTCGACAGGGGGCTCGACCACCGTGACCAACGCGATGGCGACGGCGCCAGGATCGGCGACGGAGGTTGCGACCACTGTGTAGAGGCCGGGTACGATCGGAGCGGTGTATCGGCCGCCGGCGTCGATCGTGCCCCTGGACGCGCTCCAGGTCACGGCCGAGTCGCTCGCGCCCGAGACCATCGCGTAGAATTGATGGCTCTCCAAGGTGAGGAGTTCGATATCACCGGGAGCGATCGTGACGACTGCGGGCTCTCGCGGCCTCACCGTGACTCGCGCCGTGGCGCTGCCTCGCGGGTCGGCCAGGCTCGTCGCGACGACGGCGTAGATTCCAGGCCGAGACGGGGCGGTGAAGAGGCCGGTTGCGTCGATGACGCCGGCTGACGCAGACCAGGTCACGGCCTGGTCGGTGGTGCCGGATACCGACGCCTGGAACCGGAAGCTTTCCGAGATGAGGACCTGAATCTCGACGGGCACGATCGAGACGATCACGGGCTCTCGTTCCCACACCGTGATCCGCGCGGTTGCGGTGGAGTGCGGATCGGCCAGGCTGGTGGCGATGACGGCGTAGATTCCCGGCTCTGACGGAGCAACGAATAGGCCGCCTTCGTCGATGGTGCCACCCGACGTCGACCAGCTCACCGTACGGTCGTTGGTGCCGGATACCCGAGCTTGGAACCGGTGGCTCTCGGAAGTGAGAAGCTCGATTTCGGCGGGATCGATCGTGACGACGACCGGCTCTCGTGCCCTCACGACGACCTGCACGGTGGCGCTGCTCTGCGGATCGGCCAGGCTGGTGGCGATGACCGTGTACACGCCTGGTCCTGTCGGAGCGGTGTAGAGGCCGGTGAAATCGATCGTGCCGCCCGAGGCGAACCAGCTCACGCCGTGATCGTCTGTGCCAGTAACCCGAGCTTGAAATCGGTGGCTCTCGGAAGTGAGGAGCTCGATTTCGGCGGGTTCGATCGCGACGACCACCGGCTCTCGCGCCCTCACGACGACCTGCGCAGTGGCGCTGCTCTGCGGATCGGCCAGGCTGGTGGCGATCACGGAGTAGGTCCCCGGCTCCGACGGGGCATTGAATTGGCCGCCCGCGTTGATGGTGCCACCCGACGCCGACCAGCTCACTGATTGATCGGCGGTGCCGGACAACCAAACCAGGAAACGCTGGCTCTCGAAGGTGAGGAGCTCGACGTAGATCGGGTCGATCGAGACGACGATCGGCTCTCGCGCCCTCACGACGACCTGCGCGGTGGCGCTGCTCTGTGGATCGGCGAGGCTGGTGGCGACGACCACGTACATCCCGGGTTCAGACGGAGCGGTGTAGAGGCCGCTGGAGTCGATCGTGCCGATCGACGTGGACCACCTCACCGTCTGGTCGACGGTTCCCGACACCCGAGTTTGGAACCGGTGGCTCTCGGAAGTGAGAAGCTCGATTTCGGCGGGTTCGATTGTGACGACGACCGGCTCTCGCGCCCTCACGACGACCTGCGCGGTGGCGCTGCTCTGCGGATCGGCCAGGCTGGTGGCGACCACGGCGTAGGTTCCCGGTTGAGACGGGGCGGCGAAGAGGCCGGTTGCGTCGATGGCGCCGGCCGATGCGAACCAGGTCACGGCCTGGTCGGTGGTGCCGGATACCCACGCTTGGAACCGCTGGCTCTCGGAGGTGAGGAGCTCGACGTAGGTCGGGTCGATCGAGACGACGACCGGCTCCCGCGCCTTCACGACAACCTGCGCTGTGGCGGTGGCCTGCGGATCAGCCAAGCTGGTGGCAACCACGGAGTAGGTCCCCGAATCCGACGGGGCAATGTAGAGGCCGCCTCCGTCGATGGTGCCACCCGACGCCGACCAGCTCACCGTACGGTCGTCGGTGCCGGAGACCCACGCTTGGAATCGCTGGCTCTCGGAGGTGAGGAGCTCGACGTAGATCGGGTCGATCGAAACAATGACCGGCTCCCGCGCCTTGACCGTGATCCGCGCGGTGGCGCTTGCCTGCGGATCGGCAAGGCTGGTCGCAATCACGGCGTAGATTCCCGGGTCCGAAGGGGCAGTGTAGAGGCCGGTTGCGTCGATGACGCCTGCTGGTGCGGACCAGGTCACGGCCTGGTCGGTGGTGCCGGATACAGACGCCTGGAACCGGCGGCTCTCAGAGGTGAGGAGCTCGATTTCGGCGGGTTCGATCGTGACGACGACCGGCTCTCGCGCCATTACCCTGACTCGCGCGGTGGCACTGCTCTGCGGCTCTGCCAGGCTCGTCGCGACGACCACGAATGTTCCTGGCTGAGACGGGGCGGTGAAGAGGCCAGTTGTGTCGATGAAGCCGGCTGACGCGGACCAGGTCACGGCTTGGTCGGTGGTGCCGGATACCGACGCCTGGAACCGGTGGCTCTCGGAAGTGAGAAGCTCGATTTCGGCGGGTTCGATCGTGACGACGACCGGCTCTCGCGCCCTCACGACGACCTGCGCGGTGGCGCTTGCTCGCGGATCGGCGAGGCTGGTTGCTGTCACGGCATAGGTTCCCGGCTCGGGCGGGGCGGTGTAAAGGCCTCCGTCGTCGACGGTCCCGTGAGATGCAAACCAACTCACGCGCCCGTCGTTCGTGCCCGACACCCGGGATTCGAACAGGTGGCTCTCGGACGTGAGAAGCTCGATCTCGGTGGGTTCGATTGTGACGACGACCGGCTCTCGGGCCCTCACCGTGATCCGCGCGGTGGCGCTGGCCCGCGGGTCGGCGAGGCTGGTGGCGACTACGGCGTAGGTTCCCGGTTGAGACGGGGCGGCGAAGAGGCCGGTTGCGTCGATGGCGCCGGCCGATGCGAACCAGGTCACGGCCTGGTCGGTGGTGCCGGATACCCACGCTTGGAACCGCTGGCTCTCGGAGGTGAGGAGCTCGACGAAGATCGGGTCGATCGAGACGACGATCGGCTCTCGCGCCTTCACGACAACCTGCGCGATGGCGGTGGCCTGCGGATCAGCCAAGCTGGTGGCAACCACGGAGTAGGTCCCCGGTTGAGACGGGGCGGCGAAGAGACCGGTTGCGTCGATGGCGCCGGCCGATGCGAACCAGGTCACGGCCTGGTCGGTGGTGCCGGATACCCACGCTTGGAACCGCTGGCTCTCGGAGGTGAGGAGCTCGACGAAGATCGGGTCGATCGAAACAACGACCGGCTCCCGCGCCTTGACCATGATCCGCGCGGTGGCGCTTGCCTGCGGATCGGCAAGGCTGGTCGCAATCACGGCGTAGGTTCCCGGGTCCGAAGGGGCAGTGTAGAGGCCGGTTGCGTCGATGACGCCTGCTGGTGCGGACCAGGTCACGGCCTGGTCGGTGGTGCCGGATACAGACGCCTGGAACCGGCGGCTCTCAGAGGTGAGGAGCTCGATTTCGGCGGGTTCGATCGTGACGATGACCGGCTCTCGCGCCGTCACCCTGACTTGGGCGGTGGCACTGCTCTGCGGCTCGGCCAGGCTCGTCGCGACGACCACGAATGTTCCTTGATGAGACGGGGCGGTGAAGAGGCCTGTCGGGTCGATGGTGCCGCCCGATGCCGACCAGCTCACCGTATGGTCGTTGGTGCCGGATACCGACGCCTGGAACCTGCGGCTCTCGGAAGTGAGAAGCTCGATTTCGGTGGGTTCGATCGTGACGACGACCGGCTCTCGCGCCCTCACGACGACCTGCGCCGTGGCGGTGGCCCGCCGGTCGGCGAGGCTGGTCACCATCACGGCGTAGGTTCCCGGTTGGGAAGGTGCGGTGTAGAGGCCAGTTGAGTCGATGGCGCCGGCTGTTGCGGACCAGGTCACGGCCTGGTCGGTGGTGCCGGAGACCGACGCCTGGAACAGGTGGCTCTCGGAAGTGAGAAGCTCGATTTCGGCGGGTTCGATCGTGACGACTACCGGCTCTCGCGCCCTCACGACGACCTGCGCGGTGGCGCCGCTCTGCGGATCGGCCAGGCTGGTGGCGACTACGGAGTAAGTTCCCGGCTCCGACGGTGAAGTGTAGAGGCCCCCTGCGTCGATGGTGCCGCCTGACGCTGACCAGCTCACCGTATGGTCGTCGGTGCCGGACACCCACGCTTGGAAACGCTGGCTCTCGGAGGTGAGGAGCTCGACGTAGATCGGGTCGATCGAGACGACGACCGGCTCCCGCGCCCTCACGACAACCTGCGCGGTGGCGGTGGCCTGCGGATCAGCAAAGCTGGTGGCAACCACGGAGTAGGTTCCCGGCTCAGAGGGGGCGGTGTAGAGGCCCGTGGCGACTATCGTGCCGCCCGACGCGGACCAGCTGACGGTGTGGTCCTCGGTGCCGGAAACTCGAGCTTGGAACCGGTGGCTCTCGGAAGTGAGAAGCTCGATTTCGGTAGGCTCAATCGTGACGACGACCGGCTCCCGTGCCTTGACCGTGACCTGCGCGGTGGCGCTGCTTTGCGGATCGGCCAGGCTGGTGGCGATGACCGTGTACACGCCTGGTTCTGTCGAAGCGGTGTAGAGGCCGGTGGAGTCGATCGTGCCGCCCGACGCGGTCCAGCTCACTATTTGGTCGACGGTTCCCGAAACCCGAGCTTGGAATAGGTGACTCTCGGAAGTGAGGAGCTCGATATCGGAAGGTTCGATCGTGACGACGACCGGCTCTCGTGCCTTGACCGTAACTTGAGCGGTGGCGCTGCTTTGCGGGTTGGCCAGGCTGGTTGCGACCAGAGTGTAGGTTCCCGGCTCGGGTGGAGCCGTATAGAGGCCAGAGTCGATCGTGCCGCGCGACGCGGACCAGCTCACGCCGTGATCGTCGGTTCCGGACACCCGAGCTTGGAACAGGTGACTCTCGGAAGTGAGAAGCTCGATTTCGGCGGGTTCGATCGTGACGACGACCGGCTCTCGCGCCCTCACGACGACTTGCGCAGTGGCGCTGGACTGCGGGTCGGCCAGGCTGGTGGCGACTACGGAGTAGGTTCCCTGCTCGGATGGGGCGGTGTAGAGCCCGGTCGAGTCGATGGTGCCTCCCGACGCGGACCAGCTCACTGAATGATCGTCGGTGCCGGACACCCAGGCTTGGAACCGCTGGCTCTCTGAGGTGAGGAGCTCGACGTAGGTCGGGTCGATCGAGACCACGACGGGTTCTCGCGCCCTCACTGTGACTTGCGCCGTGCCGGTCGCCTGCGGATCCACCAGGCTGGTGGCGACAACCGTGTACAGGCCGAGTTCGGTCGGAGCGGTGTAGAGCCCGGTGGAGTCGATCGTGCCGCCCGACGCGGACCAGTTCACCGAGTGATCGTTGATGCCTGACACCCGAGCTTGGAACCGGTGGCTCTCGGAGCTGAGAAGGCCGATTTCGGCGGGGTCGATCGTGACGACCACCGGCTCTTGCGCCCGCACGGTGACTTGCGCGGTGGCGCTGGCCTGCGGATCGGCGAGGCTGGTAGCGATCACCGAGTAGGTGCCCGGTTCGGATGGAGCGGTGTAGAGGCCGGTGGCGTCGATTGTTCCGGCCGACGTGGTCCAGCTCACGGTCGTGTCGTCGGCACCGGAGACGATGGCCTGGAATCGCAGGCGCTCCGCGGCGAGGAGGTCGATCGTGGCCGGTTCGACTGTGACGACCACCGGCTCCCGTTCCCTCACGGTGATAGAGGCTGACGCGCTGAGATCGGGGTCGATGACGCTGGTTGCGACTAAAGTGAATACACCTGGTGCCGAAGGAGCCGTGTAGAGGCCCGTGGGATCGACCGCGCCTCCCCGTGCGCCTTCGTCGACGCGCCAGATCACGGCCTGGTCGTCGCTGCCCAGGACAACGGCGTGGAACTGGCGGCGCCCGCCAGCGTCCACTGTCGCCGATGGTGGCTCGAGGACGATGGGCGAGTCGTCCGGGCCGGCACGGACCCGGATCACGGACGTCGCGCGGATCTCCGGATTGCCGATCCGGGACGCGACCAACGTGAACGTCCCGGGCAACGCTGGGCCGTGTACCGACCCTTCGGGTCGATGGTTCCGCCGTGGGCCTCCGCGACCGACCAGACCACCGCCACGGCGGCGCCTTCGACGTCGACGGCTGTGAACGTCTGTCGTTCCCCGGTTCTCACCTCTGCGCTGGCCGGCTCGACTTCGATCGGCGTCGGCTTCGACTCCGATCCATGCGAAGAAGCACCGTCGCTACACGCGCCGGCGATCGACAAATAGGAGAAAGCCAGCGCAAGGCAGAACATGCGTCCAGGGAGCATCGGTGACTCCATTGCGGCGGCGGGAACTGCGAACGCTTACCCCAGTCGAATGGCGCTGGAAAGGCCCGTCGGGCTCGAGACAATGGCCCGAATGGGTGTATTGGATACTTAGATTTTCATTGAATGCAGGAGCAACAGCATCGCTCACGCCTCGATTCTCCGAAGTGATCTCGCGTCCCTGTTGAAAACGAGACTCGCAGGATCCGAGCCGCGTTGACCGGATCGGTTCCATCGCATCACCATGGCTGTATGACCAATCAGATAATTTTTGTATTGAGCGCCATGGTCGCGGGCGTCGTCGCCGGCGCGTGCGCGGCTCCGGAATCCTCGCCCGTCTCTCGAGACGAGACGCTCCGAAGCGACCTGGAGCGCCTCTCGCGGGCGACGATCTTCTTCGGACACCAGTCGGTGGGCGCCGACATCCTCGCCGGGGTGGCATCGCTTGCCGCGCGTGAAGGAATCCCCCTGCGGGTCGTCGAGACCCGGGACGCGTGTGGGCTCGCTCCCGGTACGATCGGGCACTCGTTCATCGGCGAGAACGGCGCGCCTTCGACCAAAGTGGAATCGTTCCGGAGGGCGTTCGGCGGCGATCCGGCGCAGGCCCCCGAGCTGGCGTTGATGAAGCTCTGCTACGTCGACTTCGACGGATCGACCGACGTGGCGGCGCTCTTCTCCGGCTACCGGGCTTCGGTCGAGGAGCTTCGACGGCTGTTTCCGTCCACGACCTTCGTCCACGTAACCGTGCCGCTCACGGCCCGGCAGGGCGGCGTGAAGTCGCTCGTGAAGTCGATGATGGGACGGCCTACCTCGGTGTCGATGAACGCGATTCGGGAGAAATTCAACACGCTGATTCGGGAGACCTACCGCGGCCGGGAGCCCGTGTTCGACCTCGCCCGTGTCGAGTCGACCGGGACCGACGGAAGCGTCACCACTTCGAGTCTCGGGGGCCGCGACGTTCCGATGCTGATCCCGGCGTACACCTACGACGGCTCGCACCTCAACGAAGCAGGGCGCGAGCACGTGGCGAGGGCGCTCGTGGCGCTCCTGGCCTCGCTCGAGCAGGACTCCGCCCGGAGGCAGGTCGCGCCTGCGGGTATGGTCCGGTGATGATCTCCGACGCCGGCCACCACGCAGAAGGGGTCGCGCTCCCAAAGCGTCATTGGCACCTGCGCGAGGATTGCGAGAAGGGCTACCGGATCGGCCTGCGGACGCGCACGCCCTCGTTCTCGGGAAAACTGAAGGCGTGGCTCTGGCAGCTCGAGATCCCCTGCGTGGCCGTCTACCGCCTGGGCCAGCTCGCGCAGACGCTGCACAGGGAACACGTGGCCTTCGCGGTGATCCCCTACGCGATCTACGTCGTACTCCAGGCCTTCGTGCGGCTGGTGCTGCACGTCGAGATCTCGCCGCGTTGCGAGATCGGTCCGGGCTTCCACCTGGGCCACCCCTACTCGATCATCATCGGGCCGACCCGGATTGGCTCCAATTGCAACGTGACGCACGGCGTGACGATCGGGATGGGCCTGTCCGCCGGCCGCGGCGGCGTCCCCACGATCGGAAACAACGTCTGGATCGGGCCAAACTCCGTGCTGACGGGGCCCATCCACATCGGGGACGGCGCGACGGTCGGCGCCGGGAGCATCGTCACCCGCGACGTGCCCCCGGGTGCGCTGGTGATGGGCAATCCGGCCCGCGTCGTGCTCGCCGAATACGACAACGCCGCGCTCCTCGACCTCGTCGAGCCTTGAGGCCGACGACGCTCAGGCGCCGACGCCGACCACCCGAGCGCCGAAGAGGAGGTTGAGCCGCTCGCCGAGCTCGTCGGTCGGGGCGACCTTCAGGTCGCGGACGACGACGCGCGTGGTGGAGCGATCCGGGATCCGGATGTGGAGCTCGACCGTCAGCGGCCCCGGATGCTGGCCGAGGAGGGCGCGGGCCCGCTGCAGCTTGTCGGCGGAGGCCTGATCGGCGTCGAGCGTGAGCGTGAACCGGGACGCGTGGCGCGCCCGGACCTCAGCGAGCGGCGTGATGTCGTCCGCGATGAGCTCCGCGATCGGGTTCTCCTCGTCGCGCGTGTTGAGCTGGACCGTCCCCGACACGAGCAGGGGCTGATCGGTCTCCAGCAGCGGCTGCCAGACCTCGAAGCCGCCGGTGCGGGCTGCGGGCCTGCCGGGACCGGGAGGCCCGGGCCGTCTTCCGCCGGCGAAGCAGATCACCTCGACGGTACCCGTGAGATCCTCGATCGTGGCGAAGCCCATGAGCTTGCCCGTCTTGGTCGGCCGCGAGCGCAGGGCCGAGACCACGCCGACGACCTTGACGCTGTCTCCGTTCCTGGCGCTCGAGAGCACCCGGGCGGTGGTGTGGGTCGCGACCCGGCGGATCTCGTCCGCGTATTGATCCAGGGGATGGCCGGTGATGTAGAAGCCGAGGGTCTCGCGCTCGCCGGCGAGCTTCTCCTTGTCGGTCCACGGGTCCGACTCGGGATAGTCGCCGTCGCCGCCGGGCGTCTTCTCCTCGGCCTTCGCCGGACCGGCCAGGAGGCCGAAGAGTGAGGACTGGCCGCTGGCGCGATCGCGCTGCGTGGACTGCCCCCTCTCGAGGGCACGCTCGATGGAGCCAAAGAGGCGCCACCGGGGGATCGCGGTGAAGTCGAAGGCGCCGCAGCGCACCAGGCACTCGATCACTTTGCGGTTCACGCGCCGCAGGTCGACCCGCTCGCAGAAGTCGTAGAGGCCGAAGAAGGGGCCATCCTCGCCCTTGCGCTGGCGGGCCTCCAGGATCGAGTCGATCGCCGTCTCGCCGACTCCCTTCACGCCGCCGAGGCCGAAGCGGATCTGCTTGCCGCGGCCGTTGAAGGAGCGGGCCGACTCGTTGATGTCGGGCGGCAGCACCTCTAGATCGCGGTCGCGCGAGTCTGCGATGTGGGCCACGAGCTTCTCGGTCTTGTCCGCGTCGCTCGTGAGGAGCGCCGCCATGAACTCGGCCCGGTGGTGGCACTTGAGCCACGCCGTCTGCATGGTGATCAGCGCGTAGGCCGCCGAGTGCGAGTTGTGGACGATCACCCCGTCGGCCACGAAGTTGTGGGTCTCGTCGACGGTGAGGTCGTAGGTAATCGCCTCGCCGGCGGGCTCGATCGAGACGATCTCGTCCCAGTGGATCTCGTCCTCGGGCCTCTTGGTGCGCTTGCGGGCGAGGATCTGCTCCGCCATCGCACGGCGCTCCTCCTCGCGGCCCACCAGGTGCGGGCCCACCCGGTGGTGGAAGGCCTCGACCGCGTCGCCGCCCAGGAGCTTCACCTTCCACCCGGCCAGAGCGGGTGAAGAACTCGGTCCCGCAGAAGCGGGCCCGAGTTCTTCACCCGCGCTCCGCGCGGAAACGCTCCTCTTCTTGTCTGCTCCGCCTTCGGCTCCGCGAGAGCTCGTTTCACGAGCTCTCCCCTGGCGCACGGCGGCGACGATGCCGAGGCGGGAGAGGAGGTGCTGGAGATCCCGCGCGAGCCCCTCGTTCGCGACCGCGAGGAGAGGGGTCGACGAGAGCGTCCCCGACGCGGACCAGAGCCGCCCGAGGAAGAGCTCGAGGTCGCCGTCGCGCAGCGTGAACAGCTCGGCGGGCAGCGAGGCCGCGGCGGTAGCGCCTCGGGCCTCTTGAGCGCTCGGCTGGGGAGTCGATTCGTGGCAAAGGACGCCGAGAGCTTTGGCCCAGGTCCCGAGCTCGCAGTCCCCGGCGGGCCGGAGCTGCGGTGCGGCGCCGCCGGAGGCGAGGAAAGGCTGCGGCGCCTGGATGCGGATCCGGGAGCCGCGAACCTCGGTGACCGCGGTGTGCCGGAAGCAGCGCGCCGCGTGCTCGAAGTCCTCCGCCAGCGCCTCGGAGCCCAGGCGGATCTCCCACGCGCCGTCCACGCGCGAAGCCGCACCGGAGAGCATGCCTGCCAGCACCACGAGCTGGTGCCGCGGCCACGAGGCGCCCCTGGCGAGGGGCAGAGCTCGCGGCGTCGCGATCTCCTCTCCCTGCCGCAGCTCCTCGAGCCACTTCCAGCCCGTCTTGGTGAGGAAAGGGTGGTTTCCGGTGGCGGTCACCTTCTTTCCCTGGGCCGTCGTGACGGTGAAGACGGGCTTCACACCGTTCTGCATCACGTCGGTGACGCGGCGGGCCACCATCTTGCCGGTGGTCTCGTCGAGGGAGAGGGTTTCGAAGCCCGCCGGACGCCTGGCGAAGAGCTCGTCCACCCGCACAAGGGCGCCAGTGTGCGCGTCCACGACCCGCGTCTCGCCCACCACGCACTTGTTGAAGCCGTACGCGGCGAACTTCTCCATGAGGTCGAAGATCTCGCCGGCCAGCTTCGGATCGACCGAGTTGTTCTTCGCGCCGTCCACGAAGCCGACGCGCTCCTGCTGCATCACCTCCGCCTTCTTCTTGCCCATGGCGCGGCGGAGCAGATCGGCGCGACCCAGGGTGTAACCCCCGAGCACCTGCGAGATCTGCATCACCTGCTCCTGGTAGACGATCACGCCGTAGGTCGGGCGCAGGATCGGCTCCAGGTCGGGGTGGGGGTAGGTGACCTTCTGCCGCCCGTGCTTTCGCTCGATGAAGTCGTCGACCATGCCCGACTGCAGCGGGCCCGGGCGATAGAGCGCCACGGCGGCGACGATGTCTTCGAAGCGGTCCGGCTTGAGCTTCTTGAGGAGCTCGGTGAAGCCCGACGATTCGAGCTGGAAGACGCCCTGGGTGTCTCCCCGGGAAAGCATCTCGTAGGTCTTCGCGTCGTCGATCGGGATCACCTCGGGGCTGAGCGGCGTCTGCCCCGGGTTGTTCTCGTTGATCATCGCGATCGCGTCGTCGATCACGGTGAGCGTCTTCAGGCCCAGGAAGTCGAACTTCACCAGGCCCGCCTCCTCCACCTCGTCCTTGGCGTACTGCGTGACCAGGAACTTCTCGCCCGAGGGCTGGTAGAGCGGGACGTACTCCCAGAGCGGCTTGTCCGAGATCACCACGCCCGCGGCGTGCATGCCGGCCTGGCGGTTCAGCCCCTGGAGCGCCTTCGCGATCCGGAAGACCTCGCCGATCCGCGCGTCGCCGTTCACCCGCTCCTGCAGCGCGGGATCCGCCTCGAGGGCCTTCTCGATCGTGGGCGGCTTGCCATCGACGAGGTTGGGGATGTTCTTGGTGAGCTCGTTGCATTCACCAAAGGTGAGACCGAGCACCCGGCCCACATCCTTGATCGCGCTCTTGGCCGAGAGCTGGCCGAAGGTGATGATCTGGCCGACGTTGTCCTCGCCGTACTTCTGGGTGACGTAGTCGATCACCTTCCCGCGGCGGGTCTGGCAGAAGTCGACGTCGAAGTCCGGCATCGAGACGCGCTCGGGGTTGAGGAAGCGCTCGAAGAGGAGGGCGTAGGGGATGGGATCGATGTCCGTGATCCGCAGGGTGTACGCCACCAGCGAGCCCGCACCCGAGCCGCGGCCCGGCCCCACCGGGATCCCGTGCTCCTTCGACCAGTTGATGAAGTCCTGGACGATCAGGAAGTAGCCGGAGAACCCCATCGACTGGATGACGGCGATCTCCATCTCCAACCGGCGCCGGTACTCGTCCCGGTCGAGGGGATAGCGCTTCTCCAGCTCCTTGAAGCGGCGGTCGAGGCCCGTCCGCGCCAGGTGCGCGAGGAAGCTGTCGTTGTCGTGGCCGTCCGGCACCCGGAACTTCGGGAGGTAGACCTTGCCGAGCTCCAGCTCCACGTTGCACTGCTGGCCGATGAGGACGGTGTTCTCCACCGCCTCGGGGACGTCGGTGAAGTGCGCCAGCATCTCCTCGGGGCTCTTGATGTAGAGCTCCTCCGTCTCGTGGCGCATCCGCTTGGGATCGTCATAGAGCTTCCCCTGCGCGATGCACATCAGGAGCTCGTGGGCCTTCGCGTCCTCGCGCTTCACGTAGTGCGCGTCCGCGGTGGCAGCGAGGGGGATTTCCAGGTCGCGGGAGAGCTGCTTCAGCTCGGCGTTGGCGATCTCCTGATCCGCCATCCCGTTCGACTGGATCTCCAGGAAGAAGTGTCCCGGCTCGAAGATCTCCTTGTATTCGAGCGCCGCCCGACGGGCGCCGTCCATGTCGCCGCGCTTCGCGAGCTGGGGAACCTCGCCGCCCAGGCAGGCGGTGAGGCCGAAGAGTCCCTTCGAGTGCTTCTTGAGGAGCTGCTTGTCGATACGCGGGTGGTAGTAGTGCCCCTCCACGTAGCCCATCGACGCGAGGTAGCGCAGGTTCCGCCACCCCTCCTGATCCTTCGCAAGGAGCACGAGGTGGTTCGAGACCCGTTCGCTGCGATCCCCGCGCCCCTTCGGCCCGGCCACGTAGGCCTCGCAGCCGAAGATCGGCTTGATCCCCGCGGCCTTGGCGGTCTTGTAGAAGTCCACCGCGCCGAACATGTTGCCGTGGTCCGTCACGGCCACGGTCGACATCTTCTTCTCGCTGACCCCCTTGATCAGGTCCTTCATCCGGATCGCGCCGTCGAGGAGCGAATAGAGGGTGTGGAGATGTAGGTGGACGAAGTCGGACATGTCCTTGGCCTAGCACATGGTGCGAGCGTCCGCGACCCGATCGGGCGTGCCGGTCCATCGGGACGGCGTGGTGCCCATCGGAATTCTTGTGGGATCGACCCGCGTGCCGAGGCGCGAGGACCGGTGGGAGCTTGGCCACGGGGGCAGTAGAGTCGCTCCATGAGCGAATCGCCTCTCGTACAGGTCTCCGAGCTGAAACCCCCGTACCTCCTCTTCGACACCAGGCCCGCGCCCGCCTACGCCGCAGGCCATCTCCCAGGTGCGTTGCACGCCGACCTCGATCGGGACCTCGCCGGCCCGGCGGACATTCCGGCCCGGGGCGGCAGGCACCCGCTGCCGGATCCGGCGGCCTGGGCGGCGCGCCTGGCCTCGTGGGGAATCCGGCCCGAGACGCGGGTGGTGATCTACGACGATCAGGGCGGCGCCAACGCGGCGGCGCGGATGTGGTGGATGCTCCGGAGCGTGGGCCACGAGCACGCCTTCGTCCTCGACGGTGGCCTCCAGGCCGCCATCGCCGCGGGCTGGCAGACGACGATCGAGGCTGCCGACGCCTCCCCGGCGGCAGTCGGACCCGCGCGGCCGTTTTCCTGGCCTCAGGCGACCATCGACGAGGTGGACGAGCGCCGGGACATCGCCGGCCACCTCGTCCTCGACGTGCGCGCCGCCCCCCGCTACCGCGGGGAGGTCGAGCCCCTCGATCCAGTGGCCGGGCACATCCCGGGCGCCCGCAACCTGCCTCTAACCGAGAACCTTGGTCCCGACGGCCGCTTCCTCTCGCCCGAAGCGCTGCGTCGCCAGTACCAGGCCCTCCTCGGCGATGTGCCCCCGGAGCGCCTCGTCGTCCACTGCGGCTCCGGGGTCACCGCTTGTCATACGCTCCTCGCCCTCGAGATCGCTGGACTTCACGGCGCCGCTCTCTACGTGGGATCGTGGAGCGAGTGGTGCCGAAGCGGGCGCCTCCAGGCCACCGGCGCCACGCCCTGACCCGCGACGTTCGACGATCGGCTTGTCGTTGACAGTGAACCTTGCATCGGGTGTCCTTCCGGCCTCGCGCGATCCGGAAGGGATCTCGTCACCAAAGGGAATGCCGACATGCGTCTTCGTGGATTCGGAGGGAGTCTGGCCCTTTTCGCAGCGCTGGCGCTCCTGGCCGCCTGCAGTTCCTCGGAGAGCAAATCCGGGACGCCTGGGACCGGCGGAGCCGGAGGAGATGCCGGCGCCGGCGCCGGAGGCGAAGGCGGAGTCGGCGGCGTTGGCGGAGTCGCGGGCTCGGAAGGCGAAGCGGGCTCGGGCGGGACGACCCCCACGGAATTCGACGTCGCCGGCCGCGTCATCGATGAGACGGGGAAGCCGGTGGCTGGCGCGCTCGTGGCGCTGGACGGCGTCTATGGCGATGCGATCTCGACCGGGGCCGACGGTACCTTCACCTTCGCGGACGTGCGAGCGCCCTACGACCTCACCGTGAGCGTGTCTCGCGCTGTCTACGAGCTGCGGGGGTTGACCCGGGCCAATCCGGTCGTGCCGGCCTCGGCGGGCTGGACCGTGGAACGGAAGGTGCGTCTCGCCGGCCAGGTGGCGGGCGGGATGCTTCCGTTGGCTCGGGACGAGCGAATCCTCCTGACCATCGGTTCGGACACCCTCGCCGTCGCCGCAGGTGTCGACGGCGCCTTCGATGCAGACTTCAAGTGGTACGGGGATGGCGCGCGGGAGGTCGCTCTCACGGCGATCCGCGCACGCACCGACTCCGACGGTCGCTACGAGGTTCTCGCCTTCGGGAAGACGGCGAGCTTCTCGATCGAGCACGGTGGCTCGGTCGGCGACCTCACCGTGCCTCTCGCGGCCCTCGACGATCTCCAGACCGAGGGGACGACCATTACCGTCGACCCCGGCGCCTACCGCACGTTCTGGACGAACCAGGTCGAGTGGTTCGACGTGCAGGGCGTTCGCTTCCGGCCATCACCTGGGGAATGGATGCCCTCTCAGGCGACCTTGCGCTTCCCCGGCGCGGCGGGGATCTCGAGCCGCGCGAACGACGAGAGCGAGAACATGGCTGTGAGGGTCATGCCGGTTGTGATGGGTGGTGACACGTCCTTGAGCCTGGCCGCGCCGGTGGCCCTCATGACCACGGCGCCCGCATACAATGCGCAGGGCGTGTCGCGGACCCCGACCCTCGAGTGGAAGCCGGTGGCGGGCGCTCGGAGCTATTGGCTGACCGTCGGATCGCTGACCTTCGTTCTCCCGGGCGCCGAAACGCGCCTGGACGTTCCGGACTTCGGCGCCCTCGGCGGACTGAGCGCCGGGGAGGGCTACAGCTGGGAGGTCCGCGCCTTCCTCGACGCGGGATTCGCCGCGGACGACGTCACCGACGGGAGCGGAAGGGGGCTCCAGCGCTCCCGCCTCGCCGACGAGCTGACGATGTACGGCACGGGTCCCGGCTTTTTCATGACCGCGCCGTAGGTCGCCTTTCCTCCCGACCCGGGCGGCTCCCGCGTGGGATAGGGTGAACGCATGATCGACCGTCGCATCGTTTCCCTCGTCGCTTGCGCTTTGGTTGGAGCCGGATGCACCGGGTCCGCTACTGGAGCCGCTTCGGCGGTTCCCGCAGCCGCCACGACAGCCCTGGCAGCGGGAGACGACGTTCTGTCGACGTCGGCGGGGCCGTTGCGGATCGTGCCGGTGCACCACGGCACGCTTCGCCTCGAGCTGGATGGCGCGGTGGTCTGGATCGATCCCTGGTCCGAGGGGGATCTCTCCGGACCGAAGGCGGACTACGTCCTGATCACGGACATCCATCCCGACCACTTCGACGCTTCGGCGTTGTCGAAGGTGGTCAAGGAGGGAACCGTCGTCGTGGCGCCGCCGGTGGTCGCGGATCAGGTGCCCGGCGCGGTGGTGCTGCGGAACGGGGAGTCGCGGGATCTCGGCAAGCTCGGCGTGGAGGCGATCCCGATGTACAACCTCGAGCGGGGACCGGCGCCGGGGAAGCTCTTCCACGACAAGGGCAGGGGGAACGGATACCTGCTCACTGTCGGTGACAAGCGTATCTATATTTCAGGCGATACCGAGTGCACCGACGAGATGAAGGCGCTGCGAAACGTAGACGTGGCGTTCGTCTCGATGAATCTTCCGTACACGATGCCGCCGTCGGAGGCGGCCGTGTGTATCCAGGCGTTCCGGCCGAAGGTGATGTACCCGTACCACTTCCGCGGCTCGAACCTGGGTGAGCTCGAGGCGGCGCTCGCGAGCCAGCCGGGAATCGAGCTGCGGATCCGCCGCTGGTATTGACCTGCGGCGCAGGCGAGTCGGGCGGCGAACTCAGGTTTGGTCCTCGCGGATCGGCCTATGGCGGGTCGAGCGCGAACGGGCGGTCCAGCAGGGGGGCCTTTCGCTCCCCCGGATCCTCGTAGTGCCACCACTCCATGCGGATGGTCGAGAAGCCCGCGGCGACCATCGCCGACTTGAGGCGAGAGCGGTTTCGGAGCTCCTCGGCGGTGCCGCCGTCGTAGGCGTGCCAGGCGCGTTCGGAGAACTCGTCGTAGGCGGAGGGCATCGGCAGGATCGCTCCGTCTGCGGAGGCGAGGCCGAGGTCGATGGCGGCGCCCCGGTTGTGGATGCTGCCGCCGGACGGGGGCGCGACGTAGCCCCGAACCGGGAAGATCTCCCACATCGTCTTCTGCACGGAGAGCGGCCGATAGCAGTCGTAGAGCACGAGGCGAATGCCGCCTTGGGCACGGAGAGCGTCTGCAGCCTTCACCAGGCGCTTCGCGGTCCCGGGCCGGAGCAAGCAGCGGGCGCTCTTCGGGTAGACGGCGCGCTTCATGAAGTTCGCGTCGGTCGCGTAGCGGAGGTCGACGATCGCGTCCGGGATGAGCGAGGCGACGTCGACTAGGTCGGCGGAGCCTCTCCCCGCAGCCGCGGTCGCATACGAGGCGGCAGCGGTTCCGCTGGAGGGCGCCTCCGCGCCAGCCGCGAGGGCAGGCGCGAGAGCGAGGGCCAGCAGGACGGCCAACGAGGCTCGCATCACGCCGCCTCGCTCTCTGGCTCGTCCTTCTTCTTGGACGGCTTTCGAGGCTTCTCCACGGCGGAGCGCTTCTTTCGCGCGATCTGGAACGCGGCGCCCGCGATCGCGATCACGACCATCGGGAGCAGCGGCGCCGCCGGGTACTTCGCGAGCGTCTCGCGTACCGGGGCCGGGAGAAGGGCGATGGCGGCGACGGTTGCGACGATGGCGCCGGCGGTCGCGGAGGCGATCGCGGCGATCCGCCGGGCGGCGACCATCGCTGCGACACCGAGAGCCAGTCCCGCTGCGAGCTGGACGTAGAGCCGCCGCTCCTCCGGGCCCAGGCGGGTTCCGAGCCAGGCCCCGACGAGCGCGCCGCCGGCCGCGGCGCCGAGGGAGGGGAGCACAAGGCCGACGGCGGCGAAGATCGCGGCCGGGAGCCACGGCAACGAGGCGCTCGAGAGCCAGGAGGGCAGCATCCCGCCGAGCTGCCACGCGACGCCGCCGGCGAGGGCGGCGACCACCACCCGCTTCCCCGGGCCACGGGAGCCGAAGCCGCAGACCAAGAGCCCCACCGCCAGCAACGGGAGGGCGAGCCACCAGGGCCAGAGATTGGCGGCCTCGCCGATCGCGCGGAGGTCGAGCGCCTCCGCTCGATCGGCGATCGAGGAGGAGAGGGCGCCGGCGTCTGCCGCGGAGGCCACCAATGGCGCCAGCAGCGCAGCCGCAGCCATTGCGGGGCCGCGGAGCTGGTCGCTAGAAGAGGAAGAAGCCAATGAAGACCGCCGCGAGCACGAGCGCGAACGCGCCGATCGCGAGCGCCCGGGGATCGACGTCCGTCTGCTCCAACAGGTGCAGCGCGTCGGCTCTGGCGTCGGCGCCGGCGGACTCGTCGGCGGTGATCGCGAGGGCGAGCCTGCGTGCGCCCTTCACGTCGCCGGTGGCATAGGTAGCGCGCATGCTCGCGGACGGCGAGGATTCCTGTTTGGCTTTGGCGCTCATCGACCGGACTCTACGGGCCCGGGCTCCCAGCGGCAAGCTCGTGTGTCATGCGAGGGCCCGCCGGACGGGCGGGCGGGAATCCGGCCGCCCCGGCAGCGGTTGGGGGCCCGGCGGGGCGCGGATTGCGGTATCAAACGGGCACACGTGCCGGACCATTTTCGAACGCCCGAGAGAGGCGCCCTCCGAACGAGGACGAGCAGGATGAACGAGCGCGACGTCTCCAGAGCACCGCTGGCCCGAGCCCTCCTAATCGCGCTCCTGATCGTCGCGATCCCGCAGGGCGCCGCCGCGTTCGGCGAGACCTCCCGGTTGGTCTTCGTCCAGGGAAAGTACGCCGGCGACTGGAACCCGCGGCCCTCGGCCCTTCGGCGCCTGGCTTTCGAGATCGGCACCCGGACCAGCATCGCCACGGTCCCCGAGGAGAAGGCCCTCCCGCTCGACTCCCCGGAGGTCTTCCGCCACCCCTTCCTTTATCTCGCCGGGAAGCGCGAGCTGCCGCCGCTCTCCGCAGCCGAGGTGGACAACCTCAGGCGCTACCTGACCTACGGCGGCTTCCTCCTCTGCGATGACGCCGGAGACGGCCGCTTCGCCGCCTCGTGCGAGAGGGAGCTCGCCCGGATCCTGCCCGGCAGGACGGCGGGCCGGATCCCGGCGGAGCATGTGCTCTACAAGAGTTTCTACCTCGTCAATCACCCCGCCGGCCGCACCCTGGCGAGCCCTTACCTCTCCGCCTATTCGGAGGGCTCGCGCCTCATGGCGGTGGTCTCCGCGAACGACCTCGGCGGCGCGTGGGCTCGTGACGAGCTCGGGAGCTGGGAGTACGAGGTCGTTCCGGGGGGCGAGTCCCAGCGCGAGATCGCGTTTCGGCTGGGTGTGAACATCGTCATGTACTCGATGTGCACCGACTACAAGGACGACCAGGTGCACCTCCCGTTCATCATGAAGAGGCGCCGCTAGGTGGAGGCCTACAACGACTGGCGTCTGGTGACGCTCTCGCCCTGGCCGACCTGGGCGCTCGGCCTCCTGGGCCTCCTCGCGGTGGGCGGCGTGCTGCTCGCGGCCCGCGGCCTCCGCAAGGAGCCTCGCCGCTGGCGCCGGGCGTCGCTGCTGGCGTTGCGGTCAATCTCCATGCTCGCCGCGCTCTTCGTGGTGCTCGAGCCGGGCGTGCGCCTCCTCCAGACCGCCCGGGTGCGCAGCCGGCTCGCGGTGCTGGTGGATGGCTCGGCGTCGATGCAGTTCCCCACCGAGGCCAAGGGGGCGTCCCGCTCGGCGGAGGCGGCGGCGTGGCTCTCCGCCGTGTCGCCGAAGCTCGCCGGCCTCGAGCACGACTACTCGCTGGAGTACTACGAGCTCGGCGAGTCCCTGACGCCGATCGAGGCCGAGGCCGCGAGGACCGGCCTCGAGGCCAGGGCCGAGAAGACCGATCTCCTCGGCGCGCTCCGCTCTCTGGCGGGCGGCGCCGGATCGGGCCGAAAGCTCGCCGGGGCCGTCGTCGTCTCCGACGGCGCGGACAACGCAGAGCTCGCGGGCGGCGTGAACGGCGCATCGAGAAAGGCGCTCGAGGCGCTGAAGATCCCCGTGTCCACGGTGGCCGTCGTCAGCGGCACGGTGAAGGACCTCTCCATCGAGTCCGTCCACGTGGAGGATTTCGCCTTCGTGCGCAACACGGTTGAGGTCGAGGCCACCATCGTCGCGAGCGGCATGGGCGAGGTCGAGGTGCCCGTCACGCTGCGGCGCGAAGGGCAGGTGGTCTCGCAGCAGACCGTGCGCCTCCGGCCTGACGAGACGCGGTACTCGGTGAAGCTCTCCTTCGTGCCCGAGGAGATCGGCGAGTTCGTCTTCACTGTCTCCGCGCCGGTCTTCGAGGGCGAGGCGGTCGAGTCGAACAACGCCCGGAGCTTCGTGCTCAAGGTGATCCGCGATCGCGTCCGTGCGCTCCTGGTTGTGGGTCGGCCGTCCTGGGACCAGCGCTTCCTACGCACGCTGCTCAAGAACGATCCGAACGTCGATCTGATCTCCTTCTTCATCCTCCGGACCGCGCAGGATCAGCCCAAGGCGGGCGAGGCGGAGCTCTCGCTGATCCCGTTCCCGGTCCAGGAGATCTTCGACCGCCAGCTCAAGAGCTTCGACCTGGTGATCTTCCAGAACTTCGCGTACCGCCCGTACCGGATGGACGCGTACCTGCCGAACATCCGGCGTTACGTGGAAGAAGGCGGCGCTTTCGTGATGATCGGTGGTGAGAATTCGTTCGGCGAGGGCGGCTACGACCAGAGCCCCCTCGGCGACATCCTCCCGGTGGAGCCCGCCGGGACCGCGCCGGTCGAGGCGCTCTTCCCGCCGCGGCTCACCGAGGCGGGCCTGCGCCACCCGATCACGCGGCTCGCCGCAGGCGCCGAAGCGAACCAGAGCGCCTGGGAGAAGCTCCCGCAGCTCCCCGGGATCAACGTCACCCGCGCCAAGCCGGGGGCGAGGGTCCTCCTCGATCATCCGCACCTCCCCGTGGGCAACGAGAACGCGCCGGTGCTCGTCGTGAGCGAGGTGGGGAAGGGCCGTGTGATGGCGCTCACCACCGATTCGTCGTGGTTCTGGTCGCTGGTGGCGTCGGGGGAGGGCGGCGGCACCTCGCGGGCGTACGAGCGCCTCTGGTCCAACGCGATCCGCTGGCTCGTGCGCGATCCCGAGCTGACGCCGGTGCAGGTCCAGGCGGCGCAGCGCTCCGTCGAGCCGGGGCAGCCCGTCGTCGCCACCATCACGGTCCGCCGCTCGGACTACGGACCCGCCGCCGACGCGGAGGTCGATGTCTCGGTCGTCGACGCGGAGAGTGGCAGGCTCGTGCACCAGGAGCACCTGGCGTCGGGAACCGACGGAACCGCGCGCTTCGAGGTCGCATCGCCAGGACCGGGCGCCTACAAGCTGCTGGCGCGGGCGTCCCTCGGCGGCGCACCCCTCGGCAGCGGTGAGGACGTGGTCGCCGTTCGCGCCACCTCCGTCGAGCGCTCCGAGGTGAGGCCACGGCCCGCGCTCCTGCGCGCCATCGCCGAGGCGACCGGCGGCGGCTTCATCGAGTCCTCCGCCCGTGAGCTCCCCGACCTCGCCCTGGCCCCTCCCGACGTGGTGGAGATCGGCCGCGCGCAGGACCGGCCCATCTGGGACCGGTTCTGGCCGCTGGCGATCCTCGCTGTCTGCCTCGGCAGCGAGTGGGTCCTCCGCCGCAGGTGGGGGTACTTCTAGGCGTCGCCGGAGCGGACGGCGAGCGGGCATGCCGCTCGCCGCATTTCAGCCGACCGCTAAGCCCTGCGCGCTTCCATCTCGCGGAGGAAGCGGTCGAAGAGCTCCCGCGCGTCGTGGGGCCCGGGCGACGCCTCGGGGTGGTGCTGGACGCTGAAGGCCGAGAGGTGCGGGATCGCGATCCCCTCGACCGTCCCGTCGTTCAGCGAGACGTGGGTCACCTCGGCGCCGGTCCCCTCCAGCGACGCGGCGTCGACGGCGAAGCCGTGGTTCTGCGACGTGATCGCCACCTTGCCCGTGCGGCGATCGAGGACCGGGTGGTTCGCGCCGCGGTGGCCGAAGCGGAGCTTGAAGGTGCGGGCTCCGATGGCGAGCGCGAGGATCTGGTGGCCCAGGCAGATGCCGAAGAGGGGCACCTTGCCGAGGAGCCCGCGGACGATGGGGGCTGCGTAGGTGACTGCCGCCGGATCGCCAGGGCCGTTGGTGAGGAAGACGCCGTTGGGCCGCAGCCCAAGCACCTCCTCCGCCGGCGTGTGGGCGGGGACCACGGTGATCCGGCAGCCCCGGTCTACGAGGAGCTGGAGCATCGCGGCCTTGAGGCCGTAGTCGTAGGCCACCACGTGGAAGCGTGCGGCGGGCGCCACGGCCTCGCCGTCGAGGGGCTCACCCATGGGCCGGTTGAACTCGTAGGCCGCGCGGGTGGTGATGCCCGTGACCAGGTCGAGCCCGCTCATGTCCGCGGCTGCTCGCGCCTTCTCCACCAGGGCGGCGGGCTCGGCGTCCGCGAGGGTCGAGAGGACCCCCGCCTGCGCGCCGTGGTCGCGCAGGTGGCGCACGAGCTTGCGGGTGTCGATCCCCTCGATGCCCGGGAGGCCGTGCCTCTCCATCCAGTCGGGGAGCGAGCCCGTGGCCCGGTAGTTGGACGGGATCCTCGCCACGTGGCGCGCGATGACGCCGATGGCGTGGGGCTTCTCGGACTCCTGGTCAACGTGGTTCACACCGACGTTGCCGAGCTCCGGCACGGTGAACGTGACGATCTGGCCTACGTACGAGGGATCGGTGAGGGTCTCCTGGTAGCCGGTGAGCGAGGTGTTGAAGACCACCTCACCCACGGTCTCCGCCTCGGCGCCGAAGGCCAGGCCCGTGAAGACCGTGCCGTCTGCGAGCGCGAGATGCGCCTTTCGCTGGGTTCTCACGCGTTCTCCCTTCTGGTCGAGTGGTACCACTGGAGCGGCCGCACCGCGGGCTCGCCGTGGCGCAGCTCCTCCATCGCGGCGATGGCCGCCTTCGCCCCCGACATGGTCGTGTAGTAGGGGATCTGCCGGTTCAGCGTCTCGCGGCGGATGGGGAAGCTGTCCGCGAGCTCCTTCTTGCCGGCAGTGGTGTTGATCACGAGCTGGATCTCGCCGTCGAGGATCTTGTCCACGACGTGAGGCCGGCCCTCGGCGATCTTGTGCACCGTCGACGCCCGGATCCCCCTGGAGGCGAGGAAGCCGGCGGTTCCCTTGGTGGCGACGAGCTGGAAGCCCAGGGCCACGAGCCGCTCGGCGAGAGCGGCGGCGGCCGGCTTGTCCTTGTCGCAGACCGAGACGAAGCAGCGTCCGCCGCGGGGAAGGGCGTTGCCCGCCGCGACCTGGCTCTTCCAGAACGCGCGGGCGAAGTCGGTGTCGATGCCCATCACCTCGCCGGTGCTCTTCATTTCCGGCCCCAGCACGGGATCGACCGCTGGGAACTTCGGGAAGGGGAAGACCGACTCCTTCACCGCGAAGTGGGCGAGGCTCGGCCGATCGGGGAGCTCCGCGGGGAGCCGGATTCCGACCTGCGCGAGGGCCGCCAGCTTCGCCAGCGGCACGCCCGTGGCCTTCGCCACGAACGGCACCGTACGGGAGGCGCGAGGGTTCACCTCGAGCACGTAGACGGCGTCGCCCTGCACCGCGAACTGCGCGTTCATCAGGCCGACGACGCCGAGCTCCCGGGCGACCCGGAGCGACTGTTCCTCGATCCGCCGCACGACCTCCGCCGGGAGAGAGAAGGGCGGGAGCGAGCACGCGGAGTCACCGGAGTGGACACCGGCCTCCTCGATGTGCTCCATCACCCCGCCGACCACGCAGCGGTCACCGTCGCAGAGGACGTCGATGTCGACCTCGGTGGCGTCGCGCAGGTAGCGGTCGACGAGGACCGGCCGCTCCTCCGAGGCCTCGATGGCGCCGGCCAGGTACGCGCGGAGCTGGGCCTCGTCCAGGCAGATCTCCATGGCGCGTCCGCCCAGCACGAAGGAGGGGCGCACCATCACCGGGTAGCCGACCCGGGAGGCCACCGCGATGGCCTCCTCGGCGGAGCGGGCGGAGCCTCCCTCGGGCTGGAGCAGCCCGAGCTTCTCGACCACCGCGCCGAAGCGCTCGCGATCCTCGGCCCTGCCGATCGCGTCAGGGCTGGTGCCCAGGATTGTCACGCCCTCCGCCTCGAGGGCGGCGGCGAGCTTCAGGGGCGTCTGTCCGCCGAACTGGATGATGGCGCCCATCGGCCGCTCGACCCGGACGATCTCGAGGACGTCCTCGAGGGTGAGCGGCTCGAAGTAGAGCCGATCCGCCGTCTCGTAGTCCGTGGACACCGTCTCCGGGTTGCAGTTGACCATGATGGTCTCGATGCCCGCCTCTTTCAGCGCGAAGCAGGCATGGACGCAGCAGTAGTCGAACTCGATCCCCTGGCCGATCCGGTTCGGGCCGCCTCCCAGGATGAGCACCTTCCGCTCCCGGGTCGGCCGCGCCTCGCACTCGTCCTCATAGGTCGAGTAGAGGTAGGGCGTGTGCGCCTCGAACTCAGCGGCGCAGGTGTCGACCCTCTTGAACACCGGGTGGACGTCGAGGCGAGCGCGCGTCGCGCGGACCTCCGCCTCGGTGGAGCGCGTCAGCCAGGCCAGGCGCTTGTCGGAGAAGCCGCGGGACTTGAGCTCCTGCAAGCGCTCCGCGTCGCCGAGGCCGCTCGCGGCGACCTCCGCTTCGTCTTCCAGGATGGAGAGGAGCTCGCCGAGGAACCAGGGATCGATCGCGGTGAGCTCGTAGAGGTCCTGCACGGGGATTCCGGCCCTGAGGGCCTCCGCCACCCAGTGGAGCCGGCCCGGCGTCGCGACGCGGGCCTTGCTGCGAATCGCGTCGAGCTCGTCGGCGTCGTAGCGATCACCGGGCCGCTTGCCCAGCGGGGACTCGAGGCCGTAGGTGCCGGTCTCCATCGAGCGCAGCACCTTCTGCAGCGACTCCTGGAAGGTGCGGCCCATCGCCATCGCCTCGCCCACGCTCTTCATCTGCGTGTTGAGGCGGGCGTCCGCGTCCGGGAACTTCTCGAACGCGAAGCGCGGCATCTTGGTGACCACGTAGTCGATGCTGGGCTCGAAGGCGGCCCGGGTCTCGCGGGTGATGTCGTTTGCGAGCTCGTCCAGGGTGTAGCCCACGGCGAGTCGCGCGGAGATCTTCGCGATCGGGTAGCCCGTGGCCTTGGACGCCAGGGCGGACGAGCGCGACACCCGCGGGTTCATCTCGATGACCACCACGCGGCCGGTCTTCGGATCGACGCCGAACTGGATGTTGCAGCCGCCGCTCTCCACGCCGATTTCGCGGATGATCGCGAGGGAGGCGTTCCGCAACCGCTCGAGCTCCTTGTCGGTGAGGGTCTGCGCCGGCGCGACGGTGATCGAGTCGCCCGTGTGCACGCCCATCGGGTCGAAGTTCTCGATGGAGCAGACGATCACGACGTTGTCGTTGCGATCGCGCATCACCTCGAGCTCGTACTCCTTCCAGCCGAGCACGCTCTCGTCGATGAGGACGCTGCCGACCGGCGAGGCCTCGATGGCGGCCTTCGCCTTCGCCTCGAGCTCGACCTTGTTGTAGGCGATCGAGCCGCCAGTGCCGCCCAGGGTGTACGAGGGCCGCAGGATCGCGGGGAAGCCCGTGCGCTCCACGATGGCGCGGGCCTCCTCCATCGTGCGGGCCACGCCGTTCCGCGGGACCGCGAGGCCGATGCGCTCCATGGCCTGGCCGAAGAGCTCGCGATCCTCGGCCATCTGGATCGCGTCGAGCGACGCGCCGATGAGCTTGCAGCCGTATTTCTCCAGGATGCCTTGCTCGGCGAGGGCCTTGGCAAGGTTGAGCGCCGTCTGGCCGCCCATGGTGGGGAGCAGCGCGTCTGGGCGCTCGAGCTCGAGAATGCGTTCGGCGGTCTCGACCGTGATCGGCTCCACGTAGGTGGCGTCAGCCGTCCCCGGATCCGTCATGATCGTTGCCGGATTCGAGTTGAGGAGGACGACGCGAAAGCCGTCCTCTCTGAGCGCCTTGCAAGCCTGCGTGCCCGAGTAATCGAACTCGCAAGCCTGGCCGATGACGATTGGACCGGATCCGACGACGAGAATGGTGTGGATGTCGTTCCGGCGGGGCATTTTACGTCCTCCGGAACGCGCCTAGTAACAGGGGTCCGGGCCGATGAAAAGGGCGCTTGCAAAAAAAGTTCTCGGGCGCGGTTCGCGAGCCGGAGGCGAGCAGACGAAAAGGAGCGCTCTCGCGCGAAGCGCGAGCTGAAGAATCGGGCCCGCTTCTGCGGGACCGAATTCTTCACACGCTCGGAGACCTCGACATCGAGCCGGCCCTGCAATAAACCCATGTCCCGACCCTGGCGCTTCCGCGCTCCCCGCGGCGCCGGTGGATCGCGAGGCTCCCATGGGAAGTACGCCTTTCGGGGTCGGAGCGGACGACCGCTCCCTCGGAATCATCGCCGGCTCGGGAATCTTTCCGCTGCGCGTCGCAGAGAGCGCGCGCCGCTCCGGCCTCCGCGTGGTAGCGGTCGCGCTCGACGGCGAGACCGACCCGTCGATCGAGCGCCATTGCGACGACGTCACCTGGGTGAAGGTCGGGCAGCTCGGCAAGATGGTGAAGGCATTTCACACCCGGGGTGTGGGTCGCGCGGCGATGGCGGGAGGCGTGAAGAAGGCGCGGCTCTTCGACGGCCTTCGCCCTGATCTCCACGCGCTCAAGCTGCTGCCGAAGGTCCGAAGCCTGGAGACCGATCAGCTCCTTCGCGCGATCGCTTCGGCGTTCGAGGACGAGGGCATCGAGATCGTGGATCCGCTCGTCGCGTGTCCGGCGCTCCTCTCCCGCCCCGGCGTCTACGGGCGAAGGCGGCCCGACGCCGCGATGGAGGCCGACTTCCGGCTCGGCTACCGGATCGCGAAGTCGTTGGGCGCTGCGGAGGCGGGACAGACCGTCTGCGTGAAGAGCGGGATGCTCGTGGCCATCGAGGCGATGGAGGGGACCGATCGCTGCATCCGCCGCGCAGGCGAGCTGGCGGGGAAGGGCGTCGTCGTGGTGAAGGTAGCGATGCCCTCCCAGGACACGCGCTTCGACGCGCCGTGCATCGGCCCGGAAACGATCCGCACCTGCCTCGAGATCGGCGCCGCCGCCGTGGCCTTCGAGTCCGGCAAGACGGTGATGCTCGACGAGGGCGAGGTGGTCGAGATGGCCGACGCGGGCAAGCTCGCCGTCGTGGGCCTCCCGGCGGAAATGGATACATGAGGCCCATCGAAACCAGTTGTCGATCGCGGCGGCCTCGTTGTAGGAACGCCGCTCGATGAACCGATCGACGTTCGAGTTCGTGAAGCTCCAGGGCCTCGGAAACGACTACGTCTTCATCGATTGCCTCGATCGGCCCCTTCCGCCGGACCCCTCCGACCTCGCGCGACGCGTCTCCGACCGGCACTTCGGCGTCGGCAGCGACGGGCTCATCGCCGTGCTGCCGGGCGAGCGGGCCTCGCTCCGCATGCGCATGTGGAACGCGGACGGCAGCGAGGGCGAGATGTGCGGCAATGGGCTGCGCGGCTTCGCCAAGTACGTGTTCGAGCGCGGCTATGTCGGCGACCACGCCTTCGACGTCGAGACGAAGGCAGGCGTGCTACGCCCCGAGGTCCTCGTGGAGGACGGCCGCGTCGCGCGCGTGCGGGTGGACATGGGGAGGCCCCGCTTCGAGCGCGGATCCCTGCCGATGGCAGGCGCACCCGACGCTCCCTGCATCGACGAGACGCTGTCTCTCGGCGGCGCGGAGGTACAGGTGACCTGCGTGTCCATGGGCAACCCCCACTGCATCCTCTTCGTGGACGACGTGGCCACGGCGCCCGTGACCACCCTGGGGCCGGCCATCGAGATCGATCCGACGTTTCCGCGCCGCGTGAACGTCTCCTTCGTCGCCGCGCGCGGGCCGCGAGAGCTCCACATGCGCGTCTGGGAGCGGGGGAGCGGGGAGACCCTGGCCTGCGGCACCGGCGCTTGTGCAGCCGCCGTCGCAGCCGCGCTCACGGGGCGGGCAGAGCGCTCGGTGGTCGTTCACCTTCCGGGGGGGCCACTCGAGATCGAGTGGTCGGATCACGTGCTCATGACCGGACCGACCGTGGAGGTCTTCCGGGGCGTCTTTTTCGACCCGAAATAGCAGCCGGGCTCGCTCGCTCCGGCATCGTCGAAAGGGTCGTGCCGGAGCCGGCACCCCACTTTGACAGGAGCCAGCGTGAAGATCGCCGACCGCATCGCCAGCATCCCCCCCTACCTCTTCGCGGAGCTCGACAAGCGCCGGGCCCAGGTCGCCGCACGCGGTGTCGACGTCATCAACCTCGGGATCGGCGATCCGGATCGTCCGACCTTCCCCGGGATCGTCGAGCGCATGCGGCAGGAGGTGGTCCGTCCAGAGCACCACGCCTATCCGGCCTACGAGGGCGCCCGATCGTTCCGCGAGGCCTGCGCCACGTACCTCTCGTCGCGGTTCGGCGTCGACTGTGATCCCGATCGCGAGATCATGGCGGCCATCGGCTCCAAGGAGGCCATCGCGCATCTGATCTGGGCCTTCGTGGATCGGGGCGACGTCGCGCTGATCCCGGATCCCGCCTATCCGGTGGTGCGAGCCCACACGCTCTTCTGCGGCGGCGAGCCGTATTCGCTGCCGCTCCGCGCCGAGAGCGGTTTCCTGCCCGATCTCGAGGCGATCCCGGCGGGTGTGGCGAGGCGGGCCACGATCCTCTACCTGAACTACCCGAACAACCCGACCGCCGCGGTGGCGGACCTCGCCTTCTTCGAGCGCGCGGTCGACTGGTGCCGGCGCAAGGACGTGCTCCTCTGCCACGACGCCGCGTACACGGAGATCACCTTCGACGGTTTCAAGGCGCCCAGCGTCCTCGAGGTGCCCGGCGCGAAGGACGTGGCGATCGAGATCCACTCCCTGTCGAAGACCTACAACATGACGGGGTGGCGGATCGCCTTCGCCGCCGGATCCGCCGCGGCGATCCGTGCATTAGGGGTCATCAAGACGAACACTGACTCCGGCCCCTTCACCGCCGTGCAGATGGCCGCAGCTGAGGCCCTTCTCGGCACGCCCCCGCAGGTGCTGCACGAGCAGAACGAGCTCTACGCCCGCCGGCGCGACGTGATGGTCGAGGCGCTGCGCGCCGCCGGCGTCGACGCGCCCCGGACCCGCGGGAGCGTCTACCTCTGGTGCCCTGTACCCGGAGGCGAGTCGTCCGCCGCCTTCTGCGGGAGGCTGCTCGAGGAGACCGGCGTCCTCGTCACGCCCGGCAATGGCTACGGCGCAGAGGGCGAGGGCTACTTCCGCATCTCACTAACGGTGCCCGACGAGCGTCTGCGCGAGGCCGCCCGCCGGATCCGCGACGCGCGCCGGCGCTGAACTCGGTGGGGATGGAGTTCCGGACGATCCGATAAGCTGGAGCGGCCTCTCTGAGGCATCGCCAGTACCCGGTCGAATCAGACCGTGGGCGACGGGGAAGGGGTGCGTCGTGGACAGTGGCCGTCGGGCGGGGAGATGACCTTGGGGAGGAAAGCGCGGCGCCTGGTCGGGGCGGCTGCCGCCACGTTCGTAGGTTGTACTGCGGAAGCGCCGCCGTCCGTCGCGTGCCCGCCCGGCGAGACGTCGATCGTCGTGTCGACCGGGGCGCACGAGCTCGCTGCGTGCAAGGATGGAAGGGCCGAGTTGGTGTACGCCGTTGCCATCGGCCGCGGCGGAACCGGCAAGACCGCCGAGGGCGATCGAAAGACGCCCCTCGGCGACTATCCCTTGGGACTGCCAAGGCCGTCGCGGAAGTTCCGCACCTTCATCCCCATCGGCTATCCCACCGAGCGGCAGGCGCGGGAAGGTCTCACCGGGAGCGATGTCGGAATCCACGGTCCGTCGCGCCCCTTCGCTTGGCTCGGGTCGAGCAACTTGTGGATCGATTGGACCCTGGGCTGCATCGCCCTGGGCCGCGACGCCGACATCGACACGCTCGCCGAATGGGTTCTACGCGAGCAGCCGATCGCGGTTCGGATCCGTTAGAACGCGCCTCTCTGCGGTTCTCGCGGACGGAAGTCGGAGGGCAGGGTGTCCTTCCGTCGACGGGGCAGAGGCGACGCCGCCGTCTAGATGCGATGCGCTCGTCGAGGCGTCGTCGAGGCGATATGCTCGAACGGCGCCTCGCGCCGGACGCGGGGCCGGAGAATTCCATGTCGTTGCACCAGCTGGCGGAGGCGCGAAGCCTCGCCTTCCACCGAATCGTCGCCGAGCGGATTCTCCGGGATCCCGATCGGCTCGACGCGGTGCGGGAGCGGCTCGACGCATGGATCGCGGAGGGTGGGCGTGCCGCCGTCTACGCGAGGGAGTGGCGCCGGCTCGTCGATTTCCCCCCGGCCGAGCTTGCGGCCATCCTGATTGACGAGGGCGAGCGGGCCACCGAGCTCCGGCAGTCGACCCCTTTTTCTGGTTTCCTCGATCCGCGTGAGCGGTGGAAGCTCTGGGCGGAGGTGCGTGAGCGGTACGAGCGTGAATCGTCCGACGGCGCGGGGTCCGATCGACCATGACCCGAGAACAGCTCGAGCATTTGATCCGAGCCGCGTCGACCATCGCTGACGACGACGGAATCGTGGTGATCGGGAGCCAGTCGATCCTCGGTCAGTTCCCCGACGCGCCCGCTGCACTACGGGTTTCCATGGAGGCCGATCTGTTTCCGCTCCACCACCCGCAGCGTTGGGATCTGATCGACGGCTCCATCGGCGAAGGATCGCCGTTCCATACGACCTTCGGCTACTACGCCCAGGGCGTTGGGGAGGAGACCGCAATCCTCCCCAACGGCTGGCGCGACCGGCTTATCGCGATCCATGGGCCTGGCACCCGGGGCGCCACCGGATGGGCGCTGGAGATCCACGACCTGCTGCTCGCGAAGTACGCCGCCGGCCGCGAAAAAGATCGGGCCTTCGCCCGGGAGGCCATCCGGCACGGGATGGTGAGGGAGGAGACGCTGCTCGCGAGGCTGGAGTCGCTCGCCGTCCCGTCTGCGCGCCTCACCGAGATCGGGGCGACCATCCGCCGCGAGTTCCGAGAAGAGCGTGAAGCGTAGAGCGAAGTCAGGCGGGTGCGACGCTGCGAGCGTTCTGCCACCCGACTCGGAGCAACCACGTGCGTGGGAGGGCGACGGACGGATCTCCGGGGCCTGCCGCATACGGGTCAGCGGACGCCGGAGCCGGACGGCCCTGCCGGAGCGCGTGGACGCGGGCGTTGCCGAGCACGTAGGCGACGGCGTTCCGGACCTCGCGAGGCGTGCGCAGCTCGTGCGAATGGATGCGATCGGCGAACACCTTGCCCTGGCGCTTCATCAGGCTGTTGAGGCCGCGCGCCATGCGGACGCAGAGTCCCTGCACGCCCCGTGAGAGCGCCTGGCCATCCTGCGCCTCGACGACGAGGTGCAGGTGGTTTCCCTGGACCGAATAGTGGGTGAGCCGCATGCCCAGGCGGTCCGAGCCAGCAAACAGCGCCTTCTCGAGGATGCGGTAGCAGCGCTGCGTCCGAAGGTTCCAGACCTCGTCGCGCATCCGCAGAGTCACGTGGACCGGATGCCGTGGCGCCAACTTTGGCCGTGGCGCATGGGAGACACCGGGTCGAGGCCCCTTTGCCTTTCGGCCCGCACCGTCGCGTCGGCCGCCGCTCCGCTTGCGGAACGGCAGCTCCCCCTGGACGTTTGACGCTCTCCTTCGCATCGAGTCCCCCGAGATTGATTCAGCACTGATTGTACCTCGTACCCCCGACATCGAGCGTGGGGCACAGCAAAGAAGGTGTCACCCATGTCCTTGGACTGAAGTGTCACCCAAGTCTCTGCTTGAGGAGTTGCGAAGTTCCATGGCAACCTCTTTGCCCTGGTTGCAAAAGTCTGCGTCCGCAGTCGATCATGGTCGCCAGGGAAGGGGACTCTCGATGACCATCACCATTACCGCCTTTGAACGCTCACCCGATGGCGGAAAGGGATTGGCGCGTGATACGCGCGTTCGCTGGGCGCTTGAGGAAGTGGGCCAGCCCTACCAGGTTCGCCTTGTTTCGTTTCGCGCAATGAAGGAAGCCGCGCATCTGGCGCTTCATCCTTTCGGGCAAATTCCGACCTATGAGGAAGGGGATCTCGCACTGTTCGAGACAGGGGCGATCGTGTTTCACATCGCCGCGCGACATGCGGGCTTATTGCCGGAGGATGCCAATGCTCGGGCGCGCGCGATCACATGGATGTTTGCAGCGCTCAACACGGTGGAGCCACCGATTCTTGAACTCGGAACCGCCAGGCTTCAGGAGGGCGATAAGCCCTGGTATGCGGCGCGCCTGCCTCTGGTCGAAGAGCGCGTTCGCGGTCGGCTCGGCCAACTCTCCGTTCGTCTGGGCGATGCCGATTGGATCGATGGTGCGTTCAGCGCTGGCGACTTGATGATGGTGTCGGTGCTGCTCAGGTTGAAGCCGTCGGGCCTCCTGAACGAATATCCAAACTTGGCCGCCTATGTTGCCCGCGGCGAGGCGCGGCCCGCCTACAAGCGAGCCTTCGACGCTCATTTGGCGGTTTACACCCGTAAGTCATCGATCGGCTGATCGCGGTTGTCCTTGCTTTCTTTGGCAGTGGCGTCATGCAAGGCGCAATGGACCTCGCCCGGGGCGTCCTCTACCGCCGAATCGTCTGAACGGAAGACGTCGAACATTCTCGATGGCGACGCGGCGAGAAGGCGGTGGTGACTATCCCTGGGAATTTCGATGGCCGGAGTAATCACTCGAGGATCGCCAAGCTGGAGGGCCGCTCTAAATTCCGGTCTGCCGGGCCGGTAGAGGGGCCAGGCCAAGGCTGGCGAGAGCAACAAGGCCGAGCCCGGCCCCACGCGATCCCAACCGACCCCACATAGCAGGGTTCTGGCTCTGGGCGAGGCCCGCTCAATCGCCGCCCAGCGAGAGCACCGCGAGGTCGGGGACCTTCTCCATGAGCCGCTCGCGCAGGCGGGCGACGAGCTTGGCCTCGATCTGACGGGCGCGCTCGCGGCTGATGCCGAAGCGCTCGCCGATCTCCTGCAGGGTGAGCGGCTCGTCGGATCGCATCCGGTTCTCGAGGATGAAGAGCTCGCGCTCGTCGACGTCCTTCGCCAGCTCCTCGAGCTCGGCACGGAGCAGGTTCTTGAGCTCCTCGTGGGCGAGGGTCTCGTCTGCGGCGCGGGCGGGGAGGGCGAGGCGGTCGCCGAGGGTGGCGTCGCCGTCGTCGTTCATCGGCGCGTGGAGGGAGGCCTCGTCGCCGGAGAGGCGGCGGTCCATGTCCTCGACCTCGCGCTCGGTGACGCCGAGGCGCTCCGCGAGGAGCTTGGGGCCGACCTCGAACCCCTCCGCCGCGAGGCGGCGCTGCTCCTTGCGCAGGTTGAAGAAGAGCTTCCGCTGGGCCTGGGTGGTGCCGAGCTTCACCATCCGCCAGTTGTCCATCACGAAGCGGAGGATGTAGGCGCGGATCCACCACGCGGCGTAGGAGGAGAGCTTCACGCCGCGGTAGGGGTCGTACTTCTTCACCGCGTGAAGGAGGCCGACGTTCCCCTCCTGGATCAGGTCGAGGACGTTGAAGGCGGCGCGCCGGTACTCGTAGGCGATCTTCACGACCAGCCGCAGGTTCGAGGCCACCAGGCGGTAGGCCGCGTCGACCTCGCCGGTCTTGGTGTAGCGGACCGCGAGCTCGTGCTCCTCCTCGCGGGAAAGGAGGGGATGCCGGTTGACCTCCTGCATGTAGCGGGCGAGGGGGTCGGTGCGCGAGAGGGCGACGGAGGACTCCTCCTCGGCCCCGTCCTCCTCGTCCAGCTCGGCGAGCGCCGGGTGGCGCGCCCGGAGGGCGGGGTTCTCCTCGCCCACCACCTCGGCGTCGCTCTCCTCTCCTGCGATCTCGAGGATCGAGGACGGCTCGAGCTCCTGGCTCTCCTCCGCCTCGACGAGCTCGGCGTCCTCCTCCGGCTCGGCGTCCGGGCGACGGCGGCCGCGGGCCCTGGGCGATTCCTTCGCTTTGGAGATCTTCTTGGAGGGGCTCAAGCGGGCGTCCCTGGCGTTGCACGCCGAAAGTCGACTCTGATATAGGCGTGGCGCCATCCGATCAAGCGCCCGCCTCCCGATGGATCCTGGACAATCTCGTTCTCGTAGCGCAGGGCGCCTTCACCCCATCGAAGGGGCCTTGCACAACATGGACGAAAAGAACCTGCCGGCCGAGACGCCGGAGACGCCGGCGATGCCGGCTGGCGAAAGCCCGAGCGACTACGTCGCCGGGATCCCCTACACCGAGCTCCCCCTCTCGCCCGAGCTTCAGCGCGCGATCGCGGAGCACGGCTATACCCATCCAACCCCCGTTCAGGCCCAGGCCATCCCGAAGGTGCTCGCGGGCGGCGACCTGATCGTCCGCTCCAAGACCGGGACCGGGAAGACGGCCGCGTTCTCGATCCCCGTGATCGAGAAGATCCCCGAGGGGAGCCGTAAGGCCCAGGCCCTGGTGCTCTGCCCCACCCGCGAGCTGGCGATCCAGGTGGCCCAGGAGGCCACCGAGCTGGCGAAGTACAAGGACCTGCGCGTGGCCGCGATCTACGGCGGCGCCTCGATGGGCGCCCAGATCACGGCGCTGCAGGAGGGGGCGGAGATCATCGTGGGCACGCCGGGGCGGGTCTACGACCACATCCGCCGCGGCACCCTCGACCTCTCGCAGGCTATTTTCGGCGTCCTCGACGAGGCCGACGAGATGCTCTCGATGGGCTTCTTCGAGGAGGTGACCCGGATCCTCGACTGCCTGCCCAAGACCCGCCAGACCCTGCTCTTCTCCGCGACGGTGCCGCCCGAGATCGAGCGGATGATCCGCAAGTACCTGCGCTCCCCGGAGACGCTGCTGCTCTCCGGCGACGTCTACACCGTGGAGGGGATCACCCACGTCGCCTACAAGATGGTGGAGGACTATCCGAAGCCCCGGAACCTCCTCTACCTCCTCGAGCTGGAGAACCCGGAGAACGCGATCATCTTCGCGAACACCCGGGACGACACGGCGCTGGTGGCGGCGGTGCTGAACCGCAACGGCTACGATGCCGAGATGCTCTCCGGCGAGCTCGCGCAGAAGGAGCGCGAGCGGGTGATGGCGAAGGTGAAGCGGGGCGAGGTGCGCTACCTGGTGGCGACCGACATCGCGGCCCGCGGGATCGACATCTCCGACCTCACCCACGTGATCAACTACTCGCTCCCCGAGGACCCCGCCGTCTACCTCCACCGGGTGGGCCGCACCGGCCGGATCGGAAAGACCGGCACCGCGATCTCGCTGGTGGGCGGCCGCGACTACATGATCCAGGCGACGCTCGAGCGGCAGTACACCATCGAGTTCGAGAAGCGGACCCTCCCCTCCGCGGAGGAGGCGCGCAAGCTCTGGACCGAGCGGCACGTGGTGGAGCTCCGGGAGGGGATGGGATCGTCGGCCTTCGAGGCCTTCATCCCGCTGGCGCAGGAGCTGAAGAAGCGGACGGACGGCGAATTCCTCATCGCCTACGCGCTCAAGCAGTTTTTCACCCACCGCCGCATGGAGAAGATCGCTCTGCAGCAAAAGGCCGAGGGCGAGGTGGAGGCAGCGCCGCCGCCGCGCGCGAAGCCTTCGCGCGGCGCAGAGGGAAAGGGCAGGGGCAGTGAGCGGGCCGAAGGGCGCCGCAAACCGAAGGAGGCCGAGGGCCGGCGCCCCCGCCGCGGCGAGAAGAAGGCCGAAGGCGAGCTCTCGTCGCTCGAGCCTGCCGTGCACGTGGCCCCGGCGCCCGGCGTCGAGACGCCCGACACGCCTCCGATGGACGAGCTCGGCAAGGAGGCGCGTGCGCCCCGTTCGGCGAAGCTCTGGGTGTCCCTGGGCGAGGACGACGGCCTCGACGCGGAGGGCGTGAAGGCCGCGCTCGCGGAGGCAGCCGGCGCAGACGCGGCGGCGATCGAGCGGGTCGAGGTCCGCCCCGCCCACTCCTTCGTCTTCGTGCCGACCGACGCGGCCGAGGCCTTCCTCGCGGCCAACGGAAAGGCGCGGGGCGAGAAGGAGCTCAAGGTCGAGAAGGCCCGGCGCCGCCCGCCGCGTCGCTGATCGGCGGCCCTCGACACCCGGCCACGACAGGGCGTCGGCTCGTAGACAGCCGACGCCCCTGTGCCCTTGTCGCTCGATTCGGTCCCGCTACCATCCGCTCATGGGGGGGACGAATGGAACCGAACGACCTGCCAGAGCACCGGACGAGGGCTGAGCGGATGTCTTGGATCTCCGTTCAACTCCAGGGCCTTCGGAGCCGATTGCGGATCGCGCGAGCTGCGAGAGCAGGACGCGCTTTGAGGGTGATCGGCCAGATCGAGGTCTACGGAGGCGGACGAATCCACCTCGGCGACCGCGTGTTCCTCGACGGATCCATCGGGCCGATCGAGCTCCACGTCAGCCGCGGCGCGAGGCTCTTGATCGGGGACGACGTCCGGATCAACGGAGGCACCTCGATCGAGGCGACCGAGTTCGTCGAGATCGGGGACGGCGTCGAGATCGGTTCCTGGTCGAAGGTGATCGACAACCACTTCCACATCCCGAACGGCGATCGGTGTTCCCGTCCGCGGTCCGTGCCCGTGCGCATCGATCGCGGCGTCCGGATCGGGGAGCGGTGCGTGGTCCTCCCGGGCGCCCACCTCGAGGAGGGCGTTCGTCTTGGGCACGGTGTGGTCGTCGGAAGGCGCGTCCCCGCTCGGGTCGCGCTCGAGGGGTCTCCGCCGCGCCGCGCGGCCGTTGGGGGCATCCCGTGAGCCAGCGAGGGTTCGTCGTCACCTCTCTCGGGAAGCTCGTCGACGAGCCCTGGTACTACTTCGAGCGAGCCGCGGCGATCCTCCGGGCGCGCGCCCTGTTTCGCGGAGCGACCCTCGGCCCGAGGGTCGGCGCGAAGGGTCGCGTTGACGCCACCCTCGAAGGTGTCTGCCGCCTCGGGGCGCGAGTGACCTTCCGCGGAGGCATGATCCCGACGCAGCTTCGAGTGCATCGTGGAGGTACGCTGACCGTCGGGGAGGACGCGGTCGTCAACTACGGGGTGCTAATCGAGGTGCACGATCGGGTGGAGATCGGTGCGCGAGCGATGATCGCCTCGATGTCCCGGATCTGCGACCGAGACGGGACCCGCACCGGCCCGGTCGTCATCGAAGACGACGTCTGGATCGCCCACGGCGCGCTGATTCAGCCCGGGGTCCACATCGGCGCGGGCGCGGTCGTCTCGGCGGGTAGCGTGGTCACCGATGACGTTCCGTCCCGATTCATGGCCTCGGGCAATCCGGCGCGAATGGCGCCGCTCGCCCTCGTCCGTCCGAGCGCTACATGCTCGAACACCGTGAAGCCGAGGAATTGATGCAAGCGGGGCGCATCCCGCGCCTTCGTCGACTCCGCGAGGGACGAGGGAGGAGCGCGTGATCGCGGCCCTCCTCAGCCGATCGGCGGGGCGAGCTCGGCCGCCGTCGTCGCCTGCGGCTCCTCCGGGGGCGCCCGCGTCCCCGCTTCGCCGCTTCGGACCAGCGCGAGGCGATAGATCGCCGGCGCGATGATCTCGTTCAACGCGACGACACCCAGGGTGAGAGCCGCGGCGTCGTCGCCGAACTCGGGGAAGGTCTTGGCGAAGAGGAGTGCGAGGGCCAGTGCGAGGCCCGCCTGGGGCAGGAGTCCCATGCCGGCATAGCGCTGCACCTCGTCCGGCGCCCCGGCGATCTTCGCGCCCAGCCGTGTACCCGCCAGGAGGCCGGCGCCGCGGACGAGGACGAAGATCGCCGCGGGGATGCCCACCACGGCGAGCACGTCGAGGTGGATGTTGGCGCCCGCCACCGCGAAGAAGACCACGTACACCGGTAGAGAAGACGCCTCGATCTCGTGGTGCAGCCTGTCGCCCGCCTTGGTGACGTTGCGGATCAGAACGCCGGCGGCCAGGGCGACGAGCAGGGGATCGAAGTGCAGCCGCTGGCCGACCTCGGCCATGACGAAGGTGACCGTGACCACGAATAGCGCCGCGCCCGAGGCGACCTTGCGCAAATAGACCGCGAGCAGGACGCCGACGAGGAGCCCCGCCCCGAGCGAGCCCAGGATCTCCCAGGAGAGCTGGCCGATGGTATCGAGGACGTCGCCCGCCGCGCCGAAGGTCGACTTGGCGAACGACGAGACGAGGGCGAAGAGCAGGATGACCACGAGGTCGGCGATGACCACCACGCCGAGCACCGTGCGGCTCATCGGCCCGTCGGCCTCCATCTCGTCGCGGAGGGCGACGACCACCGCGGGCGACTGGGCCACCATGGTCACGCCGAGCACGAGGGAGACCGCGATCGCTTGTTCGAGGGACATCTCCCCCATGAAGGGGAGGAGATCCCGGACGGCGAAGACCGCCAGCGAGAGGAGGGCGGAGGTGCCGACCACCGCCACCAGCGTGATCCACTTCACCGAGCGCAAGAGGGGCCGGAAGGATCGAAAGTCGAGCTCGTTGCCTGCGGTGAGGGCGATCAACGCGATGGCCGCGCCGTTCACGATCTTGAGGTGCTCGACCATCGTCGGTGTGACCAGGCCGAGGACCGACGGCCCGATCACGATGCCCGCGGCGATGTAGCCGGTGAGCTTCGGCAGCCGGACCTGCTTGAAGATCCGGCCGGCGAAGAAGGCGGTGAGGAGCACGAAGCCGAAGGCGAGGGCGGTCCCCGAGCCCATGGGCCGGCCCCCGATGGCGAAGGAGCGAGCCGCCTGCATCAGCCCGCCAAGGAGGAGGATCAGGAGGAGGCTCATTTCAGGCGACCTCTCCCGGTGCGGCCGCGCTCTCGATGGCGCCGGGCTCCGCGATCGTGAGCTCAATCGGCGCAGGAGCGGCAGGGGCCGCCTTGGCCGCGCCGCGCGTAAAGATCTGCACGAGGATCTCGGTGACGATGGCGCCGCCGATCACCGCGGTGTCGATGATGGGGATCGTCCCGTACGGGAAGAGGAGCTGGGCGCTCACCACGATCGCGATGGAGAGCTGGCCCATCGGGGCGCGGGTGGCCACCCAGTTGTCCCCGAGCTGCACGTCGTAGTCGGTGTAACGGTCCGTGAAGCGTGCGCCGAGCCACTTGCCCAACAGGCGCGCCACGACGAAGACCACGAGGAGCACCCAACCGCGCCAGTCGTCGAGGTTCCAGATCGCCCCGACGATCACGAGGAAGAGGAGGTAGATCGAACGCTCGAGGCCCTCGAGGGCCCGGCCCAGCCGCTCCTTGTACGCGCCGGGGAAGTTGGCGAGGAAGACGCCGGCCACGAAGCAGACCACGAGCGGGGAGAGGTGGAGGGCGCTCGCGAGGCCCGCGGCGAACGCGACGCTGCCGAGGAGGAGGACCACGGACTCCGGGCCCGAGGCGGGCCTGCGGAGGATCATGTAGGCGAGGATCCCGATCGAGGCGCCGAGGCCGATGGTGATGAAGAGCCAGGCAGTGCCGGGCAGCACCCAGGCGACAGCCTGGCCGTGGGGGCGGAAGTAGGCGGTGATGAAGGCCAGGCCCACGATGCCGGCGAGCTGCTCGATCTGGATGATCCGGAAGAGGCTGCCGCTCGACCGCTCGCTGCCCGCGAAGCGCGCGGCCGTCCGCGCCGTCATCGCGCCGGCGGTGCCCAGGATCAGGGCGTCGCGGAGGAAGATGGGGTCACGGAACGTGGCCTCGCTCCAGTCGCTCGCGACGAGGAGCAACAGGCTCGCTGCGGCGACCACCGTTGCGAAGGGCGTTGCGGTGGCGAGGGCCACGGCGCCGGCGGTGCCCCTGGGGAGGTCGTCGAAGCGCCGGGCCTCGAAGCGGAAGCCCACGGAGAAGCCGATCCAGCCGAGGCCGAAGCGGAGCATCGGGGAAAGCTCGGCCAGCACCGTGTCGGTGAGGATCCCGACGCTGGGGAGGTTGGCGACGACGCCCAGGGCGATGAAGGGAAAGCCCGCGGTGACGACCTGCGAGATCCGGAGCCGCTCCTCCAGCCGCCGCATGCGGGGATGGCCGCCCAGGTAGGCGAGGGCGAGGAGCGCGATCAGGCCGAGGATGGTCTTGATGACCACCTGGGGGCGCTGCGCCGGCGGAGTAGCCGGCGGGGTAGAGAATGCGGCGGCGGCTTCCACTTCGACCGAGGGAGCGCTGGCCAGGTCGGCGGCATGGGACGCGCCGACCGTAGGTGGAGATGGCGAAACCCCCGGCTCCTGCGGGACCGCGTCGGGCGCAGCTTCCGCATCCGGCGCCGAAACAGCCGGCGCCGGATCAGCCTGCGTAGGATCGGCCGGCGACGACGTCGCTACCTGGGCCGCGTCCGCATCGGAGGCCGGTGCCTCCGCGAGGGCGGACCGCGCGGAAATCGACAAGAGCGCCGCTGGGAGCAGGGCCGCGAGAGCGAACAGCAGCGGGCCCCTTCGCCTCACGGCGCATGGATTCGGAGTGTGCGGCATGCCGTCCGAGTCTATCGCAGCCTGCGGGGCACATCGAATCCCCGCCGCTGCGACTACGCCTCCTCTGGAACGAGCCAGAGCGAGCGGTTGCCGAAGGTGGAGTCCGGCGAGCCGGTGTCGTCGCCGAGCTCTTCGCAGCGAAGAGGCGGGAAGCCGTCGGGCTCCACCACGTCGCCGGTCTCGAACTGATCGCCCTGCGCGAGGGCGGTCGCAAGGTTGAGGAGCATCTCGCCCGCCGCCTCGGCGTGCTCGCGCTCGAGGCCTGCGATCGCCAGATCGGGCCTGCCGAACTTCGCCATCCCCAGCGTGTGGCAGAGGTGGCCGGCGCCCGGCTCCCGCTCCGCGCTCTCGAAGACCACGCGCACGTGGTCGGAGACGTCGAAGTCCCAATCGGCGCCGAGCTCCTCGATGTCGGAGCGCGGCCACCAGACCATCGACTCCACGTCGCAGACGGCGACGGCGCCGGCCTTCGCCAGGAGCTGCATGATCCGGAACGCCCGCTGGATGTAGCCGAGATCCTTCGGCTCGGCGAACTCGCCGGAGAGCACCACGGCGGCCTTGCAGGTCGTCAGCGCGACCATGTCGATGCCCGGCGTGCGCAGCAGCAGGGAGCCGAAGGTCCCCTTGGGGTTCACCCAGCCGTCGAACCACTCCGGGTCCTCGCCGCGGTAACGGGCGGTGATCTCGAAGCCCTCGAAGAGGGGATGTCCCTTCTGCGCCAGCTCGCCCGCTTCCGGAAGGAGCGCGAGGTAGGCGACGCGCGCGGGGCCCGCGGAGACGTAGCGGGGACGGGGCCAGGGGATGGGAAGGTCGGCAATCACGGCGAAATCCTCCGAAACGGGGCGCATCCTACCCGAAAGGTCGTGTCGGGGATGCGACTATCGCATGCGCAAGGCGCGGTGCTTCGACGCCCGAGAACGCACCTCCCGTGCAAGGATTCCCGCCGCCCGGCGGACGCCCCTCCGGTGCCCGCCCGCCTGCCCGGGATGCGCGCGAGCAGCCGAGGCATTCGAAGGAGGAGAAGGATGCGCGACAGCTTTGGAGCGAAGGGGACGCTGCAGGTCGGAGGCAAGACGCACACCATCTTTCGGCTGAAGGCGCTGCCCGCGGACAAGGTCGCGCGCCTGCCCATCTCCCTACGGATCCTCCTCGAGAACCTCCTCCGCCACGAGGACGGCCGGACGGTCACCCGCGGGCAGATCGAGGCGGTGCTGGAGTGGGATCCCAAGGCGAAGCCCGAGACCGAGATCGCCTTCCATCCCGCGCGGGTGCTCCTCCAGGACTTCACCGGCGTCCCCGCCGTGGTGGACCTCGCCGCGATGCGGGAGGCGGTGACGCGAATGGGCGGGGATCCCGAGAAGATCAACCCCTTGAGCCGCGGCGATCTCGTGATCGACCACTCGGTGCAGGTGGACAACTTCGGAACCGCGGGCGCCTTCGGCCGCAACGTCGAGCTCGAGTACGCCCGGAACGAGGAGCGCTACGCCTTCCTCCGCTGGGGCCAGCAGGCGTTCCGCAACTTCCGCGTGGTCCCGCCCGGCACGGGGATCTGCCACCAGGTGAACCTGGAGTACCTGGCGGGCGTGGTGCTGGAGGGCGCCGACGGCACGCTCCTCCCCGACACCCTCGTCGGCACCGACTCGCACACGCCGATGGTCAACGGCCTCGGCGTAGTGGGCTGGGGCGTGGGCGGGATCGAGGCGGAGGCCGCGATGCTGGGCCAGCCGCTCTCGATGCTGCTCCCGCAGGTCGTCGGCTTCCGGCTCCGGGGCTCGCTCAAGGAGGGCGCGACCGCCACGGACCTCGTCCTCACCGTCACCGAGACGCTCCGCAAGCTCGGCGTGGTGGGGAAGTTCGTAGAGTTCTTCGGCCCGGGCGTCTCGGCCCTAGCGCTCCCCGACCGCGCGACCCTGGGCAACATGAGCCCGGAGTTCGGCGCGACCATCGGCTTCTCGCCAGTGGACGAAGAGACGCTCGCGTACCTGCGCTTCACCAACCGGAGCCGGGAGCAGGTCGCCATCGTGGAGGCCTACTGCAAGGAGCAGGGGATCTTCCACACGAAGGACATGGCCGAGCCCGTCTATTCGGAGGTCCTCGAGCTCGATCTCGCCACAGTGGAGCCGTCCCTCGCCGGGCCCCGGCGCCCGCAGGATCGGATCAGGCTCCGGGAGTCGAAGAGCGCCTTTCGCCGCTCGCTCTCGCAGATGGTCCCGGCCGACGCCCACGACGCCCGCTTCGAGATCCGGGACGGGTCGGAGAGCTACCAGCTCGGCCACGGGTCGGTGGTGATCGCGGCCATCACCTCTTGTACCAATACCTCCAACCCTGCGGTGATGCTCGGCGCGGGCCTCCTCGCGAAGAAGGCGGTGGAGCGCGGGCTCACCGCGAAGCCCTGGGTGAAGACCTCTCTCGCCCCCGGTTCCCAGACCGTGACCGACTACTTCGAGGAGGCCGGGCTGACGCCGTTCCTCGAGGCCCTGGGCTTCCACCTGGTGGGCTACGGCTGCACCACCTGCATCGGCAACTCGGGCCCGCTCCCGGGCCACATCGCGGACGTGATCGAGAAGCAGGACCTCGCCGTGGCCGCGGTGCTCTCGGGCAACCGGAACTTCGAGGGGCGGATCAATCCGCACACCCGCATGAACTACCTCGCCTCGCCGCCGCTCGTGGTGGCCTACGCGCTGGCGGGGACGATGGACCTCGACCTCGAGAAGGATCCGCTCGCGCTGGATCACAACGGCAACCCGGTCTACCTGCGGGAGATCTGGCCGTCCGCCGACGAGGTGAAGCAGGCGATCCGGAGCTCGGTCAAGGCACAGCAATTCGCCGCGCGCTACGACGCGGTCTTCGACGGAGACGAGCGCTGGCGCGCGCTGGAGGTGCCCACCGGGAAGACCTTCTCGTGGGATCCCGACTCGTCGTATGTTCGCAAGCCGCCGTTCTTCGAGGGCGTGCCGAAGCAGCCCGCGCCGCTGCGGAACCTCGACAACGCGAGGGTTCTCGCCGTCCTGGGCGACTCGGTCACCACCGACCACATCTCGCCGGCGGGCTCGATCGCGCTGAACAGCCCGGCGGCCCGCTACCTCGTCGAGCAGGGCGTCGCGCCCAAGGATTTCAACTCCTACGGCTCTCGCCGCGGCAACCACGAGGTGATGGTCCGAGGCACCTTCGCGAACATCCGCCTCCGCAACCAGATGGTACCCGGAGTAGAAGGTGGTTACACGATTCACGTCCCCACCGGCGAGCAGCTCTCCATCTACGACGCGGCCATGCGCTACCAGGCGAGCGGCACGCCACTGGTCGTGTTTGCCGGCGCCGAATACGGCACCGGCTCCTCGCGCGACTGGGCGGCGAAGGGCGCGCTCCTCCTCGGTGTGAAGGCGGTCATCGCCGAGAGTTTCGAGCGCATCCACCGCTCGAACCTGATCGGGATGGGCATCCTGCCCCTGCAGCTCGAGGCGGGGACGAGCGCGAAGTCCCTGGGGATCACGGGACACGAGACGGTCGACGTACTGGGGATCGCGGAGGGCGTGATCCCGGGCAAGACGCTCGACGTGCGCGTCAAAGGCGCAGACGGCGCGTCCCGCACCTTCCCGGTGCTCGCCCGGATCGACACCCCAGACGAGGCCGAGTACTACCGGCACGGCGGGATCCTGGTCTACGTGCTGCGGAGGCTGCTCGAGGGCTGATGCCCCGCAAGGCCGAGCCGCGCCCGCCGGCTGCCTGGAATCAGGCCTCCCCTGCGACGCCCGCCGCCGCGGCGGGCGCCATCGGCGAGAGCGGGGCGATCGGCCGCGAGGAGATCCGGCGGAACCGCGCGATCAGGGCGATCGCGACCACGGTGAGGCCGGTGCAGAGCCCCCACCACAGGCCGGCGGCGCCGAGGTTCATGCCCCATGCGAGCCAGAGGCCCAGGGGCAGGGCGATCACGTAGTAGCCGAAGAGGTTCGCGAGGAAGGGAAAGCGGGTGTCGCCCGCTCCTCGGAGCACGCCGGACCCGGCGGCCTGGAGGCCGTCCGAGAGCTGGAAGACCGCCGCGATCATCAGGAGCGGCGCCGCCGCCTCGATCACGCCCGCCTGATCCGTGAGGAGGCCTGCGAGGGCCTTCGGGGCGAGGAGGAAGACCAGGGCCGACAGGGCCATCCAGCCCCCGCCCGCGGCGATGGCGGTGAGGCCCGCGGCGCGCACTCCAGCGATGTCTCTCGCGCCAACTGCGCGGCCCACCCGCACGGAGCCGGCGGCGCCGATTCCTACTGCCACGGTGAAGGTGAAGCTCGCCAGGGTGAGGGAGACCTGGTGGGCGGCGAGGTTCGCGGCGCCCATGCGGCCCACGAGGAGGCCGACGAGGGCGAAGATGCTCACCTCCGCCGCCATCTGGAGGCCGATCGGCAGGCCGACCTTCAGCGCGGCCAGGAGGTCGCTCCGGAGCCAGCGGCGCATGCCCCTCTCGAAGCCCGGCACCTCCACCGAGCCGACGGCAGACGTGATGATCGCGAGCTGGAGGATGGTGCAGAGGGTGGTCGCCACGGCGGCCCCGGCGACGCCGAAGGCCGGGAGGCTCCGCAACGGGCCGGCCCAGGCGGGCAGGATCTCGCCCCCGAAGACCAGGAGCGCGTCCGCCGCCACGTTCAGCAGGTTCGCCGCCACCACCGAGATGAACATCGGCCGGGTCACGCCCATGGCCTGCAGGTACGCCCGAACCGCGACGTAGACGAGCATGGGGTAGAGGCCGACGAGGCGGATGTTCAGGTAGGTGGTCGCCTCCCGGGCCACGGCCTCTTCGATCCCGAAGGGGACGAGGAAGTTCGGCGCGATCGCGATCGGGATCGAGAGCACGATCGTCACGAAGAGCGCCAGCCAGATGCCCTGCCAGAGCCAGCGCCTCGCCCTGGCGGGGTCGCCGGCGCCGACGGCCTGCGAGACCAGGGGATCGAGGCCCATCATCGCGCCCATCCCGAGGGTGGAGACCGTGAAGAAGATCCCGTTCGCGATCCCGATTCCCCCCAGGGCGACCGCGCCCAGGCGGCCGACGAAGGCCATGTCCACCAGGGTCATGAGCTGGTTTCCCGCGTGGACGAGGGCGAGCGGGGCGGCGAGGCGGGCGAGCTTTCGCAGCTCGAGGAGACGGGAGGATCCGAGGCTCATGGTGGGAAGACGTCCAGGGTTGGCAGGCCGTCCGCGAAGACGAGGCCGCGCAACATAACCGTTCCGGGCCACGGAGGCTTTCCGGATCGTCCATCCGGCCGGAACGGAGCCGTGCCGCCGGGCGCACGGCTGCCTATCTGCTCTGGATGGACGATCTCCTCTTTGCCCGGCTGCAGATGGCGATCTCCCTGGGCTTCCACATCGTCTTCGCCGCGATCGGCATCGCCATGCCGCTGCTGATGGTGATCTCGGAGGCGGCCTGGCTCCGGACGCGGGATCCGGACTACCTCGAGCTCACCAAGGCTTGGGCGAAGGGCACCGCGGTCCTGATCGCCATCGGCGCGGCCTCGGGCACGGTCCTCTCCTTCGAGCTCGGTCTCCTCTTCCCCGGCTTCATGCGCCACGCGGGGGCGGTGATCGGCATGCCCTTCTCCCTGGAGGGCTTCGCCTTCTTCGCCGAGGCGATCTTCGTGGGGATCTACCTCTACGGCTGGAACCGGGTCCGCCCCTCCCTGCACCTGGCCTCCGGGGTCGTCGTCGCGGCGAGCGGGGCCCTCTCGGCCGTCTTCGTGATCACCGCCAACGCCTGGATGAACCTCCCCAGGGGCTTCCGTCTCGAGGAGGGCGCCTTCGTGGACATCGATCCCGTGGCGGCGATGACCACCCCGTACGCGGCCCACGAGATCGTTCACATGCTCGTGGCGGCGTATCAGGCCACGGGGATCCTGGTCGCTGCGATCCACGCCTGGATTCTCCTCCGCCGGCCGGGGAGCGCCGTCCATCGAAAGGCGCTGGCCATCTCCATGGCGATGGTGGTTCCCGCAGCCCTGGTCCAGCCCCTCGTTGGCGACTGGTCCGCCAAGCAGGTGGCGAAATACCAGCCCCTCAAGCTCGCGGCGATGGAGAGCCAGTTCAAGACCGAGACCCACGCGCCGCTGCGGATCCTGGGGATCCCCGACCACCAGGCGCGGGAGACCCGCCTCGCCATCGAGCTGCCGGGGATGCTCTCCTGGCTTGCCTACTCCGACCGGAACGCGACGGTGCTGGGCCTCGAGGCCTTTCCGGAAAACGACTGGCCCTCGACGACGCTCCACTACGCCTTCCAGCTCATGGTCCTCTGCGGCCTGCTCATGTTCTTGCTCTCGCTGTGGGCGGCGATCTCCTGGATCCGGAGGCGACGCCTGCCGGATCGGAGGGCCTTCCTCTGGTGCACGGTGGCTGCGGGGCCCCTGGGCATGGCGGCGATCGAGTTCGGGTGGATCGTCACCGAGGTCGGGAGACAACCCTGGGTGATCTACGGCGTCATGCGCACCGCCCATGCGGTCACGCCGATGCCGAGCCTGATCATCCCGCTGACGATCTCGATCCTGGTCTATCTCGGGCTATCGGCTGCGGTGGTCGCCGTCCTCCTGCGCCAGATCCGGATCGGGCCCGGCATGGCCGCGACGACGCCCGAGGCGGAGCGATGATCCTCGCCTGGATCCTCGCCGCGATCCTCCTCGTCGCGCTCATCCTCTACGCGGTCCTCGCGGGCGCCGACTTCGGGGCGGGCTTCTGGGATCTCTTCGCCAGTGGACCGCGGGCGGCTCGTCAGCGCGACCTCGTCGCCCTGGCGATCGGGCCCGTGTGGGAGGCGAACCACGTCTGGCTGGTCCTCGTGGTGGTGCTGCTCTTCACCGCTTTCCCGCCGGCGTTCTCCACCCTGACCATTGCGCTCCACGTTCCCCTCGCCCTCATGCTCCTGGGGATCGTGGCGCGGGCCTCGTCTTATGTCTTCCGGAACTACGACGTCGCCGGAGACCGCGTGCAACGTCGCTGGGGAAACCTCTTCGCCTACGCGAGCGTCGTCACGCCCGTGCTCCTGGGAGTCGTGGTTGGCGCGATCTCCTCCGGCGCAATCCGTGTGGCGCCGGAGGAGGGCTTCCGGGTGCTCACCGGCTTCTTCGCGCCCTGGGTCCGGGTGTTTCCATTTGCCGTCGGCTTCTTCACGCTGTCGCTGTTCGCGTTCGTCGCCGCCTCCTACCTGATCCGCGAGACGCGCGATCCCGAGCTGCAGGAGGATTTCCGCGTGCGGGCGCTCGTCGCCCAGGGCGGGGTGCTCGTGTTCGCGGTGATCTCTGCGTTCACCGCGCGTGTCGGCGCGCACGAGCAATTCGCCATTGCCCTCCTGGGCTCCTGGTGGAGCTGGCTCTTCTTCGCCGCCGCCTGCTTCGTGGCCACGGCGAGCACGGCGCTCCTCCTCTATCGGATGTACGAGCTCGCCCGGATCCTCGCGGCGGCGGAGGCGGCGATCGTGGTCGCCGGCTGGGGCTTCGCCCACCAGCCCTTCCTCATCGCTCCGGACGTCACCATTGCGAACGCGGCGGCGCCCGTCGCCACTCTGCGACTGCTCGTCATCGTCCTGGCTGCTGGCGTGGTGATCCTCTTCCCGTCGCTCTACTGGCTCTATCGCGTCTTCAAGCGCGAGCCGATCTTCGAGGAGATGGGGCGCGAGCGAGCGGAATAGGCGTCACCACGTGCTCACACCGCATTCGTCGCAGGTCCGCTCGGCCAGGTCGATCCACTCCAGGGTGTCGCGCACGACCTCGTCGACATCGCGGTCGTGCAGCGACTCGCACTGCTGGATCTCGAAGTAGCGGTCGGCGGCCACGATCGTCCCGGGCCTGGCCCCGAGCGCTTCCGCCATGCGACCGTCCGGATCCTCGAGCAGGACGATCCCGTCGGCGACGCCGCCCGGATCGCGAGGGAAGATCGCCAGGGCGGCAGCGTGCTCGGAGCGGAGCTCATCGCCAAGCCCGGCCCAGGCGTCGAGCACCTTGCGGCACGGGGCGCATTCTTCGTCGCCGATGAGGAGGAGGACGTTGCGCTTCTGCCAGAGATCCTTCCAGGGCGCCGGAGCGCCGGAGGGGGTCTTCAGGTCGAGGAGGGGGATGTTCATCACGGGGCTCCGCTGCGGGTTTCGAGGACGAGCTCGAGGTCGCGCACGACAGCCTCGACGGTCGTTAGCCGGGCGCCGGCGATGCGCATCTCCGTCACGGCGCGTTCCCCATCGCCCGGGTCCAGGTCGAGGGCCCGAATCGCGTCGACGATCAGCCGGACCTCGTAGCCCTTGCCGATGGCGTCGAAGACGCTGGCCTGGACGCAGGCGTCGGTGGCGAGGCCCCCAACGTAGAGGCGGCTCACGCCCGCGCGCTTCAGGAGCAAATCGAGGGGCCGGCCGTCGCCGTCCGTGCCGTCGAAAGCCGAGTAGCCTTCGTCTCCGAAGGTGGTCCCCTCGGAGATCGTCTCCGCGTCCTCGGGGAGCTCGAGGTCCGGGTGGAACTCCGCGCCCTCGGTCCCCTGCACGCAATGGGGCGGCCACTTCCCGCCCCACTCCACGAAGTGGCTCGATTTCTCGGGATGCCAGTCGCGCGAGGCGAAGACCGGGCCGCCGGCCAGCGCGACGAGGTGCGCGAGCCTGCTCAGGGGCCGGGCGACCTCCTCCCCGCCGAGCACGGGGAGCGAGCCCCCCGCGCAGAAGTCGTTCTGCACGTCGACGATGAGCAGACCCGTGTCCACGTGACTCAAGCTGGGAGCGGGGTCCCGAATTGTCCACCGTCCAATCGATCAGCGCGAGGTTCGGCGGTGACGTGAGCCCAGCTCGGAGAGGACGGCGGTGCGGTCGCGCACGAAGGCGTCGGTGGCGAGCTCGCCGATGGTCCAGGGCAGCCGGTAGGACCAGTTGTGGGGGCCCACGGTGCCCGGGAGGTTGATGCGCTCGCGGGCGCCGAAGAGGTCCTGGACCGGGAGGATCAGGAGGTCGGAGCCGCTGCCGAAGACCGCCTCGAGGAGGGCCTCGTGTACCGCGGGGCCGAAGGCGGCCGCCTCGTCGTCGCGCAGGTGCCGGAGCGCGGGGAGGGCGCGGGCGGCGCGGCGCTCGGCCTCGGGGAGGGCGTCCCACCACGAGGCCACGGGCTCGGTGTCGTGGGTCCCGGTGGTGGCGAGCGAGAGCGCGGGCCAGTTGCGCGGATCTCGGAAGACGTCGTCGTCCTTCTCCCAGCGGAGCACCCGGTAGCCGGGAACGCCGATGGAGGCCAGGGAGCGGCGAACGAAAGGTGGAACGGTCCCCAGATCCTCGGCGACGAGCTCCACGCCGGCGCCGCGGAACGTCGACATCACGGCCTCACCCTGACGGCGCTGGGCGTCCTCGTCCCCCGGTAGGAAGAAGGGCGTGGCCCCGTCCCGCGGCCGGGCGAAGGTTCGATAGAAGCCGACCACGTGGTCGATGCGGAGCAGGTCGAAGAGCTCGGCGGAGTGGCGCCCCCTCTCGGCGAGCCAGTCGTAGCCGCGGGCCGCGAGGACGTCCCAGCGGTAGACTGGCAGTCCCCAATCCTGCCCCACGTCCGAGTATGCGTCCGGTGGAACTCCGACGGTCGCGTCGAGTCGGAAGGCGTCCCGCCGCGACCAGACATCCGCGCTGTCCTCGGCGACCATGAAGGGCAGATCGCCCGCGAGCCGGACGCCTTCTCTCGCGGCCTCGCGCCGAGCCGCGCCGAGCTGCCGGTAGGCGTTCCACTGCAGGTACTCGAAGTATCGACAGTCCGCTTCAAGGGATTCGCGGGCGGCGGCGAGCGCGGCGGGATCGCGGTCCCGAAGAGGCGGCGGCCAGCCCTTCCACCAGTCGAGGGCGTGGGCCTCCTTGAGCGCGCGAAAGAGCGAGTAGTCGGTCAGCCAGCTCCGCTCCTGCTCGCGGAATCGCTCGAGGTCCCTCGCGCGATCCGAGCTCCGGGACGCGCCGCTCGACACGAAGCGCTCGAAGCAGCGCCGGAGCCAGCGCCCCTTGAGGTGGCGCACCGCGGCCCAGTCGACGGTTGGGCGCGACCGCAGCCTCTCCAGCTCCCGGCGCTCCTCGTCTCCCAGTGCCGCTTCTCCGCCGAGCTCCGAGAAGTCGGGGATCGCTTCCAGGGAGACGTAGACCGGATCGAGCGCGAAGGCGGAGAGGCCGGAGTAGGGGCTGTCCTGCCCGACGGCCGCCTCGATCAGCGGGAGCACCATCATCGACGAGAGCCCCGCCCGTCTGAGCCATGGGGCGATCCTCGCGACGTCGGGCAGCTCGCCCACGCCCCAATCGCCCTCGTCCCTCACCGAAAAGAGAGGCACGAGCGCGCCGGCGCTCCGACCCTGGTCTCTCGACACGAGCTCTCCCGAAATCCCGAATGCGTTTTCGGCCCACGATAGGGCCGCCCGCGTCGATCCAGGCCTCCCCGATTGGGGCGCCGAGCGCGTGAAGTGTGACCGCTCAACCGAGCTGGAGGAGCGCCACGGGCAGATCGCGAAAGAGGGCCGAGAGGGGCAGGGTGGCGCTCCTGCGCACCGCGATCGGCCGGTGGACCGCGCCGGTGAGCGCGCAGGTCCAGGAGGCGCCGCCGGATCCGCCGGGCAGGAGGAGGTAGCTGCCTTCCCAGGGATCGCGCCCCTCGTCCACCTCGTCGAGGAGACGAGCGACGAGTCGGGGGACCACCGCGATCACCTGCTGGAAGCCCCTGCGCCTGCAGATGGCGACGACGTTCTGGGCCCGCGGCCCGCCGCAGTCCACCGGGACGTAGTCGCCGTCGAGGAAGAGGGCGGGGTTCCCGCGCCGCAGCTGGAGCGCCCGCCAGGTGACGAACTGTTTGACGTCCCCGTCCTCCCGCCGCTCCCATAGCTCCCTGGCGAAGCTGCCGCCGTCGGCGGCCCGCTCCCGCCGGGAGCGGATCTCGTCGAGGCGCGCCGCGAGGCCGTCGAAGTCGATCGGCCTGCGGTTGTCGGGATCCACCAGGGAGAGGCTCCAGCTCTCACACCCCTGATAGATGTCTGGAACACCCGGAGACACCAGCTTGAGCAGGAGCTGGGCGAGGGAGTTGTGGATCCCGACCCTGGCCACCTTTCGCTGGAAGGGGAGGAGCTCCCGCAGGAAGGCGTCGTCGGCGAGGATGCGGCGCACGAAGGAAGACAGCGCCTCGTCCCAGGCCACGTCGGGGTTGATCCAGCTCGTGTTGACCTTGGCCTCCTTGGCCGCCTTCAGGGCCCACGCGTCGAAGCGAGCCGTGAGCTCCTGCCTCCCGGCGGTGTCGAGCTCGCCGAAGGGCCAGGCGCCGATCAGGCTCTGGTAGAGCATCAGCTCCTCGTTCCGATCCGGCGCGACGCGATCGGCCCCGACCTTCACCCTATGGCGGCGCGCGGCCTTCGAGAGCCGGGCGAGCACGCTCTTCCACTCGCCTGGGAGCTCGGAGAGCACGTCGATCCGCGCCCGGACGTCCTCGCTGCGCTTGGAGTCGTGGGTGGTGGTGGCGAGGAGCGATCCGCGGGCCGTCATGAGACGCTCGGCGTTCTGGGCGTGGAACTCCTCGGGAGAGGTCCCGAAGTGCCGTGGCTCGCCGCCGACCTCGTTCAGCGAGACGAGGCGGTTGAACACGTAGAAGCTCGTGTCCTCGAGGCCCTTCGCCATCACCGGGCCGGTGAGCTGCTGGAGCTTCATGGCGAAGTCGAGCTGCATCCGCTTCTCCTCGTCGCCGAGGTGGGCGCCGTGGCGGAGCAGCAGGACGTTCCGGAGAAAGTCGAAGATCGAGACATTGGTGACGGGCGAGCGCCGCTTGGCGGCGGAGATGGCCTGCTCGACGTAGCGGCGGTCACGGTCGTCCACGCCCTTCGCTGTGACGTAGCTGCGGTACACGGGGAAGCAGGCCACGTACTCCACGATCGCCGACCGCAGCGCGTTGAGCGTGAAGTCCCGGGAGCGCCGGTTCATCTCGCTAACGCGGTTGAGCAGGAACGCGAGGATGTTCACCTCGCTCGCCATCGAGGTGCTCATGATCAGCTTCTTCTTGCGGTAGACGAGCTCGCCCAGGTCCAGGCGCAGGCCGGTGAAGCGGGAGAAGACGTCGTCGATCGCGCGCAGGTTCGCCGGATCGACGAAGAGGCCGTTCACCGAGTTCAGGAACTCGTAGCCGGTGGTCCCCTCGACCGCCCAGTCGTCTGGAAGCCTCTCGCCCAGGCCGAGGATCTTCTCGATCACGACGTAGAGGGGCCGTGCGTCCCTTCCGTCGCGGGCATGGAGCTCGTACATCGAGCGAAGCCGTGGCTCGAGCTCGTCGAAGGGCAGCGCCTCCTCCTCGGCGATCCGGCGGCAGGTCTCCACGAAGTGCTCCTCCTGCAGCCGCCGGAAGTAGGCCTTCGGATCGAAGAGGCCGTCGGGGTGGTCGATCCGCATCCCCTGGGCCAAGCCGTCCGCGAGGAGCTTCAGCACCAGCCGATGCGTATGGCCGAAGACCTCGGGATCCTCCATCCGGATCGCCGCGAGATCGTTGACGTCGAAGAAGCGCCGATAGTTGATCTCCTCTCCGGCGACGCGCCAGTGGGCGAGGCGGTACGCCTGCTCGTCGAGGAGCCGATCGAGGAGATCGAAGCTCGCCGAGTCGCCCCGCGTCCCGTTGAGATCGCGGACGTTCCGCTCGATGAACGCCGAGACGAGTGGCGAGGCCTGACAGAGCGCGTCCAGGCGGCGCTTGATCACCTCCTTCTCGCGCCGCCGCTCCGCGACCTTCTCGGGATCGGTCTCGGTCCGCGACGGCAAGTTGTCGCACGCGGTGCAGATCGAGAGGAGCTCGTCCTTGGCTCCGCCATCGTCGTCGGAGAGCTCGTCCAGCCGATGGCGGAGGATCGACGGATAGTGTCTCGGATTGATCGGGAAGACGTGGTCGTAATAGCGGAGCGAGAAGGTCCCCTGCACGAGCTCGAGCTGGAGATCGCCCGCTTCGAGGACGGCGCCGTACTGATCGCCGAGCACCGGGAGCAGCACCTTGTTCTCGAGCTCCGCTTTCACCGGCTTCCAGACGACATCGAAGAAGCGGGCGTAGTGCGACGAGGGCCCGTTCTCGAGGAGGTCCTGCCAGAGGGCGTTGTCCTTGCCGATGCCCATGTGGTTCGGGACGAAGTCGAGGAGGTGACCCATCCCATGCTCGCGGAGCGCCGCGGCGAGGAGCTCGAGGCCCTCGGCGCCGCCGAGCTCCGGGCTGATCTCGTCGTGGGCGACGACGTCATAGCCGTGGGCGGAGCCTGGTGCCGCCCGCAGGTAGGGGGAGAGGTAGAGGTCGCCGATGCCGAGCTCGCGCAGGTAGGGGACGACCCGGGCCGCTCGCGAGAAGGGGAAGTCGGCGGAGAGCTGGAGGCGGTAGACGGACGAGGGGATCCGCGAGCCTCGAAGCCGGGAGGCGGCCTCGTCGTGGAGCCGAGCGGCGCGCTCGTCTGGGTGGGAGTCCGGCCGCGTCACGATGCAGGATGATGGGAAGCGGCTCCGCTCCCGGCAAGGGCACGGCGCGGTCGGGGCCGGAACGAATCGAGCCCCACTTCCCCGAGCGAATCGGCCCCGAGCGCTTCGGGGCGGATTGTTTCGGGGGAGTGGGGCTCCGAATCTGCCGACACATGCCGATTCCGGGCGTTTCAGACCCGGAGGATCGAGGCCAGGCGAGACTACTTCGACTTCTTGACTGCTTCCTTCCAGACCTTCGCCGGGCGGAACTTGATCACGTTCTCGGCCTTCTTGGCCGCGATGGTGATCTCCTCGCCGGTGGCCGGGTTGCGGCCCTTGCGCTTCGGGCGAGCCGGCTTGGTGTGCCGCCGGAAGACGCCGAAGTTCTTGAGGCTCACCTTGTTGCCCTTGCGGACCTCCTCCGCGACCGTCTCGAGGAGGATATCGAGCATGCCCGTGACCTGCTTCTTGCTGAGCTCGATCTTCTTCTTGCCGGCCTTCTCGACGACCGCCTGGACGAGCTTGGTGGTCGACATGCTCGGGCTGGTCGACGCTGCCTTCGGAGCCGCTGCCGCCTTCGTAGCCATTCTCACTCCTTGCTGAACGCGGATTGCGCTCCGCGTTGGATGTCCCACGCCGAGCGTGAGCACTCTGCGTGAGGTTTCGTTGCACTCGAAGGAGGGGAGAGCATCACCTTTGCTCGCTCCCCTCGCAAAGAGATCTGCAGTTTCTCGCTCGCTACGCACTCGTGGAAAGAGTCGTGAGAGGAGTTGTAGCGCAGAATGCGAACCGGACGAAAGAGCAGATTGTGACAAACCCTGCTTCCTACCGCGCAATCCGCCGCTCTCGGCTCGGTTCCTGCCCCCGCTCCGGAGGGGGGCGGACCTGCGGAAGCGCATTCGACCAACGTGCTGCGGAGGCCCGCGCCTCGGCCTTGACCTCGGCCGTCGGCGGTCGCTAGAGATCCGCCCGGAGACGCGGTTTTTCGCGCCCGACACGAAGAAACGAGAGATTCATGAGCCGCAACGACGTCGAGAGAGCCCTCGCGCACTTCGAAGAGAACCGCCCGTCGCACCTGGACGACCTGAAGGACCTGGTGCGGATCCCCAGCGTCTCGTTCGACGGTTTCGACCCGGCCGAGGTCCGCCGTAGCGCCGAGGCGACCAAGAAGATCCTCGAGAAGCGCGGTTTCCGCGGCGTTCGCCTGCTGGAGGTGCCGGGCGCGCACCCCTACGTCTACGGCGAGATCTTCGTCGATCCCGCGGCGCCCACGGTGCTGCTCTACGCCCATCACGACGTGCAGCCTGCGGGTGATCTCGAGAAGTGGCTCTCGGCTCCCTTCGAGCCCGTCGAGCGGGACGGCCGCCTGTACGGCCGCGGGACCGCCGACGACAAGGCCGGCGTGATCGTGCACACCGCAGCGGTCGCCGCCTGGCTCCAGGGCGCCGGCGCCCTGCCCCTCAACGTGAAGATCGTGGTGGAGGGCGAGGAGGAGATCGGCTCCGGCCACCTGGCGGAGTTCCTCCGCACCCACCGCGAGCTGCTCTCCGCCGACGCGATGGTCCTCACCGACACCATGAACTTCGACACCGGCGTGCCTTCGGTGACGACGGCGCTCCGTGGCCTCGTGGCCATCGACGTCGAGGTCCGGGCGCTGAAGACCTCGCTCCACTCCGGCATGTGGGGCGGGCCCGTGCCCGACGCCGCGATGGCGCTCTCGAAGATGCTCGCGTCTCTGGTGGACGAGAAGGGCGACATCGCCATCCCCGGCATCCTGGAGAAGGTCCGTCCCCTCGACGACGCGGAGAAGAAGAGCATCGCTGGGCTGCCGATCACCCGGGACGAGTATCGCGGCCAGGCGGGCCTCCTCGAGGGCGTCGAGCTCCTCGGCGAGCAGCACCCCTGCGAGTCGAACTGGCGCAGGCCGTCTCTCAGCGTGAACGCGATCCAGGCCTCGAGCCGCAAGGACGCGCGCAACGTTCTGGTCGACACCGCCTGGGCGAAGGTGGGGATCCGCATCGTCCCCGACCTCGATCCGATCGAGGTTCAGTGGGCCCTCACCGAGGCCCTCCGCAAGGCCGCCCCCTGGGGCGTGGAGGTGGAGATCACGCCGGAGTCCGCCGGCGGACCCTGGTACACCGACACGAATCACCCGGCGTTCCAGGCCGCCTTCCGCGCCCTGGAGAAGGGCTACGGCAGGCCGGCCCTGGCGATCGGCTGCGGCGGTTCGATCCCCTTCGTGGAGCCCTTCGCCCGTGAGCTCGGCGGCGTCCCCGCGCTCCTCATCGGCGTCGAGGATCCCTACACGAACGCGCACTCGGAGAACGAGAGCCTCTCCCTCTCCGACTTCGACTAGTCGATCCGCTCCGCCATCCACCTCTACGAGGAGCTGGCGACGGCGCTGAAGAAGTAGACCTCTTTGCCGCGAGCGCGTTCGCGGTACTCCCGAAAGGAGCTCCGGATGATCGTGGATGAGAAGATCGAAGCGTATTCGGCGGCACACTCGAGCCCGCTCCCTCCGCTGCTGGACGCTCTCGCCGAGCGCACCCGGGCGGAGACCACCGCGCCGCAGATGATGGTGGGCCGACTCGAGGGAAACGTGCTTCGGATGCTCGTCTCGCTCACCGGGGCCAAGCGGGTGGTGGAGATCGGCACCTTCACCGGCTACTCCGCCCTCTGCATGGCGAACGCGCTCCCCGCCGACGGGGAGCTCGTCACCTGCGAGATCGAGGAGAAGCACGCCTCGATCGCCCGCGACTTCTTCGACAAGAGCCCGGACGGGAGCAAGATCCGGCTCCGCATGGGGCCGGCGATCGAGACCCTGCGCGGCCTGCCGGAGCAGGCGTTCGACCTGGTCTTCATCGACGCCGACAAGGAGGCCTACCCCGCCTACTACGAGGAGTCGATGCGGATCCTCCGCCACGGTGGACTGATCGTGGCGGACAACGTCCTCTGGAGCGGAAGGGTGCTCGCACCCGGCGACGCGTCGTCGCGGGCGATCGTCGCCTTCAACGAGCGGGTCCGAACCGACGACAGGGTCGAGCAGGTCCTGCTCACCGTCCGCGACGGGATGATGCTCGCCCGGAAGAAATAGCGGCCTCTAGCGCAGGGCGGATCTCCGGGTAGCGGAAGCGGTAGCCCGTCTCGAGCGCCTTCGCGGGCGCCGCGCGATTGCTGCCGAGGAACAGCGAGGCCATCTCCCCGAAGAGGGCCCGGAGCGCGAGGGTGGGGACGGGCAGGATCGCCGGGCGTCCGAGGGCGTGGCCGATCTCCTTGGCGAACACGGCGCTCGAGACCGGGTTCGGCGCCGCGCAGATCATCGGCCCCTCGAGGTCGTCGCGGTCGAGGACGTGGAGGATGAGGCCCACCTCGTCGTCCAGGTGGATCCAGGGCACGAGCTGCTCGCCGCTTCCGACGGGCCCGCCCAGGCCCAGGCGGAAGATCGGCTCGAGTTTGGCGAGCGCGCCCCCTTCCCGCGCGAGGACCACCCCGGTCCGGAGCTGCACGACCCGAGCTCCGAGACCGCTCGCCTCGACGGCGCCGGCTTCCCAACGCCGGGACAGATCCGCGAGGAAGCCGCTCCCCGGCGGCGAGTCTTCGTCGATCTCCACGACGCCGGTGTCGCCGTAGAAGCCTATGGCCGAGGCCGACACGAGGACCCGGACAGCACCTCCCTCCGCGCGGATCCCCTCGACGACCGAGCGGGTTCCGGCGATGCGGCTCTCCACGATGCGGCGCTTCCGCGCCTCCGTCCACCGTCCCGCCGCCACCGAGGCGCCGACGAGGTTCACGACCGCCTCGGCGCCTTGGAGCGGGGCGACGGGGTCGGAGGCGGTCCAAGCCCGCTGCTCGACGGAGGGCGGGAGCTCGGGCCTGGGCGGCCTGCGGACGAGGGCAATCACCCGGTCGCCGCGGTCGACCAGGGCGCGGGCGACCGCGCCGCCGATGAGGCCCGTCGCGCCGGTGATTGCGATGGTGCGCGCCATCTCATCTTCTCCGCATCGAGCCCACGAAGACGGCGGCGACGGGGCCGGACGGCAGCGGAGCGACCTCGTCCTCGGCGAGATCCATCCGATCCAGGCCGAGCTTGTGGGAGACCAGCACCCCACGGGCGACCGAGTCGTCGCCACCGCAGCGCACCGAGAGCTTCACGGGAAAGCGGTAGCTGCGGGCGGCGTCGGTGAACCGGATCGAGGCGTGGTTCTCGGCGAGGATCGGGACCTCCTTGATCGGATCGTCGAGCCTCGAGAAGAGGGGCGAGAGGTCGTAGCGGAAGACCAGCCTCACGCTGCCGGTGCCCTGGCCCGAGAGGTGCGGATCTCCCTGGAGCGTCCCCCACATGCGATAGCGCAGCCGCACCATCGGCACGGTCTTTCCGAGGTCCGGGTGCTGGGGGTCGATCCCGTCTGCCTGCGTATCGGTGAACGACTCTCTCACGCTGAGCAGGCGAAGCGGCTCCTGGAGGGCCGTCGGCCGGGTGCTCACCGTGGTGAGCCTCCCGCCGATGTTGTCGGTCATGCGCTTCTTCAGCCAGTTCTTCGCGCCTTCCTTGATCGGCTCGCGGACGCCGTAGGTGAGGGCGACGAGCAGGATCGTCCAGGTCAGGCCGACCCCGAGCCCCGCCACGCCGTGCCCTCCGGTGAGGAAGAGCGCGAGCGGAAAGGCCACGAGGGCCCCCAGGATCGCGGAGACGGCGCCGAGGAGGGCGTGGAAGCGCTGGTCGGAGTGCTCCGCCTCCACCTGGAGGAAGAGCAGGCCCTGGAAGTGCTTCTTGAGCACGCTCACCCGGGCGACGTAGCGCTCGAGCTCCCAGGGATCCCGTTCGCGGGGGCTCTCGATGGCGTGGGCCTTCCGCCAGTCGAACTCGGCCTCGAGGGCACGGGCGAGGGCGCCCCGGAGCTCGGCGGCGAGCTCCTCTCGCCCCTGCGCGCGGCAGGCGGGGTGGAGCAGGTGCGCGACGACGGCCCGCTCGATCCGGCCGATCAGCTCCAGCGCGTGGTTGGAGAGGAACTCTCCCGAGAGCGCACGCTCCCGAGCGACCTCGTCGGTCTCGCCCTGCCTCGTCTTGCACAGGAAGTCGCGCCGCTCCCGGAGCGCGGCCAGGGTCTCCTGCAGGCGCGCGAGGAGGCCTTCGCCGCCCTGGCCGGCCGGCGCGGGAGCGAGGCGGATGGAGGCCGCGAAGACGCCGTGCTCGATGCGGGCCTCCGCCTCCTTCGCCCGCTGGGCTGCGGCGAGGGCGGAGCGGCGCAGCTCGTCCACGGAGATCAGGCGGTGGACGTTCTCCCCGTCCTCGTCGACTGGGCTGGCGAGGCGGGCCAGGACCTGGAGCCGCTCCCAGTTGTCGTGGCGGATCCAGAGGTGGGCGGGGATCTCCACCAGGAAATCGAGCTCGAAGTCGTCGGCGCGCCCGTCGGCGGGGAAGGGCAGCTCGGCGATCCACTCCAGGCGGGAGGAGTCATGTACGCCGAGCCGCAGCAACTCTGAATTCCTCCAGGAGGGGGGACGAAAGCTGGGGTAACACCCGAGCGAGCGTTCCCCATCCCGGTGGCCATTGTCGGGCCACCGGCGCGATCCCCATCCCTCGAGCCCACCCGCCAGGTCTCGGGCTCAAACTGGACACGATCTGCTGCGTCCCGCGAGCCCTCTCTTCGGGGAGCGTACAAAGAAATCGGGCCCGCAGAAGCGGGCCCGACTCTTTCGCCGCGTTTGCTCCGCCTCCGGCTCCGCGATCAGTCGGCGCTGGTGGCCATGGAGCCGGCGACGAGCTGGGCCGCCGCCTCGCGGGCCTTGGCCGGGAGCTCACCCAGGAGCCCCACGTCGTGGTGGCCGTCGGCGATCCGGTCGCGGCCGAGCACCGCCTTGGACGGCGTGCGCAGATCGGAGACCAGGCCCACCCAGGACATCGCCTTGAGCACGTAGTAGGTGAGGTCGATCTCCCACCAGAAGAAGCCCTGGTTCGCGGTGGACTGGTAGTAGTGGTGGTTGTTGTGCCAGCCCTCCCCGCAGGTGATCAGCGCCAGGATCGCCGAGTTGCGGCTGGTGTCGGTGGTCACGTAGCGCCGACGCCCGAACACGTGGGAGAGGGAGTTGATGGTGAAGGTGCCGTGCCAGAGGAGCACGGTGGAGAGGAAGAAGCCGCCGAACAGGGCCTGCCAGCCGCCGAGGAGGAAGCAGGAGACGCCGAGGAGGGCCGGCGGAACCAGGTGGTACTTGTTCAGCAGGCGGAGCTCGGGGAACTTCGCGAAGTCCTTGATCAGGTCGAAGCGGGTCTCGTCGTACTTGGTGCAGAGGATCCAGCCCACGTGGCTCCACCAGAAGCCGCGCTTGGGCGAATGCACGTCCTGCTCCATGTCGGAGTACTTGTGATGGTGCCGGTGGTGGGCGGCCCACCACAGCACGCCCTTCTGCGCGGTCGTGGTGGCGCCGAGGGCCATCAGGAACTGCATCACCCGGCCCATCTTGTACGAGCGATGGGAGAAGTAGCGGTGGTACGTCGCCGTGAGGAAGAACATCCGCACGTAGTAGAGGCCGAGGCAGAGGGCCACCGTCGACCAGGTCATCCCGAACCAGAAGGAGCCGAGGGCCAGCAGGTGGATGGTGAAGAAGGGGATGGACTTCACCCAGTCGACGCGCTCGTCGGGGGCATTGATGTAGGCCTTGGACACGATCGGAAGCTCTCCTGAATCCTGATGCCCGCTCGGGCGATGTTCGAGCAGGAGCATGACAACCCTTCGTCATGCCTCTGTCACGGCCAGCCGGCGTGGGGGCGCAGGATCGGGCTCGATGGCGGGGGAACGGAAGAAAAGCCGGAAAAACTCCGGCTTCCGGCCGATTTCAGGGCCTGCCCCGTGTCCGGGGGCGGCGGCCGCCTCTTGCCAGGCGGCCATGCGCTCGCTCCGATGGTCGTCGCGCTTCGGTTTCAGCGCTCGGCGACCACCTGCACGCCGACGAGGAGGAGCTGCCCGCCGGTGGCGTCGTAGGTGTCGAAGTAGGTCACGCCGCCCTGGTAGAGCGCTTCGCGGAGGAGGGGGAAGTCGAGCTCCACGAAGCCGATGGACTGGTCGTCCCAGCGATCCTCGTCCCAGACGTCGAGGGCCACGCTGAGTCGCTCGGTGAAGGGCACCTGGGTCCAACCGACCCCGCCGGACCACGACGGCGTGAAGGTCTGCAGCTCGTTGTAGCCCCGCTCCGCGAGGGCGATGGTGTATCGGTCGTCGTACCGATAGCCGTCGGTGGAGAGGAAGCCGTAGCCGTAGGGGTTGGGCCGCGACCAGCCCAGCCGCGCCTGGTCGGCCATGAAGGCGTAGAGGGAGCTCACGCCCCGGCGCCTGGCGGAGGCGAGCTCGTCCCAGACCCATCGCGGCAGGAAGCGATCGGACTTCCACTCCCTGCCGTCGGTGAGGCCCGGGCCCACCAGGGCGCTCACCGGGTAGATGCCGATCCGGGCGGGCTCGCAGGTCCCGTCGAGGCAGTTGAGGCCCGAGGCGCACTGCGGAGTCGAGCCGCAGGCCTCGCCCCACTGCAGCGGAGACGGGGTGGGACGATCGGGGCGGGGCTGGGTTCCGCCTCCACCTCCTCCTCCGCCGCCGCGCGGACCGTGGACGTCGACCATGCACGCAGGGAGCGCGACGACGAGGAGGGCGGCGAAGAGGGTCGTCTTCAGGAGGGCGGCTCGATTCGAAGGCGAGGTGTTCATGGCCTTACGGACGAGCGAGCCCCTGGAATGTTCACGCCGGGCGGGCGCTTCCCGCCGCGAAGAGAGTTCGTGAAGGAATTCACGAACTCTCGCGACCTCGAGGCCCGAGTCCGTCAGGCCTGCGGGAGGCCGACGACCGCGCTCTTGCCCATGCCCATCGGGCACTGGAAGGCGATGGTCCCGCCGGCCTCGGGGGTGACCTCGACCTCCACGGGCGTGTTCAGCGGGAGCTCCTTCTCGATGTCGAGGGAGGGGAAGACCACCGCGGTCATGCAGGTCTTCTCGGCGGTGCGGGTGAAGACGAGCTTCACGGCCTTGCCGCCCTCGACCTCGATGCGGGACGGCGTGAAGCCGTCGGCCGTCGCCTCGATGGCGACCTTGCCCTCGGCGTCGGGCGTGGCGGCGGCCGGCGCTGCCGGCTTGGCGTGCTCGGCCCCGAGAGCGGCGGGGGCGGCAGGGGCCGCAGGGGCGGCGGGCGCGGCGGCGGCAGGCTGGCTGCCCTGGGTGCAGGCGGCGACGACGAGGATGGCGGCTGCGGCGGCTACGAAACGAGCGATCTTCACGGGAGCCTCTCTCGGCGCGGATCCCTCCGCGCCCGTTGGTTTTTCACGGAGATAGCGGGACGAATCGCGCCTTTCAACATCGACCGGCGTCTCAGCGGATTTCCATGTGCGGGAACCTTTTCTCAATTGCCAGGTTCCCACACGCTCGAAGCCGTCCTTTGACATCCGACGGTGAGACGATTTACAAGATCGAAGCGTCATGCGTCGCCACTCCTCCCTCCTGTCCTGGATCGCCGCCCTCGGCCTGCTGCTGCACGCAGCGACGGCCGCTGCGTCGATCTGGTGCTCGATGGCCGGGGAGCTCTCCGTCTCCTGCTGCTGCCCCGGGACGAAGGAAGCGGCGCCGGACGCCGCGATCCACGCGCCCAGCGACTGCTGCAAGCAGGCGATCCGGGCCCAGGAAGTGGAGAACGCGTCGCATCTCGCCTTGGCCGACGCCGGCCCGCTGGATTGGGCGCCGGCCCCCCCCTGGGATCGGCATCTGCTGGAGCCCGTGTCGCTCGACGTCCGCATGGACGACGCGACACATCCCAGCTCCACACCACCGCCCCTGATCGCGCTCGCGACGGTCGTAATCGTCCGCTGAGCTCGAGCGTCTCTCCCGTCGCAACGTCGCCGTAGCCTCGGCGCTCGTGCGTGCGGAGGGCCGCGCTGTCTCGCACGACAGCCTCCATCGCTCCTCCTGTACGCCCGGTCGCCCGCTCGGCTCCCATTGGAAGACGCCCGCCCGAGATCCGGGCGGATGGAGCACTGTTCGTGTTGACTGCTTTTACGCTAATTGCCGCCCTGGCGGCAGGAGCGCCGCCCGCATCGGAGCCGGCGCCCCTCGTCTGGTCCGAGGTCCTGAACCAGGTGTTGCGCCGCAACCAGGACCTCGCCGCCTACGCATCCGATCGCGAGGCGGCCTCCGAGCGCGCGAGGGCCGCCGCCGCGTATCCCGATCCCTCGATCGGCTTCGCGATCCGGAGCCTCCCCGTGCCCTCGTTCTCGTTCACCCAGGACGAGATGACGATGAAGGAGGTGCTGCTCAAGCAGCGCCTCCCGTGGTTCGGGAAGCGAGACCTCCGGCGAGAGGCCGGAGACAAGGTGGCCGAGGCCACCGGCGCGATGGCCGACTCTCAGCGCCTGGCCCTCGCGGAGGCTACCGCCGACGGCTACGCCGAGCTCTGGCTCGTCCTCTCCTCGAGGGCGGTGCTCGAGGAGCAGACCGGTGCGCTCGAGAGGCTGGTCGCCCTCACCAGGGCCCGGTTCGCAGCGGGCCGCCAGAGCCAGGCGGACGTGATCCGCGCGGAGGCCGAGCTCGAGCGGCTCCGGCTTCCCGCATTCGAGCTCCGGGAGCGGGAGGTCGCTGCGCGGGCGGTCCTCGCGGCGCTCCTCTCCCAGCAGGAGCCGGTGGGAGGCAAGCCGGCGCTCCCCGATCTGCCTGACCTCCCGTCGGAGGCGGCGCTCGTGGCAGACCTGGAGAGCCATCCGGAGCTGCAGGTGCTGACGCGGCAGGAGGAGCAGGCGCGACTGGAGGCGAGGCTGGCGCAGCGGGAGAAGTGGCCCGATCCCGAGGTGGGCCTCGCCTACGGCTTCCGAACCAACCACCCCGACATGGTCGGGGCCGAGGTGATGATCCCCATCCCGGTCTTCGCCGCGTCGAACCAGGACCGGCTCGCCGCCGCCGCCCGGGCGGAAGCCGAGTCCGCGTCGCGGAGGCGGGTCGCGCTCCGCGAGTCCCTGGCCTCGCAGCTGCGGACCGCCAGGGCCGCCTCGATCCGCGAGCAGGAGCGCCTGGATCTCTACGAGCAGGAGCTCCTCCCCAGGGCCCGCCAGACCGTGTCGGCCGCCATCGGCGCCTACCAGTCCGGCGGTGTCGACTTCCTCACCCTCCTCGACGCGGAGGTGCAGCGCTTCGGCCAGGAGCTCGAGGCGCTCTCGTCCCGGGCCGGCCTCCTCCGCGCCCGTGGGCGTCTCGCCCGTGCGTCGGGCTCCCTCTCGACCCTCTTTGCGATGAACGGCGGTGCACGATGAGCGACATGATCGAGAACCAGCTCCACGAGGGCGAGGAGCCGCCTCCCCCCGGCGTCCGCACGGCGGGGATGTTCCGCTGGGCGATGCTCGCCATCGCGCTCCTGGGCGCCGGCTACACCGTGCTCCTCGCCACCGGCGTGGTCGGGGGGGCCTCGGCGGCAGCCGTGCAGTACCACTGCCCGATGCATCCCACGGTCGTCTCCGACGTGCCGGGGGAGTGCCCGATCTGCGGGATGGATCTGGTGCCGATCGACGGGGGCGCCAGCGGCTCCGAGCACGCGCACGGCCACGATCACGGAGATGCCGACGGCTCGATCGCCCGGGCGGCGAAGCAGCTCGGCGCCAGGCCTGGCCAGTGGATCTGCCCCATGCCGGAGGACGGCGTGGTCCGGGACGAGCCCGGTCGCTGCGAGAAGTGCGGGATGTCGCTGGTCCAGGTGCCGGGTGACGATACAAGGGGTCAGGAAGGGCCGGCGATCTACAGCTGCCCGATGCATCCGGAGGTCGAGCACGAGGGCCCGGGAAAGTGCCCGAAGTGCGGGATGTACCTGGTGCGCAAGGCCGCGGACGGTGCGCAGGCGGAACAGGGCGTGGCCCCCGGGCATGCGCATCCCGCTGCCGGTGAATCGCACGAACACTCGGCCGAAGCGGGGAAAGGCGTCCCCGGCCTCACCGAGGTCGTGATCCCGTCGGAGCGCCTGGCGCGGATCGGCGTGCGCACCGCCAAGGTGGAGCGCGGCCGCCTCGAGGGCCAGGTGCGCACCGTGGGCGTGGTGGCGCCGGACGAGCGGCGCCGCTACGTGGTCCAGGCGCGCTTCTCGGGCTGGATCGAGAAGCTCCTGGTGGACGAGACCGGCGCCACGGTCCGCACCGGAGAGCCGCTCCTGCAGATCTACAGCCCGGAGCTCTACCAGGCCCAGGTCGAGTACCTGAACGCGCTCAAGTGGAGCCCCGAGCTCCAGGACGCCGCCTCCCAGCGGCTGCGGCTCCTCGGGATCGCCGAGGCGGATCTCGCGGCGCTTCGAAAGGCGGGCAAGGCCCAGCGCACCATGACCTTGCGGGCGCCGGGAGCGGGCCACGTGCTGCGGAAGGGCGCGATCGCCGGCGCCTATGTCTCTCCCGGCGACGTGCTCTTCGAGGTCGCGGACCTCTCGCGGATCTGGGTGCTCGCCGACGTCTTCGAGCAGGAGATCCCGCGGGTGCAGGTGGGCGCTACCGCCACCTTCGCTGCCGCCGCCCACCCGGGCGATCGCTTCGTCGGCAAGGTCTCCTTCGTCTATCCCACCGTGGAGCCCTCCACCCGCACGATGAAGGTCCGGCTGGAGATCGCGAACGCGAGCATCGCGCTGCGCCCCGGCATGTTCGGCGACGTGCGCCTCGACGTGGAGGCGCCGGAGGGCGCGATCGTCCCGCGGGACGCCGTGATCGACAGCGGCGAGCACGTCTACGCCATCGTCGCCCGCGGCGGAGGGCGGTTCACTCCGCGTGAAGTGCATATCACCGGACGCGCGGGGGACCACGTGATGGTAGTCGGCCTCGATGACGGCGAGGAGGTGGTCACCGGCGCGGGCTTCTTCATCGACTCGGAGAGCCGGCTGCGCGCGGCTCTCGCCGGCATGGGCGGGGGCCACGACCACGGAGATCTCAAGGATTCACGAGCTCTCGCGGAGCCTGGGGCGGAGAAGACGAAAGGAGTCACGCCGTGATCGAGAAGCTGATCGATCTCTGCGCCCGGAACAAATTCCTGGTGCTCCTCGTCACCGGCTTCGCCTGTGTCGCCTCGTGGATGGCGATCCAGCGCGCGCCGCTCGACGCGATCCCCGACCTCTCCGACCCGCAGGTCATCATCTACACCGAGTGGATGGGACGGAGCCCCGGGCTCATCGAGGACCAGGTCACCTACCCGATCACCACCTCGCTCCTCTCGGCGCCCCACGTCACCGACGTCCGCGGCTTCTCGATGTTCGGGATGAGCTTCGTGCACGTCCTCTTCGAGGAGGGCACGGACATCTACTGGGCCCGCAGCCGCGTCCTCGAGTACCTCTCCAGCCTGCGAGGCAAGCTCCCCGACGGCGTGGAGCCCCAGCTCGGCCCCGACGCCACCGGCGTGGGCTGGGTCTACCAGTACGCGCTGGTGGATCGGAGCGGCAAACACGACCCGGCCTCGCTGCGCACCTTCCAGGACTACACGCTCCGATACGCCCTCACCGCGGTGCCGGGTGTCGCCGAGGTCGCCAGCGTCGGCGGCTACCAGAAGCAGTACCAGATCACGGTCGACCCCAACCGCCTCCGGGCCTACGGGATCACGCTGGCGGAGGTCGGCGAGGCGATCCGCCGCTCGAACGGCGACGTGGGCGGACGGATCCTGGAGATGAGCGGCCGCGAGTACTTCGTCCGCGGCCGCGGCTACCTGAAGAGCCTCTCGGACCTCGAGAAGGTGACGGTTCGCGCCTCGTCGAGCGGCACGCCGGTGCTGGTCCGCGACATCGGGACGGTGGCCTTCGGCGGCGACATCCGCCGGGGCGTCGCCGAGCTCGACGGCGAGGGCGAGGCGGTGGGCGCCATCGTGGTGATGCGCCAGGGCGAGAACGCCCTCGCGGTGATCGAGAGGGTGAAGGAGCGACTCGAGGAGCTGAAGCCGTCCTTCCCCGAGGGCGTCGAGCTCGTAGTCGCCTACGACCGCTCAGAGCTGATCGGCCACGCGGTCGAGACGCTGAAGGGGACGCTGCTGGAGGAGGGGCTCGTCGTCGCCCTCGTGATCCTCCTCTTCCTCCTCCACTTCCGCAGCGCGCTGGTGCCGATCCTCGTGCTCCCGGTCTCGGTGGCCCTCGCGTTCATCCCGATGCGCTGGCTCGGGATCTCCTCGAACCTCATGAGCCTGGGCGGCATCGCCATCGCCATCGGCGCGATGGTGGACGCCACGATCGTCCTCGTCGAGAACGCCCACAAGAAGCTCGAGCAGGCGAAGCCGCGCACCGCCGCCGAGCGCGTCGAGACGATCATCGCCGCGGCGAAGGAGGTCGGACCCGCGATCTTCTTCTCGCTCCTGGTGGTGACCGTCTCCTTCTTCCCGGTCTTCGCGCTGGAAGGGCAGCCCGGCCGACTCTTCAAGCCGCTGGCCTTCACCAAGACCTTCGCGATGTTCTTCTCGGCGGTGCTGGCGGTGACCCTGGCGCCGGCGCTGATGGTCCTCCTGATCAAGGGGAAGATCCATCCGGAGGAGAAGCACCCGATCTCGCGATTCCTCATCGCGATCTACAAGCCCTTCGTCTTCGTCGCCCTGCGCAACCCGAAGACCACGGTGGCCATCGGGGTGGCGGCGGTGATCTCGACGATCCCGCTGATCCCGAGGCTCGGCAGCGAGTTCATGCCCACCCTCGACGAGGGCGACGTCCTCTTCATGCCGACCACCTTCCCCAATGTTTCGATCGAGGAGGTGAAGGCGTCGCTCCAGCAGCAGGATCGGATCCTGAAGAGCTTCCCCGAGGTGATCTCGGTCTTCGGCAAGGCGGGGCGGGCGGAGAGCGCCACCGATCCGGCGCCGCTCTCGATGGTGGAGACCGTGGCGCGGCTCAAGCCCCGGAGCGAGTGGCGGATGGTCCCGCGCGAGCCTTGGTGGAGCGGGTGGACACCGGAGGTGCTCGCGCCGGTGCTGCGCACGGTCTTCCCCGACCAGCGGCAGATCACGACCGACGAGCTCTTCGCCCTGATGAACGACGCCCTGGCCATGCCGGGGTGGACCAACGCCCTGACCATGCCGATCAAGACCCGGATCGACATGCTCGCCACGGGCGTCCGCACGCCGGTGGGCGTGAAGATCTTCGGCAACGACCTCGCGGAGATCGAGCAGGCGGGCACGGCGCTCGAACAGCTCCTGTCCACGGTCCCCGGCACCCGCAGCTCTTTCTACGAGCGGAGCCTGGGCGGTCTCTACGTGGACGTGGTCCCCGACCGCGACGCGCTCGCCCGCTACGGCCTCACAATCGCCGACGTGAACGAGGTGGTCGAGCTCGCGCTCGGCGGCGAGCCCGTCACCACGACGATCGAGGGGCGCAGCCGCTTCACCGTGAACCTGCGCTATCCGCGGGATCTGCGCGACGATCCCGATCGCCTCCGCGAGGCCCTCGTCCCCGTGACCCGGGTGGAAGAATCCGAGGGCGAGGCCTTGCCGATGCAGCCCGCTCCCGCCCTCGGCGCGCCGGCGGCTTCGCGGCTGGTGCACGTCCCCCTCGGACAGCTCGCCGACGTGAAGGTGGTGAGCGGGCCGCCGATGATCCGCAACGAGAACGGGATGCTCGCCGGCTATCTCTTCGTGGACGTGGACGCCGCCCGCACCGACCTCGGCGGATACGTGAAGCGGGCGAAGGCCCTCGTGGACGAGGCGAGGGCAGACGGCAGGCTCTTGCTCCCTCAGGGGACGATCCTCAAGTGGACCGGCCAGTACGAGCTGATGGAGCGCATGGCGGAGAAGATGAAGGTCATCGTCCCGCTCACGCTCCTGCTCATCGTGGTCCTGCTCTACCTCCACTTCCGGAACGTGATCGAGACGCTGATCGTCCTGCTCTCCGTGCCGTTCGCGATGGTGGGGAGCATCTGGCTGCTTTGGCTCCTCGACTACCGGCTCTCCACCGCGGTCTACGTGGGGATGATCGCGCTGGTGGGCCTCGCCGCCGAGACGGGCATCGTGATGATCGTCTACCTCGACCGCGCCTTCGAGAGGCGAAAGGCGGCGGGGAAGATCCGCAACTTCGACGACATCGTCTGGGCCCACCTGGAGGGCACGGTGATGCGGGTGCGGCCGAAGCTGATGACGGTGGCCACCACCGCCGTCGGCCTCGTGCCGATCCTCTGGTCCACCGGCGCCGGCGCCGACGTGATGAAGCGGATCGCCGCGCCGATGGTGGGCGGCCTGGTGACCTCGGTCTTCCTCACCCTCGAGATCATCCCGGTGGTCTACACCTGGTGGCGCCTCTGGGAGCTGAAGCAGGAGAAGAAGCGGGAGGCAGAGGAAGCGATGCTCGAAGCCGGCTAGTCCGGTCTCTCCAGGGCGTCCCGAAGGGAGGGTCGCTTGCCCGGCCGGGGATGGGTGCGCAACGTCGTGCCCACCCCGTCGAACGGAGGACCAGATGGAGAGCGAATCGGTACGGCCTTCCGCTGGCGGCAGGCCCGCCGCTGCCAAGGCGAGCGGAGCCCGCGGGCGGATCGACCAGGGGATGCTGGATCGTCTCTCCTCCCGCGTGACGAGCCTGGGCGGGAGGGACGCGATCCCCGTGTACCTCCCGTTCTCCGGCGAGGTGCTCGGCCACGTCCCGAGGTGCAACGCCGAGGACGTCCGCGAAGCGGCCCGGCGCGCCGGCGAGGCGCAGCGCATCTGGTCCCACACCCGCCCGGCGCACCGGAGGCGGATCTTCCTGCGGTTCCACGATCGCGTCCTGTCGCGCCAGGACGAGATCCTCGATCTCATCCAGCTCGAGAGCGGCAAGGCGAGGCGCCACGCGTTCGAGGAGGTGATGGATACCGCTATCGTCTCGCGCTACTACGCCAACTCGGCAGAGGAACACCTGAAGGCCCGCAAGCGCAGGGGCGCCATCCCGGGGATGACCACCACCTGGGAGACCTTCCAGCCCAAGGGCGTGGTCGGTTTCATCTCGCCCTGGAACTACCCGCTGATCCTCTCCATCACCGACGCGATCCCCGCGCTGCTCGCCGGGAACGGGGTCGTGCTCAAGCCCGACCATGAGACGCCCTTCTCGGCGCTGTGGGCGGTTGAGCTCCTGGTGGATTCGGGCCTCCCTCCGAGCCTCTTCCAGGTGGTCACCGGCCAGGGGAGCGAGATCGGGCCGGCGCTGATCGAATCGGTCGACTTCATCTCGTTCACGGGCAGCACGGAGACGGGCCGGAAGATCGCCCGAGACGCCGGCGAGAAGCTCATCGACTGCTCGCTCGAGCTCGGCGGCAAGAACGCGATGATCGTCCTCGCGGATGCCGACCTCGAGAAGGCGGTGGCGGGAGCGGTGCAAGGCTGCTTCACGAGCGGTGGGCAGAGCTGCATCTCCATCGAGCGCCTCTACGTGCACTCGAAGATCTACGAGACTTTCGTCCACCGCTTCGTGGAGAAGACGCGGGCGCTCCGCTTGGGCTCGGCCCTCGACTACGGCGTCGACATGGGCTCGCTGACTTCGAGCAGGCAGCTCCACGCGGTGGAGGCGCACGTGGAGGAGGCCGTCGCCAAGGGCGCGAGCGTCCTCGCCGGCGGGCGATCTCGCCCGGATCTCGGCCCGTACTTCTACGAGCCCACGATCCTCGAGAACGTGCAGGGGGAGATGCGGGTCTTTCGTGACGAGACCTTCGGCCCGGTGGTCTCGGTCTACCGCTTCCGGAGCGACGACGAGGCCGTCGAGCGCGCAAACGACAGCCGCTACGGCCTCTCCGCGAGCGTCTGGACCCGGGATCACGCCAAGGGGCGGGCGATCGCGGAGCAGGTCCGGGCCGGCACCGTGAACATCAACGAGCCCTACGCCGCAGCCTGGGGGAGCGTCGACTCCCCCATGGGCGGCATCAAGGACTCGGGGATCGGCAGGCGCCACGGGCGCGAAGGCATCCGCAAGTACACCGAGTCGAAGACCATCGCCCACGAGAGGGGGCCGCTCCTCGCCGCGCCCCAGGGAGCCACGGCGGGCCGCCGCTATTCCCAGCTGATGACGGGCCTGCTCCAAGCCTGGCGACGGATCCCGGGAATCGGGTGACGGTCTTCGGGTAGGTGAAAATCGAACGATCGCAACCGATGCTTCCTCCGAGGGGCGTTCTCGGAGGTGGCGACGATGGTGCGGTTTCGGAAGGTGGCGATGGCGGTGCTCGGCTTCGGCCTGATGGCGCTGCCGCTCGCGGCGTCGGCCCAGGCGGAGGAGAGGAATCCGGGCGAATACGAAGGCGGCTTCGCCGGGGCCTGTCCGATGGGCGACGCCACGGCGGCGTCGCAGAAGGCGATCCAGGAAGGGTCGATGGTGCGGGTGGAGTCCACGCCGGACGGCGCGGTGGTCCGCTTCTCGGCGCCGGCCCAGGATCCCCAGGCGCTCCAGGACGCCCGCAACGCCGCGCAGAAGCTCGGTCAGGCGGCGCAGGCGAGGCAGGGATGCAACTGCCCGGGCGGCGAGCAGGGCCCGCGGTCCCCGGGGTCGCCGGCGGAGCGGGGCGGCGGCCACCAGGGTGTCGGGCCGGGCGCCGGGTTCTGAGGACCACCGACGGGACGGTTTGACTCCAACCAGAAGCGGCTCGTTTCCCTGGCATTCGGCCGTGTGCGGCGGTAGGAACGCCCTCTTTGCCACGGGCTCGTGGCCCGAAGGGTGAGCGCCATGGAAACGAGTCGTCTCGGGTTCTTCGCCCGGCTGTGGATGGCAATCTGGTTGCCCTGGAAGGTGCTCTTCGACGGGCTGGCCGCATCGCTCGTCCAGAAGAGCCTGGAACGCGGCGAGGTCCCCGCGCTCCCCGCGCCGGCGCCTGCGCCGAAGGCCCCGGAGGCGCCTCGGGTCGTGGAGCCGAAGGCCCCCTCGAAGGAGGAGCAGGCCGCCTCGGCGCTCCAGCTCCTCGCGATCCTCCAGCGCGACGGCCGCTTCGTCGACTTCCTCCAGGAGGAGATCGCCGCCGCCAGCGACGATCAGGTCGGCGCCGCCGCGCGCATCGTCCACGAAGGCTGCCGAAAGGCCCTCGCGCAGTACGTGCGCTTCGCGCCGATCCGCGACGAGGAGGAGGGCGCCGCCGTGACGGTCCCCGCCGGCTTCGACGCGGCCCGCGTGCGCCTCACCGGCAACGTGACCGGGCAGCCTCCGTTCCGTGGAAGGCTCGCTCACCCTGGGTGGAAGGCGACCGAAGTCCGGTTCCCCACGCTGGCCGCGGGCCACGAGGCGACCGTGATCGCCCCTGCCGAGGTGGAGCTCTAGGGTGGCCTCGCCGACCTACGTCATCGGTATCGACCTGGGGACCACCAACGTGGGCCTCGCTGGGGCGCCCGCCGAGGGCGACTCCGTCCCTGCGGTCTTTCCGTTGCCGCAGGTCGTGCACTCGGGCGAGGTCTCCGACCGCGACCTGCTCCCCTCCTTCCTCTACGTCCCCGGAGAGGTGGAGCTCCCCGCCGGCGCGATCGCGCTTCCGTGGGCGTCCGACCGCGACTTCGTCGTGGGTTCCTTCGCCCGGGATCAGGGGGCGCGGGTCCCGGCCCGTCTGGTGTCGTCGGCCAAGAGCTGGCTCTCCCACGCCGGCGTCGATCGCCACGCCGCGATCCTGCCGTGGGGCTCGCCCGACGAAGTCCGGAAGGTCTCGCCCGTCGAGGCCTCCGCCCGCTACCTCGGCCACGTGCGCGAGGCCTGGAACGCGGCCCATCCCGAGTCGCCTCTCGAGGAGCAGGAGCTCGTCCTCACCGTGCCGGCCTCCTTCGACGCCGTTGCGCGGGAGCTCACGGTGGAGGCCGCGCACGCCGCCGGGCTCGGCGAGCGACTGACGCTGCTGGAGGAGCCCCAGGCCGCGCTCTACGCCTGGGTGTCGGCGAGCGGCGAGGGCTGGCGCAAGCAGGTCCAGGTCGGCGACCTGATCCTGGTCTGCGACATCGGCGGCGGCACCGTCGACTTCTCGCTCATCGCGGTCCTGGAGGAGGAGGGCAACCTCCAGCTCTCCCGCGTGGCCGTCGGCGACCACATCCTGCTGGGCGGCGACAACATGGATCTCGCCCTCGCACACACGGTGAAGGCGCGGCTCGAGGCCGAGGGCAAGAGCCTGGACGACTGGCAGCTCCGCGCCCTCACCCACGGGTGCCGCGTCGCCAAGGAGGGCCTCTTCGCGGATCCCTCCCTCGGCGCCATGCCCGTGGTGATCCCGGGGCGGGGCAGCAAGCTCGTCGGCGGCGCGATCCGCTCGGAGCTCTCGCGCGCCGAGCTCGACGCCACCCTGGTCGACGGCTTCTTCCCCCGAGTGGCCAGCGACGCGAGGCCGCAGCTCCCGCGGCGCCTGGGCCTCACCGCCCTCGGGCTGCCGTTCGCCCACGATCCCGGCGTCACGCGGCACCTCGCCGCCTTCCTCGGGAGGCAGCTCGGCGCCGCGGTGGTGCTGCCGGAGGGCGTCCACGCGGAGGGGCGCAGCTTCCTCCACCCGACCGCCGTGCTCTTCAACGGCGGCGTCACCAAGGCGCCGCTCCTGCGCGATCGGATCGTCGAGGTCCTCGATGGCTGGATCGCCGCGGAGGGCGGGCGGAAGGTGACGGTCCTGGAGGGAGCGGATCCCGACCTCGCGGTCTGCCGTGGCGCGGCCTACTACGGCCGGGTGCGGCGGGGCCTGGGCGTGCGGATCCGCGGCGGCACCGCGCGCTCCTACTACGTGGGCATGGAGCGGGCCGAGCTCGCCGTCCCCGGGATCCCGCCGAGGATCGACGCGATCTGCGTGGCGCCCTTCGGGATGGAGGAGGGGAGCGAGACCACGCTCCCCGGCACGCTCGGGCTGGTGGTGGGCGAGCCGGCGGCCTTCCGCTTCTTCGCGTCCTCGACGAGGCGCGAGGATCCGATCGGCGCCATGATCGAGCCCACGGGCCTCGACGAGCTCGCTCCCATCGAGACCACGCTGCAGGGCGAGCAGGGCCAGATCGTGCCCGTGCGCCTGCACGCGAAGGTGACCGAGGTCGGCACCCTCGAGCTCTCCGCCGAGGAGGAGGCGAGCGGCCGTCGCTGGAAGCTCGAGTACGACGTTCGCGGAGAGTGAACGCCTCAGAGCGTGTGAAGAAATCGGCCCCGCAGAAGCGGGCCCGACTTCTTCAGCCGCGCTGCGCGCGGTCGCACTCTTCCGTTGCTCCGCCTCCGGCTTCGCGTGCGCGGAAACGCTCGTCTGTTCGTCTGCTCCGCCTTCGGCTCCGCCCGCTCGAACGCGGTGCCCCGTTCCCGTTCACTTCGGGGGTGGAGGACGCGACCCGACCGAGCGGGCGGGCCGGTTGCAGACCCGGAAACGCAGGCGAAGCTTGGTGGAAGATCCGGGGGCATGTGCTCCCGGCGCCTCTTTGCCAGGAGCATCCATGGTCTGCAGACACCTCAGCCGAATTCGCCACGTTCAGCCCAGGACCGATGGTTGTGCCGAGTGTTTGCGAACCGGAGGCAAGTGGGTCGAGCTTCGGCTCTGCCTGACCTGCGGGCACGTAGGCTGCTGCAACAGCTCCCCGGGCCGGCACGCCGAGCAGCACTTCGCGTCGACGGGCCATCCGATCATCCGCGCGTTCTCGCAGGCGGAGGACTGGGCCTGGTGCTACGCCGACGAGGCCTACCTCGGGACCGAGGAGATCGATCAGGCGCTCGACGCCGGACACCGTCACCAGCTCCGGGCCAGCGCAAACCAGACGCCGCGCCTCGGCTTCTGGATGATGCAGGAGCTCGGCTTGCCGATGCTTCAGTGATCGGCCGCGCGAAAGCCTGGTTGCAACTCCCCTCCCGGCGCGGCAAACCGTGTCGGAGCATCCGCCTTCACAAAGTCGAAGGCGAAGGGGCGTCATGGCTTCCGTGCGCAAGGCCCGATACGTGGTCGGGATCGACCTCGGCACCACCCACTCGGCGATGGGCTTCAGCCCGATCGGCAAGAAGGCCATCGAGATCTTCCGGGTGCCGCAGCTCGTGGCGCCCGGCGAGGTGGCCGAGCTCCCGCTCCTTCCCTCGACGGTCTACCTGCCGGCCGAGGGCGAGCTCCCCGCCGGCGCCACCCGGCTGCCGTGGGGCGACGAGCCTCCCTACGTGGTGGGAGAGCTCGCGCGCCGCCTCGGGAGCAAGGTGCCCGGGCGCCTCGTGGCCTCGGCCAAGAGCTGGCTCTCGAACGCTGGTGTCGACCGTACTGCTGCGATCCTCCCCTGGGGCGCGCCCGACGACGTGCCGAGGCTCTCGCCGGTGGAGGCGTCGGCGCGGATCCTGGCGCACATGCGCGCCGCCTGGGACGCTGCGCATCCGGCGAATCCCCTCGCTGCACAGGAGGTGATCCTCACCGTTCCGGCCTCGTTCGACGAGGTGGCCCGGGAGCTCACCGTGGAGGCGACGCGGCGCGCAGGCCTCCCCCGCGCCCGCTTGCTCGAGGAGCCCCAGGCCGCGTTCTACGACTTCATCCTCCAGCACGAGGAAGGGCTCGCCGACGCGATCGGCGACGCGCGCCTCGCCCTCGTGGTCGATGTGGGCGGTGGCACCACGGACCTGACGCTGGTGCAGCTCTCGCCGCGTCCCTCGGGGCCTCCCGCCCTCGAGCGGATCGCGGTTGGCGACCACCTGGTGCTCGGCGGCGACAACATGGACGTGACCCTCGCGCGCCACGTGGAGGCGAAGCTCGGCGCGAAGCTCGACGCCGCCCAGTGGTCGGCCCTCGTCCAGGCCAGCCGCCAGGCGAAGGAGGCGCTGCTCTCGGGGCAGGGGCCCGCCGAATACGGCATCTCCGTTCTCGGCCGCGGCACGAAGCTCCTCGGCGGCGGGCTGAGCTACAAGCTCGAGGCCTCCGAGGCCGCGGGGATCCTCCTCGACGGCTTCCTTCCCAAGACGGCGCGGGACGAGCTTCCCGCGCGGAAGGGGCGCGTGGCCCTCACCGAGCTGGGACTCCCCTTCGCCTCCGATCCGGGGATCTCACGCCACGTGAACGCCTTCCTGCGGCGGCACGCCCAGGCCGCGGCGATGACGGGCGCGCGCATGGCGGACGGGCTCCCGCGGCCCGACGTCCTCCTCCTGAACGGCGGCGTCTTCAACGCGCCCGCGGTCACCAAGCGCCTCGGCGAGGTTTTCGAAGGCTGGTTCCCCGGCGATCCGGTGCCGCTCCTCTCCCACGCGTCCCTCGATCTCGCGGTGGCGCGCGGGGCCACCTATTACGGGCTGGTGCGCCGGGGGCTGGGCGTGCGGATCGCCGGCGGCTCGCCCAGGGCCTATTTCGTGGCCGTGGAGGGGAAGGGCGGCCATCGGGCCGCGCTCTGCGTGGCGCCGCGAGGCATGGAGGAGGGCAGCGCTCTCGAAGTGGAGAGCCGCACCTTCGAGCTCGTCGTCGGCCAGCCCGTGACCTTCCCGCTCTACAGCTCGTCCGCCGATCGCTCCGACGCGGTGGGCGACGTGGTCGACCTGGACGACGAGCTCGAGCCGCTCCCGCCGCTCCACACCGTCCTCCGCGTGGGCGAGGCGGAGGCGGGAGCCAAGCCCGCCGCAGGTCGCGAGCGCACCGAGGCCGTGCGCCTGGGCTCCGGCCTCACCGAGATCGGCACCCTCGAGCTCTCGCTGCGCACCGTCGAGCCGCCCGAGAGACGTTGGCGCCTCGAGTTCTCCCTCCGGGGCGAGGGTGGGGGCGCGGCGGTGGCGCCCATCGATCAGCTCCCGAAGCGCTTCGAAGAGGCGCGGGACCTCGTGGAGCGGGTCTTCGGAAAGACCGCCCAGGCCGTCGACGCCAAGGAGATCAAGAACGTCTGGCGATCCCTGGAGAAGATCCTCGGAGCCCGCGACGGCTGGTCGTCTGCGGTCAACCGCGAGCTATGGGGCGTGGTCTTCGGCGGCGCCCAGAAGAGGCGGCGCTCGGCGGACCACGAGCGGGTCTGGTTCCAGCTCGCCGGCTTCTGCCTGCGGCCGGGCTTCGGCGCGCCCCTTGATCGCTGGCGCGCCAGCGAGCTGTGGAAGATCTTCCAACAGGGGGTGCAGTACACCACGGAGAAGGCGAACTGGTCCGAGTGGTGGATCCTGTGGCGGCGCGTGGCCGGCGGCCTCGATGAGGGCGAGCAGCGGCAGATCCTCGAGTGGGTGCGCCCCTGGCTCAAGCCGCCCGAGGGGCGCTTCCCCGCCAAGCCCAGGGGGCCCAAGGCCGAGGGCCTCGACGAGATGGTGCGGCTCCTCGTGTCGCTCGAGCGCCTCCCGGCCTCGGACAAGGTCGAGGCGGGGCGCTGGATCCTCCACCGCATGGAGGGGGGCAGGGCGTCGTGGTGGCCTCTCGGCAGGCTGGGCGCCCGGCAGCCCTTCTACGGCAGCGCCCACGACGTCGTCCCCCAGCAGACGGCGTCGGATTGGGTCGAGCGCCTGCTCCCCCTGGACTGGAAGAAGGCCGAGGGCGCGTCGTTCGCTGCGGCCCAGCTCGCCAGGGCCACGGGCGACAGGTCCCGCGACCTCTCCGAGGAGCTGCGCGGCAAGGTCGCCTCGAAGCTCGCGGCGGCGGGAGCGCCCGAGGGCTGGAGCCGGATGGTCCGGGAGGTGACCGAGCTCGACGTCCAGGACGAGATGCGGGTCTTCGGCGACACGCTGCCCGCCGGCCTGCGGCTGATCCCCTCCGCCGCCTAGCGATCCTGTAGGATTTTCGGCACTTTCTGCCGGTCCGACGGCGGGAACTCCGGAGGCCTCCCGGGGGTTCACTGGCCGGCTCGAAGTCCCCCGGACTAGAGAATGAGCCGGAGGCGATCCGGCTGATTGATCTTGCCGGCGATTGATTGTATCTGCGCGCGCTGTTCTTCTCCCGACAGGGAGCGAGAGCAGCCCCCCTGCCCGAGACGCTTCTTCGGCTTTTGACGAGGTGGACTTCGTTGACCAACGCCGTACCCCGCAAGTGGACGCTTGCCGACTCCATCGAAACCTATGAGATCCGCACCTGGGGCAGCCCCTATTTCGGCGTGAACGAAAAGGGGAACGTCTCGATCCATCCGGACGGACCAGGTGGTCCGTCGGCCGATCTCAAGGAGCTGGTGGACGAGGTCCGCCGGCGGGGCATCGGGCTGCCGCTGCTGCTTCGGTTCTCGGACATCCTCCGCAAGCGGGTGACCGAGCTCAACGAGTCCTTCGCTCGCGCGATCGCGGAATACGGCTACTCCTCGGAGTACCGCGGCGTCTATCCGATCAAGGTCAACCAGGTCTCCAACGTCGTGGCCGAGATCCTCAACGCGGGTCGGCCCTACCACTACGGCCTCGAGGCCGGCTCCAAGCCGGAGCTCCTCGCCGTGATGGCGCTCATCGACGATCCCGAGGCCCTGATCGTCTGCAACGGCTACAAGGACGAGGAGTACGTCGAGACCGCGCTCCTGGCCTCGAAGCTCGACCGCAAGGTCATCCTGGTGGTCGAGAAGCTCTCCGAGCTCCCGCTGATCGCCGCGGTGTCCAAGAAGCTCGGCGTCCGCCCCCGGATCGGCATCCGGGTGAAGCTCTCGTCCCGCGGCTCGGGCCGGTGGGAGGCCTCTGGCGGCGACCGCTCGAAGTTCGGCCTCTCCGCCTCCGAGGTCCTCGAGGCGATGGCGTTCATGAGGCAGCAGGAGCTCCTCGACTGCTTCAAGCTCCTGCACTTCCACCTCGGCTCGCAGATCAGCGCGATCCGCTCGTTCAAGAACGCGCTCCGCGAGGCCGGACGCTTCTACGTCGAGCTGGCGAAGGCCGGCGCGCCCCTCGAGTACTTCGACGTCGGCGGCGGCCTCGGTGTGGACTACGACGGCTCGCAGACCAACTTCGCGTCGTCGATGAACTACACGATGCAGGAGTACGCGAACGACATCGTGTACGGCCTCAAGGAGATCTGCGACACGGCGAGCGTGCCGCACCCCTACATCGTGTCCGAGTCGGGGCGCGCGGTGGTGGCCCACCACGCGGTGCTCGTGGTCGACGTCCTCGGGACGCTGGAGTTCGAGAACAAGCCCGTTCCGGACTCGATCCCCGCCGACGCCGCGCCGGTGGTGAAGAACCTCTTCGCCACCTACAAGGAAGTCACGCGCAAGAACCTCCAGGAGGCCTACCACGACGCGGTCGACCTCAAGGAGGAGTGCCTCCAGCTCTTCAGCCTCGGGCACCTCTCCCTCGACGAGAGGGTGATGGCCGAGAGGATCTACTGGAGCCTCTGCCACCGCGTGGCGAAGCTCGCCTCCGAGCTCGACGAGCGCCCCGAGGAGCTCGAGCACCTGGAGAAGACCCTCTCCGATACGTACTTCTGCAACTTCTCCGTCTTCCAGTCGCTCCCGGATTCCTGGGCGATCGATCACCTCTTCCCGGTGATGCCGATCCATCGGCTGGGCGAGGAGCCCACGCGCCGTGCGGTGCTCGCTGACATCACGTGTGATTCGGACGGCAAGATCGAGCACTTCATCGACCGTCGCGACGTCAAGGACGTGCTCGAGCTCCATCCGGTCAACGGCTCCGACTACTACCTGGGGATCTTCCTCGTCGGCGCGTACCAGGAGATCCTGGGCGACCTCCACAACCTCTTCGGCGACACCAACGACGTGCAGGTGAGCCTGGGCGACGGCGGATACGTCATCGACCACGTCGCCCCCGGCGACACCGTGGCCGAGGTCCTCAAGTACGTGAGCTACAGCAAGGAGGAGCTGGTCGCACGGCTCCGCCGCTCCGTCGAGCAGGCGCTCCGCGGCGGCAAGATCACGCTCGACGAGTCTCGCTACGTTCTCCGCGCCTACGAGGAAGGCCTCGCGGGCTACACCTACCTGGAGCGCGACTGATGGCCCCCACGTTTCCTCCCTGCGGCCTCTACGTGACCACCGAGGAGATCGGCCAGGTCCCGGCGGGCCGGCTCGTCCTCTTCCACGACCACGGCGATCCGGGTCCGGGGATCTACCTGCCCGAGTCCTGGGCTCACAACCGCGCGAACTTCTCGAGCCGGGGGATCACGGTGCAGAGCGCCGCCCTGGCCGCGACGCTCAAGCCGCTCCTCTCCGAGGGCCTGTATCGGGTGGAAGAGGCGTTCACCTGTTGTGCGAAGAACTGCCGGACCTATCCGCAGGACTCCCTGGTCCAGCTCGGCTACGACGGCGCGGCGAACGCGATCCTCTTCGAGCCCTCCTGGGGCCCGGAAGGGTTGCAGATCCCCGAATCGGGGCAGCGCGTGGACGATCTGCGCCTCTCCAAGCTCGCGTACCTGATGGTTCGCGAGGGGGCCACGGGGTCGCGGGGCATCTACCACTGACACTCTATCCGACACCGGCTTTCGGGATACGTTGACGAAATCCCGGTAGCCGGATAGCGTTTCACCTGTCGCAAGACTCCTGCTCCAGGAACGACGCACGCCGCGTCCAGAGGAACCATTCGGGTTCCGACGGCGTGTAGAGGGAGGCGGGAGGCGACAACCGAGGAAGCGTTCCGGGGCGTAGGCGCCGCCGGGCGTGAAGCTGCATGGGCAAGAGGCTCTATTGCGGGAACCTGCCGTACTCCGCCACCGCCGATGAGGTCAAGGCGCTGTTCACGGAGAGTGGCAGGACGGTCACCGACGTTCACATCGTCATGGATCGCGAAACGGGACGCTCGAGAGGGTTCGCCTTCGTCGAGCTGGGCACCGACGAGGAGGCCTCCCAGGCGATCCGTGAGGTCGATGGAAAGATGCACGCCGGCCGCGCGCTGACCGTCAAGGAAGCGCGAGAACGCGATCCTCGGCCGAGCGGCGGCATGGGTGGTCGGCCGGGTGGGGGCTTCGGCGGCCCGCGTCCGGGCGGAGGCGGCTTCGGCGGCCCGCGTCCTGGCGGAGGCGGCTTCGGCGGCCCGCGGCCGGGCGGGGGCGGCTTCGGCGGCCCGCGGCCGGGACCCGGTGGCCCCCGGGTGCGCGTCCCGCTGGGGGCTTCAACGATCGCGGTCCTCGGCCTCCCAGGGGCCCTGGCTTCCCGCCTGCTCCCGACTTCGCCCCGCCGCCCGCCGCGGCGGCGATCCCCGCCACGGGGCCGGACGGCTACAAGCCTCCCGAGGACGGCGACTACCGTGACCGCGGCGACCGCGGGAAGCGGGGCCGCGACCGCCGCGGCGGTCGTCGGCGCGGCGACGAGTTCGACGGCGAGGGCTGGTAAGCCCAACCGGGCTCGCCCGCCTCTCCAGCGCGCCCGATGAACGAAGGGGACGATGCAATTGCATCGTCCCCTTCGTCGTGTCCGGAGCTCGATTCGCGGGGCGGGGCGGCGTGAGTGAATCCACCGCCCCGTTGAGAAGGGCCGCTACGGAGCGTCGGCCGCCAGGTCGGCGCCGGCGAAGTGCGCCGACAGGTCGCGAACCGCGGCCAGGTAGCCGTCTTTTTCTCCGGCGGGGATGGCGCGCCGATACGTCTCGTGGAGGTCGAAGGGGTCGAGGACCTTTCCGGCCGACGACATCACCTGGTAGTGGAGGTGCGGCGCCGTCGAGCGGCCGGTGTTGCCCGAGAGGGCGACCTTCTGGCCCTTCGCTACCCGCGTCCCGGCGTCGATTCCCTTCGCGATCTCCGAGAGGTGGAGGAAGAGGATCCGGCGCCCGCGGGTGTCCTCGATCTCGAGGCTCCCGCCGTTGGCGCGGTAGTTCCAGTTCTTGCGGCGGACCACGCCGGCCCACGGCATGGTCACGGGCGTGCCGACGGGCGCCTTGAAGTCCACGCCCTTGTGGCGCCTGCCGTCCTTGAGGAGGCTCGTCACCTGCTCGTAGGCGTCGATCGGCGAGCTCTCGAGGCGCTGCTCGACCTCCTTGCCATCCTCGTCGTAGTAGTGGGCGAAGCGGCTGCTCGGGAGCTGATGGCGGTACGCCTCGAAGCGGCGCCCCTGCTTGCCCGAGCGGAAGCGCAGGGCGTGGACCACCGGCTCGCTGTTCTCGGGGAGCTCGTAGATCAGCTCGAGGTGATCGCCGGGGCGAAGATCGCGCGCCACGTCGAGCCACCACACGAGGAGGCGGCTCGTCACCAGGGCGAGCGGATCGCCGACCTCGGCGCCGATGACGCCGTTGATCGTCGCGGAGAGCGAGCCCTGCACCTTCACGTCCAGGCGGCGAAGGCCCTTGGTGCCCGGGAGCGGGTCGCCCATGGCCGTATGGGCGGACGGCGGCGGGATCGCCGCGACTGCTGCGTCCACATCGGTGTCATCGGCGTCGGCGTCGGCCGCGGCGGGAGCGGCGGTGGCGGCGGCCGTCGCGGGCTCGCGTCCGGCTTCGGGGGCCGACGCGCGGCCGAGGAGGAAGGCTCCGCCGACCAGGGCGAATAGAGCTACGACGACGAGCGGCACGGCGAGCGGGCTGCGGCGCCTCGGGTTCAGCAAGTTCTCGTTGATGGCCACCGGCGCGTCTCTCCAGGCGCTGAGGGTTTCGGGGGCGGGCTCCGGGGGGTGGCCCGCGCACCACTGCTTACACCGGACGGCCGTACCTGGGTAGCCCTGGCGCGTGTGAAGAGATCGCTCCGGCCGAAGCGGGCCCGATCTCTTCGCGCGAGAGCGCTTCTCTCGTTTGCTTCGCCTCAGGCTGCGGGCTTGCGATCCGGCCTGTGAAAATGGCACCGATAGGGCATGGACCTTCGCGCCCTACGCATCCTCCTCCCCGTCGCCTTCCTCGCGATCCCGATCGCCGCCCACGCCGACGACATCTCCGTCGAGGTGATCCCCAAGGCGCTCTTCGGCCAGGGGAAGCCGGGCCTCGTGCTCCACGTCAACAAGCCGGTGGCCTCCGCGACCGCCGAGCTGCGCGGCCCCGACGGAAAGGCCCTCACGCTGCGCGCGACGAACATCCCGCCGGGATCGAAGCGGGAGCTCCTCATCGACGCCCCCGTGGGGAAGACGCGCTACGAGGGGACCCTGGACGTCGTGTTCGCGAATGGCACCAGCGGTAGCATGCCCGTCGCCTTCGAGGTCCTCGTCTCCAAGGGCTTCACCATCGATCCTCCGCCGAAGGAGTGGTTCGACGCCAAGGCAGGCACGCTCTCCTTCACGATGACGGGCGTCGCCGACCACTGCGAGTACGACGTGCTCTTCGACGGCAAGCCGGCCAGGCAGGGGGTGGAGCGCTTCTCCGGCGAGCCGGCCGGGACGAAGCTCACGCTCTCCTGGCCGACCCACGGCGACGACGACACCGTGCTCCGGATCCAGTTCACCTGCCACGATCCGGACGGCTTCTTCGCGCCGATGGTGACCCACCCCTGGGCGCTCCAGATTCCGCACGAGGAGGTGATCTTCGCCTCCGGCAAGTCGGAGGTCACCCCGGGCGAGCGGCCCAAGCTCGACGCCGCTCTCGAAAAGGTCGCGGTCGCGATTCGGCGCTACGGGCAGGTCGTCCCGATCAAGCTCTACGTGGCCGGGCACACGGACACCGTCGGCGACGGGGCGACCAACCGGTCTCTCTCCGTCTCCCGCGCCCGCGCGATCGCGGCCTACTTCCGCGGCAAGGGCGTGAAGATCCCGATCTTCTTCGCGGGCTTCGGCGCGGACCAGCTCGCGGTTCCGACCCCCGACCAGACCGACGAGCCCCGCAATCGCCGCGCCGACTACGTGCTCAAGGTCGATCCGCCCTCCGCGGGGAGCTGGTCGAAGCTCTGAGCCCTCTTGCGAACGCGGCCCGGGGGCGCTTGGCGCCGAAAGGCCCGCCGTGTTAAGACGCGCGGTGACACGCCCGCGCGACCGGCGGGCAAGGAGTAGCCGTGGTTGACGAGACGCACGAGCTCGAGGGCGACGAGTCCTTCGCCGAGCTCTTCGAGCAGAGCCTCCGCGAGAAGCCGCGGGCCATCCAGCCCGGCGAGAAGGTGACGGGCCGCGTGGTCCAGGTGGGGGCGCAGCGCGTGCTCCTCGACCTCGGCGGCGGCGTCGACGGCATGATCGAGCTCTCCGAGCTCGCGGGGCCGAACGAGCCCGTCCCGGTGAAGCCCGGCGACAGGCTCGAGGCCTACGTCGTCCGGATCCAGAACCGGGTGGCCGAGCTCGCGAAGTCGCTCGGAAAGGGCGTCGCCGCCAAGGCCGCTCTCGAGGAGGCCGCGCACACGGGCGTCCCCGTCGAGGGGACGATCACGGCCGTCAACAAGGGCGGCTACGTGGTCGAGGTCGCCGGCGAGCGCTGCTTCTGCCCGCTGGGGCAGATGGACATCTACCGGATCGACGATCCCGCCACCCTGATCGGCAGCAAGCGCACCTTCCGGATCGCCGAGTGGCGCTCCGGCAAGGACATCGTCCTCTCTCGCCGCGCCCTCCTCGAGGAGGAGCGGGCGGAGCGCGCGGCGAAGACCCGTGACCGCCTCGAGGTGGGAGCGCGCTTCGCTGGAACCATCGTCCGCGTAATGGACTTCGGCGCCTTCGTCGACATCGGCGGGATCGAGGGCCTCGTCCACGCGGGCGAGCTCTCCTATGGCCGCCAGCGCCCCCAGGACGTGGTCCACGTCGGGCAGCAGGTCGAGGTCGAGGTCCTGCGGATCGAGGCCGGCAAGGACGGCAAGGAGCGGATCTCCCTCTCCATGCGCGCCCTCGCCGAGGATCCCTTCGACGCCACCGTCGACGAGCTGCCCGAGGGCACCATCGTCGAGGGGAAGGTGATGCGACTCCAGCCTTTCGGCGCCTTCGTCGAGATCGTGCCCGGCGTCGAGGGCCTGCTCCATGTGAGCGCCTTCGGCAAGCGGGTGGCCCATCCGAGCGACGTCGTCTCCGAGGGCCAGACCATCGCCGTCCGGATCGACGCGGTCGATCGCGCGGCGAGGCGGATCTCCCTCTCCTACGTGGATCCCTCGGAGCTCGAGGAGCTCCAGCAGGAGTCGCCGGCGGTCGAGGAGAAGGCCGCGCCGGCCAAGGCGCCTGCCGCCAAGGCCCCCGTCGCCGGCCCGGGCCTCGCGGTTCGCCGCGCCCCCGCCGCTGCCGCCGCCGAGGAGAAGCCCGCCGCCCCGGCCCGGACCGCCAAGGCCGCTGCGCCGGGCGCCCGCGTGCTCGGCCACGGCGCCCCCAAGGCCGTCTCCTCCGAGGCAGCCGAGGCTCCCGCTCCCGCGGCGCCTGCGGGTCCGCCGGCGGTCGGGACCATCCTCGACGTCACCGTGGACAAGATCGAGACCTTCGGCGTCTTCGTGAGCTGGTCCTCCGGCCGCGGCCTCGTGCCCGCGAGCGAGCTCGGCGTGCCCCGTGGCGCCGACCTGCGCCGCAGCCATCCGGTGGGCGCCACCTTCCGCGCGGTGGTCATGGACGTCCGGCCGGACGGCAAGGTCCGCCTCTCGAAGACCGGCGCCGAGGTGGCCGAGGAGCGCGCCGACGCCGCCGCCTGGATGCAGGGCCAGCCCCGCGCCGGCGGCAAGGGCCTCGGCACCCTCGCCGACCTGCTCAAGGGCAAGCTGGGCAAGTAGCCCGAGCGCTCTCGATCACCCGCTTCGCCTTCGGCCCGCCTCGCGCGGGCCGATTGCGTTCCAAGCGGCCTGAGCCAAGCCTTCGGCCGGCCGGGCCGGCGTTCAGGCAGCCGTGGTTCCCAGCTCCCGTCGAACGTTGAGGATCTCCGCGGTGATGCGCTCTCGCGAGGCCTTCACGTCGGTGAGGAGGACCTCTGCCAGGCCGACCGCCGACTCGCCCTCGTCGAAGCAGATCGTCGACGCGCCGGCCTGCTCCAGCCCTTCGCGCTCCTGGAGGTAGCGGGCCCGCGTGAGGATGCGGAGCTGCGGGTTGAGCCCCCGGGCCGCGGTGACGACGTTCAGGCGCACGTCCGGATCGGGCAGCGTGACCACCAGGTACGAGGCCGACGCGATGCCGGCCTCCTCGAGCAGGAGCGAGTTGGCGGCGTCGCCGTAGAGCGCCCGCTTACCACTGGCCTGGAGCTCGAGGACGGTGTCGACGTTCAGCTCGAGGATCAGGGGATCGATGTCGAACCCCCGCAGGATCCGCGAAACGGTGCGTCCGATGGGGCCGTAGCCCACGACGATGGCCGTCACCGCCTCGGAGGGCCGCTTGGCCGCCGTCGCGTTGATCCTGGCGCCCAGCTCGTCCTTCCCGCGGGAGAGGAATCGCCCCAGCACGGGCCACTTCTCGATCCAGGGCTCGAGCTTCAGCACCGCGCGGAAGATCACCGGGTTGAGGCTGATGGACACGATGGCCGCCGCGACCAGCACCGTGTGGCCCTCTCCGGGCAGGAGGTTCAGCTCCTTGGCCCCCTCGGCGAGGATGAAGGAGAACTCGCCGATCTGGGCGAGGGCGCCGGCGGCGGTGAGCGCCGTCCGCAGCGAGTGCCCGCCGAGCGCGACGATCGCGAAGGCCGCGAGGGGTTTGACGACGAGCACCACGCCCAGCACACCGAGTGCGAGGAGGGGCGAGGCCAGGATCGCCTGGTAGTCGAAGAGCATCCCCACCGAGACGAAGAAGAGCACCGCGAACGCGTCCCGCATCGGCATGGCGTCCGCTGCCGCCTGGCTGCTCACCTTGGACTGGCCCACCACCATGCCCGCCAGAAAGGCCCCCAGCGCCATCGACGCGCCGAAGGCCAGGTAGGACACGGTGGCCACCGCCATCGCCAGCACCAGCACGGTGAGCGTGAAGAGCTCGCGGGAGCGGAGCCGGGCCACGCGAAGGAGCAGCCACGGGACGAAGCGGGCGCCGGCGAGCGCCACGATCCCGCCCAGGATGGCGAGCTTGAGGATGGCGATCCCCAGCGCGGCGGCGAAGCCCGTCTCGCCTCGGCCAGCGAAGGCCGGGAGCATCACCAGCACGAGGACGGTGATGATGTCCTCGACGACGAGCCAGCCCACGGCGACGTGGCCCTCCGTCGTCTCCAGCAGGCCGTTGTCGGTCACCACCCGCAGCAGCACGACGGTGCTGGCCACCGACGTCGCGATCCCCAGGACGAGCCCGCTCCCCAGATCCCAACCGAAGAGCAGGGTCAGCGCCATGCACGCGGCGGTCGCCGCCGAGCTCTGGAGGAGGGCGCCTGGGACGGCGATGGAGCGGACGGCGATGAGGTCTCGGAGGTGGAAGTGGAGGCCCACGCCGAACATCAGCAGGATGACGCCGATCTCCGCGAGCTGCCCGGCGAGGGCGACGTTGCCCACGAAGCCCGGCGTGTTCGGTCCCACCACCATCCCGCCGATCAAATAGCCGACGATGGGGGAGAGGCCGAGCCGCTGGGAGACGAGGCCGAAGGCCAGCGCCGCCGTGAGGCCGAAGGCGATCGTGGTGATCAGAGAGATGTCGTGCATGCGGTCCTGTTAGGGACGCACGACGGGCCGCCGCGCGGTCCTGATTGTGACGTTGGCTCGCCTGCCTCCATGGCGCCCCCCACGCGTCGAAGGGGCAGGCGCATCGTGTCTAGTGCGCCCGGCGGCGATCGCGCCAGGAATTCTTTTCGAAATCGGCTGTCAGGCCGCCCGTCCGTCGGGCAGGTCCTCGGCTTCGGGATCCCGCCGCCGCGCACGGGAGAGCGCGCCCGGCCAGGCGAGGGCCGCGCCCGAAGCGACGAGGGCGAGCCAGCCCGGCCAGTCGCCGAGGACGCCGTAGACGGTGGCGCCGCCGTCGATCATCGGCACGTCCTCGACGAGGACCTCCTCGGTCTCGAAGCCACTCTGCTTGCGGATCCGGCCAGCCGAGTCGACGAAGGCGCTGATGCCGGTGGCCGTGGAGCGGACGAGCCAGCGGCGGTGCTCGATCGAGCGGAACGTCGCGAGCGCAAGGTGGATGTGCGGCTCCACCGGCCCATACCAGGAGTCGTTGGTGACGTTCACCATCGCGTGGGGCCTGCGGCCCTCGGCGTCCACGGGCCCCATCAGCGAGCGGATGAAGCCGGGGAGGATGTCCTCGTAGCAGATGTCGGTGGAGAGCCGGTACGGGCCCACCGGCAGCGGCTCCACGCTGGCGCCGCGCTCGAAGTGGCTGGTGTAGGGGAGCAGGTCGTAGATGCCCGGGAAGAGGCTGTCGCCCGGGACGTACTCGCCGAACGCGAGGAGCACGGTCTTGTCGTAGTGCGCGACGATCTCGCCGCCGGTGTCGAGGGCCAGGGCCGAGTTCCAGATCTTGCGCTTGCCGCTGGAGACATCGGCCCGGAGCGCGCCGAGGATCATCGGCGCCTTCACTTCGGCCGCGACGAGCCCCGTGAGGTTGGGGAGGCGGGGCGTCACCGCGCGGTTGAAGCCGCTCTCCGGCCAGACCACGAGGCCGATCCCCGGGAGGTCCATGGCCTCGTCGGTCATCCGCTGGAAGCGGCGGATGCCGCCGTCCACGTCGGCGTGCTTGCTGCCGGCACCCACGTTCGCCTGGACGATGGCGGTTTTCAGCTTGGGCGCCGCCTCATCGCGGGCCTCCACCTGGCCGATCCGCACCGCGGAGTAGCCGACCGTGAGGGCCAGGGAGCCGAGCGCGCCTGCAGCGAGCTTCCAGGGGAGCGGGTGCCGAGCGAGTGAGGAAATCGGTCCCGCAGAAGCGGGCCCGATTTCTTCAGCCGCGCTCCGCGCGGAAACGCTCTTCTTTTCGTCTGCTCCGCCTTCGGCTTCGCGAGAGCTTGTGAATTCTTCACAAGCTCTCCGGCGCCGGGCCTCGACGAGCTCGTAGATCGCGCCGTTCACCAGAGCGAGCAGGCCCGAGACCAGGACCACGCCGCCGAGATCCGCGATCTGGGTGACCCACGGCATCCGGGCCTGGCTGTTCGCCATGTAGCTGGGGAAGAGCAGGGGGAAGGCGAATTCGACCGCCATGATGGCGATGGGCAGCGCGGCGCCCAGGGGGAGCCCGGCGCGCCTTCGGAGGAACCAGGCGAGGAGGCCCCAGGCCGCGAAGCTCGCCGATTGCCCGACCGCCAGGAGCAGCCAGCCGAGCACCGCCAGTGGAACCGGCAGATGCGCGAACTCGCGGAGGAGGTGGATCACCCAGTGGTAGCCCACCAGGTGGGCGACGAAGCCCATGATCCACGAAAAGGCGAGGGCCCGCTTCCAGGTCCCGACGTCGCGCAGGGCGAAGAGAAGGGGAACGAGGGAGATCCAGGCGAAGTACCAGCGGTCGAAGTCGACGAAGCCGATGCTGTAGAGGAGGCCGGAGGCCACGAGCAGCGCTGCGGGCCGGAGCGTTCGGGATAGGCGCACGCCGCGACGATAGGGAAGCGAGCTTCGGGTGGTCAACGATCCTCCACCTCGCGGCGGGCCGCGGCGCGGAGCCGGAGGCGTAGCAGACGAAAAAGAGAGCGCTTCCGCGCGGAGCGCGGCTGAAGAAGTCGGCCCCGCCTCAGGCGGGACCGATTTCTTCATACGCTCCTTGAACCCGCGACGGCCGGGGTTCATGCGCCTGCGGTGACTCGTCCGCGACGCCTATCGGACCGCCTCCCGTGGAAATCGCGCGTCAACCCTCTCCAACGGGTTGCCCCACGAGCGGCCTCGTCTCCACCGTCCCCGATGAGGAGGTATCGACGCCCTTGCGCAGACGCCCCGTACTCATGCCCGCGCTCCTGCTCCTGGCTGCCTTGCCGCCGGCCGCCAGCCTCCCTCCGCCCGAGGATGAGGGCGAGGCGGCCGTGCCGGCTCAGGCGCTCCGTGCCCCGCCTCGCGAGGTCGGGGAGGACAGGGTCCACTACTACAGTCGGCTCGAGGGCCAGCTCTTCGATCTGCTGCCGGGCGAGGCGCTGGGAAACTTGGCCCGCATCCTCGCCGAGGGGCGCGTCGAGCTCCGCCTCTCTCCGGATCGCGCGCAGGTAGTCGTGAGGCTCCCGATCCGTTGAGGCCACTTGAAACATGCGAAGCTGCCGGGCATCCAAGCGACCGACGGTTTCCCATCTCGACACGAGGAGCGACGACCATGGCCATGAAGCTTCGCAGCCCGATGCCCGATCTCTCTGGCGCCACCGACTGGATCCACGGCGGCCCGATCGATCCCGCCCAGCTCAAGGGTCACGTCACCCTCGTGCACTTCTGGGCGGTGAGCTGCGGGATCTGCAAGCCGCATCTGCCCACCTTGAACGAGTGGAAGCAGGCCTACGAGGACAAGGGCGTTCGCTTCGTGTCAATCCACATGCCCCGGCAGGAGGCGGACACCAACGTCGCCGACGTACGCGCCGCGGTGGACCAGTACGCGATCGCGCACACGACCGCGGTCGATAACACGCACGCCATCACCGACGCCTTCGAGAACGAGTACGTCCCCGCGTACTACGTCTTCGACAAGGAGGGGCAGCTCCGCCTCTACATGTCGGGCGAGAAGGTGCTGCCGATGGTCCAGCAGACCCTCGATCGCCTCCTCGCGGCGGAATAAGCGCGGTCAGCGCCGCACGTCGAAGGCCGTGAGCTCGCCTCCGGCCTCCGACCAGCTCTCGCGCACCTCGTCCACCCGCGCGGCGGGAGGCCCCTTCCGGCACCAGTCGATGAACGACTCGAGGGCCGGCCTCGGGCCCTCCGCGATCGCCTCCACGGATCCGTCGGGCATGTTCCGCACCCAGCCGACGAGGCCGCGCTCCTGCGCCGCCTTCGCCGCGCTGGCCCGATACCAGACGCCCTGCACCTTCCCCACGATCCGGAGCTCGACCCGCTCGTTCACGCCTCGCCTCCCACGCCCAACATCTCGAGGAACCGCTCCTCGTCGAGGACCGGGATCCCGAGCTCCTGCGCCTTCTTCAGCTTGCTGCCCGCCTCGGCGCCGGCGACCACGAAGTCGGTCTTCTTCGACACCGAGCCCGCGGCCTTCCCGCCCTGGCTCTCGATCCGGTCCTTCGCTTCGTCCCGGCTGAAGCGGGTGAGGGTCCCGGTGAGGACCACGGTCTTGCCGGCGAAGATGCCCCCGGCCGCCTTCGCCTCCGGCTCCGGCTCGACGCCCACGGCGAGGAGGTGCTCGATCACCCGCTGGTTCTTCGGGTTGTGGAAGAACGCGACCACCGCCTTCGCGCGCTCCGGCCCGAACCCCTCGACCGCCTCGACCGCGAACGCGTCGGCATCGAAGAGGCCGCGCACGTCGGTGAAGCGCTGCGCCAGCCTCTTGCTCATCTCCTCGCTCACCAGGTGGATCCCGAGGGCGTTGTAGAAGCTCCGCAACCGGCAGTGCTTGCTCTTCTCCACCGCGTCTGTGAGCTTGCCGCCGACGAGGGCGCCGAGCTGGTAGATCTTGTCGCCCACGACGCGATCGAGGGCGGCCCACTGCTCGGCGGAGAGGTCGTAGAGGTCGCCGAAGTCCTTCACGAGCCCCTTGGACACGAGCTGGCCGGCGATCTCCTCGCCCAGGCCCTCGATGTCCATGGCGCGCCGGCTCGCGAAGTGGATGATCCGGCCTTCGAGCTGCGCCGGGCACGTGGCGTTGATGCAGCGCCACGCCGCCTTCTCCTCCTCGCGGAAGACCTCGCTCCCGCAGGAGGGGCAGAGCTTGGGGAACACGAATTCCCTCTCCTCGCCCGTGCGCACCTCGGCGACCACCGAGACCACCTCGGGGATCACGTCGCCCGCGCGCCGGACCACCACGCGATCGCCCTCGCGCACGTCCTTCCGGCGGAGCTCGTCCTCGTTGTGCAGCGTGGCCCGCGAGACCATCACGCCGCCGACGTGCACGGGCTCGAGGAAGGCGACCGGGGTGAGCACACCGGTCCTGCCGACCTGCACGTCGATCTTCTCCACGCGGGTGGTGGCCTCCTCGGGAGCGAACTTGAAGGCCACCGCCCAGCGGGGGCTCCTGGCGACGGCGCCGAGCTCCTGGCGGAGGACGTCATCGTCGACTTTCACGACCACGCCGTCGATCTGGTAGGGCAGCTCGTGGCGCCTGGAGAGCAGCCGCTCGCAGTACGCCTTCGCCTCGTCGATCCCGCTCGCCCGCGTGGCCTCGCCCGAGAGGCGGAAGCCCAGCTCCTCGAGCCACTCGAGGCGGCTGCTGTGCCGCTCGAAGCCGCCCGTCTCCTCGGCGACCTCGTAGGCGTAGAAGGTGAGGGGGCGGCTCGCGGTGATCTTCGGATCGAGCTGGCGGAGCGCGCCCGCCGCGGCGTTGCGCGGGTTCGCGAAGAGCCTCGGGAGCGCCCGATGGCGGGCCTCGGGATCCTCCTCCCGCCTCCGGAGCTCCGCGTCGCGGGCCTCCTCCTGGCGGCGGTTCAGCGCCTCGAAGTCGGCGCGGAGCATCACCGCCTCGCCCCGGACCTCCAGCCTGCCGGGGACCTTCTTCTCGAGGGAGAGCGGGACCGAGCGGATCGTGCGCAAGTTGGCGGTGATGTCCTCGCCGACCTCGCCGTCGCCGCGGGTGGCGCCCCGGACGAAGACGCCGTCCTCGTAGACCAGCTCCACCGCGAGGCCGTCGAACTTCGGCTCGCAGAAGAAGGGGAAGGGGGGCGTCTCTTCCGGCGCCACGAAGGGGCGCACCTTCGGATCCACATCGGCGGGATCGGCGTCGCGATGGAGCTGCTGGAGCAGGCGCCGAAGCCGGAGGTCGAAGTCGTCGAGCTCCTCCTCCTCGAAGGCGTTCGCGAGGGAGAGCATCGGCACCCGGTGGGTGATCTTCTCGAAGCCCTCCGCCGGCGCGCCTCCCACCCGCTGGGTCGGGGAGTCCGGGGTGACGAGCTCGGGGTGGGCCGCTTCGAGCGCCTGGAGCTCGCGGAAGAGCGAATCGTACTCGGCGTCCGAGACGATCGGCGCGTCGAGTACGTAATAGCGGTGATCGTGCTCGCGAATCTCGGCGCGGAGCGCGTCGATCCGTTCGGATTCCTGCGGAGAGGAGGTAGCCATCCCGGGCGCAAGCTACCCCAGCTCGACTTCGTCTACACGAGAGATCGAAGGCCTACGAGACGGCTTCCGTACGCTTTCGCCCCGAGTGAAACGGACGGGAGCGGGGCGCGTCGCACGGAAACGCTGCCTCGATCGCGAAGCAATCGGGGGCCCTCCGATTCAATCGGCCACCTATTGACACGGCCGATTCGCGAGCTATAGCTTCCGGTCGGCACTCACCGCCATCCCTACCAAACTCCCCCGCTGGGTTCCGCGGGGTCCTTCCTCACGTTCGCCGAGACCATTCGTACGCTCGCCGAGATCGACTCCGGTCGGCAGCTCCCGAACTCGCGACGACTTCATGCCACGAGACGACAAGCCGTGACCGAGCGCTCCTCCGAAAGCCCCACCCGCGCGCGCAGCCGCAAGGCGACCGCCGAGAAGACCGAGCCGGTCTCCGCCGAGACGCGCCCCGAGCCCGCGGCCGAGCCTGCCCCCCGCGCACGCCGCGGCAAGCCCAGGGCCGGGCCCGTCGAAGCGGCGGAGCCCGCCGAGGCGCGCGCTCCCGAGGCCGAGCCCCAGGCTCCCGCCGCAGCGCCGGCGGAGGCCGCGGCCGAGGCTCGTCACGAGGAGAGGCGGCACGCCGGCGGCGGGGCGCCCCGGGCCGAGATCCCGTCGCCGTCGGCACCCCGGCGGGCGCTCGGAGGCAAAGAGCGCGGCAGGCGCGGACGGGGAGAGCGGGGTGAGCGGGGAGCCCCCGGGCCGAAGGCGCCGGTCTTCGACATCGAGGAGGATCAGGAGAGCCTCGCGGCGGCCGAGCTCGAGCCCGGCGCCGAAGAGATCGTGATCAACCTCTCCGAGCTCAAGCGCCTCAAGACGGCGCAGCTCGCGCACATGGCGCAGGACCTCGGCGTCGAGGGTCCCGGCGGCATGCGCAAGCAGGATCTCATCTTCGAGATCCTCCAGGCCCAGGCGGTGAAGCGGGGGAGGGTGTACGGGGAGGGAACACTCGAGGTGCTCCCCGATGGCTTCGGCTTCCTGCGCTCTCCCGACTTCTCCTACCTGCCGGGCCCCGACGACATCTACGTCTCGCCCTCGCAGATCCGCCGCTTCGGCCTCCGGACCGGCGACTCGATCAGCGGGCAGGTGCGCCAGCCCAAGGAGGGCGAGCGCTACTTCGCGCTCCTGAAGGTCGAGGCCGTGAACTTCGGCCCGCCGGAGGAGAACGCGGCGAAGGTCCTCTTCGACAACCTCACGCCCCTCTATCCCAACCGGAAGCTCACCCTCGAGCACGAGTCGGTGGAGATGACCACGCGGATCATCGACCTCCTCGTGCCGATCGGGAAGGGCCAGCGCTGCCTCATCGTCGCGCCGCCGAGGGCCGGCAAGACCGTGCTCCTGCAGAACATGGCGCACGCCATCACCACCAACCATCCGGAGGTGCACCTGATCGTGCTGCTCATCGACGAGCGGCCCGAGGAGGTCACCGACATGGAGCGGAGCGTGCAGGGCGAGGTGATCTCCTCGACCTTCGACGAGCCCGCCACCCGCCACGTCGCGGTCGCCGAGATGGTGATCGAGAAGGCCAAGCGCCTCACCGAGACGGGCAAGGACGTGGTGATCCTCCTCGACTCGATCACGCGCCTCGCGCGGGCCTACAACGCGGTGGTCCCGGCGTCCGGGAAGATCCTCTCGGGCGGCGTCGACTCCAACGCGCTGCACAAGCCCAAGCGCTTCTTCGGCGCCGCGCGAAACATCGAGGAGGGCGGCTCGCTCACCATCATCGGCACGGCCCTCGTCGACACCGGCTCGCGCATGGACGAGGTGATCTTCGAGGAGTTCAAGGGCACCGGCAACTCCGAGATCGTCCTCGACCGCAAGCTGATGGAGAAGCGGATCTTCCCCACGCTGGACATCAACAAGTCCGGCACGCGCAAGGAGGAGCTGCTCATGGATCAGATGACCCTGAACCGGGTCTGGGTCCTTCGGCAGCTCCTGCACCCGCTGTCCACTATCGACTCGATGGAGTTCCTCCTCTCGAAGCTGCGGGGCACCGCCTCGAACGTGGAATTCCTCGAGTCCATGATTCGTTGAATCTCGACGTTTGACGAAGTTCCGCCGGTCTGGCATGAACCGCCGGCGAGCCACCGGACCACCGGCGCAATGGGGCGCTGGTGTAAGAGCTGGCAAATCGGAGCGACACCATGAAGGAAGGCATCCACCCGAAGTACCCGGACTCGACCATCACCTGTGCCTGCGGGGCGGTCTACCAGACCCACTCCACCCGCGGCAGCTTCCAGGTCGAAGTCTGCTCGGCGTGCCACCCGTTCTACACCGGCACGCAGAAGCTGATCGACACCCAGGGCCGGGTCGAGCGGTTCCGGAACAAGTACGCCAAGAAGGCCTAGTTTCAGCGCCTTTCTGCGTAGCTTCGCTGCCCGTGGCGTCCGTTCTTCGAGCGGCTTCCACGGGCAGCGGTGTTTCCAGGGTCCAAACCGGAGGTCCGATCCGGCTGTCTGATCGATTGGACCGTGCATCTTGTTGAGCCTGTGGTAGCAACCTGGGAGGGCTGTGCTCCCAAGAGCCGCGTATCGCGTGCGAGGGCGCCTTCGGGGCCCAGGGCGGAGGATGACGTGAACGATCGAAAGCCGTCCCGCTGGCGGAGGATCCTGCCGCTGCTTCTCGCCGACGCCGCAAAGCCCTACATCGGGGGCCAGGCGGTGCTCGAGGGCGTGATGATGCGCTCGCCCGGCAGCTTCGTCGTCGCCGTGCGCAAGCCGGACGGCGGCATCGCCGTGCGGGCCGAGCCGTGGGACAACCTCTTCACCCGCTATCGGCTCTTCCGGCTCCCGCTGCTCCGCGGCGCGGTCGTCCTGATCGAGAGCCTCTGGAACGGCTTCGCGGCGCTGAACTTCTCCGCCGAGCACGCTGCGCCGCCGGAGGAGGGGGGCAAGCAGGGCGAGAAGCCCTCGCAGGCCGCCATCGGCGCGACCCTCGCGCTCTCGCTCGCCTTCGGCCTCGGCCTCTTCGTGGGGGTGCCCCACCTCCTCACCTGGGGCATCGGCCAGCTCGTCGGGCATCCCCTCGACACCACCCAGTTCGCCTTCCACGCCCTCGACGGCGCGCTGCGCCTGGTGATCTTCCTCGTGTACCTGGGGCTGATCTCCCGGCTGCCCGACATCCGGCGGGTCTTCCAGTTCCACGGCGCCGAGCACAAGGCGATCTGGGCGTACGAGAAGGGCACGAAGCTCTCGGTCGACGACGCCGAGGCCCAGACCACCCTCCACCCCCGCTGCGGCACGAGCTTCCTCCTGCTGGTGGTGGGCGTGTCGATCGTGCTCTTCGCCACCGTCTTCCCGATGCTCCCCCGCCTCGCCACGAGCGACCTCGCGAACACGCTCCTGCTCCTCGGCGTGAAGCTGCCCCTGATGATCCCGGTGGCCGGCCTCTCCTACGAGATCCAGCGGCTGTCTGCGAAGCGTCCGCGCAATCCGATCCTCCGCGCCCTCACGGGGCCCGGCCTCTGGCTGCAGCGGATCACCACCAAGGAGCCCACCCGCGACCAGCTCGAGATCGCCCTGATCGCCATGAGGCGGTGCATCGCCTACGAGGAAGGGCGGCTGAACGAGCGGGGCGTGACGCTCTACCAGGACTTCGACGGCGCCCTCGCGATCCCGTAGCGGAAGGGGTACCCCTCTCCCGGACCTTGCGTCGGACCACGTTTGTGTCGAATCCGTGTACCGTGTCCGGATTCCCCTGCGCTGTTCGTCCCTAGCTTCGAGACGCCGCAATTACCGGGAGCGACGTGGATCGCGAGACCCTCGACGAGGCCTATCGGAGGTGCTTTCCGATGATTCGGGAGAAGTGTGCCCGCATGCTCGCCGATCCCGACGAGGCACAGGACGTGGCCCAGGAGACCTTCATCCGCCTCTGGCAGAACGGGCTCGCGGGGAGCGATCCCCGCACGGTCACGGCGTGGGCGTATCGGACCAGCACACGCCTCGCAGTCGACAGGCTCCGGCAGCGCAAGCGGATCGCGAACACGTCGCTTCCTCTCGAAGTCGAAAGCCCAGGCCCCGACGGAGTCCTGGAGGCGCGCTGGGAGCTGGAGCGGCTCGCCAGGACCACGCCGCCCCGTGAGCTCGAGGCGGCGATCCTCCAACGCTTCGATCGGCTGGGTCAGCTCGAGATCGCCGGGATCCTCGGGGCCTCGGAGCGAACCGTCCGCAGGCTCCTCGAGCGCTTCGACCGCCGCCGGGCGGAGGAGGTCGGGGTATGAGCGGACATCCATCCTTCCTGGTGCTCGACCGACTCGCGCTGGGTGAAGATCTGCCCGAGGTGCGGCGGCACGTGGGCGCCTGCACGAGCTGCTCGGCCCACCTGGCTCGGGTGGATCCGGGAGAGCTCCCGCACCTCCCGGACCTCCGGGATCGGCTGCGCCGCCAGAACATGGTCACCGTGCTCCCGGCGACCCGCCGCCCGAGGCTCTGGGCCGGGATCGCCGGGCCGGCCCTCGCCGCTGGCGTCGCCTTGGGCTGGTTCGGGCACGCGCGGGTCGCGGAGCCGCCCGCGGACGAGACGCCCGGATGGATCGCGGCCAAGGGCGCGCCCTCCGTGGCGATCTACGTCAAGAGGGGAGAGCGGGTGCGCCTCTGGGACGGCGCCACCGCGCTGCAGCCCGGCGACCGGCTTCGCGTGCGCATCACGCCGGAGTCCTACACCCACGCCCTCCTCGCCATGTGGGATCCGGCGTCGGGATCCTGGACCCCGCTCTTCGAGGGCGAGGTTCCCGGCTCGGGTCCCTTCTTCGTCCCGGGGACCTGGGAGCTCGATCCGGCGCCAGGCGCGGAGCGCCTCGCCATCGCGCTGGACCGGGGCCCGGTCGGCCTCGACCGAGCCGCGTGGCGCACCGAGCTCGCGATCCCGAAGGCCGGGAGATGATCGGCGACAGCGGGATCGGGCCGCCAGGGGCAGGGGGACCTCTCCCGGCCCGCGGAGGCGGTCGCGCTCTCGCCCTCCTGCCATCTGCGATCCTCGGTCTCGCGCTCCTGGCCCTCGCGTCGCCCGCTCTCGCCGCCACCCGGATGGCCGTGATCGTCGGGGCGAACGCCGCCGTCGATGGCCGCCGCGCGCTCCGCTACGCCCACGACGACGCGCAGAGCCTCGCGCGGACGCTCGTCGAGGTCGCCGGCTTCTCCCCGTCCGACGTCGAGACCTTCCTCGACGCCCGCCCCGAAGAGATCCTGCGGGCCCTCGATCGTCGCCTCGCCGCCCTCGGAGCCACGAGCGGGGAGACGCTCCTCCTCTTCTACTTCTCCGGCCACGCCGACGGCGCCGCGCTCTATTCCGGCGGCAGGCCGCTGCCGCTGGCCGAGCTGAAGCGGCGCCTCTCCGACCCACGGGCCGCCGTGCGGGTCGGCATCGTCGACGCGTGCAACGGCGGCGCGTGGACGGGCGCCAAGGGGCTCCGCCCCGCCCCCGACTTCGAGGTGGAGGCGCCGCTGGTCCTCGGGAGCGAAGGCTCCGTGCTCCTCGCGGCGAGCTCCGGCCTCGACGACGCCCACGAGTCGGAGGCCCTCGGTGGATCCTTCTTCACCCACCACCTGGTCGCCGCCCTCCGCGGCGCCGCCGACCGGAACGGGCGGGGCGAGGTCACCCTCCACGAGGCCTTCGACTACGCCCAGCTCCTCACCGTGCGCGACAGCGCCCTCGCCACGGGCCAGCCGCAGCGCCCGAGCTTCGAGGTCAACCTGCGCGGCCGCCGCGACCTCACCCTCGCGCGGATCGAGGGCAGCCCGAACCAGGTCGCCCTCCTGCAGGAGGAGGGCCCGCTCCAGCTCATCCGCCTCGACACCGGGCTCCAGGTCCTCGAGCTGCCGCCGGGCAGGAGGCGGGTCGTCGCCGCCCTTCCGGCGGGCCGGTACCTCGTGCGCCGGCGGACCGAGGCCGGCACCTTCGCGCGGGAGCTCGATCTGAAGGCCGGCGCCCGCCTGGAGCTCCGGGAAGACCAGCTCCACGCCGTCGGAAGGGAGCCCCTGGCGTCGAAGGGCGCCGCCGAGCCTCCGCCTTCGACGCTCTCGCCCGGCCAATGGGCGCTGCAGCTCGCTATGGGCCGGACGCTCTCGAGCGCCCGCTACACCGGGAACGCAGACGCCGAGCTCGGCGGCTTCGTCGGGCTCCGCGTCGGTCTCACCGACCGAGTCGAGTTGGCGCCTCTCCCCGTCGCCGTCTCGTGGCGCCTGGGCCGGCCCGGCGCCTTCGAGGCGATCCTCCACACCCGCCTCGGCCCGGCGTACACGAGCGACGGGCTCTACTGGCTCCCCATGCTGGGCAGCCAGGCTCGCCTCTACCTCGGGAACCGGAGCAGCCTGATGCTGGGCCTGGAGGCCGGGACCGTCGCGGTGGATCCGCGAGCAGCGTCGTCCGCCTTCCGCCGGTGGCAGTGGGCAGTCCGAGGCGGCTGGATCCTTCGCCTCAGCGAGCGCGTCTCACTCGCCGCAGGCGCAGGCCTGATCGATCGCCTGGATCCGGCGACCCCGCTCTTCGCCCGCTCGATCGACTCGTCCGACAGGCCGCAGGTCGAGCTCGGCTCCAGCCTGAACCTGGGCGCCAGCCCCCTCCCGCTCGCCTCCGTCGAGCTCCTCGACGACGTCTTCGTCGACGGCTACGCCTCCGTCCGCCTCGGCCTCGACGGCTCCGTACACGAGGCGTTCCAGGGAGGTCTCACCTGGAAGTTCTGATGAGGAGCCTCCGAAGATCTACCCGGGCATCGACCCCTGGACGCTCGGGCAGGGAAGGCCCGTAGGGCTACCGGCGCTTCGGCGGCCGAGATCGGGCGAGGCGGAAGGCGAGGGACGAGCGGAGGAGCTCGGTGGCGAGGAGGAGGGGACCGACCTTGGCAGGCGGACCGAGCTCACCGGCTTCGAGTTGGCGCCGGGTCTCCTGCCGCCGAAGCTTGCCGCTCGAAGTGCGCGGCAGGGTGCCAGGGGGGACGAGGCGGATGGTGTGCGGGACCAACCCCGTCGCGCCGAAGACCGCGTCCCGGATCCGGCGCTCGAGATCGGGGCTCGGAATCGTGTCCTTCGCCAGCTCCGCGACGATGGCCAGCTCCTCGCCGCCGTCCCTCTCCGGCGCGAAGCCGACCGCCACGGCGCAGCCGGCGCGCAGGCCCTCGATCCCGCCAAGGCTGGCCTCGATCGTGTGCGGGCTGTGGTTCGCCCCGCGGACGATGATCACCTCCTTGGCGCGGCCGCAGACGAAGAGCTCCCCCGACGCTAGGCAGCCGAGGTCGCCCGTGTCCAGCCATCCGTCCTCGGCGCCCGCGTCGCGGACGTGGCCCTCGGCGACCGACGGGCCACGGACGAGGATGCGCCCCACGGCTCCCTCCGCGAGGCGCTCGCCTTTCTGCCCACGGATCTCCAGCTCCACGCCGGACAGCGGGGATCCCACGGAGACCACCTGGCGTCCGTCGATCTCACGCGTCGTGAATGGACGGTCCATTCGGGAGAAGGTGACCGCGAGGGTCGCCTCCGAGAGCCCGTACACCGGGGTGAGGGCCTTGGGATCGAAGCCGAAGCGCGAGAAGCGCTCCGTGAATGCACGAAGGACGCTGGGTGCGATCGGCTCCGCGCCGTTCAGCGCCATCCGCCACCGCGAGAGGTCGACGCCCTCCAGCTCCTCGTCGCGGATTCGCTTCGCGCAGAGGCCGTAGGCGAAGTCCGGGGCCGCCGAGATTCCGGCGCCCGTGCGGGACATCGCGCGGAGCCAGATCGCCGGCCTCGCCAGGAAGACCTCCGGCGGGATCAGCGTGAGATCGCCGGGGAAGTGCACGGCCTGGAGCAGGCAGCCGATGAGCCCCATGTCGTGGTAGAGCGGCAGCCACGAGACCCCCGCCGGCCTGGGGCCGAGACCGTCGCGGATCGCGTCGGCGATGGCGCGGAGGTTGGCGAGCACGTTCGCGTGGGTGAGCGCCACGGGCTTCGGGCGGTCGGTGGTCCCCGAGGAGAACTGGACGAGCGCGAGGTCGCCGGCCTCGGGGCGGCGCTCGGCTTCGTCGGCGCCGCTGCTCAGGAGCTCGTCGATGGTTCGGCATCCGAGGACCGGGCGGGCGCGGCCCACGGCCTGCCCCAGGAGCCTGCGGATCCTCGCGTCGGTGAGCACCAGGCGTGCGCCGCAGACCTCGAGCATGCGCCCGGTGCGCTCGTGGTACTCCGCGAGGCGGCCGAGGCGCAGGGGCGGGTAGAGCGGCACCGGCACCGCCCCGGCGAGGAGCACGCCGAAGAACGCCTCCGGGAACGAGGGCGCCGTGGGCAGCACCAGGGCGACCCGATCGCCGACGTTCACGCCCAGCCTCGAGAGCGCGCCCGCGATCCGACTCGCCGTGGCGCGGAGGGAGCGGAAGGAGAGCGGCGTCGGCTGCTCCGTCGCGTCGAGGAAGGTGAGGCCGGCGTCGCTGCGCGAGGCGAGGGCGAGGGCGTCGACCAGGGTGGTGCAGGACGTCATCGAAGGGGCCTCGGGCTCGAGCCGGGGGATCGCGCCGCTCGGCGCGGCGGACGTGCGTCGCTTCATCGATCCGCCTCCGCCCGCCGCCTGGCGACCAGCCGGACCAGCTCCTCGACCGTGCGGATCTCCGCCTCGTCGCCCTCCGCGAGAGCGATCCGGAACCGATCCTCGAGGAGCTGGACGACGGTGAGCATCCCGATGGAGTCGAGGCGCAGGTCCGCCACCAGCTCGTGGCGGGGATCGATCGGCGTCTTCCATCCGAGCTCCGCCGCCGCGATCCGCCGCACCTCGGCGAGCACCTCCTCTTCCGCCGGGCTCATGGAGGATCCTCGGTGTCGGAGATCGGAAGCTCCGTCGGGAGGAAGCGGGGCTTGTCCGCGAACGAGCTGGCCCACTCGTCGCCCAGCGCGGCCTCTTCCTCCCGGATCCGCACCCGGAGGAGCGCGAAGTTGGCGAGGCTGAAGAGAACGGCCGTGATCCAAGCGCCGGTGATCAGCGGGAAGAACGCGATCTCGAGGGCCACCGCCACGTAGTTCGGGTGGCGAACGAAGCGGTAGGGGCCGGATGTGACGGGCTGGGCTCCGGGGATCACGAGGATCCGGACGTTCCATCTCTCACCCAGCGTGAAAACCGCCCAGTAGCGGAGGGCCTGGGCGGCCACGACGATCCCGAGAGCGATGACGCTGGCCACCGGCCACGGACGCCTCAGGAGCATGACCGGCTCGACGAGGCAGGAGACGAGGAAGAGGGTGTGCAGCGCCACCACGGCCGGATAGTGAGCGGCGCCCGCCTCGACGGCGCCCCGCTCCCGGGCCTGCCTGGCGTTTCGCCGCGATAGTCGGATCTCGAAGATCCGCTCGGCCACCAGGAGGGCGAGGAGCAAGAGGTAGAGCTTCACCATCGGAGGAGCACCAGCTCGGTGGAGAAGCCCGGGCCCATGGCCAGCATGAGCCCGGTGTCGCCGGAAGCGGCCCCCTCCAGGGTCTGCTCGAGGACGAAGAGCACCGAGGCCGACGAGAGGTTCCCCACCTTCTCCAGGGTCCGCCAGGTCCGCGCGAGGGCGTCGCGAGTCAGGCCCAGGGTCTCGGCGAGGGCCTCGAGGACCTTCGGACCGCCTGGGTGGCAGATCCACTGCCGGACGTCCGTGCGAGAGACGCCGCTGGACCGCAGGAACGCGTCCACGTCGCCTCCGATCCGCTCGCGGACCAGGGACGGGATCTGCGCAGAGAGCACGATGCGCAGGCCGCCCTCGACCACGTTCCAGCCCATCACGTCCTCTGTGTTCGGATAGAACACGGATCGTGTCCTCTCGATCCGCGGTCCGCTCCCGCGGTCGGCGCCGGCGATCACCGCCGCCGCGGCCCCGTCCCCGAAGAGCCCGGTGGCGATGGCGTTGGCGATGGAGAAGTCGTCACGCTGGAGCGTGAGGGAGCAGAGCTCCACCGAGACCAGCAGCGCCACCTCCCCGGGAAACGCGCGGAGGACGTCCGCCGCTCGGGCCACTCCTGCCACGCCCGCCGCGCAGCCCAGGCCGAAGATCGGCGTGCGCTTCACGTCGTCCCGGAGGCCCAGGCGGTTCGTCAGGAGCGCGTCGACGCTCGGCGTGGCGATGCCGGTGGTGGAGACGAAGAAGATCCGGTCCACGTCGCCGGGGCCGAGACCCGCGCGGTCGAGGGCCAGGCGGGCCGCCTTCTCCCCGAGGGCGGACGCGACCTCGACCCACGCCCGGTTGGCCTTGGCGAAGGAGTCGAGGCCCTCGTAGTCCGCGAGCGGAAGCGCCAGGTGCCGGCCCTCCACACCCACGGCCCGGTGGAGCTGGTCGAGGCGGTCGAGGTTGAAGTGGTGCCCCGACCAGCGGGCGCGCAGGGCAGCGAGGAGCTCCTCCTGCCCGACGTAGTGGGGAGGGAGCGCGCTGGCTGCCGAGAGCAGCGCCGGATCGGCGACGGCTGCGAGGTTCATGGGTCGGGGACGGAAAGAGGCCAGGACGAGCAACCTGGGCACTTCCGCCGCCCCGGGGACCGCCCTTCTCGGGTCGCTTCCTCCTTGCGCGATACCCAGAACGCCGACGGAGGCCACGAGGGCCTCCGCCGGAGCATTCGAGGATGCGGCCTCGGCTACTTCTCTCGGCTCGCGAGCTTGCGCAGGGACTTCATGTCCTTGATGCAGAGAGTCCGGCCGACGTTGCCCAGGTGGCCGTCCCGCTTCATCTCGTTGATCAGCGTCGAGACGAACGAGCGGGAGGCGCCCACGAGGTCGGCGAGGTCCTGCTGTGTGATCCCCTTGAGGTCGTGCTCGCCACCGTGGGGGCAGCGGTCGCCGTGGGTCTCCGCCAGCGTCAAGAGCGTCTCGGCGAGGCGGGCCGGGACCTCCTTGAAGGTCAGGCCCGTCACCCGGCGCTTCATCGCCCGCATCCGCTCGTTCAGCGCGCGGATCACGTCCACCGCGAGGTGGGGGCGGCCCTCGATGAGCTGCTGGAACGACCGGCCGTCGATGCTCCAGACCTCCGCCTCGCCGGACGCCACCGAGAGCTCCTCGACCTGGGTCCCTTCCGGACGGAGCATCTCGCCGAAGAGATCACCGGGCCGCAGGATGGCCAGCACCGACCGCGTCGACCCCTTGCCGATCCGGATCAGCCGGACCCTGCCGCTGCGCAGGAGGTAGACCTTGTCTGCCGGATCGCCGGGCCGATAGATCACGGAGTTGTTCGGGTAGGTCTCGCTCTTGAAGTAGCCGCGGTAGTCGACGGTCTCGGGCGTCTGCGCGGTGAGGCCGACTGCGCGGTTCGTCGGAGCGGCAGGAGGGGGCGCTACGATGGGCGAAGCGGTCCGGCTGATCTTCTGCATGACGGTTCCTCCGCGGCTTTTCGGGCCTATCGGTTTCAGGTAGTTGGGAACCGCGGGTCTTTCAGACTTCGTGCCAAGTCGAACGGACGAGCCGGTGTTTACGAAGTAGAGGACTTTCCTCCTGTTTCACGGCAGACGGTGTTTCACAGGCGGAATTGCGCTCCATCGGATTGAACGAAGCCGTGTCGATTGAACGAATCGTTCAATCGATTGGGCCTTTCTCACCCGCGGTGAACGAGGGCGATCGTGCTATTCGTCCGCGATGCGACATCTCGGCTTCACGGTTCTGATTCTCTCCCTCGCGTCGAACGCGCTCGCCGCGCCCGTGGGCGAACCCGTTGCGGAAGGCGAGCTCCCTGCGGCAGCGTCGGGAGGAGCGGCACGGCTGCCCGCCTCCACGATGCCAATGGGGGTCTGGGCGATTCAGGCCGCGGCGGGCTCGGAGATCTCGGGCAAAAGGAGCCTCTCTGCCACCCAATCGGATCTCACCCTGCGATTGGACATTCGTCTCGGCCTGACCGAAAGGCTCCAGCTCACGCAGCTTGGACTCGCGTATCGGTTCGGCGAGCCCGGCGACGTGGAGCTCGTCACGGACCTCGAGTCGGATGGCTTCGCCACGAACGCTCGAGGGGCCTTCTTTCCCTTCGAATTCGGTACCGCGGCCCGGTTCTACTTCTCTCCCTCGAGCAGCCTCCTCCTCGGGGCCCGGGCCTCTAGCGTCCTGGGCTCGGAAAACCTCGTGAATTGGACCTGGTCGGCACACGGAGGTTGGATCGTGCGTGTCGGTGAGCGCCTGACGCTGACCGCCGGCGTCGGCCTCGTCGACGATTGGGACGTTTCCGAGACGCCCTATTTCTGGAGGTCGACCGGCGCGAGGCTCGCGCTCGGCTCCGTGATGACGATCGCGACCCGGCCGCTCCCCCTCGTCTCCGTCGAGGTTCTCGACGGTTTCTTCCTGGACGGCTACTCCATGGCCAAGCTCGATTTCAACAGCACCGAGATCACGGTCATGGGGGGCTGCACGATCCAGCTCTGACGACGGTGCAGCGCTCGCTTCAAACGCTATGAGGCGGAAGGGCGGGCTCGAGCTCGGACCGGCGGAAGGGGATGGCGTGCTTCTCGAGCTTGCGCTCCAGGGTTGGGCGGCTGATGCCGAGGATGTCGCACACCCGGCCCTTGTGGCCTCCCGAAGCCTCGATCGCCCGTAGGATCGCCTCCCGTTCGGCCTCTGCGAGGGAGAGGAGGAGGCTCCGGCGCTGCGAATCCGCCGGGCGGGCCGCCGGCATGGCATGCGCCGCGGGTGCGGGAAAGTACTCGGGGAGCAGGACCCCTCCCGGCGCCAGCACCACGGCCCGGGTGAGCGCGTTCTCCAGCTCGCGAACGTTGCCGTGCCAGGGAAGCGACTGGAGGTGGCTGATCAGCTCCGCGGGCACCTTGGTGATCCGCTTGCCCAGGCTCCGCCCGATCCGGGCGAGGAGCCCCTGGGTGAGCTTGGGAATGTCCGAGGCCCTCTCGCGGAGCGGCGGCAGCTCGATGGTCACCACCTTGAGCCGCTGGTAGAGGTCGTCGCGGAACCGTCCCTCCTTTGCCTCCTTCTCGATGTCGCGGTTGGTCGCCGCGACGATCCGGGCGCGGAGGGGGAGCCGCGCCACGCCGCCCACCCGCTCGAACTCGCGCTCCTGGAGCACGCGCAGGAGCTTGGCCTGGAGCGGCAGCGACATCTCGCCGATCTCGTCCAGGAAGATGGTCCCATCCTCGGCGAGCTCGAACTTGCCGTACTTGGTCTGGGTGGCGCCGGTGAACGAGCCCTTCTCGTGGCCGAAGAGCTCGCTCTCCAGCAGGGTGTCCACGATGGCCGAGCAATTGATGCCGACGAAGGGCTTGGGCTCGTCCGACGAATAGGTGTGGATCACCCGGGCGATCAGCTCCTTGCCCGTGCCACTCTCGCCCTGGATCAGCACCGATGCCTGCGAGGAAGCGATCTTTCCGATCTGCTTCACGATGCTCTTCATCTGCGGGCTGTCGGAGACGATGTCGTTGACGAGGTGCGGCGCCGACGTGTCCACCGCGAGCATGGCGGCCCGGCGGGAGTGCCGCCGGAGGTCGAGGGCCCGCAGCGCCACCATCTCGACCTCGTCCTGGTCGAAGGGCTTCTGCAAGTAGTCGAAGGCGCCGGCCTTCATCGCCCGGATCGTGGTCTCCATGTCGCCGTGGGCGGTCATGATCACCACGGGCGCCTCGCCAGAGAGGGCGCGGATCTCGGGCAGGAGCGCGACGCCGTCGCCGTCGGGGAGGCGCATGTCGCAGAGGACCAGGACGGGCTCGATCCGAGCGAGCTTGGTCCGCGCCTCGGCGACCGAGCCGGCGGTCTCGACGGTGAACGCGGGCCGATCGCCCTCGGCGACCTCGAGCTGCAGCGCGAGCATCTCGGCCAGGGAGGTGTTGTCGTCGACGACGAGGATCGTCTCCATCAGGGCAGGACCGGACGCTGGGGCAGCACGAGGGTGAGCTGGCAATCGAGGTCGCCGGCCTCGATCTTGAGGTGGCCGCCGTGGGCCCGGGCCACGCCCTGGATCACGGCGATGCCGAGGTCGGGCCGGGTATCCGGGTGTCCCAGGTCGGAGCCCGGCAGGCCGGTCCCGCGGAGGATCACGGAGAGCTCTCCGGGGGCGCGCTCCACCGAAACCGTGAGCGCGCCGCCGTTCGCCACGCTCCGGACGCCGTGCCGGAGCATCTCCTCGATCGCGAGACCGACCCGCGGGGCGTCGAGCTGCGCCGGCGGGCCCTCCTCTTCGGGGATGGCCATCTGGATCCGATCGTTGTCGAAGGGGCCGAGGTTCCCGAGGGCGTCGGCGATCAGCTTCTCCGGGACCGCCTCGAGGGGGCGGAGCGGGGCGTGGCTGCCCATCTCCTGGAGCCCGCGCAGCACGCAGTCGATCCGGCGCAGCTCGCGCTCGGCCAAAAGAAGCCGGCGGCGTCCGCGCTCGCTCGCCACCTCCTCGTGGCGCGCGAGTGATTGGATGGCGAGGCGCACCGACGCGAAGCCGTTGCGGAGCTCGTGGCCGAGGGCCGAGGCGAGGTGGCCGAGCTCGAGCTCGTCGGTGGTGGAGCGGCGGATCACGGCGACCGCGCCCCCCGGGCACGGACCGGCCTCCACCCGGACCCGCTGGCCGGTTCGCAGCTCCATCTGACGGCTCGTCCCGAAGCTGAGGGCGTCCGCGAGACCTTGCGTCTTCTCGAAGAGCTCGGAGAGGGGCCGCTTCTTCAGCTCCGCGGGAGGGGATCCCAGGACCAGGAGCGACGCGCCGGCGGCGCTGCGGATCACCAGTCTCCGATCCCAGGCCAGCGTGGCGGCATGGGAGACGCCGGCGAGCGGGCGCGCCGCGGCGAGGGCGGCATCGGTGAGCCGCGGAGCGATCCGGATCCTGGCGTTGCTCTTACGCATGGCAGAAGCCCTTTGAGCATATGGTAGAGCAGCCCCGCCCCCCGGGTCGACTTCGACGACGAGGGGCAGGGCTGCCGGTGCGGGAACGAGGCCCCTTTCACTTGCTCTTCTTGGCGTGCTCGGCGAAGTCCTGGAGGTTGCGGCTGTCCCGAACGCCCGAGCTCGCCTTCTTGGCTCCGCTGCTCGAGGACTCCTTCCCGGCGAGGGCGTCGGTCGAGGTGGCGAAGAGGGCGCGGACGTTGTCGCCGAAGGCGGTGACGACGCCGATGGCGGCCACGGCGATCAGCGCGACGATCACGATGTACTCGGTCATCCCCTGGCCCCTCTGATCCCGGAACCACCTGCGAAGCTGCTTGCGACCGCTGGTCTTCATGGCATGCCCTCCTGGGCGGTGGGTGATGGACCCAGAGTCGCTCCCTGGACCACGAGCCGCCATCGGTCATCCGGAGGAGGGAAAGCGCGCCGAAGGTCGTCCATTGGGCGTGCCGGACCCACCTCCCCGGTGCCGCGGACCCGGCCGAAGGGCGGCGGATCCGAGATCGCTCCGTGTGCCGAGAGACGCCCGATCGGCGGGCGCTCGTTCGCCTTGACCGGCTGGACTCCGGCAGTTAGAGTGCGTCAAGTTGTTGATAACCTTTGTTTTTATTGCGGTTGGCGAAGGGACGAAAGGCGCCTGCGTTGAAGCGTGACAAGGACCACATCGCCCTCTCGGACGAGCACAACGCCAAGGGGATCGAGCTCGCGGATCACGGGATGCTCGACGAGGCCATGCGGGAGTTCCGGAGAGCCATCGAGCTCGATCCGGACTCGGCCCATGCGCACGACAACCTTGCGACGGTCCTGACCGAGAAGAAGCTCTTCCGCGAGGCGCTCGAGGAGTACCTGGCCGCGATCCGCCTCGAGCCGGACGCGCCCACGGCCCACTACAACCTGGCCTGCTTCCTCGCCACCCACGGCGCCGAGATGGCGCTCGACGAGTACCGCGAGGCGATCGACCTCGACCCCGAGTACCCCGACGCCCACGTGAACCTCGGCCTCACCTACGCCGATCTGGGGCAGGACGAGGAGGCGATCAAGGCGTTCAATCGGGCGATCGAGCTGAGCCCGCAGGATCCCTTCCCGCGCCACGAGCTCGCCGCGCTGCTCATGGACGAGGGCGAGTTCCGCGAGGCCATCCAGCAGCTTCGGGAGGTGATCCGGCTGGATCCCGACCACTTCGAAGCCCACCTGGACCTCGGCATCAGCTACGCCCAGAAGGGCTTCTACGCCGAGGCGGAGAAGGCCTACGCCCGGGCCCGGGAGCTGTCGCCCGACGACATCCTCCTCCAGTACAACACGGCTGCCCTCTTCGCGCTCTGGAACCGACGGGAGGAGGCTATCGAGCATCTCCAGTCGGCGATCCGCCTGGATCCCGTCAAGGTGCGGGGCTGGCTGCAGACCGACCCGATGTTCGACAGCCTCAAGTCCGCCGAGGGCTTCGAGGCCCTGATCCACGGGAGCTGACGGCCCGCCCGCAGGCATAGCGAATCACCTTCCGCCGGGCAGCCCGTTCGACGGGGCATCCGGCGGATCGGCGTACGCCCGCCAACTCTTCGAAAGACGGAAGAAGGGGCCTCCTCGGACGGGACGGACCTTGCGGGATCTCCCCAGGCACGCGGACATGGGCCGGCCTGCCGGCTCGTTGCCTTGCGGGATCCGTCGGCGAGGTCGAAACTTTCACGGCTGCTTACGTTCGAGGTCGCCGTGTCCAGCAAGGTCCTGGTCGAAGGTGTAACCAAGATCTTCTATCAGCGAGGACGGGGAGGGGTGCACGCCCTGAAGGACGTCGACCTCGCGGTAGATCCCGGGGAGTTTCTCTGCGTCGCCGGACCCTCCGGCTGCGGAAAGACCACCCTCCTCAACATGATCGCCGGCCTGGACACCCCCGACGAAGGGCGGATCTTCGTGGGGGGAAGCCGCGTCCACGGGCCGAGCCCCGAGCGGACGGTCGTCTTCCAGGACGGAGCGCTCTTCCCCTGGCTGACCTGCGGCAAGAACGTCGAGTACGGCCTCCGCATGCGGGGCGAGCTCTCGAAGGGGGAGAGGAAGGATCGGGCCGAGGAGGCGCTCGCGAGCATGGGCCTCGATTCGATGGCCGAGCGCTACCCCCACGAGGTCTCGGGCGGCCAGCGCCAGCGGGTCGCCATCGCCAGGGCCCTCGTGATGGAGCCCGAGGTCCTCCTGTGCGACGAGCCCTTCGCGGCCCTCGACGCCCTCACGAGGAAGCGCCTCGCCGTGGACATGGCCCGGCTCTGGGAAACTACCCGGATGACGGTGATCTGGGTGGAGCACAACCTCTACCTGCCGGCGCTCCTCGCCGATCGGGTCCTGCTCCTCGCGGCGGATCCCGGCAGGGTCCTGGACGAGGTGGTCGTTCGGCTGCCGCGGCCGAGGTCGCCGAGCGACCTTGGGGTCATCAAGGTCGGCGACTGGCTCAGCGACTGGCTGGAGGCCCTCGACGGGGTCCGGCAGGGCCACCGGGTCAGCCTTCCCGCGCCTCCGGATGGCGCGGAGGTGAGGCCGGCGCCCCACCACGGCCGGATGTTCCACTAGTCGGACAGGCCGGCCTGGAGGTTTTCCACAGGCCCCCGGAACCACGGCGCTTTTCCGACCCAGGACACCTCGTTAGAGTTCCTGGAGGATCGCCCCCTTGCATGCCCTGCAGGCTTGCGACCCCTCGAGCGCCCGTGCTAGATCCGGGCTGCTTGCTTGCGTGGCATGGCCATACATTCATGGTCAGGCCCCCGAGCCGCGGCGCCGGAGGGTGGGATGCGCATCAAGCGCCTCGACATCTGTGGGTTCAAGAGCTTCATGTCGAAGACGGTCTTCGTCTTCGACGACGGCGTCACGGGCATCGTCGGGCCGAACGGCTGCGGCAAGTCGAACGTGGTCGACGCGATCCGCTGGGTGATGGGCGAGCAGTCCGCCAAGCACCTCCGCGGCCGTGCCATGGAAGACGTGATCTTCAACGGCTCGGAGAAGCACCCGCCGCTCGGCATGGCCGAGGTCTCGATCACCTTCATCAACGACCGGGGTGACGTCCCGACGGCGTACAAGGACGTACACGAGATCACCGTCACCCGGCGCCTCTTCCGCAGCGGAGAGAGCGAGTACCTGCTCAACAAGGCCCCCTGCCGGCTCCTCGACATCATCGAGCTCTTCCTCGGCACCGGCGTGGGCACCAAGGCCTACTCGATCATCGAGCAGGGGCGGATCGGCCTCATCGTCTCGGCCAAGGCGGAGGATCGCCGAAGCCTGATCGAGGAGGCCGCCGGCATCACGAAGTACAAGGCCCGGCGAAAGGCCGCCGAGCGCAAGATGGAGTACACGGAGCAGAACCTGCTCCGGCTCAACGACATCCTGGGCGAGCTCGGCAAGCGTCTCGAGGTCCTGAACCGGCAGGCGCGCAAGGCCGAGAAGTACCGGGCGATCAAGGCCGAGCTGCGGCAGATCGAGCTGCACCTCGCCTCGTTGCGGTGGCTCGAGCTCCAAGCGCTGCGCAAGGTCAGCCACGCCCGGCACGACGATCTCGAGAACGAGCAGCGCACGCTCTCCGCCGAGGTCCAGCGCCTGGAGGTGGAGATCGCCTCCGCTCGGCACGCCGTCGCGGAGGAGGCGGCCGCCGTCGAGGAGCAGAGCGAGCGGGTCGCCGGGCTCTCGCAGGGCTCGGCGCTCAACCAGACCAACCTCGACTTCTTCGAGCGCGAGCGCCGCCAGGTGCAGCAGCGTCAGGCCGAGCTCGACGACGAGCTCGCGCGCCTCGACGCGCGCATGGCGGCGCTGGACGAGGAGGCCGCCGCCGCCCGCGCCCTCGGCGGCCAGCTCGACGGCAGGGGAGGCACCGACACCGAGCGGCTCGGGGAGCTCGCCGGCCAGGTGGAGGAGCTCCGCGCGGAAGAGGGCGAAGCGATCTCGCGCCTAGACGCCGAGCGGGCCGCGGCGATGGAGGTCCTCTCCCGGGCGGCGTCCCTCAAGGGCGAGCTGCTCACCATCGACCGGCGCCGCGGCGACCTCGTCGACCGGATGGCGGTGCTCCAGGCCGAGGCCGAGGGGATCGAGCACGACGTCGACCAGCTCGAAAAGGAGCGCCGGACGCTCTCCTCCAAGGCGGGCCAGACCCGGCAGCTCAAGCTGGAGCTGGAGACGCGCCGGGGCGAGGAGACGGAGCTCCGCGAGCAGGTCCGGGCCGAGCTCTTCGAGTCGGAGCAGGTGCTCATCGCGCTCCGGGAGGAGCTGGCCGACAAGCGCTCCCGCCTCCACTCGCTGGTGGAGATCCAGCGCTCGTACGAGGGCTACGATCGCGGCGTGCGCGCCGTGATGACCCGCGACGGCGCTGACGAGGGGACGCTCCCCGAGGGCGTGATCGGCCTGGTCTCGGACCTCCTCTCCGCTGCGGAGGAGCACGAGCGCGCCATCGAGTCCGTGCTTGCCGACCGGCTCCAGGCGATCGTGGTGGACAGCCACGGCCGCGCCGTGGAGATCGCGAGCTATCTTGCCGACGCCCGCGAGGGGCGGAGCAGCTTCCTGCCCCTCGGGCTCCGGTCCCGCGAGCGGGTCAAGGGCCTCGACGATCCCCGCGTGGTCGCCAGGGCGGCTGACGTGGTCAGGGCCGAGCAGGCGCACCTGGGCCTCGTGGAGGCGTTGCTGGGCGACGTCCTCATCGTCGACCACCTCGACGACGCGGTGGCCCTGTGGTCCCGCGAGACCGGCCACACCTTCGTGACCCGCGCCGGCGAGGTGGTCTCCGCCATCGGCGGCGTCACCGGCGGCGAGGCCGACGGCCCCGGCTCGGGCCTGCTGCAGAAGCGGCGCGAGGTCGCCGAGCTGGGCGAGGAGGTCCGTTCCCTGGAGGAGCGGGTCGCCGTCGCCGCCGAGGAGCACCGGCGGCTCTCCCGGCGCGCCGACGAGATCGAGCAGTCGCTGAAGAGCCTCGAGAAGACCGGCCACGCCGAGGAGATCAACCTCCTCCACGCGGAGCGGGATCTGGGCCGCGCCACCGAGGAGCTCGCGCGGCTCCGGGCGCGGGCGGATCAGCTCGTGCGCGAGCGCGAGGCGCAGCAGAACCAGCTCGGCCTCCTCGACGTGGAGGCCGAGGCGGCGAGGGGCGCCACCGCTCAAGCGGAGGCCGAGCGCTCACGCCGCGAGGAGCGCACCGCCCAGCTCGCCGCCGAGGTGGCCGCGGTCCGGGAGCAGCTCACGACGATCTCGGCGGAGCACACCCGGCTCAAGATCGAGGCCGCGGCGAACGTCGAGAGGCGCGAGGCGATCGAGCGGACCCTGAAGCGCGTCGCCGAGGAGCGCGTTCAGATCGACGAGCGCAAGGAGCGCGCGAGGGCCTCGATCGCCGAGGGCGACGCGCGCCTCGCGGAGCTCGCGGGCAAGGTGGAGGAGGCGAGCGGGAGCATCACCTCGCTGGCGGACGAGCTCGCCACCGCGCGGGAGGAGCTCGCGCGGCTCAAGAGCGAGCACACGGTGAAGTCCGGGGCCATCGCGGCGCAGGAGCAGGAGCTCCGCGGGCACCGCAAGCGCCTCGACGAGCTCGGCTCGGTGACCAGCTCGGCGGCGCTGCGCGATCGCGAGCTGGAGCTCGAGCTCCAGCACCTGGAGGAAGGGATCACCGAGAGGCACAACCTCTCCCTTGCGGAGCAGGTCTTCTCCTTCCACTCGATGCCGCCGCCCGAGGAGGGCGCCGAGGACTGGCTCTCGTCGCTGCGTGATCAGGTCGATCGGATGGGGGAGGTGAACCTCACCGCGGTCGAAGAGCACGCGGAGCTCGCGGAGCGCCACGACTTCCTCTCCGGCCAGCGCGACGATCTCGAGAAGAGCCTCGCCAAGCTCCGGCAGGCGATCTCGAGGATCGACTCGACCTCGAAGGAGCGCTTCAACGAGACCTTCGAGATCGTGAACTCGAAGTTCCAGCAGGTCTTCCCCCGGCTCTTCGGCGGCGGACGGGCCGAGCTCCTCCTCGTCAAGGACGAGACCCGCCCCGGTGGGGACCCGGGCGTGGAGATCTTTGCGCAGCCCCCCGGCAAGAAGAACCAGAACGTCAACCTCATGTCCGGCGGCGAGAAGGCCCTCACCGCGGTGTCGCTGATCTTCGCGATCTTCCTGATCAAGCCGACGCCCTTCTGCCTCCTCGACGAGGTCGATGCCCCCCTGGACGAGGCCAACGTCGGTCGCTACAACGACATGGTGAAGGAGATGAGCAAGACGTCCCAGTTCATCCTCATCACCCACAACAAGCGGACGATGGAGGTCGGTGACACTCTCTATGGCGTGACCATGGAGGAGCCCGGCGTCTCGAAGACGGTGAGCGTCAAGCTGTCCCGCGGCGACGAGGGAGCCAACCCGGACTCGGAGAAGGAGGCCGCCGCCTAGGCCCCGACGGGCAGGCAGGCAGGCAGGCAGCAGGCAGGCGATGGTGGGGTCGCCGGGAATCCGGCGGCGCGAGCGAGAGAGGGCTGTTCGTGATCGAGCCATACCGGTCGCCCGCCTTTCCACCGGCCTTCGGGGCCCTCGTCTTCGCCGCGGCCCTCGTCCTCTTCGTCGCGCTCCAGCCCGTCGCCATGCGGCTCCGCGCCGAGGAGCACAGGACGTGGTGGGCGTCCAACGGGCGCGACGTCGTGAACGCGCTCGCCGTCGTCTCGATCTCCGCGTCCGTCTGGCTGCTCGGAATCGCGCTCCCCCTCGCGATCTTCCTCGGCTGCACGCTGACGCTCGTGCTCGCCCTCTTCGGCACCTTCCTCCACGAGCGGGTGGCGGGCTCGTGGAGGCTGGTGCTCGCGATCGCGGCCGTCCTGGGCGCGCCCCTGGTCATCGTGCCCGGCGAGGTCGCGATGGCCGCCGCGTGGTGCTTCTCGGCGCTCTTCCCCGGCTGAGACCAGGGAGCAGCTCGATCAGGCGAGGAGCTCGTCCAGCTTGCCGGAGCGGTCGAGCTCGGACAGGCGGTCGTATCCGCCCACGTGGAAATCGCCGATGAAGATCTGCGGAACGGTGCGCAGCCCGCCGCTCATCCGAATGAGCTCGGCGCGGCCGGCGTCGTCTCCGGTCACGTCGATCTCCTCGAAGGGGACGTTCTTTCGGGTGAGGAGCTTCTTGGCCTGCACGCAGTAGGAGCAGTAGTCCGTGGTGTAGATCTTGACCGGCTTCACGCTGTCCTTTCGTCCTGCCGCCTATCGGATTCGGGCGCATCGTTTTGATGCGCCATCGGCCCCGGGGTTGCAACGCCGGATTTCGCAGCCGCTCCTCCGCCTTTTTGCAATGGCGCTCCGCTCGGCGCGGCTCGAGCCAGAAGGGGAGGGCGTCCCGAAACGACGAACGGCCCGAGGCCGATACCGGCGACGGGCCGTTGAGGTTGAGCGAATCGAGTTGGGGCCCGTTCGAGGAGCCGGCAGCCGGCAGCCCTCGGGAAGCCTACTCTCCGATCCCCATGACGCGGCGGAACTTCCTGCAGAACTCCGATTCGAGGTTCTCGTCGAGAATCCAGCTCCCTGAAGCGTCGGAAGGGGGGAGTCCGAGAGACTCAGGAAAGGCGTAGCAGGTGAAGTGCGTGCCGCCAGAAAAAGAGCCTGTCATGTCGGGGCGCGGGCCAATCGAGGTGCCCTCGAGACGCCCGGGAGAGAAGCGAATGGTCGCGGTTCCCTGCTCAATAGAGAGCCCATCCAGGCCCAGCGCTCCATAGTCGGCATCGTCGTCATAGTCCGGGGAAAGACGGATCGTCGCCTCGCCTGAAGCGAACGAATCAACACCGAGGACGAAGGATGCGCGCCAGGTGTCCCAGCCCCGGTTATCCTCGAACCGGTATGCCTCGAACTCAACTCGTACCTGCGGGACCCTCTCCCCTTCGAAGACGTCGATGAACACGGGGTCACCAGCGTAGGTATCGCCATCCGAAGCATGAAAGTGGAAACCATTGTATTCGTGCAAAGGGTCACGCACCTCGTACTCTTTGCTGCATCCACCGGAAACGACCAGAAACAACAGCGCAGTCATGCCGATTCTGCTCGTACGTGCCGTGACGCCCATGGGCTCCTCCTCTGGCTTTCGTGGGCCCTCACGGGCATCCAGTCGATCTCGTTTCAGCCGAGCCCGGCAGGCCGTCCAAGCGATGCGCAGGGCGGTGTCGACATGGATACGAATGTGGATTCGGGACCGTTTTGATCACGCCCGAAACGACGAACGGTCCGACGCCATGGAAGGCGAGGGGCCGTTCGGTTCTGCGGGCTGGGAGTCCTCTGCGATGACCGGTCGGCCGACGCAAAGGGCTTCCGGGGCGCCGACTACATCATGCCGCCCATGCCGCCCATTCCGCCGGGCATCCCGTCGCCGCCCATGTCTTCCTTCTCCTTGGGCTTCTCGGCGATCATGGCCTCGGTGGTGAGCATGAGGGAGGCGACCGACGCGGCGTTCTGCAGCGCGGTGCGCGACACCTTGGTCGGGTCGATGACGCCGGCGGCGACCAGGTCCTCGTACTCGCCGGTGGCGGCGTTGAAGCCGTAGGGGCCCTTGCCTGCCTTGACGGCGTTCACGACGACGGAGCCCTCGAGGCCACCGTTCTCGGAGATCTGGCGGAGGGGCTCCTCGACGGCGCGGCGCACGATGTCGACGCCGAACTTCTCCTCGGCCAGGACCGCGACCTTGTCCAGGGCGGAGAGGGCGCGGATGAGGGCGACACCGCGCCGGGGACGATGCCCTCCTCGACGGCAGCGCGGGTCGCGTGGAGAGCGTCCTCGACGCGGCCCTTCTTCTCCTTCATCTCGGTCTCGGTGGAGGCACCGACGTTGATCACGGCGACGCCGCCGAGGAGCTTGGCGAGGCGCTCCTGGAGCTTCTCGCGGTCGTAGTCGGAGGAGGTCTCCTCGATCTCGACGCGGATCTGCTTCACGCGCGCCTCGATCTTGCCCCTCTCGCCCGCGCCCCCTTTAGCCGACATGGTTGGAGCGGAGAGTACGGGGCCCGGACGCCGGGGCGAGATGGGCCCTCCGGCGGTGCGAGGACGCCGGTTGCCATCGGGGAACGCTCATTAGTGTGGAGCCGAGGCCCGCCACATGGACACCGCACCAATGAAGAAGCTCTCGTACGTTCCATTCTCGTCGGTAAAGGGTCCGACGAACACGGCGCCATGAAATGAGATTTCCCATCCATCCACATTTTGCTGATGTCCGGGAAAAATTTCGAGGTCGGTCGAACCGATCCGCAATCCGTAAAGGGTATCGTTTGGGCATCCTAGTATGTGCACGGGAAGGCAGATCGGATAAAACCAAACATCCGGAGCATCGGCGGACCAAATGTCCGGGTCTACAGTCTCCGTCCAGTTGATGTCGGCGTGGGCAACGGTCCAGGAAACCCCTGCGACCACTGAAAATCCGAAGTGCGACCACCAGACACGTACGACTTCACCGATCGCGAACTTATCTTCGAGGGTCTCGATCCATTGGAAGCTAGAGGGCCTATCCTTCACTCCCGCGATGACCATCGTCTTCCCGTCGACCGACGTGACGATTCCCTCGGCTCCTAAGATCGGATCGCCGAAATTCCAACCGAACCCGGCGTGGGGCAGCCGAGCAGGCCAGTCCATCGCCATCTCGCCTGATTCGCAGGCCGCCGCCGCCGACCCGGCGTAGGTGTGGTGGCAGTTCTTCTCCTCGTCACCACCAGTTCCGGCCATGCCGCCACCGACCCCGGCCTGTCCTCCACCCTGGCCTACTCCTCCGTGGCCTCCTCCTCCGTGGCCTCCTCCCCCTTGGCCTCCTCCCCCTTGGCCTCCTCCGCCCTGGCCTCCTCCGCCCTGGCCTCCTCCGCCCTGGCCATGATCCGGCGCCTGTTCCGTAGCTCGACAGCCCAGGGCCGTCGAGCCTGTCACGAGCACGAAGAGCACGCCCATTACTCCCAAATTCCTCATGTCCAACATCATTTTCTCCATTTGGCGAGGCATAACTATGCAGGGGCGCAACCGACGGTGTTACTCGAAATCCATCTAGATCCTGGACTTGGCGCTGGGGCCGGGAGGCATCCCCAGCATGCTCGTCGCGATGGCGAGGTCCTCGAGCGTCACGATCCCGTCCCGGTCCACGTCGGTTACTCCACACTCCGCGGTGCGACGGGCATCGTCGGCACTGGGGCCGTCGTCTGCGTCGTAGGAAATGAAGCGGACGGTCCCCAGGCAAGAGAGGAGCAGCGACAGGTCTTGCTTGTCCACGATGCCCGAGCCATCGAAATCGGCGCGAGCGATCGCGCCGAGGCACATCGACGTCGCGATCGCACCCAGGAGACGGGAACACTGGACCTCGTCGACGCGGAAGCCTCGCGGCACTTTCATGATGAGGGCGGAGACCGTTGGAACGATCCGAAAACGACGAACGGCCCGATGCCGCGATGGGCGAGGGGCCGTTCGGTTCTGCGGGCTGGGAGCCCTCTGCGACGACCAGGCCGGTCGGCGCAAAGGGCTTCCGGGGCGCCGATTACATCATGCCGCCCATGCCGCCCATTCCGCCGGGCATCCCGCCGCCGCCCATGTCTTCCTTCTCCTTGGGCTTCTCGGCGATCATGGCCTCGGTGGTGAGCATGAGGGAGGCGACCGACGCGGCGTTCTGCAGCGCGGTGCGCGACACCTTGGTCGGGTCGATGACGCCGGCGGCGACCAGGTCCTCGTACTCGCCGGTGGCGGCGTTGAAGCCGTAGGGGCCCTTGCCGGCCTTGACGGCGTTCACGACGACGGAGCCCTCGAGGCCACCGTTCTCGGAGATCTGGCGGAGGGGCTCCTCGACGGCGCGGCGCACGATGTCGACGCCGAACTTCTCCTCGGCCAGGACCGTGACCTTGTCGAGGGCGGAGAGGGCGCGGATGAGGGCGACACCGCCGCCGGGGACGATGCCCTCCTCGACGGCAGCGCGGGTCGCGTGGAGAGCGTCCTCGACGCGGCCCTTCTTCTCCTTCATCTCGGTCTCGGTGGAGGCACCGACGTTGATGACGGCGACGCCGCCGACCAGCTTGGCGAGGCGCTCCTGGAGCTTCTCGCGGTCGTAGTCGGAGGAGGTCTCCTCGATCTGGACGCGGATCTGCTTCACGCGCGCCTCGATCTTGCCCTTCTCACCGGCGCCGTCGACGATCGTGGTGTTGTCCTTGTCGATCGTGATCCGCTTGGCCCGGCCCATGTCCTTGAGGGTGATGGTCTCGAGCTTGATGCCGAGGTCCTCGGCGATCATGGTGCCGCCCGTGAGGGTGGCGATGTCCTCGAGCATGGCCTTGCGGCGGTCGCCGAAGCCCGGGGCCTTGACGGCGGCCACGTGCAGGGTGCCGCGGAGCTTGTTCACCACGAGCGTGGCGAGCGCCTCACCCTCGATGTCCTCGGCGATGATGAGGAGCGGCTTGCCGGAGCGAGCCACCTGCTCGAGGATCGGGAGGAGGTCCTTCATCGACGAGATCTTCTTCTCGTTGATGAGGATGTAGGGATCCTCGAGGGCGACCTCCATCCGCTCCGGGTCGGTGACGAAGTACGGCGAGAGGTAGCCGCGATCGAACTGCATGCCCTCGACGACGTCGAGGGTGGTCTCGAGGCCCTTGGCCTCCTCGACCGTGATCACGCCTTCCTTGCCGACCTTCTGCATCGCCTCGGCGATGATCGCGCCGATGGTGGTGTCGCCGTTGGCCGAGATGGTGCCGACCTGGGCGATCTCCTTCTGGTCCTTCGTCGGCTTGGAGAGGGCCTTGAGCTCCTCGGTGATCGCGGCGACGGCCTTGTCGACGCCGCGCTTGATCGACATCGGGTTATGGCCGGCGGCGACGAGCTTGGAGCCCTCGCGGTAGATCGCCTGGGCGAGCACGGTCGCGGTGGTGGTGCCGTCACCGGCGACGTCGGAGGTCTTCGAGGCGACCTCCTTCACCATCTGGGCGCCCATGTTCTCGAACTTGTTCTCGAGCTCGATCTCCTTGGCGACGGTGACGCCGTCCTTGGTGATCGTGGGGGAGCCGAACGACTTCTCGATGACGACGTTCCGGCCCTTGGGGCCGAGGGTCACCTTCACCGCGTCGGCGAGGGTGTTCACGCCGCGGAGGATCGACTCACGCGCGCGTGCGTTGAAAAGGATGTCCTTTGCCATGTCTTGATACCTCTATCTCCGGCAGCCAACGAGGGCGCCGGCGAATGGGATTGGGGAGAAGCTTAGGCCTCGATGACCCCGAGGACGTCGTCCTCGCGGAGCATCAGGTGGTCCTCGCCCTCGACCTTGATCTCCGTACCTGCGTACTTGGAGAAGAGGACGCGGTCGCCCGCCTTGATGTCGAGGGGGCGGACCTTGCCGTCCTCCAGGATCTTCCCGTTCCCGACGGCGATCACCTTGCCCTCGAGCGGCTTCTCCTTGGCGGAGTCGGGGATGTAGAGGCCTCCCTTGGTCTTCTCCTCCTCTTCGACGCGCTTGATGATGACGCGGTCGTGCAGCGGCCGGATCTTCATGTGCAAACTCCTCCGATGTTCGAGCATCCCGGCGGTGGGTCGGTCGCTGGCACTCCTGCCGGGCGAGTGCCAATCGCGCGGCAGATATAACGCAGGTTCCCCGAGCGTCAAGGGAACGCCGTTCGATTCGGAAGAGGCGTTGATTGCTCAACGATTCCGGGGGCCTACGCCCAGGCGGCCGGCTGGAGGGATCGGGGAGGGCGGGAGCGCTGCCGGCGTTTGCGACCGCGGGCGTCCTTCTCGCGAAGACGAACGAAAACGGGCCGGCGCCTCAGGAAGGGAGGCGGCGGCCCGAAATCAGATGAAGCTTGGAGCTGGAGCTAGCGCTGGACGGAAGGCGGCGGGATCGGGCGCAGCGTGGTGGGGGCGACCGGCTCCTTGTCGAACTTGCCGGCGAGGGCGGCGTCCACGTCGCGGTCGAACTTCACCTTGCCGGTGGCGATCTCGCGGAGCGAGAGCACGGACGGCTTGTTGCGACCCGGATCGAGGAGCGGACGGGCGCCGGCCATGAGCTGGCGGGTGCGCTTCGTCGCGAGGATCACCAGCGCGAAACGGTTCTCGACGAGGGGCAGGCAATCTTCGATGGTTACGCGGGCCATTCTTCCTCCGAAGGAGTCGATCTACCGACGCGAACTGCCCAGGTCAACCTCTTCGAGCCGTTCCGGGGTGATGGCGGCTCGGACCGGTGTCGCCACACTTGCCGGAGGAAGGAGCAGGCCATGCGTCGTACGACCCTCCTCGGTATCACCGCGCTGCTCTTCGGCTGTTCGCAGGGGGGCGACGTGCCCTGGGAGCGAGTCGACGAGCCCAGGGTGCGAGTCGACAAGCGGATCGAGTTCCCGTCCACCGAGTTCGGGGAATGGTCGGCGGTCGACGGCGCGATCGGCAACGAGGGCGGGAGCCCGGTTCGGGTCCGAGTAGAGACAAAGCATCCCTTTCGGCCGACGCTCCGCAGCTTCGAGCTGAAGCCAGGAGAGACACGCCCGCTGCGGTTCTTTTTCGAGCCGGGCTTGGGCCAGACGATGGAGCCGGGCACCGTGGCGGCCGTTGCCCGGGTGATCACCGGCGAAACCGAGCGGCGGATCGCGCTGATCGGCCTGCAGTCCGGAAAGGAGTCCCTGAATCGGGGCGGCCCCGATTCCTGCTCTTGCCCGGAGGGTCGCGGCTGCCTCCTTCCCGAAGGCAGCATCTGCGACACCCCCTGCGGCGGGCAGGGGGCTTGCTTGGCTGGAGCGTGCATCCCGCCCGAGGGGATACTCCAGCCCGCCTGGACTCACACGGGACAAGGCATCGGCTTCGTAGTGGAGGCAGACGACGGCGGCGTGGTGGTCCAGGACTTGAAGGATGCCACCCCGGCCAGTGAGCTCATCCGACTCGACGCGGCTGGCCGGGAGCGGTGGCGGCGTTCGGCGGACGAGTTCCGGTATGCGAGTGTCGGACGGACGCTCGTCTCGAAGTCGCTGGCCGGAGCGTGGCGGGCGTTGGACGCCGGGAGCGGGGCCGACCTCTGGAAGCATGAGTGGCCGGATTCGGACTTGCTCCATTCCGACGCCGACCAGCCTGGTCATTCTCTTGAGGAAACCGTCGTTGGCCATCCGGGCCGTGGAAACCGCCAGCGGCCGGATCCTTTGGGAGAAGGAGCTGGAGGATCGCGTCCAGGAGGTCCTGGGCAGCGGGTTTGTCTCGACCCGGGTCCTGGTGGGGAGAGCCGGGAAGGATCTCCGCACGGCCGTGACCGTCAGCCTGCGGTACGGCACGCTCGGCCGACCGTGGACTCCGGTCCACGCGGTGTTCGCGCTCGGTCTGGCCGACGGCGCGGAGCGCTGGGTGTCGTCCGGAGAAGGCGTCGTGTCACAGCTCCTGGTCGATGCCTCTGGATGGACCTTCGTCGGCGCGATGCATGAAGCGCAAGACCGAGCCGCGGGCGGCAATCTGCGCGCGATCGATCCAGAAGGGACGACGAGGTGGGGCGAGAGCGTCCCGGTACTCGTATTCTCGTACTATACCGATCTTGCCGCGGGCCCGGTCGGGTTGGGAGGCGACGTCGTGATCGCGCTCGACGGCACCGCGCGCGACTGGCGAACGGGCGCCCGCCGCTACTCTGCGCCATTCCAGGGCAATGACGACCTCGAGCTTTCGAGCGTCACGGGGTTCGTCGCCCACCACATGTGCCCATTCGGCGGAGGTTGCGCCGAGCGCACCGACCTTACGGCCTTCGACCCGGATACGGGAGCGGTCCGATGGATCTGGCAGATTAAGGGAGGCGGTTCCCGTTTCAACCGCGCCGTACCCGTCGACGGCCTCGACGCGGCCCGTGTGATCGTCCACGCCCGCCGAGTGGACGGCGGCGAGGAAGAGGCGGTCTGCGCGGTCGGCGGAGACGGCGTCCTCCTATGGCAGCGACGCCTGCGTGGGCTGGAGGCTCGGTCCAACGGCGGCATGGTGGATGACCTGGATCCGTGGATCGTCCGGCGCGTCTATCGCAGCGACGGGACTTATTCGATCGAGGCCTACAGAAGCGAATGAGAAGGTTCGACCCGGGAGATGCTCCCGGGTCGATCGCTAATCCGCAGGTTCCGCGGGCGCGGCGCCTGCCGCTTCGGCGGCGGCGGACTCCGCCGGGGGCGGCGGCGCGCGGAGCTCTTCGGACCTCCGGGTGAGGGACTCCACGGCGGCGGCGGTGATCTCGGCCACCGGGCCGTCTCCCTGGCGCACGTAGCGCTTGTCGCCGACAGTGCCGAAGCGGAGGGTCAGGGGCGGCTGATCCTTCCGCCGCAGCTCGAGGGTGAGCCCGGGGCTCGCCAGGCCATAGGCCTCGGCGTCGCCGGTGGGGAAGGCCATGGCGCGCAGGTCGTGGAGGGTGCGGAGGATCTTTCCCACCATCTCCTCTCCGGCCGCCTCGGGGGCAGGGCCGGCGATCTGCCATCCCTCGCCCGAGCGGACGAGGCTCCAGCTCGTCGCTCCCGAGGACGTGAGGCCCTCGAGACCGTCGTCGCCGAAGACCACCACCCGCTTGTCGCGCAGCTCGAAGGTACCCTTCTCGAAGGCGGACTTGAGACCCGCGTCGGCGGACGCGATCTCGCCGGGACGGGCGCTCACGAACCACGTGCGATCGAAGGTGTTCTGGGTGCCGAAGGCGAGCTCGGCCTTCTCACCCGCGGTGGTGGTCGCCGACACCCGGACGCCGGGTGCGTCGAGGCCGAACATCTCCGGCTTGCCGTCGCTCTCGACGAGCAGCTTCTTGCGCTTGGCGGTCGAGAGCCGATCGAGGAGGGACTCGATCGCAGCGTGATCGGCAGGAGCCTCGAGGGGCTTCACGATCCGCCAATCGTCGCCGGTGCGGGCGAGCTCGGTGACCTCGCCCTTGGCGGCCACGGTGAGCGAGGTCACGGAGTTGACGTCGAGCGTGAAGAGCCGTGCCTCCTCTTCCTTGCGGGCGTCGTCGGCCTTCTCCTTTTCGAAGACGCCGAGCCAGGCCCAGGCGCCGAGGCCGGCGGCGATCACGAGGGCGCCGCCCAGGGTGGCGAGCTGCTTGCGGTTCTGCGACATCGCCATGGGGAGGCTCCTACTTCGACCGGCGGACCAGCCAGACCGACAGACCGGCGGCGAGGATGAGCATCGGCATCGCGCTGATCGAGAAGAAGTTGAGGAAGCGCGCGTCGCCGTCGGTGAGGAAGAGCCGCGAGGCGTCTCGCTGCTTGGGCCGGATGGTGATCCGCGCCTCCTGGGAGGCCAGCCAGTTCATCGAGTTGAGGAAGAGGTCGGCGTTGCCGGCGACCGCCTCGTACTGGTTGCTGGCGAAGTCGGAGTCGCCGGCCGCCACGATGCGGGTCTCGTTGTCGCCGTCCTTCTTGGCGAGCACGGCCATGAGGCCAAGGGCGCCCTTGCGCTTGCTCTCGTCGAAGCGGGCCGCGCCGCTTCGCCACTCGGTCTCGCCCCACGCGGTGGGGTTGGTGAGGGCGAGGATGGTGGGCCTGGGGTCGGCGTCGCCCCGGGCGATCACCGGTCGCACCGAGGGGAAGACCGACATGAGGCCGAAGCCCTTGGTGATCTCGTGCTCGGCGTAGACCTGCACCACGGGGATGGCGTCCCCGCCGCCCATCATCTTGGAGAGCGGATCGACGATCATCGAGTCCTCGAAGAGGAAACCCCACTCGTCGAGGAGCTGCTGGAGGGCGGGATCGTCGGCGCCCGGCTCGAGGGCCACGAAGAGGCGGCCGCCGTCCTTCAGCCACCTGCGCACCGCCTTCACCTCGGGCTCGAGGAAGGGCCGCTTCGGCGAGAGGATCGCGAGGCCAGCGGCATCTTCGGGGATCGCGCCGCTGAGGAGGTTCACGGTGGCGGTCTTGAGGCCTTCGTTCTCGAGCTTGCCGGCGATCCGCGAGAAGCCGCGCTCGGTGTCGAGCTTGATGTCGCCTTCGCCGTGGCCGGTCGTGAAGTAGAGCCGCTGCTCGGAGGTGCGCAGCACCTTGAGGAGGGCGTTGGTGAGCGCCTCCTCGGAGGGCTCCGCCGCCCGCGCCTCGGTGGCGCCGTGGGCGAAGAGGATCCGGGGACCCTCGGCGGTGATCGACTTCGCGGCGGCGATCTGGGGGTTCTTCTCCGGATCGACGTATTCCACCACCAGCTTCTCGCTCTGCTTCTGGTAGCGCTCGAGGATCTCCTTCACCGGGGGAAGGGCCGGATCCGCGGAGCCGTAGAAGGCGGTGACCTTCACCTCCTCCTTCAGGTCGCGGAGGGTCTTCACGGTGTCGTCGGCCAGCGTGTAGATCCCACCCTTGGTGAGATCCCAGCTCACCTGCTTGCGGGCGGCGATGTAGTTGCCCGCGGCGAGGCCGCCCACGAGCAGGAGCGCGGTCAGCGCGGAGAGGCCGTAGAACCAGGTGGCGCGGCCGCCGAAGGTGCGCCCGAGGGCGCCCTTGTTGGCGGCGAAGTAGATCGCGGTGAGCACGACGCCGGCGACGACCTGGACGACCGCGACCCGCTCGCTCCCGGGGACCAGTAGCAGGATCGCCAACGAGGAGACGAGGAGGGAGATGCCGAAGGCGAGAGCGACGCGGGAGAGGGACTTGAGGTTCATGGTCAATCCTCCCTGACTAGGACCACCGCCGCGACTCGACGGCGCGGTGGGTGAGGAAGAGCCCGAGGACGATCACCGAGAGGAAGTAGACGACGTCCTTGAGGTCGACGATCCCTCTCGCGAACGAGACGAGGTGGGTTACGGACGAGGCGTGGAGGATCACCTCACGCCACGCGCCCTCGGCCTCGGAGGCCTTCCAGCTCACCATCCACGAGAGCAGCAGGACGAAGAAGGTGATCAGCGCGGCGACCACCTGGGAGTCGGTGAGGGAGGAGACGAAGAGGCCGATGGCGAGGAAGGCGGCGCCGCAGAGGAAGAGGCCCGTGAGGCCGGCCCCGATGGTCTGCCACTCGACGGCGCTGCCGCTCGACGACGAGCCGAAGACCGAGAGCAGGGCGGGGAAGGCGGCGACGATCGCGATGACGACCGCGAGCACGACCAGCGATGCGAGGAACTTGCCGCCGACGATCTCCGCCGAGCGGACGGGAGCGGTCATCAAGAGCTCCATCGTCTTCTGGCGACGCTCCTCCGAGAAGAGGCGCATCGAGAGGAAGGGGATCACGAAGGTGAGGATCAGCCCCATGTTCACCAGCAGCGGGGCCGCCACCATGTCGGTGAGGTTCATCCGCTCCAGCATCTGCTGCGCCTGGAACTGCATGAACTGCATCGACTGGCGCTGGAACGCGCTGGTCAGAGAGAGGAAGAACCACGCGCCGATGAAAGAGGTGGCGAAGAACGCCACGTAGGCGATGGGGGTCGTGAAGTAGAGGTAGAGCTCTTTCTTTGCGATGGCGATCGCGTTTCGCATCGAGACTTCCTCGGTTCGAGGGGTTCCGCGATCGGTCCCGACCGCGCGAAGGATGGGATCAGGCGGCCTCGTGCTCCATGGGCTGCCGGGGTTCCGGGGAGGCGCCGCGGGTGTCCGAGGTGAGCTGGAGGAAGATCTCGTCCAGGCTCCGGCCCGGGTGCTTCTCCTGCAGCGCCCGGAGGTTCTCATGGGCCACCAGCTTGCCGCGGGCGATGATCAGCACGGTGTCGCAGGTGGCGGTGACCTCCTGCAGGATGTGGGTCGAGAGGATCACCGTGTGCTGCCCCGCGAGGCTGCGCACCAGGTCGCGGACCTCGAGGATCTGGGAGGGATCGAGGCCCACCGTCGGCTCGTCGAGGATGAGGACGTCGGGCGATCCGAGGAGGGCCTGGGCGATCCCCACGCGCTGGCGGTAGCCCTTGGAGACGTTGGCGATGAGCCGGTCCATCACGTGGGCCACCCGCGCCGCGTTCGCCACCCGGTCGACCTCGTCCTTGCGGACCTTGCGCGGCACGCCCTTGAGCTCGGCGACGAAGCGCAGGTACGCCTTGATCGACATGTCGGGGTAGACCGGCGGGATCTCCGGCAGGTAGCCGATCCGCCGCTTGACCTCCAGGGGCTGTTCGAAGACGTCGAAGCCCGCCACCCTGGCGGTGCCGCTGGTCGCCGGCTGGAAGCCGGTGAGGATCCGCATGGTGGTGCTCTTCCCGGCGCCGTTGGGGCCGAGGAAGCCGAGGATCTCACCCTTCGGGACGTGGAAGGAGAGGTCCTCGATGGCGGTCAGATCGCGGTATCGCTTGGTGAGGTTCGAGACTTCGATCATCTGGGTCTCCGTCTTGGAATCGCGGCTCCGTGCCGATCCAGGCAGGGGTTCGGGTCTCGGGCTTCGAGGCACGGGCTGCGGCGCGCGGCCAAACAACCCTGGGGCCCGAACATTTCCGCGTCCGGTCGAAAAACGAAAACGGCAGGGAGGACGAGCGGTTGGAATGCCAGTTTACCGCCGGACGCCGAGGCTAGCACCCGTAGGTGGGCTGTCAACGGCCTGCTCGCTTCCCCGGCGACGGGAGAATTTTCCCCGCTGCCCGGACGCCGCTTGCGGGGCGTGCACCTCTCCTCGTAGACAAGGGGCCCATGAACATCGTGGTGCAGAAGTACGGCGGCTCTTCCGTCGCCGACGTCGAGAAGATCGGGCGGGTCGCCGACCGGGTGGCGCGGACCCGGGAGGCGGGGAAGCGGGTGGTGGTCGTGGTCTCGGCCATGGGCGACACCACCGACGAGCTGCTCTCCCTGGCGAAGCAGGTCTGCGAGAACCCGGCCCGGCGAGAGCTCGACATGCTGCTCACCGCCGGCGAGCGGATCTCGATGGCGCTCCTCTCGATGGCGCTGAACGCCCGGGGCGTGCCGGCCGTGAGCTTCACCGGCTCCCAGTCGGGGATCATCACCACCGACACGCACTCCAACGCCCGGATCGTGGAGGTCCGGCCGTTCCGGGTTCAGGAGGAGCTCGATCGCGGCAAGGTCGTGATCGTCGCGGGTTACCAGGGCGTGAGCCTGAGCAAGGAGGTGACCACGCTCGGTCGCGGCGGCTCGGACACCACCGCGGTGGCCCTGGCCGCCGCCCTCGGCGCCGAGGCCTGCGAGATCTACAGTGACGTGGAGGGGGTCTACACCGCCGATCCGCGGCTGGTCCGGGACGCGCGCCGCCTGGCGGAGCTCTCCTACGAGGAGATGCAGGAGCTCGCCGAGGCGGGCGCCAAGGTGCTCCACGCCCAGGCGGTGGAGTTCGCCAAGGAGAAGGGGATCGCGATCCACGCGCGCTCGACCTTCGGCGGGAGCGGCGAGACGAAGGTGCAGCCCCTGAAGGGGAACGAGGGGCTGCGAATCGCAGGCGTGACCAGTGAGAAGGGCCTGGCGCTCCTCTGCGCGAGCCCCGGGAGCGGGGCGGCTCTGGCCGAGCTCCTCGAGCACCTGGACGGGCGCTCGTCCTTCGGCAAGCAGCTCCTCTTCGATCGGGAACCCGCCGGGAGCGCCTCCCTGGTGCTCTCGCGGGAGAACCTCCACGACTTCGACGCGGTGGTGGCCGAGCTCTCCGCCCGCTTCGGTGGCGGAGTGCGGATTCGCCCGGGCCTCGGCGCCGTCTCTGCCATCGGCGCCGGGATCAACGCGAGCTTCGCCAACGTGCGCAAGGTGCAGGCCGTGCTCGCCTCCATGGAGGCGGAGCCGCTCCAGCTCTCCACGTCGAGCTTCCGGATCAGCGTCCTCCTCGAGGAGCACCACGTCGACGAGGCCGTTCGGCGGCTCCACGCCGAGCTCGTGCCCTAGGAAGCTACTGCTTCTCAGCCGAACGTCGGCGGGAGGCGCCGGTCGCGGGTCGCCACGGGAAGGTCGAGGAACTCCACCATCTCGTGGAGACGCGAGAAGACCCGCTCCCCGACCCGGCCGCGCAGCGAGAGGCTGGAGAGCTCGGGCTTGGCGTCCCGCGAGACCGGGCGGTCGGGCGCTTCGCGGGCGTAGTTGGTGGCGAAGAGGGTGAGCTTGCCGCTGTTGTAGCGGCGGCCGATGAGCTCATCGAGGACCTCCTCCTCGAAGACGCTGCCTCGCCCCTTGCCCAGCTCGTCGATGGCGAGGACGTCCACCTCCGCGAGCGCGTCGATTTTGTCGACGGTCGCCCGGGCGCGGGGATCGGAGATCGCCGCCTTGAGGTCCGCGAAGAGGAAGGAGATCTCGATGTAGCGGCACGAGATCCCGCGGCCCAGGGTCATCCGGGCGAGTGCAGCGGAGAGGAGGTGCGTCTTGCCGGTGCCCGGCTTGCCGAGGAGGCCCTTCCCGAGGCGGGAGTGGCCCGGGCGTGCCGTGTCGGCGAAGTGCATCATCTCCCGCTTGGCCGTCACCAGCTCCCGCGGATCGTCCCCGTGGACGTAGAAGTCGTCGAAGGTCTTCTCCGCGAAGCGGGAGGGGAGCTGGGCCGCGTTGAAGGCCGCGACCCGCTGGGGGAGGGTCTGGCACTCGCACGCCCGTGCGAACTGGTAGCCGTCCACCGTCTGGAGCGTGAGGCCCTTGCCGTTGCAGAGCCGGCATCGGCGATCGCAGCCGCAGAGGCTGGCGACGGCGACCGCGCCCTCCCGGGCCACCACGTAGCCCCTGCCGCCGCACCGGCCGCAAGCCCCCTGGCGCTCAGACGGAGGGGCCTCGAGTCCCTGCCGCTCCAGCTTGCCGTGGATCTCCTCCATCAGCATCCGCAGGGGGCCGCTCATCTTCTGGAAGTCGTCGTGCTCGCTCATAGATCCGAAGGCCTCACCAGGGCGCCGTGGCGTCGGGCCGCGTCGCCGAGGCAGGCGCGCAACATCGCACGATATTGGCGCCGGGTGGCGGCGCCGCGGGGACCGGCCTCGCGCCTGGCGCCGCCCGCCAGCACGGCGCGCTCGCGGGGCGGCAGCGCGCGCAGGTAGCGGAGCGCGGAGGCCTCGTCGGCCGCGAGGAGCGCGCGGTCGACCGAGGCGGCGTCCGCCGCGTTCGCCGCCTGGAGGATCCGCAGGGATTCGAGGTAGGCCTCGCGAACGGGGCCGGGCGCCAGCGCCAGCCGATACTCCAGCGCCGCGACCGCTCGCTGCAGCGGAGGACGGGCCTCCTTGGCGGGGCGGGGACCGGCGCCCGAGCCGGAGGGCGACGAGATGCCGTTACCCGCTGCCGCCCCTGCAGCACGGCGCTCCCACCCTCGAAGAAGATCCTCGGCGTAGCGGTCGACCGCGCCGAGTCGAAACGGCCGGGCCGTAAAGGAGCGCCCGGAGCTCGCCCATGCGGCGTGGGCCGAACGGACGGCCCCGAGGGCCAGCTCGAGTGGCAGTCCGCGATCGCGCCATCCTCGGATCCGGTCGGCATCGATCGGCGCGAGAGTCAGCCCACTACCCCGGAGGGAGAGGAAGAGCTCCTGGACCGCTTCGAGGTAGCGGACGTCGTTCGTCGATGCAGCCACGAGCCTTCCTACCACGCGCTGGCGCCTCCGGGTACGCGCGGGAGAAGGAGCCGAGCCCGCCGTACCAGAGGCCCGAGCTCGGCGCGTGCCCGACGCTGGAAGAGGGGTCCGCCGGCCCACAATTGGCAGTTGCCATGAAGTCGACACTGCGTGAAAATCCGCGCTCGGGGGACGACCCCCGGTTCAAGAGGGGTATCATGCGTAGAATTCCGTTCGTCGTTGCAGTGGCAGCTTTCCTCCTTTCTGCGCTTCCGGCGGGAGCCGAGCAGCTCGAATTGGGTTCGGCTGCTTCGTCCAAACCCTACCGGACGATCACGGCCAATCCGCTCGCTCTGGCGGTCGGTGTTTTCAACGTGGAGTACGAGCAGGCCACGTCAAACAAGCTGTCGTTCTACGTGGGCCCGCAATACTACGGATGGTCGCTCGGCGATCTCTCGTTGACCTCCGTTGGTGTGAACGGCGGCCTGCGGTACTTCTTCAAGGGAACCGCGCCCGAGGGATTCTTCGCGGGCCCCGGGATCTTCCTGGGCTATGCGTCCGGGGACTTCGGCGGCTCCACCGCGAGTGCGGTCGCATGGTCTGTGGGCGGGACCGGCGGCTACACCTGGATCTTCGACGACATCTTCGACCTCTCGGTCGGGCTGGGCGTGAGCTACATGCACGCCGAGGCGGCGAGCGGGGGCCAGACGGCTGGCGTCTCGGGAGTCGTTCCCGATCTGCGTCTCGCCCTCGGCGCGGCGTTCTGAGGTCCGCAGCGCCCTTCGCGCGATCGTCGGGAGGCCGTCGATCCGCGTGAAGGGCGCTTCCTCACCCCGAGATGAGCTGCTCGAAGACCTCCTCGGCGGTCTGGTAGCGGTCGTCGGGATCCTTCCGAAGCAGCTTGTGGGCGATCCGGGCGAGGTCCTCGTCCGCGTGGGGGTTGAGCGAGAACAGGGGCTGGGGCTCGCGCTCGAGGATCTGCTGCCAGAGGTCGACCGGCGTCTTCGCGTCGTAGGGCGGTCGGCCGGCGAGGAGCTCGTAGATCATCACGCCCAGCGCGTAGAGGTCGGCGCGGCCGTCCACGTGCTCCGCCAGCGCCTGCTCCGGCGCCATGTAGCGGTAGGTGCCCACGACCTTGCCCCGCACCGTGACCGAGGTCTCCTCGGCGAGGAACTTGGCCAGGCCGAAGTCCATGAGGCGCACGTGCCTATCCTCGTCCACGAGGATGTTGCCAGGCTTGAGGTCCCGGTGGACGAGGCCGTGGCTGTGGATGTAGCCGAGGGCCTCGCAGATCTGCAGCAGCGCGTCCTTGAGCCTGCCGATCCGCTCGGGCCGGTTGAGCTCCCTCGTGTACGGCGTCGCGGCGAGCAGCGGCCTCGAGGGCTCGTCCTCGTCCTCGAAGGGGGAGAAGAGCTCGTGGCGGCGCGGCGGCGAGACCGTCCCCTCGCTGGAGGTGCTCCCGTCGTCGGTGTCGCTCTCGTCCGCCGACCTCGCGTAGTCCGCCAGCGCGTGGTTGCCGGTGGGCGCCTCGTAGAAGCCGGTATCGGCCTCCTCCAGCAGCGCGCCGAGGTCGAAGCGGGGCAGCGCGGGAGCGACCTCCGAATCCTCGCTCTGGACCTGGACGGCAGGCTCCGGCATCGCCCGCCGAGCGGAGGGCTCCAGGTCGATCTCGAGGTAGCTGCGCAGGTCGAGGCCCTCGACCAGCTCCATCACCAGGTAGGGGTAGCCTCTGTGGACACCGGCGTCGAAGACGCGGACGACGTTGGGGTGAGCGAGGCGCGCGAGGGTCTCGAACTCCCGCGCCATGCGCTTGGCGGCCGCGGGCTCGAGGGCGGGTCCGGTGGAGAGGAGCTTGAGCGCCACCTCGTCGCCGGTACGGCGGTCGCTGGCGCGAAAGACGGTGCCGATCCCGCCTTTCCCCAGGGTGGATACGATGCGGTAGGGGCCGACGAGCCGAGGGGGCACCATCGAACTGTAGCGCTACATCGGGCGGAGCGTCAAAGCGTCCGAACCTTGACCTTGCATAGTGGCCTCGCTAGGGTCCGCCGCCGGTGATGACCCAGCGGGAGACAGACCTTCGCGCCCAGCTCGCAGCGGGCGAGGTGCCGGCGCACGTCGGCATCATCATGGACGGAAACGGCCGGTGGGCCGAGCTTCGCGGGTTGCCCCGTCTCGAGGGGCATCGAGTCGGCTCCGAGAGCGTCCGGGCGATCACGACGGCGGCCCGGGAGGTGGGGGTGAAGGCCCTCACGCTCTACGCCTTCTCCGCGCAGAACTGGGCCCGGCCCGGGGACGAGGTCGAGGGCCTGATGGAGCTCCTCCGCCTCTACCTCCTCCAGGAGCGGCCCACCGTGATGGAGAACGGGATCCGCCTGCGCGCCGTAGGCGATCTCGACGCGCTTCCCGCTGGTGTCCGGGAGGTCTTGAACGACCTCGCCCGCGACTCGAGCGCCAACGACGGGATGATCCTCACCCTGGCCCTGAGCTACGGCGGCAGGGAGGAGCTGGTCCACGCCGCCAGGCGGATCGCGGAAGATGTCGCGGCAGGTCGGCTGAGGCCCGCCGACGTCGACGCCGAGGCCTTCGCCTCGAGACTCCACAGCGCGGCGCTCCCCGACCTCGACCTCTGCATCCGCACCAGCGGCGAGCTGCGGGTCTCGAATTTCCTGCCCTGGCAGATCGCCTACGCGGAGATCCTGGTGACGGAGGCCCTCTGGCCCGAGTTCCGGGAGGAGGCCTTCTTCTCGGCACTTCTGGACTACCGAAAGCGCGAGCGGAGGTTCGGTCTCACCGGCGCCCAGGTGCGCGGGACGATTGGCTGAATGAACGACAAGAATCGCAACCTCGTCCTCCGAGTCGCCTCGGCCCTGCTGCTCCTGCCAATCGTGCTGGGCCTGCTGTGGCTGGGCGGGATCGCCGCGATCCTCCTGGTGGTCTTCGCGATCGTCATGGTCGCCAGCGAGTTCTACAAGATGGCCGGCGTGCGGGCGTCGCATCCCGCCGCGATCCTCGGACTGGTCGCCAGCGCTTCCCTCGCGTGGATCGGCGCCTCCATCGACACCCGCTGGCCCGGCGCGCTCGGCGTGCTCGTGCTCGTGCCCCTGGCCTCGGTGGCGCTCTACACGCTCTTTCCGCCGGACGGGGATCTCCGCAAGGCCGCGGCCTCGTCCGGGTTCGTCGCGCTGATGCCCGGCTATGCCGGTCTCGGCCTGGGCGCCGTGGTGGCCCTGCGCGCCATGCCCGGCCACGCCGGGATCACGTGGACGCTGGTGGCCATCGGGGTCACGTGGGCGAACGACACCGGCGCCTACTTCGCCGGGCGCCTATTCGGCCGCCACAAGCTCTATCCCCTGATCAGCCCCAACAAGACCTGGGAGGGCTTTGTCGGCGGGATGGCCAGCTCGGTCCTGATCTGCTTCCTGATCAAGTGGATCTACGCGGTCGAGGTCCTCCATTTCTGGGACTGCGTGATCGTCGGCGTGGTCGGCGGCGTCCTCGGGCCCCTCGGGGACCTCTCGGAGTCGATGCTCAAGCGCGCCTTCGGCGTGAAGGACTCCGGCCGGATCATGCCGGGCCACGGCGGCATCTTCGACCGAGTCGACGCGTTGATGTTCGTGGCGCCGTGGGTCTTCGCCTACGCCCACTTCATCCGTACCCTCGCGTAGCCAGTGGAGGGGGGCCCGATGACACGCCGCAAGATCTCCATCCTCGGTTCGACCGGCTCGATTGGGACCAGCGCCCTCGACGTGGTCGGCCGCTTCCCGGACCGCTTCGAGGTCGTGGGCCTCGCTGCCGGTGGCCGGGTCGACGTGCTCGCCGCCCAGATCCGCGCCTTCCAGCCGAAGGTGGTCTCCGTTGGGGACGAGGCGGGGGCTCGCGCCCTCTCCGGCCTCCTCGGTGCCGGCGATCCGCAGCCGGAGGTCCTCGTGGGATCCCGCGGCGCCTGCGCGATCGCCTCGCTCCCGGAGGTGGACTTCGTGCTGGCGGCGATCGCCGGCAGCGCGGGCATGCTCCCGACCGCCGCCGCGGTGGACGCGGGCAAGGTGGTGGGCCTCGCCAACAAGGAGTCGATGGTCCTCGCCGGCGAGTACCTCATGGCCCAGGCGAAGCGCACGGGCGCGCCGATCCTCCCGGTGGACAGCGAGCACTCGGCGATCTTCCAGTGCCTGGTCGGGCACAACCGCGACGACGTGCGGCGCCTGGTCCTCACCGCGAGCGGGGGCCCCTGCCGCACCTGGGACGCCGACCGCATCGAGGCCTGCACGCCCGCGGAGGCGCTCAAGCACCCGAACTGGTCCATGGGCGCCAAGATCACCGTCGACTCCGCCACCCTGATGAACAAGGGGCTCGAGGTGATCGAGGCGCGGTGGCTCTTCGACCTGCCTCCCGAGCAGATCTCGATCGTCGTCCACCCGGAGTCCGTGGTGCACTCGATGGTCGAGTACGTCGACGGCAGCGTCGTGGCGCAGCTCGGCACCCCCGACATGCGCGGCCCGATCGCCTACGCCCTCACGTGGCCGGGCCCCAGGCTCCCGCTCGGCCTGCCGCCCCTCGACCTGCCGGCCCTGGGGAAGCTCGCCTTCGAGGAGCCCGATCCCCGCCGCTTCCCGGCCTACGAGCTCGCCTACGAGGCGCTGCGGATCGGGGGAACGGCTCCCGCCGTGGTGAGCGGGGCCGACGAGGCGGCGGTCGCCGCGTTCCTGGCGGGCAAGATCCCCTTCCCGGGGATCGCCGCCGCCATCTCACATGCCCTCGAGGCCCATTCGGCGCGACCCGTCGCCTCGGTGGACGACGCGATCGCGGCGTCCGACGAGGGCCGGCGATCGGCCGACGGTTGGCTGGCCGGAAGGTTCTCGAAAGGTTAGGGTTACAGCCGATATGAGCTTTCCGCTCCACATCGTCTCGGTAGCCGTCCTCCTCGGAGGCCTGATCTTCTTCCACGAGCTCGGGCACTTCCTGGTGGCCAAGGCCTTCCGGGTCAAGGTGCTGAAGTTCTCCCTGGGCTTCGGGCCCCGCCTGCTGGGCTTCACCTGGGGAGAGACCGAGTACCGCCTCTCTCTGCTGCCTCTCGGCGGCTACGTGAAGATGGCGGGGGACGATCCCTCCACGCCGCTGGACGCCGCCGACAAGGGGCGGGGCTTCCTCGAGCAGCGGCCCTGGAAGCGGATGGCGATCGCCTTCGCCGGCCCGGCCTTCAACCTGATCTTCCCGCTGATGGCCTATTTCGCGGTCTTCGCCGCGCAGACCGAGGCGGTGGCGCCGCACGTCGGCCAGGTGATCGCGGGGATGCCCGCGGCGAAGGCCGGCCTGAAGCCGGGCGATCGGATCGTCTCCATCGACGGCGAGCCCATTTACGCCTTCCAGGATCTGCGCCGCTTCGTGGATCCGAGCGCGGGCAAGCCCCTCGTCGTGGTCGTGGACCGCGACGGCGCCAACACCACCTTCACCGTCACGCCCGACTCCTACCTTGAGCCCGATCCGATCGAGCCCGTCCGCGTGGGCAAGATCGGCGTGAGCCCCAACCCCGCGGCGCCGGTCGTCGGCGTGAGCCCGGGCGGGCTCGTCCACGGCGCGGGCCTGCGAACCTTCGACCGGATCGCGAAGATCGACGGCGAGGAAGTGGGCTCGATCGACCAGGCGCTGGCTCGGCTGAAGTCCAAGCTGGAGGCCGGCGCGCCCTTTGAGGTGCTCGCGCTCCGCGGCGACGCTGTCGCCGCAGGCCCGGTGGACCTCCCGGTCCCCGAGCCGGTGAAGATCACGATCCAGCCGGAGGAGGGCGCCTCCCTCGGCGTCGAGTCCGCCGAGCTCTACGTGTCGCGGGTGGCCCCCGGCACGCCCGCCGCCGAGGCGGGGCTCGTCCGCGGCGATCGCCTGCTGTCTCTCGACGGCAGCGCCCTCGAGACCTGGCAGCAGGTGGAGGCGGCGCAGCGGGAGAAGGCCGACAAGCCGTTCACGCTCGACCTCGTCCGCGACGGCGAGACCCGCTCCCTCACCCTCGCCCAGGCGGCGAAGACCGAGACCGACGAGCTCCGCGATCGGCCCGTGACCGTCTACACGTTCGGTGCGTACGGCGGTCTCCCCGCGGTCGCCGCACCGGTGGTGAAGGTCCCGTTCCGGCCGCTGCTCGCGGCGCAGATGGCCGTCGGTTCCACCTGGGAGGTGGCCCGGAAGATCGCGCGCGGGATGGGGATGATCGTCACCGGGCAGATCGCCTTCAAGAACGTCGGCGGTCCGCTGCAGATCTACGACATCGCCACCAAGGCGGCCGATCAGGGCTGGGAGATCTTCCTCCACACCATGGCGATGGTCTCGATCAACCTGGGCCTCGTGAACCTCTTCCCCGTGCCGGTGCTCGACGGCGGGCACATCGTGCAGGCCGGGATCGAGGCGATCCGCCGCAAGCCGCTGTCCATGCGCGCGCGGGAGATCACCAACGCCGTCGGACTGGCGATGCTGCTGACGCTCATGGTGTTCGCGCTCAAGAACGACGTCGTCCGCTACTTCCTCGCGGGATAGCTCTTGGCTTCGCAGACCCTCCTCGGCATCGACACCTCCACGCTCTCGATCTCCGTCGCCCTCGTCCGCCTCGAGGCGGACGGGTCGTGGCGGACCCTCGCCAGTCGCGACCGGGGCGCGAGCGGGCCGAACCACTCCACGCTGCTCCCCGGGTGGGTCGACGAGCTCCTCGGGGAGACCGGCCTGACGCTGGCCGGCCTCGACGGCGTCGCGGTCAGCCTCGGACCCGGCAGCTTCACGGGCCTCCGGATCGCGCTGGCCACCGGCAAGGGCCTCGCCTACGGCGCGGAGATCCCCCTCGCCGGCGCCTCCTCCCTCGAGGCCATGGCGCTCGCCGCGGCGCGGCTGGCGCCGGACGCGGCGGCGGTGGTGCCGATCCTCGACGCGCGCAAGCAGGAGGTCTACGCGGGCTTCTTCCGACCGGTGGCGGGCGGGGTCGAGGCCCTGGGCGATGGACCGGCCGAAGTGGTCGCGAAGCCGGAGCGGGTGGCGGAGCGACTGGCCTCGCTGGAGGGGCCGCTGGTCCTCCTGGGAGAGGGCTACTTCGCCTACCGCGCGATCTTCGACGAGGCCACGGCCGGATTGCGGGCGCCGCCTCTCGATGGCCTCCCGGAGACGCCGCCGGCGGCGGAGGTCGCCGTCCTCGGGTTCCGCACGCCGCAGACCTTCTCGAAGTCCGCGATCTTCGCGCTCGAGCCCCACTACCTGCGCCCGAGCGAGGCGGAGCTGAAGCGCCAGGCCTCCTGAGTTCGTGATGGAATCACGAACTCACGCGGAGCCGAAGGCGGAGCAAACGAAAAGGAGCGCTCTCGCGCGAAGCGCGACCTGAAGAAATCGGACCCGCTTCAGCGGGACCGATTTCTTCATTCGCTCGGAGGGTTCCAAGCGGGGCGGAGGGGGGATTTGACTCCCCCTCGGAACCGGCGGAGGATCGTCTTCGAGCAGGCATTTGTCGTCCAAATCGGAACGCCGGCGAAGACACGCCTGCCCGGAAGCTCGTCCTCGCCGCGGAAGCTCGAAGGAGGAGTCATGCAGCGACCGGATCGCATCATCGACAGGAGCGCGAAGCTCGATGCGCTCAACCGGCGTCACGCCGAGTTCGAGGAGCGGCTCGAGACCTTCCGGAACCGGATCTACCTCACGCCCGACGAGGAATCGGAGGTTCGGAGGCTGAAGCTCCTCAAGCTCCGCGCCAAGGACGAGATCCGCCGGTACTCCGTTTCGCCGAGCGCCTGAGCGGAGCCGAGGGCGGAGCGTCGAAAGTGTGCTAGGTACCGGGCCTTTCGCCGCCGGCCATTCCGGCGTGGGAGGCAGGAAATGGCGTCTCGCTCACTCACGGTTGCCATCGTCGGCGCGGCTTCGGCCGCAGGTCGCGAGCTCGGACCCACGCTGGAGGAGCGCAGCTTCCCGTTCGGCGAGCTGCGGCTCCTGGGCGAGGGGGAGGCGGTCGGCGAGACCCTCGAGGTCCGCGGTGAAGAGTTCGAGGTCGCGGCGCTGGATGCAGCGGCCCTCCGGGGCTGCGACATCGTCTTCGTCATGCCGGGCGAGAAGCTGGAGGAACGCGTCCTCGCCGCCGCCCGCGAGTCGGGCGCCGCGATCATCGACGCGAACGGGGGCGCCGACGCGCGCCTGATCTTCCCCGGGATCAACGACGAGGAGCTCGAAGAGGTCGAGTCGGCCAAGGGCGCGGTCTTCGCGCTGCCGACGCCGGCAGCGGCGCAGCTCGCCGCGATCCTCCTGCCCCTCGAGGCGAAGGCGGGCGTGGTCCGCGCCGACGTGGTCTGCCTCGAGGCGGTCTCGGTCGCCGGGATCCCGGGCATGGAGGAGCTCTCCATGCAGACGGTCTCGCTCCTGAACGGTCGCGAGCCGGAGCGAGGGGTCTTCCCACATCGGATCGCCTTCAACGCGATCCCGCAGGTCGACGACTTCCTGCCGGGCGGCGACACCGTCCGTGAGAAGCGGATCGCCTCGGATCTCGGCCGCCTCCTGGGCCGCCAGCCGCCCGCGCTCTCCGTCACCTGCGTGCTCGTGCCGGTCTTCTACGGCGCGACCCAGGCCATCACCCTCGCGGCCGAGAAGCCGATCGACGCGGTCGCCGCCCGAGAGGCGCTCGCGGCCGCCGAGGAGCTCAAGGTCCTCGACGACACGGCGATGGGCGTCTATCCGATGCCGATGCTGGCCGTTGGCGAGGAGGAGGTGCTGGTAGGCCGCGTCCGCGACACCGCCGCGGGCCTATCGCTCGTGAGCGTGGCCGACGGTCTCCGCTGGGGCACGGTGGTCCCGATGGTGCGGCTCGCCGAGCTCCTGCGGGAGCGAGGGCTCGTTTGACAGTTTGACAATCCACGGCTCCGTCGCGCTGGCGAAGATGTCATCGAGGCGGGGCCTGGTGCAGCTCCAAGCCGCCCAAACGGTGGATTCCGGCCGGGTAGCCCCGCGGCCTGAAACTTGCTAGCGTGCCGAACCATGCGGAACCCACGCGCCTGTTTCCTTGCCCTCGCTCTGCTCGCGCCCGCGCTGCCTGCCGGCGCGGCCCGGACGGTCAGCACCCTCGCCACCTCGCTGAGCAAGACGACGCTCGGGTCGAAGGATTGCAACACGACCTTCGACCTGACCGTCACCGCGACGCTCAACGGGACGCCGGTCACGAACGTCGATGGGCTGGTGACCACGGTCGCCACCTCCGCCGCCTGCACCGACGGAACCCGGATCAGCGTCTCGCCGACCCCGATCTCGATCAACGAAGGCAGGTTCCGGGTTGCGCTGACGGGGAGCAAGATCTTCAGCACCGCCATCGGCTCGGAGTGTCCGCTCGCGACCACCAAGACGGTCTTCGTCTGCGCGATCTTCGAGAACGACGAGGGCGATCCGATCCGGAGCGGCGCGAAGCTCACCATCGACACCACGGGGCCTGGAACGCCGAGGCTCATTTCGGTGGAGCCAGGCGACACCCAGCTTCACCTCTCGTTCGAGCCGGCTTCCGGCGCCAAGGCTCCGTCGTTCTGGCAGGCCTGCTTCCGCGTGAAAGACGACGTCTCGACGGGCTTGCGCTGGGACGCCTTCGGCCTCGGCGACGATGGCGCAGCCGGTGAGTCCGGGGAGATCGCGGACGACGAGCTCGGAGATCCCGACGGCGCGGCAGGAGCTGGAGGAGGGGAGGGCGGCGCTGGCGGAGAAGATGGCGGGATCGACCTGGCGGCCGCAGGTGCCGGCGGTATTCCTGGCGCCGGCGGCGGCGGAGGCATTCCCGGCGGCGGCGGAGCCGGAGGCGTCGGAGGGATTGGCGGAACTGGCGGCATCCTCCCCGGTGCCGGCGGGACCGGCGGCACTGCCGGAACGGGCGGCACGGGCGGCAGCGGAGCCACCACCTTCGTGCCCGACCAATGTCGGAAGCTCTTCAGCGGCAATGCCCGCTCGTTCAAACTCACCGGCTTGAAGAACGGCGTCACCGTCGACGTCGCTGTCCGTGGCGTCGACAACGACGGCAACGAGTCGGCGTTCTCGAACGTGATGGAAGGCACGCCCGTGGACGTCGACGACTTCTGGAAGCGGTACAAGGCCGCCGGCGGCATGCAGGACGGTTGCAGTGCCTCCGCTGGAAGCGCGGGCCTCCTCGCCTTCCTGGGCACTCTCATCCTCGGCGTCCGTGCCCGTAGGCACGACGGACACATCGGCAAGGCGCGCAAGCGCCCGGACGGTCGCTCCTGATGTTCACGAAGTCATTGCAGGTCCTCTTCGCCGCCGGGCTCCTGGCGGTCTCCGTCCCCGCTCACGCCTCGAGCGTCTTCGAGCGCGACCGGAACTGGATCGTCGACCTCCAGTTCGGCGGCTACAGCCCGCGCGTCGATCGAGAGCTCGCTGGCGCGACCCCGTTCAAGGACACCTTCGGCAACAAGAACCGCGTCCTCTCGCAGCTCGGCCTCCAGCGCTTGGTCTTCAAGGACTTCGGCACGCTCGGCATCGGCGCCAACGTAGGCTACTCGGAGTTCTTCGGCCACGGCTTCATCTCGGGAACGGACGTCCAGTCGGCGGACACCACGCACTTGCAAATCGTCCCGATCACGGGCTTCGTGTCGTACCGGCTCGACTATCCGGCCGTGGAATGGAACATCCCGTTCGTCCCCTACGGGAGGGCCGGGATCGGCGCATGGATCTTCTGGGTCAGCAATGGCGGGGGGGAGACCTCCGACGACGGGAAGGCCAAGGGCGTCCGGTGGGGCTGGACGGCCTCCGCGGGCCTCCAGTTCATGCTCGACTTCTTCGACCCCCGGCTCTCCGCCGAGTTCTATCGGGAGTGGGGAGTCGCCCACACCTACGTCTACGTGGACTGGACCCACTCCAAGGTCACCAGCTTCGGCCGCAGGGGCTTGGACCTCTCGGACGACATGTGGTCGGGCGGCATCGCCTTCGAGTTCTAAGGCCGGCCGTGCCTCCAACGGATGCGTGCAAATCGCGGCGGGGACGCTATGTTCTCGGCGCAACTCCCGAGGAGGACGAAGCATGGCCATCGGGCCCGACCTGTTCGACGAGATCGAGGCGCTGAAGAAGGAGCGCAACGCGATCATCCTGGCCCACTACTACCAGGAGCCGGACATCCAGGAGATCGCCGACTTCGTCGGGGATTCGCTCCAGCTCGCGCAAGCGGCCCAGGGGACGAAAGCCGACGTGATCTGCTTCGCCGGCGTGCACTTCATGGCCGAGACGGCCAAGATCCTGAACCCCGGCAAGACGGTGGTGATCCCGGATCTGGACGCGGGCTGCTCGCTCGCAGACTCCTGTCCGCCCGACGCCTTCGCGGCCTTCAAGGCGCGCCACCCGCACGCGAAGGTGATCACCTACATCAACTGCAGCGCGGGCATCAAAGCGCTCTCCGACGTGATCGTCACCTCGTCGAACGCCGAGCGGATCGTGGAGAGCTTCCCGCCGGAGCAGGAGCTGATCTTCGCGCCGGATCGCAACCTGGGCGCCTGGCTCTCGGAGAAGCTCGGCCGGAAGATGATCCTCTGGGACGGCTCCTGCATCGTCCACGAGCAGTTCTCCGAGCGGAAGCTGGTGCAGCTCAAGGTGCGGAACCCGGACGCGGAGGTGATCGCGCACCCGGAGTGTGAGGCCTCGGTGCTCCGCCACGCAGACTTCGTAGGCTCGACCTCGGCGCTCCTCTCCCGCGTGAAGGCCAGCGATCGCCGCAGCTTCATCGTCGCCACCGAGCCCGGCATCTTCCATGAGATGCAGCGGGCCGCGCCGGAGAAGACGCTCCTCGAGGCGCCGATCCACGGCTCGTGCCCGACCACCGGCGCGTGCAACGAGTGCCCGCACATGAAGCGGAACACGCTCGAGAAGGTGCGCGACAGCCTGCGCGATCTCTCGCCGGCGATCGACGTCCCCGAGCCGCTCCGCTCCCGGGCGCTCCAGCCGATCCTCCGGATGCTCGAGCTCTCGCGCCCGCGGGCGGCGTGAGCAGGTGCGCGTCCTCGGAATCGATCCCGGCTCCCGGCACACCGGCTACGGCGTCGTGGACGCCAAGGGCAGCAAGCTGACCCTCGTCGCCTGCGGGACCCTGTCCCCTGGCGACGCGCTCCCCCTCGCGGTGCGCCTCGGCCGGATCCACGCGGGCCTCGTCGACGTGGTGGCGCGGACGTCGCCCGAGGCGGTCTCCGTCGAGGAGGTCTACCACGCGGTCAACGCTCGCTCCGCCCTGGTGCTGGGGCAGGCGAGGGGCGCCGCGCTGGTTGCCGCCGCCGGCTCGTCGATCGAGGTCTTCGAGTACGCTGCGAGCGAGATCAAGCGGGCCGTCTCGGGCAGCGGGAGGGCCGGCAAGGAGCAGGTCTCGCGGATGGTCTCGATGCTGCTCGGCGTGGAGGTCCCCGGGGACGAGCACGCCTGCGACGCGATCGCGGCGGCCATCTGCCACCTGAACCGGGCCCGGATGCCCGCAACGGGCGCTGCCTCCGCCGTCCTTCGTATGCGCCCTGCCGTCGTTCCGCCCCGGCCCGCAGCGAAACGGACGCGGCGCGCGCCATGAGGATCCAAACCGATGATCGCGCAGCTCAAGGGAACGGTCGATCGCAAGGCGATCGGCGGGATGATCCTCGACGTAGGAGGAGTCGGGTACCTCGTCACTTGCAGTGAGACGACCCTCGCGAGGCTCCCCACCGGCGCCCAGGTGACGATGCGGATCCACACCGCGGTCCGCGAGGACGCTATCGAGCTCTTCGGCTTCTCCTCCGAGCTCGAGGAGGCGCTCTTCCGCGAGCTGATCCGGGTGCAGGGGGTCGGGCCGCGGGCGGCGATGAACCTCCTCTCCGGCGGCGAGCCCGAGGAGATCGCGGCGGCCATCGTCGGCGGGGATCTCGCGCGGCTGAAGAAGCTGCCCGGGGTCGGAAAGAAGACGGCCGAGAGGCTGGTGCTCGATCTCCGCGAACGGCTGGCGTCCTTCGTCCCGGCGTCGACGCCCAGAGCGGCGCCGGCGGTGAACGTCGTCGCGCCAAAGGACGAGCTCTTCCGGGCCCTCGAAGCCCTGGGCTTCAAGCCCGCCGAGGCCGATCGCCTGGCGGCCGAGGCCCGCGGCCGCGCCGCCGCCGACGCCTCCCTCGAGGATCTCGTCCGCGAGGCGCTCCGCGCTCGCTGACGGCTGGCCGTCGACGGGATCGTCAGCGTCGGCTTCGCTCGCTCGTGGGTGGGATCCCCAGGAGCTCCCGGCAGCGGGAAACCAGCGGCCGGCTCGCCTCGAGTCGGCGCACGCGGAGCAGCTCGACGAGCTGGTGGTCGGAGTAGGGGCGCCGCGGAGGCTCGGACGAGACGAGATCGAGGATCTCCTGTTCGAGCTCGTCGGTCACCTCGTCGACGTGCGCCATCCCTTCGTCGAGAGGAGGCGCGAAGAACGAGGCGAGCGGCAGGACTCCGTTGGGCGTGGCGACCAGCTTGCCGGCGGCGGCGCCGAGGACCGTCGACGGATGGAGGCCGACCTCGGCGGCGACGTCCCGGGCGTCGAGGGGAACGGCAGCGGATGGTCCTCTCTCGAAGAGCTCGGTCCGCAGCCGCGCGATGGCCTCGACCATACGAACCAGGATCCGCTGCCGACCCTCGACCGAGTCGATCAGGGCCCTGGCGGCGTGGAGGTTCTCTCGAAGGAAGTCCGCCGCCGGGCTCTCCCGGCGGAGGGATCCGCGGTAACGACGGCTGATCCGGATCCGCGCGAGCGGATCGTCGGCGGTGACGATCCACTCGTTGCCGGATCGATGCACCTGGACGTCGGGGAGGATGAAGGGGGATTCATCGGCGAGGAAGGCGCGGGCGGGCCTCGGCTCCATCTCCGCGATGATGCGCTCGGCCACGATCACCTCGCCGAGCTCCGCGTCGAGATCCGACGCGATGGACCGCAGGCCCCGTGCCTCCAGCGCCGGGAGGTGCTTGCGGATGATCGCGCCCACCAGCCCTCGGTCCTCGCCCCATGCGCGAGCCTGCAGGAGCAGGCACTCCTCGAGGTCCCGCGCGCAGACGCCGGTCGGCTCGAGCTGCTGCAGCTTCCTCAGCGCTCCGGCTGCGACATCCAGTCCGACCTCGGCCTCTCCAGCGACGGCGATCAGGGGATCGCCCTCGACGTCCTCGAGGCGGAAATAGCCGTCTTCGTCGAGGTTGCCGAGGATCAGCTTCGAGACCCGTTCCTCGTCGGGGCTGAAGCTGGTCAGCCGCATCTGCGTGACCAGATGGTCGAGGAGGGAGAGCTCCTGCTCCGGATCGCCCTCGGACGAGAGGAGCTCCTCCGCGAGCTCTTCGACCCCGTCCTCCCAGTCCGGATCCGACAGCGGCTCCCGAGCGGCGGCGTCTTCCTGGGCCGCGAAGCGCTCGATCGACGAGAGCTCCCGGACGGCGTCGTGGCGGTCCTGCTCGAGGGTGTTGGTTCGCTCCTCCAGGAGGGGATTCCGCTCGACCTCGTCGCGGATCCGGCTGGCCAGCTCGCGCCGGGAGAGGCGGAGGAGATCGATGCGCGGCGACGGGGCCGGACCCGGGGGCAGGAGATCCAGCCGCACCTTGGATTCGAGCTCGATCGACATTGGGAACCTCCCGCGACGGGCGCTTCCGTGGAGCGCCCAATCCACCTTTCGTCAGGCGGCCTCGAGAGCCGACGGGTTCCCGGGCACATCGCCTCGCGGAACGGGACCGAGCGGTTCGCCGATCCGCGTACGAGCGATTGTAGACGGCATCTCCGGAGAAGGAAAACGGGGGCCGGGAGCGTGTCCAAAGCAGGACGGCCACGCCCCTCCATCGTGGTAGAGTCCGCGCCGATATGAGCCGACGCGGCGACGCACTTGATCCCGAAACCCTCGCCCCGGAAGAGGAGGGCGAGCTCTCCCTGCGTCCTCGGAACTTCGCTGAGTACGTCGGCCAGCGCCGCGTGGTCGACAAGCTCGAGGTCTACGTGTCGGCCGCGCGGAGGCGGGGTGAGGCCCTGGACCACTGCCTCTTCTCGGGGCCGCCGGGGCTGGGCAAGACCTCCCTCGCCCACGTGATCGCCCAGGAGCTCGGCAGCCAGCTCCACTACACGAACGGCCCGGCCCTGCAGAAGAAGGGGGACCTCGCCGGGATCCTCACGAACCTCCAGCCGCGGGACGTGCTCTTCATCGACGAGATCCACCGTCTCACGCCGGCGGTGGAGGAGAGCCTCTACCCGGCGATGGAGGACTTCCGCTTCGACATCGTGATCGACAGCGGTCCGGCGGCGCGGGCGCTGCGGATCGACCTGCCGAAGTTCACGCTGGTGGGCGCGACCACGCGGACCGGCCTCCTCGCGAGCCCCTTGCGCGATCGCTTCCCGATCCTCGAGCGCCTCGATTTCTACCCGCGCGAAGAGCTCACCGCGATCGTCGAACGGGCCGCGGGGATCCTGGGCGTTCGGATCGAGCAGGCCGGCGCCGAGGAGATCGCGCGGCGCGCCAGGGGCACGCCGCGGATCGCGAACCGCCTCCTGCGCCGGGTCCGCGACTTCGTCCAGGAGAGCGGCGCGAGGGCGATCGATCGCGCGGGCGCGGATCGCGCGCTGCAGCGTCTCGAGATCGACGAGGCCGGCTTCGACGCCATGGATCGGCGCCTGCTCCTGGCGATCATCGATCGCTTCGGCGGCGGGCCCGTGGGCCTCGAGACCCTCGCGGCCAGCGTGGGCGAGGAGAGCGACACCATCGAGGACGTCTACGAGCCCTTCCTGCTGCAGGAGGGCTTCCTGATGCGCACGCCTCGCGGCCGGATCGCGACGCCCCGGGCCTACCAGCACCTCGGCCGCACGCCCGCCGCGCCCGGCGCAATCTTTTAGCGCTCGACCGGTTCGGCGAGATGAGGGGGCTGCCCGCGCCCTCGGGAGCCGGGCCCCATCTGTCAGAAGAGGGACGGCTTCCTGGCCTGGGGGCGGCGCCAGATGGTGCCGGCGAAGGGCTTCACCAGCAGCAGGCCCGCGACGAAGCCGCCCACGTGGGCCCAGAAGGCCACACCGCCGGCGCCTTCCGGCGTGCCGAGGCCGCCCAGGAGCTGGAAGACGAACCAGATCCCGAGGAAGAAGATCGCCGGGACCCAGATGAACTTCAGGAAGACGAAGATCGGGATTACGGTGAGGACGCGGGCGCGCGGGTAGAGCAGGAAGTACGCGCCGAGGACGCCTGCGATCGCGCCGGAGGCACCGACCATCGGGATCTGCGACGCCGGGTCGAAGCCGACCTGCGCCGCGGCGGCGCCGATCCCGCAGAGGACGTAGAAGCCCAGGAAGCCGAGGCGGCCCATCGCGTCCTCGACGTTGTTCCCGAAGATCCAGAGGAAGAGCAGGTTGCCGCCCAGGTGGAGCAGCGAGCCGTGGGCGAACATGCTCGTGAAGATCGTGAGCACGGGCGGCAGCCCGACGGGCGCGGAGTCGGCAGGGGCGAACGCCCCCGGGACCATGCCGAGGAAGCGGATCGAGTCGACGAACGAGGGGGCTTTGGCGATCTGCCAGGCGAAGACCGCCACGTTGGCGGCGACGAGGGCGATCGTCACGAGCGGGAATCGTCGTACGGGGAGGTCGTCCTTGAGGGGGAGCACGTCTTCTGGCGATCCTTGCGTGGGGCCCAGGGCGTATATCACGCTTCCCACCCTGACAGGGTTGTCGTGGTTCTCGATCGGAGCCCGAGGGGCCGACGAGCGGGGCCCCGTCGTTCTTGCGATGGATTCAGCCGTGAATTCAGTGATTTGCCGGATTTTTTTCCGGGTGGGTTGATCCCGGGCGCGCATTTTGCAAAATTGCCGCGCCCACGCTCGAATGAGGGGTAGATCACACCCCGAATCCGCTTCCCCGGAGACCGGCCAGATGAACCACCTCAACCAGCGCACCGTGAAGTCGAAGGTGAGCTGCACCGGCATCGGCCTCCACTCGGGCACGCCGATCACGCTCTCGCTCTGCCCCGCGCACACGGGCACCGGGATCGTCTTCGTCCGCACGGATCTGCCGCAGCACGTCGAGATTCCGGCCCGCGCCGAGTACGTGGTCGACACCCAGATGGCGACCACCATCGGCAAGGACGGCGTCCGCGTCGCGACCATCGAGCACCTGATGGCCGCCCTCGCGGGCCTCGGGATCGACAACTGCCGCGTGGAGGTGGACGGCCCCGAGGTCCCCATCATGGACGGCTCGGCCGCGCCCTTCGTCTACCTGATCCGCTCGGCGGGCATCGAGCTCCAGCGCGCCATGAAGCGCTTCCTCGTGATCCGCAAGCCGGTCACGGTGAAGGAGGGCGACAAGCAGGCGACCTTCCTGCCGGCCTCGCAGTTTTCGGTGTCGTTCACCATCGACTTCGACCACCCGCTGATCTCGAACCAGTCGTTCCGCATGGACTTCAGCGACCGCTTCTTCGACCGCGAGATCTGCCGGGCCCGCACCTTCGGCTTCTACCGCGAGGTCGAGATGCTGAAGAAGATGGGCCTCGCCAAGGGCGGCTCCATCGAGAACGCGATCGTCGTCGACGACTTCAGCATCCTCAACCCGGACGGCCTTCGCTTCCCGGACGAGTTCGTGCGCCACAAGATCCTCGACTCGATCGGCGACGTCTCGCTCCTGGGCATGCCCGTGATCGGCCACCTGGTGGCGCACAAGTCGGGCCACATGCTCAACCACAAGCTCGTCACCCAGGTCCTCGGCGATCCGTCGACCCACGACGTGCTCGAGGTGGGGGAGCAGAAGGAGCTCGAGCGCCTCGACATCCGGCTGCCGGCCTGGGGCGGACTCGAGCAGGTCGCCTGAGCCGCGGCTGAAGACCGATTCCCTGTGTCATTCTTCGTCTCGCGGTCTCGCGAGACGAAGCGACCTCCTCGCCAACTCTCGTCAGTGCAGCGGCGCGCCTCCCGGCTCGGCGATGAGCGGCTCCGGTGGTGCGCGCTCGAGGCGCTTGCGATCCCAGCCGCCGAGGTCGGCCGCCGCCTCGTAGGTGCTCTGCAGGAACGCGAGCAGCGTCTCCCGCGGGTTCCGCGAGGTGCGGACCGCGGAGTAGGGGAGGACGAACTCGCCGAGGTCGTGGTCGAAGTAGGCCTCCTTCGGGAGCACGGGGGCCTCGCCGAAGCCGGCGGGCGCGGGCATGGCGTAGCTGTAGAAGGCGGGCTCGCCGAGGGACGCGTTGCCCGGCCAGATCCCGGCGCTGCTCTCCTCGTGGGTGAAGGACTCGCGGGTGATGACGTCGGCGTCCGGCATGGGTGGGGCCCGCTTGCCGGAGAAGCGCGTCACCGCGAGATCGAAGGTGCCCCACCAGAAGAGCACCGGGCTGCACTTGCCCTGGAAGCGGGAGCGGAACTCCTCGAGCACCCGCTCGGTCGAGAGCAGGATCTGCCACCAGCTGTAGGCGGCGTGGGGATCGTAGGATGCGTGGATGCGATCCTCGCGGAACGGGAGCCCGTTCTTCTCGAGCGCGAGCTCGCAGGGCCGGTCGCTCAGCTCCACCTCGATCCCGAGGCTCTCCAGAACGGTGAAGAGCTCGGACCAGAAGTCGGCGACGCTCCTGGCGACGAGGGGGAGCGAGCGGACGACGCCTCGGCTGGTACGGACCACCAACGCGTGGTCGACGAAGTCGAAGGCGATCTCGAAGCTGCCCCCGTCGCAGCGCATCGGCAGGGTGTGCATGCCGCGGGTGTCGAGGCGAAACGCGACGTTCCACCAGTGGTTCACGAGCGGGGTGAGCGCGAGCTGGATCTTGCCGACGATCTGGCTGTAGCGCAGCAGCGTGTCGTGGGTGTCCTTCCAGGATTCGTAGGGAAGCTCCGGCCAGCCTTCCGACATCGCTGCCTCCTCGAGATGGATGCTCGAAGGAAGGCTAGTCACGGTCTCGCTTGGTCGAGGGCGGCCAGGCTGGCGAGCGATCCCGGGTCTGGCGGGCCCACGAGCCTCGGGCGAGCGCCCGGGACGTGTGGAGGAATCGGCCCTGCGAGGGCAGGGCCGATCGCCTCGCGGCGTCAGACGCCCACGGCGTGGCGGCACGCGTCGATCGTGACGCGCGCGGTGTGGCGCGCCCGCTCGGCGCCCATGCGCAGGATCGCCTCCACCTCCGCCGGGTTCTTCTCGAGCTCCTTGCGGCGATCTCGCGAGTCGGCGAAGTGCTTGTCGAGGGCCTCGTGGAGCCGCTGCTTGGCGTGGCCGAAGCCGATTGCGCCCGAGCGGTAGTCGGCCTCCATCGCCGCGACGTCGGCCTGGGACGCCACGAGCTTGTAGATCGCGAAGACCGTGTCGTTCTCGGGATCGAGCGGCTGGCCGAGGGGCACGGAGGTGGTCTTGATGCTCATCACCTTCTTCTTGAGCGCCGAGCCCTCCTCGAAGATGCCGATGGTGTTCCCGTAGCTCTTCGACATCTTCTGGCCGTCGAGGCCGGGGACCTTCTTTCCCGGCGCGAAGTGCGCCTTGGGGAGCTTGAGGACCTCCTGGCCGCCCGCGTAGGCGTTGTTGAAGAAGCCGGCCATGTCTCGGGCGAACTCCACGTGCTGGACCTGGTCCTCTCCCACCGGCACCAGGCTCGCCTGCTGCAGGAGGATGTCCGCCGCCATGAGCACCGGGTAGGTGAGCAGGCCCGCGTTCGCCGCGATCCCTCTCGTGACCTTGTCCTTGTAGGAGACGCCCTTCTCCAGGAGGCTCACCGGCGTGATCGTGGCGAGGAACCAGGCGAGCTCGTGGACCTCGGGGACGTCGCTCTGCCGGAAGAAGACGGCCTTCGCCGGGTCGAGTCCGAGGGCCAGGTAGTCGAGCGCCACGTTGTGGGTCAGCTCGCGAAGCCGATCGGCGTCGCGGAGCGTCGTGAGCGCGTGGTAGTTCGCGATGAAGTAGAAGGCCTCGGCCTGCGAATCCTGGAGCTGGATGTGCTGCTGGATGGCGCCGAAGTAGTTGCCGATGTGCAGCGTGCCCGAGGGCTGGACGCCCGAGAGGATCCGGGCCTGCGAGGGTGCGGAGGTGCTCATGGGCGCGACTCTACCGCGATCTCCTTCGAGTGAAGGCTGGGAAGACGCGTGCCGGGCATTTCCCTTGACCGTCCGGCTGTTAGCGCCGAGGATTCCACGCTTTCCGGGCGCCTGGCCGCCCGATGGAGACACGATGAATCGCTTGCTCGTCCCCCTGGCCGCGGTGCTGCTCGCCGCCGTTGCAGGTTGCAGCAACACCTCCTCCGTTGGAGCCAATGGGGGCGTCGCAGGCGCCGCTGCGCGTGGCACCGCCGAGGATCCCTCCACCGTCGTCGCCACGATCGGCGACAAGAAGATCACCCTCGGCGACCTCGACAAGTCGATCCGGGGCAAGCTCTCGACCCTGGAGCGCGAGCACCGCCAGAAGCTCCACGAGCTGCGGCAGGGCTCCCTCGAGGGGATGGTCGCCAAGCAGCTCATGGAGGCCGAGGCGAAGAAGCGCGGCATGAGCGAGGAGGACATGCTCCGCGCCGAGGTCGAGGGGAAGACCGCTGCGCCCTCCGACGAGGAGATCCGGGCGTTCTACGACCAGAACGCCGGCGCCCCGGGCCTGCCGCCGTTCGATCAGGCGAAGGAGCGGATCGGCCAGTTCCTCACCGCGCAGAAGCAGCAGAAGGCGGTCATGGACTTCCTGGACAAGCTGAAGACGGACGCGAAGGTGGAGATCACCCTCGCCGAGCCCGAGGCTCCGGCGGTCCACGTGGAGGCCATCGGCCCGAGCCGCGGCGCGAAGGACGCGCCGGTGACGATCGTCGAGTTCTCCGACTTCGAGTGCCCGTTCTGCAGCCGCGCGAACGCTACGCTCACGCAGGTCGAGGAGGCCTACGCCGGCAAGGTGCGCGTGGTCTTCCGCGACTACCCGCTCCCGTTCCACGCGAGCGCCCAGAAGGCCGCCGAGGCCGGGCACTGCGCCGACGAGCAGGGCAAGTTCTGGGAGCTCCACGACAAGATGTTCGGCAACCAGCGTGCCCTTGGCGTGGACGAGCTCAAGGGCTACGCCAAGGAGCTCGGCCTCGACTCCGCCAAGTTCGACGCCTGCCTCGACGGCGGCAAGATGGCGGAGAAGGTCTCGGCGAACGCTGAGGCCGGCGAAGAGGCCGGTGTCACCGGCACGCCCGCCTTCTTCATCAACGGCAAGCTGCTCTCGGGTGCGCTCCCCTTCGACGAGTTCAAGAAGGTGATCGACGCCGAGCTCGCGAAGGCCGGCGTCAAGACCGCGGAGAACTGAGCCAACGCCGCGCGCCTGCTCTCGATGGGGAGTGAATGCGGCGCGCGAAGGTTCGGAAATCTTGCTAGAAGAGGCCGGACGCGCGCCCCCTGGGCGACGATCCGGCCTTTTCGATCGTGAGAGGCGAGGGGTCTTCCGAAGAGGCCCGCCCGCCAAAGAGGCGAAGAATGAGCGGTGTAGGGAGCGAGAGCAGCAAGCCCCTTTCCGAGCGGCGGGCGAGCCGTCCGATCCGACTGGGCAAGCTGGCGGTGGGCGGTGACGCGCCGGTTTCGGTGCAGTCGATGGCGACCACGGACACCCGCGATCGCCAGGCCACGATCGATCAGTGCCGGATGCTCCAGGCCGCGGGCTGCGACGCCGTGCGCGTGGCGGTGCCTGACGACGACGCCGCCGACAACCTCGGCGCGATCGCCAAGGCGGTGACCATCCCGGTGATCGCGGACATCCACTTCAACTACCACCTGGCGCTCCGGGCGATCGAGGCGGGGGTCGCCGGCGTGCGCGTGAACCCCGGCAACATCGGCGGGCAGAAGCGGGTGCGGGAGGTGGCGAGGGCCGCGAAGGAGCGGGGGATCCCGATCCGCATCGGCGTGAACGGCGGCTCCCTCGAGAAGGAGCTGCTGGAGCGCTACGGCTACCCCGCGCCCGAGGCGATGGTGGAGAGCGCCGTCCGCCACATCCGGATGCTCGAGGACGAGGACTTCTTCGACATCAAGGTCTCGCTCAAGGCCTCGGACGTGCCGACGATGGTGCGCGCCTACCGCCTGGCGGCGAAGACCTTCGACTACGCCCTCCACCTCGGCGTGACCGAGGCGGGCACGCTCCTCCAGGGTTCGGTGAAGAGCGCGGTCGGCATCGGCATGCTCCTGGCCGAGGGGATCGGCGACACGATCCGCGTCTCCCTCACCGCGGATCCGGTGGAGGAGGTCAAGGTCGGGATCCACCTCCTGAAGTCGCTTGGGCTTCGCGACGGCGGGATGACCCTGGTCTCCTGCCCGACCTGCGGCCGCTGCTCGGTGGACATGATCACCGCCACCCAGCGGATCGAGAAGGCCCTCGAGAACGTCAGCGAAGAGGTCCACGTGGCCGTGATGGGCTGCGAGGTGAACGGCCCCGGCGAGGCCCGCGAGGCCGACGTCGGCATCGCCTACGGGCACAACAACGTGGGCCTGCTGTTCAAGAAGGGGAAGGTCGTGCGCCGCTTCGCCGCCGACGAGCTGGAGGAGGCGCTGGTCGCCGAGGTCCGCTCCATCGTCGAGGAGCGGAGCGGGAAGCTTCCCATCGTGAATCAGTGAAGCGTAATTTCACTTTTGGTTGAACCGATTCCGTATTTGCGCCGGCCCTCGAGAGGGCCCTGATTCGAGATTCGCCATGCGACTGTCCCGAGCCTTCATCCCGACCCTCAAGGAGATCCCCGCCGACGCGCAGGTGGTCTCGCACCAGCTCCTCCTGCGCGCGGGCTTCATCCGCCAGCTCGGCGCGGGCATCTACTCCTACCTGCCGCTGGCCCAGCGCTCGCTGAAGAAGGTCGAGCGGATCGTCCGCGAGGAGATGGACGCCATCGGCGCCCAGGAGTTCTTCCTGCCTGCGCTGCACCCGGCGGAGATTTGGAAGGAGTCGGGCCGCTGGGAGGTCATGGGCGACAACATGTTCCGCCTCAAGGACCGCAAGGGCGGGGACTACTGCCTCGGGATGACCCACGAGGAGATCTTCACCTCCATCGCTCGGAGTGAGATCCGCTCGTACCGGGAGCTGCCCCAGACCTGGTACCAGATCCAGACGAAGTTCCGCGACGAGCCCCGGCCGAAGTCGGGCCTCCTGCGCGTGCGCCAGTTCACGATGAAGGACTCCTACTCCTTCGACGTGGACCAGGCCGGTCTCGACGTCGCCTTCGAGAAGCACCGGGTCGCCTACCACCGGGTCTACTCGCGGTGCGGCCTCGCCTTCGCCGCCGTGGACGCGCACTCCGGTGCGATGGGCGGCAGCAAGTCCACCGAGTTCATGGTCCGCACCGACGCGGGCGAGGACAACATCGCGTACTGCCCGAGCTGCGATTACGCGGCCAACGTCGAGAAGGCCACGAGCCGCGTGGGCCTGATCGCCGACGGGCCGGGGCTGCCCGCGCCGGAGAAGTTCGCGACCCCGGGCGTGCGCACGATCCTGGACCTCGAGCAGCCGCCGTATCACGTGGAGGCGAAGCGCCAGCTCAAGACGCTCGTCTTCGTGGCCGACGGCCGCACCGTGATCGCGGTGGTCCGCGGCGACCAGGAGATGCACGAGGCCAAGCTGCAGACCGCCACCGGCGCCCAGGAAATTCGGCCCGCCTCCGTCGACGAGATCGTCGCGCTGCTGGGCGCCCGCCCGGGCTCCCTCGGCGCCGTCGGCACGAGCGGCAAGGAGGTCTACCTCGACACCAGCCTCGTGGGCCGCAAGGACATGGTCACCGGCGCCAATGAGGACGACCACCACCTGCGCGGCGTCGACGTGGACCGCGACCTCGCCCACGCCCGGCTCGCGGATCTGCGCACCGTGCAGGCCTCGGAGGGCTGCCCCTCCTGCCCCGGCGAGATCCAGGTGTGGAAGGGCCTGGAGGTCGGGCACATCTTCAAGCTCGGCACCCGCTACTCGGAGTCGATGGGCGCCACGGTCCTCGGGCCGGACGGCAAGTCGACGCCGATCGTGATGGGCTCGTACGGCATCGGCGTGGAGCGGATCATGGCCGCGGCCATCGAGCTGCACCACGACGAGAACGGGATCGTCTGGCCGATGTCGATCGCGCCGTACCAGGTCTCCCTCGTGGCGCTCCAGATGAACGACGCGGCGGTGGTCGAGGCCGCGGAGAAGCTCTACGCCGAGCTCGGCGCCGCCGGGATCGAGGTCCTCTTCGACGACCGCGACGAGCGCGCCGGCGTGAAGTTCAAGGACGCCGACCTGGTGGGCCTGCCGATCCGGATCGCCGTGGGCAAGAAGGCCCTCGCCGAGGGCAAGGTGGAGTGGAAGCTGCGCCGCGGCGGCGAGGTCGAGCTGGTGTCCGTCGGCGAGATCGCGGCGAAGGTCCGCGCGACCGTCGCCGAGCTGACGCCTGCCGCGGTCGAGCCGCGCCGCTGACCCGATCGGGGGCCCTTCCTGGAGCCGTCGCCGGAGGTGCCGGCACGGCCCGGAGCAGGCTGCGGGCCCCCGATGACCGATCGGGAACGATGTCTTCGAGACGGCTCGCCCCAACCGGGCGCCGTCCCCTTGTCCGGACGCCTTCCGCGTGACGAAGCTTGCCACCTGAGGGGGAGGCGGGGGCATCCTGCCCTGCCCGCGAATTGGGGGGCGGCGATGGACAAACGGTGGGGCTGGGTCGGGGGAGCGCTCCTTCTGGGGGCCTGTGCGTCGTCGCCCGGGGTCCGCCCCGACGCGGCGCGGAACGGGGCCCCGGACGCAGATCGCGTCCATCCAGCCGAGGCGAAGCGGGCCGACGAATCGGGCGACGCGAGGCGGCCCGAAGGTCCCTCGAAGAGGGTCGGCGATCCGGGCGAGCCGGTGCGGGACGACGATCCGGGCGGCGCGAAGCGGGTCGAAGAGGGCATCCGCTTCGTGGATCGCGAGCTCGGCTTCGAGATCCAGCGGCCGGCGGGGAGCGAGTGGAGCTTCGCCCACGGGCACGAGGCGCCTGGCGGTATCCAGGTGCCGGTGATCGTGAGCCACGCCGCCACGGGAGCCCAGGTGGTGGTGCAGGTCGCGCCCCAGGTCGCGCCGGCCCAGGAGTTCGCGGAGCGGTTGGCGGTGGGGCTCCGCACCAAGCAGGGTTTCACCACCACGGTGCCGGAAGCCACGGCGAACGGCTCGAACTTCCTCTTCTCGCTCGGCGATCAGATCCACGGCAGGGTCGCGGTGATCGCGAGCGACGATCGCCTCTACGTGCTCCTCGGGACCTGGCCCGCGAGCGCGCCCTCCAACGTTGCCCGCGACGTCGACGCGATCATGCGGAGCCTGAGGACCGCGGTGATCACCGAGGCGACGCGCTGACGGCGCGTTGAAGAAATCGCCCCCGCGGAGCGGGAGCGATTCCTTCATCTCGCGCTACGCGCGAGAGGCGCCTTCTTGCGTTTGCTCGCCTCCGGCTCGCTCAGTGATCCACGGAGACCGCGGTGCCGCGACTCGGCTTGCCGAGCAGGATGACGAGCGGCACCGTGCAGAGGATCAGGGCGGCGGTGAGCGTGAAGGTATCTCCGAAGGAGAGCACCGACGCCTGCTGGTTCACCATACCGTCGAGGAGGGCCAGCGCCTTCTGCCGCGCGGTCTCCGGATCGAAGCCCTTGGCGACGAGGCCGCCGGTCAGGGTGCCGAGGCGCTCGAGCACACCGGGGTCGCCTGCGCCCAGCTTCTCGACCAGCACCGTGCGGTGGAAGGCGTTGCGCTGGGCGAGAATGGTGGTGAGGAGCGCGACCCCGATGCTGCCGCCGAGCTGGCGGGTGAGGGCGAAGAGGCCCGTGGCCTTGGAGATCTCGTGCTTGGGGATCGGTCCGATCGCCGCGAGGGTCAGCGGCAGGAACATCATCGAGGTGCCGATCGAGCGGACGATCAGCGGCCAGAAGAGGCTGTCGGCGCCGGTCTGCGGGCTGAGGCGGGAGAGCATCATCACCGCTGCGACGAGGACGAGGGAGCCGACGGTGAGGAGGATCCGGGGATCGACCTTCCGGTTCAGCCGGGCCACGAATGGCATCGCCGCCGCAGAGGCCAGGGCGCCGGGAAGCATCAGGAGCCCGGTCTGCTGCGAGTCGTAGCCCATGATCATCTGGGCGAAGAGGGGCAGGGCGAAGAGCGCGCCGTAGAGGGCCATGCCCACCACGATCGAGAGGATGCTGCCCGCCCAGAGGGAGCGGTGCCGTAGCACCCGGAGGTCGACGATCGGCCGGTCGGAGCGCAGCACCCGGATCGCGAAGAGGGCGAGGCCGAGGACGGCGCCGATGGCCAGGGCCACGATGAACGGCGAGTCGAACCACTCGTCCGACTGCCCCTCCTCGAGCATCGTCTGGAGCGAGCCGAGGCCGATGGCGAGGAAGGAGATCGCGAGCCAGTCGATGCCGCCTCTGGCGCGCTCGGAGGGCTCGTCCTTGGGCAGGTAGATCAGGCACATGAGCGCCGCGAGGATCCCGACCGGCACGTTGATGAAGAAGATCCACCTCCAGCCGACGTGGGTGACGATGAAACCGCCGAGGGTGGGGCCGAGCACCGGGCCGGCGATCACGATCGCGCTGAAGAAGCCTTGCGCCATCGCCTGCTCCTCCTTCGGGAAGGTCTCGAAGAGGATGGCCTGCGCCTTGGCCAGGAGGCCGCCGCCGCCGAGGCCCTGGAGCACCCGGGCGACGATCAGCGTGGGGAGGTTGGTGGAGAGCCCGCAGAGGACGGAGGAGAGGGTGAACGCGATCAGGGAGAAGACGAAGTACGGCTTCTTGCCGAAGCGCTCGCCCAGCCACGCGGTCATCGGGAGGATGATCACGTTGGCGACGGCGTAGCTCGACACCACCCAGCTCACCTGCGTGAGCGTGGCGCCGAGGGAGCTCTGGATCTCGCGCAGCGCTACGTTGACGATGCTGGTGTCGACCAGCTCGAGCAGCGCGCCGATGGCGACCGCCGCGGCGATCATCCACTTGTTCTGCGCCCGCGGGATCGCGGGCGACGCGGCGAGGGTGGCGGCCTTCGCCATGGCCTACCCCCGGGTATCCACGGTGAGGTCGACGTTCATCCCGGGCCGCAGCGGAAGCCCGGAAGGCACGCCGTCGAGCCGGACGCGGACGGGAACCCGCTGAACCACCTTGGTGAAGTTCCCGGACGCGTTGTCGGGCGGCAGCAGCGCGACGCGGGCGCCGGTCACGGCGGCCAGGCTCTCGACCGCTCCCGTGAGCTCGACGCCGGGGAAGGCGTCCACGGAGACCTTCGCGTGCTGCCCCGGGCGCATCTCGGAGAGCTGGGTCTCCTTGAAGTTGGCCGTGACCCAGACGTGATCGAGGTCGACGAGCTGGCCGATGGGCTGGCCGGCGGAGAGCATCTGGCCCACCGCCACCGTCTTCTTGGAGATCACGCCGTCGTGGGGCGCGACGATGCGGGTGTACGCGAGCTCGAGCGCCGCGAGGTCGCGGGCGGCCTGGGCCACGGCGACCTGTGCGTGGGCCGTGCTCGCACGGGCGCGGGCCTGGCCGACGACGGAGTCCACGTCCCTGGATTGCTCGAGGCGGGCGGCAGCCTCTGCGGTTCGGCTCGAGGCCTGGGCGGCCGATGCCTGCAGGGAGGAGAGGTGCGCCCGGGCCTGATCGAGCGAGGCGGCCGCGGTGTCGAAGGCCGTGGTCGCGCGATCCACGTTGGCCTTCGAGAGGGCGCCCTTGGCGAAGAGCGCCCGGGCCCTCTCGAGGTCGGACTCCGCTCGCGTGCGCGCTGCCGTCGCCGACGCGATCTGGGCCTCGCCCTCGGCGATCTGGCTCCTGGAGGCGGCGACGCCCACCCTGGCGCCCTGGAGGCTCGCCTGGGCGAGGGAGCGGCCGCCGGTGGCTTGGGCCTCCACCACCCGCTCATCGGCCTCCGTCGCCGCTGCGGTCGCCTTGGCGGCCTCTAGGGTCGCCTCGGCCTGGGCGAGGCGCGCCCGCGCCGGATCCGGGTCGAGCTCCACCAGGAGATCGCCCGCCTTCACGGCCTGGTTCTCGACGAAGTGCAGCGCGACGACCACGCCGGAGGTACGGGCGGGGACGGAGACGATGTCGGCGTCGACCTGGGCGTCGTCGGTCGACTCGAGTCCCCGGTGGAGCAGGAACCAGCCGAGCGCCGCCACCAGGGCGAGGCCGACGGCAGCGCCGAAGCCGAGGTTCCGGAGCTTGCTCTTGTTGCGGGGAGGGGGTGGGGGAACTGCGCTCGGCCCGTTCGCGGGCGAGGGTTCGATGGCCAGTGCGGACGACATCCGATGGGCTCCATGCGGCCGGACGGTCGCGAGAGAGCGCTGCTCTTCGTTCGCTCCGCCTCCGGCTCGGCGAATGCTCGTTGCCACAACAACCGGCGCTTGTAAAGGCAACCATTCGTTGCGATAACTTGCCCATGCCCCGCACTCCGGACAAAGAGCCCGGCCCTCGCCCTGCCGGGGCGAATCCGTCTCCAAGGCGGACGGGCGAGGCCAGGGTGCGGGGCCGTAGCGCGCGGGTGGTCCAGGACGTGCTGCAGGCGACCATCGAAGTGCTCGGCCGCCAGGGGTACGCCGCGTTGCGCGTCGACGAGGTCGCCGCCCTAGCCGGGGTGAACAAGACCACCGTCTACCGGCGGTGGCCGACCAAGCTCGAGCTGGTCTCTGCCGCCTTCCACGAGATCGCCGATCGGGCCATCGTGGCGGTCGACACAGGCTCGTTGCGCTCGGACCTCCTGGCGTTCTTTCGGGCCCGGTCGGAGGCCTCGTCGCCGGCGCGCGCCGCGATGATCCGGCTCATCACCACCGAGAGGGCCAACCCCGAGGTCGCGGCGCTGGCTCGCAGCCGGTGGGAGGAACACCTCGGTCGCGTCTCCGCCCTCGTCGAGCGGGGCGTCGACAGGGGCGAGCTCCCGGCGGGGACCGACGCGGCCCTGGTGGCGGAGGTCATCGCCTCGGCCAGCTACGTCCGCTTCCTGCAATCGGGGCAGAAGGCCGAGGGGCCGTTCCTGGAGGCCGTGATCGACCTGGTCCTGCGCGGTGCCGTCGCACGGCCGAATCGCGAGGATGGGGGCTGACTCGGGCCCGGCTTCATGTTACCCGCCGAACGCAACCCGGAACCCGGAGGCGTACCATCGCAGCCTTGACCATCGTCCTCGCCCTCTTCGGCGCCCTGGCGGTCTGCCTCTTCGGCATGAAGATGATGTCGGAGTCGCTCCAGCGCGTCGCCGGGGCCCGCCTCCGCGATCTCCTCGGCCGGATCACTTCGAATCGCTTCAAGGGCGTGCTCACCGGCATGGTGGTCACGAGCGTGATCCAGTCGAGCACCGCGACCACGGTGATGGTCGTCAGCTTCGTCTCGGCGAGCCTGATGACGCTCACCCAGGCGATCGGCGTGATCATGGGTGCCAACATCGGCACCACGCTGACCGGCTGGATCATCGCGACCTTCGGTTTCAAGTTCAAGATGGCCGCGGTCGCGCTCCCGGCCGCCGGCGTCGGCCTCCTCCTGGGCTACCTCCGCTCGCAGAAGGCGAAGGAGTGGGGCGACGCGCTCCTCGGCCTCGGCCTGCTCTTCCTCGGGATCGGCCTCTTGAAGGAGTCGATCCCGCCCCTCGAGGATCCCGCGCAGCTCGACTTCCTCAAGAGTCTCGCCCAGCACGGCTTCCTCTCGATCCTCCTCTTCGTGTTTGTGGGCTGCGCCCTCACGGTGATCTTCCACTCGAGCGCCGCGACCATGGCCCTCACCCTGACCATGGCGGCGATGGGCTGGATCTCCTTCGAGATCGCCGTCGCCGTGGTGCTGGGCGAGAACATCGGGACCACGGCCACCGCCAACCTCGCGGCCATCGGCTCGTCCACCGAGGCGAAGCGCGCCGCGCGGGTCCACCTCTTGTTCAACGTGATCGGCGTTATCTGGTCGCTCGCGCTGATGAACCTCTACCTGCTCCCGATCGTGGACTGGCTGGTCCCCGGCGACCGTCACGTGGATCTGCTCGCCCTCCACAACGATCCGAAGGCCCTCGCGGCCGCGTCCGGCGTGATCACGCTCAAGCTCGCCGCGGTTCACACCGTGTTCAACGTGACGAACACGCTCTTGATGCTGCCCTTCGTGAAACAGCTCGAGAAGATCGTCACCCGCTGGGTCCCCAGCCGCGGAGCGGGCAAGAGCCGCCTCCAGTACCTGACGCCAATGGGCATCGAGGCGCCGGAGCTCCTGCTCATCCAGGCGGGCAAGGAGATGCAGCACATGACCGAGGTCGTGCGCAGCATGTTCGGCGACGCGATGCGGATCCTCACGAACGCCGGCGACAAGATGGGGCCGCTGGTCCAGGCGACGATCGAGAAGGAGGACGAGGTGGACGATCTGGAGCGGGAGATCTCCGAGATCCTCACCCGCTCGACCACCTCCGGCACGCCGCCCCAGACCGCCCGCAAGATCGCCGAGATGATGGAGAACACCCACCGCCTCGAGCGGATCGGGGATCACTGCTCCGTGCTCGTGCGGATCGCGCGTCGGAACCTCGAGACGGGCTCGCGCTTCGTCGACGCCGATCTGGAGAAGCTGAAGGGCCTGGGCCAGCTCGTGGACGAGGCCCTCGCGAACCTCGGGAGCTACGTGTCCGGCGGTGTCGGCGCCGCGGCCGTCTCGGAGGAGATCGAGCAGCGGGTCGACCAGACTCGCCGCCACCTGCGCGCGGATCACATCGAGCGCATGAAGATCACCACCGAGGGTGTGCAGGCGAACCTGGCCTTCCTCGACGCGATCACCCACCTCGAGGAGGTGGCGGATCGGGTCGTCGGGATCATCCGGCGCTCCGAGCAGACCCGCCGCGAGGCCGGCGAGCGCGCCTTCGGCGAGGCGCCCATGGCGCAGCCGGGTACCGCCGCCTAACGCACCGGCTCCCGGCCGTGGCGATTCGTGCCCACTTCGTACGGCGCATGACGGGGCCGACCCTCGAGCAGAAGCCGCCCGGGCGACCCTGGCGTGACGCGCCGGAGCGGCGCGTCACGCGCGCGAGCGCATCCGGTACTACGATGAGGCCTCGTGCCACAACCCTTTGCTCAGTTCGGCACGCGGGCGCTCGTGTTCGAGATGTACCGAGCGGCCTTCACCTCGGGGGGGCGTCATACCGCACCTTCGATCGGGCACTGGGGGGTCCTCGAAACCGAGGTAGGCTCGGTATCGCTCGTCTCGTCACAGGAATCCACGCGAAGCTATGACCCTTCAGGAATATGACGTGGTTCGCCTACGACGGCCGTTGTTCGAACACAACCTTAGTGCAGGTGCGCTAGGGACAGTCGTAATGGTGTTCCAGGACCCACCTGCGTTCGAGGTTGAGTTCTGTGACAAGGACGGCGTGACGCTCGCGCTGGTGACGCTCAAGGAACCGGATCTGGAAAAGCTTCATCAATAGCGGCAGAAGGCATCGTCTCGTCGTCGAGAGCGCTCCAATTCTTCCCCAGGCGCGCAGGCTCAACGTCCGCGGCCAGATCTACCTGGACTTCGATGGCGGAGGCAGCGTCTGTAACGCGTCCTTCGACTTCAAGGAGAACCTGCTCGAGAGTCAGCGTCGTTGGAGAACCGGTCGTCGAATAGGAGCCGTGTTCATGAGAAGAGACGAGGAACAGTATCTAGCGTGGCTCGACGATCTCGCTGGCGGCAGTGCCCGGCGGGTCTACGAGATCACCGACCCCGGAGAGGTTCCTCCGGTCCTGGCGATTGTCTACGACGACATTCCGGACCCCGGCCTGAGCACTGGCTTTACATTCGGCTTATCGGGCGTAAGTCGTCCAAATTGGAAGGGCGGTCTCAATCGGTGAACGCACCACGGGGTGCGTCTGTGGCACCCTCCGCCTGAGAGGTGCCGACGAATGTGGGCTCGTAGCAAGGCAAGTCGGCTGACCATCGACGATCACCTGGAGCTCCATCGCCGGTTCCGAAATGGCGATTCGCTAGCTGTCGCCGCGGCGGCGGTTGGGTGCTCGGCGAAATCGGTCCATCGCCTCCTCCGTAAGACAGGCGGCGTGGCCCCTCGGGCCCCCACGCGGTCGGAGGCAAGGCTCTCCGTGGTCGAACGCGAGGAGGTCTCACGCGGCATCCAAGCCGGCGAGTCGTTCCGAAAGATCGCCACGAAGATCGGGCGCGCGCCGTCGACGGTATCGCGCGAGGTCCGGGCGGCTGGGGGGCGTGAGGCGTACCGGGCGCACCTCGCTGAGAAAGGGGCGCGCCAGCGAGCCCGTCGGCCCAAGCCCTTCAAGCTCGTGGAGAACGCCGGGCTTCGCCAGGCGGTAGAGGAAGGCCTGCGCCAGCGGTGGTCGCCGCAGCAAATTGCTGCGAGGCTGAAGGTCGACCACCCCAAGGCCCCCGAGCTTCGCGTGTCACACGAGACCATCTACAGCTCCCTTTTCGTGCAGGCCCGCGGGGCTCTCCGGAAGGAACTCGCCACCTGCCTTCGGACGGGACGAACCCGGCGGCACCCGGGCAAGCGCACCGATCTCAGGGGCAAGATCAGCGACATGGTGATGATCAGCGAACGGCCGGCGGAAGCCGAAGACCGCGCGGTTCCTGGGCATTGGGAAGGCGATCTGATCATAGGGAAGGACAGCAAATCGGCGATCGGTACGCTGGTCGAGCGCAAGAGCCGTTTCGTGGTGCTGTTCCCCTTGCCTAACGGGAGGACCGCGGAGGATGTCCGCAAGGCGCTCGCCGCCGAAGTTCGGCGCCTCCCAGAGTGCCTCCGGCGCTCGATCACGTGGGACCAGGGGAAGGAGATGGCTCAGCACACTCGCTTCTCCGTTGAGACGAACGTCTCCGTCTACTTCTGCGACCCGCACAGCCCCTGGCAGCGAGGCAGCAACGAAAACACCAACGGGCTACTCCGCCAGTACTTCCCCAAGGGCAAGGACCTCAGTGCGTACACCCGACGAGAACTCAATACGGTGGCAGCTCAACTAAACGGACGCCCAAGACAGACGCTCGACTGGAGGACGCCGGGTGAGGTATTCAGCACATTCGTTGCGTCGACCACTTGAGACCGCCAAGTTTAGTCGGCCCGAGTTGATGATCTCCGTTCGTTCCATGGACCACGCATGGACATGGTGCATCGGGGAGATCGTGCGCAACTACCGCCAGGAAATCGATTTTTCGTTTGGTACGGTCCTCCATTTCGGGCAGCAGATTTCCGACGAAAGCCCGATGACGTCCTTTCTGATTTTCACAAGCACGCTTCTGGATGCAGACGAACAGCGGACTGCACTCTCTGAATGGACGATCAAGCTGTCGCAACTCTACCCGATCTACCAACAGGAGGCCGCAGTTATCGATGAGGTTGGTGTTGAGAGATTCTTCTGGGGGCTTGGCATTGATTTTGATGACGTCAGGCGGCCTCCGGTGAAGTGGCCTCAGCCCTGATTCACGAGGTCTGCCAGCAAACTGCAGAGGGTGAACGCGTTGTCGCGGTGATTCCAGGGAGGATCGAGCCATGAGCCAGAGGGACGCACGACAGCTCCGGCGGATGCTAACGTGCATCTCTGGGACGAGACAAGGGGGCGTTGCTCTCGTAGAGGTGGCGGATAGTCTGATATTTCTTCGGGATGCCCTCGAAAACGTCGAGGAGAGCTGGTCAGACGAGTTCACCTCACATGTTGCTACGCTCGAATCGGCGGGAGTTGCCACATCGGCGCAGATCGAGCGTATGGGGCCTCAACACCAAGCCATCGTATCAGGCGCTCTCGATGCGCTTGAGGCGATGGTGAAGGCGAGGTACAGCACCTCCATCCACGAGTGCCCCACCAAAGACGACGACGCGTGATCGGTTCGAGTGCTCGTCCGGGACGATCGAGATGTACGAACAGGCTTTCGAAGTGGCGTCGCTCGAACGGACCGATGGTGGACAATGGTCCGTAGGAGGCCGAGCGCACCTTGACGTCGCCCTGGGTGACGTCCTCGAAACCTCCGTTACGGGTGGAGGCAGGGTTCTGGTCGTAGGGCTCGCGACCTACGGGAGGACTACCGATCTTCTCTCCAAGATGATGACCGGAACACTCATCGTCGAAGGCGAGATACAGGAGCCGCTGGCCGCGCTTTTTGCTCAGAGGTAACCCGCCGTTTGCTGGCCGGCTCCGATCAGTCGTCGGGATCGGACGAGGGCGGCGGGACGCCGAGCTCCTTGGCTCGCGTCTGGATGGTGGAGCGGGCTAGGTCGAGCTCCCGGGCTGCCGCTCGGCGGTTGCCCTTGTGACGCCGGAGGGCCTTGAGTGTCGCCTCCATCTCGATCTGGGAGAGGGTCTTCCCCGGGAGGGCGACATAGGTGTCCTCGTCCTCGGCGAGGACCGACTCGGACGTCGCGTGCTCGCCGGCGACGTCGAAGCTCAGGTCGGCGGGGCCGATCGTCGGGCCGCGGCGCAGCAGGAGGGCGCGGGCGAGGACGTTCTTGAGCTCGCGCACGTTTCCGGGCCACGAGTGGGCCTCGAGGCGGGTCAGGGCCTCCGGCGTGAGCAGCGGCGGGGCGCCCCTGGGCGCGTGGGCCTTCGCGAAGCGCTCGGCCAAGACGCCGACGTCCCCCGGGCGGCGGCGCAGGGGCGGGAGCTCCACGCGGATCACCGCGAGGCGGTAATAGAGGTCTTCACGGAACGTGCCCTGCCGCACCATGGCGCGCAGATCGCGGTGGGTGGCGGCCACCACCCGGGCGTCGACCCGGAACGGCCGGGAGGATCCGACCCGCTTGATCTCGCCGAGCTCGAGGGTGCGCAGGAGCTTGGCCTGGAGGTCGGCCGAGAGCTCGCCGATCTCGTCGAGGAAGATCGTCCCTCCCGAGGCCTCCTCGAAGGCGCCCTTGCGGGCGTTGGTGGCGCCGGTGAAGGCGCCCTTCTCGTGGCCGAAGAGCTCGCTCTCGATGAGCTCGCGCGAGATCGCTGCGCAGTTCACGGGGATGAAGGGGCCCTTGGACCGCTCGCTCCTGGCGTGGATGGCGGAGGCGACGAGCTCCTTTCCCGTGCCGGTCTCGCCGAAGATCGCGACCGGGGCCGCCGAGGGAGCCACGCGCTCGATCAGGTCGAAGACCTCCCTCATGCACGCGGCCTCGGAGACGATCCCCTCGAATGCCGCGGGCTCCTTGCCCTTTGCCACCTCGACGCCGATCTCGGTCTCGCCCAGGCGTAGCCAGGCGCCGGGGGTGAGCTCGGCGTGGCCGACGCGGATCCCGTTCACCCAGGTGCCGTTGGTGGAGCCGAGGTCGTGCAGGAGGATTCGGCCGCCGTCTCGGACGATCCGGCAGTGGACGCCCGACGCGAAGGCGTCGTCGAGGACGACGGCGCAGCCGGGATCCTTGCCGACGACCACTTCGCCCTCGAGGGGCACGGTCCTCTCGGTGCCGCCGGAGCGGACCCGGAGGAGGACCGGCTCGTCCAGCTTTCGGGATGCGCCCACGTCCCTGGTGAATTCGCCGACGAGGTCGTTGCGGGTCTCGCCGTGCGTCGGGCCCGCGGCTTCGCGGAAGAGCGCACGGTAGTCGCCGAGCCAGAGCTCGCTGCCTTCGGAGAGCGGCGTCTCGTCGACGGTTCCGGACGCCGTTCGCAGGCCTCGGCCGGAGAGATCGATGGCGACGAAGCGGCCGTCGCGGCGCTCGACCAGCGCTTGCCGCCTCGAGACCTCGGGGTGCGGGATCGCGATATCCGCGCTCGCCCCCCGTCCGATCACCATCGAATGCTGGTCGAGGAGCACCCGCATGAGCTCCTCGCCTCGGCGAAAGAAGATCAGCTCCGCCATCGATGTCACCCCTCCCCGATGAAACGCGCTTCCCGGAAGGGTAACACAGGACACGGACCCGCCGTGTCATCCGAGCCGTGTTGGCACTGGGGCGATCGATCCCCGAGGGGGCCGGCAGGAGCCGGCCCGCGACCTCAGGGTCGGAAGCTCACGTGCTGGAGCTGGCCGTAGACGTTGACCGAGCGCCAGCCGTCGCTGCCCGCGGGGAGTGCGAAGTTGGCGGCGGTCTTCAGCAGCTCGTTCCGGTTCCACCAGTCGTCGGAGGGCTTGAGGAGCACCTTCCCGTTGATGGTGGACGCGAGGATCTGGGGCGAGAGGCGCAGCGTCGCCTGGACCTTCGCGGCGACGTCCTGTCCCTCGAGACCGAAGCTGTCCACGTCGGCCTTGCCCTCCTTGATCGCGATCTTCCCGTCGAGGGTCCCGAGGACCACCCGGGGCAGCTCGAAGTGCTGGATCTCGCCGCCGTTCAGAACGAGGTCCTCGCCCTTGATGAGCAGCTCGCCATCCGCCTTCGAGAAGTCGCCCTTCTCGGCGGTGAGGTCGAGGTCGAGGGTGGCCAGCTTTCCGACGAGGTCGAGCCCGGAGACGGACTTGAGCGGGCTGCGGGCGAGGTCGAAGCCGCTGGCGCGGGCGCGGATCACGAGCGTCTCGCCGGGGTCGACGCGGCCGCGGAGGCGTCCACCCCAGGCCGAGGCGTCGAAGGAGAAGGCCTGCTTGCCGCGAAGCAGGGCGAAGAGCTCGGCCTTCAGCGTGAGGGAGTCGATGTGGATTCCGCCGCCGGTGGCGACGACCTCGACCTCCTTGGCCTCTTCCTGCTTCCGGGCCTCCACGCTCTCCTTTTCCTTCGCCTCGCGTTCCTTGGCCTCCTTCTCGAGGAGCTCCTTCTTCTGGGCGTCGCCCTCGTAGGTCTTGGCGAGCTCGGCCTCCTTCTTCTTGGCCTCCTCGTCGGCCGCGCTCTCCTTCTCGTGGTGCTCCTTGGCAGCGCGCTCCTTCTCCTCGCGCTCCTTTTCCTCGCGCTCCTTTGCCTCGTCGACCACCGAGGTCGCGGCGACCGGCTCGTCTCCGGTGTGGATCACGACGTCGGTGAGCGTGACCCCGGTGAGTCCGGCCAGCCGGACCTTGCCGATTGAGAGCTTCAGGCCCAGCTGATCCCGCGCCTCCGCCACGATCCGGTCGCGTGCGGCGTCGTAGGGAAGGCCCACATAAAGGGCGCCGTAGAAGACGACGCTGAAGAAGAGCGGATAGCCCGCGCGCCGGGCCCAGGGCGAGGCGCGAAGTTTGTCGATCACGGTCATGATTGCGTCAGCTGGTAGGTCGAGACGGTGAAGTTCGCGTCGAGGAGGTCCGGGTTGTCGTTGCGGTGGCGCACGCGGAGCTTCTCGATCTTCACCAGGTGCGGGCTCTTCTCGATCTCGTTGAGGAAGTTGATCAGCGACTTCAGGTCGATCTGCGCGAAGCTCACCTCCACCGTCGAGCGCTGGATCCCGTCGCCCGCGGAGTCGGAGCCGCGATCCTGCATGTCTCCGATTGCGAGGCTCTGCTTCTTGGCGATGTCTTCGAGATAGCTGAAGAGGCGAACCGGCGTGCCGCGGATCCGGCTCTCGATCCGGGTCCGGGCGAGCTCGGCCTCACGGAAGCCCGCGGCGAGGACCGCGACCTTCTGGAGCTGCAGCCGCTTCTCCGCGATGCTCTCGTCGTGCTGGGCCATGGACTTGCGCATGGAGGCGAAGCCCATGAAGAGCACGGTGACGACGAAGGCGGAGAAGAGCAGGGCGAGCATGCGGCGCTCGCGCAGCGACAAGCTGGACCAGCTCTGGGTGGCCTTGTCGATGGCCGACTGGAAGGGAAGTGCCATGTCTCTCAACCTGCCTTGTCGGCGTTCTGCCCACAGACGTAGAGGGCGTCGAGGGTGAACTCGATCTTCTCTTCGCGATTCTTCTGGATGCGGCCGGGCTTCACGTCACCGATGCAGCGAGACTTCCGCAGCTCCGCCACCACCTGATCCACCGCGTCGAAGGAGTCGACGCTGCCGCGCAGACGGACCATGTCGAGCGTGGCGTCCACCTCGTCGATCCGGAGCGAGATCTCCGTGGGCGCCCGGCTCGCGGCCTCGGCGAAGACCTCCAGCGCCGACGCGGTGGGGATCTTCGAGGCGCTGGTGCCGCCGCCCTGGAGCTTGGACAGCGCCACGTTGAAGTCGGTCTCGCAGCTCCCGAGCACCCGCTGCGTGTGGTTGCACAGGGCGCGGTCGAGGGCCTCCTCCTCGTTCGTCAGGATGTGGATCCGCATCCACAGGCTCGCCCCTGCGAGGAGGAGAAGCACGGCGGCGAAGGCCGCCAGGCGGGAGACCTTGCCCTTCAGGTAGTCGAGGTCGCCGCGGAAGGCGAGCTCGCCCTTGCGGAGGTTGAGGAGGCGGCCGCCCCGTGCGTGGCCCCGCAGCGCGAGGCCGAAGGCCTGGGCGAGCGGGCCGTGGAGCTCGGGCGGGATCGTCTGGGCGCCTTCGCCGGGAAGCGAGGCGAGGCGCTCGACCGGGACGCCGAGCTCGCTCGAGAGGCGCTCGGCGAGGCCCTCCTGGGCCGCGAGCTCGCCCACGAGGAAGAGGCGGCGCAGCGGCAGCCGGCCGCGGGCCTGGGCCGAGAAGAGCGACTGGCGGAGCTCGCGGATCGCCGCCGCCATCCTGCCTTCGCCGGCGCCGCCCATCGAGCGGACGTAGACGAGACCAGGCAGCTGGCGGTCCCCGGCGGCGCCCCGGACGATCGAGAGGATCGTGCGCTCCCGGCCGAAGTCGACGAGCCCTTCCGCCTGGTCGGCGGGGAGGCTCCCGAGGGAGGCGAGCTCACCGAGGAGCGCGAGGTTCGCGAGGCTCGGGAGGGTCACGACCCTGGGGTCGACTCCGGCTTCACGCAGCGTGTCGACGAGCGCGCGGACCTCGTCGATGCGGGCCACGCCAACGAGGAGCTCGGTCTTTCCCTCCCGCTGCGACACGGGCTGGTAGTCGTAGATCACCTCGTCCAGGTCGAAGGGGAGGAGGTTCTCCACCTCGAAGCCCAGCGTCGCGTCGATCTTCTTCTGGTCGACGAAGGGGAGGGTGACGATCGGGGTGGTGGCCTGGCCGCCGGGAAGCGCCACGGCCACCACGTCGGCGCGCAGGCCGCCGAGGCGGCCGGCGAGCTCCGCCACCGCCCGGGCGAGGCGGTCGTCGCGGGCGTCCTCATTCGCGGGCTCCGCCGTCGAGGCCGGATCCAGCTCCGCCTCGGGGCTGGCCGGGGCGGGCGGATCGAGGGGCACGACGGCGTGCGCGGTCACCGCGTAGCCGCGGAGGCCCGCCTCCAGGACCACTGCCCTGAGCGTGTCCGTCCCCAGATCGAGGCCGATGATCTTCTGCGCCAAGCTACTCCTCCCTGTAATAGAGCACGCGTCCGAGCCCCTCGTCGGACCGCACTACGGTGACGAGGGTCTTGGTCACGTTACCGACCTGCCCCGTCGCCTGGATTCGAAAAGTCCCGCTGGAATCGTCGAGGAATTCGTTCTGCTTCGGGTTGTGCTTGATCTCGGGCCGGACCGCGATCCCGTTGGCCTCGAGGATGGCGACGAACTGCTCCACGCTCATCGCCAGGATCGGGAGCGGCCGCACCATCTGGATCTGCAGCTTGATCATCTCGATCACGAGGGGGTTGCTCAGCGCCGGATCGTTCGGATTGGCCGCGGCCAACGTGATGCACATGAGGAGCTGGAGCTGATCGTCCGTGTTGACGTTCAGCTTCGCGTTGACGTCGGGGAAGACCGTGAGCCTGTCGCCGAAGGCCGCCATGAAGGCGTCGGTGACCCCGGCCACCAGGTACACCTCTTCGAGGGAGTCGAAGAGGGCGTTCTTGGGCTTGTAACGGGGAGTGTAGCGCGTGTACATGCCCTCCTTGTCGCCGAAGCCCTGGCCGAAGAGATTCATGGGGGTGGTCGGGTTGAGGGTCGACGACGTGTTGCCCGAGGTGATCCAGTCCCGGAGGCGGATCACCATGTCCTCTCGGGAGATGCGCTCGCGGAGGGAGTTCTCCCGCTCGAAGAGGAAGTTCCAGCGCGGATCGTTCAGGAGGCCCAGGAGCGCCAGCCCCGTAGCGGAGGCTGCGGCCCCGAGGTTGTTCAGCTTGTTCACGTTGATCTTGGACTCTTCGTCCTTGATCTGGGCGGTGAAGCTCCCCGTGTAGCTCCCGAAGGTCTGAAGCCCCGCGGCGGGCACCGCCTCTCCCGGCCCGGGGATCCCGGACGGCGGCGGGAGGTCTGTCGAAGGGGCGCCGGCCGTGGCGTCGACGAAGGCGTTGATCGCCTCCGAGTCCACGGGGAGCATCTCCCAGATGCGGAGCTTCGGTATCTGCGGCATGCCCGGGATGTTCGGGAGGCCGCCCCCCCGCCGAGCTGGTTCTGGAACGAGAGGAGAAACCGCGAGAGGTTGGTCGCCGAGCGGGCGAGGTAATAGGCCCTGAGGTCGTCGCGAGCGCTGGCCGCGAGCCGGGTGTCAACCTGGGTGTTGAAGGCGAAGTCCACCGCCACGGCGGTGAGCACGGCGATCGACGAGAGCACGAGGATCAGCGCCATCCCTCGTCGCCCCCCGTGGGACGAGAGGGCGGTCGATCGCCTCCGCGGCGTCGCCGCCTCGCGCTTGGGGCCGAAGGCGCCCGCTCTGTCGCTGAAGAGCCTCATCCTTTACCCAGCGGGACCCGGAGCTGGATCATCGTCTGCGAGACGTACTTGCGCTCCTTGCCGTCGTCTCCCTTGGCGTGGATCGTGATCCGCACCCGCTCCGGCAGGCGGTTCGAATACGCCTGCTCGGTCGTGTCCCAATCGGTGACCCACTCCTTCTTCTTCACATCCCAGAACTCGAAGTTCAGCCCGTCTATGTCGGTCGCGAGCACCGTCTCCGCGCCCCCATCCGCCGGGCGTTCGTCGATCACCGTCTTCTCCCGGCGGATCAGCGCGTTCTTCCGCGGGTCCTCCGGATCGCGATCCACCCGGTACTCGACGAGCGCCTGGTCGCTCTCCTTCACGTCCTCGTAGAGCCGTTCGTGGGCGAAGGTGGTGAAGCGCAGCTTGTCGCGGTTGCTCGAGTGGTTCGCCACGAACTGCGTGGGTCGCTCCCGGAGCTGGTTCGAGTCGTAGCGATCCGAGACGTAGGCCATGGAGAGCTCCCGGGCCATGCGGCCCATCGCGAGCCGCAGCCCGTGGTAGCGCTCGGCCTGCTCCTCGACCAGCATCTTGGCCTGGTACGTGGGGTTGAAGGAGCCGTAGACCAGGGCCGCCAGCACTGTGACGATCGCCAGCGCGATCATCACCTCGAGGAGGGTGAATCCGCGCTTCACTCCTGCCCCTTTCCGTCGCCTGGAGCGAGCACGACCATGTGCGTGACCACGTCCACCGAGTCCTCGGACCCGCCTTCCTTCCACATCACCTTCAGCCGGACCTCGCGCACCGACTTCTTCATCGTCTCGACCAGGGTGTTCACCTGGGTCTGGATCAACGGGCCCATCATCGAGGTGATGGATCCCGGATCGAGCGTGGGCGTTGTCAGGCCTGGGGGAGTGTTCGGATCCTTGTCGCCACCGAGCTGTCCGGCGAGCTGTGTCCCCACCGTCTCCACGAGGTTCGACGCGATCTTGGCGTCGATCTCCGGCTTCACGATCTCCGCCTCCCAGCGGAAGTCGCTCCAGCCCTCGTCGGAGAACGTGCCCTCCATCTTCTGGTCGAACTCCGAGGTGAAACCCTCGGCGGTGAACTTCGACTCGATGTCCGCCATCTTCGAGCGGGCGAGCATCGTGGCCACCGTGACCCGCTTGGAGAAACCGTGGGCGCGGATCGCGTTGCCGTTGATCCCCACGATCGCCGTAAGGGCGAGGGCGAGGATCGCGAGCGCGACCATCACCTCGAGGAGCGTGAAGCCGCGCGTCTTCATTTGCGCATCTCCCGATCCGGCACGGGCACCTTCTCTCCCACCACCTTGGTCCTGCCGGTCATGGGGTTGACGATGATCGTGTAGGTGTCCCGGCCGTCGCCCACGTGGAGGTACGCGCGCTCCGTCTGTCCCTGGGGAAAGAAGTACAGGTACGCCTTACCCTTTGTGTAGGGCTCGGTCTGGTGCTGGGTCCAGACGGACTCGAAGGTGGTCCCCTCCGGCAGGCGGCGGTTCGGCGCGAGGGAGCCGCTCTCGTAGGGGGCGAACGCCCGCTTCGCCTCGACCTCCGCCATCGCCTCCTTCTCCTCCTCCGTCGTCCACTTGTCCTTCGCCTTCTCCTCGACCCGCGCGCCCCTCGAGCTCTCCTCCCGCTGGCTCACCCGCACGCGGCCTGCGCCGCACTCAGGCCACCAGAGCGTCTCGTCGAGATCGAAGACCAGGCGGCAGGTGCGGCCCGACAGCGCCGCCTCCCCGTACATGGCGCGGATGGAGCCGGCGAGCTTGCCCACCTCCTCCCGCGTCTTCACGCCCATCACCGCCTCGATCGAGGGGATCACCGCCATGCCGAGCGCCACCACGACCCCGATCACCACGAGGAGCTCGAGGAGGGTAAATCCCCGCTCACGAGAGCTGTGGGAGGGGGCGGCGCTGGCGGGGCGGTGGGCCAATCAGTTCGATCCCGTGATCAGCGTCTCCTGGCCGTTGCCGCTGGAGCCGTAGGAGTAGATGTCGAAGCCCTTGGGGTTCTTCTGCCCGGGGTAGAGGTAGACGTAGTCCTTGCCCCAGGGATCCTTCTTGAGCGAGCCCTTGAGGATCCCCTCGGAGTAGAGCTTGGACAGGCCCTCGCCCGTGCTGGGATAGCTGCCCTTGCGGAGCATGTAGAGATCGAGGGCCTGCTCGAAGCCCTTGATGTCCAGCTTCGCGGTCTCGACCTTGGCGCTGTCCGAGACCCCGCCCACGTTCACGGCGATCACCGTGGCGATGAGGCCGAGGATGAAGACCACGACCATGATCTCGATCAGGGTCATGCCCCGGGCGCTGCGGGCCGAGGCGAGCTTGCGAAGATAGCGGTTCATTCCGTTTCCTCCAGGGAGGGACCTGGCGTCGCCGCCGAGAGCCACTCCGCGTTCGTGTTCGTGTCGTTCGAGGGGCTCGTGGGCGGCGAGAAGGCCACGCCGACGCCGATCAGCGCCCCCACCGTGGCGGCGAGGAGCGCCCACGCCACGGCCCGAAGTCCCTTGTCCAGCTGCGAGTCGCCCATCGTTCGTCCTCTCAGTGGACCAGCGTGTTCATCTGCAGGATCGGCATGAGGATCGAGAAGACGATGAAGGCGACCACGCCGCCCATCATCACGATCATCACGGGCTCCAGCAGGCTCGTGAGCGCGCCGATTCGGGTCTCGACCTGCGCGTCGTAGGAGACGGCGACGTTCGCGAGCATCTCCTCGAGCTGACCGGAGCGCTCCCCGATCGAGATCATGTGGTAGACGATCGGCGGGAACTGGCCGCTACGCTTGAGCGGCCCCGCGATCGACTCGCCCTCGCGGATCGACGTGCGCGCGTCCTCGATCACGCCGGAGAGCACGGTGTTCGTGACGAGGGCCTTCACGATCCCCATCGCCGTGAGCAGGGGCACGCCGCTCTTGAGGAGCGTGGAGAGGGTGCGGGAGAAGCGCGCGATCGCCAGCATCCGGATGAGCGGCCCGAAGACGGGGAGCTTCAGCAGGATCGCGTCGAACTTCGCCGTGCCCTTCTCGGTGGCCTTCCACTTCACGAAGGCCCAAGCAGCGATCACCGCCAGGAGGAGCAGCACCCACCAGAACTGGGTGGCGAAGTTCGCCGCGCCGATCAGGATCCGCGTGATCAGCGGCAGGGTCGCCTGCATGTCCTCGAACATCTTGGCGATCTTCGGGACCACCACCGTGAGCAGGATCACCACGATCACCAGGCCGATCAGCATCATGATCGCCGGGTACATCATCGTGCCCATGATCTTGGAGCGCAGGCGAGCCTGGCCCTCGGTGAAGTCGGCGAGGCGGGTGAGCACCACGTCGAGGGCGCCCGAGTGCTCGCCCGACCGGACCATGTTCACGTAGAGGTTCGAGAAGGCCTTGGGGTGCTCGGAGAGGGCGTCGGCGAGGGAGGCACCCTCGTTCACCCGCTCCTTCACCTGGGTGACGATGGTCTTGAGGCGCTCCTGCTCCACCTGATCGATCAGCGCGATCAGCGCCTCCACCAGCGGGATGCCGGCGCCGAGGAGGGTGGCGAGCTGCCGCGTGAGGATCGCGATGTCGTCGGTCTTGATCCGGCCGACGAGGAGCTGCTTGAGCTTGAGGTTCTTCGCCGTGCCGACGGCCGCGACCTTGCCCGCCGCCGCGCGCTCGGCGGTGACCTCCGTGAGGAAGATCCCGTCCTTGCGCAGGACCGCGCGCAGGACCTTGGCGTTCTCGGCGTCCCGAACCCCCGTGATCGCCTTCCCGGCGTCGCTGTAGCCCTTGAATTCGAAGACCGGCACGGCGGATCACCTAGAGGACGACGTCGTCCTGGACGACGCGGAGGACTTCGGCGGCGCTGGTCACGCCGCGGGCCACCTTGACCGCGCCGTGGTCGCGGAGCGGCATCATGCCGGCCGAGATGGCGTGCTTCTTCACGGTGTTGGAGTCGACGTTTTTGAGGATCATCTGCCGGATCTCGTCGTCGATGAGCATCAGCTCGTAGATACCGGTCCGGCCCCTGTATCCGAGGTTGTTGCACTCGTGGCATCCCTTGGCGCGCATGAGCACGCCCGTGCCGTGCTTCTTCATGATCGCCGGGGTGATCCCCACCTCGGCGAGCTCCTCTTCGGTGGGAGCGTACGGCTCCTTGCAGTGCTTGCAGAGGGTGCGGACGAGGCGCTGGGCGAGGGCGCCCATCAGCGACGAGGCCACGAGGAAGGGCTCCACGCCCATGTCCGCGAGACGCGTGATCGCGCTCGGCGCGTCGTTGGTGTGGATGGTGGAGAGCACCAGGTGACCGGTGAGCGAGGCCTGGATGGCGATCTCCGCCGTCTCCAGGTCTCGGATCTCGCCGACGAGGATCACGTCGGGATCCTGGCGGAGGAAGGAGCGCAGCGCCGAGGCGAAGGTGAGGCCGATCTTGGCCTGCACCGCGACCTGGTTCACGCCCTTCATCTGGTACTCGACCGGATCCTCGGCGGTGAGGATCTTGAGGTCGGGCTGGTTGATCTTGTTGAGGGCGGCGTAGAGCGTGGTCGTCTTGCCGGAGCCCGTGGGGCCCGTGACCAGCACGATCCCGTGGGAGCGGTTGATGAGCTGGTCGATCACGTCGAGCTGATCGCGCTCGAAGCCGATGTCCTCGAGGTTCAGGAGCACGTTGCTCTTGTCGAGCAGACGCATCACCGAGCTCTCGCCCCATGCGGTGGGCACGGTGGAGAGACGGATGTCGATCTCCTTGCCGGCGATCTTGATCCGGATGCGACCGTCCTGGGGCAGGCGGGTCTCGGCGATGTTGAGCTGCCCCATGATCTTGATTCGGGAGGTGATCGCCTTCTGGAAGCGCTTCGGAGGCTTGATCACCTCCTTGAGCACGCCGTCGACGCGGTAGCGCACCACGAGCTCCTTTTCGAAGGGCTCGATGTGGATGTCGCTGGCCCGCTCCTTCACGGCGCGCTTCAGCAGCCAGTTCACCAGGCGGATGATCGGCGCCTCGTCGTCCCCGGAGTCGATGAGGTCGGGGGCCTCCTCCACCTCCTGGGCGAGGGCGTCGTTCTCCTCGGAGTCGAGGTTCCCTCCGAGGGCGTCGGCCTCGTGTGAGAGCTTCTCGAACACCGAGTTGATGGCGTCCACGATGGTCTGCGGCGTCGCCACCACGGGCGAGATCGCGCCCTGGAGCGTGAGCCGCGCCTGATCGAGGGCGGTGGTGTCGAGGGGATCCGCGACCGCGACCTCGATGGCGCCGTCGCGGCGGGCGAGCGGGATCACCTTGAACTGCTTGGCGAAGTTGATCGGGATCCGCTTGACGAGCTCGATGTCGAGGTCCCTCTCGACGATCTTCTCCGCGAAGGGGAGGTCGAGCTGGAGGGCCAGCGAGCGAAGGACCTGCTCCTCGCTCACGGCCTTCATCCCCACGAGGATCTCGCCCAGCCGCCCGCCGGACTCCGCCTGCCGGGAGAGCGCTTCCTCGAGCTTGCGCCGGTCGAGGCCCGCGGTCTCGCGGAGGATCTCTCCGAGGGGCCTCCCGCAGAGGGAGACGGGCCCGCGACCGGTGTCGTCGATCTGTGGCTGTGCTTCGCTCGCCATCGCTCCATCCATCCCCGGCGCTCCGGGGCCAACCCTGCGGACGCCGTCGTCGCGTCCGAGCATCAACGACCGGATCGGCCGTCCTAGTTCCTGCATCCGGCGAAGGGGCAGCCCCTCGTCGGGCTACTCGTTCTCGGGCGGAACCTCCGGTGCGGCAGGGGCTTCGTGATCGGTCTCCGAGTCGAAGCCGCCCTGCGGAGGAGCCGGCTGAGCAGGAGCCTCCTGCTCGCCCTGCTGGGCATGGGACCGCTCGGCCGGGTGCTCGTTCGAGCGCTTGTTCGGGGCCACCTTGGCTTCGCCCGGCGCGCCCGGACCGCCGTTCTCGAGCTTCTGCATCTCCTGCTCGACCTGCTTGGAGACGATCGAGACCGGCCCGGCCTTGCGCGCGAAGTCGACGGGGACCTCGTACTCGGAGCTCGTGCCGTAGAACGCGGCCATGAACTCCTCGCGCTCGCGCATCTTCCTCTCGAAGATCCGGCGGAAGTCGCTCTGATCCCGGACGATGTAGGGCGTGAGGAAGAGGAGGAGGTTCGTCTTGGTCTTGGTGGTGGCGGTGTCGCGGAAGAGCCAGCCCAGCACAGGGATGTCGCCGAGGATCGGCGTCTTCTGCACCGACTTGATCGTGCGCTCCTGGATGAGGCCGCCGATCACCACCGTGGTCTGATCCTGCGCGACCACCACCGTCTTCGCGGTGCGCTTCGCGGTGGTGGGGCCGAGCACGGGATCCTGCTCTGCGATCTCCTCGGTCTGTTCCTCCACCTCCATGCGGATGTAGTTGCTCTCGTTGATCTGCGGCTTGATCTTTAGCTTCAGCTCGACGTTCTGCCGCTGGATCGGCGCAAAGAGCGAGCCCAGGCCGAAGCCGCTCCCCAGGGCGCCGGCGATCGCGTTGCTGCCGTTGGCGCCGGTCTGGTTGAAGAGGTTGGAGATCCCCTGGGGCGCGAAGCCGGCCTGGAAGGGCACGTTCTGGCCCACCGTGATCTCCGCCTCCTCGTTGTCCGAGGTGAGGATGTGCGGCGTGGAGAGCACGTTCACGTCGGAGTTGCGGGTCATGGCGTGCATCACCACGCCGAAGGAGGGCAGGGCGACGCCCAGCTCGGTGGCGGCGGGGATCGGCGGCCCCTGCATGCCGGCGAGGAAGCCGCCCATCGACACGAGGCTCGACAGGTTGAGCGACGAGGCGGAGCCGAGCTGCGAGCCCACGACGATCGGCGCGATCCCGTTCTCGGTGTCGACGGTGGCGCCGCCGTGGAGGCTGAAGCCGAGCTCGTTGGTGTTCCGGAGGTTCACCTCCATGATCACCGCCTCGACGAAGACCTGCCGCCGCGGGATGTCGAGCTTCTCGATCACCTTGACGATGTTCTTGTAGTCCTGCGCCGATCCCACGATCACGAGGGAGTTGGTGGCCTTGTCCGCCGAGACCTTCACCTCGCCGGACAGCAGCTCCGCCGCTGCCGAGGCCTGGGCGGCCTGGCCTGCCGCGGGGGCTCCCGGACGGCGCCCCTGCATGCCGGGGCGGCCCTGCGGTCCCTGGGTGGACGCGCCGGAGGTGAGGCCCTGGAGGGTGGAGGCGAGGTCCTCGGCCTTGGCGTTCTCCAGGTAGTAGACGTTGATACGACCGGTTTCACCCGTCGGGACGTCGAGCTGGCGGATCAGCCCCTCGATCTGGTCGAAGGCCTTGCGGTTCGCCACCACGATCAGCTTGTTCGTGCGCTCGTCGGGGATCACCCGCGTGATGCTGGGCGCTCCCTGATCGGAGCCGGGGGCGGACGGGGCCTCGGGCGAGCCGGGCATCGGCCGGGTCGCCGCCATCGGCCTGGGCGCAGGACGTCCCTGGCCCGGCTTCCCGCCGCCCTGGGCCTCGAAGATCTGCAGGAGCTTCTCGGAGATCTCGGCGGCGGTGGCGTACTCGATCTGGATCAGCCGGAGCTCGTCGCCGCCGCCGGGCTGGTCGAGGGCGGCGAGGATCCGCTCGATGCGGCGCAGGTTGAGCGCGACCTCGGTCACGATCAGCGTGTCCGGAGGCATCGGGATCACCGTCGCGTCCTTGGACATGAGCTGCTTGAGCGGGTTCGAGACCGCGTCGGTGTCCACGTAGTGGAGGCGGATGACCTTGGTGACGACGCGCTCGTCGTCGGGGACGATCGAGCCCGGCTCGACGTAGGTCCAGGTGTTGCTCGTCGCCGCCGACCGCTTCTCGACGAGCTTCAGGTACTTGCCCACCGGGTAGACGGTCCAGTTGTTCGCCTCGAGGCCCGAGAGGAACGCGGCGTAGGCTTCGTCGGCGGTGACGAGGCCGGTGCCGTCCTCCGGGCCCACGATCGTGATCTTGCCCCGGATGTTCTCCGGCACGATGAAGAGCTTGCCGGTGAAGTCGGAGATCGTCTGGACCACGTCCGCGATCTCCGCCTTGTTGAAGTCGAGCTGGAACTTGCCCGACCGCTTGGAGGCCTGCCGGAGCTGCTCCTTGGACGGCGCCTGCTGTGCCTGCTGCTGCCCCTGCTGCCCCTGCTGCTGCGCCTGCTGCTGCCGCGGCGGCTGCGTCGCCGGAGGCTGTCGCGACCCTGCCGGCGGCGGCGCCGCCTGGGCGGGAGCAGGAGGCTGGGCCGCTCCCTGCACCGCGGCGCGCTGCTGGAACTGGGGCGACCCGATCGCCGGCCGGTTCCGGCCGGGGCGGTCGAGCTCCTTGCCGATGGAGGGGCGCACGGGCACCTGTGCGGCGGCTGGCGCTGCAGCGAGCAGGAGGGCGGCGATGGTGGCGGTCGTGGCGTAGGTGCGGAAGATCTGCATCGGCTGTCCTGCTCTGGATACTCTCGGCGAACGCTCGGCCGTGAGGGCCCATCGGGTCCCGCGGAGGGGCCCAGGTAGCGAAGGTGATCGCTTCAGCGGATCACGTAGGATTTCGGGATGACCTGCCCACGGCGTTCGAGCTCGAGCTCGACCTTCGAGCTTTCCTTCAGCTTCGCGTAGAGCTCGAGGGCCTTCTCGGGACTGTTGATCTCGAAGCCGTTGATCTTTCGGATGACGTCGCCGTTCTCGATCCCGATTTTCGAGTAGAGCGAGCCCGGTCGAATCGAGAAGAGCTTGAAGCCGTTTGCGACGCCGTTCTTGAACGACGGGACGATGCGGGCCTGCGTCGCGATCGCGTTGAGGTTGGAGAGCTGCTTGTCGAGCTCGTCGCGGGTGATCTCGTAGTTGTTGTCGTCGATCTGCCGGACGTTCGCGTCGCCACCGGAGGAGACGGCAGGCGGGACGGCGGAGACGGCCGTCATCGGGGGAGGCGGCGGACCGATCTCCCCGAGGGCGATGTACTCCTTGCGGCCCTCGTTCTTGATGATCACCCGGAGGCGCTCGATCTCGAGGACCTCGGCGCCGAGCAGCCGATCGCCCGGCATGTAGACGCCGGTCTCGCGTGCGTTGTCGTCGCGGATGGTGGCGAGGGACCACTCCGGCCGGTTGGCGACCATCGTTCCGATCAGGCTGACCCGCAGGGAGCTCCGGACGGGAGCGGCGTTCGGGTCGAAGACCGGCTCACGCGGGATCGCCACGGGCTCGTCCTTGGGGAGAACGATCCCCAGGAAGGACGCCGTCGTCTCGAGGTGGAGCCTGGCGGGGCCGCCTGCGGTCGGGGGCGGCGCGCGGACGGGCACGTCGAAGCCGAAGGAGAGGCCGGGGGCGATCTTGGACGTGATCCAGGAGTTGGCGATGCCCGCGCAGAGCAGGGCCGCCACGGCCAGGAAGGCCAGGTTCAGCGTCCAGAAGTATTTGCGAAAGAGTAGCTCCATGGAATTCCAACCCGACGGGTAGCAACGAGCGTGCCACTCGCTCCCGGGTGCGGCGACCCGCGAAATTTCGAGGGAAACGGTTCAGGTGGCCTTCCCATTCGGCGCTCGGCCAGCGGGCGATCGGGCGGGCCGTGACAAATTGGCAAGGCGGCCTGCGCCGACTGCGACCAGCTGACAAAAGAGGACTTTTGGGTGGGATCAGTCGAGCTCGGCGGCCGACTTTTCGCGATCGAGCTTCCGGTAGATCGTCCGGGTCGCGATGCCGAGGAGCTGGGCCGCGAGGGTCTTGTCGCCCCCCGTGACACGCAGGGTCTCGTGGATCACCCGCAGCTCGATCTCGTCCATGGGGGTGCCGATCGGGATCACGATCGCGCGGCTGCCGGCGGCGCCGTCCATCGCGCCCCGCACCGTCTCCGGCAGGTCGACGAGGTCCACGATCTCGCCGCGGGAGAGCACGACCGCCCGCTCGATCGCGTTCTCGAGCTCGCGGACGTTCCCGGGCCAGCCGTAGCGCTCCATCGCCTCCATCGCGGCCTTGGTGAAGCCGAGGATCGTCTTCCCGTTCTTCTCGCAGAAGGCGCGCAGGAAGTGGTCCGACAGGAGCGGTACGTCGCCGTGGCGCTCGCGGAGCGGGGGCAGCCCGATCTTCACCACGTTCAGCCGGTAGTAGAGATCCTCCCGGAACCGCCCCTCCTTCACGTCCTGGGCGAGGTCCCGGTTCGTCGCCGCGACCAGGCGGACGTCGACCTTCACGGCCTGCGTTCCGCCGAGGCGCTCGATCTCTCCCTCCTGGATCGCGCGCAGGAGCTTGACCTGCACCGACGGGCTCATCTCCCCGACCTCGTCGAGGAAGAGGGTGCCGCGATGGGCCCTCTCGAAGCGGCCCTCCTTGCGGCCGGCGGCCCCGGTGAACGCGCCCTTTTCGTAACCGAAGAGCTCGCTCTCCAGGATCGACTCCGGGATCGCGGCGCAGTTCAGGGGGACGAAGGGGGCGTCGGCGCGGGTCGAGAGGTCATGGATGGCGCGGGCGACGAGCTCCTTGCCGGTGCCGCTCTCGCCGAGGAGGAGGATGGTCGCGGAGGAGGGCGCCGCCTGCCTCGCGATGTCCATGATCGCCCGGAAGGCGGGCGAGTTGCCGACCAGGCCGCCGGTCTTGGAGAGCTGCGCTACCCGAGCCCGCAGCCGCCGGTTCTCCTTGACCAGCTCCTGCTTCTCGAGGGCCTTGCGGACGCTCTTGACCAGGTTGTGCTTCTTCAGCGGCTTGGTGAGGAAGTCGTAGGCGCCGTCCTTCATCGCCTCGACGGCGGTCTCCACCGTGCCGTGGGCGGTCATCAGGACCACCTCGGTCTCTGGCGAGACGCTCCGGCAGGCGCGGAGGAGATCCGCGCCGGAGATCCCCGGCATCATCAAGTCGGTGATCAGGACGTCGATCCGCTCACGCTGCAGGACGGCGAGGGCCTCCTCGCCAGAGTACGCGGAGCGGGGCGAGAGCCCCTCCTTCTCGAAGATCCGGGAAACCGAGTCGAGGTTGGCCCGATCGTCGTCGACGACGAGGACGACCGGGACGTCGGTCGGCGGCAGGGCCGCTGCCTGTTCGGTCGTTCCCAAGTGGAGGTCCCCAGGCGGAGGTCAAAGCCCCGCGACGAACTTCCAGGCGCCGTCGACGCGCTTGAGCGTGACCCGGTTCAGGTCGCTCGCGTCGCGCCATTCGGTCGAGTTGGCGAGGTTGAGGCGGTAGCGGAACTCGAAGCGGTACTCCACGAATGCCTGTTTCCCGTCCTTGCTCAGCTCCACCTTGCGGGCCTCGATCCGGAGCCGCTGATCCTGCATCTTCGAGAAGGTCTGCTCGAGGCGATGGCGAAGGCCCCCCTTGTCGTAGTCGTCGGAGGGATCGTTCGGCGTGCCCGGATCCTCGAAGAAGTCGTCGGCGGTGAGCTCGAGGACCCGCTGGGCGTCCCGATCTTCGATTGCGCGCCGATACTGCTCAACCACCCGGAGCACTTCCCGGTTCACCTCGTTGTCTTCGATCCGGGTCTGCCCGATGTAGCGGGTGGTGCAGGCCGAAAGAGCGAGGACCGCGGCGAGTGGGAGGAGGAGCAAGCGCTTCACGTCTCGAAGACCTTTCGCAGGGGAGCCGACGGTTACCGCACACAAACCCGCAGTCTGTCAACGTATTCCCCCGGTCTCGCACGGTCGGATCCCGGAGGTGCTTCCTTGACACTCGTTCGAATGCCTTGCTATGCAAGCGTGCTTCCAATCGACTTTTGGGCCACGATTTTCTGGCGACGTAAGAGCGCCGGAGGATGCATGAGCGACAAGGATTCGGGCAGCAAGAGCAAGCAGGGTGCCGGTCGGATGGTTCGGGACGTCGTCCTGGTCGCCGTCATCCTCGGTGGCGGGTTCTACTGGTACCTCCACCGCACCGAGAACTCGAAGGCGGCGAACAAGGTCGCAGCGGAGGCGAAGCTCCTCCTCCTCAAGGACAACCCCGCCGACTACGCCGCGGCGGAGGCCAAGCTGAAGGAGGTCATCGAGAAGTACGACTCTTCCCACGGCTACTCGCTGGCCGCGCTCGCCGAGACCGACGCCATCCTCTGGGGCGAGAACCACGTCGCCGCGAAGCAGGCCGACGCGAAGGCCAAGACCGCCGCGGCCATGAAGGCCAACCCCGGCATCGCCGAGCAGTACTCGGCCGAGGCGCTGGTCCAGACCTTCGACGGCAAGGCCTCCCAGGCCGAGACCTTCCTCACCAAGGACGTCCTCGAGAAGGGCGGCGGCGGCGCGCGGATCTACGCGGCCCTCGGCCAGGCCCAGCGGGCCCAGGGCAAGCTCGACGACGCCCGGCGCGCCTTCAAGGCTGCGTTCGACGCCGACTGGCGCAACCCCCGCTTCGCCCAGCTCATCGGTGAGAGCTACCTGGAGGAGGGCGACGCGCTGAACGCCCTCGCGTACTTCCAGAAGGGCCTGACCGCGAACTCCGAGCACTTCGGCAGCCAGCTCGGCTCCGCCCGCGCCCGCCTGATGCGCGGCGAGCAGATCAAGGAGGCCACCGAGGCCATCGAGAGGGCGGTCGCTGCCACGGACCTCACGCCGGCCCTCAAGGCTCGCGCGCTGACGGCCCAGGCCGAGCTCCGCCTCTTCGAGCAGAAGGTCGACCAGGCCATCGCCTCTGCCACCAAGGCCGCCGAGGTGGATCCCTCGTTCGCGTGGGCGTTCGCAGCGAAGGCCCGCGCCGAGGCCCGCAAGAACCCGGGCGCTGCAGCAGCCTCCTTCGACAAGGCAATCGAGGCGGATCGCTACGTCGCCGCGTTCTACTTCGACGCCGCCGAGGCCCTGATCGCCTCGGGCGACGCCGCGAAGGCGACCTCCTACCTCGAGAAGTTCCCGCTCAAGAAGGACGACCGCTACTTCCTGAAGTACGGGGCGGTCTTCGCTGCCGCCGGTCAGCTCGACAAGGCCATCGCGAAGTTCGACGAGGCCATCAAGGCGAACGAGACCAACGCCGACGCCTACCTGGCGAAGGGCAGCGCGCTCGTCGCCCAGAAGAAGCTCGACGAGGCGCAGAAGGTCCTCGAGATCGCCGTCCGCGCCAGGGAGTTCAACCCGCCCGTCTACGTGCAGCTCGCCAACATCCGCTTCGAGAAGAAGGAGTGGGAGGAAGGCATGCAGCAGTACGCGACCGCGCTGACCCAGTGGCGCAACTCGAAGGCCCCGCGTGAGCAGCTCACCGGCGCGATCCAGGAGGTCAAGCAGCTCCTCCTGAAGAACGGCCAGAAGAAGTACGCCGATGTCTGGGAGTCCGAGGCCACGCAGCTCGTCCGGTAGTTTCGGAAGAGACTGAGCTTCACCCGCACGCCGGCCGCGCTTCCAAGCGCGGGCCGGCGTGTTCGTTTGTGCGCTCGTCACGTAGTCCGCCGGCAGCGCGTTCAAGGTTTTCCCGGATGAATCAGGGCTCGCCGCTGGCGGGGGCCGCCTCCGCGTGGCCGAAGCCCGGCTTCGAATCTGTCCGGTGGACGCATAGGCCGTGAAGGTCGGCGGCGGTTGAGCGCTCGATGCCCGTTCCGCCCTCCGCGAGCCGCTCGAGGGCGGGACAGGCCTCTGCGGCGCGGCCCAGGTCGATGAGGGCGAGGGCGCGAAGGCGCCCGGCCTCGAACGAGAGGACCGGAAGGAGGCCGGGCTCGAGAGCGCGATCGAGGGCATCCAGCGCGGCGGCGGCCTCTCCCCGCTGCTGGAGGCGCCGGCCCACGAGGTACCAGCCGGTGCGGAAGTCGGGGCGCTCGGTGAGGAGCTCGCGGATCGCCAGGAGCTTCGTGTCCGAGCCGACGTCGAGGTAGGGAAGAACGACAGCGGCGATCCGGGGATCGGAGGTGGCCTCGAGCTTCACGGTCAGTGTCCGAAGCGCGCCGGCGTCCACCTCGATCTTCGCGGCCTCGGCGTAGGCGGACGCGGCCGCCGAGAGCTCGCCGGACTTCGCCCGGGCATCCCCCAACAGAGCCAGCAGGTTCGCTCGGAGGAGGGCGGTGCGAGCGGGATGCCGTTCGGCTACGTCCAGAAGAGACTCGATCGGCGCCGACGACCCTGCTGAGGCGAAGGCGGCCGCCTGGGCCCGGAGGAAGGTGGGATCGCCGGGATCCAGGGCGGCGCAGCGGCCGTAGAGCTCGGCGGAGCGAAGGCCGTCGCCCGACGCGAGCGCGGCGCCGGCGTCAGCCGACAGCTCGGCGACCTCGCGCGCACAAGGCCGGCGGAAGATCGCGGGGCGCCGGAAGCGAAGCTCCGCCAGCGCCCGCGCGCCGTCGGCGAGCTCCAGCTCGTCGAGGTGCCGTTCCCACTCGTGTACCAACGCCGCGAGCGGCGCGCCGTAGGCCGCCTCGAAGTCGCCGTCGCGGTAGAGCCTCCCGAAGCGCTCGGGGCCCCTCGTCTCCACGAGCCATCGAACGAAGGAGCCGGCGTAGGTGTAGGCGCGCGGCGCGGACTCGGACCAGAAGCCGGTCGCGGAGAGGATCCGGTCGAGGCGCGGCGCGAGGCCGAGCTCGCGCATCGCCTTCGCCTCCTCGTGGACGGAGAGCTCGCCAGGCGGCCAGTCGGCGGCGACCGCGGCTCCCTCGACGAGGCCCTGGATCGGGAGGAGGCCGAACGCCGACGCGGCGACGTCGAAGGGCGCGCGGCCCAGCGGCCCTGCCACCAGGTGTGCCAGCTCGTGCTTCAGTATCGGGTGCGGGAACCCCCGATTCTCCACGTGGATCTGTCCGAGCCAGGGCTTGGCGAACTGGGTCCCCGCCGCGCCCGTGAGGCGCCGCTTCTCCTCCTTGCTCCGGTAGAGGAAGACGGTGGGCCTGCTGGCGTGGACGCCGAAGAAGGCTTCGAGCTCGTCGACCCGATGATCGCACTCGTCGACGAACCGTGCCGCGTCGGCGCGGTCGAGCTCGCGAGGGAGGATGACGGTGCAGCGCGCGCCTTCGCGCCGGGCGCCGAGGGCGTTCTCGACGCTCGCCGCGCTCTGCTCCCATCCGTGCTCGTGCCGGGCCGAGAAGCCCCAGAAGGCGAGGGCGAGCGACGCGGCCAGGAGGCCCATGGACGCGGGACGGAACGCGGGCTTCCCGCCCCAGGCAAGGCCGCCGGCCCCGATCGCCGCGGCGGCGAGGACGAGGGTGTGGAGCCGGTACCAGAGGAGCGCGGGGCCGATCCGCACGACCTCATCGTAGAGGGGGCCGGGGAGGTAGCCCGCCAGCGCGTTGTAGAGGAAGGCCTGTGGACCCACCGCGAGGGGCAGGGCGGACGCGACGAGAGAGAGAAGGAGGATCCCGGCGAATGCGAGGCCCGGGGCGAATCGGCGGCTGAAGAGCGCGCCGCAGAGCACGCCGACGGCGCAGGAGAGCAGCGCGGACGGCAGGGGCAGGACCGGGTACCAGCCGAGGCCGGCGGTGATCGAGCAGTGGGGTCCGAAGAGGCCCGCGATCGACGCCGCGCAGGCGAAGGCGGCGACGATCCCGGCGACCGGCAGGAAGGCCGCGAACGTGCTGCGGAGGGCGGCGGTGAGAGAGGAGGGACTCGGCTCGAAGCGTACGCGCTGGCCCGCGGTGCTCAGCTGCCGTTCCTGCCGAGCCGAGGCCACGCCGAGGATCCCGCCCAGGATCGCCACCACCACGTTCGCCGCCAGGGCCGACTCGAAGCCGGGCACCCGGGCGAGGGGCAGAGCCGTCGAGAGCGCGCCCGTGGCGAGCGACGCCGCGAGCGCGAGGCGCACCCTCGGGCGCCTGCAGAGAGCCACCGCTCGGGCCGCTACCGGTCCCATCTCCATTCGCCCGTCTCCCTTTTTCGCGGCGGCCTGCCGCGTCGTGTATGCTCGGCCTTCACCTGATCGAGGATCCCACGCGACCATGGCGGACGATCGGCGAGCGGACCCCCTGGCGGACGACCGGGCACCCGTGCCCGACGAAGCGACGGCCGGCGCCTTCGCCGAGCATACGCCGGAGAGCCGCGTCGACGGCGGACGCATCCACGCCCGCATCCCGATCGAGCTGAAGGTGAACTACCGGCGGCTCAATACCTTCCTCTCCGACTACACCCGGAACATCTCGCGAGGCGGAACCTTCATCCGCACCGAGAAGCCGCTGGCGGTCGGGACGCTCTTCCGCTTCACGCTCTCGGTGCCGACGCGGCCAAGCCCCTTCGAGCTCGTCGGCGAGGTGGTCTGGGCGCGCTCGGGCGAGGCCGACCCCGGCATGGGGATCCGCTTCGTCTACACCTCCGACGAGGAGCGCCGGAGCACCGAAGAGTCCATGGAGCGCCTGCTGGTGGAGAACCTCGGCGCCTCGCTCTCCGAGAAGCTCCTGAGCCGGGGCACCGGCCGGCGCTGATCGCCGCTTCCACTGGCGCAACGCCGGGCCGGGCATCCGGCGACTCTGCCGCGCGGGGATGCGCCTCGAAAACACGAAGAGGGCGCCGCCTGGTGGCAGCGCCCTCCGTCGAGGCGAAATCGTGTAGCCGGGGGAGCTACTGCGCCCGGGTGCAGAACTTCGAGTTCTCGAGACGGCCGAGGTACCGGTTGTACTCCTCGGGCGAGAGCGTGTCGGCGAGGTAGTGCAGGAACTCGTCGTCGAAGACGAGGGCGCGGCAGCTGAACTTGCCGTTCTCCGAGGCGCAGTCCTGGTCGTTGATGCACTCGCCGGAGCAGTAGCCGCTCGGCTCCGTCTCGCTGGCGAGGTCGGGCTCCCCCCTCGAACGCACACAGGTGAGGTTGTCGCACTCGGCGGCGCCGAAGGAGATGTAGTCCTTCGCCTTACCCTGGTTCAGCTCACCGGCGGTCGGGTGGAAGCACTCCGGGTGCTGGGCGATGTCGTCGGGGCTCACGCCGCGGCAACCGGGGAGCGACTCGTCGAAGCGGTCCTTCTGGAGCTGGCAGGGGGCGCCGATGTCGGTGTCCACGCAGGAGCCCGCGGAGAGGAGGAGCACGGCGAGCCCACCGAGAGCGCAGCGGATCGAGGTCGAGAGTCGAGGGTGCATGGCCAAGCGGTAGCACAGCTCCAGGGGCAAGCTCAAGATTCCGAAAGATTCGCGTTTCGCGAGCCAGAGGCGAATCGCTCCCGCACTGGGGCGATGACTTCATTCCGCGGTGAGGCAATCTGCGACATGCTCGCACCCGATGTGGAGAAGCGGTCAGGAACCTTGCCCATCCGCGATCCACGCTGTAGCATCCGGCCATTGAAGATTTTGGACTATGGCGAGGAACGGCAGAGCTTCCGCGGGGCAAGGCCCCCCCGGCGCCCCAGCCGCCCGCCGGAGGACCCCTCTGGTGAAGAGTCAGCACGAGTGTCGCAGCGGCGGCGAGAGCGGGGAGTGATGAAGACGGAATCCCGGATTGCGCCCCGCGGAAGGGGAGTCGGCTTCCGAACGGCGGCCATCCGCTCGATCGGGCTCGCCCTGGCCCTGGTGATGGCCCCGCCGGCCCTCGCCCAGGAGCTCGGCCTCGACCTCTCGGACGATGGCGCCGACGAGGCGGCCTCGCCCCGCCAGCCGCCGCCCGTGTCGGCGGAGGAGCTGGCCGAACGGATGGGGGGCCGGATCCGCGAGTCGGCGCCGGAGACGGTCGTCGACGATCGCGTCAAGGCGGTGCAGCGGAAGCACTTCCTGAAGAAGGGGCGGCTCGAAGTGGCGCCGACCTTCGCGATGTCGCTGAACGACGCGTTCTATACGAAGATCGGCGGCGGCATCTCGGCGAGCTACCACCTGGCGGACTCGCTCGCGCTCTCGCTCCACTATGAGAAGTTCGGCATCTCGCAGACCGACAGCGTGCGGATCGCGAAGCGGGAGCTGAAGTCGCTCCTTCTCTCCTCCAAGCTCGACTGGAACGCGGGCCTCGACTTCGTGTGGACGCCGATCTACGGCAAGCTCTCCTGGTTCAACACCATCGTCCAGTACGACCTCTTCCTCATGACGGGCGTGGGCGCAGCGTGGTCCCAGACCTCCGGCGACCCGGTGGGCGACGGCGCGCACCCGGCGGTCGACATCGGCGTCGGACAGCGCTTCGCGGTGGCCGACTGGATGGCCTTCCAGTTCTGGGTGAAGCAGCTCCTCTACGCCGACAGGCCCCAGGACCGGCAGATCTCCGAGATCCAGAAGGTGCTGACGCTGAACGTCGGCCTCTCGTTCTGGATCCCCCCTCCTTCTCCTACGAGGCCCGGTAATGCATCGCTCCGTGCGCCTTTTCCCTGTTCTCCTCGTGCTGCTGGCCTGCGGCCTCGGCATGCCGGCCCGCGCCGACGACGACGCCGCCCTGGAGGCGGCTGCGGACGCCAAGGCGTCGAACGCCGTCGCCCCGCAGACGAACCTCGACCTCGACGAGCGGATCCGTCCGGTCTCGGGCCACCTCTTCCTGAAGGACGGCCGCCACGAGATCTCCCCGACGATCGCGATCTCGCTGGGCGATCCCTTCTACTCGAAGACGCTCTTCGGGCTGCGCTACGCCTACCACCTCGACGAGAAGTGGATGCTGGGCCTCAACGCGTCCTGGGCCACGAGCAGCCCGTCGGGTGCGGTCTCCCGCTGCGACTCGAGCGGCCAGGGCTGCCGCCTGCCCACCAAGGAGGAGCTGGTCCGGGCACCTGGAGACTTCGGCATCCTCGCCGGCGTCGACGCATCGTGGGCGCCGCTCTACGGGAAGATCTCGGTGCTGGCCGAGAGCGTCCTCCACTTCGACACCTACTTCCTCGCAGGTGCCGGCGTGATCGAGTCGAAGGTCGCGCCCCCCGGCGGAAGCGAGGTGGAGGCCAAGTTCCTGCCGGAGATCCACCTCGGCGTCGGTCAGCGCTACGTGCTGTCGCGCTGGGCCGCCCTCCGCCTCGAGATCCGCGACGTGATCTACCGCGTGGAGATCCAGGGGAAGACCGGGAAGGAGCAGAGCACGCAGAACCAGCTCCTCTTCGGCGTCGGCCTCTCCTTCTTCCTTGGGCAGGGAGGCGCGTGAGCCCCATGGAGCCCTTCATGCGCAACGTCCTGGCGGCGATGGCCGCCGTTCTCCTCGTCGCCTCGCCCCTGGCGGTGCACGCCCAGATCTCGTTCGAGGGCCTCGATCTCTCGGACGACTCGGACTCCAAGAAGCCGGCGCCCGCCCGGCGCGCCCCGCCGAAGCAGCAGCCCAAGCGGCGCGCGCCGCCGCCGCCGCCGCGCAAGTCGGCCCCCGCAGCACCTCCGGTGCAGGCCGCTCCGGAGGCGCCGGCCCAGCCGAAGGCCCTGCCTACGAGGCCCCCGCCGACGCTCTCGTTCGAGGGCTTCGACGTCACCGGCAAGACCGCCGACCGGCAGAAGCTCGACGCCGCGATGAGGCTCTTCCAGGAGAAGAGCTTCGAGACGGCGGCCCTCGGTTTCCACGAGATCCTCCAGGACCCGACCGCGGCGGATCAGCACCCCCAGGCGGAGTACCTCCTGGGCAAGTCGCTCTACCGCCTGGGGATGTACCACTCGTCCCTCTCGGTGTTCCGGCGGATCCTGGACCGCGGCGAAGCGCATCCGTACTTCGCCACGAGCCTCGAGTGGCTCTTCTTCATCGCCCACAAGGCGACGAACCAGACGGTGGTCCTCGACGAGATCGCCCGATTCGCCGGGGTCGAGTTCCCTGAGAAGTACCGGGACGAGTACCGCTACCTCCTCGCCAAGTACAACTTCGTGCGCGGCAAGGCCCTGCTCGACGCCGCTCAGGGCGTGGACGAGGCCGCGAAGCGCGGACACCTCCAGCAGGCGCAGGAGAGCTTCGACGAGGCGCGCAGGCTCCTCGCGATGGTGCCGCGGGGGTCGCGCTTTAACGCGAAGGCCCGCTACCTCGACGGCCTTACGCTCTACGTGAACGGGAAGTTCACGCCTGCACTCGAGGCGTTCAAGGACGTGGTCCGCGCCCTGAACCCGCGCAGGGGCGGCGTCGTCGACACCCAGCTCCGTGAGCAGGCGCTGATGCAGCTCGCGCGCATCCACTACGAGCACGGCCAGAACCGCTTCGCGGCCTTCTATTACAGCCGGATCGCCCGAGGCAGCGAGCAGTGGCTCCAGTCGCTCTACGAGGCGTCGTGGGCCCACTTCCGCCTCGGCGAGAACGAGCAGGCCCTCGGGAACATGATCACGCTCCAGTCGCCGTTCTTCCGGGACGAGTACTTCCCCGAGGCGATGGTGCTCCAGTCGGTGATCTACTACGAGAACTGCCGCTACCCGGAGGCCAACCGGATCGTCGAGGAGTTCCGGGCCCGCTACTACTCGCTCTACGCGGAGCTCGAGAAGATCCTGGCCCGCCCGTTCTCCACGCCGCAGGACTACTACGGCGTCCTCGCCGACCTGCAGAAGGACGAGAAGGGCGGAGAGACGAACCGGATGCTCCAGGGCATCCTTAAGCTCGCGCTCTCGGACAAGGAGCTCCGGCACCTGAACGACTCGATCCTCGAGCTCGAGGGCGAGCTGGACGGGATCGCCTCGCGCCGGGAGCTCTTCCGCTTCTCCGGCCTCGCGAAGAGCCTGATCGCGGACCTCGACGCCCAGCGCGTGGAGCTCCAGCGGAAGGCGGGCTTCTACGCCAAGCGCAAGCTCGAGAAGGAGCGCAAGGAGCTCGCGTCGCTCAACTACCGGGCCCTCGCGATCAAGGCGGAGATCGGCACGAGCGAGAAGGACGTCCTCGAGGCGTCGCTCAGCAAGGGCAAGCGTGTCTCCCCGATCGAGAACTACAAGTACTCCACCGCGGTGGACGACGAGCACGTGTACTGGCCCTACGAGGGCGAGTTCTGGCGCGACGAGCTCGGCACCTACCAGTACACCCTGACCAAGGGCTGCAAGGGGAGATGAGGATGCGTCTGATGCGATCGGCCGCGTGGGTGCTGGCCCTCGTCCCCGCCGTGGCAATGGCGGCGACCGGTGGAAAGGCTCCCGATCTCGGCCGGAAGACGGACTCCGGCGGCCCCTCGGTGGAGCTCGCCGGCGACATCACGCGGGCCAAGGTGGAGAAGGCGGAGGAGGAGCGGCCGAACCTCGGCTACGACACCTTCCGCTTCAGCGTCGAGCTCCAGCTCAAGGGCAAGCGCGCCGAGCTGATGAGGACGCTCGAGCAGATGGTCGACCTCAACGAGGACTCCCAGGAGAAGCCCGACCTCCTCTTCCGCCTGGCGGAGCTCTCGTGGGAGGAGTCGCGCTACTGGTTCTTCGAGGCCAACCGGCAGGACGATCGGGTCGCGCGCTGCAAGGAGACGAAGGAGCCGGGTTGCGACGCCGGTGCGGAGGCGGATCGCAAGGCCTTCCAGGACAAGAGCAACCAGTACCAGGACGCGGCGATCGCCCGGTACAAGGAGCTGATCCAGCAGTTCCCCGATTATTCGCGGGTCGACGAGGTCCTCTTCTACCTCGGCCACAACCTCTGGGAATCGGGGAAGGAGCAGGACGCGCTGGGCGCCTACAAGGCGTTGATCACCCGCTTCCCCCAGTCGCGGTTCGTCCCCGACGCGTATCTCGCCTACGGTGAATGGTACTTCAACAACTCGGACGGCAAGCGCGACATGCTCCAGAAGGCCCTCGAGGCCTACGTGAAGGCGTCGAGCTTCACCGAGTCGAAGGTCTACGGCTTCGCAATCTACAAGCAGGGCTGGTGCCACTACAACCTGGGCGACTTCCCCGCCGCGGCCGACAAGTTCAAGGCGACCGTCTTCTATGGCGAGCTGGCGAGCAACGTCGCCGGCGACAACAAGACCGCCCTGATCCGAGAGGCGCGCAAGGACTACGTGCTCGCCTACTCGCGCTACGGCGATCCCACCCAGGCGAAGCCGGCCTTCCTCCAGGTGGGCGGCGACGAGAACTGGTGGTCGATGCTCAAGAGCCTCGCCGGCCTCTACTACGACGACGGCAAGGACAAGGAGGCGGTGCTCGTCTACCGGCAGCTGATCCGCGAGAGGCCGCTCTCCCCGGAGGCGCCGTTCTTCCAGGCCCGGATCGTCGACGCGGTGATGCGCGTCGGCAACAAGCGGATCACGGTGGAGCAGGCTCGCCTGCTGGTGAAGATCTTCCAGGACGTCGAGCAGAGCGGGGCGATTCAGACCGACGAGGATCGGGCGACCCTCGATTCCGCCCGCAAGCTCAGCGAGCGGACCCTCTCGAACCTCGCGGTGGTCTGGCACAACGAGGGGAAGAAGACCCGCGACGAAGAGACGTATGCCTTCGCCAGCGAGGTCTACGGCGACTACTTCGCGATCTTCCCGGACTCGGAGAAGGCCTACAGCCTGCGCTTCTACCACGCGGAGCTACTCTACGATCAGCTCCACAACTACGAGTTCGCGGCGGACACCTATTCGAAGGTGGTGCAGCTGGACGTCGAGCGGATCGAGAAGGGCGAGGCGCCGGGCAAGTGGATGGTGCAGGCCCTCGAAGGTGCGATCTTCTCGAACGACGAGGTGGTGAAGAAGCTCGGTGACGAGCCCCTGCCCGAAGGCGCGGATCCGAAGAACCCGCTGCCGATCCCCGCGCCCAAGCAGGCTCTCCTCACGGCCTGCGAGAACTACCTGAAGTACGTCCCGAACGGGAAGAAGCGGGTGGAGGTGGCCTACAGGGCCGCCCAGATCCAGTACCGCTACAACCACTTCGAAGGCGCGGTGGCCCGGTTCTCGGAGATCGCGCTGGAGCACCCGGAGAACGAGCTCGCGGAGTACAGCGCGAACCTCGTCCTCGACGTGTTCAACCTGCTGGGCGACTACGAGAAGATCGACGAGTGGGCGAAGCGCTTCCACTCGGAGCCGCGCCTCGCCAAGGGCCCGTTCAAGCTCGAGCTCGAGCGGATCATCGAGAGGAACTCGTTCAAGCTCGTGGCGCTCCTCGAGAAGGAGGAGCGATACGGAGACGCCGGCGATCGCTACCTCTCCTTCGTCTCCGCCTGGCCCCGGAGCGAGCTCGCAGGCGAGGCCCTCTTCAACGCCTCGGTGGACTACTACAAGGCCGGCCGCATCGAGGACGCCCTCGCCACCCGCGACCGCCTGGTGCGGGACTACCCGCAGTCGAAGATGACGCCGATGGCGATCTTCCTGAACGCCTCGGTCTTCGAGGAGATCGGCGAGCTCGATCGCGCGGCGACCGGGTACGAGGCCTACGCCGCAGGCTACGAGCGCCAGCGCCCGCCGGCGCCGGCAAGGCGTGGAGCGAAGGCGCAGCCGCCGCCGAAGCCTGGACCCGAGTTCGAGGAGGAGAAGGCGAAGGCCGCGCTCTTCAACGCCGGCATCTTCCGCGAGGCCCTCGGCGACTTCCGCCGGGCGCAGAAGAATCGGGAGAAGTACCTGGACCTCTGGCCGAAGGCCGCCGACGCCGAGGCAATCTTCCTGTCGATCGCCGACCTCCACGAGAGGGCGGGCGCGTATCCGCAGGCGGTCCGCCAGCTCGAGCTCTACGAGAAGGAGTACGGCCGGAATCCCGGCAAGAAGCTCCTCGCCTGGTACCGGATCGCGAAGATCCAGGACGCGCGCGGCCAGAAATGGCAGGCGCAGAAGACCTACGAGAAGATCTGGAACACCTACCGGATCCTCCCCAAGGCCGTGCAGCGCTCGCTGTCCACCGAGCCGGGGAACGCCATGGAGGGCGTCGCGACGGCGCACTACCTGCTCGCGGAGCCGCTCTGGAAGGACTTCGCGAAGATCAAGCTGCGCCTCCCGGAGCAGGCGATGGCGGAGCGTCTCAAGGCCAAGGCCGCGGGCCTCCTCGAGGTGCAGAAGCGCTACACGGAGACGGTGGGATTCAAGATCCCCGGGCCCGCGCTCTGCGGCCTCACCCGGATCGGCCTCGCCTACCACGAGTTCGCGCAGACCCTCTATGACGCTCCGATCCCGAGGGGCCTCACGGAAGAGCAGGTCGACCTCTACCGCTCCGCCCTCGCGGAGCAGGCGAATCCGATCGAAGAGAAGGCGCAGGAAGCGCTGGCCACCGCCGTGGAGAAGAGCCGCGAGCTCGAGCAGGACAACGAGTGCTCGGCCGAGGCCCGCGGGCTCCTCGAGCAGTGGGCGCCGCATCGCTTCCCGCCGCTCCTCGGCGAGATCGCCCGGGTGGTCCCGGCGTCGACCCAGGCGCGCGGCAACGGGATCCTCGCCTCGATCCAGCCGATTCCGCCTCCTCCTCCCAAGGACGCCAAGGTGCCCGCGGTGGTGGAGGAGCGAGTCCCGAGCAGGAGCCCGGAGCCGGACGTGGCTCCCCAGCGCTCCAGCCGACCTTCGCTGATCTCTGGCGAGAAGGAGGCCCCGCTCGCCCCCAGGCAGAACCAGGACGACCTCGATGACGACGATCTGCTCTAGGACCATGATCCGCGAAGAGGCGGCCTCCAAGGCGTCGCTCGCCCGGCGACCGGGCGGCGGGAGCGCCGCGAGGCTCGCGGCGACGATCCTCGCGGCGGCCGCGCTGTTGGGCACGGGCGCCTGCTCGACGACTTCGGGCTCGAAGGCTGGTGTCGGCGATGGCCTGGCCAAGGGCGGCGAGGAGCGCTCGCCGGCGGCGAAGCGCAAGTTCGACGACGCGGTCCGCGCCTACGACGAGGGCAAGACGCTCAAGGTCGTGGACTGGGACCTCCTCGCCCGCAAGTTCGAGGCCGTGCTCGACGAGGACGACACCCTCGCCGAGGCGCATTTCAACCTGGGCGTGATCGACGAGCGGCGAGGAAAGCCCGACGCCGCGAAGAAGCGCTACGCCGCGGCGCTCGAGGCCAAGCCCTCGCTCTTCGTCGCTCGCGAGAACCTCGGCCTCCTGTTGGAGCGCGGCGGGGATCCGCAGGCGGCTGCCGAGCAATACAAGGCCATCCTCCGGGTGTACCCGGAGCACGCCGGCGCAAGGGCGCGCCTCGCCTCGCTCTTCCTTGCCGCCGGTGATCTCGAGCGGGCCAGGGAGCTCGCGCGGGAGGCGCTGCTGCGGGATCCGAAGAACCTGACGGCCCAGAAGGTCCTCGTTCGGGTCCACACCGAGCGAGGCCAGCTCGACGTGGCGCGGCTCATCGCGCGGCGCGCGGCGGAGCTCGACGCCACGGATCCGGAGATGCCCTGGCTCATGGGCCAGCTCCTCGAGAAGAAGGGGGAGAAGGAGCGGGCCCTGGCCCAGTACCGGCGCGCGCTGGAGGTCCAGGCCGACTTCCTGCCGGCCCGGGCGCGGCTCGCCAGCGATTCGCTGGAGCGGCGCAGCTACCAGGAGGCGGCAGTTCTCTACGAAGGGATCGTCCAGGCGGAGCCGAAAAACGCCGCCGCGCAGCTCGACCTCGGCACGGCGCTCTACGGATCCGGAAAGATCGACGAGGCGCTCGCGGCCTTCACGAAGGCGCAGGAGCTCGACTCGAACGACGCAAGGCCGGCGTTCTCGATCGCGGTGATCCTCCACCGGTCGAAGGATCAGCCGGAGGAGGCCCTGGCGTTCTACCGGCGCTTCATCTCGGGGTCGGCGGTCAACCTGCCGGGCGGGCATCCCGTGTTCGGGCTCATGCGCGAGTGTGAGCAGCTCGTGCACCTGAAGGCCGAGATGAAGGCGGCGGAGGAGGAGGCCCGCGCCGGGGCGGAGGCCGAGGCGAAGGCGACGGTCCAGGAGGCGGTGAGCGGCGCGTCGGCGAACGGCGCCGCCGAGGAGCGGTCGGCCCCGGCCCCGGCCCCGGTCGTCGAGAAGCGGCAGGCCGAGCCCGCCCGGGCATCGCAGGCGAACTCCGCCGCTCCGGCGGTCAGGGCGGACGTCGATCCCGACGAGCCCGAGGACGATTTCTAGTCATGGATGGGATCCACGAGACGTCGGCGCGACGCGCCGGAGGTTCCATGAAGCGCATGGGCGGCCTGATCGCAGGCCTTCTGCTCCTCTCGCCCCTCGCGGCCTCAGCCGAGGACCGGGTGGAGTACGAGAAGCACACCGAGATCAATTTCGAGGACGACACCATCCAGGGTGACCTCACCCGGCCCGACGGCGAGCTCGTCGACGCGAAGGGGAAGGTCACCCACTCCAACCTGGTGAAGGTTCGTGACACCTTCCGTGACCAGGTGCTGGAGTCGGTGGGAGAGCTCTAGGAGCGGCGCTGCCGCTCCTTTGGAGGGAAACATGGCGATTCCACTCAAGCTGCGCGTCTTCCGGGGCGGGGAGCTCGTCGCGACCAAGGAATTCCACCGCGACATCATCAAGATCGGCCGGCTGGCGACGGCGCACCTCTCGCTCGACGACGAGCGCGTCTCTCGCGTCCACGCGGTGATCGAGGTGGCCGCCGACGGCTTCTCGGTGATCGACATGGGCTCGGTGGAGGGCACGTTCGTCAACGGGAAGCGGGTGAGCAAGGCGGCGCTCTCGTCCGGCGACTCGATCTTCGTGGGCGACACGCGGATCGAGCTCGAGGTCTGCTCGGAGCAGCCCGCTGCCAATGCGGTCGCCATCGGCAGCCTCGCCGTGGCCACCGCGGCCGTGCCGGTGGCCCTGGCTCCCGCGATCGCTGAGGCACCGCCGGCCGCCACGCCCGTCGGGGCGCCTGAGGCCGTCGCGATGCCGGCGCCGGCTGGCGTCGCGGAGGAGGCCCCGATTCCGCTTGGCGCCGGCACGGGCTCGGATGGGCAGACGATTCCTGCGTCCGCCGGGATCCCGCTCCGCGCCGCCGTCCGCGCTTCCGGTCCGGAACCGACGCCGCCGACAGCCCGACCGTCGTCGACGCCGAACCCCTGGCCGAAGGGCGGGGCAGCGGCGCGCACCTCGTCGATGCCGAATCCCTGGCCCAAGGGTGCGGGCTCGAGGGCCCTGGCCCTGGACGCCCGGTTCTTCTGGGGCGACAAGCAGCTCGCCGTCGGCAGCTTCGACGGGGACGAGACCGTCTCCGTCGGCGACGCGAAAGACGCGACCTTCGCTCTGGAGGCTCCGAACCTCTCGACCAATCCGTTCCCCCTGGCCCGCCGGGTCGATGGCGCGTGGTACGTGCGCTTCGATTCCTCGATGGACGGCGAGCTCCTCCGCGACGGCAAGGTGGAGCGCCTGTCCGATCTCGCCCGTGCCCGCAAGGCGCGGCCGGCAGGCGAAGGGCTGATGGAGGTCGAGCTCCCGGAGGACGGCGCCGCCTGGGTCGACCTCGGGAACATCCGCGCCGAGCTCTGCTTCCGTCCGAAGGTGAAGCCCCTCCCGACCCAGTGGTCGGCGCAGATTGACTACAAGTTCGTGAATCTCTTGCTGGCCGTGTTCGCCATCTTCGGCGCGAGCATCATCGGCTTCGCGAACAGCGCGCGCGACGTGGACGTCACCGCCGACGACCTCTTCTCCAACCAGGCCCGCCTGACCAAGCTGCTCCTCACGCCCCCCGAGCAGCGCCAGAACCCCTTCCTCGAGAAGCTGAAGCTCAAGGCGCCCGACTCGGGCGAGAAGGCGGAGCGCGCCCGCGGCGATGAGGGGAAGATGGGCAAGCAGGACGCGCCCGAGCGGAACACGCGCTCGGCGCCCCGCGCCATCAAGCCGGACGACAAGGAGGTCGTGAAGAACCAGGGCCTCCTCGCGATGCTGGGAAGCGGCAGCAACGCAGGCCTCTCGACCATCGTCGGCAAGGCCGGCCTGGGCGGCGACCTCAAGGGCGCGATCGGCGGGATCACCGGCCAGGGCGTCGGCGACGCCCACGGCTTCGGTGGCCTGGGCCTCAAGGGCACGGGCCTCGGCGGAGGCGGGCAGGGGACCACCATCGGCGTCGGCGACGTGGGCACCAAGGGCCGCGGTGGCGGCCTCGGCGACTACGGCAAGGGCATGGGCGGCCTCGGGCAGAAGGGCGGCAGCGACGTCACCATCGACTCCAGCTCCGCCATCGTGGTCGGCTACGACAAGGAGCTCGTCCGCCGGGTGATCAACTCCCACCGCGCGCAGATCCGCTACTGCTACGAGAACGAGCTGATCCGGAACCCGAAGCTCTCCGGCCGCATCCAGGTGAAGTTCACGATCTCCGGGGACGGCACGGTGCCCTTCGCCCAGGTCACGAACAGCACCATGGGCAACGCGCAGGTGGAGAGCTGCATCGCGGCCCGGTTCCGGAGCTGGCAGTTCCCGCCACCGAAGGGCGGGGGCACCGCATCGGTGACCTATCCCTTCGTCTTCTCGCCTCCCACCTGATCGAAGCAGGGTGACGAGCGGCCGGCATCTCGATTGCCCTCGAGTGCCGGCCGTTATATAGGCCGCCGACGCGGCGGGGAATTTCGCAGCCCTTTGGGCCGATTTCCCTGCCGGCGTGAGGCGCTTTTTTTCGCCCGGACCAAGAGATTCGATGACATCCCCGGTTGCTCGACGTGACGACTCCCGGATCCCCACGCTGGGCATTCCGGGCTTTGCATACTCCGACCTCCACGAGCCTGCGGGACTCGCGCGGCTCCACCGCGCCTTCCTCGCCCTGCTCGTCCACAACGCGCCCGAGCTCGCGGCCCGCTTCGACGCCATCCGGCTCTCGGCCAACGGCGATCAGGCGCCCGGCGCCTCGGATCTCCTGATCGAGGTCGCAGAGCACGTGGGCTCCTTCGTGGCCCGGCTCTTCGGCGTCGAAGACCAGCGGCGTGAGCAGCGCGAGGCGGCGGGCGCCGAAGGCCCGGTCTTCCGCTTCAAGAACGAGTTCATGGTGAAGCGCGTCTTCCGACGCGGCGCCCCCGACCGGCCCGAGGCGGCGGAATTTCCCGCCCTCGACGCTGCCGCGGCGGCGCTCCTCGGCTTCCTGGCGCCGGGCATCGGCGAGGCGCAGGACGCCGAGCGCGCGCTCTCGCTCCCGATCTGCGAGCTCCTCGACCTGCAGAAGCTCTACGACCGGCGGCCGGCTCCCACGGCGGATCAGCTCCCGGCGGCCTTCGCCGAACGGTGCGCCGCGCTGCGTGAAGCGGCGAAGGCGAGCGGGCTCCTGGGCGGTCTCGTCGAGGGCGGCGCCGACGTGGACGGCATCGAGGGCGACGGCCAGCTCGTCCGCAACGCGCTGACCCTCCTGGATCGCTGGTGCTTCGCGCGCTCGCTCCACCCCGAGGGGAAGGAGCAGATCCGCGGCTGGTCCAGCTACAAGCTGCCCAAGAAGACCACCTACGAGGAGCTGGTGCACGTGAAGCGCCCGCTCCCGCTGATCCCGGAGGTGTCCGCCTCCCACGAGCTGCGGCGCCGGGACGGCTTCCGCCTCACGGACGGCGGCGCCACCTCGAGGCAGGTCCGCTCCGAGGTCGACTACTGCCTGCTCTGCCACGAGCGCGGGAAGGACTCCTGCTCCAAGGGCTTCCACGACAAGGCCGGCGGCTTCAAGAAGAACTCCCTCGCCATCGACCTGCACGGCTGCCCGCTCGAGGAGCACATCTCCGAGGGGCACGTCCTCAAGGCGCGGGGCGACTCCATCGCGGCCCTGGCGATGGTGTCGATCAACAATCCGATGTCGCCGGGCACCGGCCACCGGATCTGCAACGACTGCATGAAGGGCTGCATCTTCCAGACGCAGGAGCCGGTGAACATCCCGCTGGTCGAGACCTCGAACCTGCGGGACGTGCTCTCGATGCCCTGGGGCTACGAGATCTGGTCGCTGCTCACCCGCTGGAATCCGGTGAATCTGCGCCGTCCGTATGCGCTGCCGCACAACGGCAAGAAGGTGCTGGTGGTGGGCCTTGGCCCCGCCGGCTACACGCTGGCGCATCACCTCCTCAACGAGGGCTTCGGCGTGGTGGCGGTGGAGGGGCTCAAGGTCGAACCGCTCCCCGAGCGCTTCCTGGACGCGCCGATCCGCGACTTCGAGGAGCTCCGCGACGAGCTCGACCAGCGCGTCGTGAACGGCTTCGGCGGTGTGTCCGAGTACGGAATCACCGTCCGCTGGGACAAGAACTTCCTCACGGCGCTCTACCTGAACCTCGCCCGTCGCAGGGGCTTCGCGGCCTACGGCGGCGTGCGCTTCGGCGGCACGCTCACGCTGGACGACGCCTGGGGTTACGGCTTCGACCACGTGGCGATCGCGGCGGGCGCCGGGCGTCCGACGCTGGTGCGGATGAAGAACGGCCTCCTGCGCGGTATCCGCCAGGCGTCCGATTTCCTCATGGCGCTCCAGCTCTCCGGCGCCTTCAAGCGCGACTCCATGGCGTCGCTGCAGGTGCGCCTGCCGGCGCTCGTGATCGGCGGCGGCCTCACCGGCGTCGACACCGCCACCGAGCTTGCGGCCTACTACCCGATCCAGGTGGAGAAGACCCTCGACCGCTGGGAGAAGCTCCAGGCCGAGCTCGGCGTCCTCGCCGAGAAGGTCTTCGACGCGGAGGAGCGGGAGGTCCTCGCCGAGTTCCTCGAGCACGGCCGCGCCGTACGGGCCGAGAGGGTGCGGGCGCGGGCCGCCGGCGAGGAGCCCAACTTCGCGGGCCTGGTGCAGCAATGGGGCGGGGTCAGCCTCGTCTACCGCAAGCGCATGCAGGACGCCCCCGCCTACCGCCTCAACCACGAGGAGGTGGAGAAGGGCCTCGAGGAAGGCATCCACTTCGTCGAGTACATGGACCCGAAGGAGGCCGTCTCCGACGACCAGGGCGCGGTCCGCTCCGTGATCTTCGAGAGGCAGAAGCTCGTCGACGGCAAGTGGCTCGCCTCCGGTGAGCTCGTCGAGCTCCCCGCCCGGACCGTCTGCGTCGCGGCGGGCACCTCGCCCAACGTCACCTACGAGCGGGAATACGAAGGCTCGTTCCGCCTCGATCGCTGGGGCCAGTACTTCCAGGGCTACAGCGCGAAACGGCTCGCCGACGGCACCATCGAGCTCGCAGAGGCGGAGGCCCACCGGGACCTCTCGCAGGACGCCGGCTTCTTCACCTCGTACCTGTCTCCGGACAAGACACGCTGCGTGTCGTTCTACGGCGACAACCACCCCCAGTACGCGGGTTCGGTGGTGAAGGCGATGGCCTCCGCCAAGGACGGGCACGTCTTCGTGGCCGGCCTCTTCGAGGACGAGGTCGCGGGCCTTCGGGCCGAGGACCAGCCGCTGCGGGATCACGCCTGGGAGAGCTTCCGCTCGCGCCTCGACGAGGCGCTGCGCGCGAAGGTCGTCGAGGTGCGCCGGCTCACGCCGACCATCGTCGAGGTGGTGGTGAAGGCGCCCCTCGCCGCCGAGCACTTCAACCCCGGCCAGTTCTACCGGCTCCAGGCCTTCGAGAGCCGCGCGCCCGTCGTCGACGGGACCCGGCTCCTCACCGAGGGCCTCGCCCTCACGGGCGCGTGGGTCGACAAGGAGAAGGGCCTCCTGTCTTTGATCGTCCTCGAGATGGGCGGTTCCTCGCGCCTCGTGGCCGCGCTCCGCCCGGGCGAAGAGGTGGTCTGCATGGGACCCACCGGCGCCCCCACCGAGATCCCCTCCGGCGAGAGCGTGCTCCTGGCCGGCGGCGGCCTCGGCAACGCAGTGCTCTTCTCCATCGCCAAGGCGCTCAAGGAGAACGGCAACCGGGTGCTCTACTTCGCCGGCTACCGGAACCCGGACGACGTCTTCAAGCAGGACGAGATCGAGGCCGCCACCGACCAGGTGATCTGGGCCACCGATCGCGAGCCCGCGATCGCGCCGCGCCGGCCGCAGGATCGGTCCTTCGTCGGCAACATCTGCGAGGCGATGATGGCCTACACCCGCGGCGAGCTCGGCGAGTCGCTGGTGCCCATGACCGACATCGATCGGATCATCGCCATCGGCTCCGACCGGATGATGGCCGCCGTGAAGGCCCTGCGGAAGGGCGCGCTCGCGCCATACCTCAAGGAGACCCACGAGGCCATCGGCTCCATCAACTCGCCGATGCAGTGCATGATGAAGGAGATCTGCGCCCAGTGCCTCCAGCGCCAGGTAGGGCCGGACGGCAAGGAGCGGATCGTCTTCACCTGCATGAACCAGGATCAGAAGCTCGACGAGGTCGACTTCCCGTTCCTGGCGTCGCGTCTCCGCGCGAACGGCGTGCAGGAGAAGATCGCCAACCTCTGGCTCGATCGGTGCCTGAAGCTCTCGCGCCTCGAGCGGATCTAGCGCCTTGGGCGGCGGGCGATCGTCATCGGCTGCCGGCTCGCCGAGCCGGCAGGAGCGGCCTCGGGAGCGCACCAGCGTCGTTGAGCCCGGCTCCGTCGACGAGCCCCTCGTCCAGGGAGGCCGCTACGTCTTCGATGCGGACGACGGCTTCCGCGTGGTCTTCCGGCCCGCGGACCGCTGGCGTCTGCTCGCCGCGTTCGTCGTGACCAGCCTGGCGATCGTCGGGTTCACCGTGGCGATCCTCCTGCGTGAGCCGAAGTTCGAGCCGCTGGCCTGGGGGATCGCGGCCACCGGGGACTTCGCGGTGATCTGCGCGCTCCACATCGTCCGCATGGGCCTAGCGAAGGGCCGGATCGCCGTCGACGCCGCCGAGCAGCGGATCTTCCTCCCTCAGGGCGCCGAGGTCGCGTTCGACCGCCTCCGCTCGCTGAAGCTCACGCGCCGAGGCGGCCTCGCCGAGATCGTGCTCGTCCATGAGGAGGGCCTGATCCGCTTCGGGGCCAGGCCTGCGGCGGAGTCCGAGCTCGCGGCCGCCGCGATCGCGCGGATCACCGGCCTCCCGATCAATTAGCCCTCGGCGTCTTCTCCCATTTCAAGGAATCCGCAGGCTCGCTGGCCCTACGAGGGCCGTCGATCAGCGGAGGACGGGGTTCTTGGCGAGCTTGCGCTGGAGGGAGCGGCGGTGGATGCCGAGCGCCTTCGCTGCGTGGGAGACGTTACCGCCGCAGTCGTGGAGCACGCGCTGGATGTGTTCCCACTCGACACGGGCGAGGCTGGGGATGTCGCCGGGAGGTGCGGCGTCGTCCGCCTGGATGCCGTCGAGGGCCGCTCGGATCTGCTCCACGTCGGCGGGCTTGGCGAGGTAGTCGACCGCACCGAGGCGGACGGCCGCGACGGCGGTGGCGATGCTCCCGTAGCCCGTGAGGACGAGGATCCGGGTGGAGGGATCGATTTCGTGGAGGCCGCGAACCACGTCGAGGCCCGAGATGCCGGGCATGCGCAGGTCGACGATGGCCTGCTCCGGGCTCTCCTCCCGCGCGAGGCGGAGCGCCTCCTCGCCGTCGCCGGCGGTCCGGACCTCGAGGCCGCGCTCCGTGAGGGCGCGAGCGAGGCGGTTGCGGAAGATCTCGTCGTCGTCGACCACGAGGACGCTGGTCTTCATGCCGGCCCTCCGGGGAAGCCGAGGACGAAGGTCGCGCCCTCGCCGGGGCGGCTCTCGATCTCGAGCGAGCCGCCGCAGCGATCGGCGAGGTCCTGCACGAGGAAGAGGCCGAGGCCCATGCCGGCGCCAGGTGCCTTCGTGGTGAAGAAGGGTTCTCCCAGGCGTGAGACGTGCTCGGCGGCGATCCCGCGGCCCCGATCGGCGACCCGGAAGAGCACGAGTCCATCGGCTTCTTCGACGCGGACCGAGACGGCATCGGCGACGGAGCCGGTGCCCGCTTCGGCGGCGGCGTCGAGGCCATTTCGGACGAGGTTGGCCAGCGCCTGGACCAGGGCGTGAGGCGGAGCGACTACGGAGACCTTTCCGGAGGGCTCGTGGATCCGCACGGAAGCTGCGACGTCGCGGCCGAGGTCCGCCGCGAGTCGCTCCAGGATCGCGCCGGCTTCGATCGGACGGGGCCTCTCGCCTCGGCTGCTCCCGGCGTCGGCCGCCATGCGATCGAGGATCCGCCTGCAGCGCTCGGCCTCGCTGCGCAGGAGCGTCGCGTCCTCCCGGATCGCCGCGGCGTCGAGGGGGCGGCCACAGGCCCGTTCTAGCTCTCCGGCCACGATGGCGATGGTTCCGAGGGGCGTGCCGAGCTCGTGGGCGGCGCCCGCGGCAAGGGTGCTGAGCGATGCGAGCCTCTCGGCCCGGGCGGCCTGGCGCTGCAGAGCCTCGAGCTCGCGCTCCCGCCGCTCGAGGGCGCGGGCCATCCGGGCGACGAAGTAGCCGACGAAGCACGCGGCGAGTGTGTAGGAGATCCACATTCCGTGAAGGTGCACGGAGAAGTCCGCGCCATGGTGCGCGTGTGGATCGTGGGGCCCCGGGAAGAGGAAGAGGCTGGCGAAACTCGAGCTGGTCGCGAGCGAGAGGAGGAGCGCACCGCGGGTGTCGAGGAGGACGGCCGCGAGGGCCACGTGCACGAGGTAGAAGACGGAGAAGGGGTTGGCGGCTCCTCCCGAGAGCTGGAGCAGCCCGGTGAGGAGGAGGGTGTCGAGGAGGAGTACGCCGGCGACGATCGCCCGCGAACCGCTGTGCGCGCGCCGATGCCAGAGCGAGAGCCCCGCGTTGGTGGCGAAGGTCAGGCCGATGAGCGCCGCGAGCCAGGGGAGGGCGTCGGGCCTTCCGAAGAAGAAGGAGCCCGCGGCCAGGACGGCGAGCTGACACGCGCCTGCGCCCCAGCGAAGGCGAAGGAGCCACGCGAGGCCGAGGGCAGGGGCCGAGGGAGGCTCCCGCCTCGAGACCGCCGGCACGCCCGACTCGCCGGACGAGCCTGCTGCCGCGGCTGGAGGCGGCTGGAGCTCAGAGATCGTAGGCGACGCCCGCACCGAAGATCGGACCCTCCGTGTGGTGTCCGCTGAGCGCGTTCCATGCCGGAAGGCGCGCCGAGCCGAAGAAGACGAGATCCGTCACCGGACTCCATAGCAGCTCCACGGACCCGAAGGCGATCCAGCCGCCGGAGTCGGGGGAGGGCCCGGTCTCCTCGAGGGAGGTTCCGTCGACGCGGGCGTCGACGCCGGCCCGGACTCCCAGGGAGTCGAAGAGCTGGTGTTGTCCGGCCAGCGTGAGGCCCAGGGAGCGGCTCGCCCGCGTGGATTCGAAGCCGCTGGTGGGAACGGTGCCTCGGGCGCTGGCGTACACCGACCAGGGGAAATCGAACCAGGTGTAGGCGAGGCCCAGGCTGGGATCGAAGGAGCCGGTTCCCGACTGCAGCTCCAGCGGGAGGCTGCGCCCGCTGCCGTCCCGCTGGAAGGGCGAGGTGGGGAGGCGGACGCCGGTGAGCGCAGACACCAGGTGCCGCGGCGCGTACTCCCGATCTTGGAAAAGAAAGACGCGGGCGTGGAGCTCGAGGTCGCCGATCCCCGCCTGGTTGCGGTGGGCGAGGTTGACGTAGTCGATGGAGCGTGTGAGCCAGGGCACCGTGAGCAGCAGGAAGACGCTCTCGTGGGGCGCCCAGGCGAGGCGCGCCTCGAGGCGATCCTCGGTCAGCGCCAGCTCGTTCACGCCGGGCTCGCCGATGGAGTCGGTTCGATGGCGGGCCTCGAGGGAGACCCGCAGGCGCCCACCGAAGGGCTGCTCCGCCCCCATGGTGGTGAGGGTGGGATCGCCGCAGCTGCAGACCGCGCAGGCCTTCACCGGCATCGGGACGACGATGCCGGCGAGGGCGAGGCCGGCCGCAGCGGCGACCAGGACCTTCATTCGACGGTGGCCGTGAGCGACGCGCCGATGTTCGAGACCACCGCCTCGGCGAAGTCGTTCGGCGACATGGAGCGTAGGTCGAGGTCGTCGAACCAATGGGTCGGATCCTTGTGGATCGTGACGCGGGCGGAATGTCGTCCGCTGGCCGAGAGCTCGAGAGGAGGATTGAGAGAAATCGTGGCAGGCAGGGCCCTCGAGGAGATGATCTCGAAGGACATGACCTCGGTGGCGTCGTGAGCCTGGAACGTGCCCGCGAGGAACAGGGTCGTTCCGACCATGTCGACGTCGTCCGGTAGTCCCAGCGCGTCGTCGTCCGCGGCGGCGGCGGTGTAGAGGACGGCGCAGTAGAGACCGGGAGGCGGCTCGAGCGTGCCGATCTCAGCGGCACTTCCCTGCGGAGCCAGGAGCGACTCCACCAGGGGGATCGCGAGCTTCACCGGGCTCCCGTCGCCGTGGGCAAAGGCCCGCGGAACGAGCAGATCCAGGAGCCGGTCGCCGAGGCCGCCAGTGGCCGCGGAGTGATGCTGGCACGGCGGGAGCTCGACCAGGCCCGTCGCGAGGTAGCCGCGGGTGAGCTCGACCCGGTAGCCGAGGTTGGTCTCGATGATCCGGGTGCCGCCGGGCTGCAAGGGAGAGGACGGGCTCGCCGTGGCGATGTCGATGCGGAGGCCCGGATCGTCGGAGGCGGCGCAAGAAGCTACGAGACCGGCGGTAAGAATCGCGAGAAATCGATACATGTGACTCACTCCAGCCATGGATTCGAGAAGCGGGGATCGGTGAGGAACTCTCGATCGGTGAGGCTGCGCAGGAACTCGATGATGTCCGACTTCTCGTCCGGGCTGAGCTCGAAGCCGCGAACGAACTCGCTTCGGAGCGGGCTCTCTGCCCCGTTGCCCGCGTAGGGCCCGCTCTCGATCCGCCGGCCGCCGGCGGCGTAGTGGTCGATCGCGTCCTCGAGGGTGGCGACGCTGCCGTCGTGCATGTAGGGCGCACGGACCTCGATGTTCCGCAGGGTCGGGGCCTTGAACCGGCCCATGTCCGACGCCTTGCCCGAGATCTCCATGAGACCGGTGTTCTCCGGCGGGTACGCGCCCTCGCCGTCCAGGTTGTAGAGCGCCGTGTTGTGGAACATCACCTCTTCAATCTCCGTCCCCTGGTGTCCGACGGAATCAGAGAAATTGAAGCCACCGTGGCAGTGGAAGCACTCGAGGCGTTCGGAGAAGAAGAGGGCCATCCCTCGCTTGGTCGACTCCGAGATCGCGTCCCGCTCGCGGTCGTAGTTGTAGCGATCGAAGGGCGAGCGTCCCGAGAGGAGGGTGCGCTGGAAGGACGCGAGCGACTGGACGATGTGCTCGAGCGTGTATGGATCCTCGTCGCGCGGGAACGCCGCGGCGAACATCGCCTGGTAGCGCGGCTCGGCGCGGAGCCTCTCCAGGAGCTCGCCCTCACGGCCCGAGAGCCCGAGCTCCACCGGGGTCTCGCCGAACATGGGCACGAGGGCCTGCTGCTCCAGGGAGCGGAGCAGGTCGTTGGCCCACGTGAGGGTGTTGGCGTAGGCCACGTTGACGAGGCTCATGGAGGCCCGCGGGTGGAGCTCGCCCGTCGAGCCGATCGCCCGCGCCCTGCCGTCGGTGAAGGCCAGCGCCTGCTCGTGGCACGACGCGCACGAGAAGGTCTCGTTGCCGGAGAGGCGCACGTCGTAGAAGAGGTGGCGGCCCAGCTCGACCTTCTCCGCCGACATCGGGTTCCCTTCCGGCACCCGGGGAACGGGGAAGCCGGGAGGCAGGTCCCAGACGTAGGGAGCGGAGTCGACTCCGGAGCCGCTCGAGGACGTGCCGCAGCCCGCCGCCGCAAGGACGGCGAGGACGAGGAGAGGGATCCGACGCATCGGGCTCACGGGAGACGGAAGAGGGTCTGGCCGGGGCGGGACGCGCCGGAGTCGGGGTCGAGACCGAGGCGCGAGAAGATCGGCGCGCAGGAGGGTTCGGTGGGGCCCGACATGCAGCCGCCGTCGGTCACGAGATCGCTCCCGCCCACGAGCGCTGCGTAGTCCACCAGGATCGGGCCGCTCGGACGATACGGCAGCTCGATCTCGGGGACGTTGGGCTGCGCGCAGTGGATCTCCCCACCGTGCTCCTCGTGGACCGAGCAGCCGGTGCTCCCGAGGTGGACCGAGAAGACCGCGTTCGGGTCTGCCACCCGGAAGTCGGCCCGCACGAACTTGTACCCCGCCTGCCAGCTCCAGAAGAGGGAGCTGAGGTTCAGCGGCGAGGGCGCGGTGGTGTTGTCGGCGTGGTTGAGGCCTTCGGGGACGCCGAGCTTGAAGCGCACCTTCTCATAGGCGCCTGCGGCAACGAGACCGTGGATCATGGTGTTCGTATCGGGCGTGCCGTTTGCGCAGGTGCCGGTCTTGTCCTCGAAGTCCAGCAGCGCGACGTCCTGGTGCTGCCACCGGCCGTCCTGGTCGAGATCGAGCGCCTCCTCGCTGCCGTCGGCGCGCACGAGCCGGAAGTCGTGGACGTAGAGCCGGAAATCGAGGGGCGCGGCGCTGGCGCCGGTGGTTCCCAGACCGTCATAGACGCGGTCACAGTCGAAGGCCTCCTTGCCGACTCGCGCCTCGAAGCGCAGCTCGACCTTCGCCCGATCGTCGTGCACCGGGGCGGCGTCGTCGCCGCAGGCGGCGAGGGCGAGGAGGGGCAGGGCGGCGGTCAGACGGGCGAATCGCATGGACGTTCTCCTCGAGGGGGAGCGGAGCCGGAGGCGGAGCAACGAAAGGCGGAGCGTTTCCGCGCGGAGCGCGGCTGAAGAAGTCGGGCCCGCTCTTGCGGGTCCGACTTCTTCAATCGCTCCGGGCCTTCTACCCCGCAAGCGCCCGCAGGGAAATGCGGCACGATGTCGCGCCTCCGAGCCCGATTCACGCGCCTTGACCACCCTTCGGGAGGTGGCTAGCTTCCGCCGATGCTTCGGGAAGCTCGGTCGATGGCCGCTATCGTGCTCGCGCTGCTGCTCCCGACCCTCGCGACCGCCCAAGGAGCCCCAGTGGCAACGAAGCCCGCCCCCGCCGCAACCCGGCCGCCGAAGGCGCCGCCACCGAGGCCCCTCGATCCCAAGGTCTTCGACGTGGTGGAGCACACCCTCTCGAACGGCCTGAAGGTCCGCCTCGTCGAGAGCCGCGGGGTGCCGACGGTGAGCTACTACACCTTCTTCCGGGCGGGCTCGCGCAACGAGCGGCCGGGGATCACGGGGATCGCGCACCTCTTCGAGCACATGATGTTCAACGGCGCGAAGAAGTACGGGCCCAAGGAGTTCGACCGGGTCCTAGAGAGCGCCGGCGGTACGTCCAACGCCTACACCTCGAACGATCTCACCGTCTACCACGAGGACTTCGCCTCGGACGCGCTGGAGACCGTGATCGACCTCGAGTCCGATCGGATGCGGTCGCTCGCGATCTCGCCAGAGAACCTGGAGAGCGAACGCGGCGTGGTGATGGAGGAGCGCCGCTTCCGCGTCGACAACGACGTCCCGGGCATGCTCGACGAGGCGCTGTCGGCGTCGATCTGGAAGGCGCACCCCTACCACTGGCCGGTGATCGGCTGGATGCGCGACATCGAGGCGATCACGAGGGACGACGCGCTCGCCTTCTTCCGCACCTTCTACGCGCCCAACAACGCCACCATCGTCGCCGTGGGCGATCTGGATCCGAAGAAGACGATCGCGCTGATCAAGAAGGCCTACGGCGACATCCCCGCCGGGCCGGCGGTGCCGGAGGTGGTGGACAGCGAGCCCGAGCCCACCGGCGAGAGGCGGGTCCAGGTCCACTATCCCAGCCAGGCGCCGTCCCTGATGGTCGGCTACCGCGTGAGCGCGGCGAAGCACGACGACACCTTCGTCCTCGACCTGATCCAGACCGCACTCGGGGCAGGCGAGGCGTCGCGCCTCACCAAGCGCCTCGTCTACGACCAGGAGCTGGCGACGAACGTAAGCGTCGACTTCGGCTGGCGGATCGACCCGAGCGCCTTCGTGATCTTCGCCGAGCTGCCTCCCGGCGGCGATCCCCGCAAGGTCGAGGCCGCGATCTACGAGGAGCTCGAGAAGGTGGCCAAGGACGGCATCTCCGAGCTGGAGCTCCGGCGCGGAAAGAACATCCTCCGCTCGCACTTCGTGCAGGAGATCTCCACCCACGGTGGAAGGGCCCACGCCATCGGCCACTACGAGCTCCTCCTCGGCGACTGGCGCGCGGCCCTCGAGACCCTCGAGCGGTACGGCAGCGTCAAGAACGCCGACGTGAAGCGCGTGGCGGCGAAGTACTTCAGCGCCCGCAACCGAAGCGTGGCGATCCTGGTCCCCGACGAATCCGAGAAGACCCGGTAGGAGGCCCGCTTGCCCCGAAGGCCGTCTCCGCGCGTCACGCTCCTCCTCTCCCTCTTCCCGGCACTCCTGATGACCCCTACGAAGGCCACCGCCGCCGCCCCCGTCCAGCTCCCGCCCTACGAGGAGCACCGCCTCGACAACGGCCTCCGGGTGTTGATCGCGCCGAAGCGCGACCTCCCTCTCGCCGCCGTGGACCTGGTGGTCGAGACCGGCGGCTCCGAGGATCCCAAGGGCAAGGCGGGCCTCGCGTCGTTCACAGCGGGTCTCCTGCGGCGCGGGACCACGACGAGGAGCGCCGACGAGATCGACGGCTCGATCGAATTCGTGGGCGGCGCCCTCGACACCGGCGCCGGGAGGGACGCGAGTTCCGTCTCCGCGAGCGCGACCTCGGAGAACCTGCCCCTCGCCCTCGAGCTCGTGGCGGACGTCGGGCTCCATCCGTCCTTCCCCAAGGCGGAGTTCGAGCTGCACAAGCGACGGGTGACGGCCTTCCTCGCTCAGGCCCTCGACGATCCGGGGACCGTGGCGGATCGCGCGATGCTCGGCGCCATCCTCCTGCCCGATCACCCCTACGCGATGCCGAGCAGCGGCACCCGGAGCTCGATCAAGGCGATTCGCCTGGCCGACGTCCGGGCCTTCCACGCGAAGCACTACGCGCCGGAGCGCGCCACCCTGATCGTGGTGGGTGACGTGGAGCCGGCGAAGGTGCTCTCGCTCGCGCGCAAGCACTTCGGCGCCTGGAAGACGAAGGCGCCCCAGAGGCCCGCGATCGCTGAGGCGGCGCCCCTGAAGAAGAACCGGATCCTGATCATCCACAAGGAGAAGGCGACGCAGGTCCAGGTCCGCTTCGTGGGCGCGGCGTTCACCCGCAAGACGGATCCCGCCTTCTTCCCCATGGTGGTGGCGAACGGCGCCTTCGGCGGCGGCTTCACCAGCAGGCTGGTCGACGAGATCCGGGTGAACCGCGGGCTCTCGTATTCGGTGGGGACGCGGCTCCTCCAGCTCCGCGAGGCGGGCTTCTACACCTTCTCGTCCTTCACCAAGAACGAGACGATCGGCGAGCTCCTGCAGGTGGCGATCGGGGAGGCGGGGCGGGCCCGTCAGGCCGGCTTTTCCGGCGAGGAGCTCTCGCGCTCGAAGAGCTACCTCTCCGGTGTCTACCCGCTGCGCTTGGAGACCAACGAGCAGATCGCCTCCGCGCTGATGGAGATGCAGCTCTACGACCTGCCCAAGGACTGGGTCCTCAGCTATCGGCGGCGGCTCGCGGAGGCGACGCCGGAGCAGATCGACGACGCGGCGAAGGCATGGTTCTTCGCGCGGCCCTTCGCGATCGTCCTCGTGGGGGACAAGAAGGCGATCCGCAAGGGCCTCGCGCAGGCCGGCGTCGAGGGCGACGTCCAGGTCATCCCGATCGAGGAGCTCGAGTAGGTTGGAGATCCTCTTCGAGGACGACGACCTCGTCGCAGTCGACAAGCCGGCGGGCATCCCCGTGATCCCGGGCCGCAATGGCGGCGAGTCGCTGCGAGACCGTCTCGAGGCGGAACGCGGCGCCAAGATTTGGGTGGTGCACCGCCTCGACGCCGGCACGAGCGGTGCCCTGGTCTTCGCCAAGAACGCCGCTGCGCACCGGGCCCTCTCGCTCGCCTTCGAGGGGCGCGAGGTGGAGAAGCGTTATCTCGCGATCGTGGAGGGAGAGCCCGCAGGAGACGAGCTCCGGATCGACGTCCCCCTCCACGCCGCGCGAAAGGGACGGATGCGGCCGGCGCGTCCGGACGAGGCCGACGCGAAGCCCTCCGTCACCGACGTCCGCGTGCTCGAGCGCCTCGGCTCGTTTTCACTCGTCGAAGCGAGGCCTCTCACCGGCCGTCAGCACCAGATCCGCGTGCACCTCAAGTCGATCGGGCATTCGCTCGCGGTGGACCCGGCCTATGGCAGCCGGGAGCGGCTGGAGCTCCCCGGCGCGAAGCTGGAGCGCACCCCCCTCCATGCGGCCCGGCTCTCCCTGCCGCATCCGAAGGGCGGTCGAAGGCTCGTGGTGGAGGCGCCGCTCGCTACGGACCTCACCACGTTCCTCGATGCCCTCCGGAAGCCGGAGTAGGCGTTACCGCAACCGAGGCTTGCGGCGACGGCTGGCGAGCCAGGAGCCCGCGACCAGGAGCGCCCCGACGCCGAGGGCAGATCCCGAAACGCTGCAACCAGAGGCGGCGTCCGCCGCGGTGCCGAAGCCACCGCCCTCGGGGCGGAGGGGCGACGACGGGATCTTCCCCCCGGACTTCTTGAGGTTTGCCGAGATCTTCTGGGCGACCTCGCGGCGGGTCTGGAGGAGCTGCTCCGGCGTGATGTCGCCCGCGCTCCACGCGTGGGCGAAGAGCTTCTTCGCCACCTTCTGCGCGTCGGCCCGGTCGAAGGCGTCGAGGATCGACAGGTACTCGTAGTCCTGGATCCCGTCGCGGACCTCCTTGAGGCGGATCGACTCGACGGGGATGTGGGTGCTCCCACCGATCCGATCGGGGCGGCCCGGGTAGAAGAGGGTGCCGTCTCCGTGGCCGGTGAACTCGTATTGATCGCGCCAGGGATCGCTCTTGCTCGCGAAGGCGTAGACCGAATCCCAGTAGAGCTCGCCGGTGAAGCCGTAGTTGTACGCGACCCACGGCATCGCCCGGTTCCGGAGCGCGGTGTGGTCGATCACCAGGCTCGGCCAGCCCTGGAGATCCGGATCGCCGCCGTACTCGCCGGTGACGGTGTTTCCGCAGCCGTGGCTCATGCAGGACGAGTAGATCCACGTGGTCTTTCCGTCGCGCTGGGCCTGCCGGTAGTCGGCGGACTGGTCGCCGGCGTACTCGCCGCTCTTGCCTTCGACGAAGTTCACCACCGGTACGATGATGTTCGTCGACTGGTAGAGACCGTTCTCCTTCAGGTGGGCGACGGTGGTGGTGACGAGCGAGAGCATGCCCGGATCGCCGCGATGCACCCGATCCTGCCGCGGCTTGATGTCGCTCCAGGCGCAGGTGAGAGGCGGCTCGTCGCAGGTGTAGTCGAAGAGCTTGCCGAACCAGCCCTTCGACTTGAAGTGGCGCGCCCAGGCCGCGTAGTCCTCCGCCTGGGGATCGCGCTGCCACACCTGCACGGCGCTGAGGGCCGCGCCCTTCAGCCGGGTATCGGCGGTGCCGTCGAGGAGCGGCCCGTACACCTGATCGTAGCGGGAGAAGTCGAGGTCCCCGCCGCTTCCCGGGACGGGCGCGCCGACCACGGCCGAGAGGGTGAGGCGGTTGTCCAGGCCCGCCTTCCCGTAGAGCTGCCGGAGCCGGTCGAAGGCCGCGTCGTCGCCTCCGCACCACGCTTCGCCGAAGTGCCCCTCGCACGTCCCGTTCCAGGCGAGCCCGAAGGCCGTGGCGTAGCTGGGAGTGGACGGCAGCTCGAAGTCGAAGACCTCGAGCTCGATCGGCAGGGAGGCGGAGAAGCCGCCGTCTCCCGTGACCTCGAGGGAGCCGCGGTAACTGCCCGGGCGGGTCCCGGAGGGCACGTGGACGTCCACCCAGATCGCGCGGAGCTCGCCGGCCGGCACGTCGAAGGGGAAGGCGTTCCGCTTCTCGCCGACGAAGGGATCGACGTCGGGCACGAGCGCGTCGGGGACCCAGCCGCGCATGCCGTTGTCGTCCGAGGGCGTGCTCACGTACATGTAGTCCTCGCGGTAGAGCACGACCTTCGACGCCGGGATCGTGGAGGGGCCGCGGAGGTCGGAGACGGCCGCGCGGACGCCCCGGACGCCGGTGTCCCCGCCGGAGACGATGGCCTGGAAGCCCTGCATCTCGTTGGCGGCGGCGCCCATCGTGGCCGTTCGGCCAGAGGGAGGGGCGTCGTCGGGCCTGAGCTTCACGAGGGTATGGGTCGCGGTCACCTGGGCGGGAGCCGCGGCGGCAGAGCTGGCGCCGAAGCCAACCAGCGCGATGGCCGCGAGGGCCGCATAGGAAAATCGAGACAAGGCGATGGCCTCCTGCCCGGGGTCGTCGCCGGAAGGCGTTGGGCGGCCTACCAACCCGACCGGGGCGAGGCCTCTTCCCCGGCGAGCACCCATGGGGCGGGCGAGCAGGCAGGCCCCGGCACCGGCGCCCGCAGCGCGTCGAGGCAGGCGTCGAGGGAGGGATCGGGCGGAAGATCGAGGCCCAGGCGGCCCAACGATCTTCCTCGCCGAACTTGCCGACAGGGCCCTTCCCGACACGCGAGACGGCGGCACGGGAGGCGCAAGGAGCGTCCCTCGAGGGACGAAGGTCTCTCGCCGGTCACCGCCCTTCGGCATGGCCAGTTTCCGGAGAGCCGGGCATCGGCCAGGTCGCTCGCGCGCCGGAGGGGGGCGCGCGAGCCTCCTGCTCGAGGAGGGGGAACATGATCGCCAGCGCGGTGCCGAATCCGTATGCGAGGGGCTCGTCGTCCTTCGCGTCGAAGCTCGGCGCGCTGGGGGTCGGGGTCTTCGCGATCACCATCTGGGCGCTGCCCCAATACCTCTTCCCGATCATCGGCCCGGCCCGGGTGGGGGTCGTCACCGCGGGCCTGATGGCGGCGGGCCTTGCCGGCAGGTGGATCCTCGGTGGCGCGGCCCCGACCGCAGGCGGCTGGCGCGTCCTCGGCCTTGGGGCCTTCGCGGGCGCCGCGGCGCTCTCCCCGCTCTGGAGCGTCGATCCGGCCTCGAGCCAGTGGGCGGCCGGCGAGGCGCTGAAGATGGGGCTGGTCTTCGTCTCCGCCGCGAGCCTCCTCGACACGCCGACCCGGGTGCGGAACGTCGCGTGGGCCATCGCCCTGGCTGGTTGTGTTCCAGCCTATTACGCGGTGTCGAACTCCCTCGCCGGCGTCGATCTCCTCGAAGGCTACCGCGCGCGCTGGGTGGGGACCTTCTTCGATCCGAACCGCCTCGCGATGGCGCTCGTGATCTCGGCGATGCTCCTCCTCACCCTCCGCAGCCGCCTGCGGAACCCGGTGGCGCGGGCGGCCGTCCTCGGGCTGCTCGGCCTGCAGCTCTGGGCCATCGTCGTGACCTACAGCCGCGGCGCGATCCTCGGCCTCGCAGTGGGCCTCCTGGCGTTCATCCTCGCCGGACGGGGGAGCCGCACGCGCTCGATCCTCGTCGCGGGGGGCGTAGCGATCGCGCTCCTCTCCCTCGCGCCGTCACGCTTCTGGGCGCGAACGGAGACCATCGCCACCTACGAGCAGGACCTCTCCGCCCAGGGACGCATCGACGCCTGGCGTACCGCGGGCAACATCCTCTCCCGCCGTCCGCTCACGGGGATCGGCGCCGCCGCCTTCACGACCGCCTGGGCCACCTACGCGCCGGACGACGCCGGCAGGCACCCCTACGTCGCGCACAACCTCTTCCTCGAGGTCGCCGCCGAGCTCGGCATCCCGACCCTCGTCGCCTTCCTCGCGCTCCTCGCCGCCTGTATCCGAGGCGCGTGGTGGGCGACCGAGGAGCGATCGCCGGTGCGGCTCGAGGCGCGCGGCCTCCTCGCGTCGATCGCCGGCTACCTCGTCTGCCAGATGTTCGCGGGCTTCACCCTGAGCTTCTTCCTCTTCCTCGTGCTCGGGATCGCGACGGCGAGCGAGCGCCTCGCGCGCTTCGAGCGAGAGGCCCGGGAGAGGCCGATCGAGCTCCAGCCGAACGTGGGGATCCTCTGAATGCCGTCCACCGTCCTCCATCTCGTGAACATCCTGGGGGTCGGCGGGGCCGAGGGGCAGTTCGTCGAGCGCGTCCGGATGACGGACAGGGGCTCGTTTCGCCCGCTAGTCGCCGCCCTCGATACACGGGGGCGCCATCTGCCGGAGCTTCGGGCCTTGGGGCTGGAGCCCGCCGAGTTCCGCCTGCCGCGGAGCTTCGCCCACCCGATGACCTTCGGCACCGTGGCGCGGCTCGCGATCTGGATGCGCGCACAGCAGGTCCGGCTCGTCCACGCCCAGGACTTCTACACGAACCTCGTGGCCGTGCCGGCGGCCCGGCTCGCCGGCGCCAAGGTGATCGTGAGCCGCCTCGACCTGGCCCATTGGCACGGTCCCCGGAGACGCCTGGCCCTCGCCTGGGCGAGCCGCCTCGCCGACAAGGTCCAGGTGAACGCCGAGGCGATCGCCCGCCAGCTCCGCGTCGAGGAGGGGATCGATCCGTCGAGGATCGTCCTCGTCCGGAACGGCATCGATCTGGGCCGCTTCGACGCGCGCGCGGCAGCGCCGCTCGACATGGCGCTCCCGGTTCCTCCCGGCTCCCTGGTGGCGGCGGTGATCGCCAACCTCCACCCGATCAAGGGCCAGGAGGACGTGGTGCAGGCCGTCGCGAGGTTGGCGCCGCGCTTCCCGTCGCTGCACCTGGTGCTGGTGGGGGAGGGCGAGAGGCGGGGGCCGATCGTCCGCTGCGCCGCGGCGCTCGGGATCTCGGATCACGTGCACCTGCTCGGCCACCGCGCGGACGTGCCGGCGATCCTCGGCCGCTGCCGGATGCTGATCTCGTCCAGCTACGCCGAGGGCCTCTCCAACTCGGTGATCGAGGGGATGGCCTCGCGCCTGCCCGTGGTGGCGACGGCGGTGGGCGGCACGCCCGAGCTCGTCGACGGCCGCACCAGGGGACTCCTGGTTCCTCCCCGATCGCCCGCCCGCCTGGCGGACGCGATCGAACGGCTCCTAGAGGAGCCGGACGAGGCGCGCGCCTTCGGGACCCGTGCGCGCGCGTTCGTCGAGGAGCACCTGGAGATCGGGCACATGGCCCAACGCTTCAACCGGCTCTACGAGGCAGTCCTCGGTTGACGTTCAGGCCCCGGAGGCAGGCGCGCCGAGGCCGTGCACGAGGGTCTTCCCGCCGGCCTTGAACGTCACGTCGATCTTGTCGTGGCGGACGCCCTCCACCAGCCCGAGGCCGAAGGTCGGGTGCTCGACCACGTCGCCCTCGGAGAAGCGCTCCTTCGGCGAATAGCGTCGCGCGCGGGCGAGCGCCCTCTCGCTGAAGAGGCTCTCGAACGGGCGAACCTCCGCCCGTTCGCGGGGAGCGGCCCTCGCCTTGGGGCGCACCACGCCTTCGCCGCGGGCCTTCTCGACCTTGGTACCGGGAGGCTGCGGGCGGAACACGTGATCGCCCATGCAGGTGTTGCAGCGCACCCTTGCGATCTTCGTCCCAACCATCGCCAGGATCGTGTGTCCCAGGACCATCCTGCACCGGGTGCAGTACCCGTCGACCTCGCCGCCCACCTTCTGAACGTCCACTTCGTGCTCCGCTTCGCTTCGGGAAAAAGGGCGCGCACCATAGGGGATCAGGGCCGCGCGAACAATCTCCGTTCGCGCTTCCCCGTTCGTGACCCTGCGATCGCGCGGCCGACCCCGCGGAGACACGACCGAACCCCAGGCGTAGTTTTTCCTCTTCGGCCGTTCCTTGACGCGAAACCACCGACCGGAGTACCCGTCGGGGGCGAGGAAGACGATGTCGAAGCAGTCGAGCGCCGAGGCGGCACGGATCGCTCCGCCAGTGTGGGATGGAAGGCCTTTGCGGCCCACGATCGCGACCATCGACCTCGCGGCTCTCGTCCACAACCTCAGGCAAATCCGCGCCGTGGCCCGTGATGCCCGGGTGCTGGCAGTGGTGAAGGCCAACGCCTACGGGCACGGCGCCGTCCCCTGCGCCCGGGCGATCGCCGCCGAAGGCGTCGCCTTCCTCGGTGTGGGGCTGGTGGAGGAGGGGCTCGAGCTCCGGGCCGCGGGGATCGACACGCCGATCCTGGTACTCGACGGCGCGTACGCCGATCGCTTCGACCTGATGCTGGCCGAGAGGCTCACCCCCGTCGTCTTCCGCAAGGAGCAGCTCGAGGGCCTGGGCGCCGCCGCCCGGAGCCTGGGCCTGCCGGCCGTGGCCCACCTCAAGCTCGACACCGGCATGGGGCGGGTCGGGATCCAGCCCGACGAGCTCTCGGACTTCCTCGACGCCGCCCGGACCCACGGCGTGGACCTCGAGGGGATCGCGACCCACCTCCCCAACGCCGACGTCGAGGGCGATCCGCTCACCTCGCGGCAGATGGATCAGCTCGCCGCCGCCGCCTCGGCCATGCGGGCCCGCGGCCTCGATCCGCGCTGGATCCACCACGCGAACAGCGCGGCGCTGCTCTCGAGGGAGGACGCCCGCGGCACCCTCGTTCGCCCGGGGATGCTGCTCTACGGCAGCCCTCCCGCGGAGCACCTGCGGTCCCGGATCCCGCTTCGGCCGGTGATGCGCCTGTCGACCGCCGTGACGCATGTGAAGGAGCTGCCCGTCGGCGCCCCGGTCTCCTACGGATCCCGATGGATCGCGCGTCGCCCTTCGAGGATCGCGACGCTCCCCGTGGGCTACGCGGACGGCTACGACCGTCTGCTGAGCAACGTCGGCGAGGTGCTGATCGGAGGCAAACGCGTGCGGATCGCCGGCACGGTGACCATGGATCAGGTCATGGTGGATGTGACCGACGTGGAGCGTGTCACGGTCGGTGACGAGGCGGTGCTCATCGGTGCGCAGGGCGACGACGAGATCCGCGCCGAAGAGCTCGCCCGGGCGTGCGGGACGATCCACTACGAGATCTTCTGCGGCATCGGTCCCCGCGTTCCGCGCCGTTTCGTGGGGGGCTGAGAGAGCGCCGCGACGACGTCGGGGCCTCTCTTGAAATCCATCCTCCGTAGCATCGCGGCCGTCCTCGGCTATATCGGCGACGGCGTGCTCCTGGTCCTGTCAGACCTGGGCGGGATGGCGATCCTCGCGACGAAGGTCGCGATCCAGGCCATCCGCCCGCCGTACCGCCTCGGCAACTTCCTCAGCTCCTTCGAGGCGATCGGCGTCGGCTCCATCTCGGTGGTGGTCCTCACGGCGATCTTCACCGGCGCCGTCTTCGGCGTGCAGACCACCCTCGCGTTCCGGATGTTCAACGCACAGGGCCTGGTGGGCGCTGCCGTAGCGCTCTCGCTCACCCGGGAGCTCGCGCCCGTGCTCACCGGCCTGATGGTCACGGGGAGGGCCGGCTCCGCCATCGCCACCGAGCTGGGCTCGATGCGGGTGACCGAGCAGATCGACGCCCTCGCCACGATGGCGGTGAACCCGCTCCACTACCTCCTGGTGCCTCGCGTCATCGCCGGACTCCTCGCGCTCCCCATCCTGACGATGATCTTCGACGTCGTCGGCGTCTTCGGCGCCTACGTGGTCGCGGTCCTCATGGAGGGGATCAGCGAGGCCGAGTTCTGGAGCCGCATCCAGTCCTGGGTCGACCTCGAGGACGTCTTCGGCGGGCTGGTGAAGGCGGCGGTCTTCGGCCTCGTGATCTCGCTCTCCGCCTGCTTCAAGGGCTTCTACGCCGGGGGCGGGGCCAAGGGCGTGGGCGTCGCCACCACCCAGGCCGTGGTGATGAGCTCGGTGCTCATCCTGGTGCTCGACTACTGGCTGACCAACCTGATGATGGGTTGGTGGTCGAGGGTCTGACATGGCCGGCCGGCCGATGATCGAGGTCATCGACCTCCACAAGTCCTTCGCCGAGAACCACGTGCTCCGGGGCGTGAACCTCTCGGTCGAGGAGGGGACCACCGTGGTGATCCTCGGCTCTTCGGGATCGGGGAAGTCGGTGCTCATGAAGCACATCATCGGCCTGCTCCACCCCGACTCGGGGCGGGTCCTGGTCGACGGCGAGGAGATCTCGAAGCTCTCCGGCAGGGACCTCAATCGGGTGCGGCGCAAGTTCGGGATGGTCTTCCAGTTCTCCGCGCTCTTCGACTCGATGACGGTCTTCGAGAACGTCGCCTTCCCGCTCCGCGAGCACCAGCACGAGCTCTCCGAGTCCCAGATCCGCGAGGTGGTCGACGAGAAGCTCCGGCTGGTCGACCTCGATGGAGTGGATCGCAAGATGCCGGCAGAGCTCTCGGGCGGCATGCGCAAGCGGGTCGCCCTGGCGAGGGCGATCGCCCGCGACCCGAAGATCGTCCTCTACGACGAGCCCACGACGGGCCTCGATCCGATCACCACCGAATCGGTGAACGAGATGATCGAGAACGCCCGCGACCGCCTGGGCGTCACCAGCCTCGTGATCAGCCACGACATCCCGAGCGCGTTCCGGGTCGCCGACCGGATCGCCGTCCTTCACCACGGGAAGATCGTCGAGTTCTTACCCCCGGATGAGCTCAGGGAGTCGGAGCATCCTCATGTCCGCACCTTCCTGCAGACCTGGTTCGGGCGTGCCTAAGTTGGAGGCCATTTGCGGGGCATCGTCACGCCAGTGAAGGTCGGTCTCCTGGTCGTCCTGGGGATCGTCGCCTTCTTCATCTTCTTCTCCCTCATCCGGGAGCACGTCTCGTCGCGCCAAGCGTACGAGTACTGGGCCGCATTCTCCGACGCCTCCGGCCTCGCGCCCAAGTCCGAGGTGAGGGTGGCTGGCGTGCAGGTGGGGAAGGTCGTGCGGATCGAGCTCGTCGAGGGGAAGGCCCGCGTCTTCTTCAACGTGCGCAAGGACATCCCCATCTATCCGAACGCCGTCGTCGCCAAGAGGAGCACCTCGATCCTGGGGGACTACCTCCTCGACCTCACGCCCGGCTCGGCCCAGCCCGCAGCGCCCCGAGCGGAGAACAAGCGACGGTATCCCCACGCCCAGGCGCGGGCCATGCCCTCCGTTCCGGACCCACCTCCGGCGACGTCGGGCCTGGAGCCGCTACCGCCCGGGAGCGAGATCCAGAACGTGCAGGAGGCCGTCAGCATGGAGCAGGTCTTCGACACGCTGGGAGAGGTGGCGGGCGACATCCAGTCGGTGACGAAGTCGGTCCGCGATCTGGTCGAGGGGGAAAAGGGAACGATCAGGGAGATCATCGCGAACATCGCCCAGGTCTCCCAGACCCTCAACGCGACCGCCACTCGCTCCTCCCGGCAGCTCGACGTGGTCCTCCGGAACGCGGAGGCGATCACGGCCGACGTGCGCTCCATCACCGACGCGCACAAGGAGGACGTCTCCGTGATCATCACCAACGTCCGCGTGATCACCGAGCAGGCCCGGGACGTCGTCGCCTCGATCCACGCGGTGATCGGCAAGAACCCCGAGGCCCTCGAGGAGGCCGGCGGGATCCAGAACAGCCTGGCCAACCTCAACGCGACCTTGGCCAACCTCGAGTCCATCACCCGGCGGATCGACAAGGGGGAGGGGACCCTGGGCAAGCTCGTCTCCGACAAGGAGCTGGGCGAGAAGGTCGACTCCGCCGTCACCAACGCCGCCAACTACGTCAACAAGCTCAGCCGCCTCCAGGTCGAGCTGGTCCTCCGCTCCGAGTACCTCTTCCGGGCCCAGGAGGCGAAGACCTACTTCGGGGTCCGGCTGATGCCCGCCCCCGACAAGTACTTCCTCCTCGAGCTGGTGGACGATCCGATCGGCCACATCAGCCGCGAGACCGTGGTCAGGACGCCGCCGGGCCAGCTCGAGCAGGCGAACCAGGAGATCCGGACCACGAGCGACCGGCTCAAGTTCACCGTGGAGTTCGCCAAGCGCTCGGCCTTCGCGACCTTCCGCTTCGGCCTGATCGAGTCCACGGGCGGCGTGGGCCTGGACCTGCACTTCCTCAACGACCACCTGATGTTCCGAGTCGACGTCTTCGACTTCACCAACCCCGAGAGCGAGTTCCCGAGGGTGAGGGCGTACGCGAACCTGATCTTCCTCGATCACCTCTACGTGTCCGCCGGTATGGACGACGTCGCCAACTCGCCGTATTTCGAGGCGCTCACCGGACGCTTCCGGGCCGGGCGGGAGGCGATCGCGGGCGGCGGCCTCTTCTTCACCGACGACGACCTCAAGCTGCTCTTCTCGTCGTTCGTCAGCGCGGTGCCCTGACGGGCGGGCGGGGCCGGAGGCGGAGCAACGGAAAGGCGCGATCGCGCGAAGAAGTCCGGCCCGCCTCCGATTTCCTCTGGGCGGCGCGCTTTGCTTGACATCGCCGGAGCCGGGGCGGTACAAGCGCCCGCTTTCGCGGGACGAGTGTTCCTGGGCTTGGGGCCCGTTCGTATTCGCGAACCAACGACCGTGGGGCACGAAGCGCCCACCATCGAGGGAAGAACCATGGCGGTCCACCTGCGGCTTGCGCGCGCCGGCGCGAAGAAGGCGCCCTTCTACCACATCATCGCGACCGACTCGCGGAGCCCCCGCGACGGGAAGTTCCTGGAGCAGGTCGGCTCCTACGACCCGGCCGGCCCGAAGGTCAGCTTCGACGACGTCAAGCTCGAGAAGTGGCTCAAGAACGGCGCGGTTCCGACCGTCACGGTCAAGAACCTGATCAAGAGCCACAAGGCCGCCTCCGCGGCCTGAAGGGTTGTTTCGTGCGCGAGCTGCTCGAATACGTCGCGAAGGCGCTCGTGGACGAGCCCGAGCTCGTGGAGATCGAGGAACAGGAGGGCGCCACGACCACGCTGGTGCTCACCGTCGCTCCGGGCGATCTCGGCCGGGTGATCGGACGCCAGGGTCGAACGGCCAAGGCGCTCCGGACCTTGATCTCCGCCCGCGCACAGACCCTCGGCCGCAAGGCCGCCCTAGAGATCCGGGACTGACGTGATTCGCGTCGGCCTCATCGCCAGGCCCCACGGGGTTCGAGGCGCCGTCGTCGTGACGCTCGACAATCCGTCGAGCGACTCGCTCTTCGGCGTCGATCACGTCCATCTCGGTGCAGGGGGGCAGGCGCCCGCCCGCTTCGAGGTGCGGCGCGCAGGCCCCGGGCGAAAAGGGCAGGTTATCCTCGTCCTCGACGGCGTGGAGACGCCGGAGGCGGTGGATGCGCTCCGCGGCCGGGAAGTGCTCCTCGACGAGGCGCAGCTCCCGGCCCTGGAAGAGCACGAGTTCTGGATCCGCGACCTCGTGGGCCTCGCCGCCTTCGACTCGGACGGCACCTCCCTCGGCAGGGTGGAGGAGGTCGTCGACACGGCGGAGGTGCCGGTCCTGATCGTGCGGGACGGGAAGGACGAGGCCTTCGTGCCCTTCTCCGACCCGTACGTGGTCGAGGTCGATCTCCAGGCCAGGCGGATCGTGGTCGCGCCGGTGGAGTCGGCGTGATCTTCGAGGTCCTCACGCTCTTCCCCCGGATGATCGAGGGACCCGCCTCGGAGAGCATCCTGGGCAAGGCGGCTCAGCGCGGCCTCGTCGAGGTGCGCGTCCGGGACATCCGCGATCACGCCCACGACAAGCACCACGTGACGGACGACGTCCCCTACGGCGGCGGCGCCGGCATGGTGATGAAGCCCGAGCCTCTCGTGGAGGCCATCGAGGCCGCGAAGGCGGCGATGGACGGGCCCTGCAGGGTGGTGCTCCTCGACCCGGGCGGCCGGACCTTCACGCAGGCGGTGGCGCGCGAATACCGCGACGTCGGCCGCCTCATCCTGGTCTGCGGGCGGTACGAGGGCTTCGACGAGCGGATCCGCTCGTTCGCCGACGAGGAGCTCTCGGTGGGCGATTTCGTCCTCACGGGAGGTGAGCTCGCGGCCCTTTGTGTGGTAGACGCCTGCTCCCGGCTCGTGCCGGGCGTGTTGGGCAACGTAGAATCCGCGGGAATCGAGAGCTTCGAAGAAGGGCTCCTCGAGTACCCGCAGTACACGAGACCCCCGGATTTCCGGGGGATGAAAGTTCCGGAGGTCCTGCTCTCGGGCGACCACGCGAAGATCGCGCGGTGGCGTCGCAAGCACGCCCTCCTCCGGACGAAAGAGAAGCGACCCGACCTCTTTTCCCGGCTCGAGCTGGGCAAGGCGGATCGGGCTCTTCTCGACGAGGCGTGAGCCGCTGCGCAGGGCATCCAGGGTGGATGCTCCATAGGACGCATGCTCACGTTCGAAGCCGGCCCGATGGGCCAGAGGTCTCTAGAACATGCGCAACCCCGTGATCCAGTCGATCGAGAGCAAGCAGCTCCGCGTCGACGTCCCCAACTTCAACGCCGGCGACACGATCCGCGTCCACACGAAGATCAAGGAAGGCGACAAGGAGCGCGTCCAGATGTTCGAGGGGATCGTCCTCAAGAAGCGGGCCGCTGGCCTCCGCTCCGCCTTCACCGTCCGCAAGGTCTCCTACGGCGTCGGCGTGGAGCGCACCTTCCCCATGCATTCGCCGCGCATCGAGAAGATCACGGTCGTCAGCGGCGGCCGCGTGCGTCGCGCCCGCATCTACTTCATCCGCGATCTCCACGGGAAGGCCGCGCGCCTCCGCGGTGAGGAAGTCCGCGCCGCCGACACGAAGTAGTCGAAGGGCACGCGCGAAGTCTCTGCTCTCCGCACGGAGGGTGGAGGCCCGCAGCGCGAGCCCGGTACGCGCCCGAGGGCCCGATGTCTGGGCTTCTCGGGCGTTCGTTTTTCTGGCCGAAATCTCGCGAGTGTTCGTGGGCCATCGAATAAGCTGACGCCGATGCGCCTGCACGAGCTGATCCTCCAGGGCTGGAAGGGATTTCCGGCGCAGCTTCGGCTCGCGTTCACTCCGGGCATCCAGGTTCTTCACGCGGACGCCGACCCTTGGCCCGCGCTCGAGGCGCTGCTCTATCCCGACGATGGCCGCGTCGAGGCGGGGAGGTTCGAGGCGCCAGGCGCCGCGTCCTTCCGGGCGGCGCTCACCCTTCGAAGCCAGGACGGGACGGTCTGGCGGATCGTGCGCGACCTGCGGGGGGCGAGCGCGCTCCAGCGCCTCGATTCCGCTGCCGGAAAGTTCGAGAACAGCTCGACGAACGTCCTCGAGCTCGGTCCGTATCTGCGGTCGCAGCTCGGCCTTCCGGGCCGGACCGCCTACGCCAGCCTCTTCCGCCTCTCGGGAGAGGAGCTCCCCTCGGCGAGACCGGTGCTGGACGAGCCGTACGCCGTGTCGTCGGACGCCTCGGTCCTCGAGAGCCTCCCGCCGCTCGCGGAGCCGACGCCGGTGGAGCCGGTCGCGGTGGAGCGGGGCGATCCCGCCGCCGTTGGCCGGGCGATCGCGGCGCTCGAAGCGGAGCGGAACGAGGCGAGGAAGGTCGAGGGGTTGCAACGGCAGGTGGAGGAAATCGAGGCGCGCCTGCGCGAGGTGGACGAGCACCTGGGCCGTGTAGAGCGCCTCGACGGCGAGCTGGCCTCGGCGATCGCCGAGGCCGCGGCCTACGACTTCGAGCCTGCAGTGGCTGACGATCTCGGCGCACGCCTGGCGTCCTTCGACCAGGCCACCGCCCGCCGGGACGAGGCCCTCGCACGACTCCAGGCGAACCGCGAAGGGGTCGCCGCGAGGATCGACGGCCCTGGCCCGCGGCCCCTGGAGAAGGATTGGCGGTTCTGGGCCGGCGTCGGCGCGGCGCTCGCCTTCTGGTTGATCGCGCTCATTACGCCGTGGAAGGTGGTGGCGCTCCTCGCGATTCCGTCGTTCGGCCTCCCGGCGACCCTCGCGCTCATGGTCGTCGGCGACCGGCAGCGGCGATCGAGCGCCGGCCGCAGGACGGGCTACCTCGGTGAGCGGGAGCGGAAGGCCTCCGCGGAGTGGGACGAGGCGACGCTCGAGGTCCGGCGCGCAATGTCCGCCGTCGGGGTCGAAGAGGTCGGGGCGCTCGCCGAGTGGCTCCGCTCCCGCGCTACTGCACGGGAGCGGGTCGTGGGGCGGCGGGGCGCGGTCGACGCAGCGCGCGCGGCTCCCGAGTTTCGTGCGGCGGCAGCCGCTCGGCCCGGGCTGGAGGCCAGGCTCCGGGAGGTCGAGGGCGCCGTCGCCGCGGCGGGCATGTTCCGCACCGTCTCGGAGATCGACGCGGAGCTCGAGCGGCTGCGGCAGGACGCCTTCGGCGCAGGGGCCCCGGAGAGGCAAGCGCTCCAGGGTGCGGCCGGCTTCGGCGCGGCCGGCTTCGGCGCCTTCATGGCGGCGCCTCCCTCCGGCCTCGGCGCGCTCCCATCGCAAGGGACGCCTTCCGGTATCGGCGCGTTCCAGCTGAAGGGTTCGTCACCCGGCCTCGGCGCGTTGTCACCGCTGGTTGCAGGCTCAGGCGGTTCGGCGCTGCCCGGCGGCCCGCGGCTGCCCCAGGCATCCGGCTTCGGGCGACCGCCGTCGGCACCGCCCGCGACCAGCCCTGGCGGCGATCCGTCGTCCGAGCTCCTCGGCGCGGCCTGTGCGCACTTCCTCGCCTCGCGCGAGGAGCTCCTGGCGGCCCTCGGCGGCCGCGCGTCCAGCTGCCTCGCGCAGCTCTCGGGCGCGCGCTACGAGCGGCTCACGTGGACGGGCAGCGGCGCGATCCGCTGCGGCGGGTCCGTTGGAGAGCACGCCTTCGGCTCGATGGCCGCGCGGGATCGCGACTCGGCCTACTTGGCCCTCCGCCTCGCGATCCTCGATTCCCAGGCGGAGAAGCGGCCGTTCCCCGTGATCCTCGACGATCCCTTCGCAGGCCTCGACGCCGAGCGCCAGGCCCTCGTCGCGCGGATCCTCCTGGGGATCGCCGCGCGCACCCAGATCCTCCACCGGACCCGCCTGGCCTCGATGCGCGAAGGCGCGCAGGTCCTGGAGGCGAAGTGAGCCGCGCGCCCGCCAGGCCCTCGGAGCGGCGCGCCCGCGGCCTCGCCGCCGAGGCGCGGGCGGCTGCGTGGCTCGAGGAGCAGGGCTGGGAGATCCTCGACCGGAACCACGTCTGCCGTCGGGGCGAGGTGGACATCGTCGCCTCCAAGGGCGATACCCTCGTCTTCGTCGAGGTTCGGAGCCGGACCGGCACCGGATTCGGGCATCCCCTCGAGAGCATCTCGTTTCGAAAGCGCCGCCGCGTGATCGCGGCCGCCACCGATTGGGCCGTCCGCGCGAATCTGCTCAACCAGCGCTTCATCCGCTTCGACGTGATCACCGTGATCGATCGGGGGGAGGGCGAGGACGAGCTCCACTGGATCGAGGGCGCCTTCGACGCCGAAGGCGCCTGCTGAAGCGGAGAAGGACTTGGCCCAGGAGAAGGGAACCCTCTACCTCGTCGGCACGCCAATCGGGAACCTCGCCGACATCAGCCGTCGCGCGATCGAGACCCTCGGCGCCGTGCAGCTCGTCGCCTGCGAGGACACCCGCCACACGCGCATCCTCCTGGATCGCGTCGGTGTCTCCACCCGCGTGACCTCGCTCCCGGCCTTCGACGAGAAGCGCCGGGCCGCAGGCCTCGTCGATCGCCTCGTGGCAGGCGAAAATGTGGCCCTCGTCACCGACGCGGGGATGCCGGGGATCTCCGACCCCGGGAGCGAGGTGGTCCGCCTCGCCGTGGAGGCCGGCGTCCGCGTGGTGCCGATCCCCGGCGCGTCGGCTCCCCTCGCCGCGCTCGCCGCGAGCGGCCTCCCCACGGAGCGCTTCACCTTCTTCGGCTTCCTCCCCCGCAAGGGCGGCACCCGCAAGGAGGCCCTGGAAGAGCTCCGCGCGTCCACCGGGACCCTGCTCCTCTTCGAGTCCCCGCGGCGCCTGGGCGAGACCCTCCTGGACCTTCGGGAGGCGCTTGGCGACCGGCGGGCCTGCGTGGCCCGTGAGCTCACCAAGCTCCACGAGGAGCTGGTCCGCGGCACGCTCTCCGAGCTTGCCGAGCATTTCTCGGGAGAGGTCCTCGGCGAGATCACCCTGGTGATCGAAGGGGCGCCCCGGGCCGCGCCGTCCACCGAGGCCGATGTGGACGGGCTCCTGCGGGGGCGCCTCGCCGCGGGCGCGTCGGTGAAGGACGCGTCGCGGGAGGTCGCCGAAGCGCTGGGCCTCGCGAAGAAGGACGTCTACCGACGAGCGCTGGAGCTTGCGTCCGAGGAGCGCTGAGAGTTCGTGAAGAAATTCACGAACTCTCGCGAGCCGGAGGCGAGCAAACGAAAAGGAGCGCTTCTCGCGCGTAGCGCGAGATGAAGGAATCGCTCCCGCGCCGCGGGGGCGATTTCTTCACACGCTCTGAGCATCGGGCAGAGCGGAGGCCGTCTCACGTATGCGTGACACGTCAGGTGCGCTCGGCGTCAGCCCGCCGTGCGCTCGTCCGGGTCGCGCAGCCCGAACTCCTTCATTTTGTTCTGGAGCGACTTTCGCGAGATCTGGAGCTTCTTCGCCGCCTGGGTGACGTTGCCTCCGGTCTCGTCGAGGGCGCGCGTGATCAGGTCGCGCTCCAGCGCGGCGGCGGCGCCCTTGACGATGTCCTTCATCGACGCGCTCGCGTCGGTGTGGGAGGGGGCCGCGGCGGGAACCGAGACGGAGACGAACGCAGGCGCCGGCAGAGCGGCATGCGCCACGGGGGCGATCTCGCGGAGGTTCTCGGGCAGGTCCTCGTGGCGGATCGTCGGCCCGTCGGCGAAGAGCAGCGAGCGCTCCATCAGGTTCTCGAGCTCGCGGATGTTGCCCGGCCAGGCGTAGGCCTGGAGCGCCTCCATGGCCTCGGGCTCCACGGCGTCGATCCGCTTGTTCAGCTTGCGGTTGTACTTCTCCCGGAAGAACTCCACGAGGAGCGGGATGTCGCTGCGGCGGTCGCGGAGCGCGGGGAGCGAGACCGGGACCACGTTCAGCCGGTAGAAGAGGTCCTCGCGGAACCGCCCGGCCTGGATCTCCTTGTGCAGGTCCCGGTTGGTCGCGGCGATCAGGCGGACGTCGACCTTGAGGGTCTTCACGCCGCCGACCCGCTCGAACTCGCTCTCCTGCAGCGCCCGCAGGAGCTTCACCTGCATCTCGATCGGGATCTCGCCGATCTCGTCCAGGAAGAGCGTGCCGCCGTCCGCGAGCTCGAAGCGCCCCGGCTTCGACGTCACGGCGCCGGTGAAGGCGCCGCGCTCGTAGCCGAAGAGCTCCGACTCCATCAGGTCCTTGGGGATCGCGGCGCAGTTGATCTTGATCAGCGGCTGGTTCCGCCGCGACGAGCCCCGGTGCAGGGCCTGGGCGACCAGCTCCTTCCCCGTGCCGCTCTCGCCGGTGATCAGCACGGTGGAGGGGGTGTCCGCGACCTTCTCGACGATTCGGTAGATATCCTGGATCGCCTGCGACTGGCCGACGATGCGCGACGGGAGCTTCTCGCCTTCGAAGGGGCCGGAGAGGTTGTTGCGCGTGAGGTCGCGGGTCCGCGCCGCCTTCGCGATCACCTGCCGGAGCTCGCTCTGCTCGAAGGGCTTGGTGATGTAGTCGAAGGCGCCGGTCTTGATCGCCTGCACGGCCGAATCCACCGTGCCGTGGGCCGTGATCAGGATCACCGGCACGTCGGGCGCCTTCTCGAGGACGTGCCGGAGCACGTCGAAGCCGCCGACCTTCGGCATCACGAGGTCGGAGACGACGACGTCGATCCCGCCTTCGTCGAAGCGCTCGATCGCCTGCTCGCCGTCGGCGGCCTGCTCGACCTCGTAACCCTCGCGCTTGAGGGTCGCGGCGAGGACCTTCCGCAGGTTGGGCTCGTCGTCGACGATCAGGATCGTTGCGGCCATGGGCACCCAGTTCCCCCCGGGTTGCACGCGGATCTACCACAAAGATGGCGCCGGGTCGCCTTACCGGGCTCGGCGGCCGCCCTCCCGGCGCGACCGCCGGCGGGAGCCACCCGGGTCCGCGGGCTTGGGGCCGGGATCCGGGGTGGGCTCGCTCCCGGCCTCCGGCGCCTCGGCCTTCGGCTCCTGCACCGCCGGGAGGCGGATCAGGAACTCCGTCCCCTCGCCGGGGCGGCTCTGCAGCGTGATCGTCCCGCCGTGGGAGCGGATGATCCGCTGGGAGATCGCGAGCCCAAGGCCCGTCCCCTTCTCCTTGGTGGTGAAGAAGGGCACGAAGACGTGCTCCCTCTCGGCCTCGGGGATCCCCGGCCCGGTGTCGCGGATCCGCAGCTCGACGTACTCCGCCGCCCGGGACGTGAGGTGGAAGCCGCTGGTCTCGTCGGGCGGGGCGCTGGTGCTCACGGTCACGCGCCCGCCCTCCGGCATCGCCTGCACCGCGTTCTGGACGAGGTTGAAGAGGACCTGCTTGAGCTGCTCAGCGTCGCTCGCGGCCTTGGGCATGGCCGAGTCCAGCTCGCTCGCGATCTCGACGTGGGGCGGGACGCTGGTGCGCAGGAGCATCAGCGTCCGCTCGACCGCGTCGTTCACGTCGATGGGGCAGACCGCGACCTTCAGGGGCCTGGCGTAGTCCAGGAACTGGGTCACGACGCCATTCAGCCGATCGACCTCCTCGACGATCACCTGGAGGAACTCGCCCTCCTCGCCGCCGAGCCTGTCGGGGTCGAGGAACTGGGCGGCGCCCTTGATCGCGCCCAGCGGGTTGCGGATCTCGTGGGCGAGGCCCGCCGCCATCTCGCCGAGGGCCGCGAGGCGATCCCTCTCCTTCATCCGGTCGAAGAGCTTCGAGTTCTCCACGACCGTGGAGATCTGCTCGCCGATCTCGAGCATCAGGGCGATCTCGTCCGAGGAGTAGGCCTCCGGCACCCGCTCGTCGCAGAGGTTCAGGAAGCCGATCACGCGGTCCGAGCCCAGGAGAGGGATGCAGATGCCCGCCTTCATGGCGGTCAGGGCCGAGCGCAGCTCGCCGAGCCGCTTGTGCTCCTCCACCAGCCGCGGGCGCTCCTGGGGGCTCACGACCACGCGAGACTGACGGGTGGGCGGGCCCAGGAGCCTGCGGAGCTCGAGGAGGCGGCGCTCCAGGTTCTCGAGGAGCACGGCCTTCTGCCCGCCGCGGGCGACGGCGAGTACGCCGCGGGCGGCGCTCGCGTCGAGGAAGGAGATCGGCGACGGCCCCCGGTGGTCGATGAGCGAGAAGCCCGGCCGCGCGTCGGCGAGGAGGTAGAGCGAGGCGTGGGTCACCCGCCGGGAGTCGTGGAAGGTGTCCAGCGAGAGCCGCGCGAGCTCGAGCGGATCGATCACGCTCGAGAGGCGGGTGCGGAGGCGGGCCAGGGTCTGGAGCAGCTCGTAGCGCTCGCGGAAGAGCGTGGCGATCACCCACCCCTCGACCTTGGCGCGCAAGGGTTCGAAGAGGTTGAGGATCACGAACGACGCGATCAGCGTGTTGAAGAGGAAGAGCTCGGTGGCGTTGCCCGCCCAGATCACGAGGCTGACGAAGATCGACGAGAGGATCAGCGCGAGGAGCGAGAGCGCGGCGAACTTGCCGAAGAGCTCGTGGAGGTCGAGGAGCCGGTAGACCTGGAGGGTCTGGGCGAGGAAGAAGAGATAGAGGCTCGTGACGATCGGCCCGAGCGCTGGGAAGGTGACGCCCGCCTTGGGCAGGAAGTCGAGGGCCGAGGCGGCCACCGCCGCGGCGGCGCCCACGAAGAGGTAGGCGAAGCGGGCCCTCTCGATCCGCGGGAGGGTGCTGCGCATCCGCCGATAGAGCAGCGAGATCGAGAAGGCGAGGGCGCCGAAGACCCAGGCGGCGACGAACATCCGCGCGGGCTGCATTCGCGCGAGCGGAGTCGCCGCCACCGCCAGGCCGCCGAAGGCGCCCACGAACGCGATGGCTCTGCCGCGGCGAGCCGACCGCCGCGAGACGCCGAGAAACTCGAGGAAGAAGGCGAGAGCGGCGGCGGGGACCGCCGCGCCGCTGGCGAACGCGGCGCGCATCCAGAGGTCGTGGCCCGTGAGCGCGAAGAGGAAGTCGCCCAGGAACCACGCCGTGAGCGCGGCGCATAGAAGGGCGAAGTGCGTCTGGGCCTTGGCGCGGTGAGGACGCAGGAGCATCGACACGGCGAGGGCCACGGAGACGATCGCGGCGAGGAGCGAGCTCTGGGTTCGGATATCCACCAGGGCGCATCTTAGCGCTGGTTGACACGTCCGCGGTGGACGGGCGAGCGTGCGAACGACGTGACGACCTCCGCCCGCCGCCTGCTCCTCCTCCTCGCGCCGCTCACCCTCGCCATCTCCGCGCACGCATCGGCAGCCGGGGAGACGCCTGCCATCCAGGACGGCGATCGCTTCGGCGAGGCCCGGCTCGCTCCCTATTTCGCGGACGGAAAGCTCCGGACCGCGCGCCAGCGCTTCGAGACCGAGAAGTACGCTGAGGCCTACCGCGTCTTCACCGAGGCCGACGACGGCTCCGTCCAGGTGGCGTGGCTTCGCGCCCTGTCGGCCCTCGAGATCGGCAAGGAGAAGGAGGCGGCGGCCATCCTCCAGTCCCTGCTGCCGCGCTACCCGGCGCTGGCGCCGCGGATCGCCTGGCACCTGGGACTCGCCCGCGAGCGCATGGACCGGATGGCCGACGCCGCCAAGGCCTACGCCGAGGTGCCGGAGGGCTCGGTGCTGGCCGACGACGCCCGCCTCGCCCAGGCCCGGACCCTGCGCCAGAGCGGCAACGCTCGAGGCGCGCTCGCGCCCCTGGCCGCGCTTCGGGAGCGCGCCGCGCCCGCCTGGGGCGTCGACTACGGCGCGTCCGCGCTCTTCCTCGCGGCAGAGCTCCACGCCCAGCTCGGTGAGAAGAAGCAGGCGCGGGAGGCCTGGCTCCGGCTCTGGAGCGAGCACCCTCTCGCGCCCCAGGCGGAGGACGCGAGGCAGCGGGCCGAGGCGATCTCCCGAGACCCGCCCACGCTGCGCCATCAGGTCCGGCGGGCCCAGGGCTTCCTCGACGTCGAGCGGAACCGCGAGGGGACCGAGCAGATCGAGAAGCTCCTCCCTTCGTTGAAGCTCCCAGACGCGCTGGCCTGCGAGGCGCGCTTCGCCCTGGGGCGCGGCTACCGCAAGCTCCGCCAGCACACCCAGGCCATCGCCACCCTCGAGCCCGTCGTCGGTCAGTGCAAGGAGCCGGCACTCCGAGTGAAGGCGCTCTACATCCTCGGCTACAGCGCCTCGATCGTCGCGCCCGCCCGCGCCGTCGAGGTCTACGAGCTCCTCGCCAAGGACTACCCGGGGCACTCCTTCGCCGACGACGCCCTCGTCTACGCCGCCGAGCTCCGCCTCCGGGCGGGAGATCGCGCCGGGGCCCGCGCGGAGCTGGTGCGCATGGTGGAGGAATATCCCGACGGGGACTTCCGCCCCGACGGCCTCTTCCGCCTCTTCTGGATCGACCGCGACGCCGGCGAGGCCGCCAAGGGCCTCGAGTTCCTGCAGCGGATCGAGAGGGACTACGCGTCGGCGCCGGACCCCATCGACCTCGAGCGCTCCCTCTACTGGCAGGCCCGGACCTTCGCCGACCTCGGGCGGAAGGTCGAGGCGGTGGTCACCTACGAGCGGCTCCTCCGCAGCCACCCCGCCGGCTACTACGCGATGCTGGCCCGGGGCAGGCTCGGCGCCCTCGCGCCCCGGCTCGCCGCGGAGATCGAGGCGCAGCTCCCCGAGGTGCCCGCCTTCCTTCCCCCGATCGAGCTCTCCGTGGGGGCGCTGCGGGACGAGCCGCGTTTCGCCAGCGCCGTCGAGCTCCTGCGCCTGGGCTTTCCCAAGGCGGCTACCGACGAGCTGCTCGCCATCGATCGCAAGGCGCTCCGGACGAAGGGATCGCTCGAACCGGTGCTCCTCGTCGCCTGGCTGCTCGATCGCGCCGAGGCCCGGAGGCCCGCGCACCAGATCGCCCGCGCCGAGCTGAAGGCCCTCGTCCGCGGCAGGCCCGAGGGCAACGACGCGATCCACTTCCGCATCGCCTTCCCGATGGCCTACCGCGACCTGATCGAGAAGCACGCCAAGCAGTTCAAGGTGCCGCCGGATCTGATGCAGGCGCTGATGCGGGAGGAGTCGAGCCTCGACCCGAACGTGGTCTCATGGGCGGGCGCCATCGGCCTCACCCAGCTGATGCCTTCCACGGCGCAGGCCGTGGCCACGAAGCTGAAGCTCGGAAAGGTGCCGCCCGCGAGCCTCCGCGACCCCGAGCTGAACGTGACGCTGGGAACTGCCTACATGGGCTCACTGCTGGAGCGGTGGGGCGGCAATCCCGCTCTGGCCGCCGCGAGCTACAATGCCGGGCCGGGCGCGGTGGCCCGCTGGCTCGCGGACCGCGGCGACCGCCAGCTCGACGAGTTCGTGGAGGAGATTCCCATCGAGCAAACCCGGCACTACGTCAAGCGGGTCCTTGGGAGCTTCAACGCCTACCGGCTCGTCTATGGAAAGGGCGACGCGCGCTTCCTGGCGATGGCGCCGGCGAAGGCGAAGGGGAAATGAGGTGAAGCGTGCCGGATGAACCCCACAGCGAGGACGTGATCGACGCCACCGGTCGTTCGCGGCAGGGGCCGGACCGCGCTTCGCCCGACCAGAGCGCAGGCGCCCCCGAGGCCCGCGCCATCCGGCTCCAACGGCTCCTGACGGAGAGGGGGCTGACCGCCGCGATCGCCCCCGGCTCGACCGCGGTGGCGATCCTCGGAGACGCTCCCGCCCTCCAGCACCGCCTCCTCGAGGGGACACCCCCCGTGATCGCCAGGATGGAGGGGGGCCGCCTGCTCCTCGACGTGCGCACCATCCGGGAAGAGGAGCTCGAGGCGCTCGCAGAGGCGGTTCGCATCGCGCGGCGCAAGGATCTCGCCCTGATGGTCTAGGGACCCTCGCAGGCGGGAGGGGAGCTACCCGGAGGAAACGTGCTTCTGGACACAAACGTCCTCGTCCTCAATCGCCTCTTCCAACCCATCCAGGTGACGACGGTCCGGCGCGCCTTCTCGCTGCTCTACCAGGGGATTGCCCAGGCGATCGACGAGGAGTTCCGCCTCTTCGACTTCTCCTCCTGGGCCTCGCTGGCGGCGGAGATCGGCTCGGACTCGATCGGGACCCCCACCCGGAGGATCCGGGTGCCGCGGGTGGTCGTCCTCACCGCCTTCGACCGCTTTCCCCGGACGAGGGTCCGCTTCTCCCGCCACAACATCTACCTGCGGGACGACAACACCTGCCAGTACTGTGGCCGGCGGCTCCCCCGATCCGAGCTCAACCTCGACCACGTGAAGCCCCGCTCCCACGGAGGCTGCACCTCGTGGGAGAACGTCGTCTGCTCGTGCATCCCCTGCAACCTGAAGAAGGCGAACCGAACGCCGGATCAGGCGGGGATGCGGCTCCTCAACGAGCCGATCCGCCCGAAGTGGAGCCCGCTCTTCCGCCCGCCGGGCCGCGGCGGTCCCGGCCACAGCGCGTGGCGACCCTTCCTCTCGATGGTCGACGCCTCGTACTGGAACACCGAGCTCAGGGAGGAGTGAGCGGTTCGCGCGGAGCCGAAGGCGGAGCAAACGGAAAGGAGCGCTCTCGCGCGAAGCGCGAGCTGAAGAACCCGGGCCCGCATCCGCGGGACCGAGTTCTTCATGCGCGCGGATGAGACCGCCGGGAGGTGGGCGAACGTGGTAGGGTCACGCCCCGATGGAGCGCTCGAAATCGAACCCCGTCGACCCCGAAACATTTCCCCAGAGCGATAGCCTGGCCGGGCCAGGGCGAGTGAACGGTCGCTTCACACGCAAGCCCGTCCGCGCTCGCCGGATCGTCGCCGTGGGGGGAGGCAAGGGCGGCATCGGCAAATCGTTGATCTCCGCCAACCTTGGCATCGAGCTCGCCGGCCGCGGCCTGTCCGTGACGCTGATCGATCTCGACCTCGGCGGCGCGAACCTCCACACCTGTCTCGGAATCGACCACCCCGAGGCGACGCTCTCGGACTTCGTGCTCCGCAAGAAGGCCTCCCTCGACGAGATCGCCGTCGACGCCGGGGTGCCGGGGCTCCGTCTGATCTCGGGTTCGTCGGACACGATCGCTGCAGCGAACCCCCTGCATCAGCAGAAGCTGCGGCTGATGCGCGCCGTGCAGGATCTCGACGTCGACGTGGCGATCCTCGACCTCGGCGCGGGCAGCCACTTCAACGTCATCGACTTCTTCCTCCTCGCCGACCACGGGATCGTCACCCTCGTACCCGAGCCGACCTCGGTCGAGAACGCGTACCGCTTCCTCAAGGCCGCGCTCTTCCGCCGCCTGAAGGCGGCGCAGGCGATCCACGGGATGGCCTGGGGGATCGAGGAGGCGCTGCTCGCTACGGCGAACCCGAGCCCGCTCAAGCTCGTAGAGGAGGTCGCCCAGCGCGATCCTGCCGCGGCGAGGCAGCTCGAGGAGGAGATCCGAAGCTTCCGCCCGCTCCTGGTCGTGAACGGCGTCCGCGAGGCAGCCGACCTGAAGCTCGGCGACGGGATCTGCTTGGCTTGGCGGCGCTTCTTCGGCCTCGATCTCAGCTATCTGGGGTTCCTGCGCCACGACGTCGACGCCTGGCAGGCGGGGCGTGCCCGGCGGCCGCTCCTCCTCGAGCGTCCGGATCAGCCCATCGCGGAGGATCTGGCCGAGATCGCCGACAAGCTCCTCGCCCTCGAGGTGAAGCGGGAGGTCGGCTCGCCGTGATCCGCCCCTATGAGGTCCTCGGTGTCGCGCCCGGCGCGTCGGACGAGGAGATCCGGCAGGCCTACGAGAAGCTCTCGGCGATCTTCGCTGCCGATTCCCTCGCGCTCTATTCGCTCGTCGACGAAAGCGAGACGAGGCGGCATCGCGAGGAGGTCCGGGCGGCGTTTCGGCTCCTCTCCGACAACCAGGCCCGCAGGGCGTGGGACGAGGCGAACGGGATCGCGCCTGAGTCGTCTCTGCAGCCGAGCGAGATCCCAGACGAGGCGTCGCCTGCCGACCAGAGCGCCACGAGCGAGCCCGATCGAGAGGAGGACGAGGTCGTCCTCGAGCTCGGCGACGAGGACGTCCTCGAGGTGGAAGACCTCGCTGCTCCGGCGCCCCCGCAGAGCCTCGGGCTGGTGCGGACCTCGCCGCCCCCGGCGCCGGCCAGGCCCTCGCGGTCCCTGCCCCGAATCGACGAGAACACCGAGTTCACCGGCGCGCTCCTCCGCGAGGTCCGCGAGGTGAGAGGGATCTCGCTGAGGGACGTCTCGACCCGGACCCGGATCGGCGTCAACCACCTCGAGAGCATCGAGGAGGAGGCCTTCTCCCGCCTGCCGGATCGCGTTTTCCTCCGGGGTTTCCTCCAGTCCTACGCCCGGGAACTGCGGCTCGACCCGGCCCGCGTCGCCGAGACCTACCTCGCTCGCCGTGGCATTCGTTGACTGGCGTACGATGCGTACCTAGAATCCCCGCCAGTACACACAGCGTTCGACGCTCGATGACCGTGGAGGCGGGGAGCATGCCCACCGACGAGGAGAAGACGAAGGCGAATCGGCTCGCCAGGGCGATCGCCTCCGACATCTCGCTGTACAACGAAGAGAAGATCGTCAAGGGGCTCGAGCAGGACAACCTCTTCGACGCGCTCGAGGCCGAGCTCGAGGAGGGGCGCGACCTCTACCGCAGCCGCGTCTCTCAGGAGCTCTACCGGACGTCCAACTTCTTCGACCGCGCGGTCGTCGACATCATCGTCCGCAGCCGAGGCCACGTCCGCTCGAAGATCTGGCTGTAGGTCCTTGTCCGAGCTCGTCCGCCACCTCGTCCCTCCGCAAGCCGGAGACGTCCGGCTCGATCGATTCCTCGCCGGTCGCCACGCGGAGCTCTCCCGCTCCCGCCTGCAGGCGCTGATCGACGAAGGGCTCGTGCGCGTGAACGGCGCGGCGGCGAAGGCCTCCCAGCGCCTCAGGGGCGGTGAGACGATCGAGGTCGAGATTCCCGCCGAACGCCCTGCGGAGCCCGAGGCCCAGGAGCTCCCCCTGCGGATCCTCCACGAGGACGACGACGTCATCGTCCTCGACAAGGAGCCGGGGATCGTCGTCCATCCGGCGGCCGGCAGGCCCGACGGCACCCTGGTCAACGCGCTCCTCTTCCACGTCCGGGAGATGGAGCGCTTCGACGGCGCAGAGCGCCCGGGCATCGTCCACCGCCTCGACCGCGACACCTCCGGCTGCCTGGTGGTCGCCAAGAGCGAGGCGTCCCTTGAGAGCCTCCAGGCGGCCTTCCGGAGCCGCACCGTCGAGAAGCGCTATCTGGCGCTGGTGCACGGCGTCCCGTCCGCCGATGCGTTCACCCTCGACACGCCCTACGGCCGTCATCCCAGGGTGAGAACCAAGTACACCGGTCGCAACCCGATCGGCCCCGAGCGCCGCGCCGTGACGCACGTGCGGATCCTCGAGCGCTTCGCCGGCGCCTCCCTCCTCGAGGTCGACCTCGAGACCGGCCGCACCCACCAGATCCGGGTGCACCTCTCCGAGGCCGGCCATCCGATCCTCGCGGATCGCGAGTACGGCGGCGAGCGGAAGGAGGCGAAGCTCCCGGCCTCTTCCGTCGCTCGCCGCGCCGCCGCCGCCATCGGCCGCCAGGCCCTGCACGCGCACAGGCTCGCGTTCCCGCATCCCCGCAGCGGCGATCGGCTCGCGTTCGAGGCGCCGATCCCCGCCGACTTCCAGGCCGCCCTCGACGTCTTGAGGGCGTGATCTCGCCGCCTCGCAGTCGTCCGCGAGGCGTGACATCGCTGCGCCTCGGAATGCTACGCCGGCTGCTTCGTGGTCGTGGGCGGAGCCTCGGAGTCGGAGGCCGAGACGCTGGCGAGCGCCTTGCCGGCCGCCGGCTGGGCGGGCGGGCGCTTCGGGCCGTCCAGGAGCACGTGGCGGGGGTAGGGGAGCTCGATGCCCTCGGCGACGAAGCGGTCCTTCACCATGAGGCGCAGGGCGCGCTCGGCGGGCCACTGCTCGTTCGGCTTCACCTTCATCACGAGGCGGAGGCTCAGGCTCGCTTGGGCCATGCCGAGGAGGGCGTGGACCTCGGGGGGCTCGATCACCTTCTCGGGGTTCGCGGCGGCCCAGGTCTCGCCCGCCTGCCGGGCGAGCTCCATCGCCTTCGGGACGTCGGCCTCGTAGGCCACCTCGAGGATCACCACGGCGCGCATCCAGCCGCGGTTGAGGTTGCCGAACTGCCGGAGATCGCCGTTGGGGATCATCCAGAGGAGGCCGCTGAAGTCGCGAACCTGGGTGTTGCGAAGGCCCACGGCCTCCACGGTCCCGGTGGTCTTGTCGTCGATCTTGATCACGTCGCCGACGGCCACGAGGCCGTCGAAGAGCAGGAAGAAGCCCGCGATCATGTCCTTGACGAGGTTCTGGGCGCCGAAGCCGAGGGCGACACCGACCACACCGACGGAGGCGAAGATCGCGGCGGTGTCGATGCCGAAGCGGGCGAGGATCGCCACGGCCACCGCGGTGTAGAGCAGGTAGCGCTCGATCTCGACCAGCAGCGGAAGGAGCGTCTGGGCGCGCCGCTGCGCCGCGGCGAGATCCCACTTCCCGCTCCGGGGACGGAGCGCCCAGGCCGTGAGGCGGGCGAGGATGGACTGGATGACCTTCGCGCCGGCGAGGATCCCGACGATGCTCAGGAACGAGAACGCGAACCGCACGGCGTGCAGGTCCCAGGCTTCCGTCGCGTACGCTCGCAGCGATTCGAACATCGGTGCTCCACCGGAGGAAGGCCAACGGGCCTGCAGCGAGCGCGGACGCTACCACGAATGACCGGCGCTCTTCGCGTCTGCGCAAACCGTGTCGGATCCGTTCACGTTCAGCGTGATGCCCTGCCCATCTCGTGGCCGGATCCAGCCCTCGACGACAACCGGCGCTTCGCTCCCATTCCCACGAAATCCGGCGGGAAGCGCGCGACGGCGTGCCGATCGGGAAGCGTGGCCCCACGCCGTGGCTTTATAGTGGGAACGCAATGAACCAGCCGTCCCGCATCTCGCTCCTGGGGAGCTTTCCGGCGACCAGCGGCATCCTCGCCCTCCTGATCGCGGCCTTCATCATCGAGGTCCTCTCGGGTGGATCCCAGAACGGCATGGTGCTCGCCCGCCTGGGGGCCAACTACACGCCGCTCGTCCTCGAAGGGGGCCAATGGTGGCGCCTGGTGACGGCGACCCTGCTCCACATCGGCCCGGTCCACCTGCTGATGAACGGGTGGGCGCTCTGGCAGCTCGGGCGGCTCAGCGAGATCACCTTCGGCAGCGCGACCACCCTCGCGCTCTTCGTGTTCACCGGAATCACCGGCTCCGCCCTGACCCTCCTCACGGTGAAGCTGAGCGCCGGGGCGTCCGGCGCGATCTTCGGCCTGGAAGGCGCGCTGATCGCGTTCTTCCTCCGGCATCGCGACCATCTGACGCCGCAGGGCAAGTCCCTGCTGAAACAGCTCCTGGCGTGGTCGGCGTTCATGATCGCCTACGGCTTCGCGGTCCCCAACATCGACTGGATGGGCCACTTCGGCGGCCTCGGCGGCGGCCTCGCCGTCGGCTGGCTCCTGCAGCCGCGAACGGCTCGCACCGGCCTCCTGGCGAAGGGCGCAGGCCTGGTGGGCGCGCTCGTCCTCGTCGGGGCGATCGCGCTAGCGGTCGCGAGTCCGCCGTTGCGATAGCCGCCGCGCTCATCGGTCGATGGCGCCGACTGTGGTGGTTGCGTTCGCGACCGCTCCCCACATGCGCTGTCGACGAGCGAGCACTTTCCTTCGTCCCCGAGCGAATGAAGATATCGGTCCCGCCGAAGCGGGCCCGACATCTTCAGCCGCGCTTCGCGCGATCGCGCCTTTCCGTGGCTCCGCCTTCGGCTCCGCGAGGGGTCGTGATTTCTTCACGACCCCCCGACACTGTGGTAGCTTTTCACCTTTCGGATCTGACGGAGGAGAGCCGAATGCGTCTTTCGCTCGCCCTGGCGGCCTGCCTGGGCTCGTTGTCTGCGATTGCGGTCGCCATCCCTGCCCACGCGCAGGTGCAGGGCGATCGCCCCGGCCTCACCTACCGTGAGGTCGAGCGCGGACCCTGGGTCGGCTCCAGCTTCGGGGCGGTCTACTACTTCAACCTTCCGGGGGAGGGCGCGCCGTCCGGCGTCGGCAGCCTCTTCGGTCTCGAGGCGGGCTACGACGTCTCGAAGTTCCTCCAACTCGGCGTGGTGATCTGGGGCCAGTCGGTGGGTGCGCCCTCGACCTACCGGGCCATCACCGACGACGCCCTCAACCCCAAGCGGGCCCGCGGCGACTTCCAGACGATGATGGCGGGTGCGTCGCTCCGCCTCGCCTTCCTCCGCTTCCAGGACGACAACGGGCAGGATCGCACCTTCGTCTACGCCCGCGCGGCGGGCGGCCCCACGCTCTCGCGGCCCATCGGGATCGTCGACGAGCAGGGCTTCTTCGCCGCCGGCGGCCTCGGGGTCGAGTACTTCACCCGCCTGCGCCACTTCTCCGTCGGCATCGAGCTGGACGGCATGGCGCTCCTCGGCGACGCGGGCAACGCGGTCGGGATGGCCGTGCTCCCCCACGCGAAGTACACGTTCTAGCACCGGCGGTGGGCCATCCAGCGCCCGCTCCGCCCACACGAAAGGCGCGCCTCCGGGCGCGCCCGTTCTCCACTTGCCCGGTTTCGCCGGGCCGATCGGGGAACGACCGAGCGCTTTCATTGACCGCCCGAGCAGCGCGGCTAAGATCCTCGGCTTCTTCGAAGAAATCCCCGCGCCGCGTACCCTTGCGGAGGCCCCGCGCGCGCCCGGGGCTTGGGTACGTCCATGGATGACCGGACTCTCGGTAGCGATGTGTTTCACCGTCTCACTCCGGGCGATCCGGCTTCGTTCGCTTCGCTGGAGGAGTCGCTCCGCGAGAAGGCGCGCTGGGCCGAGCTGCTGCACCTCTACGAGGGCCGGATCGAGCGCGAGGGGCCGGACGCCTCCGAGCTCATGGTCCGCGCCGCAGGCCTGCTCCTCGATCAGCTCGAGGATCCGGACAGGGCAGAGGCCTGGCTCAGGCGCCTCCACGAGCAGGATCCCAACCACGTGGCGGGTCGCGAGGGCCTGAAGGATCTCTACGAGGAGAGGGGAGACCACGCGGCCCTCTGCGAGCTCCTGGAGCGCGAGGCGCTCCGGGCGGCGACCCCCGAGGAGGCCGCGGAGGCCTACGTTTCGCTGGGCCGCCTCCTCGACCGGGAGAACGGACGAAAGCCCCACGCCCTCGAGATGTGGCAGCGGGCGCTGCGGCTGGTGGAGGACCATCCCCAGGCGCTCGCCCTTGCGCGGGAGGCGAACGTCGAGCTGGGGCGGCTGGAGGCCGCCAAGGGCATCGTCGAGCGCGAGCTCGCAGCCCGACCCGGGGAGTCGACCCAGGGCGCTGGCCGGCTGGCGGCGCTCGCCGCTCTCGCCCTCGAGCGGCCGTTCCGGCACGAGCTCGCCGACGCTCTCGCTCGTTCGGCCGTGGCCGTCGATCCCGACTGCGCGCCCGCGCGAGCGGTCCTGGACGGCCTGCAGCGGCGTCGGGCGGAGTGGACGGAGGAGGCGCGGGGCTTGCGTGCCCGGGCGGTCGAGGAGCGGGATCGCAAGGCGGCTTCGCGGCTCTACGTGCAGATCGCCGCCCTCCACGGCGTCTACGATTCGTCGCCTGACGGCGAGGAGCACAGCCGCGAGGCCCTCGAGCGCGCGTTCCTCCTCTGGCCGGGCAACCCCGACGCCCTCGAGCTCCTCGAGCATCGGCACGCCTCGGCAGGCGACTTCGCCGGGCTGGCGGTCGCATACGAGGCGCTGGTCCCCGGCACGCCCGATCCCGCCGATCAGGCCGAGCTGAAGGTTCGCCTCGCCAACCTCTACGGCGTTCGCTTCGACGACCGGCCGCGCAGCCTCGAAGCCCTCGAGCAGGCCGCGACCCTGGATCCGTCTCGCCGCGACGCGGTCGTTCCGCTCCTCGAGGTCTTCGAGGACGACGGCCGTTCGGACCGGGCGGTGGAGTTGTTGGAGCGCCATCTGAACGTCGTGGGCTCGGCTGCCCAGCGCGGTCCGGGCACCGCCGTCCGGAAGCCGGTCGAGCCGACCCGCGAGACCAACGCGCTCCGGGTCAGGCTGGCCGAGCTCCTCCTCGGCCTCGGCGAAGAGGCCCGGGCGCGCCGCCACCTCGAGGCGGCACTGCGCTTGGATTCTCGGCTGGAGCGGGCGGAGTCGCTGCTCATGCCGCTCCTGGCCAGCGCCGGCGAGTCGTCGGTGCTCGCGGGCCTCCTCGAGAGGCGCAGCGATCGAATTCGCGATCCCGGCGAGAAGCGGGACCTCCTCGAGCGGGCGGCATCCTCCGTGGAGGCCCCTGCGGAGCGGCTGCGCCTCCTGGGGCGCGCGTTCCTGGTCGCGCCCGAGAACCACGAGCTCCACGAGGAGCTCGAGGCGGCGGGCCGGCTCGCGCGCTCCTCTGGCGACGTGGCGCGCTTCTACCACTCGGCCCTCGTCTCGGTGAGCGACCGCGGCGTGCAGCGCCGGATCCTGGAGCGCCTCTCGCACGTCCTCGAGAAGGACCTCGGCAGGCCCGGCGACGCCGCCCACGTCCTCGAGCAGCTCCGCGCCTTCGACCCGGCCAACGCCGAGACGGCCACCCAGCTCGAGAGGCTGCTCTCGCTGGCGGGGGAGGGCGAGGCGCTCGCTGAGGCGTGGCGCACCCGCCTGGCGCAGGCGACCGATCCAACCGAGAGGCGGTCCCTCCTCGAGAAGCTCGCCGCCCATCACGAGGCGAAGCCCGAGGCGGCGGTGGAGATCTACCGCCGGCTCCTCGAGCTGGGGCCGGATGAAGGGGTGGAGCGGAAGCTCGCCGCAGCGCTCGGGGCCCTCGGCCGCTGGGCCGAGCAGCGCGACGCCCTCGAGTCCCTCGCGTCACGCCCCGGCGAGGCTCGCGCCGCCGCCAGGGCCGAGCTCGCACGGCTCCTCGCCACCCGCCTCGATCGGCCCGGGGAGGCAGCCGAGCTCTACCTTCGGATCCTGGCCGAGTCGCCCGAGCAGCCGGGAGTCGTGGACGCCCTGGAAGCGCTGGTGCAGGCCGGCGTCGAGGCCCCGCGGATCGCGGAGGCCCTCGCGCCCCTCTTCGCAGCGAGGGGCGAGTGGCATCGCCACGCCGCGATGCTCGAGGCGCGCCTGGGCGCGGAGAGCGAGCCCGCCGCCCGCGGTTCCATCCTCGCCTCGCTCGCGGAGATCCACGAGGAGCGGCTGGGCGACGCCCGCGCCGCCTTCGCCGCGCTGACCCGCGCCTTCGCGGAGTCGCCTTCGACTGGCCCCGTCCTCGACTCGCTGGAGCGCCTCGGCCTTGAGCTGGGCGCGCGTGCAGAGCTCGTCGGGATCTTCCGGAACGCGTGGCGCGGGCCCGACGCGGCCCTCGATCGCGAGCTCGCCGGGCGCGCGATCCGCGCGGGCGGCGACGAGGAGCTCGTCGCGGCAGCGCACCACCGCCTGCTCGAGCTCGATCCAGAGAGCGGCACCTCTCTCGCAGCGCTGGAAGCGCTCGCGGCGAGTGGAGAGCGGTGGGACGAGGCGGACTCGTACCTGGAGCGCCTCCTTCGTTCACAGCGTACCGAGAGCCCCGACCTCCATCTTCGGCGCGCTGGCTACCTCCGCCGGCTGGGCCGCCACGAGGACGCCGCCACGGCGCTCCGGGCCGCCTTGGCGGCGGGCGCCGACGAGCGGGCCGTCCTGCCCCGGCTCACGGAGGCCCTCGAGGCCGCCGGCCTCCGCGCGGAGCTCGCCGACGTCCTGAGCCGCCAGATCGACCATTTCAACGAGGCCGGCGACCTTGCTCGTGCCTCGGCCCTCGCGCTCCAGCGCGCGAAGGTGCTCGAGGAGAGCGGGAGCCGGGCGGCAGCCGTCGCGGACTACGCGGCGATCCTCGCCATCCGCTCGCGGGATCCAGAGGCGCTCGTGGGCCTCGAGGGGCTCCTCGGCGATCCCGAGGCGCGCGTGGCAGCGGCCCGCGCCCTCGAGAGGCCGTACATCGCAGCGGCGGAGTGGAGGAAGCTCCACGGCGTCCTCGAGATCCAGATCGATTCCTCGGACGATCCCGCCTGGCGGGCCAAGGAGCTGCGCCGCCTCGCCCAGCTCTCCGCGAGGGAGCTCAAGAGCCCGGCGCTCTCGTTCGCCGCCCTGGCGCGGGCCTTCGAGGACTCGCCCGAGGACGCGCTCCTGCGCTCCGAGCTCCGGGTCGCCGCGGCTGAGTGCGACTGCCTCGAGGAGCTCGCCGACCTGGTCGCCTCCGTCGCCGAGCGTCGCGCCGGGACGCTGCCGCCGACGCAGCTCCTCGCCCTGGAGCGGGAGCTCGCGGAGCTCTACGAGAAGCGCCTGGGCGACCGCAAGCGGGCGACCGAGCGCTACGAGCGGATGCGACGCCTCGATCCTTCGAGCTTCGACGCGCTCCGGGGCCTCCACCGCCTGAGCCGCGAGGAGGGCGACCCAGTCGCGCTCTACGAGAGCTGCATGGCCCTCGCCGCCGTCGTCTACGACCTCCGGGAGCGCCTCGCCCTGTGGAGGGAGGCCGCCGTCGCCGCCGGAGCGGATCCGGTTCGCGCCGCGGCGTGCTGGCGCAAGATCGCCGAGGCGGATCCCAAGGACGCCGAGGCCCTCGTTCACCTGGACGGCTTCCATGCCGCCGGCGGCGATCCGCAGGAGCTCGCGTGGGTGGTGGAGCGCCGCCGCGACCTCTCGGTGCAGGCCGGAGAGACGCTGGCGGCGAGGGAGCTCGCGGTCCGCCTGGCCGGGCTGCGCCGCTCCCTCGGCGATTCCAAGGGCGCCCTCGAGCTCTACCGAGAGATCGTCGCCGCCGATCCCGACCACGTGGACGCCTGCGAGGCCCTCACCGACTGGGCGCGGAGCCACGACTCGTTCGCGTCGACGGCCCTCGAGATCCTGGAGCCCATCCTTCGCGCGACGGGTGAGCACGAGCTCCGCGTGGAGCTCCGCGAGGCGCGGCTCTCGGGCCCTGCCGACTCGGAGGAGCGCGCCCGGCGTTTCATCGAGCTCAGGGAGATCCTCGAGACCGAGCTCGAGCGCCCGGACCGGGCGTTCGCCGTCTGCGCCCGCGCCTTCGCCGAGAGGCTCGAGACCGATCCCGCCCACCTGGAGCGGCTCGCGTCGGCGGCAGGCAAGCACGCCGAGCTCGCCGACCTCTACGAGGCGACCCTGCGTCGCGACCCCGAGTCCTCCCTCGGGCTGCAGCGCCGCGTGGCGGAGCTCAGGCAGCAGGACGATCCGAGGGCCGCGATCGCCGCCTGGCAGGCAGTCGCCGCCGAGGCGCCCGGCGATCGGGACGCGATCGCCGCCCTCGAGAGGCTCCATCGCTCCATCCGAGACTGGGACGCTCTCGACGAGCTCCTCGCCCGAAAGGCGGAGCTCGAAGCGGATCCGGCCTCGCGCCTCGCGCTCCTGCTGGAGAGGGCGAGGCTCCTCCACGAGGACGCGAGGGATCCCGATCGGGCCGTCGCCGCGCTGCGCGCCGTCCTCGCGCTCTCTCCCGACGAGCCCGCCGCCCTGGAGCTTCTCGTGAGGCTCCTCGAGGACACGGCGAGGTGGGCCGACCTCGCTGAGCACATGGAAGGCCGGCTCGCCGATCCCGCGCTCGGGCTCGACGATCGGCTTCGCCTGCGGGCCCGCCTGGCCGCGATCCGGAAGGACCACATGGAAGATCTCGACCGAGCTCTCGCCCTCCACGCGGCCAACCTCGCCGAATTCCCGGCTCACCCGGAGTCCCGCGCGGCCCTCGACGCCCTCGTGGCGGATCGAGATCCGTCGCTTCGGGCCCGCGCCGCATCCGTGCTCGCCCCGATCCTCGAGGCCGAGAACGACCACCGCCGGCTCCTCGAGCTCCTCGAGGCCATCGCCGCGGTGGAGCGCGACCCGCCCAACCGCGCCTCGCTCTACTCGAAGATGGCCTCGATCTACGCGGGGCCCCTCGACTCGCCCGAGATGGCCTTCCTCTCGGCGGGCCGGGCGCTCCGAGCCGACCCCGACGACTCCGCCCACCTCGAGATCGCCGTCTCTGCCGCTGTCGCCTCCGGCGCGGAGGACGAGCTGGCCGGCCTCCTGGCGGAGTGCTCGATGTCGTCCCGCACGGGCGAGGCGCGGGTCCGCCTGCTCCGCTCGCGGGCCACGCTCTGCGAGTCCTCGGGTGACGCCCGCGGGGCCGCGGAGGCGTGGAAGAGCGTGCACGCGCTGGCGCCAGACGACCTGGACGCGCTTCGGGCGATCGCGCGGCTCGACGCCGGGCAGCAGGATCCGCGCGGCCACGTGGCCGTGCTCCGCTCGCTCCTCGCGCGCGAGGAGGATCCCGGCCTGGCCGCTGCGCACCTCCTGGAGATCGCGCGGATGCAGGAGGAGCGCCTGGGCGAGCCGGACGCTGCCCTCGCCAGCCTCCGGCGGGTGCTGGAGCTCGACGCGGGCAACAAGGCGGCCCTCGACGGGATGGAGCGACTCTGCCTCGCGGTGGGAAGCTGGGGCGAGCTCGCGGAGCTCCTCGATCGACGGGCCCACGCCGAGGCCGACGCCTCCTCCCGGCACGGCATGCTCGCGAGGCTCGCCGAGCTCCGGGACGGCCGCCTCGGCGATCGGGCGGGAGCGCTCGATGCCCTGCACCGGATCCTCTCCGAGGATCCCGCGAACTTCGCCGCGGTCGACAAGCTGGAGGTGATGCTCGAGGGAGGCGCGGGCGCCGATCTGCTGGAGCCCCTCGCCCTGCTCGAGGGGGCCTGCCGCGCGACCCGGAATTGGCAGCGCTGCGCCGAGCTCGTCGAGCGACGTGCCTCGATCGTCGCCGATCCGGAGGCGCGCAAGGCCGCGCTCCTCGAGCTGGCCGACCTCCGCCAGGGGTCGCAGCAGCGCCCCGATCTCGCCTTCCTCGCCCTCGGCAGGGCCTTCCGCGAAGAGCCCTCCGACGAGGCGCTCTGGGAGCGGATCGCCGCGGTCGCCGTGGCGGCGGATTCGGTGGAGGAGTGGCTCGCCATCGCCGACGAGCAGCTCGGGCGGATCGGATCGCCCGCATCGGCGGCCAGGCTCGCCCTCCACCTTGCCACCGTTAGTGAAAACAAGGCTCACGACGACGCCGGCGCGATCCGCTGGCTCCAGCGTGCGCGCGGCCTCGACCTCTCCACCGAGCCCGCCGTCCTCCCTGCTCTGGAGCGCCTCCTTTCCAGGGAGCAGCGGTGGGAGGAGCTGGCGGAGGTGCTGGGCCGCTTGGCCCACGCCTCCGAGCCAGCACACCGGATCGAGACCCTCGTCCGCCTCGGCCAGCTCGCCGAGCGCCAGCTCCGCGATCCCGAACGCGCAGTCGTTGCCTACGAGGCCGTGCTCGCCCTGGATCCCGAGCACCAGCAGGCCCTGCGTGCCCTCGCGCCGCTCTACGAGGGGAAGGGGGCCACGGACGAGCTCCTCGAGAACCTCGTCCGTCAGCGCCGCGTCGAAGGGGGCGAGGCGCAGACCGCGCTCCTCCAGCGGATCGCGGAGCTCGCCGCCACCCTCGGCCGCGCCGACGTCGCGATCGAGCACTCCCGCGAGATCCTCGCGCGGGATCCGAGGAACGAGGCCGCGCTCTCGCGGCTCGAGGCCCTCTACGAGGAGGCGGGGAAGTTCGACGATCTCGCCGGCCTCCTGCGCTCCCGCCTGGCCCACACCCTCGATCCCCGTGAGATCGTGCGGCTGAACGAGAGGCTCGGCCTGCTCCACCTCGGCCGGCTCGACGCCGAGGACGACGCGATCGCGAGCTTCCGCGCCGTGCTCGATCGGGATCCGCGCAACCGGAAGGCCCTCGAGGCCCTCCGCAAGATCCACGCATCCAGGGGCGAGGCAGGGGAGCTCGTCGGGATCCTCCGTCGCCTCATCCCGCTGCAGGACGGCGCTGCCGAGGTGAAGGCCGTCCGCATCGAGCTCGCCGAGGCCTTCCTCGCGATGGGCAGCGCCCAGGAGGCGCTGGACAGCCTCAAGCGCGTGCTCGACCTCGAGCCGCACACCCTCGCCGAGCTCGAGAGGGTGGAGGCGATCTTCCGCGCCAAGGGGGCGTGGACCGAGGTGATCCGCTGCCTCGAAGCGCGCGCCGCCCTCGAGAGCGAAGAGAACGCGATCGATCTCTGGGCCGAGATGGCCCGGATCCTCGACGTCGAGCTCGGGCGAAAGGGGGCGGGCGCCGCTCCCTTGGAGAAGATCCTCGAGCGAAGGCCCGCCGACCGGCAGTCGTTCGACAGGCTCCGCGAGCTCTACCGCGCCGGCGCCGACTGGCGGCGCTACGCCCGGGCCACGGAGCGCTTCGCGGTCCACTGCCCCGACGACGAGGAGAAGACCGCGCTCCTGCGCGAGCTCGCCACCGTTCTCGCGGACCGCCTCGGCCAGAAGGAGCTCGCCTTCGCCAAGCTCGGCGCCGCTTTCGAGCTCTCGCCCGACCGGGATGACCTCCGGGCCGAGCTCGAGCGGATCGCGGCCGAGACCGGGATGCAGGAAGAGCTGACGATGATCTACGAGAGCGTGGCCGACGGGGCAGGGGCCGCTCCCGTCGCCCAGGCCCTCTGGCTCGCCCGTGGACGTCTCCTCGACCGGGAGCTCGACGACGCCGCCGAGGCCGAGGCCAGCTACAGGCGGATCCTCGAGCACGATCCGCTGCACGCCGGTGCCCTCGATGCCCTCGTCGGGCTCCACCGCAGACGGCGCCAGCACCGCGCCCTCGTCCTCGTCCTCGAGCAGAAGCTGGAGGGCGTTGCCCTCGACGAGAAGCGAGGCCTCCTCCTCGAGGTCGCCCGCATCCACGACGAAGAGCTCCACGACACGGGCGAGGCGATCTACTCGCTCCGCCGGGCCTTCGAGATGGATCCCGGCGATCAGGCCGTGCTCGACGCGCTCTCCGACCTCTACCGCCGCGAGCGGAAGTTCACCGAGCTCGCGGCGATCCTCGCGCGGACCCGGGACCTCGCGAGCGACGACGTCCGGAAGATCGCGCTCCAGCTCCGCCTCGCCTCCATCCAGGAGGTCGATCTCGAGGATCCCGACGCCGCCGCCGCCTCCTACGCGCGGGTCCTAGAGATCGCCCCCGCCAACCTCGACGCGATGGAGGCCCTCGAGCGCCTCTTCACCCACCACGATCGCTACGCCGAGCTGCTCCACGTCTACGACCGGAAGCTGCAGGTGGTCGAAGATCCCCGGGAGCGGATCCGGATCTTCTTCAAGGCCGGGACGATCTGGGAGCAGCGGCTCCAGAACCCCGGCAACGCGATCGCGTGCCTGGAGGGTGTGCTCTCCTTCGAGCCCGAGAACCTCCTCGCCCTCCGCGAGCTCGCCAGGCTGCTGCGCGACCAGCGCTCGTGGGATCGCCTCGCGGCGGTCTACCGCCATCACGACGCCGTCATCGCCGACGATCCGGCCCTTCGCGCCGAGCGGGTGGAGCTGCGCGTCCGGCTGGGCGAGGTCCTCCTCGACGAGCTGGGAGATCCGGCGGGAGCCGAGGCCGCCCATCTGTCCGCCCTGGAGCTCGACGTCAGGTGTCGGTCCGCCATCGCCGCCCTCGCCGGGATCTACGAGCGGAGCGGCAACTGGCCCCAGGCCCTGGCCATGCTCGAGCAGGAGGCGCACCTCGCCGCCCAGACCGCCGAGGCGGTGGAGCTCCACCACCGGATCGGCCGGATCCACGCGGACATGCTGCAGGATCGAATCGCAGCCCGGGCGGCCTTCGACCGCGCCCTCGAGCTCGACCGGGATCACGTCCCCACGCTGAGCGCGCTCCGCGCGATCTTCCGGGCCGAGGACAACCAGGATGCCTATCTGCGCGTCCTCGAGCAGGAGGCCGGCGCCTCGGTCGAGGCGGCGGAGAAGGCGCGGCTCCACGTGGAGCTCGGTCGCCACCTCCTCGACGAGAGGGGTGACCCCGACGCGGCGATCCGCTCCTTCGAGGAGGCGCGCCGCCACCTGCCCGGCGATCCGGACGCGGCGATGGCCCTCTCCGAGCTCTACGTCGAGCGCGAAGACTGGGCGGGAGCGGAGACCGTCCTCGACGTGGTCTGCGCGAGCCTCGAGGCGAGCGGCGGTGACCCGTCGCTCCTCACCCGGAAGACCTACCGCCTCGGCTTCGTCTGTGCGCGGCTGGGCAAGGGCGAGAAGGCGCGGCGCTGCTACGCTCGAGCCTACGAGCTGGATCCGACCTTCCTCCCGGCTGCCGAGGGGCTCGCCCACCAGGTCGCGGCCGCAGGCGATCACGCTCAGGCGCTCAAGGTCTTCCAGGCGATCCTCATCCACCACCGGGACGACCTCACCGACCCCGAGGTGGTCGAGATCCACTTCACCATCGGTGAGATCCGCCGGAAGCTCGGCGACGAGCCGGCGGCCAAGAAGAGCCTCCGGAACGCGCTCGACCTCGACCCGTGGCACGCCGAGTCCCACCGCGCGATGATCGCGATCGCCGACAAGGAGGGCGACGGCGACCTCGGGATCCTCCACCGGCAGAAGCTGATCGAGGTCGTGGACGACGACGAGAAGCTCGAGCTCCTCCGGGCGATCGCGGAGCGGGCCACCGGGCAGCTCGGCGATCACTACCTCGCCATCGACAGTTACGTCGCCGCCCTGCGGCTCCGGCCGGACGATCCCGGCCTCCTCGAGGGACTGGCGGAGCTCTACCGGGAGACCCGCCAGGGCCACAAGGCCATGGAGATCCTGGAGCGGCTCCTCGCCCTGCCTGCGGTCGCCGTCGATCCAGCCCGTGGCGCCCGTGCGCATACCCTCGCAGGCGTCCTCGCGAGGGAAGAAGCCGACCGCGATCCCTCCCTGCGCCGCACGGCGATGTCCCACTTCAACGACGCGCTCGATCTCGACTGGCACCGGACCGACGCCTTCCAGGCGCTCGAGGCCATCCTGGTGGAGGCCCGCGACTACCGCGGCCTCGAGGCTGCCTACGTCCGGATGATCGAGAGGCTCGCGAAGGCCGAGGGCACCAAGGCCGCGAGGACCGTGCTCTTCCGCACCCTCGCCGACCTCTACCAGGAGGCCCTCGCCGACTCCGCCGCCGCCATTGAGGCCTACAAGGCCGTGACCGTGCTCGCGCCGGACGACGCCCATGCCGCACAGCGGTACGCCTCGCTCCTCGGCAACGTCCGCGGCGCGGAGGCGGAGGCGATCGGCGCATGGCGGCAGGCCCTTCCGCTCCTGGCTTCGCCCACGGAGGCCGCCAGGTCCCTCGTCCGGCTCCAGGCCCGCCGGAAGGACTACGACTCCGCGTACTCCTCGGCGCAGGTCGTGAGCTCCCTGCTGGGACAGGGAGGCGCCGACGAAGAGGGGATCCTCCAGCGGCTCAAGGGCTTCGCCAAGGACTCCGCCGCGAGACCTCTCACGGAACGTCATTGGCGCGAGCACCTCCTCCACGAGGAGCTCCGCGGCGTCACGGCGAGCATCCTGGCCCTGATCCAGGAGCAGGCCGGCTCGCTCTTCGCCAAGGACCACGGCGAGCTCAAGATCGACGGCCGCGAGGTCCGGATCGATCGGAAGCGGGATCGGGTCGACGTGCCGACCTCGATGCTCTTCTTCGTGAGCGCCTACCGTCAGGTGGCGAAGGCCCTCGGTCTCGAGGCGGTGGAGCTCTTCAAGGTCCAGGGCGTGACGGGCCTGCACCTCGCCGGCACCCTCCCGCCGAGCCTGGTTGCAGGCGAGGAGCTCTTCACCGACCAGCGGCCGAAGAAGGAGCTCTACTTCCACATCGGCCGGATGCTCGCGTGGACGCGCCCCGAGCTCGCCATGACGCGGCTCCGCTCCCGCGCGGAGGTCGAGCTCATCGTCGAGAGCGCCGTGGCGCTGGGAGTGCCGGGCTACCGAGCCCGATCCAACCCCGACGCCCTGGACAAGGTGAAGAAGCGCCTCGCGCGCACGGTCTCCGCGCCGGCGCATCGCCGCCTCGAGGAGCTGGGCAAGGCCTACGCCGCCGCGCGTCCCGACCTCGGTGCCTACATCCAGGCGGCCGAGGCGAGCGCCAACCGCGCGGGCGCCCTGCTCGCGGGGGATCTGGCGATCGTGTCCCGTTGCCTGGCGGCGGACGGCCCCCAGGGCGGAGCCGAGGCCATGCGGCGCGACCTCGTCGAGTTCGCGCTCTCCGAGAGCTGGACGACGCTCCGCAAGGACCTCGGTCTCGCGGTGGTGGTGCCCAATTCTTAGGCGATAGGGGCCGAGGACCGGGCCGAATCTCGGTCCGGGCTCGGCCCCCGGTCCGGCCGCGTTTTCATAAGCTGCGGAAATCATTGGAGGTCACGCTTCGGCACGGCTCTCGCTCTCCAAGAGCGCACACCGGGCAATCGCGCCCGGCTCGAGCGAACGGCGGCACGAAGCCGCCGACGGAGCCTCCAATGAAGCGAATCGTCCTCGTCACCCTGGTTTGCGGTTCCCTCGCGGCGTGCGGCACGCCGCCCAACCGTGGCACCGACGAGCCGCGCGTCGGCGGCGGCGCCGGCGGTTCGGGCGGGAAGGTGGATACCGGGGGTACCGGCGGTTCCGGTGGTCTTGCTGGTACCGGCGGGAAGGGAGGCGACGTCGAGCCTCCCGCGACCGGGTCCGGTGGCCGTGGCGGTTCGGCAGGGGCCGGCGCAGGCGGGGAGGGCGAGGCCCGCGACACCGTGCGGATCGACTCGATCGAGACCGACGGCAGCGAGAGCGAGAAAGAGCCCGCCCGGCGTTTCCGCGGGACGTTGCTGATCCGCGGCGCCGGCCTCGACGGAGCTACCGCGATCCTGCGCCAGAACGGCGCCGAGCTCCCGTTGCAGGTCCTCGACTCGACCAGCGACGCGCTCCGCGTGGAGGTGCCGGACGACGCCGAGACCGGCGCGTCCACCGTGGTCGTGCACAACCGGGCCATGTCGGCGCAGCGCGACCTCTGGCTCTTCCAGGGCGAGCGCGGCGAGGTCGGCCCCGAGGGGCCGCAGGGCGATCAGGGCGAGATCGGGCCTGCCGGGCCTCGCGGGGAGCAGGGTCCCGCTGGTCCCCAGGGGCTTCGGGGTGCGCAGGGTCTCACGGGCGAGCGGGGGCTTGCCGGTCCCCAGGGACCCGCCGGGCCGGTGGGCCGCGCAGGCGAGGACGCCTTCAACCGGATCGATGCCCTCGATTCGGGAGCGGGCGACACGTCCATCCGCTCCGACGCCGATTGGCAGGTCGTCGGTCAGGCCAAGAACGTCACGATCTCCTCCCGCCTCACGCTCGTCACCGCCGACGTCTCGTTGAGCTCCGGATCGCTCTCCTGGTCGAACGGCTGTTTCGTCGAGCTCAACGTGCAGGCGAACGGCACGAATCTCCTCGCCAGGCCCTACCGTCTCCGAGTCCGCGACGTCACGGGGATGTCCGCGACCTTCCACGCGTACGCGAGCAGCAGCAGCTTCCCTGCCGCGAAGGCCTACCGCATCGTCGCGCGGACGACCGGTGTGTGCCCCAGCCTCACGGCGCACGACGGTCGGATCCTGGTCCTCCAGATGAACGGGTAGGAGCAGCGCCAACTTCGAGTGAGGGGCTCTCGGAGCGTGTGAAGAAGTCGGTCCCGCCTGAAGCGGGCCCGGCTTCTTCAGCCGCGCTTCGCGCGAATACGCTCTTCTTTGCGTCTGCTCCGCCTTCGGCTCCGCGGCGGGGATCGATCGGGAAGCGATCGATCCCCGCCTTGCGATTCTTGACCCTCCCGGCGCCCGATGCGAAGGTTGCGGCTCATCCATCGGCTCGACTCCGGAAGTCCCTCCCGACGAACGTCGAGCCAGGTAGGCCCAATCGCGATGAAGTTCACCTGCGATCGCTGCCGCGCGCAGTACATGATCTCCGACGAGAAGCTCCGCCCGGGCGGAGTGAAGGTCCGCTGCAAGAAGTGCGGGCACGTCATTCTCGTCAAGCGCGGCGCTCCCGTCGTCCTCGAGCCGACAGGACTCGAGACCCGCAGCGCGCCGGGGGCGAGCCAGGCCCGGAACGGGGGAAGCCTCGACGACGAGCTCGGCGCGGCCTTCGACACCATGGTCTCTGGCGAGCCGGCGCTTTCCCAGGCTCGGCGCGACGACGGCATGGCCGCCGATCCCTTCGCTGCGTTCGGTGGCGGCGCCTTCGCTGCGCAGGAGCCCGTCCCGGCGGAGGCCACGACGGCCTCGACCGCACCGGCTCCTGTGGCCGCGCCCGCTCTCGAGGAGCACGATTGGTTCCTGGCCGTCGCCGACGAGCAGGTGGGACCGCTCCGCCTCGACGGGATCCGCGAGCGCTGGGAGCGCTCCGAGATCGGCCCCGACACCCTCTGCTGGAGGGCAGGGCTCCTCGACTGGACGCCACTCTCTACGCTCGAGGAGCTGGTCGGTGCCCTCGTGCCCCGGCCGGCGCCCGCTCAGCCCGGCCTGAGCGCCGCGGCCCCCGCGCCGAGCGCTCCGAGCGCGGCCCCTTCGGCGCCGAGCGCCGATTCGTCCCAGGCTGCGTGGCGGCCGTCTGCAGCGAGCGCCCTCGCCTCGCTGGTGGAGAAGGAGCTCGAGGCCGCCCGCAAGCAGGAGAAGGCGGCGCCGCCTCCGGTCGACGACGAGGATCAGGCTCCGGCCCCGGAGACCACCGGGATCCGGATGCTCCTCCGGGACCTCCCGGAGGCGCCGCCGAGCGAGCCTTCGCGCGTCATTTCGATGGAGCGTAGTGCGCCCGTGCCGGCGCCGGCGGCGCCCGTCGCTGCCGCTCCCGCCCCGCGACCGGCTCCCGCCGCCGCGACCCAGGCCCCGTCGGCCTCTCGCAAGACGGGTTGGATCGCCGCGGCGATCGCGCTGCCGCTCCTCGCTGGGGCTGGCGCCTGGTTTGGCGGCGTCTTCGATCGGCCTTCCCAGCCGGCCGTGGCCGCTGCCACACCGCCTCCCGCGGCGCCGGCGGCCAACGCGCAGCCGCCTGCGGAGCGGCGTCCGGAGCCCCCCGCCACGCCCGAGCCGAACGGTGGCACGGCTGCGCCTGCGACCGCTGTCGCCGAGGCCGTCCCCGCGAACGAAGAGAACGCTAAGGAGGCAGTCGCAGCGGCAGAGCCCGCAGCGGCGCAGGCCGAGCCCGCTGCTGCCGAGCAGCCGAAGGCGGCGGCGGATGGCAAGGGAGCCGAGGTCGCGGCGGTCGCGGCTCCGGCCGCCCCTGCGGCCCCTGCTGCGCCTGCTGCTGCCGCAGCCCCGAGGAGAACCCACGCCGCGGCCCCCGCGCCGGCCCCCGCCCGAGTGGCGGCGGTCCAGCCGGCCGCCGCTCCTCCGCCTGCTCCGGCTCCGCGGCGAGGCTCGGACGATCTGCTCAACACCGGAGGCGGGAGCTCGATCGACGATCTCTTCAACAAGGAGTTCTCCGGACGATCCGCGCCCAAGCCCGCGCCTGGGCGGGGTTCCGACACCTACATCCCGCCGGCGCCTGGGGCTGGCGCGGCGATCCCGCAGCAGCTCGGCCACGGCGACATCACCGGGGTGGTCGTGGGCCAGAAGGCGGCGATCAAGGGTTGCGTCACGTCCTACAAGAACGACAACCCCTCGGCATCCGGCACCGTGGTCATGCGCTGGACCATCGAGAACACCGGCAAGACCTCGGGTGTCCAGCAGATGAAGGGCAACGAGCACGCCGCCCTTGGCTCCTGCATCGGCGGGCTGATCAAGGGCTGGAAGTTCCCTGCGTACTCCGGTTCGAAGATGGCCCCGATCGACTTCCCGTTCCAGTTCTGAGAGAGCGCTTCCGGTCGACGGAAGCCCGCGGCGATACTCGTTTTTCACGGTATCGCCGTTTTTGATCCGTGGTATCCACAGCGACCACTGCGGTACGTTTCGTGACAATTTGGACAATGGCGTGGTAAGCACCGCGCTGGCTGGCAGCGCAACGTCGCTGTCGTAGATGGAGGATTCAATGACTCAGTTGAAGTGGCTGATGCTTTCGGTGGGGTTCGTCTTCGCCGCGTCGATTGGGATGCTGGCGTGCGGGGACAGTGCGAAGACCGCGTGCACCTCGGACAGCGACTGCTCCGAGGGCGAGGTCTGCATCACGAAGACGGGCGTGTGCGAAGAGGCCTGCGAGACGACGGAGGACTGCTCGGGTGACAACGCCTGTTCGAACGGCTGCGCCGGCTCGACCCAGGCGTCGTTCTGCTTCCTTCCCTGCAAAGGGGACGGCGACTGCAGCGACACCGAGGCCTGTGATCTGACGTTCTGCGGCGGGAAGGGCGGCCTCTGCATCCCGGTGGCGCCGGTCTCCTGCACCGTGGCTGGCAACGAGTGCGCGGCGGGCACGGTCTGCGACCCGGCCACGCTGGTCTGCATCGACAAGTGCACCTCGAACGCTGATTGCCCCGCGACGACCTCCTGCAACCAGACCTCCGGGCTCTGCGTGGCGGCGGGAACGGGTTGCACCACCGACGCTCAGTGTGGTGCGGAAGCTCAGTGCATCAACAACAAGTGCGAGCCGATCGCGACCTGCACCACCCAGATGGAGTGCTACGACGCGGGCAACCAGTACTGCGCCGCCACCGGCACGGGCGTGAACACTTGCCAGAGCACGGCTTGTGGCCAGTCCTTCAACAGCTGCACCCGCTGCACCAGCGGTCCCAACGGTGGCAACCGGGATGCGAGCGGCCCCGAGATCTTCTCGGCGGCTCAGGACAACATCGGCTCGGGTGGAAGCTCGCGCTGCACCCGCGACGCGAACAAGTGCGCCCCGGACGCCCCCATCCTCTGCCAGTTCAGCTTCTTCGCCTTCTCGCCGAACGCCCTTCCGACGGCTAGCCTCAACTCGAAGGTCTTCGTGATCGGCTCGAAGGGTCCCACCAATCCGTTCGGCGTGAAGCGGACCGAGAAGAACAACCTTTCGAACTACTCGTTCCAGGCGTGCTTCAGCGAGGGCGGCTCGTCCAACTCGGTGGGCACTGCGGCCTTCCTGAAGGACGACGCCGGCCGGCAGTCGAACACGCTGTGCACGGTGGGCTCGAAGTAGGCCCGACCGACGACTCTCGACCCGCTCCCGGCCTCGGCCGAAGCGGGCGAGGGTGAGCCTCTCTCGAGGCTCGAAGGTGGCCGCGAGCGTGCGCGTTTGCGCACGGCGCGGCCACCTTCGTTTCGAAGGCGCTGAGCCCGGGCGCGATGCCCTGGGATGCAGCGCGCCGCGTCGTGGAACCGCTAGCGTCGCAGAGCATCCAAAGAAGCCCCGCGGCGCCCATCGCCGTCCTTGACCGACCAGGAATCGGCGTCTACGTTCGACAGCCACGCCGACATCGGGAGGAAGCTTGGCCATCCAGGTACAGCACGTCTCCGCCAGCATGCAGGGCCTCCTTCCCGTCGACCGATTCGGGGTGCGGGAGCTCGAGGAGATCCGTCTGATCCTCCGGGGCGGCTCGGTGATCGACTGGAGGCGCCTGAGCTTCCGCGACCGGGACGAGGTGGACGGCTTCATCCGGCTCTGCCTCTTCCGTCCGGAGCACCCCGCCGACGAGGCGCGGCTCCGGGAGATCCTGGCGGAGGCGGTGGACTACCTCCGAAGGGTCTTCCGCTATCGGGTGACCGATGTGGTCGCCCACCCGAGGGAGCTCCACGACCTCTTCCTCATCGCTTCGGGGGTGGGGGAGCACCGCAAGTGGCGGCGGATCGCCTGCATCGTCCTCAAGGTGATGCACACGATCTTCCACACGGATTCCCGCGAGATGCTCTTCCGGACGCCCATCTCGTCCTCCGAGTTCGCGGCGCTCATCGACCGCCGGGTCCAGGCCGTGGCGATCCAGCTCAAGGAAGCCGGGGCGCCGCTGGTGGATTTCGTGGGCAGCGTGAAGACCCGCGAGTCGATGATCACCAAGTTGCTCGCGAAGCGGGAGTCGGTGGCGGCACAGATCTTCGACAAGGTGCGCTACCGGATCGTCACTCGCACCGAGGCGGACATCCTCCCGGTGCTGCACTTCCTCACCACCCACCTCTTCCCCTTCAGCTTCGTCGTCCCGGCCCAGAGCCAGAACAACCTCGTCTCCTTCCATCAGCTCCTCGAGGAGACGCCCTCCCTCGCGGAGCACGCGGCGCAGCTGCAGAGCCACCTCGAGACCGAGGAGGTCTACGACCGTCGAAAGGGGATGAACGAGTTCTCCGGGAAGGACTACCGGGTGATCAACTTCGTCGCGGACGTTCCCGTGCGCCTCGACGAGCACCTCTGCATGATCGAGGGTGCACGTCGGATCCCGCGGCCGGAGATCGCGTTCGCGCCCGTGGAGTTCCAGCTCGTCGACGAGGAGACGGCCCGCCTCAACGAGGAGGGCGCGAGCTCTCACGATCGCTACAAGCGCCGGCAGAGGGTCCGCGTGCTGCGCCGCCTCTCGAAAGGCCTGGTGGTGCCGAAGCGCAACGGGGCGTCCGGGGCGAAGATCGCCCAGAACGGCGACACCGTCCCCGACTCCGAAGCCTGAGGCCGGATGGCTACGCGAGGTGATTCCCTCGCGTAGGCCCATCGCTACGAGCGCCGCGTGGAACGGCGCCCAGGATTAGCGCTTCTTCCGGTTGCTCTTGCGGGCCTGGCGCTCGCGCTTGCGCTTGTCCTTGAGGCGCTGCTTCTCCTTGTCGGAGACGAAGGACGGTGCGCCGGCGGCGCCGAGGTCGTAGCCCATCGCGCGGGCGCGGGCCCTCGCGACCGGGTCCATCGGCGGCGTGTAGCCCGCGGGCATGCCGGGGAGCCGCTCGGGCTGGGACGGGCCGGGGCCCCCAGCGGCGCCGAAGATGTCGGAGAGGTCCATGCCCTTCATCTGGCGGAGCTGGGCCATCTGGCGGAAGCCGGGGAGCCGGGAGAGGAGGCCGCCGGCGTTTCCGCCGATCTGCTTCATCACCGTGCGCATCCCGTTGTAGCGGGTGAGGAGCTCCTGCACGTCCTTCTTGGTGCGGCCGGAGCCCTTCGCGACGCGGTTCAGGCGGGAGTCGTTGAAGAGCGAGGGATTCTTGCGCTCGTCCGGGGTCATCGAGTCGACCATCGCCTCGATCCGGCCGAGCTCCTTGTCGTCGATGTTCACGCCCTCCGGCAGGTCGCCGAAGAGGGGGAACTTCTCGAGGAGCTCGGAGAGCGAGCCCATCTTCTTCACGACGCGGATCTGGTCGACGAAGTCCTGGAGCGTGAAGTTGCCCGAGAGGATCTTCTCGGCGTCCTCCTGGGCCTTCTGCTCGTCGACGACCTTCTCGAAGTCCTGCATCAGGCCGACGATGTCGCCGAAGCCCAGGATGCGGCCGGCCAGGCCCTCGGGGCGGAACTCCTCGAGCTTGTCGAGGTTCTCGCCCATGCCGAGGAACTTGATGGGCTTGCCCGTGACTTCCTTGATCGAGAGGGCGGCGCCGCCGCGGGCGTCACCGTCGAGCTTCGTGAGGATGAAGCCGTCGATCGAGAGGCGGCGGTCGAACTCCGCGGCGGTCTTCACCGCGTCCTGGCCGATCATGGCGTCGGCGACGAGGAGGATGTTGTCGGGCTCGGTGCCCGCCTTGATCTCCTCGAGCTCCCGCATCATGTCCTCGTCGATGGCGAGGCGGCCGGCGGTGTCGAGGATGACCACGTCGCGGTGCTGGGCGCGGGCCTGCTCGAAGGCCGCCTTGCACATCTGCGGCGGGCGGGCGTTCGGGTCGTGGTAGACGGGCACGCCCAGTCGCTGGCCGAGGACCTTGAGCTGCTCCACGGCGGCGGGGCGGTAGATGTCGGCGGCCACGAGCAGGGGCTTCTTGCCCTCGGCAAGGAGCTTGTTCGCCAGCTTGCCCGCCGTGGTGGTCTTACCGGAGCCCTGGAGACCGACCATCATGATCCCGGTCGGACCCTTGGCCTTGAACGTCAGCGACGTGTCCACGGGGCCCATGAGGGCCTCGAGCTCGTCGTGGCAGATCTTCACGAAGTGGTCGGCGGGGCTGACCTTCATCGCCCCCTTCTTCGACTCGACCTTCGTGTCGACCACCTCGCCGGTGGCCTTCTCCCGGACGCTCGCGATGAAACGCTTGACGACCCCGAACTCGACGTCGGCCTCGAGGAGGGCGACGCGGATGTCGCGCAGGGCCTCGTCCACCACCTCGGGCGTGATCTCCGCCTTGCCGCGGAGGCGGTTGCGAGCGGCCTTGAAGCCCTTGGAAACGGCGTCGAGCATTGCGAGAACTCCCCTTGAAGCGACCGGATGGGCGGATCCCTGTTGAAACGCGCGTCTCTAGCACGCGATTTCCGCTCCTTCAACGCGCATCGACTCCCTCCGGTTCACGAAGGGGACAGCGCTGCCCGGAGCTCCGAGCGCGATCGGGAGGGCGCTCGCCCCCTGCCTCTCCGGACGATCGGCGGAATCCTAAATTTGAAACACGACGGGTGAAACAAAAACCTTGCTCTCGTGAGGCGGGTAGAGGGAGGATTTGGCAGGCTGTCTCACGGGAGGGTTCACATGCATTTGCGTCGTGTGCTGTCCGTAGTGGTCTGTGGTCTTGCCTTCTTCCACGCCTCCGCCTCCAAGGCGGAAGCGCCTCATGCTCAGAGCGACGGGCACGAGGGGTTGTTCCTCCGGCTCCATGCCGGTCCGTCGTACCTCCGCCTGTCGAACTCCGAGAACAGCAACAAGCTAGGCGGGGGCGGCCTGGGGTTCTCGCTCGCTGCCGGGCACGCGATCGACAGCAACCTCATGCTCTTCGGCGAGTTCATGATGGACCGCGTCTCGGAGCCGAGCTTGTCGGTGGGCAGCGATTCCGCGACGCTCAAGAAGACCTCCCTCAGCACCATGGCGTTCGGGCCGGGGGTCGCGTACTACCTCATGCCGCTCAATGCCTACGCCTCCGGAAGCCTGCTCCTGGGCAACTATTCGTTCGCCGGGAACGACCTCTTGCTGGACACGACCTCCAAGATGGGCTTCGGCGCCAAGCTGGGAGTGGGCAAGGAGTGGATGCTCGCTCCCAATTTCGGGCTCGGGGTCGCCGGCAACGCGATGTTCCTGCGCGTCGCCGAAAAAGACTCCAGCGCGAAGTCGACCGCCATGGTCTTCGGTCTCGCGGCGTCGGGGACGTACAACTGAGATATCGCGTCGATGCGTGAATGAAAGGACCCCCGGTCGAACCATTGGCCGGGGGTCTTTCTATGGGCCATGAGCTGGGACGCGGTCGGCCCGGGCGCGTTTCTCCGCGATCGCGAGAGCGCCGCAGCGACCGTTTCAGTACCCCCGAAAAGGCGAAGGCCCCGAATCCCTTGCGGGAAACGGGGCCTTCTTTGGCGGGCGATGCAGGATTCGAACCTGCGGCCTTTGGCGTCGGAGGCCAACGCTCTATCCAGCTGAGCTAATCGCCCATGTGCTCTGAAAGCTCGGCCTATGTAGCTTTCCGCCCGATCGTTGGCAAGCGATCTTTGCGGGAAAGATCGACGTGCTACAGTGCGCGCCTCCTCTCCTCGGCCCGGGTGGCGGAATGGCAGACGCGGCGGACTTAAAATCCGCGGCCCGCAAGGGCGTGAGGGTTCGACCCCCTCCCTGGGCACCAGAGATCCCGGCGGTCGGCGCCATGCTCCCCGCGACCTGATAGCGAATTGCACCGCGTTCGCAGCGAAGCCTTCTTACGACCCGACGGCTACCAGGCGATCTGGGAGCGGACGATGAAGGCGTTCTCGGGCACCTCGTCGGGGACGCTCTCGACGCCCGACACGAACCTCGTCCGGAAGAAGCTGACCATGAAGCGGGCGCTCGGGCTGGGCCACCAGCCGAAGTTGACGGCCCACTCGCGAGCGATGCGCTGGGCGTGGCTGGGATCGTTGAACGTCGGGAAGGTCCTCGGGTCGATGTGTAGCTCGGAGTAGCGAGCGGCGAACTCGAAGGCGCCGGCGCCGCCCTGGCTGATCGAGTGTCGAGGCTTCACCCCGTCGTAGCGACGGCGGCCGCCGATGACGTAGGTGCCGGCGGCCTGCCAAGCCTTGTTCGTGAGCCGTCGTGTGTCGTCGCCTACGCGGACGTCCTCGGTGGAGATGTAGTACTCGCCCAGGAGGCCGAAGCCGCCGGTGAAGAAGTAGAGCTGGGGCGCGAAGCGATAGCGCTTGCCGTCGATGAAGGCGGCCTCTGTTCCCGTCCTGTACTTGAAGAAGGTGTGCTGGCCCGCGGAGACGAAGGTGGCCAGCTCGGGCGTGGCTGCGGTCCCCTTGGCCTTGCCGTAGGTCGTGGCGTAGCCGAGGCCGAGGAAGCGGAAGAAGCCCTTCGGAATCGGGCGGATGAAGATCCGTCCCGCCACCTCCTTGCCGTGGTCCGGGTCGAGGTCGAGGCTGGCGTTGTCGGCAGCGCCATTGAATGCGCCGATGGCCCAGGAGAAGGCGTCGTGGAAGAAATCGCCGTGGAGCTCCGCGCCGACGTCGCGGTTGGGCACGAGGAGCGTGGGAAACGCGCGCTCCGCGAAGAAGAGATCGGTCGCGGTCTGCAACCGCTCGAGGCCGACGGGGGCCTTGTACTTGCCCATCCGGAAGCCGATCCCTTTGAGGGGTAGGATCTCGACCCAGGCGTCTTGGATGATGGCGACGCCGAGCCCGAAGTCCGGCATCAGGCGGAAGTTGAGATAGCGGTAGAGCGTGCCCGCGAGGATGGGCCGGACGCGCCGGAGCGCGAAGGTGTCGGGCAGGGAGGAATCGTTCTTGCCCGCGTAGATCCGTGCGTCCGCCTGGATATAGCCGTCGAGGTGGAGAACGAAGTCGCCGTCCTGGCTTCGAAGGGAGAATCCCTCGGAGTCGATCCGTATCTCTGGAGGGGTGGCGGCCGAGTCCTCCTTCTCCTTCGCGGCCCCTGAGGCGGGGAAGGCGGCAAAGGCGAGGAGAGCGGCGATCAGGAGCCCGTCGAGGCAGCGCCGCCGAGCGGTCCTGGCGCTGGCAGCGGAAGGTGCGTCTATCGGCACTTTCTTGCGTTCCAGCGCCATGTCCCGGGCTTCGTCGTGGAGAGCGGACGACCGATTCTTTCGTGCGTTGGGATCGAGCAGATGGCACCCCCCGTCGCGGACCGTTCGAGGCTACGCATCGAGGGATCGACGCGGCTCGCGGCCGGCGCCCGTCGCTGTTCGATCCGGGACAGGGGCGGGTGTGCCAACCGTGAAAGGGCTGGAATTTCGGGTTCGAAAACCGTTCGATTCCGGACTCTCGTGGGCGGGACCGACGGCCGAATGGCGAACGAAAGGGATCCCGGGGCAGGGAGTCGGACGGCGAGCCCGGCGGAGCTGAACGGCCCCGCCGGGGCGGGGGACACGTCCGATTCCGAACTTGCGCAGGGGAGGGGAGGCTCTTATTTCACGCGAGTCTTCGTCGGACGCACCGGGGCGCGCCGTTGCGCGTCGGTGGTGGCCGACCAAAAGAATGCCCCCATGTCCGCGACTCCCTCCGCATCCAAGCCGGCGCTCGGCCGCCGGCTCGTCTGGCTGATGGCCTTCGCCGCCGGCGCGACGGTTGCGAACCTCTACTTCAACCAGCCCCTCCTCACCGAGATCGGCGCCTCCTTCGGCGCATCGAAGCAGGCCCTCGGCCTGGTGCCGACGCTCCCGCAGGTGGGATACGCGATCGGGATCCTGCTCCTGGTGCCCCTGGGCGACAGCCTCGAGCGTCGCCGGATGATCGTCCTGCTCACAGTGGCGATCAGCCTCGCCCTCGTCGCGGTCGCGGCGTCGCCGTCGCTCCCGTTCCTGCTGGCCGCGAGCCTCGTCCTCGGCTTCACCACCGTGGTCCCGCAGCTCCTCATCCCCTTCGCCGCGCACCTCGCGCCGGACGAATCGCGCGGGCGGATCGTCGGCACGGTGATGAGCGGCGTTCTGATCGGGATCCTCCTCTCGCGCACGGTTGCGGGCTTCCTGGGGGCCTGGCTCGGGTGGCGGGCGGTCTTCTGGATCGCGGCGGGCCTGATGCTGCTGATGGCGGCGGCGATGCGGCTCATGCTGCCCGCGCAGAAGCCGGAGTCGCCGATGCCGTATCCGGCGCTGCTCCGCTCGCTGGGCGCGCTCTGGCGGGAGGAGCCCATCGTCCGGCGGCACGCTCTCCTCGGCGCGGCCTCCTTCGCGTCCTTCGCCGCCTTCTGGGCGATCCTCGCCCTCCACCTCCAGGCGCTGCCGGGCGCGTATGGGTCCGACGTCGCAGGGATCTTCGGGGTCGTGGGGGTGGTGGGCGCGCTGGCGGCGCCGCTGGTGGGGCGCTACGCGGATCGCCACGGCGGCCTCCGCGTGAACGGCATCGCGATCTCGCTGCTGGTGCTGGCCTACGTGGGCCTCTGGGCCTTCGGCTCGAGCCTGGTGGGGATCGCCGCCGGCGTGATCCTCCTGGATCTCGGCGCGCAGTCGAACCACATCTCCAACCAGACTCGCGTCTACTCCCGCAGACCCGAGGCGCGCAGCCGGCTGAACACCCTCTACATGGTGTCCTGCTTCGCCGGCAGCTCGGCAGGCGCCTGGCTGGCCTCCGTCGCCTGGAACGGCTGGGGCTGGGCCGGGGTGTGCGCCGTCGGCGCCGGGGCGGCGGCTTTGGGCTGGCCCGTGCTGGCCGCTGCCCGGAGGCGCGCGTCGGCCGATCCGCAGGGCGCACGCCTGGCAAGCTGACGAAAAACCGGAGCCCATCGGCCGCGCTTGACGGCGGCGGGCATCAGAGGCGAAACGAGCGCAGCACGAATCTGCTCGGCGTCGCCATGAGGTCCCCTTGATCCGCTTCGACTCTGTCAGCAAGCAGCACGGAAACCAGATCCTCTTCGTGGAGGCCTCCGCCACCCTCAACCGCGGGGAGAAGGTGGGCCTCGTGGGACCCAACGGCGCCGGGAAGTCCACGCTCTTCCGGATGGTGATGCGCCAGGAGACGGCGGACGAGGGCCAGGTGGCCATCGATCGCGGCGTGACCATCGGCTACTTCAGCCAGGACGTCGGCGAGATGGCGGGGCGCTCCGCGCTCGCCGAGACGATGTCCGGGGCCGGCGAGGTGTCTACGGTCGGGACCGAGCTCGCCTCCCTCGAGGCGGCGCTCGCGGATCCGTCCAGGGCGGACGAGCTGGACAAGCTCGTGGAGCGCTTCGGCGAGGTCCAGGGTCGCTTCGAGGAGCTGGGCGGTTACGCGCTGGAGGGGAGCGCCCGGGAGATCCTCGCGGGCCTCGGCTTCTCCGAGTCGATGATGGACGGCGACGTGGGCGGCCTCTCCGGCGGCTGGAAGATGCGGGTCGCCCTCGCGCAGATCCTCCTGATGCGGCCGGACGCCATGCTCCTCGACGAGCCCTCGAACCACCTGGATCTCGAGTCGCTGATCTGGCTGGAGGGCTTCCTGAAGGGCTACGAGGGCGCGCTCCTGATGACCTCCCACGACCGGGAGTTCATGAACCGGATCGTCGGGAAGATCGTGGAGATCGATGGCGGGACGCTGACGACCTACTCCGGCAACTACGACTTCTACGTGCAGCAGCGGGCGCTCAACGAGGCCCAGGCCCAGGCCGCCTACGAGCGCCAGCAGGCGATGCTGGCCAAGGAGATGCGCTTCATCGAGCGCTTCAAGGCCCAGGCGGCGAAGGCGGCGCAGGTCCAGTCCCGCGTCAAGAAGCTCGACAAGATCGAGAAGGTCGAGGCTCCCAAGCGTCAGAAGACCCAGCACTTCGAGTTTCAGCAGTCGCCGCGCTCGGGCGAGGACGTGGTTCGCCTCGAGGGTGTCTACAAGGGCTACGGCGACAGGCGGATCTACGACGGCCTGGACCTCCTGATCCGCCGCGGCGAGCGCTGGTGCGTGATGGGCGTGAACGGCGCCGGCAAGTCCACGTTGCTCAAGCTCGTGGCGAGCTCGACGACGCCGGACCAGGGTTCGGTGACGGTGGGAGCGAGCGTGAAGCTGGGGTACTTCGCCCAGCACGCCATGGAGCTCCTCGACCCGGGAAGCACGGTCTTCGAAGCGCTGCAGAACTCGTTCCCCCGCGCTTCGCAGGGTTCGCTCCGCACCCTCGCCGGATGTTTCGGTTTCTCCGGAGACGAGATCGAGAAGCCTTGCCGGGTGCTCTCCGGTGGCGAGAAGGCGCGGCTCGTGCTCGCGATCATGCTCTACGATCCGCCGAATTTCCTGGTGCTCGACGAGCCGACCAACCACCTGGATCTGGCGACGAAGGAGATGCTCGTCGAGGCGCTGAAGCAGTTCGAGGGGACGATGCTGATCGTCTCCCACGATCGTCACTTCCTCGCCGCGCTCTCGAACCGGGTGCTCGAGCTCTCGGAGGGCGACGTCCGCACCTATCCCGCGGGCTACGTCGAGTACGTGGCGTCCACCGGCCGTGAAGCGCCGGGTCTTCGCGAGTAGCCTCGATTCTCGGTCATTTTCCGGCGGACACCGCGACCGGCGCAGGCTCGGCGGCCTCGTCGGTACGGCGCGGCGGCGGCTCGGCGATCCCGACCGCACGGGGCCCGATCGCGTGGGGAGGGAGCGGCTGCACCAGGCGGCGGCGCGCGAGGGCGATGGCCCCGGCGCCCGCCAGCGAGATCGCGGCAACCGCACACGCCAGCCCGAACCCGCCCGGCCGGAGGCGCAGGGGCGAGAGCTTGTCGCCGAAGACGAGCGCGCCGGCGCCGATGGAGAAGGCCGCGCAGACGAGGACCGCGCCGGCGGCGGCGTCCTTGGCGATCCGCGCGAGGGGGTGCGGATCGGGGGACGCAAGATCGATCGCGGCCTCGACCGCCGTGTTGACGAGCTCGGTCGCCCACACGAGGGCGATGGCCGCGAGGACGACGGCGATCTCCACCCGGGAGAGCTGGAGGACGCACGAGAGGCAGGCGGCGAGCGTCGCGGCGGCGTAGTGAATCCGCATGTTGCGCTGGGTGGCGAGGGTCGCGACCACGCCCCGAGAGGCACATGCGAAGCTTCGCCCGAGCGTCTGTCGTCCGAAACTCATCTTCGTCCTCGCCGCCCCTTTCGGCGCGCCCTCTCGACCGACCGCTGCGGAAGATGCCTATGGTCACCGCCATGAGCCTCCGCATCAAGAGGGCCTACGAGGATCCTTCGCCCTCCGACGGATACCGCGTGCTGGTGGATCGCGTCTGGCCCCGCGGCAAGACCAAGGAATCCGTCGCCATCGACGTCTGGATGCGCGACGTGGCCCCCAGCACCGAGCTGCGCAAGTGGTTCGGCCACGACCCGAACCGGTGGGCCGACTTTCGGACCCGCTACCTCGAGGAGCTCCGACACGAGCCTGCCCGGGCCCTCGTGGCGGAGCTCGCCGATCGGGCGTCCCGTGGCACGTTGACCCTGGTCTACGGGGCCAAGGACGAAGAGCACAACCAGGCCGTCGTCATCGCCGAGGCCATCCATCGCCATATGGCCGCCCCTTCGCACGAGCCCGCACAGCATCCCTGAAGGAAGCTTCGAGCCGGCTCCTTCCTTCCCGTCTGGAGCTACCCCCTGTGGGCGACGATGGCCTCGGCGAGCTCGCCGAGGATCGCGCCCGGGACGGGATGTTCCGTGTCCACGGTGCGATCGGCGTCTGCTGGTGCCTCGTAGTCCACGCCGACGCCCGGCAGCGTCGATTCCGGCGAGGCCCGGGCTCGAGCGTAGAGGCCCTTGGGATCCCGTCTCTCGCAAGTGGCGGCGCTGCATCGGGCGTGTACGAGGAAGAGCTCGGGGACGATCGACCGGATCGACCGCCGCAGCGCCGCCGAGTGGGCCGTCGCCGCAACGATCGCGGCGGCGCCGCCTGCCGAGACGCGGGAGGCCGCCCAGGCCAGCGCCCGGTAGACGATCTCCCGCTCCCACGCCTCGTAGGTCGGCGCCGGGGTGATCGCCGCCCGCGCCTCGTCGGAGTCCAGGATCACCGGGCGGACGCCCCTCTCGCGGAGCGCGTCGGCGAGACGGCGGGCGAGGGTGGTCTTTCCCGAGGCCGGTCGTCCCGTGATCCAGACGACACCGCCGCCGGTCACGCCGCCGCTCGATCGACGAGCGAGTCGATCGCGAGCGGATCGAAGCGGTCGACGTCCAGCACCCGATCGATGAAGCGGAAGAGGGTCCGGCGCACCGCGGTCGGCACGCCCGGGTACCAGACGGGCGAAGCGAGGACGAGCGCGCGCCACACGAAGAAGGGCGGCAGCATAAGGCCCAGGTCCGCGTCGTCGGTGGCCTCCTCGTAGCGCAGGAAGAAGCGCGTCCACAGGGCGCGCATGGAGCCCGCGAAGCGGCCGCGGGCGAGGAGGGCGAAGTAGAGGAAGTTCGTGGTCAGGGCCGCCACGTCGTCTGCCGCCTCGCCCCACTCGCCGCGGCTGCGGTCGACGAGGGAGAGGGCCGGGCCGTCGAAGAGGATGTTCCAGGGATGGAAGTCCCCATGCACCCGGCAGAGCCTGCGGGAGCAGGCCTTGAGCCGGGCCCTCCAGCCGACGCAGCGGCGCTCGATGTCCACGAGGATCGAAGGGCTCGCGAAGCCGGTGAGATCCCTCCCGTCGTAGCTGTCGAGGAGCCCCGCGATCCCCTCGCTGCCGCCGAACGTGTCGCGTGTGCGGCGGACGTACGCCTCCGCCGAGCTCCCGCGGTCGGCGTGGATCCGAGCGAGGTAAGAGGCGAGGGCGTCCAGGTGGTCGAGCTCCGGCAGGAGCGGGCGCTCGCGGGTGGAAGCCCGCTGGAGCTCGAGGAAATACGGCACCCCTTCCGCATACTCCGTGAGCACGAAGAAGTCCCGCGTGCCCTCGAGGGAGGTCAGCCGCCCCTCGCGATCGATGGCCCCGACGTCGATCGCGCGCACGTGCGCAGGGAGCTCGTTGTCGGTCTCGTAGGCGAGGAGCACCGAGGACGCGCGGTCGGCGAGGGTGTCGTGGCCGAACCCGCAGCTCCCGCCGCGATGGAGCACGAGCGCCCGTTCCGGCGTGCCCTCGAGGACGATCCGATGGAGCGCGCCGTAGCCGAAGCCCTTGCCGCCCGCCTTCGTCTTCATCGGCTCGATCGACGCCACCCGCGCGGAGAAGCGCTCCTCGATGTAGCGGGTGAGCTCGAAGGTCGGAAGGACGGCGCGGCAGCCCGAGACGGGTTTGGGCTGGGGCTCCAGGTTCATGGCGGCGCGTGCTCCTCCGACGGGGCGGCCACCTGGAGCCAGGAGATCACCTCCTCGTCGCGGAGCTGGGAGAAGTCCTCGTACCAGGCGCCGATGGCCCAGAGGCTCTCCGGCTCCTCCGGGCACACGAGCTCGTCCACCTCCTCGCGGAGCTCCCGAGCGGTCTCGGCAGGGGCCACCGGGACCGCGAGGACGATCCGCTTCGGATGGAGGTCGCGGAGGGACTCCAGCGCCGCCCGCACCGTGCCGCCGGTGGCGATGCCGTCGTCGACGAGGACCACGGTGCGACCCTCGAGAGAGGGCAGGCGCTTGCCGCCCCGGTATTTCTCCACCCGCCTCGCGAGCTCCCTGCGCTCCGCCGCCTCCACCTCCGCGATCCGGGACTCCGAGAGGGCGAGCAGTCGCACGGTGTCGCGATTGACGTAGCGGCCGCCCCCCTCGGCCACGGCTCCGAACCCGAGCTCCGGCTGGCCCGGCGCACCGAGCTTGCGAGAGACGATCACGTCGAGCGGAGCGCCGAGCGCCCGCGCCACCGGCACGGCGACGGGAAGGCCGCCGCGGGGGAGGGCGAGCACGATGGGCGTCCTGTCCCCCAGGTCGGGGAGCATGGAGGCGAGCACCTCGCCGGCTTCGGTCCGATCACGAAAGATCCGCATGTCCGCTCCGGGCCCTGGGTCACGACAGCACGGTCTCCAAACGGTAGGGCGCGACCCGCCCGGCGCGCAGCGGCCGAGCGCCTCTCGAGGCGGGTCGGGCCCGGGGGCAGCGAAATTCCTCTCCTCCCTGGTTTTGTTCTAAAAGGCACCATGGACTTCCTCGTAAAGACCGATCAGATCAAGGCGGCCCCGCTTCGCCAGCAGCGCGAGCTCAGACTCGCGGACCTCGACGGGATCCTTCACGCCGAGCCGCCCACCGCCTTTCGCGCCGCCGCCGCCACGACCCTCGGCACCCGCCTGGAGCGCGTGAACGAGCGCGACATCGTCTTCGAAGGGGACGCCGAGCTGCGCGTCGAGACCGACTGCAAGCGCTGCCTCGCGGCGGTCCCCCTGGAGATCCCGCTGCACTTCCTCCTCGACCTCGTGGATCGGGACAAGGTCGCGGACCTGGTGGCGAACGCCGCCGGCGACGATGACGGCGATGGCGAGATCGGGGGGTCCTTCGCGGCGGACGACGCGAACCAGATCCTCTACTCGGGCCGGGAGATCGACCTCGCGCCGATCGTGCGGGAGCAGATCCTCCTCGCGCTCCCCATGGACAGCCTCTGCCGGGACGACTGCAAGGGTCTCTGCCAGGTCTGCGGCCTCAACCTGAACGAAGGAGCCTGCTCCTGTGACCAGCACGTGCCGGATCCCCGGTGGGCTGGTCTCAAAGGAATCAAGATCGATCGTTGATTCCTGACGCCTTCCCGTGTAGAAGGCGCGTTCCGCAACGGCCTCGGGCTGCGTGAACCACGCGCGCCTAAGGGGGGCCGCAACTGCGAAGAGGAGCAAGTCGTGGCCGTCCCCAAGAAGCGTACGTCCAAGCAGAAGCGCGACCAGCGCCGCGCGAACTGGAAGATCTCGCCCCCGAACGTGACCCGCTGCGCCTCCTGCGCCGCGCCGGTCCTCAGCCATCGGATCTGCCCCTCCTGCGGCACCTACAAGGGCAAGCAGGTCGTGCAGGTCGCCGAGTAGCGCGCTCGATCGATGGCGCGGATCGCCGTCGACGCGATGGGGGGCGATCGCGCCCCACGAGTCGTCGTCGAGGGCGCCGTCCAGGCGTGTCGTGAGCTCGGAGTGGAGACGATCCTCGTCGGTGACGAGGGTCGAATCCGCGCCGAGCTCGCCCGCCTTCGCGCAACCCATTTGAAGCCGGTCTCCGTCCGCCATGCCTCGCAGGTGGTGGAGATGGCCGATCACCCGCGTCAGGCGATCCGCGGCAAGCGGGACGCCTCGATCCGGGTGATCTTCGATCTGGTCGCGAGCGGCGAGGCGGATGCCGCGCTCTCGGCCGGAAACTCCGGCGCCATGCTCGCCGCGGCGCAGCTCGTGCTGGGCAGACTGCCCGGCGTCGAGGCGCCTGCGGTCCTCGCGATCCTCCCCGTAGGCCAGAGGCGGGTAGCCCTGCTCGACGCCGGGGCCCGGGTGGAGGCGCGTCCCATCGACGTCGTCCAATACGCGCTCCTCGGCGAGGCGTACGCCCGCCGTGTGCTCGGCGTGCCGAGGCCACGAGTGGCGCTGCTCTCGAACGGCGAGGAGGCGTCCAAGGGCACCGCGCTCACCCGGAGCGCCATGGAGGCCCTCGCGCGGGATCCCTTCATCGATTTCCTCGGCTACGTGGAGGGGAAGGACGTGTTCGCTGGCGTCTGCGACGTGGTCGCCACCGACGGCTTCACCGGCAACGTGATGCTCAAGACGGCCGAGGGCGCCGCCCTCGCGTTCCGCGGCATGCTCGAGGCGAGCATCCGGCGGTCGCCCGTCGCAAAGCTCGGCGGCATGCTGCTGCGGCCTGCGCTCCGCGCGCTCCGGAGCGAGCTGGACTACGCGGAGTACGGCGGCGCACCGCTGGTGGGCTGCGACGGAACCGTGATCCTCGCCCACGGGCGGTCGGGCGCCAGGGCGATCCGCAGCGCGATCCGAATGGCGGCGGAGGCGGCCTCCATCGACCTCCGCGACGAGCTCTCGGCGGCAGGGGCAAGGGCCGCCACTCTCTTCTGAGAGGACCATCGAAACATGCGCGAGACGACGCGATGCGCCAAACGCCGCGCTTTACGAACCGCTCGGGTTTCGGTATCACGCGCGGCCCATTGTCTTTGAACCGGATGCGAGGGCAGCCATGGCGGGACAGATCGCGATCCTCTTCCCTGGACAGGGGAGCCAGACCGTCGGGATGGGCAAGGCCCTCTACGACACCTTCCCCGAGGCCCGGGAGATCTTCGAGAGGGCCGATGAGGCCCTCGGCGAGAAGCTCTCGGCCCTCTGCTTCGAGGGCCCGGAAGAGGCCCTGAAGCTCACGGCCAACACCCAGCCCGCGATCCTCACGGTGAGCATCGCCGCTCACGAGGTCTTCGCCCGCCGCTTCGGCGGCCGGCCCGCGTTCGTGGCGGGTCACTCGCTCGGAGAGTGGTCGGCTCTCACCGCCGTCGGGGCGATCTCCCTCGAGGACGCGGTCCGCTCGGTGCGGCTGCGCGGCCAGTTCATGCAGGCTGCTGTGCCGGAGGGCGTGGGGGCCATGGCCGCCATCCTCGGCCTCGAGCCCGAGAAGGTCCGCGCCGCGTGCGAGGAGGTGGCGGAGGGCGACGTGGTCTCTCCCGCCAACTACAACTCTCCCGAGCAGACCGTGATCGCCGGCTCCGCCGCGGCGGTGGAGCGGGCCCAGGCCCGGTGCAAGGAGCTCGGCGCCAAGCGCGCGGTTCCCCTGCCCGTTAGCGCGCCCTTCCACTGCGCCCTGATGGCGCCGGTGCAGGGCCGCCTCGCAGAGGTGCTCGGCCAGGTCGAGGTGCGCGCGCCCTCGGTCCCGGTGGTCACCAACGTCGAGGCCTCGCCCAACTCCGACGCGTCGCGGATCCGCGGCCTGCTGGTCGAGCAGGTGGTCGCGCCGGTACGATGGATCGAGTGCGTGCAGACCATGGCCGCGAGCGGGGTCACGCACATGGTGGAGATCGGGCCCGGCAAGGTGCTCACCGGCCTGGTGCGGCGGATCGACCGCGGCATCGAGCTGGCGAACGTCGAGGACCCGGCTTCGCTCGAAAAGACGCTCGCTGCGCTTGTTTGACTTTCGCCCTCCCCGTAGAAACGGGGGCTGGCGCGCAAGCGCTCGGGGTTGTGAGCGCCGGCGCGCTCGAGGAGCCTGACGTGTTCGATTTCAAGGGAAAGGTGGCGCTCGTCACCGGCGGCTCGCGCGGGATCGGCCGCGCCATCTCGGTGGCCCTGGCCAAGGGCGGCGCGACCGTCGTGATCAACTACGCCGGCAACGAGGCGGCGGCGCTGGAGACCTGCGGGCTGGTCGAGGCGGCCGGCGGCAAGGCCGAGGCGAAGCGCTTCGACGTGGCGGACTCCGCCGCCTGCCAGCAGGCGATCGACGAGACGGTGAAGGCCCACGGCGGCCTCCACGTGCTGGTGAACAACGCCGGCATCGCGATCGACGGCCTGCTCCTGCGCCTCAAGGACGACGACCTCGACCGCCAGCTCGCGGTGAACCTAAAGTCGGCCTTCTACCTGAGCCGCGCCGCTGCCCGTCCGATGATGAAGCAGCGGACCGGCAGCATCGTGAACCTCACCTCCGTGGTGGGCGAGATGGGCAACGGCGGCCAGACCGCCTACGCCGCCACGAAGGCGGGCCTCATCGGCTTCACCAAGAGCTTCGCCCGGGAGCTGGCGAGCCGCGGCGTCCGCGCGAACCTCGTCTCCCCCGGCTTCATCGACACCGACATGACCCGCGACCTGCCGGAGGACGTGCGGGCGAAGATGCTCGAGGCGATCCCGCTCGGGCGGCTCGGGTCTGCGGAGGAGGTCGCCTCGGCGGTGGCCTTCCTCGCGTCCGACGCCTCGTCCTACGTGACGGGGGAGGTCCTCCGGGTCAACGGCGGCATGTACATGTAGCGGCACGGCCGCCGGCCGGATGGTGGGGATCGAATTCCCGGACCACCTGGCAGGCGGCTCTATGCTATGACGCACGCACGGTGCTCCGGCGTGCGGGGGGCCGGTCCCCCGGGAGCCAGGCCACGGTGGTGGGTTCCCAACCAGCCGGAACGCAGCAACGAAGCAGCATCGGAATCAAATTCACGCCGCCTGAAGAAGGCGGCCGCATATCGGAGAGGTCGTTTTCATGGCGGCTACCCAGATCGAGACGAAGGTCAGAGGCATCATCGCAGAGCAGCTCGGCGTCGGTGAGGACGAGATCAAGACGGAGTCGTCCTTCGTCGAGGACCTCGGCGCGGACAGCCTCGACATCGTGGAGCTGGTGATGGCGATGGAGGAGGAGTTCGAGGTCGAGATTCCGGACGAGGAAGCCGAGAACATCAAGACCGTCGGCGACGCCATCAACTTCATCAGCACGCACAAGAAGTAGCCGCCGCCTCATCAGCGGCATTCGGTCGGGAGCCTCCCGGGAGGCCGCCGGCCCGGGCCTCGAGAGTGCGAGGTCGGGCCGGAACGATTCCTCCGGGAGCTCCCGCCGGTTCGAGGCCGCGATCGCGCGCCGCCGGATGATCCGGCCCCTGGCCGCGGTTGCTGCCAAAGGTGGTGGATGAGCGTCTGCCCCTGCTTCCAGAGGGATCGCAAAGTATGAAGCGACGCGTCGTCGTCACAGGAATGGGGATGGTCTCCGCCGTGGGGATCGGTGTGGAGGAGGGTTGGAAGGCCCTGCTCGCCGGAACCAGCGGGATCGACCGGATCACGCTCTTCGACCCCACCGACTTCACTTCGCAGATCGCGGGTGAGGTGAAGGGCTTCGAGCCGGAGAAGTTCATCGACAAGAAGGAAGCCCGCCGGATGGACCGCTTCGTCCAGCTCGGCATGGCGGCTTGCGACATGGCGATGCGCCAGGCTGGCTTCGACCAGCCGGTCGACGGTCCCCTCGCGGATCGCTTCGCCACGATCCTCGGATCGGGCATCGGCGGCCTCTCGAGCCTCGAGGACGAGCACAAGACGCTGCTCGGGAAGGGCCCCAAGCGCCTCTCGCCCTTCTTCATCCCGATGATGATCGCCAACCTCTTCCCGGGCCACGCGTCGATCCGCTGGGGGGCGAAGGGGCCGTCCTGGTCGCCGGTGAGCGCCTGCGCGACGGGTGCTCACGCGATCGGTGAGGCGCTGAAGACGATCCAGCGCGGCGATGCCGACATGGCCCTCTGTGGCGGCGCCGAGGCGGCGATCACGCCCCTGGGCATCGGCGGCTTCAACGCCATGCGCGCGATGTCCACGCGAAACGACTCGCCCCATACCGCCTCGCGGCCCTTCGACAAGGATCGCGACGGCTTCGTGCAGGGTGAGGGCGCAGGCGTCCTCGTGATCGAAGAGCTCGAGCACGCGAAGGCGCGCGGCGCGCAGATCATCTGCGAGCTGGTGGGCTATGCCACTACCGCGGACGCGCACCACATTACGGCTCCGTCCCCCGACGGCGCGCCCCGGTGCATTCAGCTCTGCCTGAACGACGCCGGTCTCCGTCCGGAGGAGGTGGGCTACATCAACGCCCACGGCACCTCCACGCCGCTCAACGACGCCAACGAGACCGCGGCGATCAAGACGGTCTTTGGCGAGCACGCCTACAAGCTCGCGGTGTCCTCGACCAAGTCGATGACGGGGCACACCCTGGGCGCCGCCGGCGGCATCGAGGCGGTGATCTCGGCCCTCGCGCTCCTGCGCGGCGTGCTCCCGCCGACCACGAACTACCAGACCCCGGATCCGGACTGCGATCTGGACTACGTGCCCAACCAGCCCCGCGAGGTGCGGGTGGACGCGGCGATCTCCAACTCCTTCGGCTTTGGCGGCACCAACGTGGTGCTGGCGATGCGCCGCTGGAGGGGCTAGCGCCATGAAGGTCGCAGTCGGCTGTGATCACGCCGGGCTCGAGTTGAAGAAAGAGGTCTCGAAGCTCCTCCAGAAGAGGGGCTTCGAGATCGACGACGTGGGCACCTTCGGAAACGACTCCGTGGACTACCCGGACTTCGCCTCGCAGGTCTCCCGCAAGGTGGGCTCCGGCGAGGTGCGCTTCGGCGTGCTGGTCTGCGGCACCGGCCTCGGGATGTCGATCGTCGCGAACAAGTACCGCGGGGTGCGCGCGGCGGTTTGCACCTCGGAGTTCGAGGCGCGGGCCACGAGGGCCCACAACGACGCCAACGTGCTCTGCCTCGGCGAGCGGGTGGTGGGCATCGGCCTCGGCGCCGCGATCGCGGAGGCGTTCTTCGACACGGAGTTCGAAGGCGGACGCCACCAGCGCCGGGTTCAGAAGATCTCCGACGCGGAAGACGAGAACGCGCGGTAGAGCGGTAAGAGCGTCTTTCGACGATCCGCCACACGAACGGCCCCACACGGGGCCACGGAGCACCTGAGATGACCCCCCACGATCGCAGCCTCGCCGAGATCGATCCGGCCATCGCCGGCCTGGTCCGCCAGGAGGCCGAGAGGCAGGCCCACGGCCTCGAGCTGATCGCCAGCGAGAACTTCGTGTCCCGCGCCGTCCTCGAGGCGGTGGGAAGCGTCCTCACCAACAAGTACGCCGAAGGCTACCCCGGCAAGCGCTACTACGGCGGCTGCGAGGTGGTCGACGAGGTGGAGCAGCTCGCGATCGATCGCGCGAAGCAGCTCTTCGGCGCCGAGCACGCGAACGTGCAGCCGCACTCGGGCTCCGGCGCGAACATGGCGGCGTACTTTGCGGTGGCGAAGCCCGGGGACAAGATCCTCGCGCTCGACCTGAATGCAGGCGGCCACCTCACCCACGGCGCCAAGCCCAACTTCTCGGGCAAGCTCTTCGACGTGATCTCCTACGGCCTCACGCCCGACGAGATCATCGACTACGACGCGGTCGACCGCCTCGCCCAGGAGCACAGGCCCAAGGTGATCGTGGTGGGTGCCTCGGCGTATCCGCGGATCATCGATTTCCAGCGCTTCCGCAAGGCGGCGGACGCCTGCGGCGCCGTGATGCTGGTGGACATGGCCCACATCGCGGGACTCGTGGCGACGGGCCTCCATCCCTCGCCGGTGCCGCTGGCGGAGCTGGTGACCTCCACCACCCACAAGACCCTCCGCGGCCCCCGCGGCGGCCTCATCCTCTGCAAGGAAGCGTACGCGAAGACGCTCAACTCGCAGATCTTCCCCGGCATCCAGGGCGGTCCCCTCGAGCACGTGATCGCCGGCAAGGCCGTGGCCTTCCTCGAGGCGCTGCGCCCCGACTTCAAGGCCTACCAGCAGCGGATCGTCGACAACGCCCAGGCGCTCGCCAAGGGCCTCGTCAGCGCGGGTCTGCGGCTGGTGTCCGGCGGTACGGACAACCACCTGATGCTGGTCGACCTCCGCCCCAAGAGGACCACCGGCAACGTGGCCGAGGTGGCGCTGGGGAAGGCCGGGATCACGGTGAACAAGAACATGATCCCGAACGACCCCGAGAAGCCCATGGTCACCAGCGGGATCCGGATCGGGACGCCCGCCGTGTCCACCCGTGGGATGGGCGCGCCCGAGATGGTCGAGATCGCCGGCCTCATCGGCGAGGCCCTGGACGCCCCCGAGGACGACGCCCACCTGGCGCGAATCCGGGGCCGGGTGCTCGAGCTCGCCCGGCGCTTCCCGCTCTACGGGTTGCCCTGAGGTCCTTCGCGGATGAAGTGCCCCTTCTGCGGTGAGCTGGAAGACAAGGTCATCGACAGCCGCGTGTCGCAGGAGGGTGGCACCATCCGGCGGCGGCGCGAGTGCGTCGTCTGCGGCCGCCGTTTCACCACGTATGAGCGGGTCGAGGAGATCCTGCCACTGGTGGTGAAGAAGGACGGCACACGCCAACCCTTCGATCGGCAGAAGGTCCTCGCCGGCGTGCAGCGGGCGTGTGTGAAGCGCCCCGTCACCGGGGAGATGCTGGAGGAGCTCGTCTCGGACGTGGAGCGGCTGCTCCAGGAGTCGGGCGAGAAGGAGATTCCGTCCAAGGCCATCGGCGAGGCGATCCTCGAGAGGCTCCAGCCACTCGATGACGTCGCCTATGTCCGCTTCGCGTCCGTCTACCGTGAGTTTCGCGACGTGGGCGAGTTCCTGAAGGAGCTCTCGGCCCTCGAGGGCCGTCAGGCGAAGAAGGGATGAGCGCCGCCGAGAGCTTCATGCGGCGCGCGATCGAGGAGGCCCGGAAGGCCCTCGGCCGCACCAGCCCCAATCCGCCGGTGGGCGCAGTGCTCGTGAAGGAGGGCCGTGTCGTCGGGGTGGGGCACCACGCCCGCGCGGGAGGCCCTCACGCCGAGGCGGCCGCTTTGGCGGACGCCGGCGAAGAAGCGCGCGGCGCCGATCTGTACGTCACCCTCGAGCCTTGCGACCACCAGGGGCGCACACCGCCTTGCTCCGCCGCGATCGTCCGGGCCGGCGTAGCGAGGGTCTTCGTGGGGACGCCGGATCCGAACCCGATCGTCTCCGGCCGCGGGATCCAGCGCCTCGAGGCGGAGGGGATCCCGGTGGAGGTCGGCCCTCTCGAGGCGGAGTGCGAGGCGCTGATCGAGGGCTGGACCTCCTTCATCCGCTCGGGCCGCCCGTGGGTGATCGCCAAGGTCGCCGCCACCCTCGATGGACGCATCGCCACCCGCACCGGGGACTCCCGCTGGATCACCGGCGACGAGGCCCGGGCTCGAGTGCATCGGCTCCGAGACGAGGTCGACGCCGTGATCGTGGGGCGCGGCACCGTGGAGGCCGACGACCCCCTGCTCACGGCGAGGATCCCCGGCGGACGCGATCCGCTCCGCGTGATTCTCGACAGTGGGCTCGGGATCGCGCCGGACGCGAAGCTCCTCACGGCGCCGTCCTCGGCGAAGACCTTGATCGCCTGCGTCGGGCCGGCCGCGCCCGAGAGGGCGGATCGGCTTCGGGCGGCTGGCGCCGAGGTCGTGGAGTGCGCGAGCTGGGGGGGCCGGGTGGACCTCGCCTTCCTCCTCGCCCATCTGGCGGCCCGCGGCGTGGTGCAGGTGCTGGTGGAGGGGGGCGCCCGCGTCTTCGGGGCCTTCCTCGAGGCCGGCCTGGTCGACCGCCTCCTGGTCCACTACGGCCCCGTGGTCTTCGGCGGCGGTCCCGCCTGGACGGACGCGCCCGCGGTCGATCGGGTCGCAGACGCGCTGCGCGTGCGCTTCGAGCGCGCGGAGCTCGTGGGCGGCGACCTGCTGGTCGACGCGCGGCCCATCCGCGACCGCGGCTGATCGGGGGCCCTGCGGGAGGGCGTGAGACCTTCCGGACGGCTGGGCTTTGACGCAGGGTGTGCGTTCGTGTTTGCTTGAAGCCATCCCATTGCCCCGAATCGTTTACGACAGGAGAGCCGAGATGAGCCCTTTGCGACGTGTCCTTGTCCGGATGAGCTTTCTCGTACTCGCAGCCGCGACCGCTTGTGGCGGGGACGGCTCCGGCTCCGGCTTCGATGGTCCCGTGATCGTCTCGTTCGGCGCGGATCCCGCCCGGATCGTGTCGGGGCAGAAGTCGGTGCTCTCCTGGCAGACGGACGGAGCCGCCGAGATCGCGATCACCGACGAAGACGGCCGCTCCGTCGACCTGCGCGGTGAGCCTGCTTCGGCGGGCAGCGTCCAGGTCGCGCCGAAGAAGACCACGCGCTATGACCTGAAGGCCAAGGCCGGAGGGATCGCGAGACTGAGCTCGACGAAGGTGATCGTGGATCCCTCGGAAGCGACGATCGACTCCTTCGAGGCGGAGCCCGCTCTGATTGATCGGGGCGGACGATCGACGCTCTCTTGGAAGACGAAGGATGCCGAGTCGATTCGGATCGTGGATGGCGACGGGGTCGACGTCCCGGGAGCCGGCCGCCTGAACCCGGAGGGCTCGCTCGAGGTGACGCCGCAGGCGACCACGACCTATACCCTCGAGGCCCGTCGCGGCGAGGCCGTCGCCAAGGCTGAGGCCACGGTGCAGGTGCTCGGGCCGCCGGTGGTTTCTTTTTTCGCGGATGACGCCGTCATCGACCACCAGGGCTCTACGCTGCTGCACTGGACCGTCTCGGGTTCGACGCAGATCGAGGTCAAGTCCGGCTCGTCCGTGTTCTCCCGCAACGAGCCGTCCGGCTCCCTCTCCGTCTCCCCGCAGCAGAGAACGTCGTACGAGCTCTTCGCAAAGGGCCCGGGCGGCGAGACCTCCCGCACGCTGTCGGTGTCGGTGAGGCCGATCCTCGTCTCGTTCGAGTCCGCGGGGCTCGGGGGACCCTACCCGGTCGGCGCGACCCTACCTCTGAAATGGGAGATCAAGGGCGCCGCTCAGCTCCTCCGGGTCTTCGTCACGAACTTCGACGACTTCGACGAAGAGATCCTCCTCAACCAGCGGTTCTCCGGCCTCGCGAACGTACCCGTGCCGCCGGATGGACGCTTCCGTCTCAAGGCGGTCCAGGAGGACGAGTCCGTCGAGATGGACGTGGTGGTCGAAGTCCTCTAACGCGCTTACCCGGCGAGGATCCCAACGCTCCCGGTTTGGGGTAGGGTGGCGCCCGCGCGGGCCCCGGTCCGCAGGCCCAGGGAGCGCGATGTTCACCGGACTCATCCAGGAAGTGGGGGAGGTCGAGAGGCTCGAGCCCCGATCGGGCGGGACGAGCGTGGCGATTCGAGCGCCGAAGCTCGCCGCTGGCGGCCTCGACCACGGCGAGTCGATCGCGGTGGACGGCTGCTGCCTCACCGTTACCGACCAGGGACCCGGCTGGTTCGCCGCCGAGGCGTCGCCCGAGACCCTCGCGCGGACGGCCCTCGGGGATTACAAGCGTGGCGCGAAAGTGAACCTCGAGCGGGCCCTCGCCCTCGGGGACCGCCTGGGCGGCCACCTGGTGCTGGGCCACGTGGACGGGGTCGGCCGGATCGTGGCCAAGCACCCCGCAGGTGCGTTCCTCGAGGTCTGGATCGAGGCGCCGACGGCGATGGAGCCGTGGCTCATCGAGAAGGGTTCGGTGGCGGTGGACGGGATCTCGCTGACGGTGAACGCGCTCGACGGCGCGCGCTTCTCCCTGATGCTCATCCCCGAGACCCAGGGCGCGACGACGCTGGCGTCCAAGAGCGTGGGGGCGAAGGTCAACCTGGAGGGGGATTTGATCGGCAAGTACGTGGCACGTCTCCTCGCGACGAGGGGGCGGGCCGGAAAGCTCGACGAAGCTTTCCTGAAAGAGCATGGATTCGCATGAGCAACCGCATCGGTCGAGGCCCTTCTAGCAACGCCAGCAAGAAGCCCGCCGGCCAGCCCAAAAGCTCGCCGTCCTACCTCGAGCGGGTCGAGCGCGCGATCGCCGACATCCGCGACGGCCGGATGATCATCCTCGTGGACGACGAGGATCGCGAGAACGAAGGCGACCTCTGCATGGCCGCCGAGAAGGTCACGCCGGAGGCGGTGAACTTCATGGCCAAGGAGGGCCGCGGCCTGATCTGTCTCACGCTGGAGGAGGATCGGATCAAGCGGCTCAACCTGCCGATGATGGTGACGGACAACGAGTCGCCGTTCCAGACCGGCTTCACCGTGAGCATCGAGGCCGCGCGCGGCGTGACCACGGGGATCTCGGCCCACGACCGCGCCCACACGATCCTGACGGCGGTGGCGCCGGAAGCGCGGGCGGAGGATCTCGTCCGCCCCGGCCACATCTTCCCGCTGCGAGCCAGGACCGGAGGCGTGCTCGTCCGCACCGGCCAGACCGAGGGCTCGGTGGACCTCGCGCGCCTCGCGGGCCTCGAGCCGGCCGGCGTGATCTGCGAGATCATGAACGACGACGGCACCATGGCGCGGATGAAGGATCTCGAGCGCTTCGGCGAGACCCACGACATGGTGATCGTCTCCATCGCCGATCTGATCCGGTATCGCCTGGAGCGCGAGCGCCTGGTACGCCGGGTGGCAGAGGACGAGCTCGAGGTGGCGGGCGTGGGCACCTTCCGCTCGATCGCGTACCAGTCGAGCGGCGATCCCCGCACCCACATCGCGCTGGTCCAGGGCGATGTGCGCGGCCTCGAGCCGGTGCTGGTCCGGATGCACGGCGCCTGCGGCATGGGCGACGTCTTCGGCTCGGCGGCCTGCGAGTGCGGCGTGAACCTGCGGCGCTCGCTGGCGCGGATCGCGGAGGAGGGTCGAGGCGCCCTCGTCTATCTCCAGCAGGAGGGGCGGGCCGGAGCCCAGGCGCTAAAGTGCGCGCGCATGGCGCCGGAGGTGGAGGAGGCGATGGCGAAGAAGAGCGCCGGCCCCTTCCGCGACTACGGGCTCGGCGCCCAGATCCTCGCGGATCTGGGGATCCGGCGGCTTCGGCTCCTCTCGAACAACCCCAAGAAGCTGGTCGGCCTGGAGGGCTACGGCCTCGAGGTGGTGGATCGCCTCCCGATCGAGGTTGCAGAAGGACGCCGGTCCGTGGCAGGGACGGGTCGCGTGGCGGCCCACCGCGTGGCGAACTCCCGCGGGACGTCCGGCAAGACTGCCAAGAAGGCCGCCAGGAAGGATCGAAGCTAGATGCGTACCTACGAAGGTGGGATGGTCGGCACCGGCTTGCGAGTGGCGATCTGCGTCTCGCGCTTCAACGCCTTCATCACCGAGCGGCTGCTCGAGGGCGCCATCGACACCCTGCGTCGCCACGGAGTCGACGAGGGGCAGATCGACGTGGCGCGCTGCCCGGGAACGTTCGAGCTCCCGCCGGTGGTCAAGCGCATGGCAGCGAGCGGCCGCTACGACGCGGTCATCGCGCTCGGCGCGGTGATCCGCGGAGGCACGCCCCACTTCGACTACGTGGCGGGCGAGTGCGCCAAGGGCGTCGGGCACGTGTCGATGGAGGCGCCCTGCGCGGTCGCCTTCGGCGTGCTCACCTGCGACAACGTGGAGCAGGCCATCGAGCGCGCCGGGACCAAGGCAGGCAACAAGGGCGCGGAAGCCGCGCTCGCTGCGATCGAGCAGGCGAACCTCTTCCGCGACCTCGGGAAGGGGGCGTAGGGTGCCCGCGATCCAGCAGAGACACGTGGGACGCGAGCGCGCGGTGCAGGCGCTCTTCTCCCTCGAGAACGCAACGCCCGCGGAACTCCCGCAGGGCCTCGCCCACTTCTGGGCCACGGTGGACGAGCCGACGTCGGCCGCCGCCTCGAGCTTCGCCGAGGAGTTGATCCGGGGCGTGATCGAGAATCGCGCGTCGCTCGACGCGGCGATCCAGGCACAGTCGGAGAGCTGGCGGGTGGAGCGGATGGCGAAGGTCGACCGCAACGTCCTGCGGCTCGGCGCGTTCGAGCTCCTCCACACCGATACCCCGGGCCGGGTGGTCATCAACGAGGCGGTCGAGATCGCCCGGACCTTCGGCGCCGAGGGCTCCCCGGCCTTCGTCAACGGGATCCTCGACAAGGTCGCGCGCGTGGCGGGTAGGCTCTAGAAATGTCCGGCCGCGGCTCGCATTGCGCGGCCTCGGGGCTTCGCGCCTCACCTTCTTCCCGGGGTTGATCCCTTGTCGCGCACCCTCCAACTCCAGGCTGCGCCTCTCTCGCTCGAAGGGCTCGATCGCCTCGACGCCGGCGACCTCGTGCTCTTCGTCGGCGAGGGGGATCGCCCGCTGCGGGGCCTCGCCGGTTTCGTGGACTGGCGCATGTGCGGGGAGCTGACGCGTCGGGTGAAGGAGGGCTTCTTCGCCGGAGCCGCTGGCGAGGCGCTGCTCACCGTGCCCGCCGGGCGCCTCCCCGTCTCCCGGATCTTCGTCTTCGGCGCCGGAGGCGGGCACGCGCCGCTGGCGGTCTCTCTGCGCGCGGTGGTGCGTGCGGGCGGGAGCGACGTCGCCCTCTGCCCCGTCGGCTGGGAGGTCGACGGCGCCCACCTCTCTGCCCGAGAGGCCGTGAGCGCGGCCCATGAGGCCGGGATCGATCGCCTCACGCTCCTCGCCCCCGACCTGCGCGCTGCGGACCGCGCTCTGGCCGTGGCGGCGGACTCCTTCGTCTACGCCCGCCTCGTCGAGCCCGCGGCCGCCAAGGCCGTGGAGCCGAAGCTAGCGAAGTAGGCGCCGCTTACCGCGCCACGCTGCTGCCGAGCTCCTCGCGATCGTGCCCCTGGCCGCGCAGGCGCCGCAGCAGCCTGGGCGAATCGGCGGCGAAGCGCGCCTCGGCGTCCGGGAGCGGCCGATCCTCGGGATCGGTGACGCGCACGCCCTCCATGGTCTCGTGGAGGGTGACCTTCATGTCCTTGCTCACCAGCGCGAACTTCCGCAGCCACCCCGCCACCGAGAGCACGTAGCGATCCTCGGGAGCGCTCTGCATCGCCAGGCCGTCGGAATAGAGCGCAGGGTCGTGCTCGTCGCCCAGGAGCGAGAGGATCGTGGGCAGGATGTCCACGTGCCCCGTGGGCCGGTCCGCCGTGCCCGCGGGGACCGACTCGTCGAAGAGCACCATCGGCACGTGGATCTGCCCCACGGTGACGTCCGTGGCGTGGCCGACCCGGCCGTTCTCGTTGAACTCCTCGCCGTGATCCCCCGTGACCAGGAGGACGGGCTTGCCGCCGCGCTTCTGCTCGTACGAGGTGAGGAAGGCCTCGAGCTTGGAGTCGACCTCGTGGGCGGCGTTCTTCGCGCGGTTCCGGAGGAGCTCGGGAGAGACGCGGGAGGCGCTCAGGGTTCCCTTGCCGTCCCAGGCGGGCTCGAAGATCGCCGAGCGCTCCGGGTAGGGGTAGGGAAAGTGGGTGCCGGCGAAGAAGAGGAAGAGGAAGAGGGGCTCGTCGGGGGACGCGCCGTCGAGGATCCGGTCCGCCCTGGCGAGCATGTCGGCGTCCCGCTCGTCGAACGCGCCGTCGAAGTCGGTCTGGAGGCGATCGGCGACGTCGCGGAAGACGGTCTCCTTCAGGTCCATCCACGCGACGGAGGACGCGGCGAGCAGGTGGATCGCGTAGCCGTTCCGCTTCAGCGCGGGAAAGAGGAAGGGCGTGCGACCGAGGCCGAGTAGCGCGTCCCTGCGGTGGGCGTCGAGGCCGAAGAGGATGCTGCACACCGAGTAGTCGGTGGCCGCCGCGGCGCTGTAGTGGCGGGGGAAGACCGTGCCTTCCCGCGAGCGGCGCCACAGGTTCGGCATCACCTCGGGGTCGAGGAAGTCGGCGGGAAGGCTCTCGATCAGCAGGAAGACCACGTCGCGCTTGCGGTCGAGCGTCACATCCGCGGGGTCCAGCTTGCCCGGCGGCGTCCCGATCCGCGGCACGCCGCCGAGGGAGAGCTCCGCCACCACCGCGGGCTGCCGGCCCGTGATCGAGGTGAACTGCTTGTTCATCCGCACGGGCGGCTGGAGCGGCAGCGTGGTCGAGGCCGTCTCGAGGGGGATCCCGCCGACGAAGACGAGGCCAGCGCTGCCGATGCGCTCCACGGTCCACAACCCGACGATCGCGAGGACCCAGGTCCACACGCGACGGCTGGACGCGAAGCGCCGGAGGACGAGGCTCCCGGCCCACGTCCCCAGGGCGAGGAGTCCCGCAACGACGGCCGCGAGGAGGGCGATCTCGTCCTTGGGCAGACCGGTCTCCGCCAGGCCGCCGCCGGGCTGCATGGCGACGGTGAGGACCAGGCCGTTGATGTGGAAGCCGATCGATCCGAAGACCAGGGAGTCGACGTAGAGGAAGGTCGACAGGAGGCCGATCAGGAGGGGGGCGGCCCAGGCGTAGGCACGGCGGAAGGCGAGCAGGGGCAGGGTGGCCAGGAAGCCGACCAGGCCCAGGAAGATTGCCTGGACCGCGAAGGTCGCCAGCAGCGGGAGGTGGAGGCGGGGCGGCGCGTCGGCCAGCGCGAGGCCCAGAGGCTTGCGGAAGAACCAAAGGACGAGGAGGCCGTGGACCACTGCCCAGGCGAGGGCGGGGCGGAGGAGGCTCCTCGGCGCAGGGGCCTCGGATCGGGCGGCGGCTCGTGCGAACAAATGGCTCTCCCGGCGCGTTCTTCGTGTTCGGAAATCGCCGCGGACACTACACGAGGCGTAGGCCGGAAGCTGCCCGATTCCGCCGGGTTCCGCGGAGCGGCAAAGGTTGGAAACGGGCCGGTCTACCGCATTTTGCGGGTCGACAGAGAGGGGCGCATGAGCGAGGCTGCGCCCGTGAGATCGCGCGCGCCGGGTGCCTGGTGCCCCGGACGCTCGCCGAAAGGGAAAAGAGCGTGGGACGCATATTCGAGACACGCAAGGCCACGATGTTCGCGCGTTGGAACAAGATGGCCAAGCTGTTCACGCGGATCAGCAAGGACATCACCATCGCGGTGAAGGCCGGAGGGACGAGCCCCGAGAGCAACTCCGCCCTGCGCCGGGTGCTCCAGAACGCCCGCGCGGCGAACATGCCGAAGGACAAGGTCGAGGCCGCGATCAAGCGCGCCGCCGGCCAGGACCAGCAGGACTACGAGGTGGTGCTCTACGAGGGCTACGGGCCCCACGGGATCCCCATCCTCGTCGAGACCGCCACCGACAACGTGACGCGCACGGTGGCGAACGTCCGGATGCACTTCAAGAAGGGCGGCGGGAACCTGGGCGCGAGCGGGAGCGTCGGCTTCCTCTTCCGGCGGATGGGCGTCTTCCGCCTCGACCCCGCGGGCGTAGATGCGGACGAGCTCGAGCTCGAGCTCATCGACGCGGGGCTCCAGGAGCTCGGCGAGGGTGAGGGCGAGAAGGGCGAGAAGCAGCTCATCCTGCGCTGCCTCTTCAACGACTTCGGGCACCTGCAGGCGGCCCTCGAGGCCCGCGGGATCACGCCGATCTCCGCCGAGTCGGCCTACGTGCCGAACGACCTCGTGCACCTCTCCGAAGAGCAGGCCACCGAGGTGCTCAAGCTGGTGGACTCGATGGAGCAGGACGACGACGTCCAGCAGGTCTTCCACAACCTGGGCTGAAAAGACGCGCGCCATCCCGGTCGGGGATGGCGCGATTGCCCTTCGCTTCTGGCTCGATTTGCGGCGGCGCCCACTCGGACGCCGCCGCGGTCGTTTCCGGGGTCTACCGGAAGTGCTGGATGCCGGTGCCTACCGTGAGGAGATCGCCTGGGCCCATGGCCGAGATCGAGCGGGCGCTGAACGGCTGGAGAACGCGGCTGCTGCTCCAGTCGGTGCCATTCCAGCCGTAGAGCAGGCCGTCGGTGTCGAGGGCCCACGCCTCCGTCGGCGAGACCACCGTGATCGATACCAGGTCCTTGGTTCCGATCCGGGAACGGGTCCAGCTCCCTCCGTTCCAGTGGACGGCGTCGCCGCCGTTCGCGATCGCCCAGACGTCGTCGGGGCTGCTGCCGTGGACGGCGGTGAAGAGGGTGCTGCTGGTGACGGGGGTCGTCCAGGTCCAGGTCGCGCCGTCGTAGACGCCGATCTTGCCGCTCGTGCCCACGGCGACGGCGTGACCAGCCCAGGCGCTGTAGAGGCCGCGGACGACCGACGACGGCACGTTCGGGATCTTGGTGTTCGTGGCGCCCTCCAGGCGGCGGAGGAGGTTGGTGTCACCACCGAGCCACATGCCGTTCTCGTCGCCGGTGAGCGCCAGGACCTTGTAGGCCTCTGCGCGCTCCAGGGTCCAGGCTGCGCCGTCCCAGCGGAAGATCCGGGAGTCGTAGACCGTAGAGGCCACCCAGACATTCGTAGGCGAGGAGGCCCAGATCGCCGTGATCGTGGCGTTGGTGACCGGCGGCAGCGCGGGGAGGGCGGTCCAGCCCGTCGTCTCGCGCGCGTAGACGTTCGGGCCGCAGCCGGCCCAGGCATCCTGTCCCAGGGCGAAGACCACGCTGCACGAGAGCGCGGGCTCGGTCAGGGGAGCGAACGTGCTCCCGTCCTGCCTCTTGAGCTGCCCGCCCTCTCCCGAGACCCAGAGGTCGCCGTTGGGCGTTCCGCCGACCGCCAGCGGTCGGGGCATGGCCAGCTTCGTCGTCTCCTCGAACCACGCCGTGGTGTTGGGGAGCCAGCGATAGAGGCGGTTCCCCGAGGCTGCCCGGCTCACGAGCCAGGGGTTCCCGGTCGTCGCCTCGCCCCAAATGCGCAGGGGCGCGTCGTTGAGCGTGGAGAGACCCGTCGTGTACGAGATCGGCATCCACGCGGTGAGGACCCAGCGGCGCACGACCGGGGTCGTGGTCGAGCCGTTCGGGATCCCGCCGATGACGAAGACGTGGCTTCCGGTTTCGCCCCAGACGTCCTGGAAGTCCGCCGTGGCGCTGCCCGGATCGTTCCGCTCCCACATCGTGCCATTCCAGCGCAGCACCGTGCCCTTGCTGCCCACCGCCCAGACGCCGTCCGGCGCGATGGCGCGCACCCGGCGCAGGGTCTGGCCGGCGCCCAGGACGGAGACGGGCACGATCCTCCAGTCCGTGCCGTTGAAGTGCAGGGAGAGGCTCCCGGTAGCATCGCTCGCGATGGCCCACACGTCGTTAGCGGCGTGCCCGGAGATCGAGACGATCGGGGTCGTCAGGTGGGACTCCACCGGCGACCACGAGGCGCCGTCGAAGTGGAGGAGGGTGCCCGCGTCGCCGGCGGCCCAGACGTCGTCGGGCGCGCTGCCCCAGACGTCGTGGAGGTTCGCGGTGGTGCCGCTCGGGACGATGCGGGTGGCGGTGCCGTCCCAGTGGACGATGGCGCCGTTGCTGCCAACGGCCCACGTATCGTCGGCTGCGAAGCCCCACACCGCCTTCAGGTTCTCGCCGGTGAACGGCTGCTCCCAGCGCCACGCCGGGGTCGCGCTGCCGCAGACGTTGGCCTGCTCGAGTCCGCAGACCTCGGCGCCGATGCAGGTGCCGCAGTCCGCGATCACGCGGACGCCGCCGCACGAGTCGGTGACTACGATCGGGCCGCACTCCGCGCCTGCATTGCGGCAGAGGGCGAGGTCCGTCTCGGGAACGCAAGCACACTGGTTGTCGACGCAGCTGCCGCCATTCCCGCAGCCGCCGCAGTCGAGGGTGCCGCCGCAGCCGTCGGCGACCGCACCGCAGGCCGCGCCGAGGTCGGCGCAGGTCAGGGGCGAGCAGACGCACTGGTTGTCGCGGCAGGTGCTGCCGTCGCCGCAGGTGCCGCAGTCGAGGGCGCCGCCGCAGCCGTTGTCGACGAGGCCGCAGGCTGCTCCGACCTCGTCGCAGCCGAGCGGCACGCAGATGCACTGGTTGTTCGCGCAGGTGCTCCCGCTGCCGCATCCGCCGCAGTCGAGGCTCCCGCCGCAGCCGTCGTCGATCGGGCCGCAGGCAGCGCCCGCGTCCGCACACGTCCGGGGCGCGCAGACGCACGCGCCGTCGATGCAGGAGAGGCCGTCTTCGCAGACCCCGCAGAGCAGGGTGCCGCCGCAGCCGTCGTCGATCTCGCCGCAGGACGCTCTCACGTCGGCGCAGGTGCGCGGGGCGCAGGTGCACGCGCCGTCGATGCAGGACAGCCCGTCGCCGCAGCCGCCGCAGTCGAGGGTGCCGCCGCAGCCGTCGGCCGCAGGACCGCAGGCCGTGCCCAGCTCGTCGCAGCTGGCGGGGACGCAGAGGCAGGCCCCGTCGACGCAGACCGTTCCGTCGCCGCACTCGCCGCAGCGGAGGATCCCGCCGCAGCCGTCGTCGACATCGCCGCAGACCGCCGAAGCGTCCTCGCAGGTCCTCGGCTCGCAACCTTCGTCGGAGCCGCCCGAGCCGCCCTCAGACGGGCCGCCCGCGTCTCCGCCGGTTCCGCCGGTCGACGAATCTCCACCGGTGCCGCCGGTCGATGAGTCTCCGCCGGAGCCGCCGGTCGACGAATCTCCGCCGGTGCCGCCGGTCGACGAATCTCCGCCGGTGCCGCCGGTCGACGAATCTCCGCCGGTGCCGCCGGTCGACGAGTCTCCGCCGGTGCCGCCGGTCGACGAGTCTCCGCCGGTGCCGCCGGTCGACGAGTCTCCGCCGGAGCCGCCGGTCGACGAGTCTCCTCCGGAGCCGCCGTTCGACGGTTCGCCGGCGAAACCGCCCGACCCGCCGGAGCCGCCGGAACCGCCGGGCGAGGCGGGATCGCTTCCGCCGCAAGCGGCGGCGAGCGACATCGCCAAAATCGTGAATCCAATGCCCAATCGCGACACTTCGACCTCCATCGCCTCCCAGCCCCGACGGGGCGGAAGGTTGATTTGTGGTCAAACTATCGGAAAGGGGCGGGGGAATGCCAGCGTCCAGCGAGACCGCCCCCCGGGCCGCGGGACTGGACGGTCGGTCAGGTGCCGTCTGCGGCCGCTCGGACCTCCTCGCGGATGAAGCGGTCCAGGACGTCTAGATCGATCGGCTTCTGGAACACGGGCCTGTCTGCCGGGAACTCATCTCGGGGCAGCCCGGAGACGTAGATGATCCGCAGTTGGCGCTGCGTCTCGATCTCCTGGGCCACGGTGCTGCCGCTGGTCCCCCGGAGGAGGCCGTCGAGGACGACCAGATCCGGTTGGAACTCGTCCAGGGCCGTCAGGACCGCGGTGCCATCGCTCAGGGTCGACACCTCGTGCCCCCGTCCCGTGAGCCACTCAGAGAGGACGTCCAGGAACTCGGTGTCGTCGTCGATGAGCAACACCCTGGGCATAGGAGCGTCTCCTTCGCGCGCGGACGGTCCGTGCGCCCTCGCGTGACCCGATCGCCGCAGCTGGCCCATCCGGGGCGACGGACGGGCGGCCCCGTACGCGACGCCCGACGGTGGCAAGCGGTGGGAACCGAGCCGTCGATGCAAATCGGAGCGTGGAGTTCTAGCAGAGGAGGGGGAGGCCGCAATCCGCGTCGAAGCGCCTTCGTTTCGGCTAGAACGCTTCTCGTCCGGGGCTCCGGGCCACGGTCATTTCCCTTGCCCGATCGAGGCAGGCGGGAGCAGCTTTTCGCGTCGCGTCGCACGGACGCCGCGGGTCAGAGGAGAGGGAAGCGATGCGCGTCGCCATCGGACAGTTCAACGCCACCGTGGGCGCGTTTCGGGAGAACGCCGACCGGATCGCCGCCCTCTCCCGCGACGCGTCCGCGAAGGGAGCGACGCTCCTGGTGCTCCCCGAGCAGGCCATCCCGGGATACCCGGCCAGGGACTTCCTCACGCGCCACGGCTTCGTGGCGAAGAACGTGGAGGCCCTGGAGTACCTGGCGAAGGCGACGGCCTCCCTGCCGATCTCGCTCTACGCGGGCTTTGCCGAGCCCCATCCGGGCAGGGGGACCGGCGTCCACAACGCTGCCGCGTGGCTCCGTGGCGGCCGGACCCTCGCCGTCGCGCGCAAGATCCTCCTGCCGAGCTACGACGTCTTCGACGAGACCCGCTACTTCGACCCCGGCGAGCAGGTGCGGATCGTCGACCACGAAGGCGTGAAGATCGCGTTGACTATCTGTGAAGACCTCTGGAACGACAAGACCTACTGGCGGCAGCGTCGGTACGAGCGCGATCCCGTCGAGGAGGCAGTGGCCGCTGGGGCGCAGCTCGTGATCAACGCGTCGGCGTCGCCCTTCGAGGTCGGGAAGCCGCAGCAGCGGGAGCGCATGCTCGCGGCGTGCGCTCGCAGGCACCGGGTGCCGATCGTCTACTGCAACCTCGTCGGAGGGAACGACGCGCTGATCTTCGACGGGCGCAGCCTCGTCGTGGGGAAGGACGGCGAGATCCTGGCTCGCGGAAAGGCGTTCGAGGAGGACCTGTTGATCGTCGATGTCGAGCCGACTGCGGCGGGAACGAAGGCGATCGCGAGCCCGCCGCCGGCCGCGAAGGGCAGCGCCGAGACGAGCTCTCCGCGCCATCCGGTGTCTCCGTTCCGCGACGGGGCGCCGAGCGACGAGGACCTCGACGATCTCCTCCGCGCGTTGGGGCTCGGGCTCCGCGACTACCTGCGGAAGACCGGCTTCGAGAAGGTGGTGCTCGGGCTCTCGGGAGGGATCGACTCGGCCCTTACAGCCGCTCTCGCCGTGTCGGCGATCGGCGCCGAGAACGTGATCGGCGTCGCCCTCCCGTCGCAGTACACGTCGCAGATCTCGAAGGACGACGCCGCGGCGCTCGCGGAGAACCTCGGGATCCGCTTCGAGACCCTGTCGATCGAGCCCGCGTTCGAAGCGTTCAAGGAGACCCTCGCGCCGGTGCTCGAGGGGCGCACGCCCACGCTGACCTACGAGAACCTCCAGGCCCGATCGCGCGGCGTGTTGCTCATGGCCCTCTCGAACGAGCTTGGGGCGCTTCTCCTCACCACCGGCAACAAGAGCGAGTCGGCAGTGGGGTATTGCACCCTCTACGGAGACATGGCGGGAGGCTTGAACCTCCTGGGCGATCTGCCGAAGATCGTGGTCTACGCCCTCTCCCGTTACGTGAACCGTGACCGCGAGGTGATCCCGAGCCGGACGATCTCCCGGCCGCCCTCGGCGGAGCTCCGCGAGGGGCAGACGGATCAGGACAGCCTGCCTCCCTATGAGGTTCTCGACCGGATCATCGCCGGCTACGTCGTCGAAGGGCGCTCCGCGGACGAGCTCGTCGCCGCCGGCGAGGACGAGGCCGTGGTGCGGCGGGTGCGGAAGCTCGTGCGCTCGTCGGAGTTCAAGCGCCGGCAGGCGGCGCCCTCGCTCAAGGTGACGCCGCGCGCCTTCGGCGAGGCGTGGCGCTACCCGATCGCCCAGGGCTACGACGAGGACTGATTCGGAGCGTGTAAAGAGCGGCGATCCGCGCGGGAACGCTCTTCTTTTCGTCTGCTCCGCCTTCGGCTTCGCGAGAGCTCGCGAATTCCTTCACGAGCTCTCCAAGCCTGTGAGGTCAATCGTCGAGGACCTCTCCCGGCGGATCGTCCGGTTCGGAGTCGGCGTCGAAGGGCGATTCGTCGGACCCTTCTTCCTCGTCGTCCCGGACCACGCCGCTCTCCTCGTCCTCGGAGTCGTCCTCCTCCTCCTCGTTCTCTTCCTCGTCCTCCTCGTCGAAGAGGGTCGCCCGCCCGTCCCAGTCGAGGAAGCTCTCCTCGTCGTCGCGTGCCCCACGGGAGCCCGAGGAATCCATGGCTGCCATTGCGCTGCCTCCCTGACCGAACGTCGGAAAACGCTGGGGGGAAACTAGGCACCGTCATCCGCCGGGCAACGGATGCACCTCCCCCGGTTCGGCTGCTCGACGGGGCGGGGAGGTCCCGCCCGCAGGCGGGAAGGGCGGCATTCACTCGTTGGATTGACCCCGATCGGTCCGTCCGCTAGGGTCCGCCGCCCGTGGCGCGAATCCCGATCGGCAGAAGCGAGGAACTGGTGGAGCGGGGCGCGATCCGCTTCAGGCTGCCCCGGCCGGATGGCGACGTGGAGGCCTTCGCAATCCGCTTCGAGGGACAGCTCCGCGCCTGGGTCAACGTCTGCACGCACCGGGCCCTCGAGCTCGACCTGGGGAGCGGCTCGTTCTTCGCACGGGACGGCCGCCTGCTCCTCTGCCGTGCCCACGGCGCCCTCTTCGATCCGCTGGACGGATCGTGTGCGGGCGGGGTCTGCGGAAAAGGGACGGGCCTGGCGGCCGTGAAGATCGTCGAGGAGGACGGGATCCTCTGGTCAGAGGATCCCTGATCCCGCCCGATCGCTACTTGCGCTTGCGCGCCTGGGCCTGGAGCTCCGTGGCGAGGGCACGGGCGATTCGGCGGATCGCCTCGATGTCCGCGCGGGGGAGCTTGAGCTCAGACAGCTCCGTCGCGAGGCGGCGGGCATCCGCCTTCATGGAGGCCGTCTCGTCGGCGCTGAGGAGGATGGCGGCATCGACCTCGAGGGCCGCGGCGAGGGAGGACAGCGCCTCGAGCGAGGGCGTGCGCTCGCCGCGCTCCACCATGCTCACCATCGCGTTCGAGAGGTTGGAGCGCCGCGCCAGCTCCGGCTGCGACCAGTTGCGCTCGGTCCGGAGGTTTCGTACGCGGGACGCGATTCGGCTGGAGAGATCCTTGGTCTTCGTGCTCATTTCGCCTCGACTCCGTTTCCGTGAGGGCGGCCCGTCTCATTCACGGGTTTCACGCACGGTTAACCGACTCTATGCGAAAGTGCAAGTGGACAGCATCACGAGTGGTCGTGCAACCCGGCGAATTCGTTGGAAGTTCGACATGTTGCGGCTTTGTTCTATTTGAGAGTGTTTTCGTCTACGCAGAGCGGGCGATCGGTTTTGACCCAAAAGTTCGGTGGACAAAGGATACCTGCGAAAGGGGCCCCCGAATGCGCCGAGCGTGGTCCGGCGAGAGAGGTGAAGGATGAAGGAGGCGACCTGCCCGAACTGCGGCAAGCCCACGGAGGGCCGTCCGGCGAACCCGTACGCCCCGTTCTGCTCCCGGCGTTGCCGCATGGTCGATCTCGGCCGTTGGTTCGGCGAGTCCTATCGCGTCCCCGGTCGGCCCGAGGAGTCGGAGGACGAGATACCGTCCGACCGCGGCAGGGACGAGGACGACGATCGGTAGCCAACTCGCGGCAAATGAGACAGCGAGTCCGTGTTACCCTCACCACGTGAACTACGTTGATCTCCATTGCCACCTCCTCTGGGGCATTGACGACGGCGCGAAGACCGAAGCCGACTCACTCGCGATGGCGCGCGCGCTGGTCGCCTGCGGCTTCACCGACGTCGCATGCTCGCCCCACGCTCGCATCGAGTACCCGAGCCACGACGTGTCGGCCTGCGACAGGCGGCGCGGCGAGGTGCAGGAGGCGCTCGAGAGGGAAGGCATCGCCCTGCGCCTGCATCCGAACGCGGAGAACGTGCTCGACCCCGAGCTGCCCGCGCGCCTCGAGGCGGGCAAGCGAACGATCGGGACCGGCGGCTACCTCCTCGCCGAAGCGCCGTACTTCGCCGCTCTTCCCCAGCTCACGGATCTGATCTTCCGGCTCAAGCTGAAGGGCGTCACGCCGCTCATCGCCCACCCCGAGCGCTGCAAGGAGTTCGAGCGGGCGGGGCGGGCGGCCGAAGCGGTGCGCGCCGGCGCCCGCCTGCAGCTCGACATCGGCGCTCTCATCGGCCGGTACGGGCGGACGCCCAAGAAGCTCGCGCGCTCGTTCCTGGAGGAGGGGCTCTACAGCGTCGCTTCCACGGATCTCCACTCGCCGACCGACGCGGCCCGATGGGTCGGCGAGTCGATCGCGGAGCTGCGCAAGCTGGCCGGCGAGGCCGCGTCGAAGCGCATGCTCTCGACCTCTCCCGGCGCGATCCTCCGCGGCGAGCCGCTCGAATAGTTCTGCATCCGAGCGCGTAGATCGCGGTTGACAGTCTCCGGCCCGATCCCTATCCTCCGCGCCGTTTTCGACCTGCGGCTAAGTAGCTCAAGGGTAGAGCACTGGTCTCATAAGCCGGTTGTTGGTGGTTCGAATCCACCCTTAGCCACCATGCGGCCCCCTTCGCATCTGCGAAGCGGGGCCGCTTCCGTTTTCGCGGTCGACTCCCCCGAGGCTCGACGCTCGGCGTCGGCGATGTCGGACCCTCCGGATAGAGTCCGGTGCCGACGCGAACGACGGGGGCGCAGATGGACACGAACCACGATCCGGCAGGTGTCGACGCAGCTGTCGAGAAGGGCCTGCGAGCGGCGCTCTGGCTCGTCCGGGGGATCTCGGGCCGGGCGATCGCTGCTGCGGCGGCGAGCTTCGGCAGCCTCGAGGCCGCCTGTGCGGCGCCACGGGAGGCGCTCGCTGCGGCGATGGGCCTCGGCCCCGGGGGCACGAAGCAGCTCCTCGCCGCGCCGGACGACCTGCTCTCCTGGGCCCGCAGCCACGTCTCCCAGGTCGCCGCTCGAGGCGGGCGCCTGCTGCTGCGCGGTGACGACAGCTATCCGGACCTGGGAACCCTCGCCGATCCGCCGGAGGCGATCTGGCTCCGGGGCGCCATGGCCCTGGCTTCGGACGGCTGCCTCGACGCCGTCGCCATCGTAGGAGCGCGGCGGGCCGACCTCGGGGCGGCGCGGCTCGCCCTGGGCTTCGGGGCGAGCGTCGCGGCGGCGGGCTTCGCGGTGGTCTCGGGCGGCGCCCTGGGCGTGGACGCCGCCGCCCACCAGGGCGCCCTCGACGCCGGCGGCCGCACGGTCGCCATTCTCGGGAGCGGCGTGCTCCGCCCCTTGCCCGCCAGCAACCGCCGGCTGTTCTCGCGGATGTTGGCGTCCGGAGGGGGCCTGGTCTCCGAGCTCCCTCCGCTGGAGCCCGCGAGGGCCGAGCACTTCCCCCGCCGCAACCGCCTGATCGCCGCCGTCGCGAGGGCCGTGGTGGTCGTGCGGGCAGCAGCGGGCAGCGGCAGCCTCTACACGGCCCGGGCCATGCGCGCCTTGGGCCGGCCGGTCTACGTCGTGCCCGCGCCCGAGCTCGGGCCGGCCTCGGCGGGGGGCGAAGCGCTCCTGGCGGATGGCGCCATCGCGGTCCGGACTCCGGCAGAGCTCGTCGACGCCCTCACCGGTCGTCAGACGGAGGCGGAGCGAACCCTCGATCCCCTCGAGGGCCGAATCCTCGCCGCGATGGATCCGCTTCCGGCGGGCGTGGCGGAGGTGGCCGGGATGCTCGGGATGTCCGCTTCCGAGGTCTCGCGGATCGTCGCTGGCGCTTGTGCACGCGGCCTCGCGAGGCCCGCAGGCCCGGGCCGTTTCGTCGCGGTGCGGAGCTGACTCGAGATGGCTTCACGAGCGCGGCCGACGGAATCGGGCCCGTTCGGGGCGGGTCCGATTCTTCGACCGCTCACTTGACCAGGGGCCTCGCGGTGGCGGGCTTCGGCGCCGGCGGCGACGGGCTCGCGATCTCCGCGGTGATGCTCTCCTCCGACGGATCGGGCCCCTTGCCGACGCTCGAGAGCTGGGCGCGCACGGCGCCCAGGTCGATCACGCCGAGCGCCGCCACCGGGAGTCGCCGCTCGTCGTTCGTGATCCACACGTGGATCTCCCGCGCGCTGCGGGGATCGTCCGTCCGCACCGCGAGCCCCTCCACGTGCCAGGCCTGGAAGGTGCCGGCGGGGACCCGGACCTCTTCGAGGCCGACGACCTTCCCCTTCAGCCGCCAGAGCTTCCGGATCCCGTAGGAGTCGAAGCAGAGGCTCTGGCCTTCGCGAAAGTCGAGGGTGCGCATCATGTACGCGGCGGAGACCGGGTCGAAGGCGTCGTTCTGGTACCGCAGGTTGGCGTGGCCCTTCTCCTTGTCCCGGAGCCAGTCGACCTTCATCAGGCTGCCGTCGCTGGGCCGCGTAAAGACGACCTGCGCAGAGCGGAGGACGCCGCCCTCGTTCGTCTCCTCTTCGTAGCGGCGGGGGTGGAAGTCCTTGGCGCGGACGTAGGAGGTCGAGCGCCCGCGGACCCGCCGGACCTTCGAGAAGAAGGAGTTGGATGCGGCCAGGGAGCGGAAGGGGAGCTCCTGCGAGGTTCCCTTGCCCACGGGCGGCATGGCGATCAGGACGAGGTTGCCGGCGCTCGCGCCCATGACGTCGATCTCGAAGGAGAGGCGCTCGCCCGCCTCCCACGGCAGCTTGGACGCCGAGGGCGGGAGGGGTGTGCACGTCTGCGCCTGGAACGCGGCGAGCTTCGTGGCGGAGACCGACTGCGCGGGCGCAGCCGCAGCGGGGAGCGCGATTCCGATGGCGAGTGCGGCGACGACGACTCTCTCGAAGAGCATGGGGCCTGCCTTTCCCGTAGGGCGATGGTAGCGCCTCTGCCACGCCGGGCTCAAATGCACGCGGAGCGTTTGAAGAAATCGCCCCCGCGGCGCGGGAACGATTTCTTCAGCTCGCGCTACGCGCGAGAGCGCTCCTTTTCGTTTGCTCGCCTCCGGCTCGCGAGCGTGTGAAGGCGCGATCGGCTGGGAGTCCGGAAGTTGCGCCTCGTGTCGGCAGACGGACGTGGCTCCGGGATATTCTGCCATCCGTCCGTTGGCCGATGGACGACCGAGCTGCATGGTCACTTCGGCCCGGCGGGTGGCGTTCCCGCGAGGAAGTCGAGGAGGCGCCCTCGGGCCTCTTCGAAGGCTGCGGGATCGTCGCGAATCCGGAAGGGCGTCGGCGCGACCGCGCTCACGACCTCCTCCGCCAGGGCGCGCCCTCCGGGCCGCGAGGCGACCAGGCGGAGCAGCTCCAGATCTTCGAGGCCGTCGCGGATCTGCTTGAGCCTCAGGCTGGGGACGGGGACCTGGCCGTCGCCGCCGATCCGGGCCGGGGAGCCCGGGTAGAGCAGGGTGCCGTCGCCGTTCCCCCCGAAGCTGCGGAGCTCGCCCGACCAGGGATTGCCGGGTGCGCGGTTGGGAGCGTAGGCGTGCACCGTGTCCCAATAGAGCTCCCCTCCGATGCCGCCGCCGAAGGCGAGCCAGCCCATGCTCCGGGCCCGGGTTCCGGGGGCGTCGATCACGTAGGTCGGCCAGCCGCGAAAGTAGTCCGGGGCCGCGGAGGGGCCCTCGCCGCAGCCGTGCGACGAGCAGCTCTGGTACCACCAGAGGAGGTTGCCCGACGCGAGGAGGGGATCGTACGCGGAGCGGGGGGCGCGCCACGCGCAGAACTCCTCGGGGCGGGACTTCACCCAGAGGCAATTCAGGTTGGGCGTCCAGACGTCGACCAGGCCGCGGAGCGAGGGATCGAGCGACGCCGTGAGGAGCACGCGGATCTTCTCGTTCGCCCGCTTGACCAGCCTGGCCCTGGCGGCGATGGCCGGTAGATCGCCCTTGGCCGGCTCGTCCTTCGCGTAGTCGAAGAGGATCGCGCTCCAGCCCTTGGACTCGTGGTGGGCCGCGATGGCGGCCCAGTAGCGGATCCGCTCGTCGTCGTCGCGAAGTCCGGGGTGGGTCCGCAGCTCCGTCGTCGTGGCCCTGGCCCCGGAAGGCAGCGCCTTCCCCTCGAGGAAGGGCCCGACCTCCCGATCGTAGCCGGCGAAATCGGGCCGGATCTCGCCGTCCGGTCCCCGCTGGAAGGGTGGCGGCTCCATGGTCCCGCCGTGGACCGAGATCCGGTGGTCCAGCAGCATCGTCCGGTAGAGGCGGTCGAGGCGGGCGATCTCCTCCGGCGTCCCCGGGCGCCCGAAGTGCCCGAGGGCCGCGCTGAGCGCCGAGAAGCCGAAGCTGGTGGGAAAGGTGGACGTGGCGGGGATCGAGGCGTTCTCGACGCGGAGGTGGAGCGGGATGGTGACACTCCCGGTCGGGAGCGTCACCTCGACCGATCCGTTCCTCTCACCCGGCGTGGCGCCAGCGGACACGCAGGCCTCGACGAGGATCGCCCGGACCGAAGCGGCGGCGACGTCGAAGGGGAAGGCCGAGCGGGGCCGGCCATCCGAGGGATCCCGATCCGGGACCAGGGGATCGGGCCAGGTTCCCGTCTTGCCCTCCGGTCCCGAGGGCTTGGCCAGCGAGAGCAGATCCTCCCGGTAGAGGCGGATCGTGACGTCGTCGCCGGGAGGAGGATTCGCCCGCGCGCGGACACCCGTCAGCGGCTCGTCTGCGGCGCCGACGGCGATCTGCGCGAGCTCGCACTCGCCTCGGAGCGCTCGCATCCGGATCTGCGAGAGACCGTTCGGGAGCGGCTCGTCCGGTCGAACCTTGACCAGGGACGAGACCACCGCGAGACCGGGGGCTTTCCGAACGCCGCCGCTTGCCGGGGAGCGTTGCGCCTCGGTGGGCGGGAGCGCCGCCGCCGCGAGGGCGACGGCGGCCACCGCGGGCCGGAGGCGAGCAAACGAAAAGAAGCGCTCTGCGGCCTTCGAGAGCGCCATGCGACCCCCTTAGAGCGCCACGCCCTTTCGAGCGCTGGCGAGTTCGGCTACCACCGAGCCCAGGACGAACTCGGCTTCCAGGCGCAGCGGGAGGTGGCGCTCGTCGGCGGAGAACCACGTCTTCAGGTCGCGCTTGGATTCGAAGTTGCCCTCGAAGCCGAGCTGGACCCGGGTGAGGATCGCGTCGAAGGTCCCCGCGCCGACCTTCACCTGCTCGCGGCGTTCGACGATGCAGCGCAGGCGGAAGACCTTCGACCCGTCGAAGACGTCGACCTCCTCCACGGTGCCGGGCTTCAAGGGCCGGGAGCGGAGCGCCATCATCGCGCCGGCGATGTCGTAGGCGCCTGCCGGGATCTCGTAGGAGCGTACGGACTTCTCTCCGCTCCACTCCTTCACCCGGGTGACCTCCGCCTTGCCCGTGTCGTGGTCGAGCCGCGATTTGCTGCGCCGCCGTTTGCCCCGCTCGTCCGCGTAGAACTCGTTCCCGACCACGCGGCCGGTGGCCGGATCCCACCACGAGACGAAGCGATCCTTCACGGAGTAGATCGCGTCGAAGACCGAGTCGGTGCGCGCCTGGACCACCAGTGGCCAGGCTGGGACTCCGTCGCGGTCGGTGGAGGAGCCCACGCTGATCCGCGCCTTTCCGGCGGTCATCCCGAGGGCGGTGACGTCGTAGACGAGCTCCTCGCCCGGCGTGAACGGCGCGACCTTGGACTTCTCCTCCGGATCCGACACGGGAGCCCTCGCCTCGAGCGCCTGCCCGGCCGTGGCCGCGACGGCCGTCTCCGGCGCGGGCCCGGTGGGGCCGGTTGCCCCCGCGGTGGCAGCTACCGTCCCGATGAGGATGGCGACTAGGTGGTGGCGACGCATGTCTCGCTGCCTTTCGTTTCAGGGTCTGCCGGATCATGACGGATCTCCCTGACCGATGTTCACGGAGACGCTCGAATAGGGGGTCGTTTGCCTCCAGAGGGCCAGATCGGGCGGGCCGGGGGTCGATTGCTCGGCAGCGAGGCTCTCCCTAGCTTCCGACATGGCGTCTGGGATGGGGATGGCCCTGCCAGGTCGGCCCCACGGGGGCGTTTGGATCGTCCTCTCGTTGGTGGTCGCGGCGGCAGGATGCAGCAAGACTTCGGCGGACCGCGGGCCCATCGAGTCGCCGAAGCAGCCGACCTGGCGTGCGATCGCCGGGATCTCGATGGGAGCCATGGGCGCGACCTTCCTCGGCGCGGCCCATCCGGATCGCTTCGACGCCATCGCGTCGCTGGGCGGTCCGCTGGACGTGGGCCATTTCCTCGACTCCCTCGAGAGCCGGTACCTGGGGGGCTTCTGCACGCTCCCGGAGCTCGAGCGGATCCTCGCGGATCACCCGGGACACCCTGAGGTGTTGAACGATCCGGCCATGCTGCCGTGTATGGGCCCTTCACCGGCGCGGATGGCCACGGTGCTCCCCGAGCGCTCGCAGCAGTTCAACCGTTGGCTCTACACCTCGAACGGCGGCTCGTTCGACCGCGACTCCTACCTCGACCTCTTCGAGGACCTCTCCCGGGCGTTCGGCAACCCTCTCGTCTCCAATCCCTCGTCGCCGCTCTACCCACCCGGGATCGGCGAGGCGCTGGCCGCGAGGGGCGCGTCGATCTGCGACCAGCCGGTGGTGCTCCACGGCGTCTACAACAAGGAGTACAACCCGGACGGCCGCTACCCCGTGGTCTCCTTCTGCGACGGCGAGGAGCCCGTTCCCTTTTGCACCGGGAGCGGGCGTGCGGTGGACCTCTGCAGGGAGCCCGATCCGGCCGCGGCCTGCGCGGGCGACGGGGGCGTGGGCTTCGCGAGCCCCTCCGATCAACCCGCGCTCTTCCGCGAGCGTGCAGGGGTGTACGACCCATGCACCTCCCATTCGCGCCCGGTGACCTTCGCCCTCGCCGTCGACCTGAACGGCAACGGGAAGCGCGACTTCGGCGAGCCGATCCTGGTGAACGCCCACGAGCGCTTCGCAGACGTGGGCGTCGACGGCTGCCCGAACGAGCTGGAGGACGGGAAGGGCGGCTGCGTGCGCGATCCGGCCCTGAGCCCCCACGCCCGCGGCGTCAGGGATCCCAACGGCGACGACTACCACTGGCGGGACAATCCCCTCGGCACGGAGGGCAACGGCGTCTACGATCGGGGCGAGCCCTTCGAGGACTACGGTCTGGATGGGGTCCCCGGGACCGGCGACTACGGCGAGGGCGACGGCGTCTTCACGGAGCTCCCGGCCCGCGCCCGCTGGCGCTCGGCGGATGGCCGCGGCCGGATCCGCGGATGGAGCGACGCCACGCGCGACCGGCTCTCGTACTACGCCGACGGCGGGATCCGGGACCTCTTCGGCTTCGACCTCTCGGCGGCCATCACCTGGGGTGAGGTGGCGTCGCACAGGCCCTCCGCGTCTCGCGCCTTCCTCCGGCTGCGAGAGCTCCCCGGCGCGCCGAGCTCGGACTGGACCTTCGCGCCTCTCACGATCCCGGCGAACGCGCTCCCGCGGAACATGCTCTTCCTCTACGGGAACCAGGGCGCGACGGAGGCCGAGATCGCGCAAGGGGATGGCGACCACGCCGGCACGATCGTACAGGCACTCGACCGGCTCCTGCTGGTCTTCCGATGGCTCTCGGATCGCTGGAGCGAGCGGCCGGATCCGCCTGGGGACAAGTCGTCGTTCGCTTCGCGCGCCTCGGCCCGGGTGTTCCGCTCGGCGGCGCTCGGCGGCGTGGATCGGGACTACGGGATCGTCCTGCCCCCGGGGTACGACGACCCCGCCAACGCCAACGTGCGCTACCCCGTGCTCTTTCTCCTCCACGGCTACGGGATGAGGGCCACGGGGCCCGGCGGCTTCTACCAGCAGGTGATGCTCTTCGACGGGCAGATGGCCAGCGGTCGCATCCGCAAGATGATCCTGGTCTTCCCGTCCGGGCGGTGCTGCTACCGGAATTCCCGCACCGGGGAGAGGGTGTGCACCGAGTACGGTTCCGGAGGCGAGGCCTCGGCCGACGATCCCGACCTCGTCCGCCTCTGCCGATCGGGGACCTTCTTCGTCGACTCGGCGGGCAGCGGCGACCAGGACGCCATCTCCTACGAGCAGTCCTTCTTCGAGCTGATGGACGAGGTGGCCGCCCGCTTCCGGGTGCTGCCCTGACTTCAGACCATTTCAGCCCGCCCGCTCCGTGAGCTCGCGGTCGATGGCGAGCTCCACCGCCTTGGGCCGGCCCTTGTTCACGCGTACATAGATGACGCCGGCGCCGCGGCATGCCTGGCTGAGGCGCCCGTCCTCCTTGTGGGCCAGGAAGCCCGTGGCGGCGAGGACGAGGTCGTAGGATCCCGAGCCGATCGCCTCCACCGCCGCCTCGACCCTGCGGGGCGAGCTCTCGGTCCAGTCGAGGTCCTCGAAGCGAAAGGTCTCCACCAGGCGCTCGCGGAGGAGCTCGTCGGCGCGATTGCCCACGAAGAGCGCCCTCTTGCCCCGGGTGCACGCGAGGATCCGCTCGTCGGGCAGCGCGTGGGGCTCGGCTGCGCTCGCCTCGAGCGTCTCCTCTTCCTCCGGAGGGGGAACCGTGGACGGCTCGGCGGCGCGGACGAAGGCCTGGTGGAACTTGGCGAGCCGGCGCCGGAGCTGCTTCGAGGGCTCCCGGAGATCATCCTCGCGGATGGCGAGGATCCGCTCCCGCTGCTCGAACGTCGCCGCGACGATCGCCGCCTGGTGGGTCGAGGTCAGCGGCAGGGCTTCCTCCAACCAGCCGATCCACGCTTGGTTGGGGGCCAACGGCCCGGGGATGGTGCGAAGGACGCGCGCCAGGGCCTCGGCGTCCCGGCTCGCGGCGCCGGCCCGCTCGTGCACCGTCGACCAGCTCCGAGGGGGGCGGTAGGCGGGATCGAGGACCTCGACGGCGTCGCCCGGATCCAGGCTGTACTGGCACCAGAAGCGGAGCCTCCCCGCGAGCGCGGCCCACCCCTCGGGATCGGCGACCGCGTTCCGGAGCCAGCGGACGTCCTGGGACCACGCGAGGAGGAGGGCCTTGTCCGGCCGCTCCTGTCCGCTCTCCGGGCGCTTCCCCAGGGAGCCGCCGATCCGTTCCACGGCTGCGATGGTTTCGCGGAGCAGCCGCTCCGGATCCGGCGGGGGCGGGGCGAGCTGAGCGGCGTCCGCCCAGCCGTGCTCGTCGAAGCCGGTGGCCGCGTCCTCTTCCCGGCACCTGCGGAGGGCCTCGGCGGCTCGTCGTGCGGTCTCGGCCCAGGTCGTCGGGGCGGCGCCAGGAGCGAGTCGGAGATCCCGCGCCGCATCCCTCGGCCTGGCGCTGAGCTGGAACGCGGCGATCATCCCCGGCCACCAGGCCTCCGAGAGCCATCGGAGCGTCTTGACGAGAGCGGGGACGGCCTCCTCGATCTCGAGGTTGAAGGGCATCCGCTCCTGGACGCTGCGGGCCGAGGCGAGCCACTCGAGGATCACCAGCCGCTGACGCCGAGGGCTCATCAGGGCGACGCCCCTTCGCCGGGTTTCGATGTCGGCGGAGATTCGCGAGAGCTCGAGGAGCCCGTCGGCGACCGACTCCCTGCTGGCTGGGAGGGCGATGACGCGATCGCGTCGCTCCGGGGTAGGCGGGAGCAGGTCGTGATTCGGATGCCGGAGTTCCGCTGCGAGAGATGAGGCCGCCGGCGCCTCGTGCTCCTCTGCGACGACGAGGGACAAGCCAACCGTCGGGCCGGGCGCGGGAGCGACGGCGTCCCCGAATGGGGCGACGAGGAGCTGCGCTTCCGGCGCCGGAGGATCCGCCGTCGTTACGAGCCACGCAACGGGTTCGACCGGGGGCGCCGATGGGATCTCGCGGGGAGCGAGCTCCGTGGATTGGGTCTGGGGACGCGGCAGGGACGGAGCGTCTGCCGGCGCCGCGATCTCATCGGCGAGGGCCAGCCGAAGGAGATGCTGCGAGAGATGAGAGGGAAGGCATTTCGCGACCGCGGCCTCGAAGGCCGCTTCGGATGTCTTCCCGCTGCCCAGCCAGGCTTCGCCGTGGCCGAGGATCAGGCACTCGGCCCATGTGTCTTCCCGTTCGAGAATTTCGTAGCCGATGCCCTTCAGTAAAGTCCGGAAGCGGATGGGGTCCAAGGGAGCTCCCTGAGACGGTGATCGAGTCACCGTTGGTTCCCATAGTACAACGAGCAGGCGCTCGTTCATCCCGCCAACCGTAACGCTGGATTTCGGACGCTGGCGGTGGTCTGCTGTAGGCATGAACGACGACTTCGACGACGAGGGGAGCTCGCGCGGCGGCGATTCCCGTTTCTTCGAGTTCGACTGCCCCGACTGCGACGCCAACAACCCGATCGGGGACGGCTTCCGCCACGGGGAGTACGTCCAGTGCGGCTACTGCGGCGTGGAGCTCCGCGCGCGGGTGAACGGCGACGGCCGTCTCGAGCTGCGAGGGAGCTGACGCCTTGCGGTGGTTGCTTGTCTCTGCGGCCCTCCTGCTCGCCGGCTGTGCCGCCCGGAGCGCGGTCCGTCCCGAGGAAGGCGGATTCTCGACGAGGCCTGCCGAGCGCCGGCTGGTGCTGCTCCACGCCTCGGACATGGAGTCGGAGCTGGTCGCCGGCGATGGCGCCACCCACGGCGGCATCGGCCGATTCGCCGCTCTCTCTCGCGCCCTCTCGTCTGGGCCCGAGCCCACCGTCTTCCTGGCCGCGGGCGATCTCTTCATGCCGGCGCCGGCGCTCCAGCTCGAGCTGGAGGGCGAGAACGTGGTGGCCCTGGCGAACAACCGCATCGGTCTCCGGGCCACCGCCCTCGGGAACCACGAGCTCGACAGGGGAGAGTCCTTCCTCGCCGAGATGGTGGCGAAGGCCGGCTACCCCATCCTCACCTCCACCGTGGACTTCGACGACGGCCCGATGGCCGCCCTCGCCGTGCGCGTCCCGCAGGGCGAGCCCAGCCCCTGGCTCGAGCTCCACCCCGGCAGGATCCTGCCTCGCGGCAAGCTCTGCGCCGGGAGGCTGGTTGTGCGGGGGGAGACGCCCGTGTGCTCGGGCATCACGTTGGGAGTCGTGGGCGCCACCACCGAGACCCTGGCGTCGATCGCCAGCACGGCCCTGGCGTCGAGGAGCGTGAGCGACTTCCCCTCGATCGTCCGGCGGGTGCAGGCCCAGGTCGACGCCCTCGGGGCGGAGGGCGTGGACATCGTCGTCCTCCTCTCCCACCTCCAGGACGTCCGGCGCGAAATCGCCCTCGTCGAGGCGGGGCTGACCGGGGTGGACGTGATCGTGGGCGGCGGCGGCGACGATCGCCTCGCCGAAAGAACGCATCGCCTGCTCCCGGGACAGGAGCCGTCGCCGGTCTGCAAAGGCGAGCCGACCTGCTATCCCCTGGTGCGTCGCGCGCGCGACGGCAAGCCAGTGCTGATCGTCGCCACGGACGGCCAGTACCAGTACCTGGGCCGGCTCGGCCTCTCCTTCGACGACCAGGGCGTGCTGGTGGGCTATGACGACGCCTCGCGGCCCTGGCCTTCCGATGACCGCTCGCTCCGGGAGCTGGGAGCCGCGCCCGCCAGCCCTGCCGGTGCGCTGGAGGCGCGCGTGCGCGACGCCCTCGAGCCCCTGGGCGAGGTGGTGGCGAGGAGCGATCGCTACCTGGACGGCGACCGGGAGAACGTGCGCAACCGCGAGACCAACCTGGGCAACCTGAGCGCCGATTCGATCGCGTGGGCGGCGAGGGCGGCAGGCGCGGAGGAGGTGACGTTCGGCCTGCGCAACGGCGGCGGCATCCGGAGCTCCATCGGCGTGGTGGATCACGACTCCTTCGAGAGGCGGGGCGGTCTCGTCCGGGTGCTCGACGTCCAGGCCGCGCTGCGCTTCGACAACCCGATCGTGGTGGTCACCGCGACCCACCGCGCGCTGAAGGAGACGTTCGAGGCGGCGCTGCGGGGCGTCGGCACCGGGCGGGGACATTTCCCCCAGGTGAGCGGCGAGCTCTTCCTGGCCTACGATCCCGATGGGACCGAGCAGGGGCAAGACGCCGGCCTTCACCCTGGGTCGCGTGTTCGGACTCTTTCAGTGGATAGCGGCGGGGCGGTGATCGAGGTCGTCCGCGACGGGATCCTGCTGGACCCCGACGCGACGATATCCTTCGCGACGCTGGACTACCTGGCGCGCGGCGGGGACGGGTGGTTCCCGACCACCGCCGAGTCCCTCGCGATCCGGACCGTGCCAGCGCAGCTGCGCGAGCAGCACGCGCTTCGGGCCTTCCTCCTCCACCTGGACGAAGCGGGCGAGTGGGAGGGAGGGAAGAGCTACGCGGACCCCGACCCGGCGCGGCCCGAGACCTTCGGCCGGATTCGGCCGCTCAAGCGTCCTCAGTAGCGGAGCCGCAGCGCGAAGTTCGTCACCCAGCCGTCGGCGGGAAGCACCGGGCCGATCTGGATCGGGTAGCCGAAGTGGAGCCTCATCGCGAGCGGCCCGGCGAGGAAGTCCAGGCCCACCGCGAGGTCGAGGGAGCGCGCGTCGAGGAGCTGTTCGTAGTGGTCGGTGACGCCGCCGAAGTCGACCGCCCCGACGCCGCGCAGACCCTCGAAGATCGCGATCCGGATCAGCCAGTCCAGCGGGAACGAGAGCTCGGCGTTCGCCACGTAGTAGTGGGTGCCCAGGAGGCGATCGTCGGACCAGTGGTAGCCCCGCAGGTTGTCGACGCTGGAGAGGTAGAACTGGCGCGAGAACCGGCCGCCGAACGCGGAGCCGGCGGCGGCCCGGGTCCAGAAGGTGGAGCGGGCGCCGAGGTAGAAGAAGTGCTGGAGGTCGAACTCGGCCCAGCCGTTCACCCCAGCCCCCCCGACGTTCAGGCGCTGCGGCAGGATGGAGGTGCCCGCCGCGAACAGCACGGTCGAGCCGGAGATGGGGCCGACGAAAGGGTGGTAGCGGAGGGTGTCGAGACCGTAGCCCGCGGTGGCCAGGAGCTGCAGGTCGTTCCCGCCCGTGAGCTCCTCCCACGCTGCGTCTCGGGTCCCGCGACGGTCGGTGAATCGCGAGCGGTGGACGCCCTCCACCGTGAGCAGCACGTCCATGCGCTCGAAGCGGTTGAAAGGGTAGGAGAGCCCGCCCATGGCGCCGAACTCCCGCTCCAGGAAGAAGTCGGGGTTGTCCGGCAGCGCCGGTGTGCCGAAGGTGCGGTCGCGCTTGGGCTGGAAGGTATGGAAGATCCCGGCGAGCCAGGTGGTGCGCTGCGAACGGTCGAGGAAGATCGCGCTGGCGTCGGTGAAGTCGAGGCTGCCGTAGACGGCGAGCTGGACGGCGAGCAGGCGATCGCGAAGCAGGTCCGAGAACGAGATCCCGCCGACGGCCACGGTCTGCGTCCCCACCTGGATGCCGCCCATGTCGATGCCGAAGTGATCGAAGGGCCTGTATTCGGGGGCCACCTCGGGCAGTCGGAGGATCGGGAGAGGGCGAGGCGTGGGATCGTAGTCCGCGGCGATGGGGGGCCTCCCGTCGAGCCGGAGGATCTCCACGGGGGGGAGCCGCGCCAGGCGGAAGTGGCCGCCGTGCACGATGATCCCGTAGAGGCTTCCCTTGGCGCCCACGGCCGGCGAGCGGATCAGCGTGGAGACGTCCGTGATCCTCCAGGCGACCCCATCCTCGATCCGGTAGAGATCCCACCGCCCGCCCAGGTTCGAAGCGTAGACGAGCCCGGCCGGTGTGAGCACCGGACACTCCTTGATCGAGCGGTCCGCGACCACGACCCGAATGGCGCCGGTCTCGGGATCCAGGAGCCCGATGTTGGCGTCGCCGTCGGGAGCCGCGTCGGTGGCGAGGTAGATCCCGTCGGCGGTCCAGGACAGGCCGCTCTTGGAGAAGGGCCCCTGGGTCACACGGCGCAGGGACGAGAATCCCTCGTCCACGTCCATGATGTAAACGTCTTTGAAACCGTTGGTGTCAACTCCCGAGAACGCGATCCGCCGCTCGTCCGGAGAGAAGGTCGGATCTCCGCCCTCGAGGATGTGGTGCTTCACCAGCTCGAAGGAGCGTCGGTCGGTGATTCGGAAGAGGTCGCTCGATCCCTCCGGCGGCTTCTCGAGGCGCGCCACGGTGAGCACGTCAGCCTCGCCGGCGCGGCCGATCCAGGCGATCCGCTCGTTGCCGAGCGCAAAGGTCCGCCGGGAGATCAGGTGGAGGGACTCGAGGCCCGGGCGGGAGTCCCTGACCACGAGCTGCGATTTGCCGGGATTGTCCCCTTCCAGCAGCCAGAGCGAGCCTTCGCCGAGCTCCCGATCGAAGCCGCGCATCAGGAGGGTCTTGCCGTCCGGCGAGGCCACGACCAGCTCGGCCTCGACCGGGACGTTGTCGATCGGTTGGAGGGAGGGAACCCGCGTCCGGGCCTGGTCGTAGGCGGGCAGGTAGCGCCGCTGGATCCAGTCGGCGAAGAGCCTCTCGATCGTCTCCTTGTCGTAGCCGGTGCCCATCTTCACCAGCTCGGGGAACTTCACGCCCGCGCCGCGCTCGTCGGCGAGGCCCATGGTGCTGGCGTTCTTCAGCAGCCAGATGATGAGCTCCCTGCCGAAGGTGGCGCCCATGAAGGCAACCCGGAGCTGGCCCAGCTTGTAGGTGTGGACGTACCCCATGGGATAGTCGGAGTAGAAGGGCGGGATCAGGTAGCCCTCGAAGGGCGAGGATCGATAGAGAAGATCCCGCGCCCATGCCTCGGTGTCGGGATCGAGGCCCGGAAGCGAAGGGCCCGAAGCGCCTCGGGGCTCCGGCCCCGGCTTGCCGTCCGGATCCATGCCGCCGTAGGCCGCGTACTCCGCCAGTCCCTCGATGAACCAGAGCGGAAAGCCTCCGAGGCCGCCGGGCCTCCCCGCCGCTTCACCGGCCGAGCGCACGATCTGGATCGTGAACTCGTGGGTGAGCTCGTGGGTGGAGGTGTGCCGGTATTGCTCCAGATCGCCGAAGAAGGGGAGGGTGAGCGTGAGCTCGCTGGGGCTCGTGACGCCGAGGACGCCCTCGCTGATCGGAAAGAGGTTGGTGGCCTGGAACTCCAGGTGGGTGGCGTAGAGGACGTAGGGGACCTCTCGCTCCGGGACGTAGTCGAAGGCCCGGGCCAGCTGCATGTATTGCTCGCGGATCACGCCGGCCGCGACCTCTGCCGCCTTCGTCTCTGACTGATAGTAGAAGAGACGAACACCTGCGCCGGGCAGCTGCGGGAGCAGCACCTCCTTGAACTTGAATCCGTACCACCGCACCTGGTTCTGGCCGGGGGTTCGTGGAACGACGTAGACCTCCGGCAGCGCCCCGGGAGGCTGGAGCGCCGGGAGCGCGAGACCGAGGCCCGGGTGCCTGGGACCGCCGCCCTCCCGCGCGAACGGAAGGGGGGCAGCAACGGCAGGGCCAGGCCATCCGAGCAGCACGGCAAGGAGCGGCAAGAGTCGGGCTGATCGCACGAAGGGCCCTGCGATCCGGCACTCGAGGCTTCGAATGACCGGTGCCGACACGGTAGGGCGCCCCATCCCGAGCGGCAACGGCTCGACCGGGCGCCTCCCGGATGCGGTTCCGCCCCCTCGGTGAGCGAGCGCTACCGCCCCTCGGCGGTTCAACGGTTTGACATGGAAGTAGCGCCGAGTTTTCCTAGCTCCTCGTCGAGTTCGGATGATTCCACCCGTTCGGGATACGGCCCATTCAGGCTCATGTCTTGAAATCAGGTGTGGATCCGGGAGGTTGCATGAGCTGTCTCCGGTTCCGGTTTCACGCGAAGTCACTTGTTCTGCCACTTTTCCTGCTGATCGCCGCGTGCGGTGGCAAGAAAGGCTCGGGCGCCAAGGAAATCCCGCCGCAGGTCCTCGAGCTCCGCGCCGATCCCCCCGTGATCGACGCCGGAGGGACCTCGGAGATCGCCTGGAAGACCCGCGACGCGCTCCGGCTCCTCCTCGTCGACGCCAGCGGTCACGAGATCGATCTCGGCGGCGCTCCGGCCGCCGACGGGCGCGTCGAGGTCCACCCGAGCGCCTCCACGACCTACGAGCTGACCGCGATTGGAGCCCGCGATCTCGAGGCGAAGGGCTCGGTCACCGTGACCGTCCGAAGCGCTCAGGGCCCGCAGGTGGTCTCCTTCACCGCCACCCCCGCGAAGGTGGCGCCGGGCGAGCCTGCCACCCTCGCGTGGACGACCACGAACGCCGATTCGATTCGGATCCACGACGGAGCGGGGCACGACCTGGAGCTCGGCAGCGCCGGTCCCGGCGAGGGATCGATCGTCGTGAACCCCGATCGGACCACGACCTACACCCTCGAGGCGAAGCGAGGCGAGGAGGTGGCGAGCCGGAGCGTGAAGGTGGAGGTCGAGGGAAGTGATCCGAGGGTGGAATTCGCCGCAGCGAGCGGCGCGATCGATTTCGGCTCGACGACCGTGCTCTCCTGGTACGTGACCGGCGCGGTCCACGTGACCATCGGCGACGGCTTCGGCGCCACTGTGGCAGAAGGCGACGGTCCTGCGGGCGAGGCGACCGTCGCGCCCACGCGCACCACGACCTATTCGCTCGTCGCCTCGCTCGGGGACGGAAGTGTCGACGCGTTTGTGACGGTGCGTGTGCTGCCGGTGATCACGTCGTTCGAGGCGGAGTTCCACGGGGATGTCCTCGCCGGAGACCTCTTGCCGTTGAGATGGACGACGAGGGGCGCCGAGAGCCTGACCGTCTCCAATCTCGAGGGCTTCATCGCCGATATCCCCGAGAGCGCTCGGAGCGAGGGCACGTTCGCCGCACCGGTGGGAACCGGCGGCGTCTTCTCCCTCGTGGCGAAGCTCGGCTCGGAGGAGGTGACGACCCTCCTCCCGGTGCCCGTGCTACATCCTCCGGAGCACGCGAGCCTAACTGCGACGCCGTCGCTCGTGACCGCGACGACGGTGGAACCGGCCCTCGTCCGTCTCGATTGGAGCGCGAGTCCTGGTGCGCACGCGACGATCGAGGCGATGCCCGGCGGCGTGGTCGAGATCGCCGGGGACGCCGAGAGCGGTTCCGTCGAGGTGGAGGTTTCGGTCGACACGGCCTTCGTGCTCACCGCCACCAACGCCGCGGGCAACTCCACCGCGATGGCGGCGGTGCGCGTGGTGGCCCCGGCGATCGTAGACTCCTTCACCGCGACTCCTGCACGGGTCGGCGCGGGAGAGTCCTTCGAGCTGGCCTGGACGACGACCGGCGCGACCGCAGTCGAGCTGCTCCAGGACGGCGCGAAGCTGTCCGTGGAGGCCCATCTCACGACAGGGACGTACGTCGCCCAGATCGCCGCGGACTCCACCTTCACGCTCCGCGCAATGAACGAGGCGGGCGACCTCGTGGAACAGGCGCTCGCCGTGTCGGTGGGCGCGCCCATCGTCGTCTCGTTCGACACCGACAAGACGACGGTCAATATGGGTGAGACCGTGACCTTCTCGTGGGTCAACCTCGGCGGGATCGTGCTCTGGGTCGAGGGGCCGGACGGCCCGATCCCGGCGTGCGCGACCTCGGTCCTGGGCGGGGTCGCCAGAGGCTCCTGCGCAGTCGCGGCGCCGACCGCGGCGGGCGACTTCGTCTACGAGCTCGTGGTCACCAACGGCGTGGGTGGAGAGGGCCGGCGATCGATCACCATCTCGGTCCAGGGCGGCCCCGTGATCGCCTCCTTCACCCGGAGCGCGCCGCGGATCACCGCCGGTCAGAGCGTCAGCCTGCGCTGGGACGTGAGCACCGACGCGAGCGGGGTCGCGGCAGAGCTCGCCCTCGTCGACGACCTCGGGACCGCGTACCCCATCGCAGGCCTGCCGGCCCAGGGATCGCTCGATGTGCACCCTGCCGTCGGCGACCGCACGTTCACGCTGACCGCCTCGACCCCCGGGTACGCGCCCTCGACGGCGACGGTGTCCGTGGAGGTCCTCGATGCGCCGACCGTGACGCTCGCTGCCAGCACGCCGTCCTACGATCCGGGCTCGGGAATCCCCATGACCCTCTCGTGGACCGCGGCTCACGCGACCTCGCTGCGAATCGAGGCGCTGGACCCCGACGGGAACGAGGGCACGGAGATCTTCGTCGCCACGCCTGCGCAGGTCGCCGCCGGTAGTGGCAGCCTGCAGGTCAGCCCGGAGGTGGCCTCGGCCTGGCGTGCCATCGCGACCAACGAGCTCGGCGCCCAGGTGACGGCTTCGGCGTACGTCGACATGGTGGAGGCGGAGATCGTCTCATTCGTGGCGACGCCGGATCAGATCCTGGCGGGCACCACGTCGACGCTCACGTGGGAGACCCGGGGCGTCTCGCACATCGACGTGAACGTGCCCCGCGGGTACTCCATCGAGAGGACGACCGAGCCCTTCATCGACGTGAGCGGAAGCGCGACGGCGCGGACCACGCCCCTCGACAACTGCGATTCGAGCTGGCTCGACGAGGGCTGCCCCCTCGTGAGCTTCCCCGATGGCTTCGCCTTCCCGTTCGACGGGGCGGATCGCACCCGGGCCCGCATCTACGAGAACGGATTGATCAGCTTCGACCTCGAGCGCACGGGGTCCAACTTCATCCACTACGAGCTCCCTGACGACTACGTCGGCTACGTGCACCTCGCGGCGTTCTGGGACGATCTCGACAGGGTCGATACCGGCGACGTCCTCTACGACGTCGGAGTGGGCGACGACGGCAGGCAGTACCTCGTGGTCCAGTGGAGCCACGTCCAGCTCTCCGGCAACCCCGCGGATCTCAACTTCGAGATCGTGCTCTGGGAGGACGGCAGCTTCGAATACCGATACGACTCCATGTGGAGCGACGAGAATCTCTCGCGGGCCCGCGGGGACAACGCGACGATCGGCTACCAGAACACCTCGGGCTCGGAAGGGACCACGATCTCCTACAGCACCGAGGTTCCGGATCTCGAGGGTACCGGATACCGCTTCGCGTATCCGTCGCTCGGACCCAACGGGTCCGCGATCGTGAGCCCGAGCGCCACCCAGGTCTACACCCTGACCGCCTACGGCTACGACGGAACCCAACACACAGCGACCACGACGGTGACGGTCGAGCAGCCCGTGGTAATCGTCTCGGCCTCCGCTCCCGCGGACGTCGACGTGGGCGACACCTTCGAAGTCCGGTGGATCGCGCGCGACGCTCTTACGGTCACTGTTTCCGACGAGACGGGAGTCGTGTGCATATCGGGACCCGGTGAGGTTCTCGACGAGGGAACCTGCACCTTCCCGGATGCCACGGAGGGCGCCAAGACCATTACCGTCGAGGCGACCGGCGCCATGGGCTCGACGGCGAGCCGTACGATCCAGGTACTGGTCTGGGTGCCGTTCGGCCTCGATTCGTTCGAGGTCGCCGATGATGTGATCGATCCGGGGGGCTCCACCACGCTCGCCTGGCTCACCCACGGCGCGGAGACGCTCACGCTCACGGCAAACGGCCTCCCGCTCGATGTCTCCGGATACGACTTCTCGAGCGATACCTACGTCGCCGCTCCGGAGGTCTCCACGATCTACGAGCTCACGATCGCCCGAGAGGACGGCCGGAGCTTCACGCAGCGGCGCTCGGTGCGTGTGCTGCGCGTCCAGCTGGACGCCGCCAGCGCTGGCGACTCCCGCATCGTCGTAGGTGGATCGACGACGGTCTCGTGGAGCGCGAGCTCCCCGTCGGGCGATCCGGTGTCGGTCCTGATCTTTGGCACGGCGCTCGACGAGCTCGATCCGGACGAGGCGCCCTTCATCGACATCAGCGCGACCGGAACCGAGCTGACGTGGCTCATCGACGCGGATTCCGCCGCCGAGGACGTGTACTTCCCGAACGGCTTCACGTTTCCGTTCGCTGGGGAGGACAGGACCGCGGTTCGCGTGATGTCCGACGGCTTCCTGAGCTTCGACCCGGAGCAGGGGACGTTGGCGTACCACGACCGCCTCCCGTCCAGTTGGAACCCCGGCGTGCATCTCGCGCCGTTCTGGGACGATCTCCACTCCTACGAGACGGGCCACGTCTACGCGCAGCTCCTCGACGACGGTGGTCAGGATCGCTTCGTGATCCAGTGGAAGGGCGTTCAGTATTACGACTGGCCCGCGCCGGGCGCCAATCTGAACTTCGAGGTGATCCTCTTCCCGAATGGGAGCTTCGAGTTCCGCTACGGCGCGATGATGGGACCCGACCAGGAGCGGGCCGACGGAGGCAACGCCACCGTCGGCTACCAGGACCCCTCTGGCGAGATTGGTTCCACCTTGAGCTACAACCGGGCGATGGCGGGCGGCCTCTCGAACCGCGCGTGGCGCTTCGAGGGAGCTCGTGATGCGACCGGGTCGGCACAGGTGAGCCCGGGGCGCGATGGACGGATCGTGATCTGCGCCCAGACGACGGGCGACATCGACTGCCAGACGATCGTCGTCGAGGTCCTGCCGCGCGGGTTGGTCGCGATCACCGAGCTCCAGATCGATCCCTCGGGTGGCCCCACCGCCCAGTGGTTCGAGATTCGGAACCTCTCGCCGGCGCCCATGGATCTCGAGGGGATGGTCATCTGGTCGGGCGACCAATCCCACGTGATCGAGTCGGGCGGTCCGCTCCTCCTCGCGTCCGGTGCCTGGTTCACCTTCGCCGCCAGCGACTCGCCGGGCTTCACGCCCGACTACGTCTACGACGACATCACCCTCGACTCGACGGAAGGGGATCTCTCGATCGGACTCGGCGGCGTTCCGATCAGCCAGGTCGCGTGGAACTCGTGGTGGACGATCCCGCATGGGGCGTCGCTCGCGCTCGACGGAACCTGGCAGACGCAGCGCCAGGCGGGAGACCTCACCCCTTCGTTCGCCTGGTGTGTCTCGACCTCGACCTACGGCGAAGGAGGCGACCTGGGGTCGCCCGGAGCGGGTGGGGTCGACTGTTACTCTGAGTACGACGTCGACTTCTACTCGACGAAGCCCTTCATCGACATCTCGGCCACCGGGACCGAGCTCCCGGACGTGAACTCGGACTACGGCCAGGCGGAGATCCCGGGAGGCATCCCGTTCCACTTCCCCTACTACGGTGGAAGCGATCCGGTCACCACGGTCTACGTCCAGGCGGATGGCACGGCCTACTTCCTGGACGACTGGTGGTGGCCCGCTTGGGACGGCGGGATCCTCCGCGTGTACGACGCCGACCTCACCGATCAGCCGGGCTCGAAGTTCCAGTACGAGGTGATGACCGTGGGGCCCTCCGATGTGCTCATCCTCCAGTGGACGGGCTTCAAGCGGTACTACGAAGAGGGCTCCCTCACGTTCCAGATCCAGCTATGGGAGGGGGGCGACATCGTGTTCGCCTACGACGAGATCGCCGGCGGACCCGAGTACTTCGACGACGCCTCGGCAGGGGTCTTCGCCATCGGCGGCTTCGAGTCGTTCGAGTACGAGGATGGGTTCCGGTCCGGGCAGTCGATGTACTTCCACTACCGGTAGACGAAGTGGAAACGGCGCCCGGGGAATCCCGGGCGCCCCGCACACCAGGCTGCTCAGCCGGGGAGGACCCCGAGGCTGCGGAGCGAGATCACGGCCTCCGCCAGGGGGAGGCCGACGACGTTCGTGTAGGAGCCGGAGATGGCCTCGACGAAGCTCGCGGCGCCGCCCTGGATCCCGTAGGCGCCCGCCTTGTCCATCGGCTCTCCCGTCGCGACGTAGCGGTCGATCTCCTCCCGCTCGAGAGGGCGGAAGCGCACCTGGGTCCTCGCGACGAGCTCCTCTACGGCGGTCGGGGCTCGGATCGAGACCCCCGTCACCACCTCGTGGGTGCGGCCGGAGAGCGAGAGGAGCATGGCGCGGGCCTCGTCCGGATCCCGTGGCTTGCCCAGGGCCCGGCCGTCCAGGACCACGACCGTGTCGGCGGCGAGCACGACCGCGTCCGGCCGGGAGACACGGACCGCTTCCGCCTTCTCTCCCGCGAGACGGAGCGCGGCGGCGTCGGGCGCCTCTCCCGGCTCGATGTCCTCTGGGATCCCGGGAACCGCCACGACGAAGGAGAAGCCGGCGCCCGCCAGGAGCTCGCGCCTGCGGGGAGACGCCGAGGCGAGGAGGAAGGGAGGAGAGAGGTCGGGCAAGGTGGGTCTCGTGTCTGAGATTGAGCGGAGAAGGCGCCCAAGGTAGGCTGGCGCCGCGTCCGGTTGTAGCAGCCATCCTGCCTCGACGCCCTGCGATCCGCCCGGAGCGACGCGACGATCATGGAAGCCGAAGAGCTTCTCAGAGAGCTGAAGCGTAACGTGGACGAGCTCCACGCCTACAACGAGATCGGGAAGGCGCTGACGTCGACCCTGGATATCCGCGAGGTGCTCCGGCTGATCATGGAGAAGGTGGGGGAGCTGCTCCAGCCGACCAACTGGTCGCTGCTCCTGGTGGACGAGATCACCGGCGAGCTCTTCTTCGAGGTGGCCGTGGGGCCGGGTTCGGAGTCCCTTCAGGGCCTTCGGATCGGCGCGGAGGAAGGGATCGCGGGCTGGGTCGCGTCCCGCAAGGAGTCGCTGCTCGTCGCGGACGTGAGCCAGGACGAGCGCTTCGCCTCGCGCTTCGACGAGGCGACCCGCTTCAGCACGAGCTCCATCGCCGCGGTGCCGATGCGCTCCAAGGGCCGGACCCTGGGCGTCATCGAGCTCGTGAATGGCAGGGGGCAGCCGCCCTTCGACGAGGCGGACGTCCGCGTCCTCGGCTCGATCGCCGACTTCGCCGCCATCGCCCTGGAGAACGCGCGCAACTACCGGCGGGTCGAGGAGCTCACGATCATCGACGAGCACACCGGGCTCTACAACGCGCGCCACCTCCTCCGATCGCTGGACGCCGAGATCCTCCGGGCGCGGCGCTTCGGACACGACCTCTCGCTGGTCTTCTTCGACCTCGATCGCTTCAAGCAGGTCAACGATCGCCACGGACACCAGGCCGGCTCCGCCATCCTGCGCGAGTGCGGGGAGGAGCTGCTCCAGGTGATCCGTCCGGCGGACATCGCGATCCGCTACGGCGGCGACGAGTTCGTCTGCCTGCTGCCCGAGACCACGAGCGCGGAGGCGTTGGCCTTCGCCGAGCGCGTTCGGGAGCGGTTCAAGGCCCGCGCCTTCCTCGAGTCCGAGGCCGGCGGTCTTCGGCTGACGGCCTCGTTCGGGGTGGCCTCATTTCCGGAGCACGCCGCCGACGCGGACGAGCTCCTCCGCCGGGCGGACCTCGCGATGTACCGAGTGAAGGGCTCCACCCGCGACGGGATCCAGGTCGGCTAGCGCCTCCCGAAAGACTCGAAAACGGCGAAGGCGCCGCGAGCTCTCGAGCCCGCGACGCCTTCGTTACGTCAAGAGACGTTCCCGCGATCAGCCGCGGACGTCGCCGAGCTGCGCGCTGGTCTCGACCTTGGCCGACTTGCGGAGCTCCTTCGTGTAGGCCTCCACGAGCTCGCCTTCCTTCCGGCTGACGACCCGCTCGGCCACCTCGTCGCGCGTCTTCTCGAGAACGGAGGGGTCCGGGTGGGTGCGGTCGATCGCCTGCGCGACCACGAAACCACCGTTCACCTCGTAGACCTCGGGGAGCACGTCGCCCTTCGCTGCGGCGGACGCGGCCTTGGTGAGGTCTGCGCTCATGCCCAGGCGGGGAACGAAGTCGGAGGCGACCGCGAACGCGCCGGTCTTCTCGGCCACCGGCTTCGGGGCCTTCGCCGCGCCGGCCTCGGGGGCGTCGGGGGCGGGGAAGAGCGCTTCGAGCGACTCGCCGGCCTTCGCCTTGGCGAGGGCGGCCTGGGCCTTGGCCTTCGCGAGATCCTTGGCCTTCTTCTGGACGAGGAGGTCAGCCGCGAGATCGCCCTGGACCTCCTCGAGCTTCTTCTCCTCCGGCTCCTGGACGTCGTTCACCTTGATGAGGTGGACGCCGAACCGGGTGCGGACGACGTCGGAGAGCTGGCCGGGCAGGAGGGCCATGGCGGCCTCCTCGAAGGGCTTGGCCATGGTGCCCGGGCCGAAGAAGCCGAGGTCGCCGCCCTTGTCCTTGGAGCCGGGATCGTCGGAGAGCTCCTGGGCGATCGCGCCGAAGTCCGTGCCGCCGATGATCTTCTTCTTGGCCTCGTCCAGCTTCGCCGTGGCCGCGTCGACGTCGGCCTGGGGCGCATCCTCCGCCACCTTGACGAGGATGTGCTGGGCCTTGACCCGCTTCGGCTTCTTGAAGCGGAACGACTTGGCCTCGAACTCGTCGGCGACGGCCTTCTTGCCGTCCTCGGTGGCGAGGTAGGCGTCGATCTCGGCAGCGGTCGGCTTGGCCTCGCCCTCGGCCTGGGCGGGGAGGAAGCGCACGAAGACGAGGTCGGCCTTGTCGTTCTCCTTGGCGAACTCGGCCTGGATCTCGTCGTCCGAGGCCTTGGCGCCCTGGCGGACGACGGCGACCATCTTCTCGCGGAGGAGGTCCTCGCGGACCTGCACCTCGAACTTGTCGGGCGTGACCCCGAGAGCGGTCTGGATGACCTGGCGGTAGGTGCCGTAGTCGAAGTGACCGTCCTTGTGGAACGCCGTGATCTCGCGCAGCTTGGCGGCCACCTCGGCGTCCGAGACGGCGATGCCCTGGGCCTTGGCCTGGGAGATGAGGAGGCGGCGCTCGATCAGGCCGTCGAGGACGTTGGCCTTGAGGCCCATCTGCTCGGCCATCTTCGAGTCGAACCGCTCGCCCATCTGCTGCTGATAGGCCCGGAGCATGTTCCCGTAGGCGGTCTCGAACTCCCTCCAGCCGATGGTCTCCCCGTTCACCTTGGCGGCGAACGTGTCGGCCTTGCTGCCGGCGGCGCCCGGCATACAGCCGCTGCTGCCCGGTCCGAAGAACATGACGAAGACGAGGATCAAGGCCCCGAAGACGAGGTACATCAGGTAGGAACGCGAGCTATCCCGCAGCTTATCGAGCATGTCTGCTTGCCTGTGCCGACGTGGTGGGGTTTGCCCCTCGAGAGGGGCTGGAAGTCAGCGAAATGGTTGACACTCTAAGAAAAATCCTGGCGTAATGCAAGCTGGTCAACCCGAGGTTTTTGGCTTGCTCGCCATCATCCTGCGATACCGCGAGTTACTCCTGGTGGCAGTGCTGCTGCTGCTCCCGGCGGGAACGTACGTGGCAAACGCCAAACAGGCCCGAGACCTTTCCTCGCTCGACAAGCTCTGCCTCGCCGTCTCCGCCCCGCTCAGCCGGGCGATCGACGGCGCGGTGGGCGGCGCGATCGACCTCTGGACGGGCTACGTGGCCCTGCGCGGGGTCCGGGAGGAGAACCTGCAGCTCCGCGAGGCCCTCGCCGAGGCCCGGGCCCTGGCAAGCGAGCGCCTCGAGGCAGGCCTGGAGAACGAGCGGCTCCAGGAGCTCCTCTCTTTCAGCCGGGCGTCCAAGGGTCGCGTCGTGGCCGCACCCGTCATCGGCGTCTCGCCCACCCACCGCCGGGTGATCACCATCTCGGCCGGGGAAGGCTCCGGCATCGCGACCGGTATGGCGGTCGTGACCGCGAACGGCGTGGTGGGAAAGGTGATCGCGACGTATGGCCACGAGGCCGACGTCCAGCTCGTGGTCGACTCGAGCTCGGCGGTCGCCGCCCGCGTGCAGCGCAGCCGCGCCCGCGTGACGGTCCGCGGCACCGGGGAGGAGAAGAGCCTCCAGCTGGCCAACGCCCTCCGGACCGACGACATCGAGGCGGGCGACGTGCTCATCACCTCGGGCACCGACCGCGTCTTTCCGAAGGGGCTCGTGATCGGGCGGATCGGGCCGGTTCGCCGCGAGGCGTTCGGAATGTACCTGGAGGGCACCGTTCTGCCGGCCGTGGACGTCTCCGGCCTGGAGGAGGTGCTCGTGCTCGTGGCGCCGGCGGACGGCACGCCGCCCCCCACGGTCCAGACGTTCGAGGAGAAGGGCGGCGTCCTGCCCGGCCTGCCGTGAGGCTCCTCCGCCGCCTGGCACTGAGGCTCCGTCGAGGCCGCCCGGTCAACCAGCGGTACGAGCGCTCCTACGCGCATCGGGAGATCCTCGGGAGCCTCGCGCTCGGCGCGCCGAGGCCCGTCGACGCCTTGCGCCTCTGGCGCGTGGCCGTCTGGGCGGGGCTCGCGCTGATCTCGTTCCAGATCCAGGCCGGCTTCCTCACCCGCCTCGGACCGGAGCTGGTCCGCCTGGACGTCGCCGTCCTCTTCGTGACCTTCTTCGCCCTCCGGCTCGGCGCGATCGAGGGCTCGGTCGCCGCCTTCGCCGTGGGCTACGTTGCCGACCTCTTCGTGCAGGGGCCTCCGGGCCTCTGTCGGTTCATGGCCGTTGCGGTGTGGACCACAGGCCGGATGGCCTGGCCTCGCTCCGGCCGGTTCTCGTGGATCGGCGTGGTGATCTACACCACGGGTGCGAGCTTCGTGTACCAGGCCGGGATCCTCGGCGGCCTCCTCGCCGTGGCGCCCCCCGGCGCCGGCCCGGGATCGGTCGCCTGGCTCTCACTCGTTCCACAGGCGGCGATCGCCGGCCTCCTCGCCCTCCCGGTTCACGGGCTCCTCGGCAGGCTGGACCAGGCGACCCAGCACGGGAAGGCTTGACCCACCGAACGTCCGTGGCAGGGAAGGGCGGGCGAGCGTTTGCGGTTTGTCCTCGGGCGGAAAGAAGGGGTAGAAGCCGAACGCGATGAAGCTGGCGATCCGGGCGAGGGAGGAGCGGGAGCTGAAGCGGCGCATCGGCTGGCTCGGCGCCGCCGTCGCGCTGGGGATCCTCCTGCTCGCCGGGAGGCTCTGGTACCTCGAGATCTTCAAGGGCGATGACTACTTCGCCAAGAGCTCCGGCAACTTCGTGAAGGAGCTGCGGGTCGCGTCGGATCGAGGGATGATCCTCGACCGCAAGGGGCAGATCCTCGCCGACAACCGGCCGAGCTACGACGTCTTCCTGACCCCGGCCTTCTGCCAGGACTGCCCCGAGGTGATCGGAAGGCTCGCCGGGCAGCTGGGCCTCGACGACGAGGATCTCGGGCGCGTGGTGTCCGCCGTGGAGAACACCCGAGGGCTCGAGCGCTTCCGCCCGGTCCTCGTGCAATACGATCTCACCCGCGACGATCTCGACGTCCTCGAGGCCAACAAGGATAGCCTGCCCGGCGTCGACGTGGTCGGCGCGCCCCATCGCAACTACCGCAAGGGCAGCCTCGGCGCCCACGCGCTCGGCTACATGGGCGAGGCGAACCCCGACGACATCCAGAAGGCCCGGGACGACGGGAGGGGCCTGCGGATCGGCGACTACGTCGGCAAGATCGGGGTCGAGCGGCGGTACGAGCGCTGGCTCCGGGGAGTGGACGGCGTCGAGCGGGTCGTGGCCGACGCCAAGGGCCGCAAGCTCCCGGAGCTCGAGGAGCTCATCCCGCCGGGCGAGCGCTTCGTCCCCAGCCGCCCCGGGGCCAACGTCGTGCTCTCGCTGGACGCGAGGCTCCAGGCCGCGGCCGAGGAGGCCTTCGACAAGCCGGCGGGGTCCGCGGTGGTGATGGACGTCAACACAGGCTACGTCCTGGCCATGGTCTCCAAGCCCGGCTTCGATCCGAACCGGATGACCGGGCGGATCTCCCGCGCGGAGCTGCGCGAGCTGATGGAGGATCCGCTCAAGCCGATGCTCCTCCGCGCGACCCAGAATCACTACCACCCGGGCTCGGTGCAGAAGGTCGTCTCCGGCCTGGCGGCCCTCGAGCACGGCTTCGGCCACCCGATCCAGTGCGGCGGCGGCTACACCCTGGGCAAGAGGCGCTGGCGCTGTCACAAGGAGAGCGGCCACGGGATCCTGAACCTCGAGGAGGCGCTGAAGGTCTCCTGCGACACCTGGTTCTACGCGGCGGCGGACAAGCTCGGCATCGACCCCTTCGCCGAGATGTCGCGGCGCTTCGGGCTCGGCGAGGTCACGGGCCTCGACCTGGGCTTCGAGGTGCCCGGCATCGTCCCCTCGACCGAGTACCACGACAAGCGCACCAAGGGCGGCTACACCAAGGGCTTCGCGCTGAACTCGGTGATCGGCCAGGGCGACAGCAACGTGACCCCGCTGCAGATGGCCGTGGTCTACGCGGCGATCGCCAACGGCGGGACGATCTACCGCCCCCAGCTCGTGAGGCAGATCGTGCGCCCCGACGGCTCGGTGGTGGAGGATTTCCTCCCCGACGCGAAGCGCAAGCTCGGGGTGAAGCGCGAGAACCTCGAGATCGTCCGCCGCGGCCTGGACAAGGTGGTCAACGAGCCCGGCGGCACCGGCTTCCGTCACCGCCCCGCCAACGTTCGCGTCGCCGGCAAGAGCGGCACGGCGCAGGTGGTGCGGATCGGCAACATCCGCCTCCGCAAGGAGCAGATGGACTGGTTCTCCCGGGATCACGCCTGGTTCGCGGCCTACGCACCGGCAGAGAATCCGGAGATCGCGGTGGTGGTGCTCGTGGAGCACGGCGGCCACGGCGGCGCGGAGGCAGCGCCGATCGTGATGAAGATCATCGAGAAGTACCTGGAGCTCAAGGAGGAGGACCGTGCCTCTGCGAGGAGCGGCGTCGACCGCGAGCTCCCCCGGCAGGCGCCGCCCGCCGCCCTCGAGCCGCCGTCGGGCACGCCGGAGCTGCCGGTGATCGAGAACGGTGAAGGGGTTGCGGGATGAGCCTCCTCGGAACTCCGCCACGGGCCGACGCCCGCTTCCTCCGCCGCGTCCCCTGGGAGGTCTTCGCGATCACCCTCGCCATCGGCGTGATCAGCGTCGGGAACCTCGCCTCCGCGTCGCGGGTCGCCCACGCGCCCGTGTGGATCTCGCAGATCGCCTGGCTCGGGATCGGCCTGTCCGTCGCCCTCGTCTCGCTCTCGGCGGACTACCGGATGCTCCACCTGGTCGCCTGGCCGTTCTACGCCCTGGTGATCCTGCTGCTGGTGGCGGTGGAGCTGCACGGGCAGACGGTGATGGGCGCCCAGCGCTGGCTCGTGCTGGGCCCTTTGCGGCTCCAACCCTCCGAGCTCGCCAAGCTGGCGGTCGTCTTCGTGCTCGCCCGCTTCTACCACGAGGAGGGGGAGAAGGCCGGCGGCTACACGCTCCTCGAGCTCTGGAAGCCGGCGGTGATCATCGCGATCCCCTTCGTGCTGATCCTCCACCAGCCGGACCTCGGGACCGCGTCGATGATGGCCGCGATCGCCGGCACGATGGTGCTCGCCTCCCGCGTCCGCTGGAAGGCGCTGGCGACCATCGCGCTCACGGGGCTGCTGGTGGCGGTGGCGGCGTGGTTCTTCGTGCTCCACGACTACCAGAAGAAGCGGGTGCTCACCTTCCTCGATCCCGAGGCCGATGTCCTCGGCTCCGGCTACCACGCGAACCAGTCCATGATTGCGGTGGGCTCGGGACAGTGGGCGGGGAAGGGCTGGGCCCAGGGCACGCAGACCCAGCTCTCGTTCCTCCCCGAGCAGCACACCGACTTCGTCTTCTCGGTCTTCGCGGAGGAGTGGGGGTTCCGGGGCGCCATCGTGCTCCTCGGGCTCTATCTCGCCCTCTGCCTGGTGGGCCTGCGGATCGCGGCCCAGGCGCGGGAGCGGCAAGGCGCCTTCCTCGCCATCGGCGCCGTGGCCTTCCTCTTCTGGCACGTCTTCGTGAACATCGGGATGGTCTCGGGCCTGCTCCCCGTGGTGGGCGTGACCCTGCCGCTCATGAGCTACGGCGGATCGTCCGCGGTGACGGTGCTGACCTCAATCGGGCTCCTCGCGAACGTGGGCACTCGGAGCGAGCGCCCGGGCCGAGGTGGTTTCGCTTGATCGGCCGACGGGCCATGACGCATGGTCTTTCGCTGCACACGAGCATGGCCCGCTCTCGGAACCCTGGGCGCCGCTCGTGCATCCAACGAAGTGGAAGTCCCACAAGGCGAGGAGCCGTCGAACATGGCCAATGAGAACGTGAAGACCTTCACCGATTCCAACTTCGAGAGCGAGGTCCTGGGGAGCCAGGAGCCCGTTCTGGTCGATTTCTGGGCCGTGTGGTGCGGGCCCTGCCGGGCGATCGCGCCGGCGGTCGAGGAGCTGGCGAACGAGTACAAGGGCAAGGCCAAGATCGGGAAGCTCAACGTCGACGAGAACCAGATGGTGGCGATGAAGTACGGGATCCGCTCGATCCCGACCCTCCTCGTCTTCAAGGGCGGCAAGGTCGTCGATCAGGTGGTCGGCGCCGTCCCCAAGAGCAAGCTGGCCGACGCCCTCAACAAGGCGGTCTAGTTCGATCGCCGGGCGGGGCAGGGAAGTCCCCGGATCCGCGCGGCCTGCCTTGTCTTCCGGTCGACGCCTCCGTGGCGGGGGCCGGACGGCGGTGATAGTCTCCCGCCCATGTCCGGCCTCCTTTTCGTTCCCCAGGCGACTCTCGACGGATGGCTCGCGGAGGGCCGCGTAGACGTCTCCGGGGACGGCCTCGTGATCCCGGGGGGTCCGACCCTCCCGCTGGAGTCGGCCTGCCGCTTCGTGGAGATCCTCGACGGCGAGGACACGGCCGGCCTCCTCGGGAAGGTGAAGGCCGAGCCCCTGCTCCGGGAGATGGGCGGGGAGCTCTGCGGCGACTCGGTGCTGCTGGGGGAGGTGGCCTACTCGGTGATCCCGGGCTTCGTCGCGTCCACGCCTGCTCCGGGCGGCGCGCCGTCGATCGAATCGGGTGATCTCCCGCGGGGCGAGGATGAGCCGGACCGCCTCGCCGCGTTTTTCGGCTAGGTGTTTTCGGCCAGGTGTCTTCGACCAGGAGTGCGGTTGCCTGCTCCTTCGTCGGCCTCCTCGAAGCTGGTGGTCTCGTGAACCCAGGGATTCTCTTCCATCTCGGGCTCGTCGCCTACGCCCCCGCCGCCGCCCTCTACCTGGGCTGGCTCGTGCGCGCCTCCGAGCGCCGCGCGAGGCTCGCCACCGGCTTGCTCTTCGCCGGCTTCGTCTTCCACGGGGGAGCGGTGGCGATCCGCGCCGTGGAGCTGTGGCACGACGGGGCCTTCCGCCTCTCGGAGGGCCTCTCCTTCCTGGCCTTCCTGGTGGTGGGCGCCTACCTGCTCCTCAGCCGCTGGATCCAGGCCCCTGCCGTCGGCGCCTTCGTGGGCCCGCTGGTGGTGGCGACCCTGCTCCCCGCCCACGCGATCCCCGGCGCGGTCGTCCAGGGGAGCCCCCTGGGCGGCGTGCTCCTGCCCGTTCACATCGCGGTGGCCATCGGAGGCCTGGCGCTCTTCGCCCTGGGCTTCGTGGTCGCCCTGATGTATCTGCTTCTGGAACGAGAGGTGAAGGCCAAGCGCGCGGGCGGCGCGATGTTCTGGCGGCTCCCCTCTCTGGAGCTCCTCGACCGCCTCAACTACCAGCTCATGCTCGTGGGCTTCCTCCTCCTCTCCGTCACCATCGTCACCGGCGCCTTCTTCTCGGCGAGCGAGACGGGTGACTTCTTCGCGCTCCGCTCGAAGCAGGGCTTCGCCCTCGTGGCCTGGGCCCTGACGGCCCTGGTGGTGCTCCTCCGCCAGACGGTGGGCTGGCGCGGGCGGCGGGTGGCCTGGAGCACGATGGTCGGCTTCGTGCTGCTCTCCTTCGCCTTCGCCGGGGTCTTCGCTGGGGGGCAGGCGTGAGCGTCGAGCTCGTCCTCGTGGGCCTCTCCCACCACACCGCGCCGATCGCGGTCCGCGAGAAGATCGCCGTCGCGGAGTCCGTCCTCGGCGACGCCCTCCGGGACCTGCGCGCGCAGCCCATGCTGGCGGAGAGCCTCGTGGTCTCCACCTGCAACCGGGTGGAGGTCTACGCCGCCACGACCGACAGCGCCTCGAGGGCCGCCCGCGCGATCCGCGACTACCTCTCGAGCCGCGACGCAGCCGTCGACGCCCACCTCTACGAGCGCCAGGGCAAGGAGGCGGTCCGGCACCTCTTCCGCGTCTGCTCGAGCCTCGACTCGATGGTGGTCGGCGAGCCCCAGATCCTCGGGCAGGTGAAGTCCGCGTTCGCGACGGCGGAGGAGGCGGGCGCCGTGGGCGCGGTCCTTTCGCGCGCCTGCCGCAAGGCCTTCGCCGTGGCCAAGCGCGTCCGCAACGAGACGAAGGTGGGCGAGTCCGCGGTCTCGATGAGCTTCGCGGCGGTGGCGCTGGCCACCCGGATCCTCGGCTCGATCCACGGACGCGCCGTGCTCCTGGTGGGAGCCGGCAAGATGAGCGCCCTCGCGGCACGGCACCTCCAGGGGGCCGGGGCCAGCCGGGTGATGGTGGTGAACCGCTCGCCCGAGCGGGCGGAGCACCTCGCCCGCGAGGTGGGCGGCGAAGCCCATCCCTGGGAGACCTTGCCCCAGCGCCTCGCAGAGGCGGACGTGGTGGTCTGCTCCACCGCGGCGCCGATGCCCGTGATCACCGTCGAGCTCGCTCAGGCCGCCCGCAAGGCGCGCAAGCACCGGCCGCTCTTCTTCATCGACCTCGCCGTGCCGCGGGACGTGGACCCGAAGGTCAACGGCCTCGACGGGATCTACGTCTACGACGTCGACGATCTCGACAAGGCGATCGACGCCAACCGCCGCGCCCGCCAGGAGGAAGCGGTGCGGGCCGAGGCGATCGTGGGCGAGGAGGCCGCCGCGTTCGTGGCCGCGATGCGGAGCGAGGCAGCGCCGCTCGTCCGGGAGCTGCGGCTCCGCAGCGAGGCGCTGGCCCACGCGGAGGTCGAGCGGACGCTGGCGCGCCTCGGCGTAGGACAGGACGAGAACCAGCGGAAGTGCCTCGAGGCGCTGGCGCGGGCGATCGTCAACAAGCTCCTCCACGAGCCCACCACCCGGATCCGGGCGGCGGGCGAGGAGGACGACGGCGCGCTCCTCGACGCGGCGGTGAAGCTCTTCGGCCTTGACGAGGCCCGTCGCCAGGCGGTGGCGCTGCGCCTGGTGGAGGGAGCCTCGGCCGAGTCTGCGGAAGACGCAGAAGGCCAGGCCCACGGCCCGGCGCGGGTCGCGGGACGGGGAGCCGCCAGGTGACGGCTTTCCGCGTCGCCTCGCTGGCCATGCAATTGCGCGAACGCGCACATCGGGAGCGGGAATCGTGAAACCACTCGTGATCGCCACGCGGCGGAGCGCCCTGGCCTTGTGGCAGGCGGAGCACATTGCCGAGCGCTTGAAGACCCTCACCGGCCGTTCGGTCGAGCTCCTTCCCCTCGTCACCACCGGGGACCGGATCCTCGACGTGCCCCTGGCCCGCGTCGGCGGCAAGGGGCTCTTCGTGAAGGAGATCGAGGAGGCGCTGCTGGATGGCAGGGCCGACCTCGCCGTCCACTCGCTGAAGGACGTGCCCACGGTGTTCCCGCCGGGCCTGGCCCTGGGCGCGGTGACCGAGCGGGAGGATCCCCGCGACGCCCTCTGCTCGCCCAGGTGGCGCACCCTCGACGCGCTCCCCAAGGGCGCCCGCCTCGGCACGAGCAGCCTTCGGCGGCAGTGCCAGCTCAAGGCGGTGCGTCCCGACCTCGAGATCGTCAACGTCCGCGGCAACGTGCAGACGCGCCTCTCAAAGGCGGACGCCGAGGTCGACGCCGTGGTCCTGGCCTACGCCGGCCTGCGCAGGCTCGGGCTGGCGGACGCCGCCACAGAGGTCCTCGACGCGAAGCGCTCGATCCCCGCCATCGGGCAGGGCGCGCTGGCGATCGAGATCCGCGACGGCGATCCGGAGCTGGGATCCATCGTCGCCAAGCTGGACCACGCCCCGACCCGGGCTGCCACCGACGCGGAGCGGGCGCTGCTCGCGAGGCTCGAGGGCGGCTGCCAGGTCCCGATCGCCGGCCACGCCACCGTCGAGGGCGGCGTCCTCACCCTGCGCGCGCTCGTCGGCCGCCCGGACGGCACCGGCCTCCTCCACGCGGAGCGCAGGGGCGACCCCGCGAACGCCGCCGAAATCGGCGAGATGGTCGCCGGGGTGCTCCTCGCCATGGGCGCCAGGAAGATCCTGGACGAGCTGGCAGGCGCTACCGTCGGCGTGCCCCACTAGTGGGGCCGCTGGACGGGAGGCGCGTCGCCCTCACGCGTCCAGCGGAGTCGACCGACTCGCTCCGGCGCAAGCTCGAGGGAATGGGGGCTTTGGTGCTCCTCACGCCGGCGATCCGCCGGGCGCCGCCCACTTCGTGGGGGCCGCTGGATCGCGGGATCGCCGGCGTGTTCTCCGGACGCTACGCGGGCGTGCTCTTCACTTCGCCCGCTTCGGTGGAGCCCTTCTGGCTCCGCCTCCGCTCAGCGGGCGGCGGGAACGCCTCGCTCAACGGGGTCGTGATCGGCGCCGTGGGCCAGGGGACTGCCGCGGCCCTCGGCCGGCTCGGCATCTGTGTCGACGTCGTCCCCGGGGCGGAGTACGGCTCGGCGCTGGCGATCGCGGTCGGGAGCTTCCTCGGGGAGCGGATCCGCGGGGCGCGCTTCCTCCAGCCTCGGGCGGAGGAGGGGAGGGAAGAGCTGCGGGGAGGGCTCGAGTCCCGAGGGGCCGTCGTCGAGGTCGTCGCGGCGTATCGGACGCTGCGTGCGTCGCCGGCGGAGCTCGAGCCCCTGGTGGCGAATCTGCGAGCAGGTGCTGTCGACGCGGTCGTCTTCGCAAGCCCCTCCGCCGTGGAGGCGGTGCTGGCGGCGGCTTCGTCGGGCCTCGGCAGGGCGCGGGCGGTAGCGATCGGCGAGACGACCGCAGCAGCCCTGGAAAAGGCCGGAATCGACGACGTGTGGGTCGCGTCGCGAGCCGACGACGAGGGAATGGCATCCGCGGTCGTCGACGCCCTTCGAACGCTCTGAGCGTTTGAACGAAATCGGCCCCGCGTGACGGGGCCGATTCCTTGAGGCGCGCTCAGCCCTCCGAGGGGCCGTTGTTCTCGTCGAGGTCGGGATCGATCGGCGCGGCGCCCACCGCGTGGTAGCCACCGTCGACGTGGACCATCTCACCGGTGGTGGCAGGCAGCCAGTCGGAGAGGAGGGCGACGGTGGTGCGGGCCACGGCGCCGTGCTGCGTGCGCGAGTCCCAGCCAAGCGGCGCCTGCTTGGGCCAGCGCTTCTCGAGGGTCTTGAAGCCGGGGATGCCCTTGGCGGCCATGGTCACGAGCGGGCCGGCCGCGAGGGAGTTCACGCGGATCCCCTTCGGGCCCAGGTCCCGGGCGAGGTAGCGCACGGTGGAGGTCAGCGCCGCCTTGCAGACGCCCATCCAGTCGTAGATCGGCCACGCGTTGTTGGTGTTGTCGAAATCCAGGGTGACGATCCCCGAGCCAGGCGGCATCAGAGGAGCGAGAGCCGTGGAGATCTCCTTCAGCGAGAAAGTCGAGACGCGGAACGCCGTCGAGACGCTCTCCCACGGCGTGTTCAGGAAGTTTCCACCGAGGGCGTCCTCGGGAGCGAAGCCGATGGCGTGGACGATGCCGTCGAGGCGGTCCCACTTCTTGGCCAGCGTCTCGCGCAGCTTCGGGAAGTGCTCGGGGTTGGTGACGTCGAGCTCGAGGACCTCCGGCGCGGGATCGAGGCGCTTGGCGCTCCGCTCGGTGAGGGACATGCCCCTCCCGAAGCCGGTCAGCACGATCTCGGCGCCCTGCTGCTGGGCGAGCTCCGCCACGATGTAGGCGATGGACTGGGGCGTGAGCACGCCGGTGATCAGGATCTTCTTTCCCGCGAGAAGCACGGATCTCTCCTAAGCCAAGAGACGGTCGCCGGAAGCAACCGTCGTAGCGTGGAATCCGGCCGTTCTACCAGAATCGCCGCGGCAGGCGAACGCCGAATCCGCGCTCCATTTCCGCTACCGTCCGGCGACGCGCCGCGTTGGGCCTTTTCCTTTGACCTCCCTTGCTGAAAACCCTATGACTCCTGCGGTTTTTCACCAGGAGGTCTGTGTGGCGAAGCCTACCTACGGGCTCGCGGAAAAGCTCGACAAGGCAACCCTCGTGAACATGTACCGGCAGCTCGTGCTGCTGCGGAAGTTCGAGGAGCGTTGTGCGCAGCAGTACGCGCTGCAGAAGATTGCGGGTTTCTGTCACCTGTACATCGGCCAGGAGGCCGTTGCCGTCGGCACCGAGTTCGGCATCACTCCTGACGACTACGTGATCACGGCCTACCGTGACCACGGGCAGATCCTCACGCGCGGGACGCCTCCCGGCCCGGTGATGGCGGAGCTCTTCGGCAAGGTCACCGGCGTCGCCAAGGGCAAGGGCGGCTCGATGCACCTCTTCGACATCCCCCGGAACTTCTACGGCGGCTGGGGCATCGTCGGCGGCCAGATCCCGCTCGCGCTCGGCGCGGCCTACTCCTCGAAGTACCGCGAGGACGGGAAGGTCACCGTCTGCTACTTCGGCGAGGCGGCCGTGAACCAGGGTGCGTTCCACGAGGCGCTCAACATGGCGGCGCTCTGGAAGGTCCCGGCGATCTTCATCTGCGAGAACAACCGCTACGGCATGGGTACGCCCATCGAGGTCTCCTCGGCGGTGACCCAGGTGCACAAGCGCGCTTGCGCCTACGACATGCCCGGCGTGTACGCCGACGGCAAGGACACGCTGGCGATGTATGAGGCGGTGAAGGCCGCCGCCGACCGCGCTCGCGCCGGCGAGGGTCCGACCCTCATCGAGGCCGACACCTACCGCTACCGCGGCCACTCCATGTCCGACCCCGCGGTCTACCGGACTCGCGAGGAGGTCGACCAGGAGCGGAAGCTCGATCCCATCCCCAAGATGCGGGACTGGATCCTCTCGAAGAAGGCAGCGAAGGAGGCGGAGCTCGACGCCATCGACGAGCAGATCGACAAGGACGTCGAGGAGTCCATCCGCTTCGCCGAAGAGTCGCCGTGGCCTCCGGTCTCCGACCTCTACGAGGACATCTACGTCGACCCCATTCGCCAGCACGGAGACATGAAGTAATGCGTGAGCTCACTTTCCGTGATGCACTGAACGAGGCGCTCGACGAGGAGCTCGGGCGCGATCCGGACACCTTCCTGATGGGGGAGGAGGTCGGCGCGTACAACGGCGCGTACAAGGTGTCGAAGGGCCTCCTCGACAAGTACGGCCCCAAGCGCGTGGTCGACAGCCCGATCTCGGAGCTCGGCTTCTGCGGCCTCGGCGTCGGCGCCGCGATGATGGGCCTGAAGCCGATCATCGAGGTGATGACCTGGAACTTCGCGATCCTCGCGATGGACCAGATCGTCAACACCGCGGCGAAGATGCGCTACATGGCGGCGGGAGAGCTCAGCTGCCCGATCGTGTTCCGCGGCCCCAACGGCGCGGCGCGCAGCCTGGGCGCCCAGCACTCGCAGTGGTTCGAGGCGCAGTACGCCTACTTCCCCGGCATCAAGGTGATCGTCCCCAGCACGCCGGCCGACGCCAAGGGCCTGCTCAAGTCCGCCATCCGTGATCCCGACCCCGTCGTGTTCATGGAGAGCGAGACCATGTACGCGTGGAAGGGCATGGTGCCGGAGGGCGAGTACACGATCCCCATCGGCAAGGGCGACATCAAGCGCGAGGGCACCGACTGCACCATCGTGGCGTGGGGCAAGGCGCTCAAGATCGCGCTCGACGGTGCGGAGCTCCTCGCGAAGGATGGGATCAACTGCGAGGTCGTCGACCCGCGGACGATCCGTCCCCTCGACGAGGAGATCATCGTCAACAGCGTCCGGAAGACCGGCGCGTGCGTGGTCTTCGAGGAGGGCTGGCCCTACTACAACGTGGGCGCCCAGATCTCCGACATCGTTCAGCGAGCCTGCTTCGACGTCCTCGACAGCCCCGTGATCCGCGTGACCGGCGCCGACGTCCCGATGCCGTACGCTCGTACGCTCGAGGACGCGGCACGCCCGGACCCCACCAGCGTTGTCGCCGGCGTGAAGAACGCCCTCAACGTCCGTTCGTAGGGAGCATTCGATGGCAAGCGCGATCCAGATGCCGAAGCTCTCGGACACGATGACCGAGGGCACCATCCAGAAGTGGCTCGTCAAGGAAGGGCAGGCCGTCCGCGCCGGTGATCCGATCGCCGAGGTGGAGACGGACAAGGCCACCTTGGAAATGGAGGCTTACGAGGCGGGGACGATCCTCAAGATCATCACCGGCGACGGCGGCACGGCCAACGTGGGCGCGATCATCGCCGTGATCGGCAAGCAGGGCGAGGACTGGCAGAAGGTCGCCGGCGCTGGTGGCCCCGAGGCGCCGACGGCCGAGGCTCCCAAGGCCGAAGCGCCCAAGGCCGAGGAACCGAAGGCGGCTGCGAAGCCGGCTCCGTCCGGCGACGCGAAGCCCGTCTTCATGCCCAAGCTCTCGGACACCATGACCGAGGGGACGATCCAGCGCTGGATCGCGAAGGAAGGGCAGAAGGTCTCGCCCGGCGATCCGATCGCCGAGGTGGAGACGGACAAGGCCACCCTCGAGATGGAGGCCTACGAGGGCGGCACGGTCCTCAAGATCCTGGTCGCCGACGGAGGCTCCGCGAAGGTGGGCTCCGTGATCGCGGTGATCGGCAAGCCCGGCGCGAGCTGGGAGGCCGCAGCAGGGGGCGAGGCCCCGGCCGTTGCCGAGAAGGCTCCCGCCGCCGCGCCCGAGGCTCCGTCAAAGGGCGAGAAGGTCACCTGGAAGCCGGCCGCAGCGGCGCCCGCCGCAGCTCCCTCGGGACCCGTCAAGTACGCCAAGCGCGAAGTGCCCGGCGAGATCGTCGGCCTGACCTTCGGCTTCGGCCACGGGATCGCGCCGGCCGTGCCGGTGGCGCCCCGCAAGGCCAACGGCGAGAAGGTCCTGGCCTCGCCGCTCGCCCGCAAGATCGCGGCCGAGCGCGGGATCGACCTCCTCACGGTCTCGGGATCCGGCCCCGGCGGGCGGATCACCCGCCGCGACGTCGAGGAGGCGCCCAAGGCCGTGGCTGCAGCGGCTCCTGCCGCAGCGGCGGCTCCCGCGGCACCCGGCGGCAAGACCGTCCCGATGTCCCAGATGCGCAAGGCGATCGCGCGCAATCTCCAGCAGTCCAAGCGCGAGGTGCCGCACTTCTACCTCACGCTCGACGTGGACATGGCGGCTGCGCTGGAGCTCCGGGATCGGGCGAAGGCCTCCGACGTCAAGGTCTCGGTGAACGACCTCGTTCTCAAGGCCGTCGCCGTCGCCGCGATGGAGGTCCCGCGCGTTCAGGGTCAGCTCCGCGACGAGAACACCGTCTTCATTCCGGATACGGTGAACCTCGGTGTGGCGGTTGCTCTCGAGGAGGGGCTGATCACCCCCGTGGTCCGGGGCGCCGACAAGCTCGCCCTCGGCGAGCTCGGGCGTCAGGTCCGCGACCTGGCCGGGAAGGCCCGCGACAAGAAGCTGAAGCCCGACGACTACCTGGGCGGCACGATCACCGTGTCTAACCTGGGCATGTTCGACATCGAGCACTTCTACGCGATCGTCAACCCGCCGCAGGCGTCCATCGTCAGCGTGGGCAAGGTCCGCGAGGAGCCGGTGGTGCAGGGTGGCCAGATCGTCATCGGCCAGCGGATGCGGATCGGCTACTCGGGCGATCACCGGATCGTCGACGGCGCCGTGGGCGCCCAGTTCCTCCAGGCGGTGAAGAAGGTCCTGGAGAACCCGATGCGGATGCTGATCGGCTGAATTTGTCGCTGACCGGGCGCCCCGTGAACTGGGGCGCCTCGGCTAGCGGTTCAGGGCTTTCAAGGAAGCGGGCCTGCCTCGAGCAGGCCCGTTTCATTTGGTCATCCGCCCTGGCCCGGCGGCAGCATCCGGACGTTGTAGGACTCCGACGCCCAGGCGAGCTCCGGATCCGTCACGGTCGCTTCGAGCACGCAGTTCTCCAGCCGGGCGGCGCCGACGACCTCGTACGTGAAGCGCACCTCCGCGATCTCACCCGTCGTCGTCGTGGTGAAGGTGCCTGTCGCCGCGCCCTGGGTGAAGGTGCCGCCGCAAGTGCTCGTCCACTCGTAACGCATCTGGCCTACCGAGTCGGTGTCGACCGATCGGAGACGGATCGCGAGCTCGCTCGACGCGGCGCTGTGGGTCACCTCTCCCCGGATCTCCACGTGGGGCGCCAGGTTGAACGTCGCCTCCAGCAGGGCTTCGGCGTAGTCCACTCCGACCTGGATGACGATGCCCATCTCGACCCGGTTTCCATCCTGGTCGCTGACGCGGATGATGAGTGGCTTCGGCCCGTTGTTCCGGGGAGCGGTCCACTGGAGGATGGCCTCTCCGTTGACGACGGTGACCGGGTTGCCGAACTCGCCGGTGAATTGCGCTCCAGCCGGGAACGATCCCGAGGCGGTGAGCGCACCCTCTCCCTGGTTCGCCACGACGTGGATCTGGGCGGTGTCTCCCTGCTCCACGTAGGTCGGGAAACCGAGGTACCCCAGGACGGGTGCGTAGATGTCGCCGGGCTGGCTTGCCTGGTTCATCACGATGACCACGGTCGAGTGGGCGTCTTTCGTGATCGAGACGTCGCGCGGCTCCGAGCGGAACAACACGCCCTGCGGGCTCTGGGCCTCGGCGCTGAGGGCGTAGGTCCCGACGAAGACCCGATCCCGCGACGCGCTCCACCGGCCGGAGATCGGATCGCGTTCGAGCTCGATGTTGATGTTGTTCACTACTTCGCCGTTGTCACCGATGATGGTGCCGCGCGGCGCGAGGATGACGAAGACCCCCGTGATGTCCCCGGGCTGCGGGCCGGGACCTGCGTGGGCCGGCTGGACCACGACCCGGATCGTGCCGGAGTCGGGACCCGGGTCTTCCTCGACGACCCCGAAGCGGCCGCAGGCTCCCCAGACGAAGGCACACGCCCAGAGGGCGACGAGCGGAACGATTTTTCTGCCGAACGCAAACATGTCGACTTCCCCCGATGGTTCAAGTGACCGTCTCTGCTCTCCAACGCGGAGTGTCCGCCTCGCTGGGCCATTCCGGCGGGCGATGCATGGATCGAGCGGTTGCAGACGGAGCCGAAAGGTCGGTCCGCTGGCCACACTGGCACATCCCATACCCGCGTGAGGGGAGGGGCCCCTTCCGGGTGTCGAGCTCACCGAATGTACTCCCCTGGCCACATCGGAAAAACGCCATGGATTTCGGTGGACTGCGCTCCTTCGGGATCGGTGACCGTGAGGTCGAACTGGCACTGATAGTGGTCCGGGCGGACGATCTCGTACACGAAGGGGAGGCTGACGATCTGGCCTACCGACGTGGTGGTCACCCATCCCGATTCGGATCCTTGGCTGAAGCGTCCACCGCAGTCGCTCCACCACCGGTACCGCATCGGACCAGCGGAATCGCTGTCGAACCATTGGGTGCGAAGTTTCACCGTGGTTGCGTCAGGGGTGATCTCGAGGTCGCTGTGAATCTCGATGCGCGGGGAATGGTTGAAAATCGCCTCGAAGTCGCGATCGACGTTCGCCTCACCGACTCGAATGAAAATACCGAGCTCGACGGAGTTGTCGTCCTCGTCCGAGACGCGGAGGATTAGAGGTTTGAGGCCGATGTCGTAGGGCGCGACCCACTCGATCACCCCGAGGTACGTTTCGATGGTCGCGGGCGGCCCGAAGGCGCCGGCGTTCTCGACTCCCGGAGGAAAGTGGCCCGAAAGGGTGAGCTGGCCCTCGCCAAACCAGGCCTCCACCAGGATCTCGGTTGAGTCGCCTTGCTGAACCCAGTCGCGGTACGCCACGTAGCTGACAAGCGGAGCCATCACGAGGGTGGGATTCGTGCTCTGGTTCATGAGGATGATCGCCGTGGTAGGGCCTTCCTTCGTGATCGTGACCATGTGCGAATCCGAGACAAAGAGGACCTCCCCCTCACGGCTCGCCACGGCGTAGAGGTCGTACGTTCCGACGTAGATCCGATCCAGGTGCGAGGTCCATTTTCCGCTGATCGGTTCCCGCTCGAGGTTGAAACGCCGGGTCGGCACGACCTGGCCGTTTTCGCCGACGATGGTGCCACGTGGCATCAGAACGACGTCCAGAGCGCCAATCTCGTCGGGGTCAGGACCGGGGCCCGCGTGCTCCGCCTGAGCCACGATCCGTAGCGTGCCCACGTCGGGGCCGGAGTCGGCCTCGATTCTGTTTCCGCCACAGGCAGACCACACGTGAGCACAAATCGCGATCGCGACGAGTCGAACGATCCTCTTGTTCTTGCCAGACACGAGCATTTCGAAATCCCCCCATTGGTTCGAAGCGTCTCGATGAGACGCGATTCGCCGGCGTTGTTGGCCAGGCGAGGATGGTCGAGCCAACGGAGAGGTAGGCACATCCCATACCCGTGAAGGGCGGTGCCCCATCAGGGGGCCTGAGCCCCCATCCCCATCTCGTCGAGGATCCCGGTCGCCTGACCCAGCTCGATCAGGTAGCCGTCCGGATCCTGCAGGTAGCAGCGGATCTCCAGCTCGTGGTCCTTCGGTTCGGTGAGAAACCGTGCGCCACGTGTCTTCCAGGTGGAATAGGTGGCGTGGACGTCGGTGACCCGGACGAGGAGCGCGCTGCTCAGCGTCTTCGAGTCGGCCGGCGCCCGGGCGTCGACCTTGGGCTTGTCGTCGGTTGGCCCGCCCTCTTCGTTCACCACGATGTAGCTGTTGTGGAAGCGCATCACGCACGGGTTTCGGTCGCGCTGCACCTGGGCGCCGAGCACGTTGCTGTAGAACTCGCGCGATCGGTCCACGTCGCGAACGATCAGCAGGTGGGCGAGCACCATCCCCGTCTCGGGCCAGAAATAGTCGGGCGGAGTCTCCTTCACATCTACCTCCTCGGTGGCCGGTGTCGGGCGACGCTGCGCACGGCGCCGAGTGGCGGCGACCCCACGTTTGGGCGTCGGCTACCTCCGAGGCTGAGCGGGGTCGTTCGGGTGGGGCGAGAGCGGCGTCACCTCGTCGTTGCGCCACACGTGAAGCGGCATCGAGGCGAGGACTTCCTGGAGCTGGCCCACGTCGTCGGCGGCAAACAGCCCGAGCGTTCGCCACTCTCCAGGTTTCAGCGGCGGACGCCACAGTCGAAGCAGATATCCCTGCTCTGCCAGCTCGCGCGAGCGTGCCGCCTCTCGGGCTTGGACCTCCTTCACGGTCGTCTCTGAAGTTCCAGCGGGAACGTGGGTGGTCATGGTGACGAGATACTCCATGGTCGGGGCCTCCTGGAGCGCGCGGGTGCACCACCGTAAGGATCTGGCTCCGGACCGCCAACGCCCCGCGAAATTGGCGCCGGACGGCGGCCACTCGCGGGCGCGCCCGGCGAGGGGGCACCCGACCGACGTGAATGCCTGCTTACGTCCGAAACGAAGGATCGAGTAAGGTCGCCTGCTCGTCCGCAGGGGATACAACTGCTCCGAACCGGTTTGAATGAGGTCCACGTCTGGTACGTCGGTGCCCGACCGGAGGGTCCATGCCGCCGCCCGAGGCAGCTCAGACGACGCCATATCAAGCGAGATGGGCTGCAGCGGGAATCGGCCTGCTCTCTCTCTTGATCGGGTGGCCGCATCCGGCGGCGCTCGCCGACCCGGCGTGCCGCCCGGCGGTAGTGGTCTCGGGGGACGTGGAGCTCGCGTCGGAGGTCTCGTCCGCCCTCGGACGCCGTGGGGTCGGGGCCGAGGGGACCGACGCGTGCCCAGCGTTGGAAGCGTCGCTGCGGCGAGAAGGGGGGCTCATCGTCGTGAGCCGCAGGGATCCGGTAGGGAGGGAGGTCGCGAGGAGGGTCGCCCTCGTCGAAGAGGCCGCGAGCGTGGTCGAGTCGTGGGCGCAATCCGAGCTCAACGCCGAGCTGATGGCTGGCTGGACCGTGGGCGACGCGGCCGTGGTCGAGGCACCGCATGCGCCCGCTCCCATGGAAGCACGGGCACGCCGGCGGGATCCCGCCTCGGTCGTCGTGAACGGCGACCTGTCGCTGGACGAGTCCAACTCGCTCTGGCTGGGAACCTCGCTGGACGCATGCGTCCGATTGGGACCTGTGTGCGCCGGTGGAGCGGGCCGTTTTCGCAGGGCCCAGGACTCCGGGCGCACCGAGCTCGCTGCGCTCGCCAGCGTCGATCTCCCGCTTCGGTTCGGACCGTTGCTCGTGTCGCCAGGGATCGCGCTCGGCGGAGCCGTGTCGTCCAGCTTCGACGACTCGGGCCATGGCGAAGACCGGCTGGGCAGCTGGAGGCCGAGGGGCGAAGGGAGGATCCGACTATCCTTCCCCCTGGTGGGTCCGGTGTCGCTCGACGCGGCAGCGGCGGCAGAGGCCTCGCCGGCCGGGGCGGCGCAGCGGGAGGTCGGCGACGATTCCGTCCACCCCTCCGAGGATCCGACCTTCTTTCTCCGCGTCGGGGCGGGCGTCCGTGTGGGGCTTCCTTGAGAGGAATCCTGCCGAACTCGCGCCGCCCGGCGGCGAACGGAGCGGAGGAGCCATCCGACGAGGCGCTCCTCGCGGCCTGCGCCGGCGGCGATCGCACGGCGCTTGCCGACCTCTTTCACCGGCACAGCGCCGCCCTGTACGGATTCCTGTCCCGGTTCCCGGGCGTGGATGATCGGGACCTGGACGACCTCGTGCAGGCCACGTTCGTCGCGGTGCACCGTTCGGCGACGCGCTTCGAAGGTTCGTCCTCGGTGAGGACCTGGATCTTCGGGATCGCCGCCAACCTGGTCAGGAAGCACGTTCGGGGCGAGGTCCACGGCCGCAACGTGCGGAACAAGGTCGAGGAGCTCCCCGTCCCCGAGCCCATCCGGCCGGACGCCGAGGCGGAGCATCGGCAGGCGTTGGCCCGGATCGACGCGGCCCTCGCCGAGCTCCCGCATGACCTGAAGGCCGTGTTCACGCTCTGCGTGATAGAGGGAGCCTCGGGCAAGGAAGCCGCTCGGGCCCTCGGAATCCGGGAGGGGACACTCTGGAGGCGCCTGCACGAGGCGCGAACGGCGCTGCGACGGGCCGTGGATGGGATGCGCCCATGAGGTTCCCGCGACCGAACAGACACCCTTCGCCGGTCGAGCTCTCCCGGGCGCTCAGCGAAGGTGCCGACCGGAAGCTCGAGGAGCACCTGAGCAGCTGCGCGAGCTGCGCCGCAACGTGGTCGGACTGGGGCCGCGTCGACGTGCTGGCGAGGCAGCGAACGGTGCTTCCGGTGTCGAGCGAGCGCCGCGCGATGGTGCTGGACGCGATCCTCGCCACGACCGCGGAGCCATCGGCGAGCGTCTCCCGCGCTTCCGTCGAGAGAGAGCGGCCGCTCTGGCTCTGGGGAGCCCTCGCCGGCGCGGCGGTCGCCGCGGCCGTAGCGATCGTCCTCGTCGGACGCTCGGATCCTCCGCCGGCGGAGCCTCCCGTGATCGCGACCGTGTACAGGGGAACCGTCCGCCCTCACGACGGCGCGCGCTTCGTTCGTGTGTCGAGCGCCCCCGACGAGGTGGTCAGACTCTACGAGGGGACCATCTCCGTGGACGTCGAGCCGTTGCGCGCGGGCGAGCGATTCCGGGTCGTCGTAGGAGACGGGCAGGTGGAGGTGCGAGGGACCTCGTTCGACGTCGAGGCCGTGGGCGACGCGCTCTCATCCGTGAAGGTGGAACACGGTGTCGTCGACGTGAACCCGGGCAGCCGGCCCACGGTGGTTCTGCTCGACGGCCAGCGGTGGGACGCGAAGTCGGAGGGAGCGGCGGGGTCGGGAGCGGTCCCGATCCGCGTCGAGTCTCCCTCCGCGAAGGAACGCCGAGGACGCGCCCCGCCGCCCGTCGAATCCGAGACCACGGCGGTTTCGGATCCGGTGCCGGACGAGCCGCCGCCCAGGAGCCCCATGGCCGAGCTCTTCGACCGCGGCTGGACCCAGCTTCGATCGGGGCGCCCCCGGGAGGCCGCGCAGACCTTCGAGGAGGCCCTCGCGAAGCATCCGTCGGACCCGCTCGCGGAGGACGCGGCCTTCTGGCGCGGCGTCTCGCTCGCGCGGGCAAAGCGAACGCAGGAGGCGTCCCGAGCGCTCGCGGCGTTCATCGACGCCCATCCCACCTCGCATCGAGCCGGCGAGGCGTCGGTGATGCTGGGGTGGATCTTGCTCGAAAGGCGCGAGATCGACGCCGCCGAGGCGCGATTCCGTGCCGCGGTGGCCGATCCGGTCGAAGCGGTCCGGGCGAGTGCAGAAAAGGGGCTCGAGGCGGCGCGGGCCACGCGACGGACCGAAGACGCCCCGCGATGATCGCCCTCGAACGTGGTGTCTTCACCCACGGCGCAGGTCTGCATGGGCGATCGGGCGTGGGCGCGACCAACGGACGGTCGCCTGGCCGACGGGTCGAGGTCGACTCGGTTTTTTTCCGATGAAAGTCGTGGCTCCGGGGACCGAATGAAGGGGGCGATGCTGCGCCTCCGACATTCCAACCGATTCGAGAGGGCGCCAGCCCTCCAGGAGCCTCGATGCGTCGCCGTACCTTCGGTGTCTCACCAGCGGCACTGCTTGCCGCCCGACCTCACCCGCGAGGGCTCATCAGGGCCTTCCGGTGCTCGAGTGTGATGGTGATCGCTGCATTCGTCTTTTCCTCCGTGGCCTGCCGTCCGTCGGATGACGCCGAGCGAAGCGCTGCCGGCGGCACGGCCGGACGGGACGAGAGCACGGGCGGCACCGGTGGAACGGGCGAAACGGGCGGAGACGATGGCGCGGGAGGCACCGGTGGAGACGATGGCACGGGAGGCACCGGCGGCGTGACGCCCCCGCGGCCAGGCCGGGCCATGCTGATTCGGCCCACCTCCCGCCTGGTCCTCGTTGACACCGCCGATCCGCAGGCCAGCCGCTGCGGCGCCTTCGATCGGATCGAGGGCGACAAGCGGCGGCTCGTCGTCGATCTGGACGACTGTTCCCTCGATGGAGCTGCGCCAATGGCGGCTGGAGTCATCGGCTCCGTCACCGTCCGTACTGCGTCGACCGACACTTTCGACGTCCGCGTGCAGCCCTCCGGCGGAGCTCCCGGCCCGATCCTCACGGTCGGCCCCCTGCATTCGAATACCCACGGCTTCATCACCATGGTCGGCGACGACCGCGCCTTCACGGTCGAGGTCTCCGGCCGGGCGAGCGCCGACGTGCTCGTGGAGATGAGCGCCGCGCTCGTGCCCGAGCCCGACGGCGGCCAGTACGTCCACCTCCTCGACAGGCCGGAGCGTTGGTTCTCCGCGAACCCCAACGACGCGCAGTGCGGCTTCCGGAACGTGTGGCCGAAGCTGGAGTCGGTGCATTGGGTTCCGGTGGTTCGGGGAGGCGAGGGTGCGACCGGAATGTTCGGCGCCGTCCACCTCGGCCCCCACGAGTGGCGCGACGCTCCCATCACCTTCCACATGGGCCCTGCCGGAGAGGGCGACGACGTGAACACGCTCTCGCGCTGGGTGAGCACCCCGACCGACGCGCACTTCCCATGGACCTGGACGAGCTTCTTCGCGACCGGCGCGAGCGCCGCGCAGGAGATCGAGCTGCGCGCGAGCTCCGAGGCCATCAACCCATGGGAGCTGGGGCCCGAGCCCTGGGTCGACGCCGTGGGCTGGCTGTCTCCCAGGGCGGGGCTCGTGTATCGCCCGCTCGACGTGCCCCTCGAGTTCGATCCCGTCGTCACCGTGACGGATCAGGACGTGCGATTCGAGACCGGGATCCCGGAGGCGAAGGGGGTGGTGGGATCGCTCGTCTTCGACATCCCCGAGTGGTCCACGGATCCGTCCCAGCCTCCCTATCGCTGGTTCCACGTGATGGTCGCCGATAAGGCCGCCTCCATCCCGACCGCGCTCGGCGGATGTATCGAGGACTTCGACTGGATGACCGCCGCCCTCCATCAGAACGGCCGGGTCACGACGCAGTTCGTCTCCCGCACCGACGATCTCGCCAGGTTCGTCATGCGCCATTACACGTACGTGAGCGGCCTCACCCATCCGGTCGACGAATCGCTCTTCGATGTCACGGTGCGCGTCCGAATCGACGGCGTCCTCACGAATCCGTAGCGCCCGCCTATCACAGATCTTCGCGGGCGCCGGATGGCTGCCCGCGCTCGGGGAACCCAATGCGTCTCGCATTCTTCATGCAGTCGTTCGCTGTTCTCTTCGCCGCGACAGCGGCGCAGGCCGCTCCTCCCGTGATCACCGAGGTTTCGTCCGTCGCCGTCCCGCAGAGCGGGCGGTTCGAGATCCTCGGCACCGGATTCGGGGAACGACCCCTCGCCACCGGATCGAGGGTCGAAATCGGCGGGGTCGAAGCGGCGACCGCGACCTGGACAGATGGTCGGATCGTGGCCTACGTGAGCGAAGGTGTCTCCATCGGCGCGAGCCCGCTCCGCGTCGTCACACCCGAGGGCGCGAGCGGGTCCCTTTCGTTCGAGGTGCGGCCGTTGCCTGCTGGGGACGGCCCTGTCGCGTGGCGGTTCGTCGCCGACGGTACGTTCAGCTTGCACCGGCCGGCGGTTGGACCCGACGGCTCGGTCTACGTCGGGGACGAGCGCGGGTTCATCTATTCCCTCGGCGGTAGCGGCCTGCTGAATTGGATCCGTCACGGGCCAAGCGTCGGAGGTCACGACGCCTTCTTTTCGGGCGAGGCCGACGAGGGAACGTTGGCGGTGGGCGCGGACGGCACCCTCTACGCGGCGGTGAACCTGATCGGGCCCGACCTGCAAATCCACGCATATCGTCGGGACGGAAGCCTCAAGTGGATCCACACGGAGGAGGGGCTCCTTTCACACGGGCTCTCGGTCGGCCCGGACGGTAACCTCTACTTCTCGATCCGGATGCCTGGCGGCGGGGGGCTGCGGATTCTCAGTCCCGAAGGCGTCCTCGTCGGCTCCGAGTCGGAGCACTCCCCCGCGGTGGGCACGAACATTCGCGGCGCCGAGATCACCTTCGGCCCCAGCTCCGGCTCGGGTCCCGTCGACCGGGTCTACCTCGTGAGCAACGTGCCTCGAGACGACCAGTTCTCGTGGGGGAGCCTGCAGGCCCACCGGCTCGGGGGCGACCTCGTGTGGTCGGTGAACGCGTGCAATCACATCACGCCCGTTGGCGGGCAGAGGTACGGGTACCCGGCCGTCGCGCCCAATGGGAACGTGTTCATGACGGGATGGCGGGGGCCGGGAGCGCCTCTCGCCCTACATGCGTTCGACACCTCCGGTGAGAAGGTCTGGTCCTTCGAGCCCGAGGGTCCGACCAACCTCATCACCGAGCCGGAAGCTGGTTCCGACAGCGGCGCGTATTTCGTGACCAACGGTCGATTCCTTTACTCAGTGAGCCAGCGCGGCTCGAGGAGATGGATGCGGGAGTTGCCCGGTTACATCGAGTTCGGTCCCGTCCTGCATCCCGACGGGGAACTGGTCGTCGCCTCGATTACCCAGGAGGGGACCGCGCTGATGTCGGTCCGTTCCGGCGGCACGTTGGGGTGGCGAGTCGATCTGCCTCCCGTCGACGGGTCGCATCCGAGACCCTCCAGCCGGATCCGCCTGACTGGCGACGGCAGCCGCGCCTACCTGCCCACGAACATCGATTCCAGCGACGGTCGCTGGGTGCTCTACGCGATCGACACGCCGGAGGAGCCGGGCACGGGCGGCACCGGCGGCACCGGCGGCACCGGAGGGACGGGAGGGACGGGAGGATCGGATGGAACTGGTGGCAGCGGTGGCGGCGGTGGCGGCGGTGGCGGCGGTGGCGGCGGTGGCCGCGGTGGCCGCGGTGGAGGAATGGGCGGGGAGGCTGGCATGGGGCCAGGCGGCGATGGCGGAACCGACTCCGACCCGCACGAGCCCACCCGCTCGCGCCGCACCGATGGATGCAACTCGAGCGGTGCAAGCGGTTCGAGCCCGACGGCCCTCCTGCTCCTCGCTCTCTCGCTCGCTCTCCGCGTTCGATGGCACCGACGTCAGGAACTGGCTTCGATGAAGGCCGGCTGATCGGAGCGCCTCCGCCGCTCGATGACCCGACACTCCTCCGACCTTGTAGGGAGGGAATGCCTGGGGCACTCTGCTCGGGTGTGCAGGACCGGACCATGCAGAGGTCCTGGGCGCGCGACGCGCCGATCGAAGCCCGGGCACGAGGGCGACAGGGAAGAGTGGATGTTGAAGATCACCCACGGCGCAACGAGCGCCGAGGACCCCCAGGCAAAGCGGTTCACGAGTTTCCGCGAGATCGCCGACTTCCTCTGGCAGAACGCCGAGCGGATGCGCGGGGCCTACAAGCCCAACGAGTACGATAAGGTCATCCTGCCCCTGCTCGTCGCCCGGCGGCTCGATTGCGTGCTCGAGCCCTCCAAGGACAAGGTCCTCGTCCGCCTCGAGGCGCTGAAGGGCAAGGGCTTGAAGGCAACCGATCCGGCCGTCGACGTCGCGCTCCGCAAGCTCACCGGCGTGCCCTTCTACAACACCTCGAAGCTCGACTTCGGGCGGCTCAAGGGCGATCCGAACCACATCGCGCAGAACCTCCGCGGATACCTCAAGGCCTTCTCCGCGAACGCGCGCGACATCCTCGAGCAGTTCAAATTCGACGAGCAGATCACGCGGCTCGACGACGCGAACCTTCTCTATCAGGTGGTGGGCCTCTTCGCAGAGGTCGACCTCCACCCCGACGTGGTGCCCAACCACATCATGGGCAGCGTCTTCGAGGAGCTGATCCGGCGCTTCAACGAGAAGAAGAACGAGGAGGCCGGTGACCACTACACGCCGCGCGAGATCATCCGGCTGATGGTCGATCTGCTCTTCGTCGAGGACGACGCGGCGCTCCGGCGCGCGGGGATCGTGCGCACTCTCTTCGATCCCGCCTGCGGCACCGGCGGCATGCTCAGCGTCGCCGAGGAGTACCTGCGCGAGCTGAATCCCGACGCGCGGCTCGAGGTCTTCGGCCAAGAGTTGAACCCGGAGTCCTACGGGATCTGCAAGAGCGACATGATCATCAAGGGGCAGAACCCCGAGAACATCGCGCGCGGAAACTCCTTCGACCAGGATGGGCACGCGGGTCGGCGCTTCGACTACATGCTGTCGAACCCCCCCTTCGGGGTCGACTGGAAGAACGTACAGAAGACCGTCGAGGCCGAGCGGGACGGCCAGGGCTTCGCTGGGCGGTTCGGCGCAGGAACGCCACGTATCAACGACGGTGCGCTCCTCTTCCTGCAGCACATGGTCGCCAAGATGAAGCCGGTCGACAGCAAGACCGGCGAGGGCGGCAGCCGCATCGCCATCGTCTTCAACGGCTCGCCGCTTTTCACCGGCGACGCCGGCTCGGGCGAGAGCGAGATCCGCCGATGGGTCCTCGAGAACGACTGGCTCGAGGCGATCGTCGCCCTGCCGGACCAGCTCTTCTACAACACCGGCATCGCGACCTATGTCTGGGTGCTGACGAACAAGAAGCCCAAGCATCGCCGCGGGAAGGTGCAGCTCATCCACGCGGTCGAGCTCTTCCAGAAGATGCGCAAGTCGCTCGGCAACAAGCGCAACGAGCTCTCGACCGAGCACATCGCGACCATCGCCAGGACCTTCGGCGAATTCCGCGAGAGCGCAATCAGCAAGATCTTCGACAACGAGGACTTCGGCTACCGCCGAATCACCATCGAGCGGCCGCTGCGCCTGTCGTTCCAGGCTTCGCCAGAGCGGCTCGAACGGCTGCGCGAGGAGAGAGCGTTCGCGGCCCTCGCCTTGTCGAAGAAGAAGGGCGCCGCGGGTGAAAAGGAGATCGACGAGGGGAGGGCGCTTCAGGAGTCCATCCTGACCGCGCTGGACCCGCTGGAGGCAAAGAAGGTCTACAAGAGCCGCGATCGATTCGAAGAAGAGCTCGCCGGAGCGCTCTCCTGCGCGGGCCTCAGCGTGCCTGCGCCGGTGAAGAAGGCGATCCTCTCGGCCCTCGGCGAGCGCGACGAAAGCGCGGAGGTTTGCACCGATAGCAGAGGTCGGCCCGAGCCCGACGTCGATTTGCGCGACACCGAGAACGTTCCGCTCAAGGAAAACGTTGCGGCATACTTCGCACGCGACGTGAAGCCGCACGTGCCGGACGCCTGGATTGCGGGTGTCGAGCTGCGAGGCGGCGAGGCCGTCGTAGTCGACGAGAGCAAGGTGAAGGTCGGCTACGAGATCCCGTTCTCGCGACACTTCTACCAGTACAAACCGCTGCGCCCTCTCGCGGAGATCGAGAGCGAGATCCACGCGTTGGAGAAGGAGATCCAGGGGCTGCTCGGCGAGGTGCTTGCGTGAAAAAGGCGACTGCGAGTGGATTGGTCGAAGCGCCGTGGACGCAGTCCGCGCCGGCATCATGGCAGCGCACTTTTCTAGGCCATCTCGTGGAGGTCCGAAGCGGAGCCACCCCTAGCAAGGACGAACCGTCATTTTGGGATGGCGAAATTCCGTGGGTATCTCCGAAGGACATGAAGGTCCTGCGTATCGCCGACTCGGAGGACCACGTCTCGGAGGCCGCGCTCGCGCATAGCGCTTTGCGATGGATCGCCGAGGGCAGCGTGTTGATGGTCACCCGCGGTATGATCCTCGACCACACGGTACCGATTTCCCTCGCGATGCGCCCGCTGACCATCAATCAGGACATGAAGGCCCTGGTTCCCCGGAGGGTCGTGCGTGGGGCTTTTCTCGCGTGGCTACTTGTGGGTCTAAACCCCGCGCTCTTGGCTCGCGTCGAAGAGGCCGCCCACGGAACAAAGGCGCTTCGTACAGAGCAGTGGAAAAAGCTTCCTCTCGCGATTCCGCCGCTCGATGACCAGCGCCGCATCGCCGACTTCCTCGACCGGAAGACCGCCGCCATCGACGCGCTAATCGCAAAGAAGGAGAAGCTCGTCGCGCTCCTCGCCGAAAATCGGCAGGAACTCATCACGCGGGCGGTGACCAAGGGGCTCGATCCGAGCGCACCAATGAACGACTCGGGTGTGAACTGGACCGATCTGTTGCCCGCACATTGGCAAGTGAAGAAGGTGGCGCGCTGGTTCGGCAAGATTGGAAGTGGGACCACCCCCGATTCGCAGAACTCCGAGTTTTATCTTGATGGATCGGTCCCTTGGGTGACGACGTCCGAACTTCGCGAGCGAGAGATTGAGACTACTCAGAAGAGCGTCACGACGGTAGCGCTAGCAGGTTGCTGAAAAACCCTGCGGTCCCCCGCACCGCAGGGATCGACCCGATAGGATCGCTACCGTAGAATCGCGCGCTCTTGCGGAGGAAGCGATGCGCGGCAAACTCGAGCGGCAGGCGTCGATGCTCACCCTGATCGGACCGGAACAGCGGGTGCCCAGGGACCACCCGATCCGCCGGATCAAGCTGCTCGCCGACCGTGAGCTCCAGCGCCTCTCGCCCGTCTTCGAGTCGATGTACAGCGGCACCGGCCGCCCCTCGATCCCGCCCGAGATCATCCTGAAGGCCTGCCTCCTCATCGCGCTCTTCAGCATCCGGAGCGAGCGGCAGTTCTGCGAGCGCCTCGACTACGACCTGATGTTCCGCTTCTTCCTGGACATGGGCATGACCGAGGAAAGCTTCGATGCCTCGACCTTCTCGAAGAACAAGGAGCGGCTGATCAGGGCGGATGTCGCGCGCCTCTTCTTTGAGGGCGTGGTCCGCCAGGCTAAGGAGGCGAAGCTGATCTCGGCCGAGCACTTCACGGTCGACGGCACGCTGATCGAGGCGTGGGCGTCGATGAAGAGCTTCAAGAAGAAGGGCGCGAAGGATAACGAGCCGCCAGACGATCCGGGGAACCCAACCATCGATTTCCACGGCGAGAAGCGCGCCAACGCCACGCACGAATCGTCTACCGACCCGGATGCGCGGCTTGCCCGGAAGGGCGCAGGCAAGGAGGCGAAGCTGGCGCTGTCGGGCCACGTGCTGATGGAGAACCGGAACGGCCTCTGCATCGACATCTCGATCTCGCACGCTGACGGAACTGCCGAACGCCGCGAGGCGCTGCGCATGCTGCAGCGTCAGAAGAGAAAAGGCTTCTCGCCAGCTACGCTGGGCGCCGACAAGGGCTACGACACCGCCGACTTCGTGCACGACGTCTTTGTCGAAGGTGTCGTTCCGCACGTCGCCCGAAAGCGAAAGCACTCGAACGTCGACGCGCGGCAAGCGCGCCAGATTGGGTACCGCCACAGTCAGAGATGCAGGAAGAAGGTCGAGGAGATCTTCGGCTGGATGAAGACCGTAGGTGGGCTGAGGAAGACCCGCTACCGAGGCGTCGAACGAACCCAGCTCTGCGCCTACTTCACAGGCGCAGCGTACAACCTGCTGCGTCTCTCGCGGCTGCTCGGGAGCGCGGCGTGAGCGCCGATCCGTGCTGCGCGCCAATGAGCGCCGCCGTGGAGGCATCGCATTCGTACGGCGCGAGGCTCGGACCGATTTACGAGCGTGCGGGACGGCGAAATCCATGCGCTCGACCTCTCGTTACCCAGGCACCACCACGGGCCCAGGCAGCGACTCGCGCCCAAAAACAGAGTTCTTCAGCAACCTGCTAGAGCAACACTCGGCTCTTAAGCTGTTTCCGGTGGAATCGGTGCTCATAGCAATGTACGGCGCGACGATTGGACGCACAGGAATACTCGGCACCCCTGCAGTAATGAATCAGGCGTGCTGTGCCTTTGCTTCGCCTGTCGGTATGCGTCCAAGGTTTTTTATTTTGTGGCTCCAGGCAATGCGCCAGCACATCGTCGAGCTCGGCGTTGGCGGCGGTCAGCCCAATATCAGCCAGGAGAAGCTTCGTTCCCTGCGTGTCGCCGGCCCGCCGCTGGACGAGCAGGACCAAATTGTCGACTCTGTGAATCGCGAGCTCCGTCACCTCGATGAACTGGCTAACGTAACGACTAAATCTGTCTCGAAACTCCAAGAGTACCGGCAGGCACTCATCACGGCGGCTGTCACCGGCAAGATCGACCCGGCATCGGCAGACACCGCTCTCCTGAGCGGCGAGGAGGCCCGGGTCGCATGAATTCGCTCGCCTCGCTCGAGTTGACCGCCGCCCGGGGCGAGTCCGAGACGCTGGAGTTCAAGCGCTCGACCGCCGAGCTGCGACGCGCGGGCGAGACGCTTTGCGCCTTCCTCAACGGGGAAGGCGGCCAGGTGTTGATCGGCGTAGCCCCGGATGGAAAGCTCATCGGCCAGCAGGTCGCTGACGTCACGCTACGCGACATCGCCGCGATGCTCGGCCGCTTCGAGCCTTCGGCCCGGATCGATCTGGAGCGCGTCGACGTCGATGGTGGCCGCACCGTGATCGTGCTGACGGCTCCCTCGGCGAGGGAGTACGCCCCCTTCGCCTTCGAGGGGAAGGCGTACCGGCGGGTCGGCTCGACTACCGCGACGATGTCGCAGGAGGAGTACGCGCGGCTTCTGCTCGACCGGAACCACAGCCGCCATCGCTGGGAGCTCCGGCCCGCCGTCGGTGTTCGTCTCCAAGACCTCGACCACGAGGAGATTCTGCGCACCCGGCAGACCGCGATCGAGCAGCGGCGATTATCGGCGGGCACGAGCATGGACGTTGGAGACATCCTCGATCGGCTGGGTCTGCGCGTCGATGGCCAGATCACGCATGCCGCGCAGATGCTCTACGGGACGAGGTTCCTGCCCGACTACCCGCAGGCGCTCCTCAAGCTCGGCCGCTTCCGGGGGACGACGATCACCGGCGACATCCTCGACAACAAGCAGGAGCACATGCACGCCTTCGCGATGGTCCGCGAGGCGATCGCGTGGCTCGACCGGACGCTTCCGCTCTCGGCGCGGTTCCCCAAGGGCAACATCCTCCGCGAGGACCGCCTTCCGGTGCCCGCCGACGCGCTGCGCGAGGTGATCGTCAACGCGGTCATCCATCGTGACGTCAGCCGCGCCAGCTCCTACGTCGCGATCGCGGTCTTCGACGATCGCATCGAGGTGCGCAGCGTGGGCGAATTCCCCTCGGGCATCCGCGCGGAGCTGCTCTCCGGGGAACATCCCTCGATTCTGCGCAACCCGCTCATGGCCGGAGCTTTCCACCGGACCGGGGCGGTGGAGGTCTGGGGCCGTGGCACCAACCGGGTAATCGAGGCGTGCCGGGCCTACGGAATCGCGGCGCCAGAGTTCACCGAAGTGGCGGGCGTCGTCACCGTGACGTTCAAGGCGGCGGTGTTTCCGGAAGCGGCGCAGGGACCCAGACTGTCCCAAGTTCGTCCCAAGTCGGTCCTAAGTCTGTCCCAAGTTCAAGTGCTGGAAATCGCTTCGGATCCAAGCTCGCTCGCTGATCTCATGGCCTCAGCCGGCCATACGAACAGGACCAGGTTCCGGCACCAGGTCCTGGCGCCACTCATCGAGTCCGGCCTGCTGGAGCTGACGATCCCGGACAAGCCCACGAGCTCCAGGCAGCAATACCGGACGACGGCCGCAGGGCTCGCGCTCGTTCGACAGAATTCGTGACGGCTCGGCCTGTCACAGGGGAAGAGGGGGGAGGCGGAATGACCGCAAAGCACACGGAGCAGGCCTTCGAGGAGGCCATCGAGCATCACCTCGTCACCGCGGGCGGTTGGCGGAAGGTGCCTCCTGCTGCCTTCGACCGCGATCGGGCGCTGCTCCCGGCCGAGCTCTTCGCCTTCTTCGAGGCCACCCAGACCGCGCTCTGGGCCGAGCTGCGTGCGCAGCACGGCGCCGGGCTCGAAGCCGCCGTGCTCGACACGCTGTGCAAGGCGCTGGACAGCCGGGGCACGCTCGACGTGCTCCGGCATGGGCTCAAGTTCTTCGGGAAGAAGCTCGACTGCGCGACTTTCAAGCCTGCGCACGGCCTGAACCCGGACGTAGTCGCGACCTACGCCGAGAACCGGCTCGCCGTCACGCGCCAGGTCCGCTTCGCGCCCAGCGGGCACAAGGACGAAGATCAGTCGATCGACCTCATGCTGTCGTTGAACGGCTTGCCGATCGCGACGGTGGAGCTGAAGAACCCGCTCACGCAGCAGACGGTTCAGCACGCGATCGCGCAGTACCGCGCCCGTGATCCGCGTCATCGGCTGCTTCAGTTCAAGCTCCGCGCGCTCGTCCACTTCGCCGTCGATCCCGATCACGCGTTCATGACGACGCGCCTCGCCGGCGAGGGCACGACGTTCCTGCCGTTCAACCGGGGCGCGCACGGCGGGGCCGGCAACCCCGAGCACCCGAGCGGCTACCGCACGGCCTACCTCTGGGAGGAGGTCTGGCAGCGCGACTCGTTCCTCGACATCGTTGGGCGCTTCCTCCACCTGGCGAAGGAGGAGAAGCTGCGCGCTGGAAAGAAGGTCGAGGAGGAGAAAATTGTCTTCCCGCGCTACCACCAGCTCGACGCCGTGCGCAGGCTCGAGGCGGCCGCGCGCATCGATGGACCGGGAAACAGCTACCTCATCCAGCACTCGGCCGGCTCCGGCAAGTCGAACAGCATCGCGTGGCTCGCGCATCGCCTCGCGAGCCTCCACGACGCGAAGGACGCGCGGGTCTTCGACTCGGTCGTCGTCATCACAGACCGCCGCGTGCTCGACAAGCAGCTCCAGGACAACATCTACCAGTTCGAGCACAAGCAGGGCGTCGTCGCCAAGATCGACGAACACTCGGACCAGCTCGCCAAGGCACTCGAGGGCGGCACGCCCATCATCATCACGACGCTCCAGAAGTTCCCGGTCATCCTCGAACGGATCGGTGGGTTGAAGGGCAGGCGCTACGCCCTCGTCGTCGACGAGGCGCACAGCTCGCAGACCGGTGAGTCGGCGCGCAAGATGAAGCAGGTGCTCGCGGCGACCTCGCTCGAGGAGGCGGAAGGGCTCGACGCAGCGGGCGACGAAGACGACTCGGAGGAGAAGGTGCTGGCGGCGGTGATGGCCTCGCGCGGCCGGCAGAGGAACCTGTCGTACTTCGCGTTCACCGCTACCCCCAAGGCGAAGACGCTCGAGATCTTCGGCCATCGCGACGCCGAGGGGAAGCCACGCCCGTTCCACCTCTACTCGATGCGCCAGGCCATCGAGGAGGGCTTCATCCTCGACGTGCTGAAGAGCTACACGACGTACAAGGCGTTCTATCGGCTCGTGAAGGCGACCGAGAACGACCCTCGCGTGCCGAAGGAGGAGGCGACGCGGCAGCTCGCGCGCTTCATGAGCCTGCACCCGCACAACGTCGCACAGAAGACCGAGGTGATGGTCGAGCACTTCCGCACGAAGGTGCGGCACAAGCTAGGCGGTCGCGCCAAGGCGATGCTCGTCACCAGCTCGCGCCTCCACGCCGTCCGCTACAAGCAGGCCTTCGACGCCTACCTGAAGGAGAAGGGCTACGGCGACATCGGCGTGCTCGTCGCGTTCTCCGGCATCGTGAAGGATCCCGCCTCCGACCTCGAATTCACCGAGCCAGGGATGAACGTCGACAAGGTCGGCAAGCACATCTCCGAGGCCGGCCTGCCCGGCGCGTTCGACGGCGACGACTTCCAGATCCTCCTGGTTGCAAACAAGTACCAGACCGGCTTCGACCAGCCGCTGCTTCACACGATGTACGTCGACAAGAGGCTCTCCGGCGTGCAGGCCGTGCAGACCCTCTCGCGCCTGAATCGCACAGCGCCCGGCAAGCAGGACACCTTCGTCCTCGACTTCGTCAACGACACCGAGGAAATCCAGCAGAGCTTCCAGCCCTACTACGAGGCGACGACCGTCGCGGAGAGCGCCGAGCCGCAGCAGCTCTACGACCTCGCGCATCGGCTCGAGGGTGCGCAGGTCTTCTGGCTCTCCGAGGTCGAGGCCTTCTGCAAGGTGTTCTTCTCGCCGCGCGAGAAGCAGTCGGTCCAAGACCAGGCCGAGATGAACCGTCACCTGAATCCGGGCGTCGACCGGTTCAAGGCGCTCGAGGAGGCGACGCGGGAGGAGTTCAAGAACGCGCTCGGGGCATTCGTGCGCCTCTACGCCTTCCTCTCGCAGATCATGCCGTTCTCGGATCCCGACCTCGAGAAGCTCTACACGTTCGCGCGCTACTTCGAGACGAAGCTGCCGCAGGATCCGAAGAAGGGTCCGCTATCGCTCGATGGCGACGTGGCGCTCGAGTACTACCGCCTCGACAAGCTGAGCGAGGGCGCCATCGCCCTGCGTGCCGCCGAGCCCGGCGTCGTATTCGGCGCGACCGAGGTCGGTACCAGGAAGGCCAAGGACGACGAGGCGCAGCTCTCGGAGATCATCGGCGTGCTGAACGATCGCTTCGGCACCGAGTTCGACCAGGCCGACCAGATCCTATTCGACCAGTTCGTCGCCGCCGCGAAGCTCGACGACGAGGTCGTCCAGCGCGCGAAGGCCAACCCGCTCGACAATTTCGCTCTGGCGATGAAGGGCAAGGTCGAAGGGCTGATGGTCGATCGCATGGATCAGAACCAGGAGATCGTGACCCGGTACCTCAACGATTCCCAGTTCCAAGACCTCGCGTTCCGCCTGCTCGTGAAGCGGATCTACGACGAGATCCGTGGCGAAAAGTTCGCTGCGGCGGGGCTTTGAGAGTCCTCGGCCTCACGACCGTGCCGGGCGAGGGAGGAAGCCGTTCGGCCAACTCCGGAAAGGACCAAACACGCCAAGTCAGACTGATGGCTCGGGCTCTTCTCGCCTACCAGCGGCAGCGTGCGTGGGCAATGGATGGCTCGTGCCGGTCGCTGATCCCGGTGTACCAGAGGCGGTAGCCGCCTTCGTCGAGCAGGGGCCGCGGGCCGGTCAGCTTGCCGCCTTCGAACCCGCCTCGGGCGACGAGGATCGGTTGCTCCTTGCGGGTCCAGTGGATGCCGTCGGGCGAGGTGGCGACGCCGAGGGCCGAATAGAAGGGGGAAGTCGGGTGGCCCCCGTAGGCGCCCTGGTACCACATCACGAACCGGCCATCGTGGAAGGTCACGGCGGGCGAGAAGACGCCGGCCTCGTCGAAGGAGCCCGGTGCCCCCGGCAGCAGGACGGGGCCGTCGCCTGCGGGAGTCCAGGAATCCCCGTCGTCGGAGACGGCGAGCGCGATGGCGCTGCGTTCGTCGCCTTCGAGGGACGCGTACCAGAGCCAGAAACGACCATCGTGCTCGAGGACGAAGGGAGTCCGCAGGGCGCTCCGCTTGGTGTCGTCGAAGGGCTCGAGCTCGATCACGGGCACCTCGTCGGTCCACTGGAGACCGTCGACCGACGAGACCCGCCGGACCCCTCGAGCCGGGTTTACACCGAAGCCGGAGGCAGTGAAGAACATCCAGTAGCCGTCGGGACGGGGCAGCACCATGGGACCGTACACCTCCGCGTAGGGGCCACGGTCCCCGAAGTGGTTGAGGTGGTCGAAGTCCCACCCCCCCGGGGTCCAGGCAAGGCCGTCGAGCGAGCGCGTGTCGAAGACGTTTCCGGTGTTGGCGCTATAACCCTCGTACCACATGCGGAAGGCGTCTCCTTCCTTCAGGACCGAGACTCGGCCGCCGCCTCCGAGAACCGGGGCATCCGGATCGCGCCGGCAGGTGCCGTCCTCCTGGAAGGTCGGGACGCGGTAGCGCCCGTCGTGGAACACCACGGTCGCGGTCGACACCTTCGGAACGACGTAGGCTTGGACCTGGACGGAGAAGAAGTCCGGAGTCGACACATCCTCCCCGCCGATGCAGGCGATGGGACGGCTCACGTGGAGCTCGAGGCGGTCGCCGTCCCGCACGAGCCGGAGCTCGTGCTCGGGAGGAAATCCGAGCGCCAACGCGAGGGTCTGGTGGTCCCAGTCGACCTCCACGTTCTCGGCGATCCGCTCCCATCCTTCGACGGCGTCGAGGGCGGCACGATCCTGTATGAGCAGGAGCCCTTCCAAGCCGTCGACATATCCCTCGAAGGGAATCGTCGCCGCCCCCATTCCGTGCTCGATCCAGCTCGGCCCGACGACTTGGGTCTTTCCCTTCGTCGCCCCTGCCAGGCTGGCGCCGTTCTGCGCCAATGCCTCGTGGCGCAACGGGAGCCCCGCACAGGGTCCCTCGTCTCCGGGCAGATTCGTGTGGTTGGCCGGCGGACGGCCGGAGCAGGCGGTCAGAACGACCGCGAACGCCATGCAGCAGGCAAGGATGCGCATGCGAAACTCCGTACTCGATGAGATTGATAAATATACTACCGGTGCTGGCCTGATCGTCAAGCCGGCCGCCGAACCGTTCGAAACCGGCGAAACGGCTGCGCGCAGCCGGCTGGGAGGTGACGACGAAGATTCGACTGAGGTGCGCACAGGCTGTAAAGGTCGTTTGAACCCCTAGAAGCCGTCCGATAGCATCCTCCTGTCGCAGAGCCCCGCGAACGCCTCGTTCCCGGATCATCCGGACGGGCGAAGCCCAGGAGCGCGCACATGAGCCGGTACGCCGATCCGAACCTCGAATGCGATCTGGTGATGAAGGGCGGGATCACCTCCGGCGTCATCTACCCGCTCGCCATCTGCAGGCTCGCCGAGCGCTACCGTCTCCGCAGCATCGGCGGAGCATCGGCGGGCGCCATCGCGGCGGCTGCTGCGGCGGCCGCGGAGTGCGGGCGGCAGCGCCACCTCGAGCGGGTGCGAGAGGCCGCGAGCCAAGGCCTTTCCGAGCCCATTCTTCCCGCTGGTTCGTCGTTCGAAGGCCTGGAGGCTCTGCCGGCCAAGATGGGAGCGCCGAGATCATCGGTCGGCCTCTCGCAGTTGCAATCCCTCTTTCAGCCGACGGAAGCGGGAAAGCCGGTCTTCGATCTGGCGCTTGCCATGCTCGGTCGAACGTCTCGGATTTCCAAGGGCCTCGGGATATTGCGGGCCGTAGGCGACGTCGCGCCCGCGACGTTCGTCTTGGCGCTCCTGCTGACGGCGCTCCTCGTCTGGATCGGGACCCGTGCCGATCACCTGCTCGCATGGTTTGGCGTGGCCATCGCCGTCGTGACGCTCCTGGCCTTGCTCGGGGCCGTCGCTGCCTTCGTCTTCGCGTTGCGCGCCAACCGGGCGCTCGGGCCGGAGAACGGGTACGGCCTCTGTCCCGGCTTCAACGTGGACGAACGAAGCGACACGCCCGGCCTGACTCGATGGCTCGCCGATCTCTTCGACGAGCTCGCGGGGCAGACGCCGGGCGGCGCGCCCCTCTCCATGGGGGACCTCGAAGCGCAAGGGATCGACTTCCTTGCGATGACGGCCAGCGTCACCCACGGGCGTCCCTACCGGCTCCCGTTCGAAAAGGGCGCCGACTGGTTCTTCCGCCGTGGCGACTTCGAGCGGCTGTTCCCCAAGCGCGTCGTGGACTTCATGGTCGAGCGGGCGCTGAAGCAGCTCGACGTGCCGAAGCGAAAGAAGCTGCGGCGGCTCTTCGACCAGGCAAACGAGGGAGCCGAGACGCCCGACTACTTCCCCTTTCCTGGGGATGCGGACCTTCCGCTCGTCGTCGCCGCCCGCATGTCGCTGAGCTTTCCCGTCCTCGTCCAGGCGGTGCCGCTCTATGCGGTCGACTGGACCTTGAGCTCGAATCGCAAGAGCGACGGAGTCCGATTCGAGAGGTGCTGGTTCTCCGACGGCGGCCTCTGCTCGAACCTGCCGCTCCATTTCTTCGACGCGCTGCTGCCGACGCGGCCGACCTTCGCGCTCGATCTGCGCGAAGCGCACGAGGACCATCCCGTGCGCGTGCCGCCGTTCGGCCTGGGGCAGTCGGAGCGAAACAACGTATGGCTGCCGACCAGCAATGGAGCAGGCGCAGCCGAGCGCTGGAACCGCTTCGAGGGAGGAGCCGTTCCGGCGGCGCGCTTCCTTTGGGCGCTCCTCGACACGGCACAGAGCTGGAACGATCAGCTGACCTCCAAGTACCCAGGGTATCGGGATCGTGTCGTTCACATCTTCCACACGGAGGAGGAGGGCGGGCTCAACCTCGACATGCCTGCGGTGGTCATCGAGCGGCTGGCTGCGCGGGGCGCAGCGGCCGGCGAAGTGCTGCGCGACAAGTTCGATCCTGCTACGGGACGCCGCGGGTGGGACAACCACTTCTGGGTGCGGTACCGGGTGCTCCTCGCCACCCTCACGCAAGAGGCTACCGCTTTCGCGCAGCTGGACGATGGAGCGAATGAAGCCCTGAAGGGGCTGCTCGCCGAGCCGCCAAGCTACCGGCTCACCTCTTCGCAGCGAAAAGCCGTGAACCAGATCAACAAACATCTCGTCGAACTGGCCGCCGCACTGGGCTCGGGCCCTTCCCTGGCCCATCGGGCGCCGAAGCCACGGGCGCAGCTCAAGACGCGCCCGATGAGCGGATAGGAGCGCCGGGTCGGCCCGGTCCCGGAGTCGGTGCGGAGACCGTTGTCGAGAGGATTCGAGGAATGGCGCCACCTCTGCTGTCGATGTCCAGTCTTGTCGCAAATCGATTGCTCCTCTGGAAGTTGACCCGCATGCGGACGCGGTTTTTCGGAAACGATCGCCGACGCAGATCATGGCCCCATGGTTCCAGGCTCTCGCGGGCCGCGACGGCAGGTGCTTCGATCTGCCTCCTGCTGGCGCTGCTGGTCTCGGGCTGTGTCGCAGGCCAGCGGTCGGTTCGCGCCCAGATATCGGAGATTCCGCGGGACGATCGATCTTCGATCACTTTCCTCTTCATGGAGCCAGCCAGGCAGGCCGATCGCTACCCAGCGGTTCTCTACCTGCAGGGCTCGGCATGTGCGTCCGTCACGGAGAGCCTTCCGTACTTGCAGCCATTCGCGGAGAACGGCATCGCGGTGATCGCCTACGAAGCCCGCGGCGTACAGCCGGAGGACGATGGCAGTCGGTGTTCACCGGAGTTCCTGGCGGCGAACAACCGGCAGCAGAGGATCGACGATGCGTATTCCGTGCTGGCGCAAGCGAGGAAGAAGTACCCGTCGTGGGATGGGCGGCTCGTCATCCTGGGCGCATCGGAGGGGGCAGCCATCGCACCGGAAGTCGCGGCGAACGAAGCTGGAACGATTGGTCTGATCATCATGGGTGGTGGCGGGTGGCCGCAATCCGACGAGCTGATGCTCCTGGAGCGACGCCGTCTCGAGAGATCGGGCGCGGGCCTGGAGCAGACTGAAGCTGCGATCTCGGAGCTGCGCGCGACCTTCGAGCGTATCCGAGCGGAGCCCTCGTCCCTGACCGTGTGGAGGGGGCATAGCTACCAGTGGTGGAGCTCGCACCTCTGGACCTCACCCATGGAGCACTTGCTGCGCGTCGGTGCGCCGATCTTCGTAGCCCATGGAGCAAAGGACGAAGCCGTTCCCGTGGAATCCGCCGACGCCATCGCGGTGGCGTTCGAGGCGGAACGCAAAACAGGGCTTACCTACAAGCGCTATTCGGAGCTCGGCCATTCATGGAAGGACGACAAGGGGGATTCGCATATCCGTGAGGTGGGGCGCGATATCCACGAGTGGCTCTGCAGCCATATCGCCGATCTGCGCTGTCCGTAGGCTTTGGGGGCGACGGTGCCCAGCCACCGGAAGCCAACGTGACCGCACCGTGGCGACCCCGCAGGTGTCCGGCGGTGAGGATCTTCGGCATGAGACCGATGCCTCTCGTCGGGGCTATGGGTGCGCCGTGCGGACTCTGGACGGCGAGAATGGCTGGGCGGTCCGACAGTCGACGTCTTCGTCAGTTGTGCGGCGCTGGCGAACGTTTGAGGAAGTCGACTTTTGTCGAAGGTGTTGGTTGGTTTCTGCTCGGCTCGTCCACTCCGAAGTCGACGTGTATGTGCTCGTCATGGCGAACCCATGCGGGCCTTCGGGTAAGTAGATCAGCGAGTAGCCCGAGATGCCGACCGGATGGCGTATCGAGCAACAGCGGAACGTACTCGGGGGTGATGATGATCTTCTCCAAACGTAGCCCGCGAAATCTCGCGTGGGAATCGAGCTCCAGCAGAAGAGCCGCGAGGCTCTCGAAGCTGATGCGATCGCCGCCCAGCGCTCCCTCCTGGTCGAACTCCAGCCCGTAGCCGAACTTGGTCCAAGGCCAAGTGTTCACCAAGGGGATAGATGAGCGTCGCGGCATCAGAGGCATGAAGATGTCCACGCTTCGTCCGTTCTGGTGGGTGCGGTGAGGCCGTATTCGTCCCCCTCCGGGCCAGCCCGTCTCGCCGATCACGAATACTCGTCCGACCTCGGCGAGCGACCTCGCGGCGAAGGCAGCCATGAGCGTCTCCCGGACACGGCCATCCACATATTGCCGCCCGAGCGCGGAGCCCAGGAACGAGTAGGTCCGGAACCCCGGTCCCCACGGAGGGATCGCGTGCCCGTTCTCGACGCTGCCGGCTGCCACCGTTCCATGGCTCCGCGTCACACCGTCACCGTCGACGAGGACACGCATCCACGCCACGCCAAGTGGAGCGCAGAGAGCTACAGCCAGGAGGACCGACATCGCCGCAAGTCGTCGCTTTCGCATGACTCGACTCTACTCTGACGACCTGGAATCCGGCCGCCCATGTCGGAAATACCAGACCGCGATACCTACTCCCCAAGGGGAAGGGCACGCGGCGGCCGCTAATCGCCTAGCCCCTCTGGACGGGGCTTCGCTCGCCAGCGGGAAGACCTCGCCGTTGAGAAGCTCGTTCTGCAGGCTCGAGTCCCCCAGGCCGCGGGTGGAGCGGCGCTGCAGCGGGGTCCTTCGCGCGCTCTCCTCTCCCCTCGCGACCGAGGCGCGCTGGCTGCGCCCGCCGGGCCCCGTGCCATAGGTGTACATCGCGAAGATTTTAGGTGAAGAGGAGGCCACGCTGGGCGACACCGTGACGCCGGAGCAGCTCACCCAGGCGCAGGTCGTCCAGGTGCTGTGCGCCAAGGCGGCGGCCGACCTGGTCGCTTGCCCGACTCGCAAGATAGGAGACGCCATGAATGGGAAGCAGAAGGAGGCCTTCGAACTCGCCATCTACACGGCGCGCGCACGGATGCGCAAGGCGTGCTGGGACGAGGCGTTCGCGCAGCTCGAGAGGGCGCACGTGCTGGGACAGCGCTTCGTGTGGCCGCACGTCGTGAGCCACTGGCTGATGATGCGCGTGGAGCTGGCACGCCGCGCGCCGATAGCGGCGTTGGGCCAGGTGGTGCGCATTGCCCTGGGAGCGGCCGGCTCGGCGATGGGCCTGGTGCCCATGGGCAACACTGGCGGGAGCAACGTCAGCATGTTCCAGCAGATGCCGATCGCTCCCGAGCTCCAGGCGCTCATGGAGGACGGGGGAGGGGAGGCCGCCAAAGGTTGAGAAGGGACGGTGAGCGCTGCCGGCCTCGTACGCAGCGTTTGTCCGACCAGGAGCCCGCGAAGGGGTAGACTGGAGCGATGGAATCGAACCGCGTCGTGACTCGGTCGAGACTGGTTTCGGATCTTCGACGACTTGGGCTCGAGACCGGCCAGGTCGTGATGCTGCACGAATCCGTCCGGGCGATCGGGTGGGTGGTGGGCGGACCGGATGCCGTTCTCGATGCCGTGCTGGACGTCGTCGGTCCCACGGGGACCGTGATGAAGCTGATCGGCTCCGAAGACGGCACCTACGAAAATGGGCGCCTGGCCGGACCAGGTGAAGCGGGACTACCTCGAGGAGTGTCCCGCTTTTTCGGCCCGGACCACGCGAGCGTGCAGAGAGTGGGGGATCTTGTGCGAGTACCTTCGCACGAGGCCGGGAGCCTTCCGCAGCAGCCATCCCGAGGCGTCGTTCGCGGCCGTCGGTCACGCCGCCGAATGGCTGACGGCGGAGCACCCGCTCCAGCACGGATACGGCCCCGGTTCGCCCTCGAGCGGTTGCTCCAAGCCGGTGGAAAGGTGCTGTTGCTTGGCGCCCTGCTGGATGCCGTGACCATGTTGCACCATACGGAATACGCCGCCGATCTGCCCTACAAGCGCGCCGTGGTCTATCGGGCCCCGGTGCTCGCAGGCGGCTTGCGAGAATGGGTCGACATTGAGGAATTGGATTCCTCCGACGGCATCGTCAAATGGCCAGGCGGGGACTACTTCGGCATCCTTGTGCGAGACTTTCTCGAAGCGGGTTTCGGTCGCCGCGCGAAGGTCGGGTTTGCCGACTCGGTCCTCATGGATGCAAACCAACTTCACCGCTTCGGGCGAGCGTGGATGGAGCGAGAGCTCCGGCCCTACTCGTACCCCTCGGAAGGTTAGCTGGGCCTCGCGCAGGGCATCGCCTGCTTGCCAATCGATCCTGCGCTCGCTTCGGTCGTTCCGTGCGATTCGGCAACAGCGTTCCCATCGTCCAACGGGCAAGCGTCCCATGAGGAGGAGGGTGTCGTGTTCGATCGGGATCGCCCTTATGAGCCTCTGACCTCCGAGAACGCCGGGCTCGTCCTCGTCGATCACCAGCTCGGCCTCATGACGGGCGTGCGCGACATGTTCCCCAGCGATCTGAAGCACAACGTCGTCGGTCTCGCAAAAGCGGCCAGGGTGCTCAAGCTGCCGATCGTCGTCACCACGACGGCGCGCGATACCTTGTGGGGGCCAACGTTCCCGGAGTTGGTCGAAGCGCTGCCTGGAACGGAGATCCTCGACCGGGGCTCGGTCAACATCTTCGACGACGAGCGAACGGCGCAGGCGATCGAGGCGATGGGTCGCACGAAGCTGATCTTCGCCGGCCTCTCGGTCGAGGTATGCGCCGCCTTCCCGGCGCTCACGGCGATCAGCAACGGTCTCGATGCCTACGTCGCCGTCGACGCCTGCGGGACTTACAGCGACACCAAGCGCCAGCTCGGGATTGCGCGATTGATGCAGGCAGGGGTGATCGTCTCCGATTACGCGACCTTGATGATGGAGGTCATGAAGGACAACACCCGGCCCGAAGCCGCTGATGTCTACGATGCGATCGACATGGACTGGGCCAAGCTCGTCGGGCAACTCGCGCACGCCTTCGGGAAGTGAGTGAGCTCGGACTTCCCGACGCCCATGGAAACTTCGCGGGTTGGCCAATTGCCAAACGATTCGGTGGGACGAGCCCCGGGTTTGACCAGGGAGCGCGCTCGAAATAGCCTGGGCGTGAGCCTGGCCGACCCGACCATCTAGAGTCGACGGCGTGCTGCGGGGGAAGGGATGGCCTTATCGGCATCGCAGTTGGGACCGCGGTTCCGCTCCCAAGTTCATTCATCGATTCGAGACGTGAGGTGCAGGATGGTTCGGACAACGATCCTCTCGGTTCTTCTCGCCTCATCTCTCTTTGCCTGCACGGCAGCGGATCCGCTTCGCGCGAACGATGTGGGAGGCTCGGGTGGGACGCGTGACGGTGGAGGCGGGTGGCCAGGCGAAGTTCCGGTCGGAGCGGCGGGAGGCGAAGAGGATCCAGAAGCGCGCATCCCAGAGCCTCGCTGTACACCGGACCATGTGGCGACTGCGCTGCGGGTTCTGGAAGAGGCCCCCGCGACGGCTGGTCTGGATTCCCGTCGGTTCTCCGGCTGGCCCGCCACCGTCACCGTGACGGTCGTCGAGGACAAGCGGCTCCGGGTTCGTGACGCCTCGGGCTACGAGGCTTGGTTCACCTGGCCTCGAGAGCTCCCCGTCGAGGTGTCCGTCGGGAGCGAGGCTCGAATCAACTTGATGGGCGACTGGCAGATGATCGCGACCGAGGCTGGAACTCTGGCCGTACTGCGCAAGGACTACAGTTTCGGCGGGAGATTCGGGGCAATCCCTGGAGAGCTCTCCGAGGTCCTGCTGGCCATCCAATGCCACTTCCCCTTTCCCGAGGAGTCGCCCGACGACTGCCGGGGACCGGGATGGGGACGTCTCTTCGCGGTCGTAGGCGGTTTCGCTCCCCTCTCTTCCCCGCCGGCGCCGGTGGTCGTGGGGCCTGGCGTCCGGGCGTGGGCCGGCGGTTGGTTCGTCGAGAACCATGGTGCCATCGAGCTTCCGGGCGGAGGGACACCGAGGTGCGTCGTCGAGGGGGCGTCGCGCGGCCTGATAACCGCCTACACGACCCACGGTCAGCTCACGCCGTTCTGAGTCTTGGCCGAAGACTCGAGTAGCCGACGGCCGACGGGACGCTGCCGCCATCTCCCCCGTCTCACCGGGCTTCTCGTCTGCACGTTCTCCCGCTCGCCATGGCTTTGCCCTCTTCCTCGGGAAGCTCGCCGTCACGCCCTTCTCCGATGCAAGGTCATTTTCCTGAAGGAAGTTCGCTCGCTGGTGCGTCCTCCTACCGACAGCGGAGGCTCATGCTTCCGATGGTCCTGTTCTCTGGGTTGGCCAATAGTCGGCCACAGGCGAATTCCTAACGCATTGACCGTCAAGATTGCGGTCTCAAGAGGTATCAGTGTCGACGGCAAAATCCGGGAAAAGAAGGAACCTTGAATGTCCGCTTTGCGGCCTCGAGACCGAACGCGTACTTACCTACCATGATCCGCGACTGGGTGTTCGGTCGGACGTTTGCGAGCGCTGCTCTAGAGAGCTTTCAGAGCGGAATCCTATCCGATCGTTTGAATTCGAAGTGGCTCTTGCCGAATTGCTCCAGTCGGACTCCCGCTATCGGAATGTGCGAGTCGCAGGAATGTCGAATGACGTCAATCTGAGGGATTTGGCGTTCGACATTGCCGCCGAGCGCCAAGGGCCAGATGGTGAGTGGGAGAATCTATGGATAGAATGCAAGGCATCCGGTATTCATACCGAACCGAGGGCTGACGTTATTGTTGGTTTGATGACCGAGAGACTCGCCAAAGTTCGAAGTCGGGGAAGGCAGAAGCAGAGGGTAATCCTAGCTGTCGCAGGGACTGTTAGCACCGAAGCTCGAAAGCCTTTGGGGCAATTGAGCTGTGGGATATTCATTGGATCGTTAGTCAGTTTGCATCGCAGTTGCACAAGATTGAGCCGTTGTGGCTCAAGGCGATGTTCTTCGCGCTCTCTGGCGCAGCTGGATATCCTCGTGGTCAGGCTCTGTTGTCGGATTTGAATAATTGCAATCCAGGGAAAGCTGATGCGGCCATCTACCAGAAAGTGGTCGAGCGGATTCTGGAGCACCTCTTTTGCCCGGCTCTAGGCCCACCAAGAAGTGAGCATTCCGATTCCTCGCGTCACAACCGACGTGATATCATCATGGCAAACTATGCGGAAGGTGGATTCTGGCGTTTCTTGCGCGAAAGGTACTGTGCGGATTATGTCGTGGTTGATGCAAAGAACCACAGTGGGATGATCGCCAAGGCTCACGCTCTTCAGGTTTCCAACTATCTAAAGGAAGAGGGCGTAGGACTGTTTGGTATTATTGTTTGCCGCAAAGGAGCAGACAAGGCGTGCGTTTACACGATTCGAGAGAGATGGTTCTTGGAGGGGAAATTGATTTTGGTCCTCACGGATGAGGACCTGAAGGCAATGCTCGAAGCGAAGGATGCCGGAGAGCCGGCTGAAAACGTGGTACGGCAGCGACTCGAGGAGTTTCGGCTCGCTGTGTAAGGCCATTTGGCCGGGTGGCTCTGATCCAGCGTATTTGGCGCCGCACGCCCGGTGCACCTTGGCCGCTCGAGTCAGTGGATAGGGAGGCGAAGAGGCTGCGAGCATGGGACGGAAGTTGGCTCGTCTCGAACCACGGTGACGTGGAGCTCCCCGGCGTCAGCAAGCCCGGTGGGCGCATCGTCGAGGGGATAACGCGGCCCGATCACCGCCGACACGACCTCCCGCCAGCCCACTCCGGCCTAAGGTTCGGATCGAATCCCGTGGAGCTATCCTCGTTTCGCGGAAGGACCATGCCCGAAGGCGACTCGCTCGGCGCTCGGAAGGCGGCCGGGGGACCCTTGCCGACTCGACGTGCGTGTCCGCAGGTTGGGACACGATGAGCGATCTGTCCAAGAAGACTGTGGTGGAGGCTCTGGGGACGTTCTGGCTGGTGCTGTGCGGCGTCGGGACCGCCGTGCTCTCGGCGAAGTTTCCGCAGACGGGCGTTGGCATCCTGGGCGTGTCGTTCGCGTTCGGCCTCAGCCTGCTCACGATGGCGTATGCGATCGGCGGCATCTCCGGCTGCCACATCAACCCGGCCGTGACGGTCGGCCTCTGGGCGGCCGGCAAGTTCCCGGGCAAGGACGTGCTCCCCTACGTGGTCGCGCAGGTCGCCGGAGCGATCGCTGCTGCCGCAATCGTCTTCCTCATCGCCAACGGGCAGCCGGGGTTCTCGGTCCACGCAGGCTTCGGGACCAACGGCTTCGGCGCCCACTCGCCGGGCGGATATTCGTTCATCTCGGGGCTGATTGCGGAGGTCGTCTTCACCGCGATGTTCGTCGCCGTCATCATCGGGAGCACCAGCAAGATCGCGCCGGCGCGCTTGGCCCCGCTCGCCATCGGCCTCGCGCTCTTCCTCGCGAATCTCGCAGTAATCCCCGTCACCAACGCCTCGATCAACCCTGCGCGCTCTACGGGCCCCGCGGTGATCGCGGGCGGCGCGGCCCTCGGGCAGCTCTGGCTCTTCTGGCTCGCGCCGCTGGTCGGCGGGCTCATCGCGGGCGGCGTATACTCGCTGGTGCGCTCCAAGGCGCGAGCGGAGAAGAGGGTCGTGGCGGGCCCGCGCGAGCCGCGACACGTCTGAGGTCGCGCTCGTCCGCCTGCGCCAATTGCCTCCAAAAACGGGTAGGGTGTCGACGAAAGTCGGGCGCTCCGCCGTCAGGCGGGCACGGCTGGTGAGGTCGACGTGCGGACACCCTACGAGCTCGGAAACGGGAACCAGACAACCACTTGGGCGGAGTGCATCCGGTTTTTCGAGGTGCTCGCCCAGGCCCATCCCGGCGTGTTGCGCTTCGAGGCGGTGGGGACCACGGACGTAGGGCTACCGCTCCACGTGGGCGTGGTCTCGTCGGACGGGGTCTTCGACCGCGAAGCGATCAAGCGGGCCGGTCGTACGGTCTTCTTCCTCGACAACGGGATCCATCCCGGGGAGCCGGAGGGGATCGACGCGACGATGATGCTGGTGCGTGACCTCTGCGCCGAGCCGGCGCGACTCGACGCGCTGGGAAGCACGGTGCTGGTCTTCATGCCGATCTACAACGTGGATGGCGCGCTGAACCGCAACGACTCCAGCCGCGTGAACCAGCTCGGCCCAGAGCTCTTCGGCTTCCGGGGGAACGCCCGCCACCTCGACCTCAACCGCGATTTCGTGAAGTGCGACAGCGCCAACGCGCGGACGTTCAACCAGCTCTTCGCCTCCTGGGATCCGGACGTTTTCGTGGATACGCACACGTCCAACGGCGCGGACTATCAGCACACGATGACGCTGATCGCGACCCAGCCGGACAAGCTCGGAGGCGCTCTCGGGAGCTTCCTGCGCGAGCGGATGCTGCCGCACCTGTACGAGGAGATGGCGGGGCGCGGCTTTCCCATGTGCCCGTACATCAACACGCGAAAGGAGATTCCGGACGACGGCATCGAGGACTTCCTCGACACGCCACGGTTCTCCACCGGCTGGGCGGCGCTGCACCAGACAATCGGCTTCATGCCCGAGACGCATATGCTCAAGCCCTTCGGCGAGCGCCTCCGGAGCATGAGGGCGCTCATCGAGACGGCCCTCGACTTCACCGTGGCGAACGGGCCGGAGATCATGCGGCTTCGCGCCGAGACCCGCGCGACGGATCGCAGCCGGCGCACGTGGCCCTTGCGATGGCGGCTCGACGAGTCGCGCTCCAGGACCTTCCGCCTGAAGGGCTACGAGGCGCGCTGGGAGGCGAGCCGTCTCGGGACCTACCAGCGGCTCCGCTACGACAGGAACGCGCCCTTCGAAAAGGAGATCCCCTGGTTCGATCGATTCGTGCCGGCGGATGAAGTGGATGCGCCGGCCGGGTACGCGATCCCGCAGGCGTGGCGCGAAGTGGTGGAGCGGCTGCGGCTGAACGGCGTGGAGCTGCGGAGGATCGTGGTGCCGACGCGCCTCGAGGTGGAGGCGTATCGCGTTCGCTCGTTCCGCACCCGACCGACGCCGTTCGAGGGACGCCACCTCCACGAGGAGCTGGAGCTCGATCGGGACGCCTTCGCCTGGGAGGCGCAGCCGGGCGATTGGATCGTCCCGCTCGACCAGGATCGCGCCCGCTACGTCGTCGAGACGCTCGAGCCCCTCGCCCACGACAGCTTCTTCCGCTGGGGCTTCTTCGACGCCGTGCTCAACCGCAAGGAGCGCTTCAGCGATTACGTCTTCGAGGACGAGGCGGAGCGGCTCCTCGAGGTGGAGCCGGGGCTGCGGGAGCGCTTCGACGCATGGAAGCGTGAGAATCCGTCCCTGCTCTCGAGCGCCGAGAGCGTCCTCGGCTTCCTCTTCGACGCGTGCCAGCGCTACCGTGAGCCGGAATACCTGCGCGTTCCCGTCTTCCGCCTGCTCGATCTCGGGTAGGGCCGGCATCCCTTCCTCGAATCGTTCGAGAAGTCGCCGTAGCGAAGCTCGATCGATCTCCCCGGGACCCAAGATCCAAATGTGATGCGACGTTGCATGGTATAGAGTGCGCGACCGCATTCGATACGAGTCTTGGACCTCGAGGGGGGATTCCATGGATTTCGACGCGACCACCGACGAGCGCGCTCCACTTTTGCTTCGCTCGGCCAGCGCCGTGCGACGGGGAGCCATTGCCCTGACGGCGGGCATCGCCATCGCCGTCATCGCGGCCTGCAGCAACCCAGGAAACCCCGGAACGGGCGGCGACGACCCCTCGCCCCTTCGTCTGGCCGCGAGCCAGGATCTCGACGATCGGGTTCGGCTTTCTTGGGAACTCCCGGTTGGCGCCGCGCCGCGGAGCATTCGAGTGCAGCGCGACGGGACCGAGCTCAAGGCGCTCCCCGGCGATTCGACCTCTTTCGACGATCTCAGCGCGGAGCCCGGATCGCTCGAGCCGCCCACCGGTCTCGCGGCCGAAGCGAACGACCACGCCGTGAGCGTCTCGTGGCAAACGCCCACCTCACGAGCGGGACGCGAGTACGCCTATTCGCTCGTGGCGGACTACAGCGCCGGAGGCCAAGCGGTCTCCGAGCCGGTTCGAGGGCGAAGGTCGGCGCCCATTGTCGACGAGCTTCGCTTGTTCCGCGACGGCGCGGAGCTCGCACGGATCCCGGCGACCGAGACCGCTTACGTCGACATGACCGCCGCGGCGGGATCGGTGCAGGCGCCTGCCCTCTCCTCGCTCGAGGCTCTACCCGAAGCCATTGCGCTCGCCTGGACGTCCTCCGCGCCGGCCGCGGGGGCGAAGCACGCGTACTACCTCGACGCGATCAGCGCGATGGGCGCAAGCCGCTCCGAGCCACTGGAGGCGGGCCGAAGCGCACCGACGATCATCGGATGGCAACTCGCGCGGGACGGAGAGACCCTGGCGTCGCTCGAGGTCTCCGAGACCTCCTTCCTGGATCGAACCGCCTCGCCGGGAAGCCTTGCGGCCCCGCTTGTCCAGATCGAGGAGCGGGAAGACTCGGTCGTGCTCTCCTGGCTCCCATCCGAAGTCCGCCCGGGACGTTTGCATCGGTATGCCATCGCCGCCCTGACGACGCTCGGTCCCAGCGCATGGAGCCCGGAGCGGAGCGCGAATCGGGAAGCCCCGGACGTCACGGCCTACAGGGTCCTGCGGGACGGGGTAGAGCTCGGTATCGTCGACACTCTCTTCTATCGCGATGAAGAGGCGGAGCCGGGCGAGCTGGTGCCTCCGTCGCTGATCGTCGATCCGCGCGAAGAGGCGGTTGGCTTGAGCTGGGCGCCTCCCGTTGCAACGGCGGGCCGCGCGTATCGATACGAGGTGGTCGCTCTCTCCGCTGTGACGTCGAGCGCCTCGGAGCCGGCGACGGCGGGACGCGCCGCTCCGCGGATCCTCGGCTGGAAGGTCTTTAGGGACCACGAGCGCATCGCCGAGCTCGGCCCGGACGAGACCTCGTTCGACGACGAAGGCGCTACCGCTGGCGCGATCGATGCGCCCACCGGGCTCGTGGCGAGCCAGGGCACCCAGGCCGATTCGGTCACCCTCCAGTGGAATCCCGCTGCGTCCCGTTCGGGACTCGCGCACCTCTATCGTGTCGTCGCGCGCTCGGCCTTCGGCGAGACGACGCCGTCAGACGAGCGGTCGGGTGCTCGTACCGCGCCCGCGATCGCCGGCTACGAGCTGCAACGGGACGGAAGGGCATGGCTCGCGATCGGTGACGTGACTACGTACGATGACACCGACGCGCCGAAGGGGTCGGTCGTGGTGCCTGCGCCGTACCCGGTGCCGGATCGCGTCAGGGGCTTCATCGAACTGCGTCTCACCGCTAATCCGTCAGTGACTCCACCGGCTCCCAGCCAATATCGGGTTCGAGCGGTGGCGGCGTCGAGCGTCGGTTCCGCTTCTGCGCCGGTATCCGGGTTCCGTCGCGTCGGGACGAACGTCCAGATTCAGTGGCAGCGCTCGGCAGCCGACGCGGACGCCGACTATTCAGACCTGCCCCGCGCGGTTCTGACGACGGCGATCGATCTCGATCCGCCGACCTCCGGTAGCCGGTATTACCGCGCGTCGTTCGTCGGCGAAGGGGCGCAGGGGGTTACACCGGCGGTGCGAGCGATGGGGAACGCGTTCTCCGTCGTCAGCTCGGGCGAATCGCATAGCTGCGCCGTCCGATTGGATGGACAGGTGTTCTGCTGGGGATCGAATACGTACGGGCAGGCGCCCCGGCAGCCAAGCACGGCGACGTTCACGAGCGTGAGCGCGGGAGCCCGTCATTCCTGCGGTCTTCGCTCGGACGGCAAGGTGATCTGCTGGGGAAGGAACGACTGGGGCAGGCTCCCACGGCGCCGAGCGTGGATTCCTTCTCCAGCGTGAGTGCCGGCGACGACTTTTCTTGTGGAGTTCGGCTCGACGGAAAGGTGGTCTGCTGGGGCTACACCTTCGACACCGCCCCGAGGGAGCCGACCGCGGACTCGTTCGTGAGCGTGAGCGCTGGGGGTCGGCATACCTGCGCCCTTCGAACCGACGGAAGGGTCATGTGCTGGGGCTACAACTACTACGGACAGGCGCCCACCGAGCCGAGCGCGGAGCTCTTCACGAGCGTCAGCGCCGGCTTCGACCACACCTGCGGCCTGAGAGTGGACGGAAGCGTCACATGCTGGGGCGACAACGAATGGGGTCAAGCGCCGTCGTCGCCTGCCGGAGGGACGTTCTCCAGCGTGAGCTCCGGGTCCAGGCATTCCTGCGGAATGCGCCCGGACGGAAGGTTGATTTGCTGGGGCCAGATTGCCTATGCGGGGTCAGCCGGGCCGACCGTCGAGACGTTCTCGAGCGTGAGCTCTGGTGACATGCACACGTGCGGCGTGCGCGTGGACGGACGAGTACGTTGCTGGGGTTACGATCAGTACGGTCAGGCGCCAACTGGGTCGCATCTCGGGATATTCACGAGCGTGAGCGCGGGCGATCAGCAGGCCTGCGCTCTACGTGACGACAGCAAGATCCTCTGCTGGGGAGGGCTCAGTGCCTACCGTGCGGCGCCCCCTGGGCCGAGCGTCGACAACTTCGTGAGCTTGAGCGAAGGGGAGGGCCACGGCTGCGGCCTGCGCACCGACGGCAAGGTGATCTGCTGGGGGGGAAACTCTTCAGGGGAGGCCCCCGTCGAGCCCAGCGCCGATTCGTTCGTGGCCGTGACCGCCGGACGCAGTTTTTCGTGCGGTCTGCGCTCGGACGAAAGGAGGGTCTGCTGGGGTTGGAATGGAGACGGCCAGGCACCGCCCTCGCCCAGTGACGACCTCTTCGTAAGGGTGAGCGCGGGCAGCGGGCACGCCTGCGGCGTACGGTCGGACCAGAAGGTGGTTTGCTGGGGGGACAATGTCGCTGGCCAAGCCGGTGAGTGTCAACATAGTTGTCGCCTCCCCGGTCATGCGGCCGCGGTCCTCTCTGGCGTGAGCCTTACGTGCTGAATGCGAGACCAGTTTCTCGTAGAACCGCTCCAGCGTTCGGGCCATCGCTCGCGCGCAGCCGCATAGACGCCAGCACGCTTCTCGAGAATCGCGAGGTCCTGTCCGGCATGGCGCTGCGCGGGAGTCACAAACCGGATTCCACTGTGGAGGTGCGTCGCGTTGTACCAAGCGACGAAACTCTCGACCCAGGCACGTGCCACGGCGAGCGAGGCGAACGGCCTCGACGGGAAGTCAGGCCGATACTTCATCGTGCGGAAGTGCGCCTCCGCGAACGCGTTGTCGTTGCTCACCCGGGGGCGGCTGAACGACGGGACGACGCCGAGCACCTGAAGCGTGGCCTGCAAGGTCGAGCCTTTCATCGCCGCGCCGTTGTCGGCGTGGAACACCATGCCGTTCGGATTGACGTCCAAACGCCGGCAGGCCTCGACGAAGAGCTCCTTCGCAAGCTCCTCGGACTCGACGTCGTGCACGGCCCAGCCAACTACCTTCCGACTCCAGAGATCGAGGATCGTGTAGAGGCGAAAGAACATGCCGCGAATCGGTCCCCGCAGATACGTGATGTCCCAAACCCAGACCTGGTTCGGCCCGGTGGCGACATGCTCAGGCCGCTTGCGACGCATCGGAGGCCGCGACGCCTGCCGGTGCTTCAGAAGCTTTTCCCTGCGGAGCAAGCGGTAGATCGTCGCCTCGGAAGCGACGTAGATGCCTTCATCCGCAAGGAGCGGAACGATCTGCGCGGGCGACAAATCCCGGAACTTGGGCGAGGTTACGAGCGCGAGAATCCTCTGCTGCTCGGCCTCGCTGAGCTTGTTTCGCGGCGCCGTCAGCGGCCCACATCGGAGATCGTCCTCGGCTCCTGCGCGCCATCGCTGCACCGACCGAGCGCTCAAGCCAATCTCCTCGCAGGCTCTCTCGAATCTTGCGCCGCTGACGACAGCCTCGTCGAGGAGCTCGAGGATCATCTTCCGCTCTTCCCGTCTGTGTCGTCGTCCTCGTCCCCCCAGATCTCCTGCACTTTTTTTTTGAGGACGAGGAGCGCGGCGGTCTCCGCGAGCGCCTTCTCCTTACGCCTGAGCTCGCGCTCGAGCTCGCGAACCCGCTTCGCATCAGGCCCAACAGAACGACGCGCTGCTGCGCTCCCAAGGCTAGCGACGGCAGTTGCGCGCCACTCATCGAGCTGGGCTTTGTGCAGTCCCTTCTGGCGGAGGTACGAGCCGAGCTCGTCATCACTCAAGCTCGCTGTCTCGATCAGGACCTGCAGCTTTTCCTCGCTGGTCCACTGGCGGGTGCTCTTGTCGTCGCGGTCGTCCATCTTGACGCCGAGCCTACCCGCATCCAGCAGCCAACGGGAGAGCGTCGCCTGGGCAATCCCGGACTGCCTTGCAAGCGCAGTCGCCGACATCGCGTGCGGCCCCGTAAGCTTCTCCACCATCTTCGCCTTGAACCCCTCGGAGTACTGAGTCCGACCCATCTCCAACCTGCTCTTCGCCCCCTACTTGATCGACCTACGCTGTCACGACGAGGCGACAACTACGCTGACACAGGGGGAAGCTCCCTCGCTGCCCAGTGGGGATTCCTTCTCGGAGGTGAGCGCCGGGAACCGGTATTCGTGTGGCCTGCGCAGCGATGGAAAGGTCCTGTGCTGGGGCGACAACAGCACAGGCCGGGCGCCCCCTGGACCATCGGTCGATAGCTTCTCCAGTTTGAGTGCCGGCAAGAGCCACGCATGCGGCGTGCGCTCCGACGGGCGGGCCGTCTGCTGGGGCGAGAACTGGGGCGGCGTCCTGTTCGCCCCGAGCGAGGATTCATTCTCCGTCGTGACCTCGGGCAACATGTTCAGCTGCGGCGTGCGTATCGACGGACTGATCCGCTGCTGGGGAAGCAACTTGTACGGCCAGGCGCCGCGCTGGGGAGCCACCTTCTGAGATTCTCGCAACGCCAGCGAGGTGCATCCGAACGTGGATGAATTCGTCTTCCGGACGGCGCGGGGGCTCACGACCAAGAGCGGATCAGCAGGAAGGTCGCGCCCAGCGACGCGGGCTGGTTGCGGGCGATTCCGTCGATCGGCGGATCGGCGAAGACGCCGCGGTTCACCCTCCACTCGTCGGTGACCTGCGTCCCGAGCGAGAGCGCGAGCCGTAGCGAGGTGCGTCTGGCGGACGGCTCCGCGAGCCACGACGCGCCGAACGAGACGACGGAGTCGCCCGGCAGCTCGAGGCCTGCGGCACCGCTCGCCGACCAGAGCAGGCTCGCCGGGACCTCCGTGCCGCGGACGGTCCGGGCGGCGCGCGTACCGACGGTACCGGCGAAGCTGGCGAGGAAACGACCACCGAAGGTGTGCTCCGCCGAGAGGCCGCCCGCGAGCTGTAGCGTGCCGGCGCCCGTGGCGTCGGCACCGAGGACCCCCGTGGCATCCTCGGGCGCGCGGCCCGTTGGCAGGACGGCGCTGGCGACGATGCCTACGCCCGGGATCCCGAAGGCGTCGTTGGGCCAGACGAGGTCCCACCGTGCGGCGAGCTGGAGGTCGCCAAGGCCTCCGCCCAGCTGCCGGTAGCGCGACTCGTGTCGCCAAGTCTGGACCAACGGCGCGCGGAAAGACAGCTGCCCCCGCCCGAACAGTCGCGTCGCGGCGAAGAGGCCTTGCTCGAAGCCGAGCTCGCTGCCGCTTTTCGAGCCGAAGCTGCCGGCGCTGTCGTGGGAGCCGAGCTCGTGGCTCGCTCGTAGGTCCAGGCCGACAAGCGCGTCCTCGAGGACCATCAGCCTGCCGCGCGTGAGCGCCGCCGGGCCGCCGGAGCAGCAAGACATTGCCTGTGCGGCCGACGGTGCGAAAAGGGCGATAACTACTGCGAGAAGGAGCCGGAACAGCGCGGGGCTCATCACGCACCTCCGGTTACGGGAGAACCTCGAAAGTCGGCGACGTTGCGGTGTCCTCGAGAGGCCGGGCGAAGTCGAGCTTCAGCGCCCACTGGTCTGCCATGGAGAAGCTGAGGCCGCTGGCCACGTACCTGCCCCGCGCCCGCGCACCCGGCGCTCGCGCGAACGAGCGCTGTGGGCAGGAGGAGCCCGACCGTCGCGATCGCTCGCAAGCTCGAGGGCGTCCGGCAGCCCAACGAGGCCTTTGTCGCGAAGATCGTCGCCGCCGCGAAGTAGCGGTTTTTGCCGGCGCCTCCCAGTCGATGGATTGGGGGAGTGTCGGTCATTCTCGTCCGGGGCGAGACCGGCCCCTTCTTGGACCGCTCCGAATCGGGTGAGGAGCAGCACATCGTCTCGAGCGTCCCGGCAAGCGGGGCGGGGGAATGCCGTCCTTAGACCTCCTCTATCTCCGCACCGACGACCCTCGCTTCCTCAATCGCCCTCTTCACATCAGCGTTGACGATGATCGCCAAATCGAAACGAGCTAGCCGAAATATGGGTCGACCCGACGCGCTGGCCTTCGCCTTGTCCAGGACAAGTTTGAAAAACGCCTTGAATTGCCCTGCCTTGTCGGGACGAACGGGATCATCGACCGTGAACTGCTCGAATTCGGAGTGGGACTCGTCGACGCACTCCACCGTCGACTCGATCAACAGGACGAAATACCTGTCGCTTTCGTCCTGTCCCTCAATCCGCGCGTTCAAAAAGCGGACACCCGGCGGATTCCCAAGCGCATTTCGCATTCTGGCGCTCACGATCGGTACGCCGTAGGCCTCCGAAGATGTGAAGTCCATCGCTTCTCCTGCGACGTACACTTCCACTTCTGAATCTGACGGCGCGTCTGGCTGCGGCGTGCCGGCTACGAGCGACCAGTTGTCGATGTCTTTCACGTCCCCCAGGTACCAGCGGTTCAGGTAGTAAACGTCGTCCTGCAGCCGAAAGAATTTCATTTCTTCGTCTGGCATGTTTCACCTGGATCCCGAGTGTCGGCGCTGAATGGACGCGGCTTGGCGGATAAACTGCTCGGGCCATGCGGGGTCCTATTCGACGAGCTCAACGGGACCTTCGAGCACCTGCGGCTCGCCGACGGTGAACGCGCGGAGCCGGTCTTCGCGATCGGGCATGGGGACGCTCCTCGGGTGTCCTCGGAAGGCTCTTGATGGTGGTCGGACCAGGCCGGGAACGCAAGGCGCTCGCGGGGCCCGCTACGCGCGGCGTGCGCGCAGCTCCCGGACCACCTCGGCCTGTACGTCGGCAGACCACTCGCGGCGGATCGCCGGGAAGAGCACGGTCTCCTCGAGCGCGAGGTGTTCGGCGAATTCGCGCTCCAGCGGCGCTGCGGCTGCGACGAGCGTGGCCCGCTTCGCGGCGTCCCCCGGATCCTGCCGCACGGCAGCCGAAGCCGACAGCATGGCGTGCAGGCCCGCCTGGTGCGCCGCGTGCTGCGCGTGCATGTCGGCGAGTGCGCGGTCCACCTCCGGGGAGACGCCGCGCAGGCGGGGGAGGATGCTCTCCTCCTCGTCGGCGACATGGAGGGGCAGGGCGATCCCGAAGTAGCGCTCGACCCGCTCGCACGCGTCCACCACCTCGGCGTGGGTTGCGTCCGCCCGCTCGCCCGCGATCCGAGCGAGCGCGGCGAAACTGCGGATCCGGGCGTGGCAGTCCAGCAGCAGGTCGACCAGATCGGCCAGCTCCTCGCGGCCTCCACCGATTCGCACGATCATTCAGCTCTCCTTTGGCGCGCGGCGCTCGACCTCGTCGAGCACCTGCTTTGGAAACAGCCTCGCAGCGCGGAAACATCTCCGCACTTCGAGCCACTACGACCGTGCACCTTGCGTGCCGCCCGCCTCGGTTTCGGCGAAGCCGCGCAGCTTTCTCCAGAGTGTGTTCCTGGCGATCCCCAGCACCCGCGCTGCCTCGGCCTGGGAGCCGCCGCAAGCGTCGAGAACCCGCAGGATGTGCTCGCGCTCGACCTCGGCAAGCGATCGCAGCTCGTGCTCCGACGGACCGCCGCGATCCAGCGTCGTGCCCTCGCGAACGGCCCCTCGCCCATCGGCTGCCTGGAGCGCGTCCGCGTCGTCCTGCCCTCGTGCTGCGCTGGGTGTCCGGTCCGAGGACTCGAGGTCCTCGGGGAGATCGTCGCGGTCCACGAGCGCGCCCTGCGCAAGCGCGGCACCGTGCTTCACCGCGTTCTGGAGCTCCCGGACGTTGCCCGGCCAGGAATGCGCGAGGAGCCGGGCCTTCGCGGCTTCCGTGAAGCCCGTTAGCGGGCGCTTTTCCTCGCCCAGGAACTGCAGGGCGAGGGGGAGGACGTCCTCGGGCCGCTCGCGCAGGGGAGGGACGTTCAGGGTGAGCACCTTGAGCCGGAAGTAGAGATCCTCGCGAAACTGCCCAGCCGCGACACGCGAAGCGAGGTCGCGGTGCGTGGCGCAGACGATGCGCGCGTCGACCGCGAACGAGCGGTTCTCGCCGACGCGGCGGACCTCGCCGTCCTGGAGCGCGCGCAGCAGCTTTGCCTGGAGCGGCAGCGCCATCTCGCCGATCTCGTCGAGGAAGAGCGTGCCTTCGTTCGCCTCTTCGAAGAGCCCCCTCCGCGAGGCCGCCGCGCCCGTGAACGCCCCCTTGCCGTGGCCGAAGAGCTCCGACTCGAGGAGCTCCGCTGGGAGCGCCGCGACGTTCACGGCGACGAAGGGCTTGCCCGCTCTGGGGCCGTTCGCGTGAAGCGTGCGGGCGATGACCTCCTTCCCCGTGCCCGTCTCCCCCCGCACCATCACCGGCGCCTCGCTCGGTGCGAATCGCGCCGCGCGCTTGAGGAGCTCCTGCATCGCCGCGCTCCGGGCGATCACGCGGTCCGCCCGGCGCAGGCCTCGGGCGAGGGGGACGAGCCCGCAGATCGAGCAGGTGCTCCCGTGTTCGTGTTCCATGCGTTACGAAATGGAGCTGTGGGGACATCCTGTCAAGGCGAGTTGCTCGAACGCGCGTGTGTCGATCGGGCGGGCAGCAACGGCCTTCCCCGATGGGCAGCTGCCACTGCCGGCCCGTCGAATCCGATAGCGCGTCGATATCCGGCGCGATTCGCGTTGGCCCCAGCCGTGCAATGCCAGACGTCGGACAACCGAGGAGGCTCCATGCTCGACTCTCAGAAGACCGTCGCCCAGCTCGTTCTCGACCACTCCGAATGCGCCGCGGTGTTCCAGCGCCATCGCATCGACTACTGCTGCAGCGGACAGGCGACGATCGCCACAGCGGCGGAGGAGAAGCGGGTCGACCTCCACCTGCTCCTCTCCGAGCTCGGCCAGGCGATCGAAGAGCGCGCGGACCGCGCCGGGACCGGAACCGATCCGCGAACTCGCTCGACCAAGGATCTGATCGGATTCGTCATCGCCCGGTACCACGTCCCCCTCCGCGCGAGCCTGCGCTTCGTGCAGCCCCTCGCGATGAAGGTCCGCCGCGTGCACGGGGACCACAACCCGCTCCTCGTCGAGCTGGACGCTGTGGTCACGGAGCTGGCGGAGTCGCTCGTCGAGCACATGGACGTCGAGGAAGAGACCCTCTTCCCGGCGCTGCTCGCCGAGGCGCCAGACGTAGCCGTCGTCGCCCGCGAGCTCCAGGCGATGCAGGCGGACCACCTGGAGGTCGCCGGCCTCCTCGAGCGCATGCGGGCCGCCGCCGAGGACTTCCGGCTCCCTGACTGGGCGTGTAACAGCTACCGCACTCTCTTCGCCGAGCTAGAGAAGATCGAGGCGGATCTCTTCGAGCACGTTCACCTGGAGAACCACGTGCTCATGCCGCGCTTCGTCGCCGCCTGAGAGCAAGGGCGATGGGTCAGCGCGGGGGGATCGGCGCCTTGCGGAGGCGTCCCCACGCAACGAACGCTGCGAGCGCCCCGAGAACGAAGTTCATCGGCACCGCGGGGAGCTCGCCCCGCATCGCGTGGAATCCCGCCGCGAGGATCATGACGATCACGAGGCAGGCCCCTGCGACCGAGGTGAGGATCGGGCGGATTCGGGTGATGGCCGGCAGGATCATTCCGAGCGCCCCGGCAACCTCCGAGGCGCCGATGAAGCGGACGAGGCCGATCGGCAACCCGGGCATCTTCTCTGCCAGCTCGGCCATGGGCGTAGCGAGCTTCATCAGGCCTGCCATCCCGAACATGACGGCGAGGAGCACCTGGGCGATCCAGAGAGAGATCCCCCAGGCCTTCGAGGGAGTGGGGGCTACGGCGGCTGCTGCAATGGACATCAGGTTCTCCTGCGTGTGTCGACTCGGAAGCGGGGAAGCGCCGCGAAGTGACCTCTCGCGGACCTTGCGAGGGCGGAACCCATGGGGTTCACTCCGGTCACTTCTTGGTGGATAGTTCCCTTTGGTAACCGGCGGCAGGATAACGACGGCCGGAAATGGCGCAAGGAGGCACACCCATGTCACCAACGCACACCTCTGAGTCCTGTCTGGCCGTCCGCGAGGTTCTCAACCGGGTGGGCGACAAGTGGAGCGTCCTCGTCGTCATGCTCCTCGGCGACGGTCCCAGGCGCTTCAGCGACCTCAAACGCGCGATCGAGGGGATCTCACAGCGGATGCTGACGCTCACGCTGCGCGGCTTGGAGCGGGATGGCCTGGTGGCACGCACGGTCTTCCCAACGAATCCGCCGCGCGTGGACTACTCGCTGACGTCGCTGGGACACACGCTCATCGAGCCCGTGCGCGCGCTGGGCGCGTGGGCGGACGAGAATCGATTCGAGATCCAGCGTGCGCGCGAGGACTTCGATCGGAGGACCACGGCCGAGCTCGCTCCCGCCTCCTCCCGGTCGGCTGTAGGGGAGGGCGCATGAGCGCATTCTCCTACCCGGTCACCGCCAGCCTTTTTGTGCTCACGGCGCTTGCCGAGATCGGCGGCTGTTTTCTCGCCTTCATGGTCCTGCGGCAGGATCGGAGCGCATGGTTGCTGTTCCCGGCGCTGGTCTGCCTCTCCGCCTTCGCGTGGTTGCTGACCTTCCACCCGACCGCCGGACGAGCGTATGCGGCTTATGGCGGCGTCTATGTGGCCTGTGCGGTGGTGTGGCTCTGGCTCGTCGAAGGCCAGCTCCCCGACCGCTGGGACATCGCGGGAGCCGCTTTGACACTCGCGGGGGCCGCGCTCATCGCGTTCGCCCCGCGAGCGTCGTGAGGTCCCGCACAGCTCGCTTCCGACGATCGGCATAGGAAGCCGATCGTCGGCCGCCCATCGGCGGCGTGGCCGATTGGTCGGTTGGCGATATGGCGGATCTTCATGGTGTTTCCCTCGGTCTCACCCGGGGTGGACGATCGTGCGGCGACCATGGCGAGCGTCTGCCTTTTTCGCGCAGAGGAACGCGCCCATGCATCCCCCGCAGAGGCGGGCCGGAGGTTCCCGTCGGTTCGCGAGATCGACCGCAAGATTCGGAGTGCGGGGCGTTCCGGCCGGCTTTAGGTTCCGACGCCTGATGGACCCTTTCGAGCGTCGAACGACTCCTGGCCGCAAGGCGGGGTGAACGGGATACGACGATGAACGCGACGCCTGGAATGGCCGACAATGTTGCCGCCGAGCCGATGGGCTCCGGCGCGATCGTCTGCGAAGACGGTCTGGCGAGGCCGCCGTGGGCCGCGACCGATCCCTTGCTCCGGTCTTACTACGACACGGAGTGGGGGATGCCTGTCCACGGCGAGCGAGAGCTCTTCGAGCGGATCAGCCTCGAGGTCTTCCAGGCCGGCCTCTCCTGGGCGACGATCCTTCGAAAGCGCGCGGCGTTTCGCGCGGCCTTCCGGGCCTTCCAGCCGGAGCTCGTCGCCACGTTCGACGAAACGCGGGTGGATGAGCTCATGAGGGACCCGGCGATCGTCCGCAATCGGTCCAAGATCCTCGCGACCATTTCCAACGCTCGAGCGACCCTCGCCCTACGTGTAGCGGGTGGCCTCGACGCTCACATCTGGTCGTTCATGCCGCCCACGACTCCGGCCCCGCGCACCGTCGGCGAGATCCCCACCTCGTCGGCGGAGTCCACCGCGCTCGCCCATGCGCTCCGGGCTCGAGGATTCGGTTTCGTCGGTCCGACGAACATGTTCGCGCTCATGGAGGCGATCGGCATGGTCGACACGCATCTGGTCGGCAGCCATCGGCGAGGCACTTCGGGGCTCTGGCCCTCCAGTCGATCGGCGAACGGCGCCTCGCGCAGGTAGAAGTAATGAAGACCGCTTGGCGTCGGAACCCACGCGCTTGGGTGAAGTCCATTCGCACCCTGTTTCCAACGCACTAGGGCTGGCCGCCAGGTATGCTGTGGGCCTGTGAATGTCATCAGGTGGGCGCACATCGTTACCGGTGTTGTGGCTCTTGGCGCCTTCTGGATCCCGCTGGTGGCCAGAAAGGGCAGCCCTGTTCATCGGCGCGCCGGCTGGGTCTATGCCTTCGCCATGTGGGCCGCTGCGCTCGCCGCTTGGGCGATCTGCGCAGCACGGTTGCTGGATGACAATGAGGCGAACGACGCCGGGGCACGGTTCCTGGCATTCGTTGGCTTGCTCGCAGCAAATGGCGCGGCGACCGGCATTCGGGTGTTGAGAAGGAAATCGAGAGCGACCGAAAGAGCGAGCATCTTCGACACCGGCTCCTCTGCCTTCCTCCTCGTGGCTGCGGTTGCGCTCGGCGGCGTGGGCATCGTCGAGCATTCGACGCTCCACATCGTGTTCTCCGCGCTCGGTGTCTTCCTCGCGATCCGACAGCTCCGATACTGGCTCAAGGGCCCGGCCACCAAGATGGATTGGTGGTACACGCACATGGGCAACATGCTCGGGGCGTGCATCGGCACCGTGACGGCCTTTCTTGTCGTCAACGTTCCGCGATTCGGTCTGCAGCGATACGCGCTCTACTTCTGGATGGGCCCGGGCATCTTGGGCGGGATCGCGATCATCTTCTGGACCCGCTTCTACCGCTGGAGATTCGAAGGGCGTTCGCGGCGTCCGGCCAAAGAGGCGGAGACGCCTCCCGTGGCATGATCCCGCATGGGATCCGATTCAACTTTCGATCTCTTTCTCGGATCACCTTTGCCCGTTTTCGGCCCCCGCGTGTCCTAGTAGCTGCGCATGAACGGAAGAGCCATCGACGAGCTCTATCGCCGGTACGGTCCCGCGGTTCTCCGCAGGGCGCGGGCCATTCTCCGGGACGAGCAGGGGGCCAGGGACGTGCTCCAGGAAGTCTTCATCCGGGCGATCGAGGAGGGCGGCAGCTTTCGTGGCGAGTCCTCCCCAATGACCTGGATGTACCGGATCACCACCAATCTCTGCCTGAACCGGATCCGGGACGAGGGCCGTAGGGCCCGACTTCTCGACGAGCACGTCGCCAGGGACGAGGAAGCCCGACCTGCCACCGCGGACGAGCGCCTCACCCTTGCGAGGATCCTCCGGCGTGTGCCTGACGGTCTGCGTGAGATCGCGGTCTACTACTACGTGGATCAGATGAGCCACGACGAGATAGCTGCCCTGGTGAAGACGTCGCGCCGAACGGTGGGCAACCGGTTGGAGGAGTTCCGTCGTCTGGCCCTTGCAGCTGCCGAGCCCGTCGCGGAGGTGGTGTGATGAGCGGGTCCTTGGATTTCATTACCGCCCGCAGGGAGGATTGCCTCTCGGATCTGGTCCTCGACCGGCATCTGGCCGGCGAGCTCGCCGGCACGACCGACGCCTGGCGCGTCGCCGCCCATCTGCGGAGCTGCTCCCGATGCGACGGCCGCCGTGCCGAGCTCTCTTCCCTGGCGCGAAGCGTCTCGGAGGAGAGCCTTCCAGCCGAGCTCTTGTGCCGGGCGGATAGAGAGACGAAGGCCTCTCGACCGTGGGGTGATCGCCTGCGGGAGTGGTTGGGCCTGAGGGCAGGCGGACGGATCGTGCTCGCCGTAGGCGCCGCTGTGGCGGCGATCTCGCTGGTGGTGATCCTTCCCTCGAAAGAGCCGACGGAAGGGCTCCGGTCGAAGGGGGGCGGCGCCCTCGCTCTGATCGTCCGCTCTTCGGCGGGGCGCGTCGATCGGGTGCTGCCGGGGGACGAGCTCGCTCCGGGGGACGCGATCCGCTTCGAGGTGTCGTCTCCGGCCACGGTCTCGGTGTCGATCGTGGGGATCGACGCAGCCCACGCGGTGACGACTTACGTGGTCGGCGCCGAAGTCGGCGGCGGGAAGGCCCAGGTCCTACCGGGGAGCATCGTCCTCGACGGGACCCTGGGACCGGAGCGGATCGTGGCGCTGTTCTGCGAACGACCGGTCCCGGCCCAATCGCTGGTGCTCGCCGGCTGGGAGGCCTTGACCAAGGCAGGCGGCGATCCGGCTCAGGCGATGGAGCTCGAGGTTCCCCGCTGCAGCCAGTCGTCGGTGCTGATTCGAAAGGTGGCCAGGCGATGAGGGGGCTCCTCGCGCTCCTCTTCGTTCTCCTCGCGGCGGGGCCTGCCCAGGGCGCCCGCCGTTTCGCGTTGGTGGTGGGGTCCAACGCCGGGGATCGCAGCGAGGTGCAGCTCCGCTACGCCGAGTCGGATGCAGAGCGCCTGGCCCGGATCCTCCGGGACGTGGGGGATTTCGAGGCGCAGGACGTGCTCCTCGTCACCCAGGCCGACGCCGAGAGCGTGCGCCGGGCCCTGATCGGGATCAACGCCCGGGTACGGTCGGAGCCTGGCGGGGCCCTCCTCTTCGTCTATTACTCCGGCCACGGCGACGCCGAATCGCTCCACCTCGGCGGCACCCGGCTCGACATGCGGGAGCTTCGCGATCTGGTGGCCGGTTCGCCGGCGACGGCCCGGGTCCTGGTGATCGACTCCTGTCGCTCCGGCGCGATCACCCGAATCAAGGGTGGAAGCCCTGGGCCCGCCTTCCGAATCGCGTTCGACAGGCCCAGCGCCGAAGGCGTTGCGATTCTCACCTCGAGTGCCGCTGGTGAGGACTCTCAGGAGTCGGATTCACTCGGGGCCTCGATCTTCACCCATTACCTCGCCTCCGCCCTCCTCGGCGCGGCAGACCACGACGGGGACGGCCGCGTGACCCTGGGCGAGGCCTTCGCCTACGCGTCCGAGAGGACCCTCTCGGCCTCGGTCTCCACCGCCGCCGGTCCCCAACACCCCACCTACCGCTTCGACCTCGGAGGACGCGACGATCTCGTCCTCACCCAGCCGGTCCAGGCGGGGAGGCGGATGGGGATCCTCGCCTTTTCCGAAGGCGGATCGTGGCTGGTGAGCGAAGGAGGATCGCGTCAGTCGGTGGTCGCCGAGGTGACCACCGATGCCAAGGGGGCCCGGCTCGCGCTGCGGCCCGGCTCGTATTCGGTGATCAAGCGCGGCCGCGACTTCCTGCTCCAGGGGGAGATCTCCGTGACCGAATCCGCCACCACCCAGGTCGAGCCCGGCTCGTTGCGGCGGATCGATTACGCCCAGGTGGTGCGCAAGGGAGGGACGGAGAGGGCGTCGACCTGGAGCGCCTTCGTCCAGAGCGGCGTACGCGGTTCTCTCCTCGAGCTCGGCGGCGCGTTCCAGATGGGCGTCGGGATCCGCTTCGACCTTCCTCTGCTCGCCATCGAAGGGCGCGTCGGACGATCGACGTCGAGTACGACCGGCGAACGCCTTCGGATCGACACCCGGGAGCTCTCGCTCTCCCTAGGCGCCCTCCACGCCTTCGACCTGGGCTTCTTCAGTCTCGGCGCCGGCGTCGAGGCGGGAGGTTCGTGGTTCGACCAGGCCTTCCACGAACGCCAGACCCCCGACCGAAGGTCCTATGGACTGCAGGTGGGGCCCCTGGCCACCATCGAGGCGCCGCTGGCGGGACCGCTCCACCTTCGCATCGACGGCGCGCTCCTCACGTATTTCCTCCCGGGCCAGGGGCGAACCGAGACGCCGGTGACGTTCCGCGCGGGAGCGGGTTTGGGGATGTTCTTCTAGGAAGGGACACGATGCAGAAAAAGCTACTGTTCCCCTTGATGGCCGCTGCCGTCGTCGGATGCGGCGATCCGATTGCCGCCGGAACCTACCGCGGAGAGCCGCTGGTTCGCCTCCACGGAACCCTCGTCGGCGACGCCGGCACCTCGTCGATCCGCCATCCGTATCTGGCGATCGTTTGGTTCAACATCAGCGATCTCAGCATGGGCGAGCCCGAGGCGGTGACGATCCTGGCTCCGATTTCGGCCGGTCCCCTCTCTAGGGAATTCACGGTCGATCTCTGGGACCCTCCGCCACGGAAGGCAATTGGAACGTCGTACGGAAGCGAGATGGCTCTGGGAGTCGCAGTCGCGATCGACGACGTGGACGGAAACGGGCGGGTGGAGATCGATCCTCTGACCAACACGATCGCGCCCCCCGATCTCGCCTTCGGCGGAGCCTTCAGCCAGTGGCTGATCTTCGTCGGTTCCACGGGCAGGGCGGAGTGCCAGGAGATCGCCTTCGGCAAGCAAGGCGTGGTGCCAGGAGTGTATCTCACGAGCACGGACGAGTGCTCGGCTCCTTTTCCTCTTTTGTCAAAGGACACGCCCCTCGAGATCTCCATGTTCCCTCCGGCTTCGGACCTGTCCACGGTTCCCGGGGCCGAAGGAGATCCGGAGGGACCTGACTGCTCGGCGGAGTGTGGGCAGCCGGGCGAGCCGTATTGGTGCAAGGAGGAGATTATCATCGTCCCGTGTATCGAGGGTATCTGCGTGCGAGACGAGGAACGGTTCGCGAAGTGCGTCGAACGCCACTGCAGCGGCGATTGGTCGTCTTCCTGCATCACGAGCTTGTGCGAGAAGGAGGCGGCTGCCTACGAGAATTGCATCGTGAAGTCGTGCAGCATGAACACATTTTGTAAGCCGTGAACCTTGCCCGTTTCGCGGCATCGGGTGTCCAAGGAATTGCAACGCATGAGGCGCAAGGACGCCTTCGAGGAGGTTGCAATGAAGAGTTTGATTGGGAACATCCTGGTGACCAGCACGCTGGTGGCCCTGTTGGCGGGGTGCAACGAGGAGGTGGAGAGGAAGACCGGGCACGTCGCCTTGGCCGTCGTCGCCGGTGAGGTTGCCCAGGCCAACGACGGCCTCGTGAATCCTCACGTCGGGCTGGTCTGGACGAGGGTCGACGACGTGGCCTTCGAGCCGCTGTTCGCGACGGAGTCGGCGCCGCTGCAGGGGAACTTCCCCGAGGCGTTCAACCTGTCCGTATTCTCCCTGCCGCCCAGCGAGATCCTCGCGACGATCGAGGACGGCGACGCGGTTGTTCACCTCGGTTTCGCGGAGATCTTCGCCTTCGAGGACGTGAACGGCGACGGCACCTTCACGGTGAACGACTACGGCATCGACGCTCCGGACCGGATGTTCGGGATCTCCTGGCTCGACTTCCTGGTCTACCTCGACGCAGCCCCGTCGCAGGAGCTGGCCCAGGGGATGTTCTCCAATCCGGAGAACGCGAGCGCCGGGTTCCATCTCGTGCGCTGGGCGCCCTGCGACGGACGGTTCGAGATCCTGGCGCCGGGAACGGTTCTCGCGGTTCGGACCTTCGAGCCCAGCTCGCAGTTCCCCGCGACCGATGACTGGTATGACGAGGTCCAGTGCCAGGTGACGTACACCGGCGCTTGCGCCAATCCCGATAGCCCGGAGTGCCAGGGCTGCCTGGATGCGGCCTACTTCGGCTGCACCCAGGTCACCTGCGGTGCCGAGACCCAGGCTCTCGATGCCTGTATCCAGGCCTCGGGTTGCCTCGAGAGCGACGATTGGACCTGCCTGCAGGAGCACTGCGGCGCCGAGGCGGACGCGGTCGACGCCTGCATGAACGAATGCGACGACTGGATGTCTTGCTTCTACGAGGAGCTGTGATCTCGGCCTGAACCGACGAGATTCATCGCACGAGCGGCGGCGCCTCGGGCTCGCCGCTCGTGTGATCAACTGCCGCCCAGGTTCCGGTTGTTGAACCATTCGACACGGGTTCGGGAAGCAGAACCGCTGGCGTTCGGCGCTGCGAACCAGAGGCCCGAAAACCGCCCGAAGAGGCGCCTCACCCGGTCGGCATGCCTGCTGCACGAGAGCGGAACGGTGGAAGGATGCCCCTTCCGCCGAGGAGAAAACGATGAGAAATGCTCTTTTTGCTCTGATCGCCTTCGCCATCCCGGTCGCTGCGTCTGCGGCCCCCCCGCGCCTCCCGGATGACATCAGGACGGAGCGTTCCCGCCCCTCGTTCGTGCAGATGGTAGAGGTGCGGCGGAACGACCAGGTCAGGGCCGACACGTATCGCCCCGAGAAGATGCCGGAGCAGGTGAAGAACATGCTCAAGGTTGATATCTGCGCCAACAAGGCGGCCCGCTGCGACTAAGGCGACGATCCCGGCCAAAGCGAGCGTCGGAGCGAGGCGGCGATCGTCTCGTTGATCGCCTTCGCGCTCGCTTCGCTCGGGCGAGGGCTCGCGGATTCCCGCGGGCTCTCGTCCATGAAGTCGGCCTACTCGTTTTGTCGCAGCAGCGGGAGCTTGGGATCGAGGAGGTAGCCATCGGTCTGGTGCAGCAGCACGTTGGTGAGTCCCAGGTTTCGGAGCGCCCAGATCCCGAGGTAAACCCGCTTCATGGCGACCTCTGGGTGGAGCTGCACGCCGGGCCAGCCGAGCTCGAAGAGATCGTTCGGATCCAGGCCAACGCCGGGAGAGCTGAGCCTCTTGTCGGCGAGCGCATCGAACATGCGACGGAGGGCGCTGCGCCGGCGCAGGTCGACACGCTCGTTTCCCGCTACCTCGAACCACGCGCCAGCCGATCCAACCCGGAGGCCCATCGCAGGAGCCTGAGGGCCCGGTTCGCGTGAGCCGGCAGCCCAGAGATCCAGGTCTTGTCTGAGCAGACGGATGGCCTTGGATAGATCGCCCACGTTCCCGGACTCCTGCGACGACGCGGCGACCAACCGCGAGCGGGCGCGCTCGACCAAGGCCTCCGCCTCGTTCCTTTGGCTGGAGGCAAGAATACGGGCGGTGGCGACTTCCAACGTCCCCTCGACGATATTCGCCGCAGAGAGACTGCCTTGATCGTTCACCGAGAGGAAATAGTCCCTCGCTTCCTTCAGGCTCCTTCGCGCTTCGGCCAATCTCCCGACCCTCGCCTCCATCACAGCGACGAAGGGTAGGAGCGCAGCGTGAAACCCCTTGACGCCGCATTCTTTCAAGATCGATTCGGCTTGGATCAGGCGACTGTCGGCGAGCTCGACGTCTCCACGCTCGAGCGCAATGACGCCAAGCTGCCCGATTACGATTCCCTCCCCATGCCGGTTTCCCATCTCTCGATGAATCGCGAGGGACTTGATCGAGTAGCTCTCCGCCTCGTCCAGCCGGCCGGCAGCCAGGTCCACTCCGCCCAGATTCATGAGGGTGTTGCCTTCGTAGGTGCGGCTCTCCATTTGCCGGCTGAGTATGAGCGCTTCGTGCAAGGCCCGACGTGCTTCACGGAACCGTCCCTGGCTGGTCCAGACTCCAGCGATCCACGTCAGCGCAGCGCCTTCACGCCTCACGAAGCCATGCCGGCGAAAGATCTCGAGCGATTGGTCGTAAAGGCGCTCCGCATCGTCGAGGACCAGGCGGGCCAGCTCTCTCGTCCCCTGGGCCATCAGCGCAATGCCTTCGATCAGTGGTTCACTCTCGGCGCGACCGATTTCGAGGGCGAGCTCGAGCAAAGGAGCGGCTGGATCGATCTCTCCCTTGCGAACGTAAAGCGATGCCGCGTGAACGAGCAGGTGACCCTCCCTCTCTCGGTTCCCAACGCGGCGTGACAAGGCCAGGGCCTCCTCGACGCCGGCGAGCGCGGCCTCGATCCTCCCGTGCGGCGTAATCATGTTGGCGCGGTTTGCGAGCGCTCGGATGATGAGGTTCGGATCGCCGCTCCGCCGCGCGGCATCGAGCGTCGTCTCCACGAGATGGGTCTCGGAAGGCGGCTGCCCTTCCAGGAACATCACCGGCGCGAGCGCGAGCCCAGCTCTCGCGGCGAGAGCCGGGTCAAGGTCGATGGAGCGCAAGTGGATCGCTACGAGGTTCTCGCGCTCGGTCTTGAGCCAGCGAATCGAATCCAATCCATCCGGACCCTCGATCCGCTCGACGTGGCGTTCGCTGTTCGAGAGGAAGTACGCCGAATGTCTCCGGACGGTCTCATTCTGGAGGCCGGATCGTTGTAGCTCACGGTCGGCAAACTTCTTTACGCTTTCGAAGAGTTGGAAGCGAGGCGGCTCCGAGTCATCGAGCTGGAGAAGGCACTTGCTCCGAAGTCCATCGAGGAGATCGAGTATCTCGACCTTGCTCGCGTCCTCATCGAGGATCTCCGTCGCCGCTTCATAGGTAAAGCCACCCTCGAAGATCGAAGCGCGGGAGAGAATGGTCTTCTCGCGAGAGTGGAGGAGCTCCCAGGTCAGCGTGAGCGCCCCGAGCAGGGAGCCGTGACGTCCCGGTGTTGCAGAGCGAAGCAGCTCCAAGCGCTCTTCGAACCGGGACAACAACGCCCGAGGGGGAAGGACACGCACCCTTGCTGCTGCCAGCTCGATCGCCAGCGGGATCCGATCGAGCCGGACCACCAGCTCTTCCACTGCGGGTTTTTCCGACTCTGAAAACGTCCGATCCGCCCAGGCCCGATGGGCTCGTTCCAGATAGAGGGCGACGGCATCGGCAGCTTCGAGGGGGCCGATCTCGACGCGAACTTCTCCCTCCATGCCGGTCGGCAAGATGGAAGTGATCAGGACCTGAAGCTCGATGCAGCTGTCGAGCCACGAGCCGGTCAGCTCGCCTACCCACGTCGCCACCGAATCGGCGTTGTCCAGGAGCAACAACGTCCGCCCACGAAGGGCGATCGCACGCGCCAGCTGCTCGCCCTGTTTCTGCGGGATTCCGAGGACGCGAGCGACGGAGGCCTCGACATCCGATCGGTTCTGGCAACCAGCGAGGCTGCAAAACCAGGCACCTCCTTCTTCATGGAAGGAGGGGGCCATCTCCGCTGCCACCTGGCGTGCGAGACGCGTTTTCCCAATCCCGGATGGGCCGGTGAGCGTCAGACACCCGGTCCCTCGACTGAGATCCTCGACCAGGAGAGCGCGTTCACGCCTGCGCCCGATGAACGGGGTCCGATCCCGTGTGGTCCTCGACGACGCGATCCGCAAGCACTCTCCCGCGTGGCCCGGTGTGACTTCGGGCCGATGCTACCAACGGGTCGAACGCGCGTCCATTCACGAGGGGAAGATTTTCCGGCAACTGAAGGAATCAGCTTGCCCCCCGGCCGCAGGCTCTGCGCCGAGGGGCAGCTCATTCGGTTTCCTAGAAATCTAGAGACCAGCGGGCGTCGTCGCGGGTGAATTGGCAGGTGGTCGCGGAGGTCATCTCGAGCTTACCGATCACCTGGAATTCGGTTCCGTTTTTGAAGTTCACGTCTTCGTCGTTGACGAGCCGTCCCGCACAATAGATCCGGCTCCGAAGAGCCCTGGGCTCCAAGGGCGTTCCGTGCCCGGACATCCCCACGAAATAGGGATGCGAGACGCTGGGATCGCGGATGCCCATCAGGGTGACTCCATACATATTGGTCGCAAACACTCCGGAGGGATCGCCCTGAGTGTCGTCCCAGCTGCAATCCTGCAGAAACATTCCCTGTGCGCTGCAAGTCTGTGAATAGTTGATCCACGAATCCCTGTCGTCCGGGTCTCCACCGTCGGAGTGGAGAAGGGTGAGGAGGGGAGTGAACCACTCCGCCTGGTCTCTCGCCTCGATCCAGATCCCTTTCGGAGGATCCGCGTGGACAGGGATGCGGCAGCGGTGGCCTCGCCCGCTTTCCCCGACGATCATATGGTCCAGAAGGTAGTCGCCTACGATCCAGGGCACGAAGGATGCCTGGCACGAAGAAGGATCCGTGTCGGACATCCTCGAGGTCCGGTCGCCTACCGCGACGGACCATTGGCAGGTCTCTGCGCCGGCATTCGTGGAGACGACCGCTGTCTGGCGGCCAGCGACGACTTCGCCGTCCGGGGAGCATTCGGCCTTGGGCCACTGGCAGGGACCGTCGCCGCACGGGGCAATCCCATGGCCCACGATCGTCATCCGCAACGGCTCGGCGAAACCCTCGATCAGGAACTCCACCGTGCCGGTGTGCAGGCCGAGCGTCTTTGGTTCGAAAATGACGGGGATCGCGTAGGGCCTATCTGCCCGTATCACCCCATCGTAGTTGCTGGATCGTCCGAAGTCGAAGGCCTCCGACGTGGGGTTTCCCCAGCCCGCCCCCACCATGTTAACGGTGCCGGAACGCCTCAGGCGAACCGCCGCCATGCCGACCGTGAGCCGGTCGATGGGCGTTGGCTCGAACTCGAGCGTGATGGGGTCGAGGTATGGGTCGAGACCCGCGACCAACTGGGCGTAGAGCAGAACCTCCCGCCTGGGCGTGTCACCGTTTCCAAGGCCGAAGGAGAGGCCCGCCTGCACCGCGCCGTCCCTTCCCGGCGCCTTCAGCCCGACGGTCAGGACGAGGCTCTCGGAAGGAGCGATGACGAAGTTGTCGGGGGGCTGGTCGGCCAGGCTGAACAGGGATTTGTCGGGACCCTGGAACTGAAGTCCCCACAAAGGACATCCCGATGCGCCCTTGTTGACGAGACGGATGTCGCGTTGGCTCAGCACCTCGGAGTCGACGATGCCGAAGCGCACCTCGGCGGGATCGATCGTCACCTGGCAGTTGACCGGAGGCATTCCTTCGCCATGGAGAGGGAGCCGGAGGACGGGCTGCTCAGGGGATGAGGTGTGAACCACGAGGTTCGCGGACATCTCCCCCTCTCGAATGGAGTGAAAGACGATTTCGAGCTGGAGGTCCTCGAGACCGATCTCGGAGGGCAGGCCAACCGGTGTGACCGAGAACGCATCGGCGTTCTCGCCGTCGATCTCGTAGTCGAGGAGGACGATGCCGGTCGGGTTCGAGACGTTCTCGAGCGAGACCGAACGCCTGGTCTCCGAACGTGCCGGCTGTCGTCCGAAATCCAGCGAGGGTGGATCGAACGCGAGATAGGGGCCGCCTCCATTGCCTTCGAGGCGTACCGTCACGAGCTTGGCGCCTTCAAGGTCGAGGAGGTGGAGCGCGGCGCTGGTCGCGCCGTCGGCCTTCGGGGAGAACGCGACGGTGATCTCCGCGTCCTCGCCCAGGTCGAGCCGGCTCGGGTACTCCTGTGCCGGCAGCCAGAAGATCTCCGGATCGCTCGCCTCGATCGACGGAATCTTCAGGTCGACGGCGAGATCTCCCGTGTTCGAGATGCGCACCCTCATGAGCCGGGTGAGACCCGCGCCTACATCGCCGAACACGAGCGGATTCGGAGTCGCTTCGAGCTTCGCGAACTTCGGCGCGGCGACGAGATGCTCCTTGTTCTTGCATGAAGAGGAGACGAGAAGAAGTAGTCCTACAAACAGCCACCGACGCAGGTTCATTGCCCACCGCCTTGCAGGTCGTGTCGCTCCTTGTCCGAGCGGATGCGCGACCGGCGTCCATTCCGCACGAGACGGCCAGGAGCAGGCTCTACAAAACTTCTTTGATCACCTTTAACGCCGCGGTTCGTTCGAAAGGGTCGCGCGGCCGGCGGCGCGACGCGGGCTCCCTCGATCGACTATCAGGCGAAATCAGGCGCGACGCGGGGGCGGAGGGGGGACAATCGAGCGGTTTCCCTCTTCGAGGAGCGTCAACTTGCGAACGATCCTGGCTGGTGTACTCGCGCTCGCGGTTCTTTCCGGCGGCTGCGCATCGGGGTCCGGTGGCTCATCGGCGGGTTCCGCCGGTTCGGGCGGAACCGGTGGAACCGGGGGATCCGCCGGCGGAGGCGCCGGTGCCGGCGGCAGCGGAGGTCCCGCCGGTGAAGGCGGTAGCGGAGGTACGGGAGGCGACGCCGGCAGCGGAGGCACCGGCGGAACCGGCGGTATGCCGCAGTTCGATGGGACTATCGAGATTGCCCCGGAGGCCCCCGACGAGTGCGCGCCGGATTGCGCCTACCTCCTCCAGGAGATGCCGCGGTCCTTCGTCGCCACGCTGCGCGGCCTCGACGGCGAGGTCGTCGACGGCGTGTCCGTGATCTGGTCGAGCAGCGACGAATCGATCGCCTCGGTGGACGCCGGGATGGTCACCGGCATCGCGCCCGGGACCTTCCATTTGTCGGCGTCGGCCGGCGCCGCATCCGCGACGATCGAGCTGGAGGTCGGCGGCGAACCGCTGAGCGCCATCTTCGTGGAGACACCGTCCGGCCTCGGAGAGGTGGTCGTGGCCCAGGGGGGCGCCGCCACAATCCGCGCGCGCGGGCAGCAGGGCGGCGGCTGGTTCTCGCGTCCCGTGGTCCTCCTCGACATCTCCTGGGAGATCGAGGATCCGAGCGTGGCGGCCATCGAGTCCCAGGCTGTGGTGGACGAAATGCCGACCATCGTGGTCCGCGGCCTCGCCGCGGGAACGACCCGCGTTCGCGCCACCAGCCGCCAGGGCCCCGGCCTGGTGGGGACGATGGACTTCGAGGCGGTCACCGGGGACGTGCCGGCGCCAGCGCTCTCCCTCGACACGATCGCGGTGGGCGGGCGCCACGCCTGCGGTCTCGGAGCGGAAGGCGCGCTCTGCTGGGGCGACAACTCGTCGCTGCAGCTCGGCGTCGGTTCGCAGATGATGATGGAGAGCCGCGCGTTGCCCGTCGCCGGCGGTTTGGAGCTCGCTACCCTCGCCCTCGGAGGCCGCCACTCGTGCGCGCTCGACGCGGCCGGTGCTGCCTACTGCTGGGGCTCGAACGACGAGGGACAGCTCGGTGTCGACGAGAGATCGCAGATGATCTTCGACAGCGCCGTGCCGCTTCCCGTCGCGGGCGGTCTGACGTTTTCGTCGATCGCGGCAGGCGATGCACATACCTGTGGCATCGACGTCGACGGCGTCGCCTGGTGCTGGGGGAGCAACTTCTTCGGCAAGCTGGGGACGGGCAGCACCGCCGATTTCCAGATCCGTGCCCCAGCCCATGTGGCGGGTGGGCACGCCTTCCGCCAGATCGCCCCCTCGACGTCGTTCACCTGCGCCCTGGACGTCGACGGGAGGGCCTGGTGCTGGGGCGCCCATACCGGCGCGCTAGGCATCGGGCCGCTTCTCTTCGGCGAACCGTCCCGCCACGCCGCGCCGATGGAGGTCTTGGGCGGCCATGTCTTCGCCGAGCTGGCCACCAGTGGAAACCACGTCTGCGCCTTGGCTGGAGACCGGACGGCCTGGTGCTGGGGGCGCGCGGTCGAAGGGCAGCTCGGCACACGGGTCGCGCCCGACGAGGTGGGGGAGGTCTCGGAGCCGGTGCAGGTCGAGGGCGACCACATCTTCGACGGAATTGCCGCTGGCGCCTTCCACACCTGCGCCGTCGACGCCGAGGGCGAAGGGTGGTGCTGGGGTGGCAACGCGTCCGGACAGCTCGGCACGGGCGATCTCAATGACCGCCAGCTGCCTGCGCGGACGCTCGGGGCGCTCGCGTTCACGGAGATTCGTGCGGGGGGCGACTCGTCCTGCGGCTTGATCGAAGGGGGCGGCGCGTATTGCTGGGGCGCGGGCGAGGCCGGCCAGCTCGGCACGGGCGGCGTCGGGATGCGCCCCTTGCCGACCCCGGTAGCGGCTCCCTGAGGATTGACGAATGCGAACGTGGGTACTGTTGGTTTTCCTCCTCCTCGGCGCGATCGCTTGCGGCGAGGAGTCGGGCCGTCGCGTCGTCGACGGCCAAGGTGGCTCGGGCGGCGCCGGCGGCAGCGATGCGGGCGGCGAGGGCGGCGAGGGCGGTAGCGCCGGCGGCGGCGGGGAGGGCGGGGCAGGCGGTACGGCAGGCACCCCGGGTTCCAGCTGGGACGGATACGTCTTCGATCGGCAGTGGCGCCATCAGGGCTTCGCGGAGGTGGGCGCGCTGGTGGTCGCCGACTTCCTGGGGGATGGAACCACGCAGGTCGCGGTGGGCGGCAGGCGTCCCCTGCTGTTCTCGGGCGACGGAAGCGGTGTCATCTGGTTCGCCGACTGGGCTGCCACGGACAACCTCCTTCTGGGCGGGGACAACGACTGGGTCTACGACCTCGCGGCGGTACCGGCCGGCGACGGCCGCGCCAACCTCCTGGTGGCCAGCAGCATGGGCGACGCGACGCTCTTCGACGGGCGCGACGGACAGGTGATCTGGCGCATCCCCATCGAGGCGAAGTTCCCCTTCTTCACCGTCTTCGACAGCGCGGCGGGGCCCACCTTCTTCCCGCACTTCGGCGACGCAGCCTTTGCGGCGGAGACCGGAGAGGAGCTCTGGAGACTCCCCGTCCAGATGGTGCCGACCTTCGTCCACCGCTCCTCGTGCAGCGGCTCGGATGGCCTCCTGCTGGTGGACGAGGGAGACGCGTGGGTCGGCGGCCCCGGACAAGGCCGGCCGGGATCGGTCGCGTGCCTCACCGGCAACGGTGGAGCCGCCTTCTCCTTCGCGCTGGGCGCGGGCGAGCAGCCCATCGCGGCGGGGCGGGTCGACCTCGACGGCTCGGGAATCGACGACACGGTGGTGGCAACCTGGGGCCGGCCGCTGCGCGTCTGGGACGGGCAGGGCGAGCTAAGGTGGCAGAGGGACGTCAAGCTCTTCGGCAACGATCCGACTCGAACGCTGGTGACGCAGATCCTCGCCCGCGATCTGGACGGCGACGGAAAGGAAGAGATCCTCGTCGTGGCCAGGGACGCCTGGGCCGCCGACATCGCGAGGAGTCCCACAATCGTGCTGGCGCTCGACGCCAACGGAACCGAGCGCTGGCGCCTGGGCACGGTCGGCTACGTGACGCATGCGGAGGTGGCGGAGTGGGGCGGAGAGCCGCTCCTGCTCCTCTCGACCGGCTACCCCGACCTTGGGACTCCCGGCGGCGCCATCGCGGTTCGGCTCGCCAACGATGCCACCGACCGCGTGCGGTTCCGCTTCGACACCTGGGCGCAGATCCGCACCTTCGCTGTGGGCGGCGACACCCTCGTGCTCGGCGGCGACGACGGGATGCTGCGGGCGATCGATGACGCCGGTGCGCTGCGCTGGGAGAACGATCTCGGGTCGTTCTTCACCGCCTCCGGGGCGATTCCGATCGGCGCAGAGGATTGGCTGGCGACGGGCGACTACCAGGGCTCCCTCGCCCTTCTCGACGCGACGGGGACACGCCGGTGGTTCCGGCGCCTCGAGGTCGGCCGATGGGGCATTGTGGTCGAAGTGGCCGCGGCCCACGTCGAGCGCGACGGCGCCGCGAAGATCGTCGCGGCCGCACGGGCCATGCGGTCGGACGGCGAAGGCGTGATCGAGCGCTTCTCCCTCGATGGGATCCGGGAAGCGACCCTGCCCCTCATCGGAGAGCCGGTCGCAATGGCGGTGGCCGACCTGGACGGCGACGGGGTGGACGAAGTCCTCGTCCTCGAGGGCCGCCGGGCCGGTCAGACCTCCTGCACTCTGCGGTGCTACGGCCAGAGGTTCGACCAGGCCTGGGCGACCGCAATCGCTCCTTGCCAATACGGCGAGATCTCGGTCGGAGAGGTCGACGGCGCGGGCAAGGTGGCGATCGTGGTGCGCACCGAGCCCGGCCTCATCGACTACCCCAACACGCTCTCGGTCGTGAACCCCGACGGCGTGCGTCGCTGGCTCGTCCCGGAGGAGACCGAGCTGAGCCTCTGGGCCCGCGCCGTTCCCGGCGGCCTGGTCTTCGGAGGCGCTACGACCGAACGCAACGGCTTCGTGGCGCGCCGGGACGGCCTCACCGGCGCCATGCAATGGAAGTCTCTCCTGCCACCCAAGCCGAATCCCGTCGATCCCGACGGCGAGAGCCTGCCGGGCGCCTCGTGGTTCGGCCACGTGTTCCAGGAGGAGGGAGTGCTGCGGATCGCGGCCACCACCTGCAACAACGAGGCGGTCCTCCTCGACGGCGCCACAGGGGACATCGCCTGGAGCGTCGACACCGAGGTCGAGCCCCATTGGCACCTCCATCGCCGCAACGGCGGGCCCATCGTCTTCGTGCCTGGGAGCGACTCCGTCCCACCGCACCTCGTGACCGCGCAGTCCGCCGACTCCCGCAGGCGCGCCGATGCGGTGGTCCTCCTGATGGACGGGACGCTCGGCGAGCGCGTGCCGATGCCCGGCGAGGCCTGGCGCGCCGTCCCGCTGCGCAGGAGCGACGGCTCGACCGCGGTGGCGGTCCAGGTGCTCCTCGGCGTGCACGCCGTGGGAGTTCGCCCGGTGGAGTGAGGCGGCTGTTATGCTCGGGCGACGCCATCGCGGAGTCGCCTTTGGGTCTGGACACGAGCAGTGAGTTCCCGGAGCGGACCTCCTTCGTAGGGAGGGACCGGGAGCTCTCGGTGTCGCGGGACCTGCTCGGCGCCGGCACGAGGCTGCTGACCATCACCGGGCCGTCGGGCATGGGCAAGACCCGCCTCGCCCGGCGGTTGATCCGACAGGTCGACGTGCCGACCCGCGTGATCGGCCTTCGGGCTTGCAGGACCCAGGCGCAGCTTCGCGCCGCCGTCGCGGACGGCCTCGGCCTAGAGGAGCGGCGCGGTGAATCGATCGTCGGCAGCCTGGCCGCCCGTGGGCCGATGCTGCTCCTCTTCGACGACGTCGATCCGGCGGCGCGGGCCCTCGCGCCGGTGTTCGAGGAGTGGCTCGATCGCTGCCGCGATCTACGGCTGCTCGTGACCTCGCTCGTGCCGTTCGGCGTGAAGGGAGAGGTGCGCTTCGAGTTGGGGCCCCTCGACGAGGCCCACGCGATCGCCCTCTACCTCGATCGAGCGCGGGAGGCGTGGGCGGATCGCTCGTTCCCCGATTCCGAGCGCGAGCCGCTCGCCGAGCTGGTGCGACGGCTCGATCGGGTGCCGCTGGCCATCGAGCTGGCGGCGGCCCGGGTGCGGGTGCTCTCGCCCAAGCAGCTGCTCGAGCGGATCGACCAGCGGCTCGATCTGCTGCGGTCCGGAGACAGCTCCCTCGCGCAGGCGCTGTCGCTCTCCTGGAACCTGCTCACGCGCGCGGAGCAGCACGTCCTCGCGCGGGCGTCGGTCTTCGTGGGCGGCTTCACGCTCGAGTCGGCGGAGGCGATCCTGGGTGGCGACGGGATCGTCGATCGACTCGACGGGCTGCGCGAGAAGGCGTTGCTGCAGCTCGACGGCGACAGGTTCTCCATGTACGAGAGCATCCGGGCGTTCGCCGCCCGGCAGCTCGCGGCCCTCGGTGGCGAAGCGGAGCTCGAGCGCCTCCACGCCCACCACTTCGCGCTTGCCGGCGAGGAGTGGGCCGCGCGCGTCGAAGGCCCCGACGCCGGCGAGGCCCTGCGCTGGCTGACACTTGAGCGCGAGAACCTTCTCGTGGCCCACCAGCGTTCCTTCGCCAACGAACCCGGAGCCTCCGCCCGGTTGGGCATCGCCATCGCGGCGTTGTTCACCCGCGGCGGGCAGACATCGTTCGAGCGGGAGATCCTCGACGGCACCGTGCAGGCGGCGCGTCGCGACGGCGACCCAGCCCTCCTGGCGCGGGCGCTGTGGGAGCGTGGGCGCCTCTTCAAGCGGAGCGGCGAGGTCGCATCCGCCCGGCAGGACCTCGACGAGGGGCTCGCCATCTCCCGCGGCGGTCGGAGCGAGGGCGCCCTGCTCGTCGCGTCGGCCGCGCTGCGCGTTCCGGCGGCGGAGCCCGAAGCGCGAGAGGAGCTCGAGCGGGCGCTGGCCATCGCTCGTGAGGTGGGGGATCGCTATCTCGAGGGGCAGGCGCTCCTCGTGCTCGGCGCCCTCGAGGAGTGCCGAGGCGCCCTCGACGCCAGCGCACGATGGATGGAGGAGGCCCTCGCGGTCTTCCGCCAAGGCCGATACCTCCGCTACTGCGGCGTGGCGCTCCTCAACCTCGGAAGCATCCGATCCCATCGTGGACGTTTCAGCGCCGCGCGGCACGCGCTCGAGGAGGCATGCAGCATCTTCGGCTCCCTCGAGAACGTCGCCTCGCTCGCGTACGCGACGATCAACCTGGCCACTCTCTCCCTCGCCATGGGCGACCTAGACGAGGCGGAAAAGCACCTGCACGCGTTCCTGTCGATCGATCGGCGATCCGGCAACCGCCTGCTCCACGGCATCGCTACCGGGCACTTGGGGATCCTGTCCTTCGAGCGGGGCGATCTGCGCGAAGCCGACCGTCGGATCGCCGAAGGCGTCGCCACCTTGCGCGAGCTCGGCGCTCAACGATATTGGGCCACGCTGCTGCCGTTCCATGCCGCGGCGCTCGCGAAGCTGGGGCGCTGCGACGAGGCGCGCCGCGAGATCGAAGAAGCGCGCTCGGCCTTCGGCGAAGTCGGCGATCCCGCCAGCGAACGGATGCTCTCGCTCCTCGAGGGGATCATCGAGCTGAGCGCGGCCACAGGCGGCGGGGACCTGCCATCCGTCGAGGCCCGGCTGCGGGAGCGGCTGAGCGCGACCTCGGACGCGTCGCCGGAGACCGTCGAGGGGCTGTTCGTCGCCAGGCGTCTCCTCGAAAAGGCGCTCGCCGAGCGCGAGCCGACGGCTCCGGGAGGGGACGAGCCGACCGTCTTGCGCATCGGTCCGGAAGCGGCCTTCTTCGCCCTGGGCGACGGCGCCACCGTGGACCTGCGGAAGCGGAGCGCGGTCCGACTCATCCTCCGTGGCCTCGTCGAGAACCGGCTGCGTGCCCCAGGTACGGGGACGAGCAGCGACGAGCTCGCCAGCATCGGCTGGCCCGGCGAGAAGATCCTCCCCACCGCTGCGGGCGCCCGGGTCTGGAGCGCCATCCGCATCCTTCGTTCGCTGGGGTTGGCCCCCGTTCTGCTGCGCCATGCCGACGGCTATCTGCTCGATCCGGAGCTCGCGATCGCGCCCCCTACGGAGGCAGGCGCCGGATCGTCCGGCCGACGCCTCGTCACGGGCTGATGGCGCTCGGCCCGAGCGCGAGCACCACCTCGTCCACCTCGCAGCCGCGGGCACGTGAAAAGAAGCGGTCGCGCCCCACTGGCTGGAAGCCGCACTTCTCCAGCACCCGCAGCGAAGCGACGTTGTCCTGCACGACCCGAGCGTGCAGCGGACGTTCCTGCAGCTCGGTGAGGAATCGTTCGAGCGCGTCGGTAGCGATCCCGTGGCCCCAATGCGCCCGGCCGAGCCAGTACGCCACCTCGCGCGAATCGTTGCGGAGGAAGGTGGCCACGTAACCGACCGCCTCGCCCCGATGCACGATCGTGCGGATGATGATGGTCGGCTCGCCAAGATTCCGTTCCCAGCGCGCCTCGAACGTCGCGCGATCGGCAGGATCGCTGGACGTGGAAGCAGCCATCCAATTGGCGGTCGAATCGAGCTGGTGCTCGAAGAACCGCTCGATGTCTTCCCGGGTCACGGCGCGTAGCTCGACCATTCGCTTTTCGTATCACAGGGGCGCGGGGGCCGTGAGAGCGCGATCACGACTGGATCGGCACCGCTCGATAGCCACGCGAATCCAGGCCTGGTTTCGAGGGCAATCTGCGGCTCGTCGTGGCCCGCGTCAGACGATGGTGGGCGTGGTTCCGCCTTCGGCGCGCAGCGCGGCGCCGTTGGTCGCCGAGGAAATAGGGCTCGCCAGGTAGGCGACGAGGTTGGCGATCTCGTCGGCCTCGATCATCCGCTGGAGGAGCGAGGTGGGTCGCTCCTTGCGGAAGAATTCCTTCTCGATCTCCTCGAGCGGGGCGTCGGGATCGCTCGCCACGCTCTTCAGGAAATCGACGATTCCCGCCGAGCGCGTCGGCCCCGGCATAACTGCGTTGACCGTCACCCGCGTGCCGCGCGTGCGCTCGGCCAGCCCGCGTGAGATGGCGAGCAGCGCCGTCTTGGTCATGCCGTAGTGGATCATGTCGGGCGGCACCATGAGCGCCGCATCGCTGGCGATGAAGACGATGCGCCCCCAGTTCCGCTCCAGCATGCCGGGCAGGTACTGGCGCGCGAGGCGGATGCCGCTGAGCACGTTGATTTCGAAATAGCGGCGCCAGTCCTCGTCGGTGATCTTCTCGAAATCCTTCGTCTCGTAGATGCCGAGGTTGTTGACGAGGATGTCGATCGCCGGCTCCTGCTTCAGCACGACCGCTGCGCCCTCCGCAGTCGACAAGTCGGCGACGACGCCACGGGCGCTCTCGCCTGCAGCCGCGATCTCCGCGACTGCAGCATCGACCGTCTTGCGGCTGCGGCCGCAGACGATCACGTCGGCGCCTTCGATCGCGAGCCTGCGCGCGATCGCCAATCCAATGCCCGCGGTCGATCCGGTCACAAGCGCCCGCTTGCCCTTCAACTCCAGGTCCATGCGATCACCTCGTCGTCACTCGAGCCGCTCGAGGCCATCCGGCCACGGCGTCGGTCGGATGGGATGCGCCTCCGTTGGTTCGGATTCCCGTGCCAGGGCGGACCGCGCCGCGACGACGCCCCGGCATCCGGGGCAACTATAGCCACGGTGCCAGGGATCGATTCTGTCCAGCGCCGGCCCACGACATTCCTGTCCCAACCGCCGTTTGGGCGTTTCGGTCGATCCCTCGTCTTTCCGCAGGCTTGCATCTGTGTATGAAGATTGCATCCGCCGGCGCGTTCAGTCCGAGTCCGCTCGGCCCGTCAACAGGCTGGCCGACCGCGGCGAGAATCGAGGCAGTTCGAGCTGTCAAACCCGCCGGCTGGAGGCCGGCTCCGTCCGAAAGGCACGAGTCATGATGAAGTGGTTGGTTCCGGTTGCGATGCTGGCTCTCTCGGGCTGTGGTGCTTCCAACGACGACGGCGGCCCCGCCGACGCCCTCGACTGCGCCTGGCTGGCGAGGGAGGACAACTGCTGGCGCACCACAGTCAACAGCATCCGCGCTTGTACTCCGCCCGCCTTCGCCGAGGCCGACGGCACGTTCAACGCCGGCCGGACCGAGTGCAGCTACGAGAGCGGCCACAAGATCACCTTCAAGGACGGCCTGCAGCTCCCCATGGGCGAGTTCTCGAACTGGGATCTCACCATCACCTCGGGCGGAGCGACCTGCGCCCACTTCGTGGAGAAGGAGACCGACTCCGGCGACTCGTCGATGGAGCTGACCGGTCCGAACGGCACGGTCCACCTGGAGGCAAACTGGGCCGGCTATTCGATCAGCTGCCCGGACGGCAAGCGCTATGCCACCAACAACCCGCTCGGCCTTCTCGAGTGCGGCATGAGCATGCTGCCCGGCACCGCCCGATCCACCTTCGACAACAGCGCCAGCCTTCAGCTGATCGGCCTGGGCAGCGCCGACTCGGTGGAGCTCTTCCTCTGCAACGACCCGATCCCGCTCTGATCAGAGCGCCCGCCGCGAAAAGAGAAAGGCCCGGACCGCCTTGAATGCGAATCCGGGCCTTTGAGAAGAACATGGTCGGCGCCGATCCGCACCGCCATCGCCCCGCTCCCGCCGCGAACTCGTGACCTCGCAGGCGCTCCCCTGTTTCAGCAGCAGGGTACAGAGCAGCCTGCCTTTTCACCAGGGAGCGAACTCCATGCGAATCCGCCACAGTCTCATCCTCGCCGGGCTTCTGGCCGCAGCCGGCTGCTCGAGCTCCGACGATCCGGTGGAGGTCCCTCCGACCGGGACCACCGCGCAGCTCGCGCTTCTCGAGTCCACGGATCTCCACACCAACATCCGTAGCTACGACTACTACAAGCTCACCAACGACGAGAGCGTCGGCTTCGAGCGCCTCGCCACCCTCATCAAGCAGGCCCGTGCCGAGTTCCCCAACTCGATGCTCTTCGACAATGGCGACACCATCCAGGGTACGGTCCTCGCCGATCACCAGGCCATCGTCAGCCCCATCGCCTGCGACCAGAAGCTCGCCATGTACAAGGTGATGGACGCGGTCGGCTACGACGCCGCCGGCGTGGGGAACCACGAGTTCAATTACGGGCTCGGCTTCCTCAGCCAGGTCACCGGAAACCGCTTCGAGGTCGACGTCACGCCCGACCCGAGCGGTCAGTCGTGCACCGGACCGAAGTTCCCGATCGTGCTCGCCAATGTCCTCAGCGCGAAGACGAACAAGCCGCTCTTCCAGCCGTACGTGATCCTCGACAAGCAAGTCTCCGCCACCGATCCCGACGGCAACGCGATCACCGCGACCGTCAAGGTCGGCGTCATCGCCTTCACTCCTCCCACGATCATGAACTGGGACAAGCGGTGGCTCGAAGGCAAGGTCTACACTGCCGGCCTCAAGGAGACCGCGGAGAAGTACGTCCCCGAGATGAGGAGCAAGGGCGCCGACCTCGTGGTCGCCATCTCCCACGGAGGCCTCGACGACCGCGCCTACTCGGACACGATGGAGAACGGGAGCTACTACCTCTCGCAGATCCCCGGCATCGACGCCCTGTTGCTCGGTCACTCGCACCAGACCTTCCCGGACGCCAACAGCGCCGCGACGCAGTTCAACCTCCCTGGCGTGGACAAGGTCGCGGGCACGGTCAACGGCGTCCCCGCGGTGATGGCGAACTTCTGGGGCAAGCACCTCGGCGTGATTGCGCTCGAGCTCACCTACGATGGTCGCCACTGGACGGTGAACAAGGACGAGACGAAGGCCGAGGCGCGCGCCACCAAGACCGGCGACAAGCCGGCGACCTACGTCGATGCGGACGCGGAGATCGCCTCGCTGATCGCGCCCGAGCACGAGGCCGCCATCGCCTACGTCAAGACGCCGATCGGCAGCACCGACTTCCGGATGACCACCTACTTCGCGGACGTGGGCGAGGTCGGCGCGATCCAGGTCGTCAACCAGGCCCAGGCGGCCTACGTGAAGGCGTATGTCGACGCGAACCTTCCGCAGTACGCCTCCCTCCCCGTGCTCTCGGTGAGCGCTCCGTTCAAGAGCGGCTTCGCGGGCGGCGGTGACTACACGGACGTCAACGCGGGCTCCCTCGCGATCAACAACGCGGCCGACCTCTACCTCTATCCGAACACCGTTTATGCGGTGAAGGTCACCGGCGCCGGCCTCAAGGCCTGGCTGGAGAAGGCGGCCTCGCGCTTCAACCAGATCGATCCCACCAAGACGGAAGACCAGCCGCTCGTCAGCACCTTCCCGGGCTACAACTTCGACGTGCCGACCACGGCGGATCTTCGCTATGAGATCGACGTCACCCGGCCGCTCGACAGCCGGATCAAGTCGCTGAAGTACAAGGGCGTCGACCTGAAGGATTCGGACGAGCTCATCGTCGCGACCAACAACTACCGCGGCAGCGGCGGCGGCGGGTTCCCGGGCCTGGACGGAACGAACGTGATCTACGCTTCTCCGGACGCGAACCGGGACGTGTTGATCAATTTCGTCAAGGAGGCGAGGAATCTCACTCGCGAGGCGAACGGCTCGGCCCGCAGCTGGTCCTTCACCAAGGTCACCACGTCCGGCAAGGTCACGTTTGCCTCTGCTCAGGGCAAGCTCGACGTCGCCACCGCGGCAGGCCTCAACAACATCAGCGTGCTGATGGCAGACGACGGCAGCGGGAAGGGCACCGCGCTGTACGCCATCGACCTGAGCAAATAGCGCCACCGCTCATGTCGAATTCGAAGCGATTGATCGCCGCCGCAACGTTGGTTGCGGCGGCCGTTGTTCTGGCCAGTTCGTCCGCCGACCTGGTCCTGGCCGTCCGCGAGCCCTCACGGATCGCCGCGCTCGGGGCTCGCGCGTTCGCCGGAGGCGATCTCCGCGCACGTTTCGAGCTCCAGATCCTGTCGCTCGCGGGGCACGCGGACGCGAAGCGGATGATCGGCGAAGCCATCCTCGACGGTGCGACCTCGAAGCCGCCCGAGGAGGGCCTGATGTACTTGCGCGGCGCCGCGGCCTCCGGAGATCGGGGCTCGCAGCGGATTCTGGGCAAGGCGCTCCTCTTCGCCCGAGGAGGGATCCGCAAGGATGAGGTGGAGGCGCGACGCTGGCTCGAGTCCGCGGCGGAGGCGGGTGATGCCGCGTCGGCCTATTATCTGGGCCTGCTGTTTCGCACGCCGGGGCCGGACTACGATCCGTCCGAGGGAGCGAGGTGGCTGAAGCTCGCCGCAGCTCAGGAGCTCCCGGAGGCGCTCTTCGCGCTCGGGAATGCCTACCGGATGGGCGATGGTGTCGAGGTCGACGAGCAAAGGGCCGTCGACTGCTACATGCGCGCCGCGGAGCATGAGCACCCTGCGTCGCTCCAGGCGCTCGCCATGGCATTTCGGAACGGCGAGCTCGGGCTCGCGCGAGACGAGGAAAAGGTGAGCGAGCTGCTCCTCGACCTGGAGCACGCGATTCGAGACGCGCCGACGCCGCCCTGACGCTCGGCAGAGGCGGGCACTGCGGCGTTCTGTCGTATGGGTGTCAGATGGTTCTGTCGCTTTATAGGCGGAACCTGCGTGATAGCCTGAGCCGCTTCAGCGCGAATTGGGGGGCTCAGCATGCGCCGAATCGCATGGGTAGTCGCGTTCTCGTCGGTTCTCATCGGCTGTCGCGGCGGAGAACCGTCGCGATCAGGCAATGAGCAGCAGACGCCGTTGCAGGTGGCGCTGAGGGCCTCGGCACGCTCCGTCGAACCTGGTGGTCCCGTCGATCTGTCCTGGACCGTGCGGAGCGGAGGGCAAGCCTGGGTTTCTCTCGCCGACGCCAGCGGCTGGTCGGACCCTGTCAGCCCCGTGGATTCGATTCGTGTCAACCCCGTGTACACGACCGAGTACGTCCTCCGAGCGTTTACCGCCGATCAGGAGTCAGGGGAGGCAAGAGTGACCATCGAGGTCGTTCCTCAGCTCGAACCAACGGCTGCTGTGGTCGTCGATCCCGGCGCTCAGCAGAGGTTCTGGATCACGGGGACGAACGACCTGTCCAGCAAGCGCTTCAGATGGTCCGCGTCGGGCGGCACGCTGGAGCCCGGATTCGCAAGCGCATTGTGGACAGCGCCAACCGTGTCCGGGCAATACACGATACGTGTCGGCCTCCCAGCCGGTGCGGACATCGTCCACCGCGTGGAGGTGCGGACCTCCGCGGCACGCGGTCAGCCGCTCGCTGGGGCTTTCGGCCAGCCTGACGCCCGTACCACGAAGGACGTCGTAGCTGCATCGGACGGGAGCCTCTGGGCTCTCGGCCAGCGTTCCTTGCTGCGCAGGGAGCCGGGCTCGATGGGGTGGCGATCGGCAAACGATGGATTGGACTTCCGGCCCATGAAAATCGCGCCGGGACCGGATGGCAGCGTATGGGTGACCGGCGGAACCAACCCTCCGGGTTCTTCTCGGCTGGAGGTGGCCCATTGGGATCCCGTCGAGGCGCAGTGGATACGGGAGCTCGGGCCTTGGGATTCTTCCGGCATCGGCCGACTCGTGTCCGTGAGTGCCGACGGTGCGGTCGTGGTGAGTAGTGACGGGGGGCGAATCTGGAGCCGTGCCGCGGGCGCGTCGACGTGGGTTCGTCTCCCGGATCCAGGGGTGAGCGTATCTGGGATGTTTCTCACCGCGGATCACGGTCTGGTCGTGCATTGCCGCGGCGGCCCGGCGCTGTGCCCCTCGGAGTTGATTCGCCTGGTGATGGCCGGAGGTGCCTGGGAGCCGCTACCGCCCCCACGAAATGATCATGTCGGAAGCGATTCCAATGGGCGGCTCTTTGCCTGGGGCAACCAGGGCCTCCTCAGGCTGGGATTCGATGGCGCTTGGGAAGATCTCTCCGAAGGGCTGCCCTCTCCGCGCTCTCTCCGGGACATCGCGTATGTCCCCGACCGGTACATCGCTGCGACCGAGCAGGGGCTCTTCGTGCGCGACGAGGGGGGCGTCTTCAGCCCGTTCGTAGCTGCTCCGCCGGTGCGATCCGATCGCTACACGACCGAGTCCCTGCTCGCGCTCGGAGATGGCGACGTTCTCTTGCTCAATGGTAGCGGCATGTGGCGACTGCCGGCAGGCGGTGACGCGTTTCTGCCAGCCGCAGCAGCCGGCGATCCCGCTGGCGGACTCGCTGTCACTGCCCTTGCCTTGGGCCCGGAAGGGACGGCGGCGATCGCGGCATCGAATCGGCAGGGGCGCGGGGCGGCCCCGCTGCTCTTCCTGCGGGCAAAGGGGAGCAGCGCCTGGCTCGAAGCATCCGTCGAGACAGAAGCCGCGGCTCCGATCCTCCAAGTTGCGTTCGAGGAGGATCAAAGCGTCCTCGCGCGTTCCGAGCGTCAGTTGCTGCGCGTGGGCCTCGACGGAAACGTCGTGGAGCGGATATCGCTCGATGGGCTCCCTGAAGACTTCCGCCTCGACGACCTCGTGACGGCTGCGGATGGCACCCGATATGTCGTCGCGTCCGGCCAGCTGTTCGAGCTCACGCGTGCAGGTGCGAGGACGATCGAGCTGGGCCACAGAATTGGTCCTGTCGCCGTTGCCCCCGATGGCACGCTCGTCGGGGATTCGGCAAACGGGCCACTCTCGGTCGAACCTCGCGACGGCACGAGCCGACGCCTGGGCGTGTGGCCAATCTCGTTTCGGCAATGGTATGGTTTCCATTCGGTCCAGGTCGACAAGGAAGGGACCGTTTGGGCGACGACGTACGATGGAGTGCTTCGCCTCGAAGAGGGCGCGTGGCGACCCGCAGGGAGCGGCCCTTGCAGCTTCCAGTTGGTGACGTTGCACGTCGGGGCCGACGGAAACGCCTACTGTGCCGATGACACGCGCCTCTATGTGTTCGACGGCCGCAAAAGGGATTGGGTGCCGCTCTCTGCTCCTTTCCAGATCGGGGCGATCACGTGGTCTGGCAATCGACCGACCGCGATGGCCACGGCTCCGGACGGCACGCTCTGGCTCGGCTTCAACGAAGGCGGCGTCCTCGAGATGCCGGTGCGGTAGGCGCGCGACCGTGACCGCGACCGGTTTGACCGAAGCGGTGGGTCCTGCTTCAATCTGCCTATGGGGAAGACACTCTTTGTCGCTTTGTGGACGACCGCGTTCCTGACGCTCGTCGGCTGTGGTTCGCCTTCAGACACTCCGACGCTCGAACGCCGCTGGGAGTGGAAGTCCGCGGGGAAGTGGGGAAGGGCGCTCTCGCTTCTCGAGAACCCGCAGAGCCGCGAGCTCTACGTGGGCGTTGGTTTCTACGAGAAGGCAGAGGTCGTTGCGCTCTCGCCCAATGGAGAGACCGCTTGGACCACGGCCATCTCGGAGACGCGATGCCCCCTTTGCGACACACCCGCCGTCAACTGCCGGCCCGTCCCCACCGACGACTGGAGCGCGCTCTGGTTCGGTGAGACCCAGGCGGCGGAGCGGTCGTTGTGGCGGGTCGACCCTTCCGCACATACCTCGGCGCCGGTCCGCCTCGATCACCCCGAGGCGTTATCCCGGAGTGTTGCACTCTGCGCGGAGACCACCGCGCTCACTCCCGACGGCGCTCGCTTCCTACGCCCCGGCGTGTGGGAAGATTCGATCTACGAGATCGATCGCGACGGTAGGATCACCAATACTTTCGCGTTCGGGAAGAACGTGACCCAGGTCGTCCACCTGGAGGGAGACGAATACCTCGTCGTTCTTTACGACGTCCTCGATCCGTACGGCGAAGAACCACACGAGAGCGGCATGGTGCTCCGGTGGAACCACCGCACCAACGAGAGTACCGTCCTGTCGTTCCCCTATCTCGTTCGCGAGGTGGTGAGCTCGAGCGGTTGGATCGTGGCGCTCGTCGATTTGAACCAGGGCAAGTTCCGCGACGGCTTCGCGGAGATCGTCCTCTCTGGGAACCACGCGGAGATGCGCCGCCTGGGCGACCTGGTGGTCGAGAACCCAATCCGCTTCGCGCTCCGCCCGGAGAAGCGCCAGATTGTCGTAGGCTACGATTACCTCGACCCAGATCTGCGTGGGCGCGTGCGCGTTTTCGCTGCCGACGGCGAGCTGGTCGCAACAGGCCGCGTCTCCGACACGGACATACCAACGGTCAACGATATCATCGTCAGCCACGATGGCTCGACCGTCTACGCCGCGAGCGAATGGGCCGTGGAGGCGTTCGCGCTGCCGTAGGCTCGGTGCCGTCAAACGGCCCAGCATGACGAGATGCCCGTCCCGTTTGTGACGGGCAGAATCCGAACCTGGGCCAAGGATGCAGATCGCCAGGCGCGGCGGTTGCGGTCGGGACAAGGATCGGAAGAGAATCGCCCTCTTGCCATGACGACCTCCTTCGAGCTCTTTCACGCCATCGCCGATCCCGGATGCGCAGCGGCACGCCGCCTCGTCGCCGATCTCGGACTCGGCGATCGGATCGCCTTTCGCAACGTCTTCTACGCCGAGGCGCAGACCGATTTCTCGAGCAGGGGCGGGCAGCTGCTTCCCGCGCTCTGGGACGGCGGCCAGCTCCATCAAGGATGGGAGGCGGTCGATCGGCTGCTCAGGAGAATCGTACGGGAGCCTGGCATCTCGAGCGCTCCGATCGGATCGGCCTTGGGCGTCGAGGATTGAGGCGCAGCGCGTAGGGCTTCGACCGCCTCTTGTCCTACTTTCATCGGGAGCGAGGTGTTCGTCTACTCGGCGTCATGCCAGTGGCCGTGCTCCTGCGACCAGACCTTGCCATCCGGCGGGAGCCCAGGCGGCTGGGCCCTCGGGACCGCGGCCCCTCCGGCTTCCTGGCCGTCGGCCGTGTGCCAATGTCCGTGCTCGGCGGACCAGACCAGGCCCTTCGGGTCGAAGGCGTCCGAGTCGATGATGACCGTCGCCATCCACACCGCGCCGAGGAGCAGCACCAGGCCCGAGACCGCCAGGAGGACCTTGGACCAGTCGCCCTTGCCGGCGGCGGCCGCCTTGTCGCAGCAGAACTTGAACTTCTTGCCGCTTCCACAGGGGCAGGGGGCGTTTCGGCCAGTCTTCACTGATTCCTCCAATGCGCGCGAGTCGAGCGCATGGACTCGCCCTCCCTGGCACTATCGTCGGCGGGAGAAATCTTCAACCGGATCGGTGGTGCCTCGGCCGCCGGCGCAAGTGTGGTGCCAGAAGCGCCGGGGCGCTCGATCATGCGCCTGCTCGTGCGCGGGCGCCCCTCTGTTCGTGGATTTCAGCCATCCGCTGGTTCCGCCGGCGCACCGAGACGGCACGCGCCTTAGCGGCGGTCGTGGAGATCGCACGTCACGGAGTGTTCTTGTAGAGCAGCCAGCGCCGATTGGTCTCGGATGCGCCCGTGTTGACCACGAGATCCGGCTTGCCGTCGCCGTCGAGATCCATCGTGGTCCAGTCGTAGTAGGCGAGGGTGAAGAAGCCGTCCGGATGGGGCGAATCGGCAGGAAGGGTCCACTCCGTGGCCGTCGCAGTGAAGCCGCTACCCGTGTTCTTGTAGAACAGCCAGTGCGGATTGCTCTCGGATGCGCCGGTGTAGACCACGAGATCCGGCTTGCCGTCGCCATCGAGATCCATGGTGGTCCAGTCGTAGTAGCTGAAGGTGAAGAAGCCGTTCGGGGAGGGCGAATCGGGAGGAAGGGACCACTCCGTGGCCGTCGCAGCGAAGCCGCTGCCCGTGTTCTTGTAGAGCAGCCAGTGCGGATTGCTCTCGGATGCGCCGGTGTACACCACGAGATCCGGCTTGCCGTCGCCATCGAGATCCATGGTGGTCCAGTCGTAGTAGCTGAAGGTGAAGAAGCCGCCCGGAAAGGGCGAATCGGCAGGAAGGGACCACTCCGTGGCCGTCGCAGCGAAGCCGCTGCCCGTGTTCTTGTAGAGCAGCCAGCGCCGGTTGGTCTCGGACGCGCCGGCGTTCACAACGAGATCCGGCTTGCCGTCGCCGTCGAGATCCATGGTGGTCCAGTCGTAGTAGCTGAAGGTGAAGAAGCCGTCCGGATGGGGCGAATCGGCAGGTAGGGACCACTCCGTGGCCGTCGCAGCGAAGCCGGTTCCCGTGTTCTTGTAGTCCAGCCAGCGCCGATTGGTCTCGGATGCGCCCGTGTTGACCACGAGATCGGGCTTGCCGTCGCCGTCGAGATCCATCGTGGTCCAGTCGTAGTAGGCGAGGGTGAAGAAGCCGTCCGGATGGGGCGAATCGGGAGGAAGGGACCACTCCGTGGGGGTCGCAGCGAAGCCGCTGCCCGTGTTCTTGTAGAGCAGCCAGTGCGGATTGCTCTCGGATGCGCCGGTGTAGACCACGAGATCCGGCTTGCCGTCGCCGTCGAGATCCATGGTGGTCCAGTCGTAGTAGCCGAAGGTGAAGAAGCCGTCCGGAGAGGGCGAATCGGGAGGAAGGGACCACTCCCTCGCCGTCGCAGCGAAGTGCGTGCCCGGGCTCTGCGTGCTGCCGCCACCACCTACGCCGCCGGTGCCGCCACCGACGCCGCCGGTGCCGCCACCTTCGCCGCCGGAGCCACCGCCAACGCCGCCGGAGCCTCCACCTTTGCCGCCGGAGCCGCCTCCTTCGCCGCCGGCGCCTGCCGAAGCTGCCGGCGAACCATCGGGAACGCTGGGCGAGCACCCGCCCCCGAGGGACAAGACCAAGACGGCGAGGATCGAGGAACGAAGGATATGGGCGCGCAGGCGGTTATTCATCAGAGCACAATACCGTATGCGCGGGCAGGCGTCTTGCCTGGGGTCAGCGGACGATCAGCGGGCGCTGCCTCCCGACGCGTCGCCGCGCGCGTCCGACTGCACTCCCGTCGCGCCTGAGGCTGAATGTGTGTCGAGCGTCTGAACTATTGACCCCCTCGGGACAGAACTTCTGACCCCCGCGCCCGGCCTCTGAAACGGAGGCTCGAGTGGAGATGGAGGCAAGAGTCGTGACACCCCCGCAGGTCGCGGAGGTGCCGATGATCGACGCGGAGGTCGTCCAGCCGATGCGAGTCCTTGCTGGGTTGGGCTGGGGCGCAAAGCGGATTGGTGCGGAGCTGGGCATCGCCCGGAGCACGGTCAAGCGGTACATCCGGGACGGCGTCGTCTCCGGTATTCAGGTTCACCTGAAGCAGCGGAAGCTCGACGACGACGCGAAGGCCAAGGCGGTTGCGCTGTTCGACAGCACCGCCGAGGGCTGCGGCTGGGCCCGCGCGTGCACCCTGGTTGACTGCGGCAACAGGTTCGTCGTCGATCTCACTGGAACCTTCCGCACCGATCGGCCCGTCGTTGTGCGGGGCCTCGCGGATGGGAACGAGTTCACGTGCGAGGCGGACGAATCGACCGGCTTCGGTCGGGAGCAACCCTGCTCGTCTTCTGGGATCGCGCTCGAAAACGGGCGGTTCTACGGAGAGTCGATCGTTCACGCCGAGCTGATGTTCCGCGGCGTCCTCTGCGCGGTGGATCTCCAGGTCGTCCAGTTGGATTCCGTGCTCGCAGAAGCGAGCTTCGCGCCTGAGTACGACCTCGTGGCACCCAACGGCCTCGCGTGTGGTCCGCTATGCTGGGTGACGATGGCGTCGTTGGCTCCGCAGGGCTGAAGGAGTTCACATGCCGATCGGCATTCGCTCCATCCGCTCCATCAGCTTCGCCGCGCGCTGGCTCGCACCAGGCGGTCGAGCTCGCGATCGAGGGTCGCCGCGAAACGCTGTCGATCCTGGGGGCCGAAGCCCTTTGGACCCCCGGTGACCACGCCGCCCTCGCGCAGCTCGTGCATGAAGTCCCGCACGGAGAGTCGCTCCTCGATGTTCTCCTCGGTGAAGAGCTCGCCCCGCGGATCCAAGACGGCCACGCCCTTGGGAACGAGCTGCGAGGCCAGAGGGATGTCCTGCGTCACAGCGAGATCTCCGCGTGCTGCCTGAGCCGCGATGTAGGCGTCAGCTACGTCGAGGCCCCTGCCCACCTGAACCGTCGACACGAACTCAGAGCGGGGAAGGTTGAGCGGCTGGTTCGCCACGAAGACGACGGGGACCTTCAGTCGAATCGCCGCGCGGACGACGATCTCCTTCACCGGCCCCGGGCACGCGTCTGCATCGATCCAAATCCGCAAAGAAGGCCTCGCTGCGCCGCATTCTGGCGCACCGATAGTTTGTACCAAGCTGCAAGGCGCCGCCTAGCGGGAGGTGGACGGTATGCGCGCACTTCTGCCGAGGGGCAAGCTCTACGCATTCTCCACAGGCGGCGGCCATCACGGCGGCAAAGCGGGCGATGAAGTTTTCGTGCGGGGCCGGCGTCGAGGACTTGCACGAGGCCGTGAGCCCGATGCCCTCGGCCCCGCGTTCTACCGCCACGGTGGAGGGTGAGGCCGAGCATCAACTTCCATCGAGCCGCACCTGCGTCCAGGCCCTCGCCGCTTGTTTCAGCGCGCCCGCCGGGAAAAAAGGATGGCCCGGAGCGGCTCGAAAAACGAAGGCGAAGCCGGGCCCCTACATGGAGCGGGAAACGGGATTCGAACTCGCGGCCCCCAGCTTGGGAAGCCTTTCGTGGGCTTGTCACCGGGGTCGAGGGATTGCCCGGCGTCGAACCGGATGGGCAATTGCCGGAAAATACTGGGGATTCCGAGACGGCTGTTTCGCACGCCACTTCACCGGCCTCACCGCCTCGCACCCGGATTGGTGCATACTAGGTGCAGGGTAGTGACGGACAGGGGAGAAGGGCCAAGGTCTCCCCCACCTTGCAGGCCACTGCTGGTGGGCTGCTCTCGGTCCGGTTGGTCGCGACCTTCCTCGGCGTCTCCACCGCGACGGTCTACAAGCTCTACGCCTCGGGCGATTTGCAATCGATCCGGGTTGGAGCGGCACAGCGGGTGAGCCGGGAGGCGCTGGCCCGGTAGGTAGTGGCACGCGAGGGGTGACGCCCTGCGCGAAGCGTGCAGCAATCCTGAAGGGAACTCGCGTGCTGGTGCGTCTTGCTGAACGACCACGCCCCAGATGGGAGGCCGACCGAATGAGCGTTTCCTACCGCTCCAGAACCGCAAGCCGGGTTTCGGCAGGAACTGCGAAGCCGCGTATCGATGCCGATGCGCCGGAACCGAACATTGCCGGTGAGTTCACGCCGTGGATCCGCTGGGCCGACCGGCTGTCCGTCCCAGATGGCCTTGGCGGCCATGTCCACGAGCACGGAGGCGTGTACCTGCTCGCTCACTTCCCGATTCGTGTGCCACGCGGCCCAGCGGACTTCCTCCACAGCAGCGTCGTCTACGTCGGTGAAGGAGGCCACCTGAAGAGTCGCTGGTATGCCTTCCAGCGTTCAGCCCTCCACGGCCTTGTGGGCCATTCAGGTGGACATTCGCATCGCGCATGGCGGGAGTTGTCCGGTGCGGAATGGGAGACCCTGCACGTCGCCGCGCTTCCGATCTGGTTCGAGAGCGAGGGCTCGACAGATGCACCTACTTCGCTTGCGCGGCGCTTTCGCCTGCACCTCGAACAGCTCCTCCTTTGGAAACTGGCCGTTCTTCGCAGAGGAAAGAAACTGACGCTTCTAAACGCGAAGTAACGTCATGGGTCGCGTGACACTCGTGCAATCACCGCAGCGCGGCGTGGCAGATCGCCGCGACAAGCCAGACCGACGGAGCAAATCGTGCCACAGTGCTTTGTGATCCAGCCCTTCGACAAGGGGGGCAAGTTTGATCGCCGCTTCAGAGAAACCTTCAAGCCTGCGATAGAGAACGCCGGTTTTGACGCCTACCGAGTTGACAACGACCCCTCGGTGACGATTCCCATCACTGCCATCGAGGAGCAGATCCGAACGAGTGACGTGTGCCTTGCCGACGTGACGCAGATGAACCCAAACGTCTGGTTCGAGCTGGGGTTCGCGCTTGCCGCTCGAAAGGACGTGGTGATCGTTTGCGAAGAAGGGGCGTATCCGCACTACCCTTTCGATATCCAGCATCGCAGGGTAATCGCGTACTCCGGGCAGTCCGCGAGTGACTTCGATGCTCTCGAAAAGCAGATCGAAACGCGGTTAGAATCTCTCAAGACGCAGCAGCAGAACAGGGACAATCTTGCGGCCCTCCCGCCCATGAAGGACACAAGCGGGCTCTCGGCGCACGAGGTTGCGGCGCTCGTTCTGGTCATCCAGAACTCGATTGTGCCTGAAGATGACGACATCTCGGTGTGGTATCTCAAGAACGAGATGGAACGTTTGGGTTTCACTCAGGCTGCGACAGCGGTCGCCGTACACAAGCTAGCGCGACGGCATTTTGTGGAGTCGGTTCGGAGAGAGGACCCAAGCAGCGGAGAGGACTATACGGGCTACATTGCAACCGAGTTGGGTATCGAGTGGAGCATCGCGAACGAAGAGCGGCTGCAGCTTCGGAATACACGCCCCGCCAAGACCGGATCTGACGATCTTCCGTTCTGACCACCGCTCGGAGCCGCGAGGCCTACCCACCAAACGAGGAACCGTGGGCACCAACGAATAGACCGAAGCGGAGAACCGACCAGGCGCGCTGCATCGCCGAAGCAAGGGCCTGGTCGATTTCAAGTTCTAGGACATCTCTTCGTTACCGCACGAGTTGGGCTGGCCGTGGGTGAAGCGCTACAAGCCGCACTCGAACAAACAGCAGGCGCTGCTGCCCTTCATCAAGGTCCATGGCGAGACGCGCGGCTGGTCCACCGAGAGCGCCGAACCCACCTTAGATCCCGGCGAGATGACGGCGTCGGCGAGTGATTTACTAAAGCAGCCGCCTCCTCCGTTGCAGTCGATCGGCCAGGCATTCCCGGCGAAGATCGCAGCCCCGCCGTCCGAGCAACTTCTTCGCTCGCCGCAGGTCCTGGCATGGGTTCTCCGCGAGGCGGCAGGCAGGTGCGAGTGCTGCGGCAACCCTACACCGTTCAAGCGAGCCGATGGCGATCCTAACCTTGAAGTCCATCACCTACGCTGGCTCGCGAACGATGGGCGCGATACGGTCCCAAACGCGGTTGCCGTCTGCCGCACCTGCCACCGTCTGCTACACGACGCCGCCGAGGGAGGCGATGCCGTGGGGCGGCTGTACGCAAGCTTCTAGCAGGCTGCTGAAAAAACCAGCGCCGGGAGCCCCCGGACGGATCGACCGCTCCTGAGCGCCTGCGTAGAATCGCGCCTCTTCGTGGAGGATGCGATGCGCGGCAAGGTTGAACGACAGGCCTCGATGCTCACCCTGGTCGGACCCGACCAGCGGGTTCCCAAGGACCACCCGATCCGACGGATCAAGCTGCTGGCCGACCGCGAGTTGGAGCGCCTCTCGCCCGTCTTCGAGTCCATGTACGGCGGCACCGGCCGCCCGTCGATCCCTCCGGAGACCATCCTCAAGTCGTGCCTGCTCATCGCGCTCTTCAGTGTCCGAAGCGAGCGCCAGTTCTGCGAGCGCCTCGACTACGACCTGATGTTCCGATTCTTCCTCGACATGGGGATGACCGAGGAGAGCTTCGATGCCTCGACCTTCTCGAAGAACAAGGAGCGGCTGATCAAGGCCGATGTCGCGCGCCTCTTCTTCGAGGGCGTGGTTCGCCAGGCGAAAGACGCGGGGCTGATCTCCGCCGAGCACTTCACTGTCGACGGCACGCTCATCGAGGCGTGGGCGTCCATGAAGAGCTTCAAGAAATAGGGCGGGAAGGACGTCGAGCCGCCGGACGATCCGGGCAACCCGCCGGTCGATTTCCACGGGGAAAGGCGCAGCAACCAGACCCACGAGTCCTCCACCGATCCGGAGGCTCGCCTCGCACGCAAGGGCATGGGCCAGGAGGCGAAGCTCGCGCTGTCCGGGCACGTGCTCATGGAGAACCGAAACGGCCTCTGCCTCGACATCTCGATCTCGCAGGCGGACGGCCGCGCCGAGCGCCGCGAGGCACTTCGGATGCTGAAGCGCCAACGGGAGAGCGGGTTCTCCCCCGCAACGTTGGGCGCCGATCGAGGCTACGACGCCGCTGATTTCGTGCGCGACGTCTACGTCGAGGGCGTCGTGCCGCATGTGGCTCGCAAGCGCCGGCACTTCAGCGTGGACGCTCGGCTCGCGCGACAGGTCGGCTACCTCCACAGCCACCGTTGCAGGAAAAAGGTCGAGGAGATTCTCGGCTGGATGAAGACCGTCGGAGGGCTCCGGAAGACGCGTTATCGCGGGGTCGCCCGCACCCAACTCTGCGCCTACTTCACAGGAGCGGCCTACAACCTGCTGCGAATGTCGCTGCTGATTTGGAGCGCAGCATGAAAACGGCGAGGATCCTGGAGTGGAGGCGCGCCTTCAACGAGGCCTCGCCCTCGTTGCTCTCATGGCTCGACCCGCATCCTGCGCCCCAGGCACGCGAGGTCCACAGTTTCATCATCCGCCTCCCTGAGCTCGAGGAGGGGCTCAGGCGGCGGAGTGCTCGAGAATCGAGTTCATCAGCAACCTGCTAGGTCTCTAGACACCTGCGAAACCGACTAGCCCTTCTCGACGACGAGGCGGGCGGCCCCCGCCCGTCATCGGAGAACTGCCTCCGTAGCCGCCTCTTCCTCTACTGATCGCCCATGTTCGACACTCTACCTGACTCTCGGTCGGTGTCCATGAGGGCGGCTCAAGCCCACACTCCCATGAACATGTGATGAGAGCCCCTTTCCTCCACACGCCGACTGATGGGAACTCACGCCAAGGAAGAAGACTTTCGCGACGCTTAAAACATCGGTACACTCAAGACCAAATAGTCTTGGGAGCTCCTTCGGTTCGGCAGCTCTCGGAAAATTCGGGGGAGGTCGCGTGATCTCAGGGCCAAGCGTAGGGGACCTAAAAGACTTGCTAGTCGGCGAATGCCCGCCCGATCAGAGCGGAGCCCGCGGAAGCAATCGGTACGACTTCCAGAAATCGTGGGCCCTATGCCTTCTCATTGACCTGCATTCAGCCGACGCCGACTACGCATTGCTTCTTGAACACTTCGAGGATGTTGCAGTCGTCGACTCGTCATCCAGTCCGTCCACCATTTCGCTCTACCAGGTCAAAACAAGCAGCGCTCCCTGGACCAACACAAGGCTAATTCGGAGAGTGAAAGGTGCCAAAGGCCTCAAACCATCGATTCTTGGTCGCCTATTTACTAACGGACTTCGCTTTCAGGAAAAGTTGAAACACCTCGTTTTCGTGTCCGACAAGACTTTCGCCCTTAAGCTTCCTAACGGATCGAAAGCTACGGAGTTGACCAAAATTCAATTCCTGAGCCTGTCCGACGACGAGAAAAGCGCCTTCCGCTCTAAACTGCTGACCGAACTGGGTGCTGACATCTCAACCGCCGAAGATTCGACATCATTCGAAATGACCGTTCTTTCGGTTGGGGACCATGAGACACATACCCTCGGCCGAGTCGTCAAGTTTGCTGAGACTAGGGGGTTCAAGGAAGGCCATGTGGCATTCTTTAAGACGATCTCGGCGGAAATCAGGCGGCGAAGCAATTATGAAGGCAATTTCTCATCCTTCGAAGACTTGCTCAGATGCCGCGCGATCACTCGGGAACAGTTCGAGGCAATGATTCTCGGTTCTCTTCCTTTGACCCGAGATCATGGCTTGGCGGAATGCATCAAACAGCTTCAAATGGAGAAGGTGCCGTGGGCGCAGCTTGAGATAATTAAAAAAAACTGGCGGCGCCATTATGCGCTGTCAGTAAGATCGGATCGTCCGGATCTTCGCAAAATGGGCCATAGAATCCGCGAACGGGCGGGAAACCATCAGGTCCAAAACCCGGACTCTGGGCTACATGCGATGGCAGTCGAAATCGCAAATGACTTCCCACAGAAGCCCGCTGGATACAGCCATCAGGAGCTCGTTGCAGCAATCCTGTTTGAGGTCTATCAAGATGCTGAGGTCGCCGGGAACAAGGACTCTAATCAGAAGTCTCAGAAAGCAAACGCATGAAAGACTGCAAGTTCCGCGAGCTCAGCCTCCTCTCGATGGTGGAAAAAAAGGCGCGCCGAGTGAGCTTCCACCCAAGCGCGACGCTCCTGACAGGGAAGAACGACACCGGTAAGTCGTCACTGATTAAGTCACTCTACTGGGCGCTGGGTGCAGAGCCAGGAAAAATCAGCAACAAGTGGAAGATGGCCGATCCAATTGCCATGCTCAAATTCGACATCGACGGACTCTCGTATGCGATCGTTCGGAGTAAGTCGACGTTTGGATTGTTTTCTGGCGACATGCAGTTTTTGGGCCGTTTTAAGTCGGTGACGGCTGGACTTGCACCATTCATCGCAAAAGCGTTCAACTTCAACCTCCAGTTGATCGACCAATCGAAAAGGCCGCTCGGCGCCACGCCCGCCTTTCTCTTTCTGCCGTTCTATATCGATCAGGATACGGGCTGGGGAGCTCCCTGGAATTCGTTCGCGAACCTCAACCAGTTCCGGAACCCTCGCGTCCAAGTCGCGCAGTATCATTCGGGACTCAAGCCTGATGAATACTATGAAGCCAACGGCGAGATCGCGCGATTGAACTCCCTTGTTGAAGAGCCTCGACAAAAGCGAGATGCGCTACAAGGCATACAGTCTCAGGTTGGCGTTCGGTTGAGGGTCGGAAGCTTCAACGTCAATCTTGATGAGTATAGGGCAGAGATTCAAGATCTCTTGTCCCGATGTAACGAAATCAAGACAAAGGAGGAAGAGTTCAGAAATCAACTGGTTGATTGCGAGTTGCGAGCGACGGCAATTCGGACGCAACAGCAGATGCTGGAGGTTTCGCAGGCCGAGCTTCATCGTGATTTTGAGTATTCCGCAAGGTTGCCAGAGACCATAGCCTGTCCTACCTGCGGAGTTGAGCACGACAATGGCTTCGTCGAGCTTTTTTCTATCGCGATTGACGAAGACCGGTGCATTCAGCTTAAAGAGCAGTTGGAAATTGATCTCGATGGCATCGAAAAGGAGCGAATCTCAATTCAGTCGAATCTTGACTCCCATCGGTCCATTTTCGAAGAGACAATGGCCCTGCTTTCGGCCAAACAAGGGGAGGTGACGCTACAGGAGTTAATCCGCAACGAGGGACGTCGCGAGGTTCAAACTATAATCACCGAAGATCTTTCGGTGCTTCAGACAATGGTGACAGAGATCGAGGAGGGCCTTCGCCAAGCGACACTCGAACGGAATGCTCTTACTGATACTAAGCGACAGAGGAAGCTGAATGAACGGTATCTGGAGCACATGCGTAGTCACCTGTTCGAGCTCAATGTCCACTCGGTCCCCGAGCACACGTACAAGAGCGTTGCCGGCTCTGTTTCTGGCACCGGTAGCGACGGGCCGCGCCTGGTTCTTGCGTACGTGTTTTCAATTCTGAAGATGATAAGGGAAAAAGAGAGTCACTCGTTCTTTCCTGTCGTTATTGACACCGTCAATCAGCAGGAGCAGGATCCTGAGAATCTGAGGTCAATGCTGAGTTTTATTCAGCGAAATAGACCCAAGGACTCTCAGCTTATCATGGGACTTGTCGATGATTGCGACGTGGATTTCGGTGGACTGCGAATTGAGTTGGAGAGAAAGTATGAAGTCCTGTCTGTGGCGGAGTATGATTCGGTGTTTGAGGAGATCGGCCCAATGCTCAGGTCCATCTTTAGTTGATCGGCTCCAGCATCGTTCGAGCCTTAGTCCCGGACTCCGACTACTGGCCCCTTTTGGTTGAACTCTCAAGAAGTATTCATCCTTCCTGACGCCGATTGCGCCGTCTCGGTGAAGGAGCAAAACTGGTTTTCATCGGCGATCTTGTAATCTCGGGCAATGGAGATTCTTTGCCTGCTGATATTGGCTGATTGTATATTGATTTATTGTTAATTTATTTGGCAGTTGAGTTTGTAGTCTGCAGGCGCCGTTTGCCCTATTCTCCGACTGTTTTGGCTGCGAAGGACGGTGTGCCTTTGGGCGTCTGCGATAATGGCTCTTGCAAGAGCTGGCTCCCCACTGCCGGCCCACTCGTAGGTCAACCTCGGGTCTTTGAATGCTCTGCCGGTGCCTGATTGCTGCGGGAGCTATGCGGCGATGGGATAGAACCGAAATCGATCCGCCACGTATGGCGCGGGTCAGCCCTCGGGTTTTCGCGACCGGGCGAAGGAGGGCTCCTGCGCTACAGTCGCCCTGCTCCCCCTTTGTGGACACCAACCCTAGATGAGGTGCGGCGTCTAATAGCCGCGAAGAAGCGAGCTCAACCCTCGTCGGCGGTCTCTCGGCCAAAGCTCTTCAGCTTGCGCTGCAGCGTGCGCCGGTCGATCCCGAGAGCCTGGGCAGTCCGCGTCACGTTCTCGCCCATCCGCTCGAAGGTATCGAGGATGTGGCGCTTCTCGAGGTCGGCGAGGGTGAGGTCTGAGTCCGCCTCGTGGGCTTCGCGGGGCGGCGGCGCTTCGCGTGCGGCCCTCGCCTCCGGGTGCCCGAAGATCGAGGCGCCGATTGCCTCTCGTACCTCGTCGGCGGGGATGGTAGCGCCCTGGGCGAAGATGGCGGAGCGCTTGAGCACGTTGGCCAGCTCGCGCACGTTGCCCGGCCAGTCGTAGCGCAACAGCTCGGCGAGAGCGTCGGGGTCCAGCGCCAGCTCGCGGCCGCCTTCCTTGCGCATCCGGCCGAGGAGGTGCCGCGCGATGGGCTCGATGTCCTCGCGCCTCTCGCGCAGGGGGACGACCTCGATCGAGAGCACGTTCAAGCGGAAGAAGAGGTCCTCGCGGAAGGCCCCGGAGCGCACCTCGGCGGCGAGGTCGCGGTTGGTGGCGGCGATGACACGGACGTCGATGGGCACCTCCCGCGTGCCGCCCACGGGCCTCACGGTGCGGGTCTCGAGCACCCGGAGGAGCTTTGCCTGGGCGGTGAGGGGCAGCTCGCCCACCTCGTCGAGGAAGAGCGATCCGCCGGCGGCCTCGCGGAAGAGGCCAGGGCGATCCTGGCTCGCGCCGGTGAAGGCGCCCCTCACATATCCAAAGAGCTCGGCATCGAAGAGATCCCGGTGGGCCTGCGCGCAGTTGATCGCGACGAAGGGCCCGGAGGCCCGGGTGCTCTCCTGGTGGAGCGCCCGCGCGATGAGCTCCTTGCCGGCGCCGCTCTCGCCGGTGACTAGTACGGTCTCGTCGGTGGGCGCCGCCTTCCGGATTCGGCCGCGGATCTTCTCGAGGGCGGCGCTGCTGCCCGCCATGCCGAGCGCAGCGGCGTCGGTGGTGGCCGCTTCCGGCGCCTCGGGGCGGATGGCGGCGGCGTCCTCGAGGAGCGGGAGGAGGGCAGGGGCGTCGACGGGCTTCTGGACGAAGTTGACGGCGCCGAGGCGCATGGCCTCGACGGCGGCGGCGATGGTGCCGTGACCGGTGACGACGATGACGCGGGTGGGGCTCCCCTTGGCGCGGCGGAGCACCTCGAGGCCGTCGAGGTCGCCGAGCTGGAGGTCCAACAAAGCCACATCGGAGCGGCCTGCGCGGAGCGCGGCGACGGCCTCTTCGCCGCTGGAGGCCTCCTCCACCTGGAAGCGCAGGCGGCCGAGGGCCTTGGACATGGCGAGGCGGAAGGCGGCGTCGTCGTCGGCGACGAGGATGCGGGGGCGAAGTTCGGTCATTCGTCGATACCTGCTGCGCGCGGCGGGAGGGTCGGCAGCTCGAGGGTCGCGCGAGCGCCGCCTCCGGGGGCGGGCCCGAGGGCGAGCTCGCCGCCGGCTTCACGGACGAGGCTGAGGGCGGTGTAGAGGCCCAGCCCGGTGCCCTTTCCCGGCGGCTTGGTGGTGTAGAAGGCCTCGAAGACCCGGTCCTTGGCGCCCGGCGGCAGGCCGGGGCCCTCGTCGTCGACGAAGATCGAGACGCGCCCGTCGCGGGCGAGGCCGTGGACCTTCACCTTGGCGTCGGCGCGCGCCGCGATGACGTCGGCGGCGTTCTGGAGCAGGTTCACGAAGACCTGCACGAGGGAGTCGGGGCCCATCCAGACCGAGATCCGATCGAGGGCCGGATCGAGGACGAGGCGATTCCTTGATGCGCTGGTCCCGAAGACCAGGGTGGAGGCGCGGCGCACGGCAGCGGCGACGTTGGCAGGGCCGCTGGCGGCGCCTCCGTTGAGCTGCTCCCGGCCGGCGAGGAGATCCTGGGTGATGGCCCGGCAGCGCCTCATCTCGTCGAGGATCACGAGGGCGGACTCGTCCAGATCCTTCGCGAGCTCCGCGGCCTCGGGAGGCGCGCTCTCCAGGGCGGCTCGCATGTCGGCGGCGAGGGTCTGGATGGTGGCGAGGGGCGTGTTGAGCTCGTGGGCGACGGCCTGGACGGTCCGTCCCAGGCTGGCCAGGCGCTCGGCGAAGAGGAGCTTCCGCTCGGCGAGGACGCTCTCGGTCCGGTCGAGGTGGAGGCGCAGCACGGGGGCCGGCAGATCGTCGGAGAGGGGGAAGGAGAGGAGCTCGATGACGCGCTCGCGCCCGCCCGCGTCGATCCTCGAGAAGCGGCACGAGCCGCTCCGCCCGTCACGCGCCTCGTCCACTGGGCATCCGGTGCCGGACGTCTCGCACGCCTGGGAGTGCCGCGGGCAAGCAGGGGAGAGGGCGCTGCCCTCGAGGAGGTGGCGGTTTCGGAAGGTGGGGCTGCCGTCCGGCTGGAGGATCTCGACGCCCACCTCGAGCCGGTCGAGGGCGGCGAGCAGGATCTCGGCGTCCCGCTCCTGGGCGCGGCGGAGGACCTTGGCCTCCCGCCGCCGCAGCTCCAGCTCGCTCGCGGCGCGGTTGGCCACGTAGGCCGCGGCGAGGAGCGTGACCACGAAGGCCGACGTGTCGAGCAGCCCGGAGAGATTCGGATCGACCGTGAAGGAGGAGATCCGGAGGAAGGGAACGGCGTCGGCCGCCACGAGCAGCCCGGCGCAGAGGAGCGCGACCGCGGAGGCCGCGAGGGCGGCCCTCCTGCCGGAGAGCACGCTCACCAGGAGCACGTGGACGAAGTACAGCGAGATGAAGGGGTTGCGGACGCCGCCCGAGGCCCAGAGGACGACGGTCAGGGCGCCGAAGTCCGCCACCGCCTGGGAAAAGGGGTCCCAGGTCCGGTCCGGGTGCTCCCGCAGATCGAGGACGAGGTAGGCGTTGTAGAGGGCCCCCGCCGCGACGGCGCCCAAGAGGACCGGGACGTTGATCCGGTCGATCCCGAGGAAGGGGGCGAGGAGGGCGGCGAAGAGGACGCCGCTGAGCGCGGTCCAGCGCAGCCGCACCAGCCAGGCCATCCGCTCGGCACGGGCCGGGGTGGAGCCGCCGTCCCGTCCCCGCGATCCGGAGAGCGTTGCCTGGATTTCCAAGTTCGGGCCTCCTGAGCACAAGGAAACAAGTGCCAGACTCGCAGGCTTCCGAAGCGATTGGTACGCTGAAAAAAAGAAGGGCCAGCCTCTCACTGGCTGGCCCTTCAACTACTGGTGGTGACCCGTACGGGAATCGAACCCATGCTTTCGGCGTGAGAGGCCGACGTCCTAACCGCTAGACGAACGGGCCACACATCATTTTGGTAACTCGGGGTTTCCCCTTCGTTGACCGTCTGTGGGGGAGGCTTCTACTTCCGCTTCCCTTTGCTGTCAAGCGGTCCTTTTTACTTCGTGGACCGCTTGGGAATCTGGTTGGGGGACTAGGATTCGAACCTAGATAGTATGAGTCAGAGTCATACGTCCTGCCGTTAGACGATCCCCCAACGGGACTCGCTTTCGTGGTGAACACTGACCGGGTGAGGAGTCTTCCTCGCCGTTGGTCGGTGCCGCCGCGACGACGAGAGGGTGTTTAGGCGAGGCCGCGTTTCCGGTCAACGGGAAAGATTCGGCACTCGTCACTTTTTCTCCGCCGCCCCGCTACAGGCGGCGGAAACCCGCTCGCAGACGCGTCTTACGCGGGAAGGACGGCGTCGATCCGGGCGAGCGATTCCTCGCGACCCAGCAGGCCGATCACGTCGTAGATCCCCGGCGAGGCCGTTCCGCCGGTGAGGGCGACGCGCAGGGGCTGGGCGATCTTGCCGAGGCCCACGGCGTGCTTCTCGGCCAGGGCGGTGAAGGCAGGGCCAAGGTTTCCCTCGTCCAGGCCCGCCGCCGACGCGATCGCCTCGCGGGCCTCGCGCAGGTAGTCGAGCGAGGGGCCGGTGAGGAACTTGGCCGCCGCCTTCTCCTCGGGCTGGACCCGGACGAAGAAGTAGCGGGAGATGTCCACGAGCTCGACGAGGGTCTTGGCGCGCTCCTGCTGGAGCCTGCAGACCTCCTCGAGCTTCTCGCGGGGCAGCTCCGGGAGCTCTGCGCTGGCGACGAACGGGGCCACGCGGCTGGCGAGGTCGGACGGCGCCATCGACTTGATCCGCTCGTGGTTGATCCACACGAGCTTGTCCGCGGGGAACACACCGGCGGTGTTGCCGACGGCCTCCACGGAGAACTTCTCGATCAGCTCGTCGCGGGTGAAGAGCTCCTGATCCCCGTGGCTCCAGCCGATGCGGGCGAGGAAGTTCACCATCGCCTCGGGGAGGAAGCCCTCGTCCCGATACTTGGTCACCGAGACCGGCCCGTGGCGCTTGCTGAGCTTCGAGCGATCCTGACCGAGGATGAAGGGCAGGTGGGCGAAGCGGGGGGGCGTGACGCCGAGGGCCTGGTAGAGGGTGAGCTGCGGCTGCGTGTTGTTGAGGCCGTCCTCACCCCGCATCACGAGGTTGATGCCCATCTCGATGTCGTCGATGACCACGACGAAGTTGTAGATGGGGGAGCCGTCGGTCCGGGCGATGATCCAGTCCTGCAGGTTCTCGTTCGCCACCTCGATCCGGCCGTAGACCAGGTCGTCGAAGCCGGTGGTGCCGGTGAGGGGCACCTTGAGGCGCACGGTGTGGGGCAGGTCGGGCCGATCCGTGCGGTCGCGGCAGGTGCGGTCGTAGCGGTACTGGCGCTTCTCCGCCTGGGCAGCCGCCTTCTTCGCCTCGAGCTCCTCGGCGGTGCAGTAGCAGGGGTAGGCCTTGCCCTCGTCGAGGAGGCGCTGGATGTAGCCCCGGTAGAGGTCACCGCGCTGCGACTGGAAGTAGGGCGTGTGGGGGCCGCCCGCGTCGGGGCCCTCGTCCCAGTCGAGGCCGAGCCAGCGCAGACCCTCGAGGATCGCCGCCGTGTTCTCGTCGGTGCTCCGCTCCTTGTCCGTGTCCTCGATCCGGAGGACGAAGGTTCCTCCGTTGTGACGGGCGTAGAGCCAGTTGAAGAGGGCGGTGCGGGCGCCGCCGATGTGGAGATACCCCGTGGGGGAGGGGGCGAATCGGACGCGAGGCTTGTCGGACATGGATTCTACCTCTATGGAATTGGGCCCGATTTAGCAGGTCGCCTGCGGCCGCGCACGCCTTTCCCGTGCTATCGTCCGCCCCGGTTCGGCTCGATCGACGAGGTGCCGGAGAGCCCGGCATGGTTCCCGCATCGACCGGCCCAAGGACGGCTCCCTCGGAGGCCCGATTGGCACGACGACTCCTGCAACTGGTCCTTCTCGGGCTCCTTCTCGCCGCTGTTCCGGCCGGCGCGTCGCTGATGCTTCCCCTCTCGGTGGACGCGCTCACGCAGCGTTCGGACACCGTCGTCCGCGGGAAGGTGAAGGCCACCGAGTCGAGGTTCACCCCGGACGGGAAGCGGGTCTACACGGTGGTGACCCTCGAGGTCTCGGAGGCGTGGAAGGGAAACCCGGGGTCCACCCTGGAGATTCAGGTGCCCGGCGGCTCCCTCGACGGGATCGACCAGAAGGTGATGGGCGCGCCCAGCTTCGAGGTCGGGGAGGACGCGGTCGTCTTCCTTCGCCGCCTCGGCACGTCCCGAAAGGTCTCGAGCATCGTGGGCATGGCCCAGGGCAAGCTCTCGGTGCAGGTGGATTCGGCGGGGAACGAGCTCGCGGTCCAGCAGCTCTCGGGCCTCGAGCTCGTCGAGCCGGGGACGCTGAAGCCCGTGGAGTCGCCGCTCCGCGAGCCCGTGCCCGTGGGCAAGCTCCAGGCAAAGGTAAGGGCGGTCAGACCATGACCCGATCCCTTCTCGCCTTCCTGGTGGCGCTCGTCGCGGGCGGCATCGCGCTGCCGGCTGCGGCATGGCAGCAGTCCACGGTCCCCGGCTACGGCATCTGCCTCTCCTGGCCGGAGCGCCGCCTCTCCTGGGCACCCGCCTCGCCCCTGGGTGGGCCCCTCTCCACCAATGAGAGCCTCGCGGCCTTCCGCGCGTCGTTCCGGGCGTGGGAGAGCCAGGGCTGCACGGACCTCTCGTTCTCCGAGCAGTCGTCGGTCCCGCGGTCGGTGGGCTATTCGCAGGGTGGATCGAACTCGAACACGATCCTCTTCCGCGACGCGCGCTGCGCCGACGTCGTCTCCCCGGGCGACCCTTGCCTCAAGAAGGGGAGCTGCGCGGCCCAGCACGACTGCTGGGACTTCGACGACGCGCTCATCGCCGTGACGACCGTCACCTACTCGAGCTGCACGGGCGAGATCAAAGACGCGGACGTCGAGTTCAACGCGGCCTCGTTCCGCTTCACGGCGGTCGACGGGCCGGCCTGCAAGAAGACGGACGAGCGCGGCTGCGTCTCGATGGATCTGCAGAACACGCTCGTTCACGAGATCGGCCACTTCATCGGCCTGGATCACAGCCGATTCGCCGACGCCTCCATGTATCCGAGCGCGGCCATCGGGGAGACGAGCAAGCGCGTGCTCGGCAAGGACGACCTCGACGCGCTCTGCGCCATCTATCCCTCGGGGCGGGCGACGCGCACCTGCGGCACGCACCGCGACGACGCCGAGTGCGGCACCGGCCGATCGCGCAGCAACGCGAGCACCGTCGGGTGCTCGTCGGCGGGCGGCGCGACGGATCTCTTCGGGCTCCTCTTCGCGGCGGCGGCGATCATCCGCCTCGCGCGCGGGAAGGAGGCTCGAAGGGTGTAGGTCGGGGAGGGCGGGATGGGGGATCGGGGGGGCGGGTCTCCGCGTTCGGGGGGCGGGGGCACGGCGGTACGGAGTGGGGTCTGGCTCCCGGCGTTGATCGCGTGCTTCTGGTTGAGCCCCGCCCACGCATTCGTACGCAGCGTGGTTCCAGGGACGGATCTCTGTCTCTTCTGGAACGTCCGGGACCTCGACTGGAGCATGCAGGCAGAGGGCGCGCCCTCCATCGGGCCCGAGCGAACCCACGTGGCCCTCGCCCGGTCGTTCGCCACCTGGCAGGAGGTCGCGTGCACCGACGTCGTCTTCCATGACCAGGGCCGCATCGCGTCCGGCGCCACCGGCTACGAGCGCAAGGGGCCGAACCACAACCTCCTGGTGTTCCGGCCGGCGGCCTGTGGTCAGAAGGTCCCCGCGGACGATCCCTGCTGGACCACTGGAGGCTGCGCGGCGCTCGGCTGCTGGAGCTATGACTCGGCGGTGATCGCGGTCACGACCACGACCTTTCGGGACAAGACCGGCGAGATCCTCCACGCCGACATCGAGTTCAACGCCGGCGATTTCGACTTCACCGACGTGGACTCCCCGATCTGCACCGCGATTCAGCGGCCCCCGTGTGTGTCCACCGACGTGCAGAACACCGCCACCCACGAGATCGGCCACTTCATCGGGCTCGACCACTCCCCCGATCCGCACGCCACGATGTACGCGTCCGCGGGGCGCGGCGAGACGGCCAAGCGGAGCCTGTCGGACGACGAGAACGAGGCGATCTGCGCGATTTATCCGAGGGGTGGCCCTACCTCGGTCTGCAATTCGGCCTCCGGGACCCGGCCCGTCGGTGCGCAGGATGGCTGCTCCTGCGGAGGCCAGGGCGGGGCCTCGCTGATCGGGCTCCTTGCCCTGGCCGCTGCGATCCGCCTCTGGCCCCGGCGACCGCCGCCCCGACGGAGAAGGGGCGACCGCCGCCCCTGCGGGGGCCTGGAACCGGGGGCGGGTTGAACGGAGCTTGGGGAATGGTGGATGCTGGATGGCAGGTTGGCGTTCCATTCATCGGGGAGTGGGGAAGGCCAGGGCGTCGTGAGGAAATGGGTTTTTGTGATGGCGGTTGCGGCGGGACCTCTCGCGGCTTCGGGGCTGGCTTCGGCCAGCGTGGCTTCCGGGGGGAGGACCACGTCGCCCGGCGCGACCGCGAAGTCGGCACCGGCGGCGGGGAGTTTCCCGTTCGTCGCCGGTGAGCAGCTCTCCTACGACGTGAGTCTCCTCGGGATCCGTACGGCCGAGGCGAAGCTGAAGGTGGATGCTGGAACGGATGGCGGGTTCCGGTTCTCCGCCGATGGCCGGACGGTGGGCGCCTCGGATTCGCTCCTGGGGATGCGGCAGGAGGCGATGTGCTCGGTGGATGGCGGGCTCGCCCCGTCGCTCTGCCGATTCACCTCCGAGAAGCGGGGCGGCATGCGTCGCCGCGAGCTGAAGTTCGACGCGGCGTCGGGCAACGTCCGCGAGCGCACCCTCGAGGAGGGGAAGCGCGAGGAGAAGGAAGTCCACTTCGACGACGGCCTCGGCGACGTGCAGGACGCTCTCTCGGGCCTCTACCTGCTGCGCTCGAAGCTTTCGAACGAGCCCGGCCAGACCGTCGAGTTCCGCTCCATGCGCAAGGGCAAGCCGATCACGGTGCGCGCCGTCACCGGCGTGCCCGAGACCGTGACCACGCCCGCCGGGACCTTCGAGGCCTCGCCGGTGAAGCTCGACATCCTGGAGCAGCAGGAGGCCGACGCGACCGTGGCGGCGACCGTCTGGTTGACCACGGACGCCCGCAGGATCCCGGTGAAGCTGAGCGCTGCGGCGCCGGTGGGGACCCTCGAGGCCAAGCTCACTGGAGCGGTCGGTACGGCGAAGGGCGAGCTCGCCGCGAAGTAGCGCGAGCCTGGAGGGCCCGATGCGATTCCCGGGTCTCTTCCTTTCCCTGCTGATGCTCGTTTTCGGCGGCGCCGCCGGTGCCTCGGCGACGCCCTTCGAGCGTCTCTCGTCGCAGGCGGACCTGGTGCTCCTCGGCCAGGTGATCCAGGTGGGCGAGGCGGACGACGGGGGCGGGGCGCTCACCACCATCGCCATCGATCGGCAGCTCCAGGGGCTCGAGCGCGCCGGCGCGCTCACCTTCTGGAATCCCGACGCAGCGGACGCCTGGCAGGTGGGGGACCGGTCCGCGTTCTTCCTCGCGAGGCGAAGCACCTCCGGGGCACGGTTCGTCTCCGTGGCGGGTCGCGTCGCGAGCCTCGAGGCGGGCGTGGGCGTCGTTCCGTCCGCCGCCGTCGTTCCTGCAAGCGTTCCGGAATCGGAGCCGAACCCGATCTCGGTCCCCGGTGTACTCGCCGGCCTCGCTGCCGCCGCGGGGATCCTGGCGGTCGCCCGTCGTCGAAGGCTTCGTGAGCTGCGGGAGCAGGAGCCGACCCGCACGCCGAAACGCGACGAGGCCGAAACGGAGCCAAGCTCCGATCCGGCCTCGCCATTCACCGGGCAACCCTCGTCGGGCCGCCCGGCGAAAGACTCGCCGCCTCGTGTGGCGGCGAGGGGCTGACTACCGCGCCTCACGCGTCTCCTCGAACTCGGCGTCGACCACGCCGTCGTTCGTGCCGCCCTTCGCGGCAGGCTCGTCCTGGGCCACGGTGTTGGCGGGGCCTTCGGCGCCGACCGTCTTGTAGAGCTCCTCGGCCAGCTTGTGCTGGATCGCGGTGAGCTCGCTCATCGCCTTCTCGAGGTCGGCGGCGGGAGCGTTGCGCTCGAGGGTCTCCTTCAGCGCGGCCAGCTTGGTGCCGACCTCCGCCGAGAGCTCGGCGGGGAGCTTGTCCTTGGACTCGTTCAGGAGCTTCTCGGTCTGGTAGGCCATCGAGTCGGCGCGGTTCCGGACCTCGATCTCCTCCTTGCGCTTCTTGTCCTCCTCCTCGTGGGAGGCGGCGTCGGCGACGGCGCGCTCGACTTCGTCCTTGGACATGCCCGAAGAGGAGCTGAGCGTGATCTTCTGCTCCTTGTTGGTGGCCTTGTCCTTGGCGGAGACGTGGACGATGCCGTTGGCGTCGATGTCGAAGGTGACCTCGATCTGCGGGACGCCGCGGGGCGCCGACGGGATCCCGTCGAGGTGGAAGCGGCCGAGGGTCTTGTTGCCCCCCGCCATCTCGCGCTCGCCCTGGAGCACGTGGACCTCCACCGTGGTCTGGCTGTCGGCGGCGGTGGAGAAGACCTCGCTGCGCCGGGTGGGGATCGTGGTGTTGCGCGGGATCAGCCGGGTGAAGACGCCGCCCTGGGTCTCGATGCCGAGGGAGAGCGGGGTCACGTCGAGGAGGAGGAGGTCCTTCACCTCGCCGGAGAGCACGCCGGCCTGGACCGCCGCGCCGACGGCGACCACCTCGTCGGGGTTGACGCTGCGGTTCGGCTCCTTGCCGAAGAAGGCCTTCACCGTCTCCTGCACCTTGGGCATGCGGGTGGAGCCGCCGACCATCACGACCTCGTCGATGTCGGAGGGCTTCTTGCCCGCGTCGGCGAGCGCCCGGCGCACGGGCTCCATGGTCCGCGCGATCAGGTCCTCGACGAGCTGCTCGAGCTTCGCCCGCGTGATCCGGATGCTCAGGTGCTTGGGGCCGGTCTGGTCGGCCGTGAGGAAGGGGAGGTTGACCTCGGTCTCCATCGTGGACGAGAGCTCGATCTTGGCCTTCTCCGCCGCCTCCTTGAGGCGCTGGAGGACCATCTTGTCCTTGGAGACGTCGATGCCGGTGTCCTTCTTGAACTCGGCGATCAGGTGGGCCATCACCCGGTCGTCGACGTCGTCGCCGCCGAGGTGGGTGTCGCCGTTGGTGGCGATCACCTCGACCACGTTCTCGCCCACCTCGAGGACCGAGATGTCGAACGTGCCGCCGCCGAAGTCGTAGACGGCGATGAGCTCGCTCTTCTTGGCGTCGAGGCCGTAGGCCAGGGCGGCGGCCGTGGGCTCGTTGACGATGCGCTTCACGTCGAGGCCAGCGATGCGGCCGGCGTCCTTGGTGGCCTGGCGCTGGGCGTCGTTGAAGTACGCGGGGACGGTGATCACCGCCTCGGTGACCGTCTCGCCCAGGTACTGCTCGGCGGCGCGCTTCAGCTTCTGGAGGATGCGGGCGCTGACCTCGGGCGGGGTGAGGCTCTTGCCGCGGGAGTCGATCGCGACGTCACCGTTGGGGCCGCGGGCGACCTTGAACGGCATGCGGTCGGCCTCGGAGGCGACCTCGTCGAACTTGCGGCCCATGAACCGCTTCACGGAGTAGAGCGTGTTCTCGGGGTTGGTGATCGCCTGGCGGCGCGCCACCTGGCCGACGAGAACCTCGTCGTCCTTCCCGAATGCGACCACGGACGGCGTGACGCGATGGCCCTCCTCGTTCGCGATCACGGTGGCTTCCTTGCCCTCCATGACGGCGACGCAGGAGTTCGTCGTCCCGAGATCGATGCCGATGACCTTTCCCATTGTTCCTCGCAGGTTTGGAGCCTCGTAGGCCGTTTCGCGGGCTACCTTAAGAGCGGCGGAGGACTTGTCAACGCGCTGGAGCTGATTGGCCGGATCGGAGGGCAGGGGCGGCAAACTGGCGACCAGGCGACGGTGTGCTAAGGTCGTCGGTCACGCAAAGCGAAGTCAGTCTCCACGGGGAGAGAAGGATCCTTGCGACCCGACTCGATCGCCGTCGCCTTCGGGGCGTCGCTGCCTGCCGCGTTTGGACGCTACACCCTCCTCGAGAGGGTGGGCGGCGGCGGCATGGCGAGCGTGTATCGCGCGTCGCTCTCGGTCGCCGGAGGGTTCGAGAAGGAGGTCGCGGTCAAGGTGATCCGCCAGGAGCTGGCGGAGGACCCGCAGTTCACCGCGATGTTCCTCGACGAGGCGAGGCTCTCCGCCCGGCTCAACCACGCCAACATCGTCCAGACCTTTGATTTCGGCCAAGAAGAGGGGACCCACTTCATCGCCATGGAGCTGGTGAGGGGGAGGACCCTCGCGGCGCTCCTGAAGATCGTCCGGGCGAAGGGCGAGCGCCTGGGCCTGGCCCCGAGCCTCCAGGTCGCCGCGGAGCTCGGCAAGGCCCTCGGCTACGCCCATCGGCTCGCCGGCCCGGACGGCAAGGCCCTCGGCATCGTCCATCGGGACGTGTCTCCCCAGAACGTCCTCGTGTCCCGGGAGGGCGAGGTCAAGCTCGCGGACTTCGGGATTGCGAAGGCGGCGATGCGCTCCCACGTGACGCAGCCGGGGCGGGTGCGGGGGAAGTGCGCCTACATGGCGCCGGAGCAGATCCGCGGCCAGGAGGTGGACGGGCGCGCGGACGTCTTTGCCCTCGGCGTCGTCCTCTGGGAGTGCCTCACCTGCGCGCCGCTCTTCGACGGGCAGTCGGACGGCGCGGTGCTGATGCAGGTCCTCGAGAAGGAGATCCTCCCGCCTTCCTGGTTCGCGCCGGAGGTGCCCTCGAGCGTGGACGAGCTCGTGATGCGCCTCCTCGCCCGCGAGCCGGCCGACAGGCCCGACAGCAGCCGGGCGGCGCGGGAGCTTGCGGATCTCACCTTCCGCCTGGTGCGCTCGCAGTCCGAGATCGACCTCGCCGAGCTCCAGCGCCGGCTCGCCTCGGGCACCTCGGTGTTCGAGACGCCCGCCGTGGGCCCGCGGCAGCTGGGCCTCGTCGCCGAGCTCGCGGGGGCGGGGGCGGGGGAAGGGGAGGGCACGGACATCGCGCTCGACGGCCTCTCGCCGCCTGCGGAACCGGCGGAACCGGCGGAGGCCGCGCCTGCCCCTGCCGTCGACTCAGGGGCGGAGACGGTGGTTCCCGAGCGCCGCCGGAAGCCGTCCGCCGACGTGCAGACCAAGGCGCTGAAGGCCCGTGCAACGGAAACGCCGCCGCCTGCCCGCGCCGAAGCCGCGCCCGAGCGCCCGGTCACCAGGCGCCGATGGCCAGTGCTGGCGGCGGGAGCGGTGACGGCCCTTGCGGTCGCCGCGGTCCTCGGACTCGTCCTGCGCGACCCGCCTCCGCTCGATCCGGCGATCGACAAGGAGAGCGAGCGCGTCGAGGGATCCGCGGAGGAGGTTTCCCCGGAGCCGAGCGCTCCCGATTCGGCGAAAATGGCCGCGGACGGCGTTCTCGGGACCGAGCCAGCCCCTGCGGCAGAGGCGGGCGTGGCCCACGCGCCCGAGCCAGCCCTCCAGGCGGACGCTGTTTCCCCGCCCGAACCCGCCCTCGTGGCGGAGGCCGTCGCAACCGAGCCCTCCAAGGCCCCCGCGGAGGCACACGCACCCCTCGCTGCAAACCGTGCATCGGTCCACCCGTTGAAGTCGCCGGCTCCGCCTGCAGCACGTCCAAAGCCTGCCGCTCCGGGCGAGCTCCTGCTCTCGGCCCGCGGGCTCGACGGGGCCAGCGCCTCGGTCGAGGGACGAGGCCGGCTCGAGCTCCGCGTCTTCGCGCCCACGACCGTCTCGGTGGAGCCCGGCCTCCGCACCGTGACCTTCGCCCGCGCCGATCGGCCGGGAGGTTGCACGGTGCGGCTGAAGATCGAGTCGGGATCCCGCCGCGCGCTGCTCTTCGACGCCTCGGGAGTCTTCGAGCTGGTGGGCGCGACGAGGAATCCGCTCCCGTGCGTCGGCGGCCGCTAGGGCGCTACCGAGAGTAGCCGACCGCAACACCCCAGGCTTCCACCCTTCCTCTGCCGAAGGCGTCCGGCACTCCCCCCTCAGCTTCGCGCTCGAGCGATCCCCGTTGGTCGCGCCGATCGCCCGCACCGCATCCGCGGGGCGGAAGGGCTTTCCCACAGGCTCCTAGTCTCCATTCAGTGGTTTCCATTGACGCTACTCCACTGAAAAGGGGACATTCAAGAGAAGGCCAAACTCATGACCCCTCTCCTGACGAACGAAGAGCTGAGCGAGATCGAGCGGGAGTTCGATGCGGCCGGCGTGTCCGCCCGTCAGGTGGTGGAGCTCTTCCAGTCCCGTGGGGCGCAGCTGAGCGAGGGCACGTTTCGCAAGTACGTGCAGGCCGGGCTGCTGCCGCGGAGCCGTCGCGTCGGGCGAAAGGGAAAGAACCGGGGGAGCCGCGGCGTCTATCCCGCGTCGATTGTCCGACGCCTGAACGCGATCAAGGCCATGATGGCGGAGGGCATGACCCTCGAAGAGATCCGCGGCAGCTTCCTTTTCCTCCGCGGCGAACTGGACGTCGCCGAGGAGAGCCTCGGCGCACTCGGGCAGGAGCTGGCGCGCGCGCTCTCGGGCGCGGCCGTCTCCGAGGCCCAGCGGACGCGACTCGAACAGGAGCTGAAGGACGTGACGAAAGCCTCGACTCGCCTCACCACCCGACTCGAGCGGCTCGCGAGCCGGATCGTCACGGCGCGAAACGCAGGTCGGGAATCGAAACGAAACGGGGTGGGAAGATGAGCAAGCTAGAAGAGAAGATCCCGGCAGAGGCCGGCCCGGGGGTCGCCGTAGAATCGGCGGTCCGAAGTCGCTCGAAGACGATGTCCCGTAAGGAGATGGCCCGGGACCTGCGAAAGCGGCGCGAAGCCGGCCTCCTCGATCCCGAGGAGTCGGCCCTCGACGACGATCGCCCGCGCTCCCGCGCGGACTGCGCGGACGCCCCGAGGCCCTGCCTCTTCGTCTCGTGCAAGCACCACCTCTATCTGGACGTCAACCCCGAGACCGGTTCCGTGAAGCTGAACTTCCCGGACAAGGAGGTCTGGGAACTCGAGGAGACTTGCGCCCTCGACGTGGCCGATCGGGGCGGGATCACGCTCGAGGAGGTCGGGGTGATCATGAACCTGACCCGGGAGCGGATCCGCCAGGTGGAGAGCCGGGGCCTCCACAAGCTCCGCGTCGTCGCCGGCGACGACTTCGACTGACCCACCTCCTCTGACTTTGACGCGCCCTTCGCTGGCCTACGCGGGGGCGGGGAGATTTCCAGGGATCCGCCGTTGCGGCCTGCCGGCGATTGCTGGTAAGGGCTGGCGCGAATTTCCTTGGAGGCATCCCCATGGCCGGCTCGAGGCGAGCGCTCCTCTCCGTTTCCGACAAGTCGAACCTCGTTCCCTTCGCGAAGGGCCTCTCCTCCCTCGGCTTCGAGCTGATCTCGACCGGCGGAACGGCCAAGGCGCTGAAGGACGCGGGCCTCCCGGTGATCCCGGTGGCCGAGGTGACGGGCGCCCCCGAGATCCTGGGCGGCCGGGTGAAGACGCTCCACCCGAAGATCCACGGCGGAATCCTCGCTCGGCTCGAGCTCGAGAGTGACCGGGCGGAGCTCGAGGCACAGGGGATCACGCCGATCGAGCTCGTGGTGGTGAACCTCTATCCCTTCCGCGAGACGGTGGCGAAGGGCGCTCCCTTCGCCGCGTGCGTGGAGGAGATCGACATCGGCGGACCCGCGATGATCCGGGCGTCGGCGAAGAACTCCGCCCACGTGGGCGTGGTCGTGGATCCCTCCGACTACGACGGCGTGCTCGGTGAGCTCCAGGACGAGGGCAAGCTCTCGCCCAACACCCGGCGGTCGCTGATGCGAAAGGCCTTCGCCCATACGGCGGCGTACGACGCGGCGATCTCCGAGTACCTCGGCGGCCTGCCGGCCGAGGAAGACGCGCCCGCGCCGGCCTTCTCCTCCTTCGTGGGGGCGATCGGCGTCGGGGGCCGGGTGCTGCGCTACGGCGAGAACCCGCACCAGGGCGGCGCCTTCTACCGTGTGGAGCCCGCGCCGAAGGAGCCCTCGATCGCCTGGGCCGAGGTCCTCGGCGGCAAGGAGCTCTCCTACAACAACCTGCTCGATCTCGAGTCGGCCCTCGCCTGTGTGAAGGAGTTCGACGAGCCGGCTTGTGTGATCATCAAGCACAATAATCCCTGCGGCGTGGCCACCGCCGCCGACCCGGCCGAGGCCTTCGATCGCGCCCGAGAGATCGATCCGGTCTCCGCCTTCGGCGGCATCGTGGCGCTGAACCGCCCGGTGGATCGCAAGGCCGCCGAGGCGCTCAAGGCGATCTTCCTCGAGTGCGTGATCGCGCCGTCGTACGACGACGAGGCGCGGGCCGTCCTCGCGGAGAAGAAGAACCTCCGCCTCCTCGCGGATCCCCTCCTGGGCCAGCCGCGCTCCTCCTGGATCCGCTCCGGCAAGGAGCTCCGCTCGATGGTCGGCGGGCTCCTCGTGCAGGATCGCGACCTCGGCGAGGTCTCCGAGGCGGGCCTGAAGCTCGTCACCAAGCGCGCGCCGACTGCGGACGAGGTCCGGGCCGCGCTCTTCGCTTGGAAGGTCTGCAAGCACGTGAAGAGCAACGCCATCGTCTTCGGCGCGCCGGATCGGATGCTCACCGCGGGTGCCGGCCAGACCTCCCGCGTGGACTCCGTGAAGATCGCCCGGATGAAGAGCCGCTTCCCCCTCCAGGGCAGCTCGGTCGCGTCGGACGCCTTCTTCCCGTTCCGCGACGGCCTCGACGAGATCGCCGACGCAGGCGCGACCTGCGTGATCCAGCCCGGTGGCTCGGTGAAGGACGCGGAGATCATCGCGGCCGCCGACGAGCGGGGCATCTCGATGCTGCTCACCGGCATGCGCCACTTCCGCCACTAAGAGGTTTCGAGCATGAAGGTCCTGGTCGTCGGAGGCGGCGGGCGCGAGCACGCGCTGTGTTGGAAGCTGGTACAGAGCCCGGCGCTCTCGAGGCTGATCGCCGCGCCCGGGAACCCCGGGATCGCGGGGCTCCCGAAGACGGAGCTCGCCGCAGTCGCCGCAGAGGACGTGGCGGGCCTCGTCGCCCTGGCCCGGAGCGAGGGCGTCGACCTGGTGGTGGTCGGACCGGAGAAGCCGCTCTCGCTCGGCCTCGCAGACGCCCTCGCGCTCGAAGGGATCCCCTGCTTCGGCCCGTCGAAGGCCGCCGCGGAGGTCGAGGCGTCCAAGGCCTTCGCGAAGGGGCTGATGGAGCGGGCGGGGATCCCCACCGCCGCGTTCGGCGTATTCGAGGACCCCGATGCCGCCAAGGTCTTCGCCGCCGGGATGGGCGGCAAGGTGGCGGTGAAGGCGGACGGCCTCGCCGCCGGCAAGGGCGTGGTGGTCTGCGACTCCCCCGAGGAGTCCGCCGCGGCCATCGACGAGATGATGGTCGACCGGGCCTTCGGCGCCGCCGGCGCCCGGGTGGTGATCGAGGAGAAGCTCGAAGGCGAGGAGGCGAGCCTCATCGCCCTGGTGGACGGCGAGCGCTATGTGCTCCTCGACGCGGCCCAGGATCACAAGCGGATCTTCGACGGGGACCAGGGGCCGAACACCGGCGGGATGGGCGCGTACTCGCCGACGCCTGCCGTGGACGACGCGATCCTCGCCCGGGTTCGGGAGGAGGTCATCGGCCCGGCCGTGCGGCAGCTCGCGAAGGAAGGGCGTCCGTTCCGCGGCGCGCTCTACGCCGGGCTGATGCTCACCGCGAAGGGCCCGAAGGTCATCGAGTTCAACGCCCGCCTCGGCGATCCCGAGACCCAGCCGATCCTGTTTCGCCTGGAGAGCGATCTCCTCGAGGTCCTCCTCGCTGCGGCGAAGGGCGATCTGAGCGGGATCGAGCTTCGCTTCTCGCCGGAGATCGCCCTCACCGTGGTGATGGCGGCGGCGGGCTATCCCGGCACGGTCCGCACCGGCGATCCCATCTCGGGCCTCGAGGAGGCAGGGGAGGGGGCGTTCGTCTTCCACGCCGGCACCACGGCGAAGGGCGGCGAGATCGTCACGGCCGGGGGCAGGGTCCTCGGGGTGACGGCCAAGGCCCCGTCTGTCGCAGAAGCCCGTGCGCGGGTGTACGAAGCCTGCTCGAAGATCGACTTCGCCGGAGCCCAGTTCCGGCGGGACATCGGGAAGCGGGCCCTGGGGCGCTAAGAACAACAGCGGCCGGCGCGGCTCGGCCTTGAAGTGGAGTGGATGAAATGAGCGAGAAGAATCCCCGCGTGTTGATCCTGATGGGCTCGGACTCCGACTGGACCGAGATGTCCGGGGCGCGCGACGCGCTTGCCGAGCTCGGGATCGCCTGCGACGTGCGGGTCTCGTCGGCCCACCGGACCCCGGAGCGCACCCACAAGCTCGTCCACGAGGCCCCCGGCCGCGGGATCGAGGTGATCATCTGTGGCGCCGGCGCCGCGGCGCACCTCGCCGGCGTGGTCGCCGCGTCGACGATCCTCCCCGTGATCGGCGTGCCCCTGGCCGGCGGCTCGACGCTCTCCGGCATGGACGCGCTGCTCGCGACCGCCCAGATGCCGGGCGGCGTCCCCGTCGCGACGGTTGCGATCGGCAAGGCGGGCGCCAAGAATGCGGGTTACCTGGCCGCCAGGATCATGGCCCTCCACGACAAGGAGCTTGCGCGGAGGCTCGAGGACTTCGTCGCCGGTATGGCGGCCGCCGTCGAGGAGAAGGACAGGAAGCTCCAGGAGAAGCTCTAGCCTGAGACGGATCCTCCATCTCTATCTGCTGCGTGAGGTGGTGCCGCCGTTCTTCGGCGCGCTCCTCTTCTTCACGCAGCTCTTCTTCGTCGCCCGGATGATCTCGGCGGCCGATGCGATCTTTGGCTCGGCCGTCGACCTGGGCGACGTCGTCGGGGTGCTGGTCTACCTGGTGCCCTCGCTGCTCAGCTTCGCGATGCCGGTCGCCTTCCTCCTCGGGGTCCTCATCGGGCTCGGGAGGCTCGCCGACGACCGCGAGCTCGTCGCCCTCGAGGCGACCGGTCACGGGAACGGGATGCTCCTGGTCACGCCGGTCGCTCTGGGGGTGTTCCTCACCGCCGTCATGCTCGTGATCACGACCTGGGCGTCGCCGGTGAGCCTGAAGCGCGCCCAGGGGCTGATGGCCGACCTCATCCGGCGGAACCTCGCCAACGGCGTGCAGCCCGGGGTCTTCTACGAGGACCTCTCGAACCTCACGGTCTTCGCCGCCGACGTGGACAAGAAGACCGGCGCCCTGGGGAACGTGCTGGTGGAGGACGCCCGGGAGTCGGGCTCGCCGATCCTGGTGCTGGCGCGCAAGGGGCGGATCCAGGCCAAGGACCCGTCCGGGGCGATGGTGCTGCACCTCGAGGACGGCGATCTCCACCGGGGACAGCCCAAGGGCGGCGGTTACGCCGTGGGCACCTTCGCCAAGGCCGAGGTCGCGGTGAACATGGACCGCGAGATCTGGCGGAAGAACAGCCTCGATCGCCGGATGGAGAACCAGACGCCGGCGGATCTGAAGGCGAACTACGACTACTACATGGAGAAGGGCGAGCCGGAGCTGGACTACCTCGTCGAGTTCCATCGGCGCTTCGCCCATCCCTTCGTGATGCTCTCGCTCTCGCTGGTCGGCGTTGCCGTCGCCGGTTCGGCGACCGGAAAGCGCAAGAGCGGCAAGGCCCTGGCCATCTCCTGGACCGTCGCGTTCCTGGTCGGATACTTCGTGATCGGCAAGATCACCGCCACCTTCGGCAACCGGGGCGATATGCCGGCGTGGCTGGCCGCGTGGGCGCCGGTCCTGCTGATGGGCGCGATGGGGGTGGGGATGCTCGTCTGGCGGCGTCAGCGGGGAGGTGCGGCTTGAGGAAGCCGTCGATCTTCGACTGGTATTTCGGGAGCACCTTCGCGAAGACGGCGGTGGCCACCCTCTCCGGCGTGCTCGCCGTGGTGCTGGTGGTGGACTTTGCCGACAGGGCCTACTCGTTCACGGGCGAGGGCTGGCTGCTGAACGTCATTCGCCTCTACGTGAATCTGGCCGCGGACTTCGGCTACCAGGTGACGCCGGGCGCCCTCGTCCTCGCCGCCGGGCTCACCACCAGCGCGGTCCGCGTGCAGGGTGAGCTCACCGCCTACTACTCGCTGGGAAACCGGCCCGGACGGATGATCGCGTCCATCCTCACGAGCTGCGCGCTGATCGTCACCGGCATCGTCCTCGTCAACGAGTGGGTGGTCGTGGGCGCCGCCAGCCGCGCGGAGGAGATGAAGCGCAACTTCGGCCGAAAGCCTGGCGATTTCCGCGCCTACCTCGAGCAGCAGCGGTGGTTCCGCAGCGGGTCGTGGGTCTACAACCTCCGCCAGGCGTCCGACTCGGGTTTCGAGGGGGTGAGCCTCTATCGCCTGGATCCGGACTTTCGTCTGGTTCAGCGGATCGACGCCGGGACCATGGAGTGGGATCCCGCCGGTCGCTGGCGGCTCTCCGACGTGACGGTCTCCGACTTCGACCAGGGGGAGCGGTCCCACGCGGAGCGGCTCCCGACCCTCGAGCTGGAGCTCCCCGAGGGCCTCGGCGACCTCCGGATCAAGACGGGCAAGCCGCGGCAGATGAGCCTCGTGCAGCTCTACCACCAGATCTTGCTCCGGCAACGGCTGGGCCTGGCCGACCTCGAGTTTCGGCACGAGCTCTACAACCGGCTGTCGTATCCCTTCGCGTCGGTGCCTGGGGCGCTGATCGCGATCCGCCTGGCGCTCCGGAAGAACCGCAGCGGACATGTGGCGATCTCGATCGCGGAGGCGCTGGGGGTCACGCTGGTGATGTTCTCCTTGTGGACGGCGTTCCGGGCCATCGGGATTTCGGGAGGGCTTCCGCCGGCACCGGCGGCGATGGCGCCCCTCGTCATCCTGATCGCGGTGGGCTCGGTGGCCGGGATCCCCGAGTTCCTGCTCACCCGTCGACGAGTGCCCACGACCCTGGTTTGACCGCGTCGGCCGCAGCCTCTACAACGGAGGTCCAACTCGGGTGGGTCGCGGGTGGAGATCCTCGCCAACGCTTCAAAGATCACGGTAGGCCCTCGCCTCCGCCTCGCGCTCGACGCCTCGCTGGCGTCCTGTGCGCTCGCGATCGGCGGCGGCCTCCCCTTTGCGTGGGCGGTCGTGGTCCCCGCAGCGCTGTTCGCGCTGGCGGCGCGGCCCTACCGCCCGACCGCCCTCGGCAAGCCCTACGCGCTCTTCGGCCTGGCATTCGGCGTGGGCACGCTGATCGCCCCCGGGGCGAGCCTGACCGCTGCACACGCATGGGCGATGGGCCGGCCTGGTGTCGCGATTCCGCTGACGGGAGCGGTGCGCGACGGCTCCCGGGCGTTTCGACTGGCGGTGCTCTTCGTCTTCGCAGTGGGTCTCAGGGCGATCGTCGAGCTCGTCGGGTCCCGCCCGGAGTCGTTCCCGATCACCTTCCTCTCCACGGCGGCGCTGGTGCTCCTCGCCGCCTCGTGGCTCGTCGGCGCCGGTGGGGGCCGCGCCCGGATCGTCGGCGCGGTAGCGGCGCTGCCGGTCGCCCTCGTCACGTGGAGGGCAGGGTCGCCGACGGCCTGGCTCGCCCTGGCGGGAGCCGTCGCGACGATGGCGATCCTCGGACGCCGGCCGCTGCGGGCGGCCCCGATCCTCCTCGCCGCCCTCGGTCTCTCGTGGGCCTCCGCGGTCGTTTTTGCTCCTTCGACTCCCGGTGATTCGGGTCAGGGGCTGGGCTTCCTCTGGTCCCGGACCCTCGAGGCGCTGGCCCGGGAGCCGATCGGCATCGGGGCGGGGAACTTCGCGGCGCGGACCGGCGAGGCCCTCGCCGCCCAGGGCCTCGAGCCGCAGGACCACCCCAGGAACAGCCTCCTCGCGGTGTGGACCGAGCACGGCCCGCTGGGCCTGGTGGCGGCGTTCTGGCTCTACTGCGCGAGCTTCGCCGCCCTGAGGCGGGGCTGGAAGGGCCTCCCGGAGGCCGACTCCGCCGCCCGCTCCATCGTGCTGGGCGCCGCTGGCGCCGTGGGCCTTCTGCTGGCGTGGTCCTTCGACCACGAACCCCTCAGCGAGCCGCTGATCGGCTTCGCCCTCGGCTTCCTCCTCTCGCTGGGCCTCGCGGCGGCGGGGGAGGCGGCGCTCCCGTCCGCCGAGGAAGGCCTGCTCTATGACGGAGGGTCCGCGCCCGAGGAGCGGGCGAGGAAGGCCGCCGCTGGCGCCGCCCTCGCGATCGCCGGCGCAGCTCTCGGGGGGACCGCCTCGCTCGGACTGGTGACGCCCGCCCTCGCCCGGGCGTCGCTCTGGCTCCTGGCCGCGCTCGTCGCGCTCCACCTCCCCTGGTTCGGCGGATCCCTGGCGCGCTCCCTCCGCGGGCTCATCGTCTTCGTCGGCGCCGCGATCCTGGCGACGAGGCCGTTCACTGCAGCGCTGGCGCCGGGCTCGGCCGAGTGGTGGAGGTCCGCCTCCGCAGGCGCGGCCCTCTGCGGATTGGGCGCCGCGATCGCGGGCGCCGGCCACGCGATCCGGCGTCCGGGGCGGATCGGCCCGGCTCCGGTGGCGGGGGCGCTCTGCTGCCTCGGCGTCCTGGGCTTCGTGGGATCGCTGGACTACGGGGTCGTCCGTGACTTCGCGGCAGGCTTCGAGCCGCTGCTCTCCTACAACTTCGCCGTGGCGGCCTGCCTGGTCTCGATGCTCTTCGTGGCGTGGTCGGGACCGCTCTCCTTCGGGGAGGCCGATCTCCAGGGGCGGGCCCGGCACCTGGCCCGCCTCCCGGCGGCGGCGGTGGCGGTGGGCCTCGCGGCGGTCGCGATGGCGGGGCTCCGATGAGGGTGGAGATCGCGGGGATTCCGGTCGATTGCCTCACGGCCCAGGAGGTCGTCGCCCGGGCGATGGCCCACTGCGAGGGGGCGGACTCGCCCCCGCTGACGATCCTCTCCTGCAACGTGGACATGGTGGTGAAGGCGTCTCGCGATCCGGGCTTCGCCAGGGCCCTCGCGAGCGGCGGCATCGTCACCGCCGACGGCATGCCCATCGTCTGGCTCGGCCGCCGCATGGGCGCCCGGGTTCCGGAGCGGGTGGCCGGCTCCGAGCTCGTGCCGCTCCTGGCGGAGGCCTGCGCCGCTGCCGGTCGGCGGATCTTCCTCTTCGGCGCCGCGCCCGGGGTCGCCGACGGCGCCGCCGAAGTGCTCCGTCGCAAGCATCCGAACCTGGCCGTGGCGGGCGTGCTCTCGCCCCCCATGGGCTTCGAGAAGGACGGCGATCGCCTGGGCGAAACGCTGGACGCGGTGAAGCGCGCGGCCCCCGACGTGCTCTTCGTGGCGATGGGCGCGCCTCGCCAGGAGCGGTTCATCGCCGAGCACGCCCATGCCCTTGGCGCGAAGGTGATCCTGGGGATCGGCGGCAGCCTCGACATGCTCGCGGGCCGGGTGCGGCGGGCGCCGCCGTGGGTGCAGCGGAGCGGCTTCGAATGGCTCTGGCGCCTCTCCCGAGAACCGCGCCGCCTCTTTCGCCGCTACCTGGTGGAGGACGTCGCCTTCCTGCCGATCGCTTGGCGGGCGCTTCGCCGCAGGGGGGATTGATCCCTGCGGCGACCGTGCTAGGCTTTCGCTCCTTCGTTCGGCGTGGCGGGTGCTCGCAAGGCTCCAGGGTCTCTTTCGTTGAGGCTCGGAGCGGGGTGGACGTGTGCCCTTTCGCCGCGGCGCGGCTGTCCGAGTTGCGACATTCCTGCCGCGGCCGCCGAACGATTCACGCTCGAAGGGGTCGAAACCGGTAAGACTTTCGCGCCCGCGAACCGCTCGCGGAGCATGGAGATCCATCGACGGGCGTGCTTTCCGGCACTTGGACGGCTGGCTGGGTCTCCACGGGCGTTGGCCCGATATTCGCAACGTGGAAGGTCGAGCGCTCTGCTGCTCCCAGGCCCTGGCGACCACGCCGGCCGAGCCGGGGCTCTCCCCTCGCGAACCCTCGGGCTCGCGGCGGTACATCCCGCACCGGCCGAGGTGCACGTTCGCCCGTGCCCCCTCGCTGGAATGCCAGCCTGCTAGCCGCTGCGGCGAGCACCCCGCCACGCCGGACGGTGCGCAGCGAGCTTCCCTCCTCCCATACGACTCCACGACGAATGCTCCGGGAATCCGGGCTGTTTCGTCCGAAGGAGATGAACGGGTCGCCTTTACGGGTGGGGGATCCGCCGGTACAGTGCGGCCCATTCGCGCCCGGCCTCGACCCAGACCGAAGGCCCGAGGCGCGGGGAGGACACGCTTGCGCGCTTCCATGATCCGTGGCCGCCGACTCCGCCGAGGCGAGGCCCTTCGCTCCCTGGTCCGGGAGACCGAGCTCTCGGTCTCCGATCTGATCCTTCCGCTCTTCGTCGAGCCGGGGAAGGGCATCCGCCGGCCCATCGCCTCGATGCCCGGCGTCTTCAACCACTCGGTCGACACCCTCGTGGAGGAGGCGAAGCGGGCCCACGACCTCGGGATCCCGGCCGTCCTCCTCTTCGGCGTGCCGGACCACAAGGACGAGCTGGGCACCTCGGGCTACGAGGACGACGGGATCGTCCCCACGGCCGTGCGGGCGCTGAAGGAGGCCGCCCCTGGCCTGCTGGTCATCACGGACGTCTGCCTCTGCGAGTACACGGTCCACGGCCACTGCGGCGTCCTCCGCCACGGTGAGGTGCAGAACGACGAGACGCTCCCGCTCCTGGCGCGCACGGCGCTGGCCTACGCGAGGGCCGGTGCCGACATCGTCGCGCCTGCCGATATGATGGACGGCAGGGTCCACGCGATCCGGCAGACCCTCGACGAGAGCGGCTTCAGCCAGCTCCCGATCATGAGCTACGCGGCCAAGTACGCCTCGGCCTTCTACGGGCCCTTCCGCGACGCGGCCCAGAGCGCGCCGAGCGAGGGGGACCGCCGCGGCTACCAGATGGATCCCGCGAATGCGCGGGAGGCGCTGCGCATGGTGAAGCGGGACGTGGAGGAGGGCGCCGACATCGTGATGGTGAAGCCGGCCCTCGCCTACCTGGACGTGATCCGCCGGGTGCGCGACGAGGTGGACGTGCCGGTGGCCGCGTACAACGTGTCCGGCGAGTACGCGATGCTCCAGGCCGCCGCCCGGAACGGGTGGATCGATGGCCCCAGGGCGATCCTCGAGACCCTGACCTCGATCAAGCGCGCCGGCGCCGACCTGATCATCACGTACCACGCGCTGGAGGCGGCCCAGGCCCTCCGATGAGCCAGAGCACGCAGACCAAGGGCAGCGCCCGCCGGCAAGGCTCGCCCTATCCGAAGGCGGAGCTGGCTCCCAGGCTCCTGGCGAAGGCGGTTGACCTCTTCGTCGCGGGCCTCTTCGCCTGGTTCATCCCCTCCGTCGGCGTGGCGATGGCGCTCGCCTATCTGCTCTTCGCCGACGGCCTCCCCAACGGGCAGTCCCCGGGCAAGCGGCTCCTGGGCGTGAAGGCGGTTCACGTTCCCACGCGTCGCTCCTGCACACCGGCCCAGTCGCTCGTGCGGAACCTGCCGATCGCGATCGGCTTCGCGTTCCTCACGAACGTCTTCCTCGCGATGGTCGCGATCCCGATCGCGCTCTTCGAGCTCTACATGGCGTCGAGCGACGCCCTCGGTGTCCGGATCGGCGACATCTTCGCCGATACCCAGGTGATCGACGGCAAGGTCCCCCTCGACGTGCGCGCCTCGACGGAGGACTTGCTGCGGCGGGCCCACGCGCTGGGGCGGGACGTGGGAGGCCCCGCGGAGGTCCAGACCCGCGACGCCGCTCCCTGATGTCCGAAAGCCGACACGCTTCTTCCCGATGGCGGAATGAAGCGGGATCGCGGCATGCTCTACGCCCAAGCGACGGCATCGATCCGGCGCCGGGAGAGCCCATCAGATGCGCATCGCGCTGACGCACAACCTCCGCCTCTCGGACTCGGAGGACGAGGCGGAGTTTGACTCGAAGGACACGGTGGACGCCCTCGCGGGCGCCCTCGAACGGCTGGGACACCGCGTGGAGCGGATCGAGGTCTCGGGGCCTGCCAGCCGGACCGTCGCCCGCCTCGAGGCGTACTCGCCGGACCTGATCTTCAACGCCGCCGAAGGGAGGCGTGGCCGGTTCCGGGAGGCGTTCTTCCCGGCGCTCTTCGAGGAGCTCGGCATGCCCTACACGGGCAGCGACTCCTACGCGCTCACCGTCAGCCAGGACAAGCAGCTCGCGAAGATGATCTTCGCGCAGCAGGGCCTCGTGACGCCCCGCTGGCAGTTCGTCGACAGGCTCGAGCGCCTCGACGTCCGCTCGCTCCCGTTCCCGGTGATCGTGAAGCCGAACTTCGAGGGCTCCTCCAAGGGGATCGGCCAGGACTCCGTGATCGAGGACCCCGCGCGGCTGCCCGCCTTCGTGGCCGAGCAGCTCCGGCGCTACCCGGCGGGCCTGATCGTGGAGCAGTACGTCCCGGGGAGGGACATCTCCGTCCCCTACCTCGGCGCCCTGGCCGACGGGCCGGGCAAGGGGATCCTCACGCCGATCGAGTACGTCGTCGGCGCCGAGGCGGATCGCCGCTACCCGATCTTCGACTACGAGACCAAGTCCGGGAATCGGCGGAGCGCGCTCACGCGGCGGCCGGCGGAGCTCGGGCGATCGGTGGCGGAGGCCGTCCGCCTCGCGGCCCGGCGCGCCTTCGAGATCCTCGACTGCCGCGACCTGGGCAGCGTCGACTTCCGGGTCACGCCGGACGGGGCGGTCCACCTCCTCGAGATCAACCTGCTCCCTTCGCTGGAGCCCGGCTCGTCGCTCTTCGCGGCGGCGGCCCTCGAGGGCCTGCACTTCGACGGCGTGCTCGACGCGGTGATCAAGAGCGCCACGAAGCGCTACGCCATCAAGGACTCCGGCAGGCCCAAGGCGAAGCCGCGCAAGGTCGGGCCCCTCAAGGTCGGCTTCGCCTTCAACGTGAAGCGGGTCACGCCCACGCTGGACGGGCAGAGCGACTCCGAGGCCGAGTACGACTCGCCCAAGACCCTCCAGGCGATCCGCGAGGCCATCGCCTCCTATGGGCACGAGGTGGTGGATCTCGAGGCCACGTCGGAGCTCCCGACGATCCTCGCGAGCTCCCAGGTGGACGTCGTCTTCAACATCGCCGAGGGCCTGAAGGGCCGGAACCGGGAGTCGCAGGTCCCCGCGCTCCTCGAGCTCCTCGACATCCCCTACACCGGCAGCGATCCCGCCGCCCTCTCGATCACCCTCGACAAGGGCCTCGCCAAGCGGATGGTCCGCACCCACGGGATCCTCACGCCCCAGTACTTCCTGATGCAGACGGGGAAGGAGAAGCTGCCGCGGGATCTGCGCTGGCCCCTGATGGTCAAGCCGGTGGCCGAGGGCTCCTCCAAGGGCGTGATCTCCAAGAGCGTCTGCGACACCGAGGCGGAGCTGCGCGAGGTGGCGCGGGAGCTGGCGGCCAAGTACCGCCAGCACGTCCTCGTGGAGGAGTACATCCTGGGCCGTGAGTTCACGGTGGGCCTGCTCGGCGAGCGGCGGCCCCGGGCCCTGCCGCCGATGGAGATCGTCTTCCTCGACAAATCGATGAAGAACCCGATCTACAGCTTCGAGATGAAGCAGGATTGGGACGCCCGGATCCGCTACGACACGCCGGCGCAGGTGGACGACAAGACCCGCCGCAAGCTCGAGGAGTGCGCCCGGGACGCGTTCGTGGCGCTGGGCTGCCGCGACGTGGCGCGGATCGACTTCCGCATGGACGACCACGGGCGGATCTACTTCCTGGAGTGCAACCCGCTGCCGGGGCTGACGCCGGGGTGGAGCGATCTGGTGCTGATCTCGCAGGCGGCGGGCATGGATTACCGGACGCTGATCGGCGAGATCCTCTCGGGCGCCATCCGTCGGTACAAGGAGCGGGTCCGCGAGCGCCGGGCGATGATCACGGCGGACGGCCCGCGCATGCACCGCAAGGTCGAGCAGGACAAGGTCGCGGCCCGGCTCCTGGAGCCCGCCTTCGCCGAACCGGAGGCGGCGGCGTTCTCGGCGGCGTCCGGCTCCGAGTGGGCCTCGGCGATGGACGTCGTCGATCGCATCGAAGGAGCGCTTGCCGAAGCCCCGGGGGAAGCCCCGGGGGAAGGCCCGGGGGAAGGCCAGGGGGAAGGGGAGTCGCCCACCGGGAGCGATCCGCGGTAGCGAGTCCTCTCCGTCCACCGGTTGGCTTTTCGGCTCGGCCGGTGGCGGCAGTCTCTCGGGTGCGGCGCTAGATTTCCTCGAGGTGCATGGAGCGCCGAGGGCCCGAGGGGATGCGGAAATGTCGCTCGCAGGGAAAAAGGTCGTCGTAGTCGGTGGATCGTCGGGGATCGGCTTGGAGATCGCGCGGCAGGCGATCGCCCAGGGCGCCAGCGCGGTCGTCGCGAGCCGCTCGGCCCGAAGGCTCTCGGCGGCGGTAGCGGATCTCGGCGAGCGCGCGCAGGCGGCGCAGGTCGATCTCTCGGACGAGGCCTCCGTCCGCACGCTCTTCCAGGGGATCGGGGCCTTCGATCACCTGGTGCTCACCGCCGCGGATCTGGCCTACGGGCCTCTTCTCCAGCTCGACCTCGCTGCCGCCCGCCGCACCATCGACACCAAGGTCTGGGGCTACCTCTGCGCCGCGCGCCATGGGGCTCCGCACCTCCGCAGGGACGGATCGATCACGCTCTTTTCGGGCCTCGCCGCCCACAAGCCGACCGTGGGGGCCGCGATGGTCGCCACCGTGAACGGCGCGGTGGAGGCGCTTGGCCGTGCCCTGGCGGTCGAGCTCGCCCCGCTGCGGGTGAACGTCGTCTGTCCGGGCGTGGTCGAGACGCCCGCTTGGAGCGGCATGCCGGAGGAGCAGCGGAAGCGCTTCTTCTCCGCCACGGCGCAGTCGCTCCCCGCGCGCTGCATCGGCGCGCCGACCGATCTCGCCGAGGCGGCGCTCTTCGTGATGCAGAACCGGTTCACGACCGGCTCCCTGGTCCACGTCGACGGCGGAGCGCGGCTCGGCTGACCCGCCTGGCTGCGCTGGGGCACCGCCCGTTCGCGGGCGATTCGGTGATGGGGCTTCGCTCGTGGGATGGGACCGGACGATCCGCTGGTCCACGGTGGCCTTCATCGTCGCCTTCGTGGCGACGCTGATCGCGTTCGTCGTCGTCATCTGGACGTACCTCATCCCCGTCCTGGTGGGCGCCTTCGCGGCCGTCCTCTTCGACGCGCCCCACGAGGCCCTGGTCAAGAAGTTCAAGGGGCGGCGCGGGCTGGCCGCAGGCACCTCGACCCTCGCCGTCACGCTCCTCGTCTTCGTGCCGCTGGCCACCGTGGTCTTCGTGCTGGTCGAGCAGGCGATCGAGCTGGTGGGCAAGCTGAAGGAGTACCTCGGTCCCGGCGGGCTCGAGGAGCTCCTCGGCGGGCGCGTCCCTGCCGCCTTGCAACCCCTGGTGGCGCGGCTCCAGGAGATCGGCGCGGGCCAGCAGGTGCAGACGATGCTCAGCTCCCTGGGAAGCTTCTTCACCAAGTGGCTCGGGGCGGCGTTGGGGGCGACCACGCGCCTCCTCGTCGAAACCATCCTGGCGATCGTCTCGATGTACTACTTCTTCCTCGACGGGAAGCGGTACCTAGTCCAGGTCTCGAAAGCGACGCCCCTCGACCCCACCTACGAGGCGGAGCTCGTCGAGGAGTTCCGGGACGTGTCCCAGACGATGGTCTTCGTGAACATCGTCACCGCCGTGGTCCAGGGCCTCGTGGGGGGGATCGGCTTCCTGATCGTAGAGGTGCCCACCCCGCTGGTGTGGGCGGTGCTCATGTCGTTCCTCTCGCTGGTCCCGATCCTCGGCACGGGCCTGGTGTGGGCGCCGGCCGGGGTCATCCTGATCCTCACGGGCCGCACGGTGGCCGGGATCTTCCTGCTGGCGTGGGGTCTCCTCATCGTCGGGACGGTCGACAACGTGCTCCGGCCGATCCTGGCGAAGGGTCACATCCGCCTGCACCCGCTCTTGGTCTTCCTCACGATCTTCGGAGGCCTGATCGTCTTCGGGGCGGTCGGCGTGATCATCGGTCCGCTGATCGGCTCGCTGTTCACGGCGATGGTGCGGATCTGGAAGCGGGACTTCGCGCCGCGGCTGGCCTCGCGATGACCTAGGCGATGGCCCCGGCCGGCTTCCTGGGGTCGAGCACCCGGAGTGCGAGCGGCGCAGACATCAGCCGACCGATGGCCGAGAGCACGAAGAGCACCTGGAGGTTCTGGACGGGCTTTCCCAGGAGGAAGAGCGTGTCGGGAAGGAGCTGCGCGAGCACTCCGCCGAAGAGCGCCGCCGCCGCGAAGGCGAGTCCGCCCGCCGCCGCGAAGGTCGCGAGATAGTAGGGGCGCTTCTCGCGGGGGGCGATCGCGAGCGGGAGCTCGAACGCCGAGAGCGAGTGACCCGCCCAGAGGGTGCCCGCGGTCAGGGCGTCGAGGGCGATCACCCAGAGCAGCACGGAGGGTGAAGGGGACAGCCACACGAGAGGGGTGACGAAGAGGCCGAAGGAGCAGAACACCAGGACCCGCTTGGGCCCGAGGCGATCCAGCGCCCGTCCCCAGACCGGCGTCGCCATCGTCCGCACCAGCGCGGTGGCGGCGGCCTGGGCCGCCACCAGGGCGAATCCCATGCGCAGGTTGGTGAGCAGGTGCAAGGCGAAGAAGCTGGACGAGATCCCGATCGCGGCGTTCCAGGCCACCTGGTACGCCAGCAGCCGCTTCGAGGCCGGATCGCGGAGCACGCAGGAGGCGGCAGCGGCGAGCCGCAGGCATCCATTCTCGTCGGGGCGCGCGCCTTCGGGCTCGTGCTGGCGCCGCAGCATCGGCGCGGTGGCGAGGCCGGCCACGATCGCGACCGCCGCCAGGCCCGAGAGCGCGATCGGCTCGAGGCCGAGGAGCTCGGAGCGCTGGATGACGATCCCGGCGAGGAGGGCGACGCTCGCGCCGCTCAGGGTGGTCAGGGCGCTTCGCATGCCGAAGTAGCGGCATCGCATCGTCGCCGGCACGAGCTCGCCGACCCACGAGGTCCAGGCGTTCGTGCCGACCACGGCCAGCAGCGTGTTGGCCGCGGCCACGGCGAAGAGGAGGTCGCGCTTGGTATCCAGCTCGGCGCCGAGGAAGGGGATCACCACCAGCGGGAGCAGCGAGAGTCGCGAGGCGGTGAACGCGACGATCGCGACCCGGCGCCCGCCCAGCCTCGAGGTCAGCAGGGCCGATGGGAGCTGGACGATCTGTGCCAGGAAGGGGAGGGAGCCCAGGATCGCGACGAGGACCGGGCTGCACTGCAGGTAGAGCGCCCACGCGATGAGCGTGGCTCCGCCCGCGCACGCGGTGACGACCTCGGCGGTCATTCCCTCGGCGGTGCAGTACGCGAGAGAGCGCTTCGTCCGGTCGGTGTCGCCGCCCGCGGAATCCTCCGTGGGAGGGTCGCCGGGCGCGATCGGGGGAGCGGCGGGGATGGGGTCGGCGAGCCGATCCTCCATCCGAGCAGGTTCATCGATTTCGACAGGGGCAGGGAGCAGTGCGGCGTCGGACAAGGTCGCGGTCGACGGGGGGAAGGACCCCGTCGATCGGGCAACAGATCCGCGCCGCGCGCATTCCGGCGACGGCTACTTGGTGGCGGTCGACGTGGTGGGCGTGCTCGTGGAGGAGGATGATCCGCTCGACGAGGCGGACGAGCTGCCGCTCGCTGGAGCGGACGAGCCGCCGCTCGCCGAGGCGGACGAGCCGCCGCTCGACTTGGACGCGTCGCCCTTCGAGGTGGAGCTGTAGAGGTCGGCGTACCAGCCGCCGCCCTTGAGCTGGAAGCTGGAGCGGCTCACGACCTTCTCGAGGGTGGAGGCGCCGCCACAGGCGGGGCAGCTCTCGGGGGCAGGGTCCGAGACCTTCTGGAGGACCTCGGTGAGGCCCCCGCACGTCGCACACTGGTATTCGTAGATGGGCATGTCGTGGGCTGATCTAATCGAGAGGCCTTCGTCGTTCAAGCGACACGGCCGATGGTGGCCTCAGCGGCCCCGGGGCGGCGGACGCCGATCGGTGCCGCGCGCAGGCCCCCTCGGGGCATCGCCGGACGGGCGGGGACGAGACGGCCGATCGAAGCCGCGATTGGGGCGGTCGCCGTCGCGTCGGGGGCCGAAGCTGTTCGAGCGCGGCCGATCGCCGTCGCGCGGCGGGCCGAAGCTGTTCGGGCGCGGACGATCGCCATCGCGCGGCGGGCCGAAGTTGCTCGAGCGCGGCCGATCGCCATCGCGCGGCGGACCGAAGCTGCTCGAGCGCGGCCGATCGCCATCGCGCGGCGGACCGAAGCTGCTCGAGCGCGGCCGATCGCCGTCGCGCGGCGGACCAAAGCGGTTCGGGCGCGGCCGATCGCCATCGCGCGGCGGGCCGAAGCTGTTCGAGCGCGGCCGATCGCCATCGCGCGGGGGGCCGAAGCTGTTGGAGCGCGGCCGATCGCCGTCGCGCGGGGGGCCGAAGCTGCTCGAGCGCGGCCGATCGCCGTCGCGCGGCGGGCCAAAGCGGTTCGAGCGCGGCCGATCGCCATCGCGCGGCGGGCCGAAGCTGTTCGAGCGCGGCCGATCGCCGTCGCGCGGCGGGCCGAAGCTGTTCGAGCGAGGCCGATCGCCATCGCGCGGCGGGCCGAAGCTGTTCGAGCGCGGCCGATCGCCATCGCGCGGCGGGCCGAAGCTGTTCGAGCGAGGCCGATCGCCATCGCGCGGCGGGCCGAAGCTGTTCGAGCGCGGCCGATCGCCATCGCGCGGAGGTCCAAAGCCGCCGGAGCGCGGCCGATCGCCGTCGCGCGGAGGTCCGAAGCCGCCAGAGCGCGGCCGATCGCCGTCGCGCGGCGGGCCCAAGCTGTTCGAGCGCGGCCGATCGCCGACGCGCGGAGGTCCGAAGCCGCCAGAGCGCGGCCGATCGCCGTCGCGCGGAGGTCCGAAGCCGCCAGAGCGCGGCCGATCGCCGTCGCGCGGGGGTCCGAAACCGCCGGACCGCGGTCGATCGCCGCCGCGGGGCGGTCCGAAGCCGCCAGAGCGCGGTCGATCGCCGTCACGCGGAGGTCCGAATCCGCCGGACCGCGGCCGATCGCCGTCGCGCGGCGGGCCAAAGCTGTTCGAGCGCGGCCGATCGCCGTCGCGCGGCGGGCCAAAGCTGTTCGAGCGCGGCCGATCGCCGTCGCGCGGCGGGCCAAAGCTGTTCGAGCGCGGCCTGTCGCCGTCGCGCGGCGGACCGAAGCCGCCAGAGCGGGGCCGATCGCCGTCGCGCGGAGGCCCGAAGCCGCCAGACCGCGGCCGATCGCCGTCGCGCCTGGGGCCGAAGCTGTTCGAGCGCGGCCTGTCGCCGTCGCGCCGGGGGCCGAAGCTGTTCGATCGCGGACGGTCGCCGTCGCGCGGCGGTCCGAAGCCGCCCGAACGCGGCCTGATGCCGTCACGCCTGGGGCCGAAGCCGCCGGTCCGCGGCCGCTCGCCCTCACGCTTGAACCCGAAACCACTGGCACGCGGCCGCTCGCCGTCGCCGTGGGCGCCGTCCGGACGGGGCCGGTCGCCGATGCGCGGGGGGCCGAAGCCCTCCGACCGGGAACCTCCGGAGCGTCGATCGCCTCGGACGAACGAACCCGGACGGCCCTCGGGGCCGGACCGCGGGGTCGGCGCGGGCATTTCCGGAGGCGGAACGCCCAGGCGCTCTGCGGCGACGAACAGCAGCCGGTAGTGGGTCTGGGCCTTGCGCCAGAGCTTCGGCTCGATCCCGAGCGAACGACGTGCGAGCTCCGTGAGCACGGACGGCTCCGTCGTCGGGGTCTCCGAGGCGGCCTCGAGGGCCTCGTCGAGCTCGTCGAGGTTCCGCTCGTCGAGCTCCTCGAGGACCCCGGCGTCGCGGAGCTGCTCGGTGCGGGAGCAGGCCAGCAGGAGACGCTCGGCGAGGGCCGAGTCGGCGCGGGCCTCCTCGCGGGTCCTCTCCTTGAGCTCCGCCGCCTCGGCGCCCAGGTCGTACTTGGCGATCAGGTTGCGGAGCTCCGCGGGCGCGAGGCCGAGGGCCCGGCGGATCGGGGGCTCGAAGCCGCGCTGCTGCCGGAGCAATGCCCGGAGGCCTTCGCGCTCCACGTGCGTGAAGCGCTCCTCGAGGCCGTGGGTGGCAAGGAGGCGCCCCAGATCGGAGGGGCCGAAGGGCCTGCCGTCCTCTCGGCCGTAGAGCGAGTCGATCCGCGACTGCAGGGCGTGACGGTTGGCGCGGAGCTCGTCGATCAGCTCCGACAGCACGTCGCGCGAGAGCTCGCGGAGCGGCCTCTTCGCCACGGGACCGCTGACGAAGCGGCCGAACTGCGGAACGCCTGGCGTCCGCCCGGGGCGGGGCGCCGGAGCCTCCGGCTCGGAATCCGCGTCATCCGCCTCGGCCTTCGCTTCCGCCTCCGCCGTCTGGGTTTCGCGGCGAAGCTCGACCTCGGCTCGGGTCCGCCTCGTCGGGCCGGTGGGCGCGGCCTTCTTTCGGCGCGGTTTGCGAGGGGCCTCCGGCTTCGGCTCCTCGATCGCTGGGGCAACGGTCTCGTCTTCGAGGAACTCGTCGCCGGGGAGGATGTCCTCGGCGAACTGGGGGACGAGAGAAGGATCGAGCGGGAAGCGGTGGGGGCTCATGGGGCGCGCACCATCGGGCCCAAGGCCATTGGTGTCAAGGACGGGAAAAAATGAGTCATACCACGACCTCTTCGTGGGCTCTCGAGTGGAACCTTTTTCGAGGTGCGAAGCCTTCCGCGGACGTGCGGGCGCCGTGGGAGCGTCCGGGGCCGCGCGCGGAGGATCGGCGATCCGAAATGCCGGACGAATTGAGATCGGTTTGCAGTTGCTCGGATAGAACGATATCCCTGTTCCTTACACGACCCGACCGGAGGGCCCCAATGAACGACGAGCTCCGATCCCGACACGTTCGGGCCGAAAAGCCCGAGCGAATCCTCGCTCGGTACATGGCCGACCGCGGGTTGAAGTCCACCCGCCAGCGCAGCCTGATCCTCGAGACCTTCTTTAACGCGGGCGGCCACTTGAACGTGGAGGAGCTCCTCGCCAAGGTTCGCGAGGAGGATTCCCGCGTCTCCGCCGCGACGGTCTACCGGACCATGAAGCTCCTCACCGAGTCGGGCATCGCGAACGCTCGGAACTTCGGCGACGGCCAGACCCGCTTCGAGATCGCTGGCGAGCACCACGACCACCTCATCTGCACGACGTGCGGACGGATCGTGGAGTTCGAGGACGAGGGCATCGAAGCGCGCCAGGCGGAGATCGCCAGGGCCCACGGCTTCACGCTCGCCAATCACAAGATGGAGCTCTACGGCGTCTGCTCGGACTGCGCGCGGTAGGCCCCCGCGCGGTCTATCGCGCCTTCGCGGCGAACTCCTGGAGCATGCCGCCCCAGCCCCCCGGCGAGTCGAGGATCCCGCGCAGCTCCGCGGCGCGCTCGCCGAAGACCGACAGCTTTCGATGCTCGAGCTCGACGCGGGTGCCTCCTCCCTCGGGAACGAAGCGCACCTCGACCTCGGAACGGACCGACGGATCGTGCTTCCATTCGGCGTCGAGCTCCCACGCGAGCAGCAGCCGGTGAGGAGGCTCCCAGGCGATCACGCCGCCCCAGTCGCACTCGATGCCGTCGGCGCCGCGCTCGAACCAGCGGCCGCCGGCGAAGGGCTCGACGACGACGTCGACCGCCTCGGCGGCGCCGATGTGATGGGTCGGGAGCGGCCACCAGCTCCCCATCTCCCGGGCGAAGACCTCGAACGCGCGCTCGGGGGACGCGGCGACGGTGATGTTCTTGCGGACGAGGAGCTCATGGGCGGGGGAGGGCTGGTTCATCGCTCTTCTTCCTTGGCTTCTGCTGCCGCCGCGGAGGCGGCGAGCGCGTGGGTCCAGAACCGATCTACGAGAACTGTCCGGTATCGACCACCTCTTGCGAGCGGACGGGCGGGCATGCTACGTAGCCGCGGTCCACCGGAAGGCGGTGGGCGGGACGCCTGGAAACAGGCCTGTTTTTTTGGGTCCAAGTTGAGAACGATTCGCATATTCGGTTTCTCGGCTACCCTGACGGCGCTCGCGGCGCTGGCGGTGGGGTTGCGGCTGGCCGCCGTGCCGCCCGCCCTCCCCGATCTCGACGCGGTGAACTTTGCCCGCTCGCTGACGGCCTTCGACCTCGCCGCCCAGGCCCCCCACTTCCCCGGCTATCCGATCTACGTGCTGATGGCCCGGGCGTTCCGCTTCCTGGGCGCCGGCGAGATCCTCGCCCTCGCGCTCCCCGGCGTCGCCCTCGGCGGTCTCGCCATCCCGGCGCTGGGCCTGGCCCTCAGGCCCCTCGTCGGCGAGATCCCCGCGCTCACGGGGGCGGCCATCTTCGCCCTCGCGCCGCTGGCGGTCCTCTTCGGCGGCGCGCCGTCGTCCGATGGCGCCGGCCTCGGCGCCCTGGCCCTGGTCCTGGCGGCGCACCTCTCGGCAGCGCGCGTCCTCCCGATGGCCGCTCGGCGCGGGGAGTCGCACGAAGGGGAAGGGGACCGCCGGGAAGGCTCCGCGCAGGACGAGATCCGTCGTTCGGTGGATGGGTTCTCGCGCTACGGAGCCCTCCTCCTCGGCGCAGCCGCCGGCCTCTGCGTGGGGATCCGCCCGTCGTTCCTTCCGGCGATGGCGTTCCTCCCACTGCTCCTGTCCGGCTCGCGGCTCCGCTGGCTCTTGGGCGCCGCCGCCGGTGTCGGCGCCTGGCTCCTGCCGATGGTGGCCATTTCTGGCCCCGCCGAGCTCCTCCGGATCGCCACCTCCTTCCTCGCCGGCCACGGCTCGCGCTGGGGCGGCACCATCGTTGCCAGGCCGGCCCTCGGCGACCGCCTCTCCGACTTCGGCTTCGACCTCGCCGCAGCGAACCTCGGCCTCCCTTGGGCGGGCGCCGTCCACCCTGCGCGGTTCGGCCTCGCACTCTTGGTATTCGCCGCAGGCGCCGCCCTGGTGGTCGCCTGGCGCCGCGGGCTCCTCCCGCGCGGCGCCGCTTCCGCCGCGGGCCTCGCGATCCTCTCGTGTGGTCCCTACGCCGCTTGGGCCTTCCTCGGGCAGAACCTCGAGAAGGCGCGGCACCTCCTCCCGCTCGCGGTGGGGGCCGCGATCCTCCTCGCCGCGGGACTCGCGGCGCTTCGAGAGCTGCTGCCGGGGCGCCTCTCCGCCACGGCGGCGGCCCTCGCGCCTGCGACGCTGCTCCTCGTGAGCGCGCCCCTCGCCAAGGCCCAGGGCCGCGAGGCGTCGCCGGCGATCCGCCTCGTGGACTGGGTGTCGAGCGCGCTCCCCGCCGAGAATGCGATGATTTTCACCGGTGAGGAGGCCCGCCTCTTCGAGAGGTACGCCCCGGAGCGTCGCGCCGCACGTGTCGGCGATCCCGCCGACCTCGCGGCCTCCGCCCAGCGCCTCGCGGCGGCAGGGGTCGCCGTCTACGTGACCTCGGCGGCGCCGGGCATGTCGAGCCTCCGCACGGAGCTCGAGCCCGTCGCCGAGTTCCGTTGCGATCGCCTGATCCGGTCGTGGTCCCACGACCTCCGCCTCTTCCGCTTCCGTCCTGCCTCGTCCTCGAAGGGAACGTTTTGATGCGTCTGTTTCTCGTCGCCCTGCTCGTGCTCGCGGCCTCCGCCTGTGACGGCCCTCCCCAGGAGCAGCCGCTGGTGCAGCCCTCGGCGAACGCCAAGCCGCGGGGCGGCCTCGTGATCTCGCTGAACCGGGTGATCATGGGCCGATTCCGGGTGGTCGCGCCCCTCTGCGTGGGCCAGCGCTTCCTGATCGAGCTGCCCTCCAGCCAGGGTCCCGGCGCCGTCACGCCTGCCGGCGGCCTGCCGATCCGGCCCGGTGACACGGCGGAGTTCCGGAACTTCCTCCCCGAGGTGCCCACGAACGTCACCTCGCTGAGCGGGCCGGCCACGCTCTTCAGCCCGAACCTCGTGAGGCCCTTCAACATCGCCACCGAGAACACTGAGACCTTCTCCTTCTGGCGGTTCACCTTCCCTCTCGCCGGTGCGTACGAGTTCTTCGACACCAACTCGGGGTCGCCGGGGCGGCCCATCGTCGACTCCTATTACGGCACCACCAGCTACGTGGGCGAGACCACCGCGCCCACCGGCGTGGTCTGCGTGGACGAGCCGGGCTGTGTCGCGTCCCTCGACTGCCTGAACGGCAAGGCGGCGCCGGGAACGAATTGCTGCAAGTGCGTGGGCGTCTGCTGCGACGTGGACGAGCAGTGCGCCAGTGGAATGTCTTGTCACCGGGGCCGCTGCGTCGATCCCGCCAACCTCGATTGATTTTTCGAAGGAACCATCCGTGAAGACCAAGCTCTCGATTCTCGCCTCCCTCTGTCTCGTGCTCGCAGGTTGTGACAGCACCACGCCGGACCCGGTGACCGAAACCGAAACCGGCCGCTGCGAGGGAACCGAGTACCTCGCCTTCGATCCCGTGAACCACGCGCCCCAGGATCAGCGCCTTCTCGCGTTCGACCAGATGCTCGCCGCCTTCGACCGGGCGGCCGACGCTCCGGCGACGGCTGCCGCGGAGGCGGCGTCCGTCCTCGCCCGCTACGAGGATCCGTCCACCAAGCTCGCCGCCAAGGCCGCGGGCCGGATCGACGTGCACTTCCCGGACGCCCAGGCCGGCGCCGAGCTCGACGCGGCGTTCCGGGGCGGGATCGACATGCTCGCCGCTGCCACCAGCGCCCACGAGGTGTCGCTGGCCAAGCAGCAGTTCGAGAAGGCCGGCGTGTATCGCTTCCTCTACCTCTCCGTGCTCGAGGAGCTCTACGCTCCGACCAAGCAGCACTACGACGAGGCCTTCGGCTACCTTGGCACCGGCGCGACCAACGTCCCCGGCGGCCGCAAGGGCCTCGCCGCGGTGGCGACCCGCCGCGACGGCACCAACGGCACCACGCTGGCGGAGGAGCTCTTCGAGCTGATCCGCGAGGGGTCCTGCGCCATCGAGAAGGCCCTGAACGCCAAGGGCGCCGACTCGATGGAGCTCGGCGAGGACGCCGATTACGACCGAGTGGTCGACGGCATCGACCGCAAGCTGCAGCTCGTCTTCGCGTACTCGATCGGCCACGAGCTGGTGGAGATCGGCCGCAACCGCACGAGCCCCGAGACCGCCCTCCTGAAGGTATTCGAGGCCGACGGCTACTTCGTCGCGGTGGAGGATCTCCTCCTCGCGGGGAACGATTCGCAGAAGGCCTTCGCCACGTCGCTCCGCGCGGCCCTCGACGAGGCTCTCGGCGCCGTGGATGCGGCGTGGATCGCCGACTTCGATGCCGACGGCCTCCTGAGCGCCCTCGAGGCCGCCTACGGGATCAAGGTCAAGGGCTGATACCCGCCCGAGTTTCGGAGACGGGCGCCCGAAAGCGAGGGCCCGCCTCCGCAACGACGTTTTTGCCCGTCGCCGCTTCGGCGGCGGGCGCCGCACGCAGGGGGCCCGCGCCCCCGCAACGCCTCAAGCACCGCCGGAGGGCGCTGAGCGTGTGAAGAAGTCGGCCCCGCAGCAGCGGGCCCGACTTCTTCAGCCGCGCTCCGCGCGGGAACGCTCTTCTTTCGTCTGCTCCGCCTCCGGCTCCGCCCGGAATGTGGTGGTACCTGGAGTAATCTTGCTTCTTCGCTCGCTCATCACGCTGGGTTTGATCCTCTCCTTCGCGCCCGCTCCGGCCCTGGCCCAGAATCCCGCCGAAGCGGGCGGGGAGGGCGGTGTCGCAGCCAGGACCTCGGATGAGGGCCCCCGGCTGGAGCTCGACGGCCTCGAGGAGGCCGCTCCCGCCACGGCCGCCGCGCCGCTGCACGCTCCCGCCGAGTCGTTCTCCGTCCGCCTCGATCCCGGCATCACGCTCTCGGATCGGGCGGCCGCGATCATCGATCGCACCACCATCGGCGGCTACGGCGAGCACGACTTCGTGGTGCCGCAGCAGGGCACGACCACCTTCGTGGCCCACCGCTACGTGGTCTTCATCTACAGCCGGATCTCCGAGCGGATATCCACCGCCACGGAGGTCGAGTTCGAGTTCGCGGGCAGCCCCCTCAAGCGGGACGGCGTGCTCAGCTTCGGCGAGGTCCTCCTCGAGTTCTCCGTGGTGGACGTGATGCTCACCGACTGGATGACCTTCCGCGCCGGCGTGATCCTGGTGCCCTTTGGCGCCTACAACCTCCGGCACGACGCGCCGGCGCAGGAGCTGCCCGAGCGGCCCATCGCCTACACGACCGTCGTGCCGACCACGTGGTTCGAGTCCGGCGCCGGCTTCCTTGGGCAGTTCGGCCTGGGCGAGCACTCCCGGCTCACCTACGAGATCTACGCCATCAACGGCCTGGACGCGAAGATCCTCGACGGTCAGGGCTTCCGGGCGGCGCGGGGCAGCAACCTCGAGGACAACAACAACGACAAGGCCATCGTCGGCCGGGTGGCCTACTCGCCTTGGCTGGGCCTCGAGCTCGGCTTCTCCGGGTACACGGGCGCCTACGACCGCATCAACAACCGCGTGAACATGGTGAACGGCGACATGTTCTGGCGGCTCGGGTCGCTGGATCTCCACGGCGAGGCGGTCTGGGCGTTCATCGACCCCGGCTTCGTCCAGGGCTTCCGCGACGGCTCCCCCGCCAACACCCGCGATCGGGTCCCGACCCGGATGCGCGGCTACTACGGCCAGGCGGACTACCACTTCCGGATCGAGCCCTTCTTCGAGCTCCTCCCGGAGGAGTGGCACGACGGCTACTTCACCGCGTCCGTGCGCTACGAGGAGAAGGACACGGACATGGAGTTCGTGACCGCCGCAGGCGACGCCGCGAAGCTGACGGTGGGCCTCAACATCCGCCCCGTTCCCGCCTACGCGCTCAAGCAGGCCTTCAGCCTCGAGCAGAACGGCGCGAGCGGCGTGCAGCCGCACCTCTGGAGCTCCCGCTTCTTCCCCGATTCGAATTGGCAGTACATCGCCAGCGTCGCCTATCTCTTCTAGGAGCCACATGCGCCTCGCCGTTCCGGACATGAAGACGCTCCGTCCCGCCGCGCTCCTCGCGCTCTGCCTCGTACTGGCCGCCTCGTGCGCCCAGACGCGAGGCCAGCTCGCGGGGGAGCGTCCGCGGACGGTGGCCGTCCTCGTCCGGAACGAGGCCGAGAGGCCGCAGGCCGGGGGCCTCCTCGAGGATTTCCTCGGCGGCCAGCGCCCCGAGAGCCTTGTCGCCCGCGAGGCGATCCGGGCCCTTCGCGGGCGGGGGTACCGGGTGGTCGACGCCATCCCCGACCCGGAACATGGCGTGCCGTCGGCGGAAGCCTGGATTCGGGAGACCCGCGCGGACGCCGCCCTTGTGATCCGCCTCGAGAGGATGGACGTGAGCGCGCTCAAAGCGATCGGCCAGGCGGAGATCGACCTCGAGGCGAGCCTCGTGGACGCGAAGGGCGCGATCCTCTGGAGCCGCTCGAGGCGAGGCCCCACGTTGCCGCAGACCTACAGGGCCCAGGCCGACTGGTCGGCCCACCTCCGGATGGCCCTGGGGCAGCTCCTTGGGGAGCTGCCGTGACCGTGATAGAGGAGCGCACGCCCATGCGCCGATCCCTTCTCTTCCTGCTCCTTGCCGTCGGCCTGCTGACCACGCTGCCGAGCGTGGCCTCGGCCTCCGCCACCTACTTCACCACGGCGCAGATCCTCCGGGAGTTCTTCCCGTCGAGCGAGAAGGTCACCTACCGCAAGGTGCAGCTGACGCCGGCGCAGGCCGAGTCGCTCCGCGCCCGCCTCGGCTACAAGCCGGCCAAGAGCGAGTACGTGATCTTCGTGGCCATGACCGGCGAGAAGGTGGACGGCTACGCCGTGATCGATGACGAGCGGGGGCAGCACGAGCCGATCACCTTTGGCGTCAAGCTCTCGCCGGAGGGGAAGGTGGAGCGGCAGGAGGTGATGGTCTACCGCGAGAAGTACGGCGAGGAGATCACCGATCCGCGCTTCCGCGCGCAGTTCGTCGGCAAGGGGCCGAAGGATCCGATCCGGGCTGGCCGCGACGTCGACGTGATCTCCGGCGCCACGATCTCCTCCCGCTCGATGGCGGTGGGCGTCCGCCGCGCCGTCGCGCTGGTGGATGAGCTCGTGCTCCATCCCGCCAAGCCGGCGGAGGGCTGAGGGATGCGTCAGTTCGCCAGGCCCTTCCCCCTCGAGAGGCTCTCCCTCGAGGCGCGCGTGCTCTACACGGCGTTCCTCGTCTTCCTGGCAGCCGGGATCGGCTCGTCGATCTGGCTCTACGCCAGCTCGTTCGGCGGCCTCGCCGGCGACGCCGCCGCCACCTACTACCTCGGCTCGGAGGCGCCGCCGCCCGTCCAGCCCGCGGACGCGGGAGGCCCGGATCTGGACCTGCCCGACGATCTCGGCGGCGCCGCGGATCCCGTGCCGGCGGGCCTGTCGGGCTCCGGCATGCGCCTGGGCCAGTCCGGGCGGCAGGTGATGGAGACCTTCCACTTCCACCTCTTCACCGTGCCGGTGGTGCTGCTCATCGTCGGTCACCTCTTCATGCTCACCGCGCTCTCGGTGCGGCTGAAGATCGCGGTGATCGCGGTGGCGTCGGTGGCCACCTTCGTCCACCTCCTCTCGCCGCTTCTCGTCCGCTTCGTCGGCGCAGGCTTCGGCCCGCTTGTGCCCGCCTCGGTGGTCGTCGCCGCCCTCGGTTGGCTGCCCATGGTGCTCTGGCCGCTGTGGGAGATGTGGCGCCGCCTCCCGGAGAAGAAGGTGGAGTCCGCGCTGTCGTGAGAGCTCGTGATGAAATCACGAGCTCTCGCGGAGCCGAAGGCGGAGCAGACGCAAAGAAGAGCGTTTCCGCGCGGAGCGCGGCTGAAGAGATCGGGCCCGCTTCTGCGGGACCGATTTCTTCACACGCTCTGAGCCGTTCGCCCGACATCACCGTCGTGATCCCTGCGCGGGACGAAGCGGAGTCGGTCGGAGGCGTCGTCGAGGCCGTGGCCCGGGCGCTCGCCGGGGAGGCCCACGAGATCCTCGTGGTGGACGACGGCTCCGTCGACGGCACGGGCGAGCGGGCGAGGGCGGCAGGCGCGCGGGTGATCCGGCGCGAGGGCCTGGGCTACGGCGCCGCGATCAAGGCGGGGGCCGCGGAGGCGCGGGGCGCCTTCCTTGCGATCCTCGACGCCGACGGCACCTATCCGGAGGCCGATCTCCCGAAGCTCGTCCGCGCGCTGCGGGGCGGCGCCCGCCAGGCCATCGGCGCGAGGCCCGCGTCGAGCGGGTCGGAGTCCCTGGCCCGGAGCGCGATCAAGACGGCGTTCCGCGGAGCCGTCCTCTGGTTCGGAGGGCTCGCCGTCCCGGACCTCAACTCCGGGATGCGGGCGCTGCGCACCCGTGACCTCCTGGCCCTCTCGTCGATTCTCCCTGATCGCTTCTCCCTCACCACCACGCTCACCCTCGCCCTCGCGGCAGAGGGCGATCCCCCCGTCTTCATCCCCATCGACTACCGGCCTCGGGCCGGGCGCTCCAAGTGGCGGACGGTCCGCGACACCTGGCTCATGGGCCGCACGGTGCTGCGGGGGATCGGCTGGCTCCGCCACGGCCACGCGCCCAAGGCGCTCCCCGCCGTCGAGGTCGCCGGCTGATGCGCCCCGTCGTGATCGGCGCGGGCCCCGCCGGCCTCGCGGCTGCGTGGGCCCTCGCTCGCGCCGGCCAGCGGCCCCTGGTCCTCGAGGCCTCGGATCGCCTGGGTGGCCTGGCGGGCTCCTTCGACCTCGACGGCTTCCGCGCCGACTACGGTCCCCACCGGCTCCATCGGGTCGCGTCACCCGAGGTGAAGGAGCTCTACGCGCTCGCGCTCGGAGATTCCCTGCGCGAGCGCGATCGCAGCGGCCTGGTCCACGTGGGGGAGCGAAGGCTCCCGTTCCCGCTCTCGCTCGGCGGCCTCGTTCGAGGCCTCGGGTTCACTGGTGCCCTCCGTCACGGGCTCTCGGCGCTGGCTGCGCGCTTCCGGCCCCCCGCCGGGGACGATTACGCCGGTGAAGCCGCCCGCCGCCTCGGCCGCCACGCCGCCGCGCTCGTCTATGAGCCTGCCGCACGGAAGGTCTGGGGCGTCGAGCCCGAGGCCCTCGACGCGGCCCTCGCCGCAGCCCGGGTGCAGAAGTCCGGGCCCGTGGCGGTGCTTCGCGCCGCCCTCGAGCGGAAGGATCGCGGCGCCCGGCGCTTCTTCTACCCGGAGCAGGGCTGCGGCGCTCTCGCGGAGGGACTGGCCGCCCGGATCGAGGCGGCCGGAGGCGAGCTTCGGCGCAATGCCCGTGTCGATGGCCTCGTGATCGAGGGTGGGGTGGTCCGGGCGGTCGTGGTCGACGGCGCCCCGATCGAGACCGATCGGGTGATCGCGACGGCGCCCCTCACGTCGCTCTGCAGCTGGGCGGGCGTCCCGGAAACGTCCGATGGTCTCACCTATCGTGCGCTGACCTTGCTCTACCTCGTGCTCGAGCAGGATCGGGCCTCCGCACACGACGTCCATTACTTCACCGACGCTCGGATCCCGGCAAACCGCCTCTTCGAGATGAAGGGCTTCACCGGTGGCGAAGGCCCCGCCGGCCGCACACTGATCGGCTTCGACATCCCGTGCACGGAGGGCGACTCCGTATGGACCGCGTCTCCCGACGAGCTCGTGGAGAAGATGCGTCCGGCCCTCGATCGCGCCGGCCTCGACCGGGCTCCGATCGCGAGCGCCGCGGTTCATCGCGTGGCGAAGGCCTATCCGATCTACCGCAAGGGCTACGCGGCCCACCGCGACCGCGCCCTCGACGCGCTCTCGTCGGTGGACGGTCTCTATCCGGTGGGCCGGCACGCGCTCTTCGTCCACGACAACGTGCACCACGCGTGCGAGGCGGGCCTCGCCGCCGGCCGCTCCGCCGCCGTCCGCAAGAGCGCGCGGGAGTGGCGTTCCGAGCAGGCTCCCTTCCTCCACGCCCGCATCGAGGACTGAGCCGCGTATCGATCGGGCGGGACGATTGGTTCGCTACCCGACAGACCAGACAAGCTCCATGCAGCGCCGAACCTGGGATTTTTCCAAAGGAAAGGCGCATATCAAAGATCCGCACGGTCGCGACCTCGATAGGTCCGTCTCAGCCCCGGGTGGGCGCCTTGTCACCTGTTTTGCTTGTTGGTAAAACGGATTGTACGGGTCGAGTCAGGCCTGAAGTGTCCGGTTGCGTCGTATGTGAATCTCCCGGTCCTCGAACCGAGACCGGGCGGCCAAGGCGCTGGTCATTCGACGATCGGCGCTGAGGCACGACGAAGGAGGGACTGCGATGCGTTGGATTCTGCGAGACATGGCGAAGCGATGGTTGGCGCCGCTTCTGGCGACGACCCTTGGGCTTGCCTGTGGGACTGGGCAAGGCAAGCCTGATGAGAAGGTCGGCTCGCCGGGGCAGATCAAGTCAGGCTCTGGCGATGAGCCGGGCGCGGGAGATCCTGGGGATGGCCCTGGGGAATGCCCTGACGATCTCCCTGGGGATTACTACCCTGACTACCCTGGGTTCCCCGGAATCGACTGCACCTGCGGTGACATCCCGTCCGAGATGACCGGCAATGCTCGTGCGACCGTGCTTCGAAAAATGGTCGACTGGCGCGACCTGTCGAGGGAGCCCGCACTCCAGGTGCTCGAAACCGAAGCGGCGCTTCAGGCGTCGTTGGACGAAGTCTATGGACCGAGCGAAGAGATCGAGGTTGATTTCTCTCGATTCGTGGTCCTTCGCGTCAGCCCTGGGGTTCAGCCTCATACAGGCGTAGAGCTTCGCATCGTCGATGTCGATGAAACGGCGGAGCGCGTGGAGGTTCGAGCCGTTCTCGTGAGCTACTGTATCGGTGGAGACGCGATGACGGAGCCGGTCGCGTATGTCGCAGTGCCCAGGGGCGAGAAGCCGTTCGAGCTGGCCGTGTCCAAGGTTGATTGTACCTACCAGGAACTCTGAGGAAGGCCTCCGAGGTCGCCGCGACGCTCGCTCCTTTTGGCAGACCGCAGGCGCTCGTATCGAAACGGTGCGAGCGCCGTTCCATGACGTCGGTAGCACTTTCAGGAGCGGCTCGGGGCCTGGGTGAGTGCACGCCCGGTCACACTCGATGGCGCGGTCCCAGCGTCGAAGCCGATGACACGGCGGGCTGCGTGTCGGATGATGCGCTCGATGAGCGTCTGCGGCGATCCCAACGAGAGAAGAGGAGGGCGTGATCGGTCGCCGCCCGCCCGTGCCTTCGAGCGGCGACGTCGATCGATCGCCCGCTGCGTGATTCCGGCTGCGCTGGTCGTGCTGCTCGGGGCGCTCGGCGGTTGCCGATCGAAGCCGCTCCCGGAGCCCGTCGACCTCGTGTTGCCGCGGGCGGAGACCGGCCAGCCGTTCTCCTTCGCGTCCCGCAGGGGCGACGTGGTGATCGTCTACTTCTTCACCACTTGGTGCATCCCGTGTCAGGCGATGGACCCATCCGTCGCGGAGGCGGCCCGGATCGGCGCGAGGGAGGGGATCGAGGTGGTGGGGGTCGCCCTCGACAGGGAGGGCAGGCGAACCGTGGCGCCCTACGTCGCCGCGACCATGCCGCCGTACCCCGTGGTGGTCGGCGGCGGTTCCGTGGCCGAGGGGCAGAGCCCCTTCGGCCGGATCCCCGAGCTCCCGGCGACCCTCTTCCTCGATCGAGACGGGAGGCCGGCGGCGTCGATCTCCGGCGCAGCGAGCTCCAAGCTCCTCCTTGAACGCGCGCGGGACGTGAAGTCGCGATAGGGCCTCGGCGCCGCTGCCATCTGGGGATTCCACAAGCGGTCCCCTTGCCACCCGTGCGCCTCTTCGCGTACGCAGGAAGAGAGTGCCCGATTTCCGCCTCGGAACGATGCCGATGAACCGCAGCCGCGCCATCCTCCTCTCCGTCGTCGCCGCGCTGGCAGCAGTCGGCCTCGCGGTCGATCCCCAGGGCCTGCGCCACGCGAGGACCCTGCGGGAGGACGTCGCGCGGATCGAGGGAGAGAACGCCCGACTGCGCGAGGCCAACGAGAAGCTGCGCCTGGAGCTGCGGAGGCTGGCGGACGATCCGGCAGCGCTGGAGCGGGCCGCCCGCGAGGAGCTGGGCCTCGTGCGGCCCGGCGATGTCGTCTTTCGCCTGGAGGATCATGAAGACCGGGCTCCGTAAGGCGGCGCGAATCGTCGCGGCCGGCTGGCCCCTCGCGGTGGGCGCCGTCGCCCTCGCAGCGGTGATCCTCCGGTCGTTCGAGTCGCTGGATGCCCTGTCCTTGGGGCACGCCGCGATCCTCGTCGCCCTCGCGATCGGGATCTCCGCCCTGGGCTTCCGAAAGCTTCGCAAGGGCGCCGAGCAGCGCCCGCTCGCCGCGTGGAACGAGGCCGAGCTCGGCGCGCTCCTCGTGATCGGGGCCCACGCCTTGATCCAGCCGGTCGGCGGGCTCGGCGGCCCGCTCTACCCGGTGATCTATCTGCTGATCGCCTTCCTGGCGGCGTTCCTCCCGTTCGGCCCGGCCCTCGGCCTCGCCGTCTTCGCGATCGCGGTCGACGCCGCGGCGCTGGCCGCCGCCGGAGCGCTTCGGTCGAGCTTCGCATCACTCCTGGTGCACGGCCTCTTCCTGGCGCTCTTCGCGATGCTCTCCCGCCTCGTGAACCGCTCCCAGGTGGCGAGCGCCCGGGCCACGGGCAGGCTCGCCCTCGACGCGGCGCTGGAGGAGCAGGCCGATCGCGCCCGCGCCTACCGCCTCCGCATCGCCGGCGTGAAGGGCCAGCTCAACGAGGAGGAGTGGATCGCCGCCGCCGTCAGCGAGGTCTCCGAGGCGGTGGACAACGCCCTCGAGGTAGCGGAGTGCGCCCTGCGCCCGCATTCGGTCGCCGTCTTCCTCCTCCACGGCGACGACAACCTCCTCAAGCTCCACGAAGCCCGGGCCTCGGGCGCGCCCCTTCGCCTCGAGGCCTTCGACGCCCGGGAGGGCCTGGTGGGCGCCGCGCTGCGCCGTCGGGTCCCCATGCGCCTCTGCGGCGACCTCAAGGGCGTGGGCTGGTACGAGGGGAAGGCGCCGGTACACAGCGTGCTCTTCGCGCCGCTCATCGACCGGCGGGGGGCCAAGGACGCGGGCCGCGACGACGGCTACCTCCGCGGGCTGGTGATCGCCGACCGGCTGGAGCCGATCCCGTTCACCCAGGAGGACGAGCGCCTCCTCGTCGCCACCTCCCGTGAGGTCCTCCGCGCCATGGAGACCGAGCGGGTGATGGGCTACATCCGGAGCTCGCGGGAGGAGATCGATCGCTTCTACGGCTCGATCGAGAAGCTGAACGGCGCCTCCAAGCCCGTGGAGGTCATCGACACCTCGCTCCGGGTGGTCAAGGAGATCAGGGAGCTCGACCTCGACCTCGTGGCCTTCACCACCTCCGACTTCGACTCCGAGTCGGGCAAGCGCCTCCACCGCGTCGAGCGGATCGAGAGGGCCGAGCGGCCGGAGCGGGGCGACGCCGAGAAGGAGTGGAGCAGCAAGGGCCTGGAGGACCTCCTCGGCTATCAGTTCGCCGACAACGGCCACCTCGTCGCCAGCTCCGTCCGCGTGAGCGCCGTGCTCCCGCCGCGCAACCCCAAGCTGCTCGAGCGCGTCCACCTCTTCGACGAGGGCTCGCAGTTCCGCGGGCTGCAGTCGCTCAAGGTGATCCCGCTCCGCGCGGCGGACTCCGTGCTGGGCACGATCGTCTGCGGATCCAAGCGCCGGAAGAACGTCGATCTCGAGTGGACCCGGATGCTCGAGGTGATCGGGATGCAGGCGGCCCAGTCCCTCGAGCGGGCACGCCTCTTCGAGAAGACCGAGAAGATGGCGACCTCCGACGGCCTCACGGGCCTCGCGAACCACCGCCACTTCCAGGGCCGGTTCGACGACGAGGTCGTGAGGTCCCAGCGCGCCGGCCGCAAGCTCACCTTGATCCTCGCCGACATCGATCACTTCAAGGCGGTCAACGACACCTACGGCCACGCCACCGGCGACATGGTGCTGCGGGGGATCGCCAAGGCCATCCAGCGGTGCGCCCGCGCGACGGACACCGTGGCCCGCTACGGCGGCGAGGAGTTCGCGCTCCTGCTCCCCGAGACCGATCTCGCAGGCGGCAAGGAGGTCGCGGAGCGGATCCGCAAGGAGGTCGGCGCGATCGAGTTCCAGACGGCGCTCGGTCCGCTGCGCTGCACCTTGAGCCTCGGGATCGCGTCGTATCCCGACACCTCGACGGTCAAGCAGGAGATCTTCGAGGCGGCCGACCAGTGCCTCTACCACTGCAAGCGGATGGGCCGGAATCGCTCGACCGCCGCCGACGAGCTCAGCGTCGAGGCCCGGAAGAAGGCGGCAGCGGAGAGCTCGTGATGTTCTTCACACGCTCGGAAGGCTGAGCCGGCGGGAGCCTGGGGGGCGCCAGCCTACTTGCGGAAGAGCGCCTCGAGCTTCGCCTTGGCCGCTGCCGCGGGATCCTCCTCGGCGGCGCGGCCCGACCCCAGGTCGAAGAAGTCGCAGAAATTCGCCGCCGAGCGGTCGCGGACCTGCTCCGTCCCCGGCTCGCGGCACTGGTTCTGGGCGAAGAAGTCGTGGTGCCGGCAGCTCAGGCAACAGTGGAGGTCCGCGCCGCAGTGGTCGCAGGTGTCCCGCCTGCCGACCCGCCCGATGACGATCACTTCCGACCTGCACGCATGACACTGGCCCATGTCCGTCCTCCGCAATCGGCTCAATAGTAGCGCGCCCGTTCGGGGCGGGGTGAATCCGGGTGAACACTCGACGTCCCTAGTCTTGGAGCCGGAGGGGAAAGAATCCGCTTTGGAACGTCCATTGACCCCGCGCTCTGCCGATCGCTAGACTTCCCGCCTTTCCCTGGAGGATTCCACGTGAAGTACCGCCTTCTCCCGATTCTGACGTGCGCCTTGCTCCTGGCCGTGGCAGCTCCCCGCTTCGCTTCGGCCGCCCCGGTCAGCCGGGACGACCTCAAGGTCTACCTCGAGACCCGCGAAGCCCTCCAGGACGAGCGCGTCCTGAAGATGCCCGAGGCCAAGCGGATCCCCGAGATCGCCAAGCGGAACTTCAAGATGAAGCCCGAGACCCTCCAGGCGATCATGGACAAGGTCGAGGCGGAGGGCGGGGAGAGCGCGATCGCCGACAAGGCGCGCAAGTCCATCGAGGAGGCGCTGGCCTCGACCGACCTCAAGGGACGCATCCAGGAGGTCCGGATCGACGCCTCCAGCCCCCACGTCGTCTCCTACATCAAGTGGACCTGCACGCCCGACAAGGTCGATCAGGAGGCCGCCCTGGTGGCTCTCAAGGCCGGCGGCGCCACCGAGATCCCCTCGACCTTCTACCTCTGGGCCGTCGACGCGAAGGGCGCCGACCTCTGGCGCGCCAAGATCGGCGCCGACCGCACGCGGAACATCCGCGAGGACCGCATCGCCGACTGGGCCGCCACCCGCTACGTGAAGCTCTTCGAGGTCGAGCGCCTGGCGAACTGATCCGCAGCGCCCGGAGCTTCCGGAACGAGCCTGCCCCGCGACGCTGCGAGGCAGGCTTTTTTGTGCCCTCGAGACGCTCGCGGTTGCGGCAGGGCGCGGCGCCCCCGAAACGAAAAGAGCCTGCCTCGCGTGGCGCGAGGCAGGCTCGATTTCGTGGGGCCTTGGGCCCTGCGGCTTAGTTGCCGGCGAGCTTCTGGTAGAGCTGCGCGGGCTTGGTGCCCTTGGCGAGCTCGGCGTCGGCGCGCTTGAGCTCCTCGTCGATCACCCGCTTGAAGGCGTCAAAGGGCTGCGCGCCGGAGACCAGCTTCCCGTTGACGAAGAAGGCCGGGGTGCCGCGGGCGCCAACCGAACCGGCGTAGGTGCTGTCGGCGTCGACGGCGGCCTTGAACTTGCCGGAGTCGAGGGCGGCCTTGAACTTCTTCACGTCGAGGCCGATCTCGCCGGCCCACTTCTCGAAGTTCTCGGAGGTGAGGTCGCGCTGGTTGGCGAAGAGCTTGTCGTGCATCGCCCAGAACTTGCCCTGCTCGTGGGCCGCCATCGAGGCCTCAGCGGCAGGCCCGGCGTTCTTGTGGAAGGGCAGGGGGAGGTGGCGGAAGACCACGCGCACGTCCTTGCCGTAGGTGTCCTCGATCTGCTTCATCGTGGGGTTCACGCGCGAGCAGAAGGGGCACTCGAAGTCCGAGAACTCGACGATGGTGACCTTGGCGTCCGGCGAGCCCTTGCTCGGGGCACCGGCGGGGATCTCCACGAAGACCGGCTTGGCGGGAGCCTCGGGGGCGGCAGCGGGAGCGGCGGCGGGAGCGGTGGCGCCACCGGCGATGAGGGCGGCGTAGAGATCGGCCGTCTTGGTGCCCTTGGCGAGCTCCGCGTCGGCGCGCTTGATCTCCTCGTCGATCACGCGCTTGAAGTTGTCGAAGGGCTGCGCGCCGGAGACCAGGCGGCCGTTGATGAAGAAGCCGGGGGTGCCGCGGGCGCCGCGCGAGGTGTAGAGCGCCTGCTCCTTCTCGATCTGGCCCTTGAACTTGCCCGAGTCGATGGCGGCCTTGAACTTGGCCATGTCGAGGCCGAGCTCCTGCGCGAACTTCTCGAAGTTCTCACGGGTCAGCGCGCTCTGGTTCGCGAAGAGCTTGTCGTGCATCTCCCAGAACTTGCCCTGCTCGTGGGCCGCGTAGGCGGCCTCGGCGGCGGGCATGGCGTTCGGGTGGAAGCCGAGCGGGTTGTTCGCCCACACGAACCGGACGTCCTTGCCGTAGGCGTCCTCGATCTGCTTCACGGTCGGGCCGACCCGGTTGCAGAACGGGCACTGGAAGTCCGAGACCTCGATGATCGTGACCTTCGCGTCCTTGCTGCCCTTCATCGGCTGGGTGGCGTCGAAGGGGACGTTGAAGATCGCCTGATCGCCGGCAGCCGCGGGGCGCTGGGCCACCGGTGCGGCGGCCTTGCCGGCAGCAGCGGGGGCGGACGGCGCCTCGGCCTTCGGGCTCATGGCCCTCCCGCCGACGAAACCAATGGCGGCGCCTACGACGAGGGCCACCGCAATCGAGCCAGAATGCTTCGCCATGTCTCTATCTCTCCTGCTCAAGGATGCCCGGCGGGGCGCAATCGCCCCGGGCGAGCCGGCGGAAGGACCTTCGAATCGGCTTCGTTCCGCCCGCTGCAAATGGTGCCCGCACCAACCCACGGGCCCCTGTGCTTGTTCCCTCAAACGGCGAGGGAGAACCCGATCTCCCTCTGCGCAGGAGGGAGCCTGCCTGCTCTCCCGCCGCCATTCCAACGATCCGCCAAGGCGTGATCGATCGAACCGGCGAGACGCGGGTTGGACTTCGTAACAGATGCACCGGGGGTGCGCAACGAGGGAACGGAGGGCTCGGGGCCTGCCTGCACGCTGAGAATCCGGGGATGCGCACGAAAGGGTTTCGGGTATAGAACGCGCGCATGGAGCGACTCGAGGCCGCCAGGACCATCGATACCAGCGGTTCCTTCTGCCCGGTGCCGATCATCGAGACGGCGAAGGCGGCGAAGGAGCTCGAGGATTCGCAGGTCCTGCTGGTGATCGCCACGGATCCGGGGATCTCGAGCGACATGCCGGTCTGGTGCAAGGGCACGGGGCACGAGCTCCTGGGCACGGAGCGGGACGGTCGGACCTGGCGCTGCTGGGTCCGCATCCGGAAGCCCGGCCCGGAGAGGTCGTGAAGCCGGACGCGGATCAAATGAAGAGGGGAACGGTGGGCCCGCAATCGCGAGACCGATTTCCCCATCTGCCCAGGGCAGAGGAACGACGATGACGAAGCGAAAGGCGAAGGCCCTCGGGCTGATCTCGGGGGGCCTCGATTCGATGCTCGCCTTGAGGATCGTGCGGGACGTGCTGGGCTGCGAGGTCCGGGCCGTCAACTTCTACACGGGCTTCTGCATCACCGAGACCCAGCGCCGGCGGGGGACCACGCGGGCCGACGGCACGGTTAAGCCGAACGAGGCCCTGGTGGCAGGTGCGGAGCTCCATACCGAGGTCGAGCTCATCGACATCTCGGACAAGGGCTACCTCGATGTCATCGCGAACCCGAAGTACGGCTACGGCGCGAACGCGAACCCCTGCGTGGACTGCCGGATCGACATGTTCCAGAGGGCCCGCCAGCTCCTGGACGAGTGGGGCGGCGACTTCATCTTCACGGGCGAGGTCCTCGGGCAGCGTCCGAAGAGCCAGCGCCGCCACACCATGGCGCTGATCGAGAAGAACGCCGGCCTCGAGGGCAGGCTGCTCCGGCCGCTGTCCGCGAAGCTCCTCCCCCCGACCCGCGCGGAGGAGGAGGGGCTCATCGACCGCGAGAAGCTCCTCGACTTCTCGGGGCGGGGCCGAAAGCCCCAGATCGCGCTCGCCGAGGAGCTCCGTCTCGGGAGCTTCCCCCAGCCGGCGGGCGGCTGCTGCTACCTCACGGACGAGACCTTCGCCCGGAAGTTCTTCGACATCCTCGACCACCGCGAGGAGCGCCGCATCGAGAAGGAGGAGATCCTGCTCCTCGCCTCGGGCCGGCACTTCCGGCTGTCGCCCCGGACCAAGCTGATCGTCGGGAGGACGGAGGGGGAGAACTTCCAGCTCGAGCGCCACGCCGAGGGGCGCTACCTGGTGGCGGCGCGGGACCACGCGGGGCCCGTGGCCCTGGTGGAGGGCGAGCCGACCTGGGAGGAGATGGTCCTCGCGTCGCGGATCGTCGCCCGCTACGGAAAGGGCAAGGGCGAGGCCGAGGTGCTGGTCGAGTGGAAGAGCGAGGGCGGGGCGGACGAGCTCCGCGTGGAGCCCTTCCTCGACGACGCCGCCTTCGAGCCGTTCCGGATCTGAGAGTTCGCCAAGCTGACAGGCCGTTTGTGGAGACGGCCCTCGATTCGGCTCGTAGGGCCGAACGAAAACGGCCCCGCGTGTGCGGGGCCGTTCTCTTCGATCAACCTATGAGCTCGTGAGTTCTCAGGCGCCGCGGCGGCGACGCAGGAGCGCGAGAGGCGCCAGGATCCCGAGGAGCGCCGGCGCAGAGCCCGCGGCGCTGCAACCGCTGCTGGAGCTCGAGTCGTCCTTGCCAGAGGTGGAACCACCGCGGCCGCCGGCTCCCGGATCCTGGCCGCCGGTCCCACCGGTGCCCGAACCCTCGCCGGCAGTGCCGCCGGCGCCCGGATCCGTGCCACCGTCGGTGCCGCCGGTGCCCGGATTCACCGAGCCGCCGGTGCCGCCGGAGGAGCCGCCGGTTCCGCCGGTGCCCTCTTCGCCGCCGACGACCTTGCCCTCGCAGTCCCACGGGCCGTCGACCCAGTTCGAGAAGTCCGTGGTCCAGTAGATCCGGTACTTCGAGCCCGGCACCTCTACACGACCGATGCCGATCGCCGTGAACTTGGGCTCGAGCATGTTCTTGTTGTGGCCGGGGCTGTTCCTCCAGCCCTCGAAGACCTCCTCGGCCGTCGGGTAGCCGGCGGCGATGTTCTCGCCGGCCGTGGACCACCGGTCGTGGCCGAACGACCGGATCCGGTCGAAGGGATCCCGTCCCGTACAGTTGTCGCCGTTGGCGTCGCAGGGAGGCTCGAGGTGGTCGAAGAACCCCACCTCGCCCATCTCCTGGCTGAACCAGTCGGCGGCGTCGTTCATCGTCGGGCTGGGCGAGAGGCAAGGAGCGCCGCTCGCGGCCCGGTAGGCGTTGATGATGTGGAGGAACTTGAGCTCCTCCTCGTTCAGCTCGGTGGCGGCGGTGGCGACCGTGGGTGCGAGAGCCAGGGACACGGTCAGTGCAAGATGTCGAACCTTCATGCTGTCTCGATCCTCCGGGCGCTCGTACGAGCTCCATCGCCACGGGGCGATCGGCGGCTCGTCGAGCGGGCAACAAAAAGTCCTTTGGAACGCCAATGACGTTTCGCGGGCGGGCGCATGGTAGCCGGGTGCCGCCCCATAGAAAAGGTCCGAGGTCCAATCGATCGCTCGGGTCGTAGCGGCGCTCGCAATGCGAGGGGGCTCGGCCGCTCGCAAACCGCCCGTTTGGCTCGGTTTGGGTGCGCTCCGTCCTTGCCGAGACGCCCCTTTGGGGGGCAATCTCGCGCCATGGCCGACCTGTCCGGCGATCTGGCTTTCCTCCCTGCTTCCGAGCTCCTTCGGTTCCTCGCCGCGCGTGCCGCGTCGGGGACGGTCGTCGCGTCCCGGGGAACGCAGGAGAAGCGGCTCGTGGTCCACGAGGGCTGCGCCGTCTCCGCTACGTCCAGCGACCCGCGCGAATACGTCGGGCAGATCCTGATCGCCGGCGGTCACCTGGGCGAGGACGCCTTCGAACGAGCTCTGCAGGAGCAGCTCGCGAGCCGGGCGCCCCTCGGGCGGATCCTGGTCACGTCCGCCCAGGTGCCCGAGGCGGCGGTCCGCCGGGCCCTGGAGTTCAAGGTCCTCGAGACCGGGATCGAGCTCTGCACGTGGGAGAAGGGCGCGTTCTCGTTCACGGTGGAGCGGGGACCTCCAGTGGATCCCGGCGTGTCGATGAGGGCGATCCCGCTCCGCGAGCTGGTCGACGCCGCCGAGGAGCGAAAGCAGGCCTGGACCCGGCTTCGGGCGACCTTTCCCTCGGGGGCGACGCGGGTCTCCCTGGCCCGCGGACGGACCCCGCCTCCCCAGGAGCGCGGCTCTGCCGTCGCGCGGCTCTTCGAGCTCCTTCGGGAAGGGAGGAGCATCGACGAGCTCCTGCTCTTCCTCCACGCGACGGAGTTCCAGCTCTACGCGAAGCTCCACTCGCTCCACCGAGACGGCCTCCTGCAGATCGATCCGCCGAAGGGCGCCGCGGACGAGGGTTGGTTTCCGGGACACGCGGACGCGACCACCTCGGGCGAGCCGGCCTCCGCCAGCGCCGAGGCGGAGCTCGTGTCGGCTGCGCGTGCCGCGCTGGCGGGAGGCGACGCCGAGCGCGCGGTCCGGCTCTGCCGGAAGGCCCTCGACGACGGGGCGCAGGGCCCCGCTCTCGCCTTGCTCCGCGAGGCCGAGACCAGGCTCCTCGCCCGCCTTCGCGACGAGCTCCTCACCGGGAGCCATCGCCCGACGATGGCGATCGATCGATCGCAGCTCCGCAGCCTTCCGCTCACGCCGCCCGCGCGCTATCTCGTGGCGAGGATGGATGGGAGTCGCGATCTCGGAGCGATCGTGCGCGTTGCGCCCATGCGCGAGATCGACGCCCTCGAGCTGGTGGTGCGCCTCGCCCGCGATGGCGTGATCCGCCTCTGAGCTCCTTCCGTGGGGGCGCCGCCGGGGCCGCCGGCCGGCTCGGCGAGAGCGCCGTCGCCCACTGGAAAACACTGCGCCGAGCCTCGCGACGCCGCAACTGTCGGCCGGTCGTCACGCCGGTCCCGAACGGGTCGCGCGGGCCGAAACCCGCTTGATCCGCGTGCTCCCCGTGCGGTACTCGATGTGCCGTGCGACACGACGGACTACGAAGAGCGGCGGCTGGGGAGGGCGGCGGCTCCTCCCGTCATACGGACCTCCCCGAGGGGGCACCACTGGACGTGGTCGTCCTGGGGCTTGGCGAGATCGGGCGCCTCGTCGCCGGACACGCCAGCCGGCATCCGGATCTGCGCCTCGTCGGGGTCGTCGATCCGGCCCTGGCGGGGACGCGGCTTCGGGAGCTGGTCGCCGAGGCCCCCAACCTGGTGGTCGAGAAGGACCCTGCGGCCGTCTACCGGAAGGCGCGGGGCGGCGTCGCGTTGATCTGCACCGGCTCGACCCTCGAAGCGGTGGCGCCTGCCATCGAAGCGGCGGTCGGTGCAGGACTCCACGTGGTGAGCACCTGCGAGGAGCTCGCCGCTCCCCGCTTCGTCGATCCCGAGCTCGCCGACACCCTCGACCTGGCCGCGAAGCGGAGCGGCGTCGCGATCCTCGGCACCGGGGTCAATCCGGGCTTCGTCCTGGATCGCCTGGTGGTGACCCTCGGCGCGGTGGTCGGGGACGTCCGCAAGGTCGAGGCGACCCGCCGGGTGGATCTGGGCACCCGCCGCCGTGCGCTGCGAAAGAAGATCGGCCTCGGCCTCTCCCTGGAAGAGTTCGAGGAGCGCGGCGAGGCCGGAGAGCTCGGGCACGTGGGCCTCTCCGAGTCGTGTGCCCTGGTCGCCGACGGCCTCGGGCTCACCGTGGACGAGGTCGAGGAGGAGCTCGAGCCGGTCGTCGCCGAGCGCGAGATCACCCTGGGAGACGAGACCATCGCCGCCGGGCGGATCCGGGGCCTCCGCCAGATTGCGCGGGCCTTCGACGAGGGGCGGGAGGTGATCCGCCTCACGCTCGAGCTCGCCGCCGGCGTGACCGATCCGGAGGATCGGATCCGAGTCGACGCCGATCCGCCGATCGAGCTCGCCATCCCGGGCGGGATCCAGGGCGATCGGGCGACGGCGTGGGCGGTTGTGAACGCGGCTCCGCGAGTGGCGGCGGCCGAAGCTGGAATCATCGAGGTGCTGGACTTGCCTGCTGGACGTTGAGGGAGTGCCGATGCTCGACAGGGGTTTGATCGGACGCCGTAGCGAGCCCGTATGGAACGAGGTCGAGAACGGAGCCATCCGGCGCTTCGCCGCGGCTCTCGGAATCGGAGACCCGGTTCACCACGACGAAAACCACGCGAAGGCGGCGGGGCACAGGGGGCTCCTGGCGCCGGCCACGTTTCCCATCACGCTGCGCGGATCGCTCGACCTCGAGCGCGCGCTCGGGCTCGAGGATCGGGGCCTCGTCCACGCAGATCAGTCGCTCGAGCTCTTCCGGCCGATCTGCGCTGGCGACCGGATCGAGGTGATCGAGGTGATCGCCGACGTGGCGGAGCGGCCCGGTACGGGCGGCCCGGTGGACGTGGTGGTGGTCGAGGATGAGGGGCGGGACGATCAGGGCCACCTGGTCTACCGGGCGCGGCGCACGTTGATCGTCCGTCCCCCGCTGCGGGAGGCCTGATCGTGGGAGCAGCCAAGAAGCCGTATTTCGAGAGCGTCCGCATCGGCGAGGAGCTTCCGCCGCTTCTGAAGCCCGCCATCGATCGCGTCGCGATCGCCCGCTACGCGGGTGCGACCGACGACTACAACCCCTTCTACGTCGACGAGGACTTCGCGAAGCGCAGCGGGTTCCCCTCGGTCTGCGCGCCCGGGATGATGGCCATGGGCTTCCTCGGGGAGCTCGCGGCGGACTGGGTGCGGCCCGGCCCCGTGAAGAGGATCTCGGCCCGCTTCGTGAAGATCATCTGGCCCGGGGACTCTCTGGTCTGCAGGGGCCGGATCGTCGACAAGCGCCGGGAAGCCGGCGAGCATTACGTCGACCTCGAGCTCTGGGTTGAGAACCAGAAGGGCGAGCTGGTCGTGAAGGGGACGGCGAGCGCGAGGCTCTTCAACAGCGCGAGCGACGAGGAGAGGCATCGGATGGGGATGCCGCCCGAGGAGGTCGAGGAGTTCGTCCGGCCCTCGCTCGTGGAGCTCTTCGAGCGCGAGCTGCCTCGGATGGAGCCCGAGACCAAGGCGGGAAAGAGCCGGCAGGCGGAGCCGATGGACGGCGGAGTCGCGCCGAAGCGGGCGTCCCGCGCGGGCGGCTCCAAGGCTCGGAAATAGACCGAAAGGAAGTCGCGAGGCCCCCCGGCCCTGCGGCTCCGAGTGGGCGGAGGTCGCTACTCCCCCCGGGTTGCGACGGCGAGGCGGGTGAAGCCTGCCTCGCGGGCCTTCTCCATCACCGCCACCACGCGCCCGTGGTGGACGCCCTCGTCCGCCTGCACGATCAGCGTCGAGTCGCTCGAGTGGGCGAGGGCCGTTTTCAGCTCGTCCGTGAGCCGATCGTCGGCGACCTCCTGGCCAGCGAGGACGACCCTCCCGTCTGGCAGGATCACCACGATCACGTCCTTGCTCCCCGGCGCGAGATCCTGCGCGGCGCCGCTGGGCAGGTCCACCTTCATGGCGCCCCGGTCGCCGCCGGCCGCGCTGCCCGCCGCGTCCACCGCCATGGACGCGCCGACCATGAAGATGATCAGCAGCACCAGGAAGATGTCGGTGAGCGGCGTGATGTTGATGTCCGAGAAGACCGACTGGAGCTCGTCCCCGCCGTCCTCCGGCATTCGGCCCATCGCCATTACTCCCTCGCCTCGGCCGCGAGGCGGGCCTGCGGCTGGGCCGCTTCGGCGGAATCGGCGGCGCGCGGGTGGAAGAGCAGGTCCACCACCTCCTCGGCAGAGACCTTGAAGGAGATGAGGAGCGCCGCGATCCGGGCCGTGAAGTAGTTGAAGAGCACCACGGCCTCGATGGCCACGCCGATCCCGGCGGCGGTGGCCACCAGGGCCTCCGAGATCCCGCCGGCGACCACGGCGAAGCCTCCGCCGGGGTGGGCCGCCATATCCTTGAACGCCCGCATGATCCCGACCACGGTGCCGAAGAGGCCGACGAAGGGGGCGGTCGCGCCGATGGTGCCGAGGATCCAGAGGCGCGAGCGGAGGCGCAGCGCGACCTGGGCCCGCTCGCGCTCGACGGCGGCGAGCACGTTCTCCGGGGACGAGCGGCCGTGGCGGCCGAAGGCGGCGAGGAGGATGTCCGCGAAGGGCGTCCCCGAGCGCTCGCAGGCCGCCCGGGCGTCGCCCACGGCGCCCCGGTAGAGGCACTTGATCACCGTGTCCGAGAGCTTGCGCGAGGAGTCGGCGAGGCCCCAGACGGCGAGCGCCCTCTCGATGGCGACGAAGATCGCCAGGAGGGAGAAGAGCACGATCAGGGCCATGGCGACGCCGCCGCCCTTCGCCGCTGCCAGGATCTCCGAGAAGTTCTCCAAACGGTCCTCCCGATGCGTGGATCGGTTCTTCGGGCTGGCGCCAACCTGCGGCGATGGCGGCCGATTCCCCCCGCCTGGGCCCTCACATGCGGCCGGGCGGGCGTCCGATCCTCCCCAAGATAGGGAAGCCGACGCCCGGTGCGAAGCGAGAGTTCACGCCCCGCGCGCGGCGGCGTGTCCGAGGGCGGCAGGGATCCGGCGTCCTCGGGGGTCGGAGCCCACCCTACGGGCAGCTGAATTCGAAGACGTAGGTCGTGATGTGATCGTCGGCGCAGCGGTCGAAGTCGCACACCGGCGCGGCGCCTTGCGCACGCACGGTGCAGCGCTCGGGTACGCAGAGTGCGGAGCGGTCCTGCCCCATGTACTGAAAGGCGGTCGAGTTGTCGGCGGCGCAGCCGGGATCGCAGTTGCCCACCCTGCCGCTCGGGTCCACGTCGCAGGCGAAGGGCGGGCAGGAGGGGCCCCTGGGCGGGCAGTAGAAGCGCTGGGCGCTGAAGTAGAGCGGATCGGCGTCGAGGCGATCGCCGCCGAAGCCCAGGTCCTCGCCGCAGGCGGCGAGGAACGCGAAGAAGAGCAGAAAGGCGGGGAGGACGGCGAGCCGCGCGGGGCTGCGGACGAACACGGCGGAAACCTCTAAGGGGACGGGCCTCCCCGGATCGGGGGGCGCGAACCTCGCGGGCAGTGTACCATCGCAGGCCCATGCAGCGCCTCGCCCCCGTCCTGATCGCCGCATCCCTCCTCTTCGGCTGTGCCCACCGCCTCGAGTTCGGTCCCTGGGGCCGCCTCGAGGATCCCGACGTCGTGCTCCGCACCATCGATGCCCGCTACGCCGAGGTCTCGGGCCTGGAGGGGCAGGGGAAGCTCGGGATCCAGGCCCCCGCCGGGAGCGGGACCCTCTCGATGGCGGTGGAGGTCGAGAAGCCCGCCTCCATCTACGTGGAGACCGCCGACTTCCTCGGGATCGCCAGGGGGACCTTCGCCACCGACGGCGAGACGGCGTCCTTCTACGACCCCCAGGCGAACGTCTTCCACACCGGGCCTGCGTCGACGGAGATGCTCCGCGGGATCTTCCCGGTGGAGCTCCCGCCCGAAAGGTATACGGCGGCCATGCTGGGCCAGATCCCCCTCCTCGAGACGGACGACGTCCGGATGGAGCTGGAGGAGAAGACCGGCACCTACCTGCTCCGCCTGAGGCGGGGCAGGGTGACGCAGATGGTCCGGGTGGGGACCCGCGACCTCCGCCTCGTCTCGATCGAGACCCGTGGCGAGCCGGGGATCGACGCCTTCTTCTCCGACCACGAGGAGCTCCTCCCGGGCCTGCCCTTCGCGACTACCGTGAAGCTGGTCTTTCCGCGGCAGAAGTCGGAGGTGACGCTCCGCTACACGAAGATCCGGCTGAACCCGGAGACCCGGCCTTCCGACTTCGTCCTCCAGGCACCGGCGGGCGCGCGAATCGAGGGCTCCTGATGTCGAAGCGCGGTTCCCGGGTCGGGCTGGCCCTGTTGCTCTTGGTATCTGCAGCCTGCACCCGCGGACGAACGCCGGAGGAGAAGCAGGCGGCCCGGGCGGCGAGGCTCGCGAGCGCGGCGCCGCTCCCGGAGTGGATCGACGAGCCCTGGCGCGACGGTGTGCTCCCGCCGGGGCTGGAGGAGGGCGAGCCGGTCCAGGGGGGGACGATCACGGTCCGTCTGAACATCGAGCCGGGAAGCCTCGGCTACCTGATCGATCCGGACTGGTGGGCGAAGAAGATCGTCCTCCACGACGTGACCGAAGCGCTGCTCCGCCCGGATCCTCGCGGCCACCCGGACTACCCCCTGGTGCCCGAGCTCGCGGAGTCCTGGGAGGAGTCGGCGGATCACCGCACCCAGACCTTCCATCTGCGCAAGGGCGTGCGGTGGCACGACGGGGCGCCGTTCACCTCGCGTGACGTGAAGTTCACCATCGACCGGATCCTCGATCCCACGGTTCGGGCGGCGCACCATCGCAACGGCTTCGCCGGCCTCGCGCGGGTGGAGACCCCGGACGACCACACCGTGATCTTCCGCTGGAACGAGCCCTATGTCTGGGCTCTGCGGAACCTGGCCTCGCTGCCGATGTACCCGGCGCACGCCTTCGCGGGCTACGAGGGCGCGGCCTTCAACACCGCGCCGTTCATGCGGGCTCCCATCGGCACCGGGCCGTTCCGCTTCGTGTCGTGGAAGGAGAAGAAGGCCATCACCCTGGCGCGCAACGACGACTACTGGGGTCCGAAGGCCCACGTGGATCGCGTCGTCTACCGTGTGGTGGAGGAGGCGAATGTCGCCCAGCAGCTCATGATGCGGGGCGAGCTCGACCTGGACCTCGCCCTCACCCCCGAGCAGTACGTCCAGGTCGCTCAGGAGCGCCGGCTCTTCGAGACCTACCACCGCCTCAAGGCCTTCGACGCGAAGTACAGCTTCATCTCGTGGAACGTGGAGCGTCCGGCGCTGCGGGATCCCCGGGTCCGCAGGGCGTTGACGATGCTCCTGGACCGCGAGCTCATCCGGACCACCCTTCGGCAGGGCGTGGATCTCGAGGCGAACTGCATCTTCTATCACGAGGGGACTTGGTGCGATCCCGGCACGAGGCAGGCGCCCTACGACCCTTTGGCGGCGATCCGGCTCCTCGCGGACGCCGGCTGGAGCGACACCGACGGTGACGGCATCCTCGACAAGGACGGCGTGCCGCTGCGCTTCTCCATCTCCTTGCCGAGCGCACCCTCCACGGAGCAGATGCTGCTCGCCTACAAGCAGGCGCTCTTCCGCGCGGGGATCGAGCTGGAGGTACAGAAGCTCGAGTGGTCGGTCTTCTCCTCGAAGATCCGCGCCCACGAGATCGACGCGGGGATCATGGCCTGGATCATGGATATCGATGGCGACCCCTACAGCGCGTGGCACTCCTCGCAGATACAGGGCGGGTCGAACTACACCGGCTACCGGAACCCCGAGCTGGACCGCCTGGCCGAGGCGATCCGCGGCGAGTTCTCCGCGGAGGCCCGCGCCGAGCTGGGGCGGAGGATCAACTCGATCGTGGTCTCCGACAACCCGCAGACGCTGCTCTTCCACTCGCCGCGCATGATCCTGCTCCACAGGCGCCTAAGCGGCGTCTACGTCTCGCCGATCGAGTCGTTCCAGCTCCGGGACATGTGGATCGATCCCGACTGGCGAAAGCCCGACTTGCGAAAGGAAGCGCGCTAGACCGTGCTCTCGTATCTCACCAGGCGTCTCCTGCTGATGATCCCCGCGCTCCTCGGAGTCACCCTGGTCACCTTCGTGGTGATCCACCTGGCCCCCGGCGATCCCGTCTCGGCGGCGATGGGCGGCGAGATGCAGGCGGACGCGCTGAGCTCCCAGGCAATCGAGCACTTCCGCAAGGAGATGCACCTCGACGATCCGCTCCTCGTCCAGTACGGGCGGTGGATCGGCAGGCTCGCGACCCTCGATCTCGGCACCTCCTGGCGCACGGGCCGGAGCGTCGGCGAGCAGCTCGCCGAGCGCCTCCCGGTGACCATGGCCCTCGGCGGGGCCTCGCTCTTCCTTGTGTATCTGATCGGCCTCCCCCTCGGCGTGATGAGCGCCGTGAGGCGGGGGAGCCTGGGCGACCGCGCGACCACCCTCGTGCTCTTCGTCCTCTACTCCCTCCCCTCGTTCTGGGTCGGGACTCTCGCGATCCTCCTCCTCGGCGGCGGGCGGTATTGGGATTGGATCCCGGTGCAGGGGCTCCGGTCGCCGGACTACGAGTCCATGTCGGCGATGGGCCAGATCCGCGATGTCCTTTGGCACGGCGTGACACCCGTGGTGATGCTGGGCTACGCCTCCCTCGCCAGCGTCTCGCGCTACATGCGCACCGGCATGTTGGACGTGGTGCGCCAGGACTACGTGCGGACGGCCCGGGCCAAGGGGCTCTCCGAGCGCGTGGTGATCTACAAGCACGCGCTGCGGAACTCGCTGATCCCCATCCTCTCCCACCTGGGGACCATGGTGCCCTTCCTCCTCGGCGGGACGGTGATCGTGGAGCGCCTCTTCGGGATCCCCGGAATGGGCCAGCTCATGTTCCAGGCGATCCTCGCCCGCGACTACTCGCTGATCATGGGGATCACCACGGTGACGGCCCTCCTCACCATGCTGGCGATCCTCGTCACCGACCTCCTCTACGCGGTGGTGGACCCCCGCATCTCCTACGGAAAGAAGTGAGAGACTCCTTGTCCGAACGAGCCCGCTCGACGGGCGGTGAAACGCCTCGCGAGGAGGCGCGCGCCGATGCGCCTGCCGGATCGCAGAAGGCGACGCGAGAGCGAACGCGATCGATCCGCGATCGCTTCCTGAAGTCGAAGCTCAACGTCGCTGCGCTCGTGCTGGTCGCTGGCTTCGCCTTGGTGGCGGTCTTCGCGGACTTCATCGCCGCCGATCTGCCGATCGTCCTCCACCTCGACGGCAAGACCTGGATCCTCCCGAACCTCTCCTCGCCGGCGAGCCGCACGCCCGAGCTCCGCCGCCTCGATCCCGAGGGTCTGTGGGAGGCGATGGGCCCGGACGACTGGGCGATCTTCACGCCGGTCGGCCGCGGCCCCACCGACGTCGATCTCCTCGCCCGCCTCAAGGGACCTTCCGCCGAACACTGGCTCGGCACGGACGCCCTGGGCCGCGACGTCCTCGCGCGGATCGTTCACGGAACTCGGATCTCCCTCTCCGTGGGCGTGGTGGCAGTGGGCCTCTACGTGCTCATCGGGGTGCTGCTGGGCGCGCTCGCCGGCTTCTATGGCGGGTGGATCGATCAGCTCGTCTCCCGGCTGATCGAGGTGAAGATGGTCTTCCCCACCTTCTTCCTGATCCTGACGATCATGGGGATCGTGGAGCGGCCGTCGATCTGGCACGTGATGCTCGTGATCGGCCTAACCGGCTGGCCCGGCGTGGCGCGGCTGATCCGAGGCGAGATCCTGCGGGTTCGCGAGCTCGACTACGTGGCCGCCATCCGGGCCCTCGGCGGCTCGGACGGCCGGATCCTCCTCCGCCACGTGATCCCGAACGCGATGGGCCCAGTGCTGGTGGCGGCCACCTTCGGTCTCGCAGGGGCGATCCTCACCGAGAGCTCGCTCTCCTTCCTGGGCTTCGGGACGCCGCCGCCCACCGCCTCCTGGGGCGAGCTCCTGACCCAGGCCTACGAGCACGCGATCACGAGCGGCGCCTGGTGGCTCACCGTCTTTCCAGGCCTCGCGATCTTCCTCACCGTCACCGCGTACAACCTGGTGGGGGAGGGTCTCCGTGATGCGATGGACCCGAGGCTCCGCTCCTAGTATGGTCCGGCAGATGACAACCACGAGAGTGAAGCTGGGAGAGCTGCTTCTCGCGAGCGGCGCGATCGACAAGCTGCAGCTCGAGGCCGCGCTGGGCCACCAGCGGCGCTGGGGCGGCAGGCTGGGCGAGATCGTGGTCGACATGCGCTTCGCGGGCGACGACCGGATCAGCGGCGCGCTGGCCCGCCAGCTCGGCGTCCCTGCGGTGGACGTGACCGCGCGTGAGATCCCGGCCGAGATCATCGGCCTGATCCCGCAGGCCCTCTGCGAGAAGCACAACCTCCTGGCGTTCGACCTCCAGAAGACCGAGCGCGGCCCCGGACGGCTCTTCGTCGCCATGAGCGATCCGACGAACCTCGAGGCCATCGACGATCTCCGCTTCCGCACCGGCATGAGCATCGCGGTCGCCGCGGCGCCCGTCTCCGCGATCGACGCCGCGCTCCGGCACTATTTCCACGGCGCTCCGCTGCAACTGGCCCCGGAGATCGTGACCAACGCCGCCCCGATGTTCGGGGACGCGCCTCAGTTCGAGTTCGGGACCGAGGCCGAGGAGGACAAGGGGCCTGACATGGTCGTGGTCGAGCTCTCCGACCTCTTCGACATGTCGCCTCCTCCGCCCAGCCAGTCGAGCTCCGAGGCGGAGCAGATCGCGTATCTCCAGCTCGAGGTCATCGAGCGGATCGAGGCGCTGGCGAGGCGCACCGAGGATGGCGACCAGCCGGTCCCGCCCTGGAAGCTCTTCGCCTCGCTCGTCTCGCTCCTGGTTCGCCAGGGGATTATCCGAGACGCCACCTTCCTGGACGAGCTCGTAAAGGAATGACCGGCTTCGCCCCGGACGAATCCGAGGAGCAGGCGCGCCCGGACGGCGAGGCAGTCGGGCCGCTCCTCTCAATCGAGGGGCTCCGGACCGAGTTCCGCACCGACGGCCACACCTTCGCCGCCGTCGACGACGTCTCGCTCGCGATCGGGCACGGCCAGACCCTAGGGATCGTCGGCGAGTCGGGCTGCGGCAAGAGCGTCACCGCCCTGTCCGTGATGGGCCTGGTCCAGGCGCCGGGGCGGATCGCCGGTGGGCGGATTCTCCTGGACGGTGAGGATCTCCTCGCCAAGAGCGAGCGCGAGCTGCGGCGGATCCGGGGCAACCGGATCGCGATGATCTTCCAGGAGCCCATGACCTCGCTGAACCCGGTGTTCACCGTGGGCGACCAGCTCGGCGAGGCGGTGCGGCTGCACCAGAAGAAGAGCCGGGCCGAGGCCCGGGAGCGGGCGATCGAGCTCCTGAAGCTGGTGGGGATCCCCTCGCCGGAGACGCGGGTGGACGCCTATCCGCACGAGCTCTCCGGCGGCATGAGGCAGCGGGTGATGATCGCCATGGCGCTCGCCTGCGATCCCGAGCTCCTCATCGCGGACGAGCCCACCACCGCCCTCGACGTCACCATCCAGGCGCAGATCCTCGCGCTCCTCCGCAAGCTGCAGCGGGAGAGGGGCCTCGCCGTGATGCTGATCACCCACGACCTCGGTGTCGTCGCCGAGAGCTGCGAGCAGGTGGCGGTGATGTACGCCGGCAAGGTGGTGGAGCGATCCTCCGCCGCCGCGCTCTTCGCGGCGCCGCGCCATCCCTACACCGCAGGCCTCCTCCGCTCCCTCCCAGGCGCCGCTGGCGCCGCGGGCCGCGGCAAGGGCACGAGGCTCGAGGCGATCCCGGGCGTCGTCCCGGCGCCCGATCGAATGCCCGCTGGCTGCCGCTTCCGCGACCGCTGCGACCGCGCGGTCCCCGCCTGTGCCCGCGAGATTCCGCCGCTGGTCGCGCTGGGGCAGGGGCGCGAAGTAGCCTGCTTCAACCCCGTCCCGGAGGCGGCTTGATCCACGAGACCCCGCTCCTGGAGGTCCGCGAGCTCCGCACCTCGTTCTCCGTCCGCGGCGGCGTCCTCGGCAGGGAGGTCGCCAGGGTCCGCGCCGTGGACGGCGTCTCCTTCGAGGTGAAAGCCGGGGAGACCCTGGGCCTGGTCGGCGAGTCCGGCTGCGGGAAGAGCACCCTGGGACGCACGCTCCTGCGCCTGGTCGACCCGTCCTCCGGCAGCATCCGCTTCGACGGCCGCAACATCACCGAGCTGTCGCAGCGCGAGCTCCGACCGCTGCGGCGGCAGATGCAGATGATCTTCCAGGATCCCTACTCCTCGCTGAATCCGCGCATGAGGGTGGGGGAGATCATCGGCGAGCCCTTCGCCATCCACGGCCTCGCCAGCGGCGCCGAGCGGCAGCGTCAGGTCGCGGCCCTCATGGAGCGCTGCGGCCTGCGTCCCGACATGGCGGACCGCTACCCCCACGAGTTCTCCGGCGGGCAGCGGCAGCGGATCGGCATCGCCCGCGCCCTCGCGGTGGAGCCGAAGCTGGTCGTCGCCGACGAGCCGATCTCCGCGCTCGACGTCTCGATCCAGGCCCAGATCCTCAACCTCCTCCTCGACCTGCAGGAGGAGCGGGGCCTCACCTACGTCTTCATCAGCCACGACCTGAACGCGGTGGAGTTCATCGCCGACCGGGTCGCCGTGATGTACCTGGGGCGCCTGGTGGAGCTCGCCCCGTCGCGCTCCCTCTACGCCGACCCCCGGCACCCCTACACCCGGGCGCTGCTCTCCGCCGTGCCCTCCATCGATCCGTCGAAGCGGCGCGACCGCGTCGTCCTCGAGGGCGACGTGCCCAGCCCCATCGCGCCGCCACCGGGCTGCTCCTTCCACCCCCGCTGCCCGGACGCCGGCGAGCGCTGTACGCGCGAGTGCCCCGAGCTGTCGCAGGCTGACGACGGCCACGGCGTCGCCTGCTTTCTCCACACGCCGGGCGGGACCGGAGCCAAGCTCCGGGTGGTCGCGGCCTGACCGAAGGTTCGATCTTCAGCCGATCGTCTGGGCGTTCGGGATCTCTTCGGGGCAGCCGACGTGGATCGCCAGGTCGCGGACGAGGCCGTCGGCGAGGTCGTAGACCCAGCCGTGGATCTTGACCCGCTCGCCGCGCTTCCACGCGTTTCGGACGATGCTGGTGCGCGCGACGTTGGCCACCTGCTCGAGCACGTTGAGCTCGCAGAGCCGGTTGGCGCGGGCGTCGACGTCGGCGATGGCGTCGAGCTCGACGCGGTGGTCCTCGTGGACGTCGCAGATGTGCTCGATCCAGCTGTCGATCACGCCGCCGAGCTCACGCCGATCCATCGCGGCACGGACGCCGCCGCAGCCGTAGTGGCCGCAGACGATGATGTCCTGGATCCCGAGGACCTCGATCCCGTACTGGAGCACGCTCAGGCAGTTGAGGTCCGAGTGGACCACGACGTTGCCGACGTTGCGGTGGACGAAGAGGCTGCCCGGCAGGCGGCCCACGATCTGGTCGGGAGGCAGGCGGCTGTCCGCGCATCCGATCCAGAGGAGCTGCGGCCTCTGCTGGTTGCGCAGCCGCGAGAAGAACTCCGGGTCGTTGGCCCGCATGCGCGCGGACCACTCCCGATTGGCGGCGAGGCACTCGTTGAGGAGCTTCATGGGCGGGTACCTACCACAGTGAAACGAGGTCCGTGCCCCGGGATTTCCGCCTCGGCCTGACGGAATGGGCGTCGCAGGTCAAGCGGCGGCGGTCTGCGCCCGCTCCCTGGAGCGGAAGATCCGGAGGGAGATCAGCACCGCCACGCCGAGGATCCCGGCCGCCACGAAGAAGGGCGCGACCTCGCCGCCATGGTCGAAGGTGAAGCCGCCGACGAGCGGGCCGATGACCCGGGCGAGGCTGCCCATGCTCTGGTTCACGCCGAGGATCCGGCCCTGGGAGTGGGACGGCGCCTGCTTGGAGACCAGGCTGGAGAGTGCCGGGGAGCTCAGGCCGTTGCCGAAGGCAAGGATGGCGCAGGCCGCCACGAGGCCCGAGGAGGTGTGGACCTGGCCGATGACCAGGAGGCCGATCATGAGGCCCACGGTGCCGACGAGCAGCATGGCGGCCTCGCCGGCCCACCGCCGCAAGGGGTGGACGATGCCGCCCTGGACCAGGGCGAGGACCACGCCGATGAAGGCGAAGAGGTAGCCGTTCTGGGTGACGTCGTAGCCGAAGCGCTTCGCGGTGAAGAGCGCGAAGGTGGTCTCGAGCTGGGCGAAGCCGACGGTCGTGAGGAAGAAGAGGAGGAAGAGGAGGGGAAGGAAGGGGTGCGAGAGGGACTCGCGGAAGGCCTGGAGGCGCGAGCCCCGGCGCAGCTTCGCCGCCTCCCGCGCCTCGGGCTTCAGCGACTCGGGGAGGATGAAGAAGGCGAGGACCAGGTTGAGGGCCGAGAGGCCGGCGGCGGCGAGGGCGGGGGCTGCGTGGGAGATGCCGGCGAGGAGTCCGCCGACCGCCGGTCCGAGGACGAAGCCCAGACCGAAGGCGGCGCCGATGAGGCCCATGCCCTTGGTTCGCTGCTCGGGGGGCGTGATGTCGGCGATGTAGGCCTGGGCCGTGCCGATGTTGGCGTTGGCCATACCGGCGAAGGCGCGGGCCAGGAAGAAGACCACGAGGTTGGTGGAGGCCGCGAAGAGCAGCATCGCCACCACGTTGCCGGCGATCGACACCAGGAGCACGGGACGCCGGCCGATCCGGTCGGAGAGCCTCCCCCACAGCGGCGCGCAGAGGAACTGCATGCCGGAGTAGGCAGTCATCACGATCCCCACCTGGAAGCCCGTTGCGCCCAGGTCGGAGGCAAAGAAGGGCAGGAGCGGGATGACGAGGCCGAAGCCCAGCAGATCGAGGAAGATCGTGAGGAAGATGACGAGAAGGGGCGATTTGCTCCGGTGCATTCGTTCCTCGTGAAGCGATCGCGCGAGGGGGCGCCGCCTGCCGTCGAACCGGCGGCAAAGGGTTGGCCATACCACAGGCGCCGGCCCCGGGCTTCACTCGTTCGAAGCGGTGGAAGTCACGCCCGGCCGTGCAACGGATAACAGCAGGTTGCCTTGACCACATCCCGTCGAAGCGATAACTCTGCGCCCGCGCTCGGTGTCCCAACGAGCGGAAGGCCTTGGAGGAACGGAGAATTGAGCTCGGTCGCCGCAGCGGGCGTGGAAGCCGGCCGCGCGGGTGTCGTCCGCGATCTCGTGGCGCTCACCAAGCCGCGGATTACCGCGATGGTGGTTTTCACCACCGCGGGCGGCCTCTGGGTCGCGCCCAATCGCCTCCCGCTGGTCCCGTCCCTGGCCGTCGTCGTCGCCACCGCGATGGTCGTGAGCGCGGCGAACGCCCTCAACTGCTGGCTCGAGCGCGACTTCGACGCGCTCATGAACCGCACGCGCAGGCGCCCCCTCGCAGCCGGTCGCCTCTCCCCCGGGCTGGCGGTGGCCTTCGCGCTCGGCCTCGCCGCCGTCTCCCTCTCGGTGCTGACCTTCGCCATCGAGCCGCTCGCCGGGCTGCTCGCCTTCATCGCCCTGGTCAGCTACGTGTGGATCTACACGCCGATGAAGCGGATGAGCTCCGACTCGCTGCTGGTCGGCGCCGTCCCCGGCGCGCTGCCGCCGCTGATCGGCTACGCGGCCGCGACCGGTACGATCGACCTGCCGGGCATCGTGCTCTTCTCGATCCTCTTCGTCTGGCAGCTCCCGCACTTCCTGGCCATCTCGATCCTCTGCCGGGACGACTATGCCCGGGCCGGCTACCGGGTCTTCTCGGTCAGCCGCGGTGAGGAGGCGACCAAGCGCTGGACGGTGGCCTGGGCCGTGGCCCAGCTCGCGGTCTCGCTGCTCGTGCTGCCGCTGGGCATGGCCGGCTGGCTCTACGGGATCGTCGCCACCGTCGCTGGTGTCTGGTTCCTCGCCGACGCCGTCTACGGCCTCCGCCACGGCGGCCTGGTCTGGGCGCGGCGCATGATGCGGGGCTCGCTCCTCTACCTCGCGGCGATCTTCACGGCGCTGATGGTGGGTGCGTGATGCGCAACCTCGCGTTCCTGCTGGTGGCGTCGGCCGTGATCGCCGGCGTAATCGGCTTCCTCACCCTCGACCGGCCCGGCCTCCCGGCGCTCTATCCGATGCCCTCCTTTGAGCTCACGGGCCAGGACGGCAAGGCGTTCTCGTCCAAGGCGCTCGAGGGCAAGGTGGTGGTGGCGAACTTCGTGTTCACGAGCTGCCCCACCGTGTGTCCGACCCTCACCGCCAAGATGGCGGAGCTCCAGAAGGCGCTGGCCAAGGAGGAGCAGGTCCACCTGATGAGCTTCTCGGTGGATCCGAAGAACGACACGCCGGAGGTGCTGAAGGCCTACGGCGAGAAGTTCGGCCAGGATCCGTCCCGCTGGACCTTCGTCACGGGCGACCTGGCCGAGGTGATGAAGGCCGTGGAGCTAGGCTTCCGGATCGGCGTCACGGGCGCCGACGACCCCGAGGCCACCGCCTTCGACATCGTCCACGGCGAGCACTTCGTGCTGGTGGATGCGAAGGGCATGATCCGGGGTTACTACGCGCCGACGCCGGAGGCGCTCGCTCGCCTCGCCGAGGACGCACGGACCGTCGCCGCGGAGTGATCGGCGCCGGATCGCCCCGGCGCCCCCGCTGTCATTCGACCAGGAGTCAAGCCGATGGAGCTGCACCCGCTGATCAACGCGTGCCTGAACGGCACCTCCGCGATCCTGCTCTTCCTGGGGCTCCGCGCGATCAAGCAGGGGAAGCGCGAGCGCCACAAGAAGCTGATGCTCGGCGCCTTCGGTGCCTCGTCGGTCTTCCTCGCGTCGTACCTCCTCCGCTTCGCCATCTCCGGGACCACCCGTTTCCCGGTGGAGGGCGTCTGGAAGGTCGCGTATCTGGCGGTGCTCTTCAGCCATATGTTCCTGGCGATCGCGCTGCTGCCCATGGTCCTCCGGACCCTCTGGCTCCCCCTGACGGGGCGCTTCGAGCCCCATCGGCGGATCGCGCGCTTTACCTTCCCGATCTGGGCCTACGTCTCCGTCACCGGGGTCGCGGTCTACCTGATGCTCTATCACCTGCCGTCATTGCTCCTCTAGCGATGGGTAACCCATGGGGAAGGTCGTCCGGCTCCCGGACTCCGACCGCGACGGCCGACGCTCCATGGGGGTCGGGCTCAGCCTGCTGATCTCCGCCGGGATGTTCGCCGGCCTCCTCGTGCTCCAGGGCATCCTGCGGAGCGGCTCCTCCGGATGGCCCGTGTCGACGGTGCCCCGCCTCCCGAAGCTCCTCCCGTTCCTCGCGAGCGGGGCGATCGCCACGATCTCGATCACGATGTTCGCCGCGGTGCGGGCCCTCCTCTCGGCCCACCTCGAGCGCATGCGCCGCCTCCTCGGCGTGGCGGAGCTCCTCTCCGTAGGCCTCGCCGCCGTGGGGACCGCGCTCTTCGTCGCGGTATCGCTCGCGGGTGGTGGCAGGAGCACCACCGTGGTGGGCGTGCTCGGCCTCCTCCTGGCCCTCTTCGGGGCCCACGTCCTCGCGGGAATCGGAATGCTGGCGTGGCTTCGCCGAGGAGCCCGGCGCGAGCGCTACCACGCCCGGGACTCCATCCACGTTCGCCTCGTCGCCCGCTTCTGGCACTTCCTTGCCGGTTGTTGGCTCGCGATCCACCTTGCCTGCTTCGTGCTCTGAACAGCGGAGCCGAAGCCGGCACGACGGTTGCTCCCTCGTCCCGGAGGAGCGCCGAAGGAGGCGAGGAAGGGAGCGGAAGGCGCGACGGAACTGGCTTCGGCTGTAGGAACGACACCCCGGCGGCCGAACGGGCCGGAAAAACCTCGGGTTCGCCGAGGGCCGGATTTCGCGGTGGGCAGCGCACCAGGAGGGTGGCGACGGCGATGGAGTACGAGATCGCGGCGTTGGCGGGGGAGGGCGAGAGGGCCGAGCTGGAGCTTCCCCGGAATCGGGTGGCGCTCGACCCTGCGCGGGATTCCGAGGGAGGGAGCCGGATCTCGGTCTCGGCTTCCATGAAGAAGATCTTCGAGATGGTGGATCGGATCGCGAACGCCGATGTCCCGGTGCTGATCCGCGGCGAGTCGGGCGTCGGCAAGGAGGTGGTCGCCCGCGCGATTCACGAGAGGAGCAACCGCGCATCAAAGGCCTTCGTGAAGATCAATTGCGCGGCGATCCCCGGCGAGCTGCTGGAGACCGAGCTCTTCGGCCACGAGAAGGGCGCGTTCACGGGCGCCCACGCCGAGAAGCCGGGGAAGTTCGAGCTCGCCAACGGCGGGACCATCTTCCTGGACGAGCTCGGCGAGATGCCCACGGCCCTCCAGGCGAAGCTCCTCCAGGTGCTCCAGGACGAGGAGTTCTACCGGGTCGGCGGCAAGAAGCCGGTGAGGGTCGACGCGAGGGTGGTGGTCGCAACCAACCGGGAGCTGGAGGACGAGATCGAGCGTGGGCGCTTCCGCGAGGATCTCTACTACCGGTTGAACGTGGTGAGCGTCCGCGTCCCCCCTTGCGCGAGCGCAAGGAGGACATCGCGCCGCTCGTGGAGCTCTTCGCGGCGCGCTACGGCGAGCGCTACGCGGGCGGGCGGCCGGAGATCCGGCCGGAGATCCTGCGGAGGTTCCAGGAGCACTCCTGGCCGGGCAACGTCCGCGAGCTCGAGAACATGGTGCGGCGCCTCGTGGTCCTGGGGGACGAGAAGCTCGTGCTCGACGAGCTCGCCGTCCGCGGCGACAACCGCGTGATCGAGCCGCAAGCGGAGGCGCCGGAGGAGGGCCTCAAGACGATCGCGAGGCGCGCGGCGATGCTCGCGGAGGCCCAGGCGATCGAGCAGATGCTCAAGGTGACGGGCTGGAACAAGCGCAAGGCGGCCCAGCGCCTCCACATCAGCTACAAGGCGCTCCTCTACAAGATCAAGGAGTGCGGCATCCAGGATCCCCGCCTGGCAGGGGCCGAGAAGAAGCCGCGCTGACGTCGGCGCGAGCGCGTCTCGTTGCGTCGGACGCGCCTCGGCCTCGGGCGGGTGCCCAGGACGGGTGAGGTGGGATCGTGGAGATCGCCTACGTCAACTACGGCTTCCAGAGCGGCGTCACCGATCAGGTGAGCCGGGTGCTCGAGGATCGGGGGCACCGGGTGACCCGCCTCGACGTGATCGGGCCGCTGGAGTACCGCGAGCCCGGCACCCGGCGGTTGCGATTCACGCCGGAGATCGCGATCCACCTCGCCCTCGCTGCGCTCCGCTTCGGCAGGCTCGGCCCCTACCACCGCTGGAACACGGGCTACGCCTTCGACCTCCACTCGCGGAACGCGGGCCGGCTCATCGCCGCGCTACCCAGGCGCCCGGACATCGTGCTCCAGGCAGGCGCCCTCTTCGCCCCCGGGTTGCCGCCGGTCTCGCCCTACGTGCTGCTCCTCGACAACACCCGCGCCCTGGCGATGGGGCGCCCGGCGGAGCCGAGCGTGGGCCTGGGCGCCCCTCCGGACTACGGCCAGGGATGGACGCGCCGCGAGAGGGCGCTCTACCTCGGCGCCTCCGCCATCGGCGCCTTCTCGGAGCGCGTGGTCCGTTCGCTGGAGGAGGACTACGGCCTCCCTGCCGGCAGGGCGCGGGTGGTGGGGGCCGGCGCCAACGTCTTTCCCGACGAGGTGGAGCGCCGGGACGACGGCGAGACGATCCTCTTCGTCGGCACCCGCTGGGAGATCAAGGGTGGCCCCGTGCTCCTCCGGGCCTTCGAGCGGATCCGGCGCCGCCGTCCCCGGGCGCGGCTCCTCGTGGTCGGCCCCACCGGTCCCCTCGCGCTGCCGGACGGCGCCACGCACCTCGGCTACCTGCCGGCGGAGCGCCTGCCGTCCCTCTTCTCCGAGTCGACGGTGTTCGTACTCCCCACCCTGCGTGAGGCCTTCGGGATCGCCTTCCTCGACGCGATGGCGTGCGGCCTGCCTTGTATCGGCGCCCGCGTGGAGGCGGTTCCCGAGATCGTCGAGAACGAGCGCACCGGCCTCCTCGTCCCTCCTGGCGACGACGCCGCCCTCGCCTCCGCCATCGAGCGGCTCCTCGACGACCGCGCGCTCGCCTTGGAGCTCGGGAATCGGGGGAGGGCGAAGGTCGAGAGGTCCTACCGCTGGAGCCAGGTGGGAGAACGCCTGGAGGCCCTGCTCGCGGACGCCGCACGCCGAAGTCGGGAAGAGGATTCCAGCCGTCCGCGCGTTAGCATGCGTCCATGAAGATCGCGCACCTGACCGACATCCACGTCGCGGACGAGAACGACTACGGGGAGCCGCACGAGGCCCACTGGCGGGCGAAGATCCACAAACACTCCGAGCGCCTGCTCGAGCGCCTCCTCGCCGACATGGCGGAGCAGAAGCCCGACCACGTGGTCCTCACCGGGGACCTCACGCTCACCTCGAAGAAGGAGGAGTTCGAGCGGGCGCGCGCCTACCTGGACGCCGGGATCCCCGGGATCCGGGTGTCGGCGCTTCCGGGGAACCACGATCGATGGCGCGCCGAGGCGATGTCGGGGCGCTGGTTCGAGCAGAGCTTCGGCGATCGGGTGAGCTGCGACCTCGGAGGCGACGGTTTTCCCTACTGCCACCTCGCGGGCGACGTGGCCTTCGTCGGCCTCGACTCCTCGCCCTACGACGCCTCGTCGGATCCATCCGACGTGAAGGGCCGGGTCTCCGAGGTGCAGCTCCGGGCCTTCGAGCGGCTCGGCAAGGATCCGCGGATCTCGTCGCGCTTCGTGGTGGTCCTCCTCCACCACCACCTGCGCCTCTCGGCGGAGGACGCCTCGGCGGAGGATCCCAAGGATCCCACGCCCCTGGAGAACGCCCCGGAGGTGGAGGAGGCGCTCGCCCGCATCCCGGTCGGCGTCGTCCTCCACGGCCACCGCCACAAGCAGATGCGCCTCGATCTGGCGGTCGGCGGGAGGCAGGTGCCGATCCTCTGTCCCGGCAGCGCCACCCGGGTGGACGAGCGCCCGGATCGCACCTCGCGCTACGGCGTCTACACGGTCGAGGCCAAGGCGCTGCGCGAAGTGCGTACCCGCGCGTACGTTCCTTCGAGCGATCGCTTCGAGTGGATTTGACGTGGGCGCGGCGGCTCGCTAGATCGGCCGCCATGTCCCTTGCGCCCTTCGAGAGCATCCCCGAGGTCGAGAGCCGTCTGTCGGGCTCCGGCTACCTGCCGTCCCGAGAGATCGCCACCACCGTCTTCCTCGCGGAGAAGCTGGACAAGCCGGTCCTGGTCGAGGGGCCGGCCGGGGTGGGGAAGACCGAGCTGGCCCTGGCGCTCTCCAAGGCCACGGGCCGCCCTCTCGTCCGGCTGCAGTGCTACGAGGGCCTCGACGAGAGCAAGGCGCTCTACGAGTGGGAGTACGCCAAGCAGCTCCTCTATACCCAGCTCGTGAAGGAGAAGATCAGCGAGACCCTCGCGGGCACCCACGACCTCGCCGAGGCCGTGGACCGCATCGGCGGGAGTGAGAGCGTCTTCTTCTCGGAGCGCTTCCTCCTGCCTCGCCCCGTGCTCAAGGCGCTCCTCGCCGACGAGCCGACGGTGCTCCTCGTGGACGAGATCGACAAGGCCGACCCGGAGTTCGAGGCCTTCCTGCTGGAGGTGCTCTCGGACTTTGCGGTCACAGTCCCCGAGATCGGCACCTTCCGCGCGCGCCACGTGCCCCGCGTGATCCTCACCTCGAACGCGGCCCGCGAGCTCTCCGACGCCCTCAAGCGCCGCTGCCTCCACCTCTTCATCGACTACCCGACCCGCGAGCGCGAGGTGGAGATCGTCCGCAAGCGCGTGCCCGGCATCGGCAAGGACCTGGCCGCGAAGGTGGTGGAGACGGTGCAGCGGGTCCGAGGGCTGGACCTCAAGAAGTCTCCCTCCATCGCCGAGACCCTGGACTGGGCCCGCGCGCTGCTGATCCTGAACGCCTCGGAGCTGAGCCCCCAGCTCCTCACCGAGACGCTGAACGTGCTCCTCAAGCACGAGGCCGACATCCAGCGCGCCCGAGAGCAGGCGCGGGAGCTGGTCCAGGCCTGATCCCCCGGGCGGGTGTCGTCTCCGCCCATCGGGGCCGTCGGAATTCGAGCGCCGGATGTCGCTCGATAAACACATATCAACGCTGTCTCGAACTCGTTGACAGGGTCAGAAGCTGCGATCGACATTCGTTGTTGGTCGAAACGGCGCAGCTCTCTCGTGACGAGTCTCGAGGCGGAAATGGCGTCGAAGCGAATCGACGAACACACCGAGGGGACCGAAGGATCGTCGGTAACGGACGGTGAGAAGCGGCTCGAGCCGGCGGGAAGGCGGATGTTGCCGTTCGCGTTGCCGGTCGCGATCGGCGTCGTGGCGCTGATGGCCGTCGCGATCGCCCGGCTGATCGTGAACGACGATCCCATTTCCGAGACATCGGGCCCGGAGCCGATGCCCGCCGCCCGCGCTCCGTTGTCGGCACCACCCGCGAGTCTGCCTGCGGACCGCCCGGGCCTGGCGCGCCTCGGTGGCGCCACCTTCCTCTACGAGAGCCCGAACGGCAGGGTCTGGGGGCCTGGCGTGGTCATCGGTTACGCCGATCCGTTCGACGCCCTCGTCCTGACGTCCACGGAAGCCAACGCCTCGATCCTGTACTACGGGATCCCTCCCGGCGGCGATCGACGAGCCGTCCCCACCGGTGTGATTCGCGAGGATCGAAGGCTCGGCCTGGCCATCCATTCGTGGCGTGACGTTTCCCGGTTGGGATGGCGGCCGGAGCCCGTGCCCCTCCGCGATTCCTCGCTGGCGCTTCCCGGCGGGGTGGTCGCCGCCGGATTCCGGAGGCCCGAGACGCGCGACGACCGCTCGAACGAGGTCGCTCCCGTTCTGGTCGACGCGTCGATCGATGGCGAGACGCGGCTCCTGGATGGAACGATCCAGGTCGCCGCTCCGAGGGGGATCGAGCTCGGTCCCATGATCGACGAAGACGGATCGCTGGCAGGCTTCGTCGTGCCGTCCCCCCGCGGAGACGCCTACCAGCGGTTCGTTCCCGTGGGGGAGATCGAGCGGTTCCTGGCCCCGCGTGTGACGGAGAACCTCCTCCGCTACACGATGGACGAGCGGGGACACTGTTCCGTCCAGCTCCTGCTCGTGGTCGAGCACCTGTTCCGGGCACCGGAGGTGAAGGTCAGGTTCCTCCAGCCGGACGTCTCTCCCGTCGAAGTCGCGCTGAAGGAGGAGACGGAGTGGTCCAAGTCGCGCGCGACCGCCAAGGTCGACCTGGACCGATGCCAGGTGGGCCGGTTCCCGCTCGAGTTCGAACTGGAGGATCCGAAGGGCACGACCGTATGGCGGCCGACCGATCTCTGGATCGAGCCCACCGAGACACCTCGCTCGATCTTCCTCCGGTTCCCTCTCCTGGAGACGAAGCGGATCGATGGCAACGAATCCTCGTGGCCGCCGTTCCAGCAAGACCTGGCCCTGGCCGAAGCCGGGTCGCGATCCGCCTCGTCGACGAACGAGCCGGCGAAGTGGCGGACGGGATGCGACCGCGGGATCGGCTACGCCTGCGCGCGAGCGGGGGACGCCGCGCTGCCCGAGTCCGGGCGAGAGGCCCGAGCCTTCTACGAGCGCGGGTGCAAGGCCGGGAACGCGCTGGCCTGCCTTCGCCTCGGCGCCTTCCACGATGCCTGGTCTCCGGAACCCACCTCGCCCGCCCTGGCGAGATCCAGCTACGAAAAGGCCTGCCAGCTCGGACTCGCGGTCGGGTGCAGCTCTGCCGCGCGAACCAAGAAGGCGTCGGCGGGCGCCGGGGAGATCGAGCTCTTGGACCGGTCCTGTCGACTCGGGAGCCCCTTCGGATGCTGGAACCTCGCGTTCATGCATCTCGAGATGGGTGGCGACGAGGGCCGAGGCCTGGCTGCGCTCGAGACGCTCTGTGAATGGGGTTTCGGCGAGGGGTGCGAGATGCTCGGGACCCTCCTGGCCTTCGGAGACGAAGCTCGCCGTGACCTCCAGGGCGCATCGAGGTTCTTTACGCGAGCCTGCGGATCGACCTGCGTGAAGGCCTTCGCGTTCCGTGATCTCCTCGAGGAACGGTCGAGCTTCCGTGAGCCCCCTCCGGCCGAGCGACGGATGCCCGGATGGATCTGGGATGCGAGCAGCGAGAGGCCGTGGATCGAGCAGATCTTCGATCCGGAAGCGTCGAACTGGTTGTCCGACGCGATGGGGCGGTGGATCGAACCGTGTGCGGCCCACGAGCGATTCCTGAACGGGTCGCCGGGGCTGCGTGGTCCGAAGCGGACGCTGAGCATGAGCGTCAAGGTCGACAAAGGGCGGATTGCGGGACAATCGGTGAGGGAGTCAACCGGGATCCCCTCGTCCTGCATCGTCGCCCCTGGCGGCATGGAAGTGCGCGCCGCTTTCGGCGCGAGCGGCGATGCCCGTGTCGTCCGCGAGGTCGAGTAGGGATCGCCTCCGTCGGCCCGGAGAAGGGGCCGACGGTGGGCCCGCGGCGGTTCACGCGCGTCGGGCCCGTCGTGCGAGTCTCAGGGCTTGGCGTCGGAGGTCGCCGGCTTCTCGGCGGGCTCGTCGAAGAAGCCCTTCTTGCCGATCTTGATCGAGGTGGCGTCGAAGCCGCCGCCGCCGCCGCGACGATCGACCACGAACCACTTCCCCTGCTTCTTTCCGACGAGGTAGCTGGCCTCCTCGCCCTCCTCGATCCCGTCCTCCTCCACGCGGTAGCTCTTCTCCGTGGTGTTGATCACCACGGTGCCCAGCGCGGCGTCCTCGACGTTTTCGAGCTTCCAGTCGGTGAGGAGGTAGGTGTCCTTGGCCCAGTACCAGGGGGCCATGGCGTGGCGCTCCTCGCCCAGGTTCTTCTTGGCGGTGGCGATCTCGTCGGTGGTCATCGGGTGGGTGAGCTTCTTGAGGTCGGCCCACTTCTGCAGCTTCCAGAGGTCGAGGTAGGCGCCCACGACCTTGCAGGCCTCGAGCTTGTCCCCTTCGAGCTCCTTGCAGTTCTCGGCGGTGCGCGCCGGCGTGGGCTTCCCAGGGCCACGCTTCTTGGCCGCAAGGGCGGGAGCGGCGTGGACGATGAGCCCGAGGGCGAGGGCGAGGACGGCTGACTTCCGCATTTTGGACTCCGATGAAGTGAGACGAAGGCGATCCTAACGCCCACGGCGGGTACTGCAAGGCGCGAGGCGCTTCCGAGCCGGTTCTTCGCCCGGGATCCTGGCGAAGGAGCCGGCTCGCGAACAGAGGCAAAAGAATCGTAACTCTCCAAGCACCGAGAGTTTGCCTCCTGCGGCGGCACGCGTAAGATCGCGGCTACCATGACCAAACGGATCCTCATCGTCGAGCATGAGAGCGATCTTGCGCTCGAGATGGCGGCAGTGCTGCATTCCGACGGCTTCTCCACCTCGATTGCCCACACCGCAGCAGACGCCTTCCGAGAGCTCGAAGAGCGCCGCCCCGACGTCGTCTTCGTCCGCGCCGAGCTACCGGAGCAGAACGGGTTCAGCCTCTGTGCGCGGATCCGACGAAGCAAAGACCTGAATGATCTCCCGATCTTGTTGGCGTCGAGCGACAGCGGTCAGGAGGCGCTCGATCAGCACGCCGCCCATCCGACCTTTGCAGCCAGCGCTTATCTGACGGTGCCCTTCGGCATGGACGAGCTGCGCGCCACCGTGGGCCGCCTGGCTCCCGTCGGGTTCGCGGAGGAAGCGCTCGCGGAGCCGATGGACGACGCGCTCGTGGACGCGATGGAGGAGGGGGCTTCGGAGCCGAAGGAGGAGGCCCCTGTCCACGCAGAGGACGGCGACGGATCCCCCGGGTCCACCGACGAGCTGGGCCACTCGCTCGAGGAGGACCTCGGCGAAGGGGCGCCGCTGGAGGTCGGATCGGCGATCCCGGAGCTGCCGATCCCTGGTGCGGCGCCGAAGCCGCCGCGGATCCCCCGGCGCGAGCGTCGAAGCGCCATCACCGACGAGGACAAGCACTTCATCGAGAGGGTCTTCGGCGCGATCGCCGATCGGAAGGGCGAGCTTCTCGTCGAGGCGCGGGTCGGCGCCCGCCGGACGCCGGTGCGGCGGGATCTCATGGGGACGCCGGAGGGCAAGCTCCAGCTCCTGCGCGACGAGCTCCGGGGCCGCGAGGCGCAGATCGCCCGGCTCTCCGAGGTCTGGGCCATCCGCGAGCGGGAGCTCGCGCAGGTGGACGACCGCCTCCACGAGAAGGAGGTGGAGATCCAGAGCCTGAAGATGCAGCTCGACGACTTCATGGGCAGGCTCGCGGAGGCGCGCAGCCTCTTCCTGCGAAAGGAGCGCGAGCACGGCGAGAGCCTGGACCAGGTCCTGATCGATCGCTTCACCCAGGAGAAGGAGCTGATCGAGGTCGTCGCGGGCAAGGAGCGGGAGATCAACCTCCTGCGCAAGGATGTCTTCCGCCGGGACGACGATCTCCACGCGGCGGCCACGGATCGCGAGGCGCTCCGCCAGGCACTCGGCGAGCGCGAAGGCGAGCTCTCCCTGGTGCTCGGCGAAACCTGGCAGCGCGAGCACGAGCTCCTGGTGGCCCTGGGCGGCAAGGAGGTGGTGATCGCCGGCCAGGAGGTCGACCTCGAGGCGGCGCGGGAGGAGCGGGTCCGCTCGGTCCGCGAGCTCGACGACCGACTCGCCTCCGAGGCGCGGCAGCGGCGCGATCAGGTCGCCTTGCTGGACGCCGCGGTGGCCGAGCGCGACCGGGAGCTGAGGAAGCTCGGCGAGCTGCTCGCGACCAAGGAGCGCCTGTCGGCGGATCTCGCGCGAGAGCTCTTCGAGGCGCACCTCGCATGGGAGGCCGCCGAGGCGGAGCTCGCCGGGCAGGTCTGCGAGCTCGAAGCCGAGCTCCGGGAGGAGTCCGGGAGCGCCGACGCCATCCGCGTGCAGCGCGATGGCCTGTGGCAATCGCTGGGCGATCGGATCGCGGAGCGGGACTACCGGCTCGCGGCCCTCGAGGAGGAGCTCGCCAGCCACCGGGTCCTGGCAGTCCGCCGGGAGGAGGAGCTCGCCCAGGAGCTCGCGGCGCGGGTCGAGCAGGTCGGGAATCTCGAGGGGGAGCTCGAGTCCCTCCGGGCGGAGCGGGACGACCTCGAGTCGGAGCTCCGCGGAGAGCTCGCGTCTGCAAAGGTTCGCTACGACCTCCTGGTGACGGAGCGCGACGCCCGGGAGGCCGCTCTCGGCGGCGAGCTCGCCGAGATGTCCGAGAGGGCCGCGTCCCTCGACGCCGACCTCGCCGCCGCGCGGGAGGAAGCGGCTCGGCGCGAGGCGCTGCTCCGCGAGGAGGTGGCGGAGGGGCTCGCCCTCGTCGCAGAGAGGGAGCGTCAGCTCGAGACCCTTCGCGGCGAGGCGGAGCAGCTCGCCCGCGATCTCGGCGCCCTCGGAGAGGAGAAGGATCGGCGGGAGAGCGAGCTCTTCTCGGCGATCGCCCAGGCGAGGGAGGAGCTCGCCGCCCTCCACGAAGCGCAGGAGAGGCTGCGGGAGGAGCTTGCCCACACGGGCGCGGAGCTCGAGGACTCGCGGGCGGCACACGAGGAGACCCGTGCGGAGCTCGACTCGCTTCGCCTCGAGCTGGAGGGCACCCAGGCCATCCTCGACGCGACGAGGGACGAGCTCGGAAGCACGAGCGTCGCGCTCGAGAGCACGCGCGCGGACTTCGACGCGACCCGAGTCGTTCTGGACTCGACGCGGACGGAGCTCGAGGCGACGAGCTCCACGCTCGAGACCACGCGGCTGGACCTCGACGCCACCCGAGGCGCGCTGGCTTCGACCACTGCCGAGCTCGAGTCGACGAACCTCACGCTCGAGACCACGAGGCTGGACCTCGACGGAACGCGAGGCGCGCTGGATTCGACCACGGCCGAGCTCGAGGCGACGAACCTCACGCTCGAGACCACGAGGCTGGACCTCGACGGCACCCGAGGCGCGCTGGACTCGACCACGGCCGAGCTCGAGGCGACGAACCTCACGCTCGAGACCACGAGGCTGGACCTCGACGGAACGCGAGGCGCGCTGGACTCGACCACGGCCGAGCTCGAGGCGACGAACCTCACGCTCGAGACCACGAGGTTGGATCTCGACGGAACGCGAGGCGCGCTGGATTCGACCACGGCCGAGCTCGAGGCGACGAACCTCACGCTCGAGTCCACGCGACTGGACCTCGACTCCACCCGGGCGGCTCTCGATGTCACACGAGGCGAGCTGGATGCATCGAGGTCGGAGCACGAGCTGACGCGGACCGAGCTCGAGACCGTTCGGGCCGAGCTGGAGCTCGGCGTCGAGGAGCTCGCCCTGGTGCGGGCCGCGGTCGGGGAGCGGGAGTCCCAGGTCACGGCGGAGCTGGCAGGGGCCCACGCGCGGGCCGCCGATCTCGAGCAGGAGCTGCTCGGGCTTCGCGACGAGCTGGAGGCGAAGGAGTCGCGCTGGGTCACCGACCTCGCGAGCCGGACCGAGACCGCGGCCGAGCTCGAGCGGAAGCTCCAGGCGCTCACCGTGGAGAAGAAGGCCCTCGAGGAGGAAGGGCGGCGGCAGGTCGTCGCCAAGGCCGAGGCGCAGCGGGCCGCCGAGCGGAAGGCGCAGACCCTCGAATCCGAGCGCGCAGCGGTGGAGCGCACGCTCTCGGAGGAGCTCGAGTCCCTCCGCGGCGCGAACGCCGCGATCCAGCGCGAGCTGGACGGTTACCGGAGCGCCGCCGCCGGCCTCGCCGAGCGGGTGGAGGAGGCGGAGGCGCTGCGCCTGGAGGTGGAGCGCGATTCCAAGGCGGCCCTCGCGGAGCGCGAGGCGCGCCTCGAGGATCTCCTGGCCCAGCTCTCGAACGAGAGGGAGGGGGCGCGCCGCCGGGAAGAGGAGCTTCGGCGTGCGGCGAGGCAGGTCGAGGCCCAGCTCGCGGCCGCCGAGGCCCAGGCGAAGCGGGGCGTCGAGGAGAAGGAGAGGTCGATCCAGGAGCTCACCGAGCAGGCCCGTGGCAGGGCGAAGCGCGCGGAGGAGCTCGAGAACGCGATGGAGTCCCTGGTCGCGTCGCGTGCCCAGGGCGATCGCGAGCAGCAGAAGAGGATCGCCGACGCCGACGGCAAGGCCGCCGACCTCTCCACGCGGCTCACCGCCGCCCTTCGCGAGCGGAAGGATGTCGAGCTGCGCACCTCGCGGGAGATGCAGGAGGTCGTGGCGCGCCAGAAGGCCGAGCTCGAGCGTCGTGAGCACCAGCGGGGCCTCGAGGTGAACCGGCTCCAGGCCGCGCTCCAGGAGAAGACCAAGGCGCTGAAGGTGGCCGAGCTGGAGCTCGCCCGGGTGCGCGCGAAGATCTCGCGCGCGGACGGCTCCGGCGCCCGTGCCGCTGCACCGGCCACGGGTGAGAAATCGAGCGCCGCCGCGGCCATCGACGACATCGACCTCGTCTTCGAGAGGGCGGAGGATTGATGGCCTTGGGGGCGGGACGCGTCGTCGCCGTCGCGCGACTGTGCATCTCCCTCTTGCTCTGCGTGCTCGTCTCGGGAGCGTGCGGCGAGGTGCTCCTCGAGGGAGGGGAGAGGCGGAAGCCGAAGCCCCCCTGCGACGAGGGCTTCGAGCTCGACCCCGACAACGGCGAATGCGTGCCGAAGGTCTGCCGCTCCGACGACGACTGCAAGAAGGATCTGCGCTGCGATCCGATCGAGGGAAAGTGCGTCCTCGCTCGTTGCCTGTTGGCTCCGACGGCTTGCGACGAGAAATGAGATGACGACTCCAGACGAGCTCGAGATCCTCCGGAGCGAGCGCTTCGCGGCGGCTGGCATCGCCCACGGCTTCTCGACCCGCGGCGGCGGCGTGTCGACCGGCCCGCTCGCGTCGCTCAACCTCGGCGGATCCGTCGGGGACGATCCCGGCGCAGTCGAGGAGAACCACCGGCGGCTCGCCCGGGCGGCGGGCTTCGAGCGCGGCGCCTTCCGCTCCGCGGTCCAGGTCCACGGCAGCCGCGTGCTCGTCCTCGGCGCCGACGCGCCGATTCCGCCGGGCGAGGAGGCCGACGCGATCCTCGCGGCGGCGCCGGGGCTGGCGGTCGCGATCCGCACGGCGGACTGCGTCCCGATCCTCCTCGCCGATCCCCGAACCGGTCGCGTGGCTGCCGTCCACGCGGGTTGGCGGGGCACCGAGGCCGGAATCGCCGCCGAGGCGGTCCGGGCCCTCGCGGAGCTGGGGAGCGCTCCCTCCGAACTGATCGCGGCGATCGGCCCGGCGATCGGCCCCTGCTGCTACGAGGTCTCGTCGGAGCTTGCAGACCGCTTCGTGCGTCTGGCGGGACCGGAGGTGGTGGAGGGCAGGCGGCTCGACTTGATCCTGATCAACCGCCTCCAGCTCCGAGCTGCGGGGATCCCCGAGGCCTCGATCGAGCAGGTCGGAGGGTGCACCTCCTGCGACGACTCGCGGTTCTTCAGCCACCGGCGTGACGCCGGCCGCACCGGCCGCCACCTCTCCTTCGTCTTCTCGGGGTAGAACTCGGCGCGGAGCCCGGCCTGCCACGGCCAAGGGAGGCGCCGCCGCCTTTCTTGACAGGGCCGGAACCCGCTCCTAGCATCGCGCCATTTTCCGGGGACTTCCGCCGTTTGAGACCGCTCCTGCCCGCCCTGGCCGCGCTCGCCGTCGCCGGCTCCACCGGCTGCGCACACGCGCCGGCTACGCCCGCGGACGAGGAGCTGCGGTTCGTGCGCGACGAGCTCGGCCGGATGCGCGCCGAGCGCGAGCAGGATCGCCGCAAGGTCCGGGCGCTGGAGGCGCAGGTCGCCTCTTTGGCGAGGCGGCTCGAGGCCCCCGAGACCGCTCGCCCCGAGCCGGGGCGGGACCAGGCCGTTTCGCTGCCCACCGGCCTCCACGTGGTCCGCCTCGAGCCGACGACGGCCCCGGAGGACGACGAGGACTCCTACGCGTACATCGTCGACGGCGGGAGCCCGGGACGGAAAGCCCAGCGTCCCTCCGCCCGCACCGGCGGGCCCGACGCGGCGCCGCCGCTCCCCCTCTCGATCGAGCTCGCGGATCCCCCCGAGATCCCCGGCGCGAAGACGGCGTCCGGCGGGGACTTCGACGAGGGGATCGCAGCCCTCCGAGCCGGGCAGCCGGCCCGGGCCATCGAGCTCCTGGAGCGCTTCGTCGGAGGCGCGCCCCTCGACTCCCGGTCCGACGACGCCGTTCTCGCGGTGGGCGACGCGTGGCTCCTCCTCGGCAAGCCGGGGAACGCACTGAAGGCCTTCGAGCGGGTCGCTACCGACTACCCGGCCGGAAATGCGGTGCCCGACGCTCTTCTGCGCTACGGTGAGACCTGCCTTTCCCTCGGCCGCGACGTCGCGGCCCGCGCTGCCTTCAAGCGGCTCGTCGAGGACCACCCCGAGAGCCCGGCTGCAATCCGGGCCAAGGTCCTCCTGGCCGCACGATGAGAGCCGCACGATGAAAGAGGTGTTCGCATGAACAACTTTGTGCTCCGAACCCTGACCGCCCTCGTCGTCGCGCTCCCCGCGATCGCCTTCGGGGCCGAGCCGGAACCGGCGGACGAGGCGTCGCCTATGCTCCAGCTCGCGAGCGACCCGTCCGCGCGCGACTTTGGCGGCGCGGTCGGCGAGGTCGAGGCGGTGCCGGAGGCCGGGGAGACCGTCGGTATCGGCAACAAGCACGTCGTGGAGAAGGGCGACACCCTCTGGGATCTCTCCGAGAAGGTGCTCGGGAGCCCTTGGTCCTGGCCGAAGGTCTGGTCCTACAACCCGCAGATCGAGAACCCCCACTGGATCTACCCGGGCGACGAGATCAACTTCGGGCCGAACGGGCAGGGCGGTCCCGCCGCCCAGGTCCGGGGCGAGGGCGACGACGCCTTCGGCGACGACGACGCGCAGGTGAGCGTCGCCGGTAAGATCGGCTTCCAGGGCAAGGGCAAGCGCATCTCCGCCGTTGGCTTCGCGTCGGAGGACGACGTCGGTCACTCGGGGCGGATCGTCAAGTCCTGGGAGGAGAAGGAGCTCCTCTACCAGGGCGACAAGATCTACATCGACTGGGAGAACCGGAACGGGGTCCGGCCCGGCCAGAGCTTCGTGATCTTCCGCACCGAGCGGGCCATCGCCCATCCTTCGAGCGGCGTGACGCTCGGCTACGTGACCCGGATCCTCGGCAGCGCGAAGGTGGTCGACGTGAACCCCGAGCAGAAGGTCGTCACGGCAGTGATCGAGCGGTCGATCGTCGAGATCTCCCGCGGCGACTTCGTGGGCCCCTCCGGCCTGCAGCACGCCCGCAGCGTGGCGCGCGCGGAGGCCACCCGGAACCTGACCGCGATCATCGCGGGCACGCTGGAGGAGCGGATCGCGGAGCTCGCCCAGGGCCACTTCGTCATCCTGGACAAGGGCTATTCCGACGGCATCGAGCCGGGCAACTCGTTCAACGTGATCCGTGCCACGGACGGCCTCGACGACGACGGCTTCACGGCGCGCTACGACGAAGATCTCCCGGCCGAGTCCATCGGCGAGCTCCTCGTGGTGGACGCCCGGGGCAGCACCTCGGTCGCAGTCGTAACGCGCTCCCTCAAGGAGATGCGGCAGGGCGATCGCGCCGAGCTTCGCGCGGTGGCGGGTCGATAGGTGGACAAGCGCGCGGCCATCGTCCTCGGCGTGATCTTCGGCGGCCTCTTCCTCGCGCTCTTCGGCTTCCTGATCCTCGCGTTCTCGGTGGCGGGCGGCGCCGGTGCCGGGAAGCTCGGCGCCGGCAACGTCGGCGTGGTCGAAGTGAAGGGGCCCATCACCGACGCGGAAGACGAGGTCAAGGCCCTCCACGACTTCCTCGAGGAGGATCGGATCAAGGCCGTGGTCGTCCGGGTGAACTCGCCGGGCGGGGCGGTGGGGCCGTCCCAGGAGATCCACGCGGAGATCCGGCGCCTGGCGGAAGAGAAGCCCGTCGTCGTCTCGATGGGCGACGTCGCGGCCTCCGGCGGCTACTACCTCGCGGTGGCGGCCGACAAGATCGTCGCGAACCCGGGTACGCTCACGGGATCCATCGGCGTGATCACCCAGTTCCCGAACGTGACGGCGATCGCGGAGAAGATCGGCTTCCAGATGAACACGGTGAAGAGCGGCGCCGCCAAGGACATCGGCAACCCGTTCCGCCCGTTCACGGAGGCGGATCGCAAGGTCTTCGAGGGCCTGGTCGACGACGTCTACCGGCAGTTCGTCGGGGCCGTGGTCGAGGGGCGGAAGCTCCCCGAAGAGCAGGTGAAGGCCATCGCCGACGGCAGGGTCCTCACGGGGGAGCAGGCGCTCCAGGCGGGCCTCATCGATCAGCTCGGCAACTTCAACGACGCGGTCGATCTCGCGGCGGAGCTCGCCGGGATCGAGGGGAAGCCGAAGCTCGTCTACCCCGAGAAGGAAGAGCCGCTCTCGCTCCATCGCCTCCTCCGCGCCAGCGTGCGCGAAGGCGTCCGGGCGGTGGCGGATGAGCTGCGCCTGCAGCTTCGGAGCGAGACCTCGGCGGCGCCGCGCGTCGAGTTTCGGCTCCCGGGAACCTGAACGAAATGGAACGTCTCTGGGCGCCGTGGCGCCTCGCATTCATCGAAGGGGCGGACAAGGCGCCGGACGAGGGCTGCATCTTCTGCCGGTTCCCGGCGGAGGAGCGGGATCGGGATCGGTTGATCCTCGGCCGCTCCGCCTCGTCCTTCGTGATCCTGAACAAGTACCCCTACAACAACGGCCACCTGATGGTCGTCCCGAGGCGGCACGCTGCGGACCCCGGGGAGCTTCCGGAGGACGAGTTCGACGACCTCCAGCGCACCCTGCGCCTCTCGATCCGGGTGATCCGCGAGGCCTTCGGTCCCGACGCGCTGAACGTCGGCATGAACCTGGGACGAGCCGCCGGAGCCGGGATCGCCGACCACCTCCACTGGCACATCGTGCCCCGTTGGGCGGGCGACGTGAACTTCATGCCCGTGCTCGCCGAGACCCGGGTGATCCCCGAGCACCTCGACGCGACCTGGGTGAAGCTCCGGCCCGCGTTCGACGCGGCGCTGGCCTTCTCGGGCTAAGCAAACTCGGGCGGTCGCGGGAGCCCGTCGTGGCGACCGCCCCCGGCGGCTCTGCTATCGTCTGGCTACGTTGGATCCCCTCGTCGCCAATCTCCTCTGGGCCGCACTCCTCGGCATCGCGCTCGGCGCCATCGTGGGCGTCCTCGTCGCAGCGAGCGGCAAGCGCCGCGGCGAGGGGGGTGATCCTTCGGGCCCCGTCCCGCTCACGTCCCTCCGCTACGTGCTCGAAGGCGACGGCGACGATGGCGCGCTGGTGCTCTCCCGATTGCCGTCGGGGGATCCGGAGGCGCTGGCAGCCGCCTTCGGCCTGGGCGAGCTCTTCCGTCGCAAGGGCGATCTCGGCAGGGCGGTCCGCATCCACGAAGCGATCCTGGCCGTGCCCGGGCTATCGGCGGAGTGGCGCGCCGGCGCGACCTTCGAGCTGGGCCTGGACTTCCGGCGCCTCGGGATGTTCGCCAGGGCGATGGAGGCCTTCGAGAAAGTGGTAGACGCCGATCCCTTCCACGCCGAGGCGCTCCGTGAGCTGCGGGAGCTCTGCGAGGAGGTCGGGGACTGGGAGGGCGCGACCCGCCATCAGGAGCGGCTGGAAGGCCTGCGCGGCGCGCAGCCTGCGCTGTCCGCGCACCTTCACGCCGGGCACGCCCGCAAGCTGCTCTCCGAGCGCTGCCTCGACGACGCGGCGCGGGTGGTGGCGCTGGGCGAGGCGGCCGATCCTCGCAGCGCGGACGTGCGGGTGGCCGGGGCCGAGCTGCATCTCGCCAGAGGAGAAGGAGCCGAGGCGGTGGCCGCGCTCTCCGAGGCGCTCGAGCTGCGGCCGGAGATCCTCTCGGCGATCGTCCCCCTGCTCGAGGGCGCCTTCCTGGCCCAGGATCGATACCCCGCCCTCGGCGATTTCCTCGGCGAGAGGCTGGAGGCGAATCCCGACGACGCGTCCCTGCGCCTCGCCCTCGCGCGGCACCTTCGGCGGCGGAGGTTGCTGGACGAGGCGGCGGGGCAGCTCCGCCGGATCCTCGAGGCCGATCCGCAGAACGGGGAGGCCCGCCTCGAGCTCGGCGAGCTCCTCCTCGAAGGCGGCCCGGCGGATGGTCTCGAAACCGAGCTCCGCGCGCTTCTCAAGGGGCCGGGCAACACGCCGCGCCCCTTCGCCTGCGGCGGTTGCGGAATGGAGCTGACGCAGTTCTTCTTCCGCTGCCCCCGCTGCTACGGATGGGACACCATCGGACGGATCCGCCCTCCGAAAGCGGCGGAACATGATATCCCGCGGTTGGCCTCGGCCACGGGCGGTGCAGACGACGAATGACCTCGTCGCGCCGCCCTCGCGGCAGGCGGTTGGCGAGCCGGTGCTCGCCGAAAGGCAAGAGATGCGCGAAAGAGTGCGCCGGATCTTCGAGAACACGATCGCGCGATGCGTGGTCCAGGAAGTGCTGCCGGTAGAGGCGAAGGGCGTCGACTTCGCGGTCGAGACGCCCAAGAACCCGGCCCACGGCGACTACGCGGTGAACGCCGCGATGCTGCTGGCGAAGCTCGCCGGGAAGCCGCCGCGCGCCGTGGCGCAGCTCCTGATCGATCACCTCGACGATCCCGATCTCCTCCTTTCCAGCCTGGAGATCGCAGGCCCGGGCTTCATCAACGTCCGCCTCGATCCCGCCTTCTTCTTCCGCGGGCTGCGGAGGGTCGACGAGGAGGGCGATCGCTTCGGGAACGTCGGCGTCGGCGACGGGAAGCGGGTGCTGGTCGAGTACGTCTCCGCGAACCCGACGGGCCCGATGCACGTCGGCCACGGCCGCGGCGCCGTGACGGGCGACGCGATCTCCCGGCTCCTCGCAGCGGCTGGCTACGACGTCACCCGCGAGTATTACGTGAACGACGCCGGCGGCCAGGTGACGGCGCTCGCGCGCTCGGTGTGGGTGCGGGCCCGAGAGATCTGGTCGGAGGAGCATCCCGCCTCGGAGCTGACCCCCGTCGCCCTGGGCGAGGACGACTACAAGGGCGAGTACATCAAGGACGTCGCCGGCGCCGTGATCGCTGCCTGGCCCGAGGCCGAGCGCGAGGCGCTGGTCGCCGGTCCTTTCGGGCCGCTTAGGGATCGGATCGCCAACGTCGCGGTGCAGGTCGTGCTCGATACGATGATCAAGCCGGACCTCGCCTACCTGGGGATCCACTTCGACAAGTGGTTCTCCGAGCGTTCGCTCCACGAGAGCGGCGAGGTGGACCGCGCGATCCGCGCCCTCGAGGCGCGGGGCTTCGTGGAGGAGAAGGTCCTGCCGCCGCCGAAGGGGATCGAGCGCGAGGCCCAGGAGGCCGACGAGCGGCCGCAGCTCGTCTTCACCTCCACCCGCTTCGGCGACGACGCCGACCGGCCGCTGCGCAAGGGTGACGGGAACCACACCTACTTCGCCGCCGACATGGCCTACCACTGGGACAAGCTCGAGCGGGGCTATCCGCGGCTGATCAACGTGTGGGGCGCGGACCACGGCGGCTACGTGCCTCGGGTGCGGGCGGCGATCCAGGCCCTCGGGCATCCCCCCGAGACGCTGGACGTCGTCCTCGTCCAGATGGTGAACCTCCTCAAGAACGGCCAGCCCGTGAAGATGGGCAAGCGCTCCGGGAACTTCATCACCCTGCGCTGGCTCCTCGACGAGGTGGGCTCCGACGCCGTGCGGGTCTTCTTCCTGATGCGCCGGGGCGACGCGATGCTCGACTTCGATGTCGACCTCGCGAAGGCCCAGAGCAAGGACAACCCCGTCTTCTACGTGCAGTACGGGCACGCGCGCTGCGCGTCGATCCTGCGCAAGGCCATCGAGGCGGGGCTGCCGCACCCGGGCTTCTCGCCCGACCACGCCGATTCGCTCACCATGCCGGAGGAGCTCGAGCTCACGAAGCGGATCCTCGCGTTCCCCGACGTGGTGGCCGCTGCCGCCCAGGCCCTCGAGCCCCACCGGATCGTCTTCTACATCCAGGAGACGACCGCGCTCTTCCAGCACTACTACGAGGCCGGCAAGCGCGCGGGCGAGAAGGTAATCGGCGACGATCCGGCCAAGACCGAGGCGCGGCTCTTCCTGATCGCGAGCGTGAAGCAGGTCCTCGCCAACGCTCTCGCCCTCCTCGGCGTCTCGGCGCCGGAGCGGATGGAGCGGGCCTCCGAGGAGATCGCTGCCGAGGAGAGCGAATGAGGGACGAGAACCGGATCCGCGAGAAGATCGAGCTGACCCTCGACACAAGGCAGGTGGTGTCGATCGTCCTCGGCTCCGCGGTGGTCCTCGGGATCGTCTTCTACCTGGGCGTCACGGTCGGGAAGGATCTCTCGGTGGGGAGGGCGCCGCCGCCGACGGATCCGCTCGAGAGGCTCGATCAGCAGGCGCTCGTGATCGACGAGAAGATCACCTTCCCCGAGGCGCTCACGGACGAGGTCGTCGCCGAGGCGGACTCGCCGTCTGCGCCCGAGAAGCGGGCGTCGCCGGAGAAGGCCGAGCCCGCCCGGGCCGCGCCCAAGGCCGACGAGGCCCCGCGCGCTCCGGACCGGGAGGGGATCGCAGAAGGGGCCGCCCCGAAGGAGGCCCCGATCCCTGCCGTCGCTTCGGCCGCCCAGGCCTCCGCGGCGTCGAAGGAACCCTCTGCGACACCGCCTCCGAAGCCCGCACCCGCGGCGCCCGCTCCCAAGGGCTCCGCTGCCGTCGCCTCTTCGACATCCGCCCCGAAGCCCCCGCCCGCGGCAGAGGCCGGAGCCGGGAAGGAGGCCTATACTGTCCAGGTCGCCGCGTTCCCGAGCCGGCAGGAGGCGGACGCTCTCGTTGGCCAGCTCCGGCGAAAGGGGTTCGCGCCGACGGTGGTCAAAGCCGAAGTCCCGGGGAAGGGGACCTTCTACCGGGTGCGGGTGGGGCGGTTCCGTACCCGTGAGGAGGCCTCGCGCTACCTCGAGGATCTGCGGCGGGAGGCGCGGCTCGACGGGTTCGTGACGCCGACGGAGGGGTAGATGGGGATCACGCGAGTGGAGAAGCCCTGGGGCTACGAAGTGTGGTGGGCCCAGACCGACAAGTACGTGGGAAAGCTGCTCCACGTGAGAGCCGGTCAGCGGCTCTCCCTCCAGTATCACGTGAAGAAGGACGAGACGATCCACGTGCAGCGCGGCTCCATCATCCTCGTGGTCGACGAGGGAGCCGGGCCCGTGGAGCGCAAGATGGCTCCAGGGGAGAGCTATCGGATCGCCCCCGGGACCGTCCATCGCATCGTCGCCCTCGAGGACAGCGACGTCCTCGAGGCCTCGACCCCCGAGGTAGACGACGTGGTCCGCCTCGAGGACGTGTACGGCCGCACCGGCTCGACGCCGTAGTCAGCCTTCAGTCTGTCGCAGCGGCGCGGTCATCCGTGTTGCTGCGACAGTCCTGCTCTCGAGCCCTGAACTTGACCCGTGCGCGTATGGCAACGTAGCGTAAACGTTGCCATGGCACGCAAGAAGATCAGCACGACCATCTACATCACGGCCGAGCAGGACGCGAAGCTGAAGGCGCTGAATCGCGTGACGAAGGTCCCGGTGGCCGAGTACATCCGCCAGGGGATCGACAAGATCCTCGACGAGCACAAGTCGCAGATCCCGGGCCAGCAGCTCGATATGTTCGGTCGGAACGACTGAAACAGGTCCACGCTCAAGGGGAGAAAGAGATTGTTCCCTGCGCCTCCGGGCGCTAGGTTGCCGCGCGTCCTAGTGGCGTCGGTCGACGGAGAGTTCGTGAAGCACTTCACGAACTCTCGCGAGCCGGAGGCGAGCAGACGAAAAGAGCGCTTCTCGCGCGAAGCGCGAGATGAAGAAGTCGCTCCCGTTCCCGGGGGCGATTTCTTCACCCGCTCGAGGAGGGGAACATGAAAAAGGTTCTCGTTACGGGTGGCGCGGGCTTCATCGGAAGCCATGTCGCAGACGAGCTCATCGCAGCCGGCCACGAGGTCACGGTCCTCGACAACCTCTCGAGCGGCAAGCGGGAGCAGGTGCCCGCCCGGGCCCGCTTCGTCGAGGCCGACATCCGCTCGCGGGAGGCGGCCGACCTGATCCGGGCCGAGCGATTCGACGCCCTCGTCCACCAGGCCGCCCAGATCGACGTCCGCCGCTCGGTCTCCGAGCCCGGCTACGACGCCGAGGTGAACCTCATCGGGATGCTGAACCTCCTCCAGGCCGCCGCCGAGGCCGGGGTGGGGCGCGTCCTCTTCGCTTCGTCGGGAGGCGCCTGCTACGGCGAACAGGAGGTCTATCCGGCCCCCGAGACCCACCCGAGCCGTCCCGTCTCCCCCTACGGGGTTTCGAAGGCGGCGGGCGAGCTCTACCTGGGCTACTACGCCGCCGAGAAGAAGCTCTCCTACTGCGCCCTGCGTTACTCGAACGTGTACGGCCCGAGGCAGGATCCCCTCGGGGAAGCCGGCGTGGTGGCGATCTTCGCCGGCCGCTGCCTCGCCGATCGGCCCTGCACCATCTACGGGGACGGAAGGCAGACCCGCGACTACGTCTACGTGGGCGACGTGGCCCGCGCCAACCGGCTCGCCCTCGAGAGCGACTACGTGGGCGCCCTCAACGTGGGCACCGGGCGGGAGACCGACGTGATCGAGCTCCACCGCCAGATCGCCGCGGCGGCGGGGTTCCCGCAGGCCCCCACCTTCGGCGAGGCCCGCCCTGGTGAGCAGCGTCGGTCCTGCATCGACCCATCCCTGGCGAAGCGGGTCCTGGGCTGGGAGCCCGAGGTGACGCTGGAGGAGGGGATCGCGCGAACCGCGGCCTTCTTCCGCGCGCAAATCGCCGCCTGATTCGCGGTTTCGGCTCCGATGGTCGCAGGCGGGTGCCGGGATCGTTCCCTGCGCCCGCCGTGTTCTCCATGGAACGCCCATTTGGAGTGTGTTAGGGAGCAACCGCCTCCCTGCCCGCCGATCGAAAGCGAATGCCCGCAGACAACGCCCACATCCGAAACTTCTCGATCATCGCCCACATCGATCACGGCAAGTCGACGCTGGCCGATCGCCTGCTCGAGCGCACCGGCACCATCAGCCAGCGCGAAAAGCAGGAGCAGCTCCTCGACTCGATGGATCTCGAGCGGGAGCGCGGGATCACGATCAAGGCCACCGCCGTCCGCATGGACTACAAGGCCAAGGACGGGAAGGACTACGTCCTCAACCTGATCGACACCCCGGGCCATGTCGACTTCCAGTACGAGGTGAGCCGCTCCCTCGCCGCTTGCGAAGGTGCGCTCCTCGTGGTCGACGCCACCCAGGGCGTCGAGGCCCAGACCCTCGCCAACGTCTACCTGGCCCTCGAGCACGATCACGAGATCGTCCCGGTGATCAACAAGGTCGACCTGCCTTCCGCCGACGTGGAAGGGGTGCGCGAGGAGATCGAGGAGGTGATCGGCCTCGACGCCTCCCAGGCCGTGCCCGCCTCCGCCAAGGAGGGGATCGGCATCGACGAGATCCTCGAGGCCCTGGTCGCGCGGATCCCGCCGCCGAAGGGCAGCTCCGCTTCGCCGCTGAAGGCGCTGATCTTCGACTCCTGGTACGACAGCTACCGCGGTGTGGTGATGCTGATCCGGATCCTCGAGGGGACGCTCTCGCCCAAGCAGCAGATCCAGCTCTGGAGCAACAATCGCAAGTTCGAGGTGCAGAGCGTCGGGCACTTCAAGCCCAAGGCCGTCCCCGCCGATCGCCTGATCCCGGGCGAGGTGGGCTTCGTCATCGCGAACATCAAGGACGTGCACGACGCCAAGGTCGGCGACACGATCACCGACGCGGTCACGCCCACCGACTCGCCGTTCCCGGGCTTCAAGGAGATCAAGCCGATGGTCTTCTCGGGGATCTTCCCCGTGGAGTCCCACGAGTACGAGAACCTCCGCGACGCCCTGGAGAAGCTGAAGCTCAACGACGCCGCGTTCACCTTCGAGCCCGAGGTCTCGCAGGCGCTCGGCTTCGGCTTCCGCTGCGGCTACCTCGGCCTCCTCCACATGGAGATCGTCCAGGAGCGGCTCGAGCGCGAGTACGGCCTCGACCTGATCACCACCGCACCCTCGGTGGTCTACCGGGTCCACACCACCGACGGCGAGGTGCTCAGGGTCGACAACCCGGCCCGCCTGCCGGCCCAGCAGAAGATCGACCACATGGAGGAGCCGCTCCTCCGCTGCAACGTCCACGTCCCCAACGATTACGTGGGCGCGATCCTCAAGCTCTGCGAGGATCGGCGCGGCACCCAGGTCGACCTCAAGTACCTTGGGCCCAAGCGCGTGCAGATCACCTACGACCTCCCCATGGCCGAGGTGGTCTACGACTTCTTCGACAAGATGAAGTCCGCCACCAAGGGCTACGCCTCCCTGGACTACGAGCTCCACGGCTACCAGGTCTCGCCGCTGGTGAAGCTCGACATCCTGGTGAACGGGGAGCCGGTCGACGCCCTGAGCATCATCGTCCACCGCGAGCGGGCCTATCAGCGGGGCAAGGACGTCTGCGCGAAGCTGCGGGAGGTGATCCCGAGGCAGATGTACGAGGTGGCCATCCAGTCCGCGATCGGCGGGAAGATCATCTCGCGCGAGACGGTAAAGGCCATGCGCAAGAACGTGCTCGCGAAGTGCTACGGTGGCGACATCAGCCGAAAGCGCAAGCTCCTCGAGAAGCAGAAGGAGGGGAAGAAGCGCATGAAGCAGGTCGGCACGGTCGAGATCCCGCAGGAAGCCTTCCTCGCGGTGCTGAAGTCGGAGGACTAGCTCCAGGTGTCCATCACCAAGAACGAAGCCCTCGCCGCCGCGACGACCGCGGTCGGCGGGGCGAAGCCGAAGAAGGCGCGCAAGGAGCAGAAGGGCTTCTTCGGCCTCGTCCGCTCGGTGGGGCCCGCCCTCGCCGTTGCCCTGGGCATCCGCGCCTTTCTCTTCGAGCCCTTCTCGATCCCGTCCGGCTCGATGCTCCCCACGCTGCAGATCGGCGACTACGTCGTGGTCTCGAAGTTCGCGTACGGCGTGCGGATCCCGTTCACGAACCGGATGCTCTTCCAGGCGGCGACGCCGATGCGGGGAGACGTCATCGTCTTCGAGCGCCCCACGGTGGAGCCCGAGACCCTGATCAAGCGCGTGATCGGCCTCCCCGGCGAGACGATCGCCATCGTCGACGGCGTGCTCCAGGTTAACGGCGAGGCGCAGCCCCGCGACCTCCTCGAGAAGGGCTACGGCTTCGACGACTACGACGAGCACCGCAGGCAGTGGCGGGGTTCCTCCGCGGATCTCTACGTGGAGCGGCTCGCCGAGCCCGACGGGAGCCATCGGCACTTCGTGATGGAGCAGATCCGCGGGCTGCCATCCCAGGGGCCCTGGCGGGTCCCCGAGGGCCACGTCCTCGTCCTCGGAGACAACCGCGACAACTCGGCGGACTCCCGCGTCTTCGGCTTCGTGCCCCTGGGCAACATCCGGGGCCGCGCGGACGTGGTGGGCTTCTCCTGGGGCAAGGACGGCCTCCGCACCGACCGCATCATGCGGAGCCTCGACGCCAAGGTCCCAGAGGGCGCTTGAGCCCAGACCGGAAGGCGAAGCGGCACCTGGCCGCCCTCCTTTCGGAGACCCGCTCCGTCGCCCGGGCCCGGCGCCGCAGGCTCGGTCCCCACGTGGTGGCGGAGCTCGCCGCCGTCCAGGCCGAGGCCCGGATGGCGCTGGAGTCCGGCGACCTCGGCCGCATCGCCATGGCGACGGCGAGCCTCGAGGCCGCCGCTAGGGTCCACGGCCTCGCGGACCTCCGCAAGAGCCTGACCCGCTCCTACTTCGAGGTGATCCTCCTCGCGGCGGGCCTCGCGCTGGCCGTGAGGCTGGTGTGCGTCGAGGTCTACCGGATCCCCTCGGGGTCCATGCTCCCCACGCTCCATCCGGGCGACGTCGTCCTGGTGAACAAGCTCGCCTACGGCGTGCGGCTGCCCTGGGGCGGTCCCGCGTGGGAAGGCGCCGGACCGCGGAGGGGCGAGGTGGTCGTCTTCCGGGATCCGAGGGCGGGGGAGCGCGAGCTGATCAAGCGCGTGGCCGGCGTGGCGGGCGACGAGATCGAAGTGAACGACGAGACGCTCTTCGTGAATGGCGAGGCCCAGCCGAGGAGCCTCGCCACCGACCGCTTCGAGTATTGGAACTACCGCTTCGACCTGAAGTACTGGCACCCGCAGTCCGGCGAGCTCTACCTCGAGGAGCTCGATGGGCACCGGCACGCCACGATCCACTCGAGGCTTCTCCCCAGGCCTCGGCCGAAGGAGGGGCCCTTCCGGGTGCCCGAGGGCCACGTCTTCGTCCTGGGCGACAACCGCGACGACTCCGAGGACGGCCGCACCGACGGCGGCTGGTACGTCCCGCTGGAGAACGTGAAGGGCAGGGCGGCGCTGGTGGCGATCTCCTGGGGCAAGGAGGGCCTGCGCCTCTGGGGCGAGGAGGGGCTCTTGATCGACCGCATCCTCCGCCCCGTCGACGGCGGGATGTTCCGCACGGCCGACCTGGCCGAAGCGGCGTCGCGGCTCGGCGCCCGGCTGGCGCCGGCGGAGCGCGAGACGGCCGAGGACTGACGCCGGCGTTCCCCGGAGCGGTGAACGTTCCTTGCCTACCCGTTTGCGGCGAGGCCAGAATGGGCGCCATGCCCAACCCCATGCACGTTCCCGGGCGGCGGCCGCCGGATCGCGGCTTCGTCAACGTCGTCACCCTCGTCCTGATCGTGGTGATCGGCTCGGTCGCCTACCTCGGCTACGCCTACCTTCCCCACTGGATGCGAAACCGCGACGTGATCTCCGCGATGCGGGAGGCGGGCTACCAGGCTTGGCGCGAGGGCAGCAACGATGCGCTGCAGCGGATGATCCTCTCCCGGACCGATCGGATCGTGCGTGTGGCCGAGGACGGCGAAGACTGGCCCGCGATCGAGGGCTCCGACGTCTCGGTCGAGAGGGACAGGTCGTTCGTCTACATCGACGTGAGCTACGAGGTGCCGATGCGCTACCCCTGGACGAGCAAGGTCCGGACGCTCCGCTTCGACAACCACGTGAAGACCGACCTCGAGGTCCCAACGAAGTGACGAGCGAGCGCGGCTTGCTGCGACGGTTGGAGTGAATGGAAAGCCCGTCCGAGGTCTACGCCCAGCGAGCGGTCGGGACGCACCGCCTGGCCCTCCTGAGGGACGGGGAGCAGACCTACGCGGCGATGCTGGACGCCATCGCGAAGGCCCGATCGACGATCTGCCTCTCCACCTACATCCTCCGCTCCGACCGAACCGGCGAGCGCTTCGCCGAGGCGCTGATCGAGCGGGCCCGGGACGGCGTGGAGGTGAACCTCCTCTACGACGCGTGGGGATCGTCCGTGTCGTCGGACTATCTCCGCCGGCTGCGCGAGGGAGGCGTGCGGGTGGTGGCCTTCCGGCCCTTCCGGCTCAAGTCGAGGCTCGCGAGCACCGTTGGCGGCTATCTCCGAAGGGACCACCGGAAGATCCTCGTGGTCGACAAGGAGGTGGGCTTCACCGGCGGGGTCAACATCGCGGACGACTACGCCCCGCTGAAGGACGGCGGGGGCGGTTGGCGCGACACCCACCTCCGCCTCGAGGGGCCGGCGGCCTACGAGCTCCTGGCCTTCTTCCTGTACGTCTGGATGAGGGAGGGCGGGGCGCACCTCGACCCGACGCGGTACCGGCACGAGGGGCGGCGCCCCGACCCCAAGGTGAAGATCCTCGGCAACGGCCTTCGGCGCGAGCTCAAGTTGCTGCGCAAAGCCTACCTCGAAGCCTTCAAGAGCGCCGAGGACCGCATCCGGATCACGAACGCCTACTTCGTGCCCACGCCCCGGATCCTCCGTGCCCTGAAGAACGCCGCTCGGCGCGGGGTCCGGGTGGACTTGATCGTCGCCGGAACCACCGACGTGCCCGCGATCCGATTCGCCAGCCAGGGCTTCTACGGCGGGCTGCTGCGGGCCGGCGTGCGGATCTACGAGTGGCACGGCCGGGTGCTCCACGCCAAGACCGCCGTGATCGACGGGCGTTGGAGCACCGTGGGCTCGATGAACCTCGACACCCTCTCCATCCGCATGAACCTCGAGGCCAACGCCATCGTCGAGGACGAGGCCTTTGCCTGCGACCTCGAGCGGATGTTCGCGGAGGATCTCGAGAGCTGCGGCGAGGTCGTCCTCCGCGACCTGAGGGTGCGGCCCTTGCTGAACCAGATCGTCTCGTGGATCGTGTGGCGCCTGCGGCGCTGGCTCTGATCCGGCTCGATCGGGCCGGGGCGCGAGAATTCGTGTAGGCGAGTGTGGAAGAGTACATTGAACCGGTCGGGAAGGTAGGCTATAGGTCCGCCTCCAGCATGACCCTCGCGCGCAAGCACCTGCTCGGTATCGAGCCTTTGGAAAGGGCCGAGATCGAGGAGATCTTAGGCCTCGCCGTCTCGATGAAGGAGCTGCTCCGGCAGGACTTGAAAAAGTCCCCGGCCCTTCGCGGAAAGACGGTCATCAACTGTTTCTTCGAGAGCTCGACCCGGACTCGTTCCAGCTTCGAGATCGCGGCGAAGATCCTCTCCGCCGACGCGGTGAACTGGTCCTCGTCGGGGTCGTCCGTGAGCAAGGGCGAGAGCCTGATCGACACGGCGAAGAACCTCGAGGCCATGCGGCCCGACATCCTCGTGATCCGTCACGCGGCGTCGGGGGCGCCCCACCTCGTGGCCTCCCGCGTCGGCTGCGCCGTGGTGAACGCCGGGGATGGCGCCCACGAGCACCCATCCCAGGCGCTCCTGGACGCGTTCACGCTCCGTGAGCGCTGGGGATCCCTCGAGGGCCGGACCGTGGCGATCGTCGGCGACATCCGGCACAGCCGCGTCGCCCGCTCGAACATCTACTGCCTCCGCAAGCTCGGGGCGCGGGTGCGCCTCTGCGGCCCGCCGACCATGATCCCCATCGGGATCGAAGCGCTCGGCTGCGACACGACCTTCGACCTCCGCGAGGCCGTGACCGGCGCCGACGCCGTGATGATGCTCCGGATCCAGAACGAGCGGATCGCCGGGAGCCTCTTCCCGTCGACCCGCGAGTACTCGAAGCTCTACGGCCTCTCCCAGGCCAAGACGTCGTGGCTGAAGGACGACGCGCTGATCCTCCACCCCGGGCCGATCAACCGCGGCGTCGAGCTCGAGCCCGAGGTCGCCGACGGGGAGCGGAGCGTGATCCTCGATCAGGTGGAAAACGGTGTCGCGGTGCGAATGGCGATCCTCCAGCTCCTAGCCGGCGGGGTGGCGTGATGAGCCAGTCCGAGCTCTTCCTCGTGAACGGCCGGCTCCTCGATCCGGCCACCGGCGTCGATGGCGTGCGCACCGTGCACGTCGTCGACGGGCGGATCCGCTCGATCTCGGCCGATCTCCCGTCGAATACCCAGGGTGTCAAGGTCATCGACTGCGCCGGGAAGCTCGTGCTCCCGGGGTTCATCGATCTCCACGCCCACCTGCGCGAGCCGGGCGAGGAGTACAAGGAGACGATCCTCACCGGCGCCCGGTCGGCCGTCGCCGGCGGCTTCACCGCCGTCGTGGCGATGCCGAACACCCGGCCGCCGATCGACAACGCGCACCTCGTCCGCTTCGTCCTCGACCGCGCCGCCGAGGCCGGCCTCGCCAGGGTCTATCCCAGCGGCGCCATCTCCAAGGGCCAGGAGGGCAAGGACCTCGCGGAGATCGGCGACATGGTCCAGGCCGGCGCCGTGTGCATCACGGACGACGGCAGGCCCGTGATGGATCCGGCGCTGATGCGCCGCGCCCTCGAGTACGCCAAGACCTTCGACCTGCCCGTGATGGTCCACGAAGAGGATCTCCACCTCGCCGCCGGCGGCTGCATGAACGAGGGCGCGGTCTCGACCCGCCTCGGGCTCCGCGGCTCGCCGAACGTGGCCGAGGACGCGATGGTCCTCCGCGACATCGAGCTCTGCGCCCTCACGGGCGGCAGGCTGCACATCGCCCACCTATCTACCGCCGGCTCGGTCCGGGCGGTGCGCGACGCCAAGCGCCGAGGCCTTCGGGTCACCGCCGAGGCTACGCCGCACCACTTCACCCTCACCGACGAGGCGGTCGGCACCTACGACACCCGGGCCAAGATGTGCCCGCCGCTCCGCACGCAGGCCGACGTCGACGCCGTCCTCGTGGGCCTCGCCGACGGCACCATCGACGCCATCGCGACCGACCACGCGCCCCACTCGGCGGTGGAGAAGGACGTCGAGTTCGAGCGGGCCGCCAACGGGATCGTCGGCCTCGAGACCGCGCTGCCGCTCACCCTCGCCCTGGTTCGGAGCGGCGCGATCTCGCTGATGCGCGCCGTCGAGCTCCTGAGCCTCGGCCCGGCGAAGGCCTTCGGCCTGCCGGGGGGCAGGGTGGCCGAGGGCGAGGTGGCGGATCTGGCCATCGTCGATCCCGAGGCGGAATGGCGGGTCGACCCGGCCCGCTTCGAGAGCAAGGGCCGTTACACGCCCTTCGAAGGTTGGACGCTCCGCGGGAGGGTGGACCTCACCCTGGTCGGCGGCGCGATCGTGTACGAGAGCAAGGAGAGCGGCAGGTGAAGGACGGTTCTACGGGCAAGGCGATCCTGGCCCTCGAAGACGGGACGGTCTTCGAAGGGACGGGCTTTGGCGCACGGGCGGAGGCCGCCGGCGAGGTGGTCTTCCAGACCTCTCCCACCGGATACCAGGAGATCCTCACGGATCCCGGATCCGCCGGCCAGCTCGTGGTCTTCGCCTACCCCGAGCTCGGCAACGTCGGGGTGACCGACGTGGCCTTCGAGTCCGCGACCGTCCACGCCGCCGGCGTCGTCGCCCGGCACGTGGCGCTGGCTCCTTCCAGCCACCTCGCGAAGGAGGCGCTGCAGCCCTGGCTCGCGAGCCACGGCACGCCTGGCATCGAGGGCATCGACACCCGCATGCTGATCCGGCACATCCGCGACGGCGGTCCGAAGCGGGGCGTGCTCTCCACCCTCGACGGCGCCGACGCCAAGACCCTGGTGGAGAAGGCGAGGGCGCTTCCGCCTGCGACCGGCCTCGTCGCCCGGGTGAGCACGAAGGTGCGCTACGAGCTCCCGGCCGAAGGGGCGAGCCGCTTCCACGTGGTCGTATACGACCTCGGCGTGAAGCGTTCCCTGCTGCGGCGGCTCGCCGAGCAGGGCTGCCGCCTCACCGTCGTCCCCTTTACGACGACCGCTGCCGACGTGCTGGCGCTCCAGCCCGACGGCATCGTCCTCTCCGGCGGCCCCGGCGATCCCTCCGACCTCTCCGAGGCGGAGGCCGCCGTCCGGGCGCTCCTGGGCAAGACCCCCATACTCGGCGTCAACCTGGGTCACCAGCTCCTGGCGAAGGCCGCCGGCGCCCGGATGCAGCGCCTCGTTCATCCGCACCACGGCGCCAACTACCCGGTGAAGGAGCTCTCCACCGGCAAGGTCGCCATCACCGGACAGAGCCACTCCTTCGCAGTCGACGCGGAGAGCCTGGGCGCGATCGGCGCTGCAGTCACCCACTCTTCCGTCCACGACGGCAGCGTGGAGGGGATCGAGCTGCCGGCCTTCCGTGCCATCGGTGTGCAGTTCCACCCGGAGTCCGCGCCGGGACCCCTCGATTCCCTGGCGCTCTTCGGTCGGTTCACTGCCATGATGGAGGGGGCGCCGGTTCCGGATCGCTCGCAGGCGTGACGGGACCCTTCTCGGAAGGCCACACCGTGTACCAGCCGCAGCTCGACAGAGTGCTCGCGTGGGCGTCCGGTCCCGATCGGCAGGAGGAGATCCTCCGCGCCAAGGCGGCATTCTTCGAGCGGATCGGCGAGGCCCACGAGGAGGATCGGTCCTTCGAGCAGCGCCTGGCGCTCTTCGTGGAGCATTTCCTCTTCGATCGCCCCCTGGACGGCACGGGCGCTCCGCCCGCCGCCGCGTACCTCGAGGCGAACCGCGCCGCGCTCTCTCCCGAGGAGCTGGGGACCTTCGAGGCGCTCACGCGCTCCGTCCACGGGATCTTCGAGGTCCGGAAGCTCGGCACCAAGCTCGGCCTCAAGGTTCGCGACGTGGTGAGCCGCACCGACTACGACATCCTGGAGCGCCGCGGCCTCGTCGCCCTCTCGAAGGGCGACATCCTCGACGCGCGCCTGCTCCCGATCGACGGCAACCTCGTCTTCAGCGGTCACTTCCTGTACCACCCGGCGGAGGCCCGCAAGGCGATCCTCACCGAGGCCAAGCGCCGGAAGAAGGCCGACCCTACGGCCTCGTCCTCCGAGCTCGCCTACGACCTCGCGCGCCTCGCGCTGAAGCTCGATCGCTACCGCGGCGTCCCCGTCGAGAACATCTACAAGTTCGGCTGAGCGGGGCGATCGCTTGGTCGCGTCGCCCGGGCTCGCTCCGTGTCATCGGAGCGGGCCCGCTTTGCGATCGAGTCCCGAAGATGCACGGCAGGGGGTTCGAGCTCCCCGAGCGGCGCGTGTTCTCGAATGCGGAGCGAACGCCTATAGGTCGACGACGTGACCATGTGCATTCGTGAGTCACGAATGCACATGGGTTATATGCCTCGACTGTTTCGAGTCCACGTGTTGCCGCCCGCGATGCGACGGGCAGGCGGCTGCTGAAATTGTCCTACAGCCGATGAATCGTCATCAGGTTGGTGGACATCGGCTGGTTGGGGACGCCGCTCGAGATCACCACGGGGTCGCCGCGCTTGGCGAACTTCTCGCGCAGGAGCACGTCGGTGACGACGCGGAGCATCTCGTCGGGCGTGCTGTAGGCCGGGATCATCAGGGGGATCACGCCCCAGCACAGCGCCATCCGGCGGTAGGTCTCGGGCAGCGGGGTGAGGGCGAAGATCCGGGCTGCGGGGCGGTGCTCGGAGATGAGGCGGGCGGCGCGGCCGGTCTGGGTGCAGGCTGCGATCGAGTCGAGGCCGAGCTGCTCGGCGGCGGCGCAGCAGGCGCGGGCCACCGCAGACGAGAAGGAGTCGGAGCGCGCCAGGTTGTGGGGCTTCAGGGAGCGGAAGCGGTGGCTCCGCTCCACCTCCTGGACGATGGCGGCCATGGTGGCAGCCGCCTCCACCGGGTGTGCGCCGCTCGCGGTCTCCGCGGAGAGCATCACCGCGTCGGCGCCGTCGAGGACGGCGTTGGCGACGTCCGAGACCTCGGCGCGGGTGGGGCGGGCCTCGTGGATCATCGACTCGAGCATCTCGGTGGCGACGATCACGATCTTGCCCTGGGCGTTGGTCCGCTCGATCAGCATCTTCTGGATCAAGGGGACGCGCTCGAGGGGGAGCTCTACGCCCAGATCGCCGCGGGCGACCATGATGCCGTCCGCGATCTCCGCGATGGCATCGATGTCGGCGACGGCCTGGGGCATCTCGATCTTGGCGATGATCGGCACGCGCTCGCCGGCGATCCGCTTCACGTTGCGCACGTCGTCCGCGGTGCGGACGAACGAGATCGCCACGTAGTCCACGCCGATGGCGAGGCCGAACTCGAGGTCGGCGGCGTCCTTCTCGGTGAGGGAGGGCGCGGAGACCTTGGTGCCGGGGAGGTTGATGCCCTTGTTGTTCCCGAGCTCGCCGCCGAGGGTGACCTTGCAGCGGATCTCGTTCTTCTTGGGCTTCTTGAGGACGGTGAGCTTGATGCGGCCGTCGGCGAGGAGGACGTCGTCGCCGATCCGCACGTCGCGCACGAGGCCGGCGTAGGTCGTGGAGAACCGCGAGGAGGTGCCCAGCACCTCCTCGGTGGTGATCGTCACCTCGGAGCCGGTGGCGAGGGTGATCTTGCCGCCCCGCATCTTTCCGGTGCGGATCTTCGGTCCCTGCAGGTCCTGCAGCACCGCCACGGGGCGGCCTACGCGCTGCGCGGCCTCCCGGACGAGGCCCAGGCGCCGCTCGTGGTCGCGGTGGGTGCCGTGGGAGAAGTTCAGCCGGGCGACGTCCATGCCCGCCCGGACGAGCGCCTCGATCTGCTCGAGCGAGTCGGAAGCGGGGCCCAGGGTGCAGACGATCTTTGCTTTGCGCATGATGCCTTCCTTCCGAAGCTCGACGGCCCCGCATTGCTGCTACGGCTTTGGGCCGGCACGCGATGCGGGTCCGCGGACCGACGATGCAGAAGGCCTGGCGGGACGATCAGCGTTCTTCGTCCTCGTCTTCGTCCTCGTCTTCGTCCTCATCCTCGTCGTCGTCTTCGTAGCCCTCGTCCTCTTCCTCGGACTCTTCCTCTTCTTCCTCTTCCTCCTCGGCGGGCTCTTCGTCGTAGGGCGCGGGGAGATCGTCGGATTCGATGGTGAGGGCGAGCAGGAACTTGGGCCGGAGCTCGGCGACCTTGGCGAGGAGCTCGTCGAGGGCGTTTCCGAGCTCCTCGGAGATCTTGCGGGCGGCCTTCTGGCCACAATTCGGGCAGACGATCGGATCCCCCTCGAGGATCTCGCCGATCTCGATCTCGAAGGATGCGTCGCACTGCTGGCAATTGAAGTCGATGGTCATGGTGCGGCTAGGTAGCCAAGGCGGCCGGGAGCGGTCAAGCAATCTCCGCAGGCTTCGGGCGATCGCTCCAGGCCGGCGGGGGGGCCGCTCCCGGTGGCCTTCGGCGGCTCCCGAAACCGACGGCGGGGGAGGCGGCCGACACCGGCTCCGGGCTCGGCACAAACCCGGGAAGATCCCCATTCCACAGCGGGACCGTATGGTATAAGGCGCGCCCAACCTCGGAGCAGGAAACCAAGGAGAGGACCGATCATGGCGAACTTCGAGAAGCTGAAAGTGCCGGCGACCGGCTCGCGGATCACCGTGGGCGCAAACGGGAATCTGAACGTCCCCGCTGATCCGATCATCCCCTTCATCGAAGGCGACGGCACCGGTCCCGATATCTGGAACGCCACGAAGCTCGTCCTCGACGCCGCCGTGGAGAAGGCCTACGCCGGTAAGCGCAAGATCCACTGGTTCGAGATCTACGCCGGCGAGAAGGCGAACGAGGTCTACGGCCCGAACACCTGGCTGCCGAACGACACCCTCGAGGCGATCAAAGAGTACATCGTCGCGATCAAGGGTCCCCTCACCACGCCGGTGGGCGGCGGCATCCGCTCGATCAACGTCGCGCTCCGCCAGGAGCTCGACCTCTACTCCTGCATCCGCCCCGTGCGCTGGTTCGAGGGCGTGCCCGCTCCGGTGAAGGAGCCCGGCAAGCTCGACGTGGTGATCTTCCGCGAGAACACGGAGGACGTCTACTCGGGCATCGAGTACAAGTCCGGCTCCGCCGATGTCGAGAAGCTCCGCAACTTCATCAACACCGAGCTCAAGCCCAAGGAGCCGATCCGCGAGGGCTCGGGCATCGGCATCAAGCCGATCTCCGCCTTCGGCTCCAAGCGCCTCGTGGCGGCGGCGATCAAGCACGCGATCGCCACCGGCCGGACCATGGTGACCCTGGTTCACAAGGGGAACATCATGAAGTTCACCGAGGGTGCGTTCCGCGACTGGGGCTACGAGGTGGCCAAGGAGCAGTTCGCCGACGTCGTGATCTCCGAGGCCGACCTCTGGGAGAAGCACGACGGCAAGCTGCCCGCCGGCAAGATCCTCATCAACGACCGGATCGCGGACAACATGTTCCAGCAGATCCTCCTGCGGCCGGACGAGTACCAGATCCTCGCCACCCCGAACCTCAACGGCGACTACCTCTCCGACGCGGCGGCCGCGCAGGTCGGCGGCCTCGGCATCGCGCCGGGCGGCAACGTGGGCGACAAGGCGGCGGTCTTCGAGGCCACCCACGGCACGGCCCCCAAGTACGCCGGCCAGGACAAGGTGAACCCGGGTTCGCTGATCCTCTCGGGCGAGATGATGCTGCGCCACATGGGCTGGAACGAGGCGGCGGATCTCGTGGTCAAGGGCATGGAGCAGGCGATCCTGAACAAGACGGTCACCTACGACTTCCACCGCCAGATGGAGGGCGCGACGCTGCTGAAGGCGTCGGAGTTCGCCGTGGCGATGTGCAAGGCGATGTAGGGCCTCGCCCAAGCGGAGCCGATTCGGCGCATTAGACGGCTTTCAGCCTGTTGCGCACCGCGTCGGCTCCCTCTAATACGACCTTACGGAGGTCAGGAAATGGCTCGCAGGAACAAGATCGCGGTCGTCGGCGCCGGCAACATCGGCGGGAACATCGGGCTCCTCTGCGCGGAGCGGCGCCTCGGCGACGTGGTGCTCTACGACATCGAGAGGGTGGCAGGTCCGACCAAGGGCAAGGCCCTCGACATCAACCAGCTCAACGCGGTGCGCGGCCTCGACACGCGCCTCGTGGGGACGAGCGACTTCGCCGACGCGGAAGGCGCGGACGTCGTCATCGTCACGGCCGGCGTGCCCCGCAAGCCGGGCATGAGCCGCGACGACCTCGTCGGCGTGAACATGCCGATCATCTCCGACGTCGCGGAGAAGGTGAAGAAGCACACGCCGAACGCCTTCGTGATCGTGATCTCGAACCCCCTCGACGCGATGGTCTACGCGATGCACAAGGTCGCGGGCCTGGCTGACCACATGGTCTGCGGCATGGCCGGCGTCCTCGACTCCTCGCGCTTCCGCTTCTTCGTCTCCGAGGCCCTCGACGTCTCCATCGAGGACGTCCACGCGGTGGTCCTCGGCGGCCACGGCGACGACATGGTGCCGCTGACCCGCCTCTGCTCGGTGGGCGGCGTTCCCCTCGAGAGCCTCCTCCCCAAGGACAAGCTCGACGCCATCGTCGACCGCACCCGCAAGGGCGGCGGCGAGCTCGTGCAGCTCTTCGGAACCGGCTCGGCGTACTTCGCGCCGGCGGAGAGCGCCGTCTCGATGGCGGAGTCCTACCTCCTCGACCGAAAGCGGGTCCTCCCGGTTGCGGCGCGCCTCCATGGCGAATACGGCATCGACGGCTACTTCTTCGGCGTCCCGGCCCGCATCGGCGGCGGCGGCGTGGAGAAGGTCTACGAGATCGCCCTCGACCCGGCCGAGAAGGTCATGCTCGACAAGTCGTTCCACGCGGTGAAGGCCGTCGTGGAGTCGTGCAAGCTCTAAGACGCAGTCTCGCGATCCGGGGCGGCGGCGGTTCGGCCGTAGCCCCGGTTCGCCGGAAACCCGACGAAGGTCGGGCGAGCCATGGGCGGGGCGAATCTGTTAGGTTTCCGCCCATCGCTTCTCTCAACAGGGAACATTCGTATGCATTCGGGTGCAACCACGACCGGCCCCCGCGCCGGAAAATCGGTGATCGGCCGCGTGGCTCAGTCGTCGGTCGGCGCGAAGTGGGTCATGGGCGTCACCGGGGCGCTCTTCGTCTTCTGGCTGCTCCTCCACCTGGGCGGCAACCTCCAGGTGTTCAAGGGCGCGGAGATCTACAACGGCTACGCCGCGTTCCTCGCGAACGAGCCCGCGCTGCTCTGGGGCCAGAGGCTCTTCGTGCTGGTGATCGTGGTCCTCCACGTCCTCGCCGGCATGAGGCTCTTCTATCTGAACAAGAAGGCCAGGCCGCAGGGCTACCAGGGCTATCGGTACCGGAAGGCCACGTGGATCACCCGTACGATGCCGTACACGGGGCTGCTCCTCCTGGCCTTCATCCTCTTCCACCTCGCGCACTTCACCCTGGGCTGGGTCTTCCCGGGTGACTACGCGATGGTGGACGCCCTGGGCCGCCACGACATCTACACGAACATGATCCGCAGCTTCTCCATCGGCGGGATCGTGGTGATCTACGTGGTGGGGATGTTCCTGCTGGCGCTGCACCTCTCGCACGGCGTGTGGAGCGCGATCCAGACCTTCGGCCTCAACGGCCGGCGCTGGACCCCGTTCGCGATCCAGGCGGGCCGGATCCTCAGCGCGATCATCGCCGCCGGCTTCGCCTCCATCCCCGTCGCGATCCTGCTCGGGATCTTCGGGAGCTGACCGGCGCCCGTTCGCTCTCCTCTCGCCCCCAGGCGAGGGGATGGCGCGTCACATGCCAAGGGTTCGAGCGCCGTGGGCGCTCAGGAGACCTCACCCGTGAAACTCGACTCGAAGATCCCCAGCGGCCCCATCGAAAAGAAGTGGGACAACCACCGCTTCGAGATGAAGCTGGTGAACCCGGCCAACAAGCGGAAGTACCGCGTGATCGTGGTGGGCTCGGGCCTGGCCGGCGCCTCGGCTGCCGCCACGCTCTCGGAGCTCGGCTACGAGGTCGACTGCTTCTGCTTCCAGGACAGCCCGCGCCGTGCGCACTCGATCGCTGCCCAGGGCGGCATCAACGCGGCCAAGAACTACCAGAACGACGGCGACAGCATCCACCGCCTCTTCTACGACACGGTGAAGGGCGGCGACTTCCGCTCCCGCGAGGCGAACGTCTACCGCCTCGCCCAGGTGAGCGTGAACATCATCGACCAGTGCGTGGCCCAGGGCGTCCCCTTCGCCCGGGAGTACGGCGGCACCCTGGCGAACCGCTCCTTCGGCGGCGCCCAGGTCTCCCGTACCTTCTACGCCCGCGGCCAGACCGGCCAGCAGCTCCTCCTCGGCGCCTACTCGGCCCTCGAGAAGCAGATCGGCGCAGGCGCGGTACGGATGTTCGCCCGCCACGAGATGCTCGAGCTGGTGCTGATCGACGGCCACGCCCGCGGCATCGTCACCCGCGACCTGCAGACCGGCGCCATCGAGGCCTGGGCCGCTGACGCCGTGGTGCTCGCCACCGGCGGCTACAGCAACGCCTTCTTCCTCTCGACGAACGCCACGGGCTGCAACGTGACCGCGACCTGGCGCGCCTTCAAGAAGGGCGCGGCCTTCGCGAACCCCTGCTACACGCAGATCCACCCGACGTGCATCCCCGTCCACGGCGAGCATCAGTCGAAGCTCACCCTGATGTCGGAGAGCCTCCGGAACGACGGGCGGATCTGGGTGCCGAAGAAGGCCGGCGACAGCCGCGCCCCCGGCCAGATCCCGCACGACGAGCGCGACTACTACCTGGAGCGAAAGTACCCCAGCTTCGGCAATCTCTCGCCCCGCGACATCTCCTCCCGCGCTGCCAAGCAGGTCTGCGACGAGGGGCGGGGCGTCGGACCGGGCGGGCAGGGCGTCTACCTCGACTTCGCCGACGCCATCCAGCGCCTGGGCGAGGACGTGGTCCGCGATCGCTACGGCAACCTCTTCCAGATGTACGAGCAGATCACGGGAGAGAACCCGTACCGCCTGCCCATGCGGATCTACCCGGCGCCGCACTACACGATGGGTGGCCTCTGGGTCGACTACAACCTGATGAGCACGATCCCCGGCCTGCACGTGGTCGGCGAGGCGAACTTCTCCGACCACGGTGCCAACCGCCTCGGCGCCTCGGCGCTGATGCAGGGCCTCGCGGACGGCTACTTCGTGCTCCCGTACACCATCGGTGACTACTTCGCGAACGCGAAGCAGCCGAAGGTGACGACGGATCATCCGGAGTTCAAGAGGACGATCGAGGAGGTCGGCGGCCGGGTGAAGCGCCTGCTCTCGATCAAGGGCAAGCGCACGGTCAACTCGTACCATCGCGAGCTCGGCCGCCTCCTCTGGGAGAAGTGCGGCATGGCGCGGAACGCCCAGGGCCTGAAGGAGGCGCTGGTGCGCATCCCCGAGATCCGGGCAGAGTTCTGGGAGAATGTCTCGGTCACCGGCGAGGGCGGGGATCTGAACCAGGCCCTCGAGCGGGCCGGCCGCGTGGCGGACTTCCTCGAGTTCGGCGAGCTCATGGTCCGCGACGCCCTGGAGCGCGAGGAGTCGTGCGGCGGCCACTTCCGCGAGGAGTACCAGACGGCGGACGGCGAGGCGCTCCGGAACGACGACAAGTTCGCCCACGTGGCGGCCTGGGAGTACCAGGGACCGGACAAGGCGCCGATCCGGCACAAGGAGTCCCTGGAGTTCGAGAACGTGCACCTGGCTACTCGGAGCTACAAGTGAGCGCGGGAACGATGAAGCTGAAGCTGCGGGTCTGGCGGCAGAAGAACGGGAACACGCCGGGCAAGATGATCGACTACCTCGCCGAGGACGTCAGCCCGGACATGTCCTTCCTCGAGATGCTCGACGTCGTGAACGAGAAGCTCGAGGCCAAGGGCGACGAGCCCATCGCCTTCGACCACGACTGCCGCGAGGGCATCTGCGGCACGTGCTCGCTGGTGATCGACGGCCAGGCCCACGGCCCGATCCCGGGCGTGACCACCTGCCAGCTCCACATGCGCTCCTTCCGCGACGGACAGGAGGTCACCATCGAGCCCTTCCGGGCGGCAGCCTTCCCGGTGGTGAAGGACCTGGTGGTGAACCGCGGCGCCTTCGACAAGGTGGTGGCGGCGGGCGGCTTCGTCTCCGTCCGGACCGGCGGCACTCCCGACGGCAACGCGATCCCCATCTCGAAAGAGGAGGCCGACCTCTCGATGGACGCCGCCGCTTGCATCGGCTGCGGCGCCTGTGTGGCGGCCTGCCCGAACGCGTCGGCGATGCTCTTCGTGGGCGCGCAGATCTCCAAGTACAAGCACCTGCCCCAGGGCCAGGTGGAGCGCACCTCCCGTGCGAACGGGATGATCGCGGAGATGGACGCCCAGGGCTTCGGCAACTGCACCAACCACCGCGAGTGCGAGGCCGTCTGTCCGAAGGAGATCCCCATCCGCGTGATCGCCGAGCTGAACCGCGAGTTCATCCGCGCCAAGTCGAAGGGCAAGCGGGTGGCGGGCAAGTCCGACGGCGCGTGACATTGCGGAGCCGAAGGCGAAGCACACGGGCCGCTCCCGCGGCCCATCGAAATCACGCATCCCGCTGGTGAGCGGGGAGGAGCAATCGTGAAGATCCACGAGTACCAGGGAAAGGAGATCTTCCGGAAGTACGGCGTACCGACGCCCCGGGGGATCCTCGCGACGTCGCCGAGCGAGGCAGAGGCCGCCGCGAAGCAGCTCGCCACGCCGATCGTCGTCGTGAAGAGCCAGGTCCACGCCGGCGGCCGCGGCAAGGGCACCTTCGTCGACTCCGACGGCGGCAGGGGCGTTCGTCTCGCCAAGTCGGCCGCGGAGGCAAGGACCTTCGCCGAGGCGATGCTCGGCAAGACCCTCGTCACCATCCAGACCGGCGCCGAGGGCGCGAAGGTCCACAAGCTCTACGTGGAGGAAGGCCTCGACATCGGCCGTGAGCTCTACCTGGGCGTGACCCTCGACCGCGACAACGGCCGGATGTCCATCATGGCGTCCACCGAGGGCGGCGTAGAGATCGAGGAGGTCGCCGCTACCCACCCCGAGAAGATCCTCAAGGCGGCGATCGACCCCGCCGTGGGCTTCCAGGCCTTCCAGGGTCGTCAGCTCGCCTTCGGCCTCGGCCTCGAGGGCCCCACCGTGGGCAAGTTCGTGAAGTTCTGCGACGCCCTCGCCAAGGTCGTGGACGGCACGGACGCCGCCCTCGTCGAGGTCAACCCGCTGGTGATCACCAAGGGCGGCGAAGTCATCGCCCTCGACGCCAAGCTGGAGTTCGACGACAACGCGCTCTTCCGGCACGGGGACCTGCAGTCCTTCCGCGATCCCCTCGAGGAGGATCCGCGGGAGCGCGAGGCCAAGGAGTTCGACCTCGCCTACATCTCCCTCAGCGGAAACATCGGCTGCATGGTGAACGGCGCCGGCCTCGCCATGGCGACGATGGACATCATCCAGTACTGCGGCGGCATGCCCGCGAACTTCCTCGACGTGGGCGGTGGCGCCGACGCGAAGAAGGTCACGGCGGCGTTCAAGCTCATCCTCGCCGATCCCGCGGTGAAGGCGGTCTTCGTCAACATCTTCGGCGGCATCATGAAGTGCGACGTCATCGCCGACGGCGTGCTCACGGCGGCCAAGGAAGTGGGCCTCAAGGTCCCCCTCGTCGTTCGGCTCGAGGGCACCAACGTCGAGCTCGGCAAGAAGAAGTTCGCCGAGAGTGGAATGAACATCATCACGGCCGACACCATGCTCGAGGGCGCCCAGAAGGCGGTCGCCGCGGCCGGAGGCAAGTAATCCATGGCGATCTTCGTCAACAAGGACACCAAGGTCATCGTCCAGGGGATCACCGGCTCCGCCGGCTCCTTCCACGCCTCGCAGATGCTCGCCTACGGCACCCAGCTCGTCGGCGGCACGTCGCCCGGCAAGGGCGGCATGATGTTCGAGGGGAAGATTCCCGTCTTCAACACGGTCCGTGAAGCGGTGGAGGCCACCGGCGCCACGGCTTCGGTGATCTACGTGCCGCCTCCGGGCGCCGCCGACGCGATCCTCGAGGCGGTGGACGCGGGCCTCGAGCTCGCGGTCTGCATCACCGAGGGTATCCCGGTGCTCGACATGGTTCGCGTCAAGCGCGCCATGGCGGGCAGCAAGACGCGGCTCCTCGGCCCCAACTGCCCTGGCGTGATCACGCCGGGGAGGGCGAGGGCTCCAAGGGCGGGTGCAAGATCGGCATCATGCCGGGTCACATCCACCGGAAGGGCTCGATCGGCATCGTGTCGCGGTCCGGCACCCTCACCTACGAGGCGGTCCACCAGGTGACCCAGCTCGGCTGGGGCCAGTCCACCGCGGTGGGCATCGGCGGCGACCCGGTGAACGGCACCAACTTCATCGATTGCCTCGAGGCCTTCCAGGCCGACCCCGAGACCAAGGCGATCATCATGATCGGCGAGATCGGCGGCAACGCCGAGGAGCACGCCGCCGAGTACATCAAGAAGCACGTGACCAAGCCGGTGGTGGGTTTCATCGCCGGCCGCACGGCGCCTCCGGGCAAGCGCATGGGCCACGCCGGCGCGATCATCTCGGGCGGCAAGGGCACGGCCGAGGACAAGATCAAGGCGATGGAGGCCGCTGGCGTGAAGGTCGCTCCGACCCCCGCCGAGCTCGGCCTCACCCTGAAGGCGCTCCTCGCCGAGCGGGGCGTGACGCCGTAAGCGCGGTGTCGACCGGTCCGGTCGACGCCGAGGTCCGCTTTACACGTAGAGGCGCGTTGCCGTAAAAGGCGCGCGCCGCCGCCTTCGGTTGGAGGCGGCCATCCGGGAGGCGCTGCGGGGATCGCGGCGCCTCCGTTTCCCAATCTTAAACGCCGGCGGCAGCCCGCGGGGCTCGATCGCCGGCCGGTTCGGAGTCGAACATGGCAATCGAGCGTACCCTCTCCATTCTCAAGCCCGACGCGCTGCAGAAGGGCGTGATCGGCAAGATCGTCGACCGCTTCGAGACCAAGGGCCTCAAGCCCGTGGCGATGAAGATGAAGCAGCTCACCACGGACGAGGCCGGCGGCTTCTACGCCGTGCACCGCGAGCGCCCCTTCTTCAAGGACCTGGTCTCGTTCATGACCTCGGGCCCCGTGCTCCTCATGGTCCTCGAGGGCGAGAACGCCGTCGCGGCGAACCGCGAGATCATGGGCGCGACCAACCCGAAGGACGCGGCCCCCGGCACGATCCGCAAGGACTTCGCCGAGAGCATCGACGCCAACACCGTCCACGGCTCGGACAGCCTGGACAACGCGAAGATCGAGATCTCGTACCACTTCGCTGCCACCGAGCTCGTCGCCTACGACTGGGCCAAGAAGTAACCAGGTCTGGCGGCGCCTACGAGCACCGCGCCAGCTTCGTTGAAACGCGGACGGACCCGCCGGAGACCCCGGGGGTCCGTTCGTGCGTTTTGGGGGTGCGAGGCCTCGACTGGTTCGCTTGCTTTCACTGCTCGGACGAGCAGGTGGGCGCATGTCGCCGATCGGTGCCTTTTATCCGACTGACAGCCTGATCCATCGTGGTCTCTCCGGCAGGTTCGTGTCTCGCTCCGCGCCGGTACACCCGAAAAGAAAGGCTGTTTCACCTTGCGTTACATGAATCTGGCACTGGGCACTTGCCTGGTTGCAACGCTATTCGCCTGTGGTGAGAAGCGTTCAGAAGCAGACACGGTCGACGCGGTGGCGAAGGCCGCGGTCGCGGGAACCCTGGTCTACGACGACGCCCTGGCACCCGGTTGGTCCGACTGGTCGTGGGCGGGCAGGGACCTGGCGAACCGGACCACGGTCAAGTCCGGAACCCGCTCCATCGCCGTCACCTATGGCCCCTGGCAGGGCCTCTACCTCCACCACAACGGTCTCTCCACGGACGGGCTCACCCACCTTCAGTTCCAGGCGAACGGCGGGAAGACCGCGGATCCATCGCTGCTCGCCAAGCTCACCGTCAACGGCGTCGAGCGGGGCGGGGTGCCGGTCGCGCGCTACTGCGCGAACGGGAAGATCCCGGCCAACGGCTGGTCCCTCTGCAAGATCCCCCTGCGCGACCTCGGCGTCACCGGGGGCAAGATCGACGGCATCATCATCCAGGAGTTCGCCGGCAAGTCGCTGCCGGCCCTCTACTTCGACGACATCCTCCTCGTCGACGAGTCGGCCCCGCCTCTCGCGCTCCCCGCCGCGCCCGAGGGCCTCCGCGCGACGGCCTCCCTCGACCGGGTCTCGCTGAGCTGGAGCGCTGCCGCCGGTGCCACCGGCTACCACGTCTATCGCGCCGTCGGCTCCTCCTCGTCGTTCACGCGTCTGTCCTCCACTCCGATCTCGAACGCCGCCTACGAGGATCGCGCCGTCGTGCAGGGTGAGACGTATCGATACCGTGTATCGGCGCTCAACACAGCCGGAGAAGGTCCGACCTCCGCGATCGTCTCCGCGGTCGTCCCTGCGCTGCCCGCGGCTCCGTCGCGCCCCTCCGCCGAGCCGTCGACGGACAAGGTCTCTCTGAGCTGGACCGCCGTCGCGAACGCGACCGGCTACCACGTCTATCGCGCCCAGAGCGCCTCCGGCGCCTCCGACCGGCTGACCTCCGCGCCGATCTCCGGGACCGCCTACGAGGATCGCGCGGTCGTCGCCGGCCGGTCCTATTGGTATCGGGTGTCCGCGGTCAACGCACAGGGTGAAGGGCCGCAGTCGGCTCCGACCTCGACGATGCTCCCCGAGGCTCCTGCGCCCGATCCCGACCCGCAGCCCACGCCGACCATGAGCTGGATCTACCGCGACGCGCTGGCGAGCGGTTGGTCGAATGGCTCCTGGGCGACCGCCAACTTCGCCTCCACCTCGCCGGTCTACGCCGGGCGGACCGCGATCTCCGCGTCTTTCGGCGCGTGGCAGGCGGTCTACTTCATGCGCCAGGGCTTCCCGACCTCGGGCCTCACCGCCCTCAAGCTCCAGGTCCACGGCGGGACCTCGGGGGGCGGCGCCGGCCTGCGCGTGCGCACGTACTCGAACGGCATCTGGTCCGAAGGCGCCGACCTCGGCCCCAACTGCGCGGCCCGTGCGGTGATCGCGGGGCAGTGGACCGAGTGCACCGTGCCGTTCAGCGCCATCGCCGGCGCGGTCTCGACCATCGACGGCGTCACGATCCAGGAGTGGCGCGGTGGGACGATCCCCACGATTCACTTCGACGAGGTCGGCTTCGTGGTCAACGGCGGGTCGACCGGACCCGTCGATCCAACCGATCCGGATCCGGTCGATCCCAACCCGCCCGTCGATCCGAACCCGCCCGTCGATCCGACGCCTGGCGACATCGACGCCACGGGCCTGCTCCCCGCCGAACGGATCACGCCCTGGCAGCCCGGCCTCTCCACTGTCGGCGGCATCCCGTCGGACAACGACTCCCGCAGGCCGGCGACCGTCTACCTCCCCGCCGGCAATCCCTACGGCGGATTCTCCGTCGATCCGGCCCTGGCGAACGGCTCCACGGACGCCTCCTCCGCCATTCAGGCCGCCCTCAACAACGCGGGCAACCAGGCCAGCGAGACCAGCCGGCGGATCGTCTACCTCAAGGCCGGCACCTACAACATCCGCTCGCAGAGCCTGAACGTGCCCAGCTACGTCACGCTCCGGGGCCAGGGAACCCGCGGGACCACCGCGACGCGCCTCCTGAAGGGGGCCGGCTCGCAGACCTCGGTCATCAACCTCGGCCACCTCTGGATCAAGAACACCACCCCGGTCGACGTGACCGCCGACGTGCCCCGCGGTTCCAACCGGGTCACCCTGTCCCGGAACCCCGGCTACCAGGTCGGCGAGATCGTCTTCATCGACCAGCTCGTGGACAACACCCGCGTCGGCTCGTGGTGGAACCCGGTCACCCAGTCCAACCCGAACGGCTCCGAGCGCGGCTGGTACACCCGGCAGAACCGCCCCACCGGCCAGGTCCTCGAGATCACCTCGATCTCCGGGAACACGCTCACCTTCAGCACGCCGGTGCGCCTGCCGTACTACACCTCCAACCAGGCCCAGGTGGTCCGGTTCGCTGGCGGCAACCAGGGCGGCGCCATGGTCCCCGTCAAGCGGTGGTCGGGCGTCGAGAACCTCTACGTCGCCGGCGGCGAGCAGGGGAACATCGCGTTCTACGGCGCCGCGTACAGCTGGGCGAGGAACGTCGAGAGCGAGCGGTCCATCGGAAGCAGCATCGCCTTCGAGAGCACCTTCCGCTGCGAGGCGCGGGACTCGTTCTTCCACAGCACCGCGAACCCCAACCCGGGCGGCGCCGGCTACGGCATCGACCTGCGGGTCTACGCCTCGGACAACCTGTTCGAGAACAACATCTCCTGGAACTTCAACAAGGTCATCACCATGCGAGGCGCCGGCCCCGGCAACGTGATCGGCTACAACTACTTCGAGGACGGGTGGGGTGCAGGCTACCCGACCATCCCCGAGGTGGGCCTGAACGCTTCGCACTTCGCGACGCCCCACTACACGCTCTTCGAGGGCAACCAGGCGTTCAACATCGGCGGCGATGGCTACTGGGGCAACTCGATCTACAACGTGTTCTTCCGCAACCAGGCAACCGGGCGCAGGCGCTCGTTCCCGCCGCTCCAGCTCCGCGACGAGACGATGCGAAAGATCGTCGAGGTCCCCGAGTGGCACACCCACTGCAGCTACATCGGAAACGTCCTCGGTACCGCCGACATGACCGCAGCGCCGCAGCGGGGCTTCGTCTACGAGGGCAGCCCGCCGTGGAACTGGAACCCGGTCCCCATCTGGGCCATCGGCGTGGAGCACAACGCCGGTAAGAGCGGTCAGGACGCCAAGGTCGTCGCCACGACGCACCGGCACGGCAACTACGACTACCTCACGAGAGGGATCGTCTGGGACCGCAACTACCAGCGGCACGACATGCCGGCGTCCCTCTACCTCCGCTCGAAGCCCGCGTACTTCGGCAACAAGCCGTGGCCGTGGATCACCCCCGAGAACACGTCGCAGCAGGCGTGGACCCTCCCGGCCCGCGAGCGTTTCGACACGATCATGGCGGGCGGCCGGTAGGCCAGCTCGCTCGTAGGTTCCAGGCGCCCGGTCGCGATCCATGCGACCGGGCGCTTGCATGCTGTTCCCGTTGCCCAGCTGGGAGGTCGTGAACCACCTCTCGAGGGATGTGACGGGAAGCGGAAGACGTAGTACGATGTTCCTTTGGTCGACGGGAGCTCCGTGGGGATCCGCGGGGGGTAGAGCCCGGAAGACCGTCGCAACGCTCCCCGCGCGGGAGCTGCAGGACGCCAGGGCGGCACCCGGGCGCCCGAAGGAAGCGACCGTTGGCGGCCTCGAGATTCCTCGGGGAGCCAACCGGATCTCGCCCACGAGCCTCGAACGCAGGCGTGGGGACGGGATGCCGGGGGCCGGCGGCCGGAGCTGTGTTTGGGATCAAGTACCGGTACTTTGACGTGCCTCGTGGCGGCGGGCTCTACGCTCCTGCTTGCCGCGCTCGCGTCTTCGGCCTCCGCCGCGCTGGCGGCTCTCGGTGAGCACCGCGCGCAGGGCCTCCTCGAAGAGAAGGACCACAAGCCGCCGCGAGGCCTGAAGCGCCTGGTAGAGCGGCCCGACGTGGTCCGCCTCGCCCTCCTTTCGATCGACTCGCTCGCCAAGCTGATCTACGGCGGGGCGCTCGCTCTCCTGGCCGCCTCCCTGGCCGACGACCCGCCGATGGCGGCACTGGCCGCCGCCGGGGGTGCGCTCGTGCTCCTCGGCTTCGTCACGCTCTGCCGGGCGCTGGCATGCAGGGACCCCGAAGCCAGCCTCTCGTGGGCGGCGCCGGTCGGTGCCGCGGCGGAGGCCCTCCTTCGCCCGCTGGTCGTGCCCCTCGCGGCCATCTCGCGCCGCATCCGCGGACCCGCGTCCCACTCGATCGACGACACCACCGAGCAGCTCGAGTACCTGATCGAGAAGGGCTCGGAGGCTGGTGTCCTCGACGACGAGAAGCGGGATCTGCTCGAGTCGGTGATCGAGTTCTCCCACGTCCGCGTGCGCGAGATCATGGTGCCGCGGCCCAAGGTCGTGGCGCTCCCGGCGGACGCCCCCTACGACGAGGTCGTTCGGGTGGTGGTCGAGTCGGGCCATTCCCGCGTGCCCGTGTACGCGGACTCCGTCGACAACGTGGTCGGCGTCCTCTACGCCCGGCGGCTTCTCGAGGGCCTCGGCAAGGCGCCGACCAACGGCAAGGGGCGCTTCCGCATCGAGAGCCACCTCACCGCGCCCTTCTTCGTGCCGGAGACCATGCGGATCAGCCACCTCCTCTCGGAGTTCCAGCGTCGCGGCGTGCAGATCGCCGTCGTGGTCGACGAGTTCGGCGGAACGGCCGGCGTGGTCACCCTCGAGGACGTGATGGAGGAGATCGTCGGCGAGATCCGGGACGAGGACGACGGCGAGGAACAGCAGCCCATCCGCGCCCTGGCCGACGGCCTCTTCCTCGCCCAGGGCGAGGTCTCCGTCCGCGACGTGGAGGAGTTCCTCGAAGAGGCCCTCCCGGGCGACGGCGAGTTCGAGTTCCCCGAGGACGGCGACTACGACACCCTCGGCGGCTTCGTCACCGCGATGGCGGGGCGCGTGCCGCGGCGGGGCGAGCAGGTCCGCTACGGGGGGCTCGTCTTCACCGTGCGCGCGGCGGACGAGAAGAGGGTGCTCGAGGTCGAGCTCCTCCCCGAGTCGCCCCAGGAGCTCCCCGTCGCGGTCCAGTCGGCGGATGCCGCCGGAAAGGCCGCGTCCGAGCCGGGCGAGGTCTCCCCGGCCGCCGTGGCGCGGCGGGGGTAGGGCGGCGGGAGTAGTGCGGCGGGGGTAGGGCGCGGTGCAGGTCCGCCGACGCTCGCTTCCTCGCGCCCCAGGCGCCTAGGGGAGGGGTGCATCGCGCCCCAGCCTTTGCTAGGTTCCGCCGCCATGGCCGCCAAGAAAGTCGCCGCGCGAAGGCCGCTCAAGGACGAGCTGGTCAACCTCCCCAACCTGATCACCTACCTCCGGATCCTGGTGATCCCCGTCTTTCTCTGGTTCGTCTGGAGAGGCGATCCCTTCTCGTCGTTCGTGGCCGCCGTGCTCTTCACGTTCGCCGCGATCTCCGACATGGTCGACGGCTGGCTCGCCCGCCGGATGAACCTCGTCAGCGTGGTGGGCAAGCTGATGGACCCCCTCGCCGACAAGCTGATCGTCACCGCGGCGCTGGTGATGCTGGCGCAGATGGGCCGGATCGAGGCCTGGCTGGTGATTGTCATCCTCTCCCGGGAGCTGATCGTCTCGGGCCTCCGCCAGATCGCCATCGGAGAGGGTCTCGTGATCGCGGCCGGGCAGGGGGGCAAGTGGAAGACCGCCCTCCAGCTCACGGGGATCATCGGCGTCCTCGTGCACTACACGTACCCGATCGATCTGCTGGTCGTCTCCGCCTATCCCTTCGATTTCCAGCTCATCGGCGAGTGGATCCTGGTGGTGTCGCTGGCTCCGTCCATCCTCTCGGCGTTGCGCTACTTCGCCGATTTCCTCGCCGCCGTGGCGCAGAAGGAGCGCGCGTCACAGGCCGGAGCCCGGCGCGACGCGGCGTGAACGGGGCGCTCCCGAAAAAGACCATGGGAGCGCGCTTTTTCCGTTGACCCTCGCCGAGGGTTTCCCTATACACACCCTCGTTCGCGACGCACCGAGCCGGTGCCGAGCGGCGAAGCTGTGCGGGTGTAACTCAGTGGTAGAGTACGACCTTGCCAAGGTCGGAGTCGTGGGTTCAAATCCCATCACCCGCTCCAAGTAGCCCAAGAGACCCGGTCGCCTCAACAGGCTTCCGGGTCTCTTGCTATTTGGCCTCCGCAGGCGCGTCGCTCCCCAGCGCCCGGGCCACCCGGGCCGCGAGGAGGTCCATGGAGGCGTGGCAGGCCTCGCGCGGGCTGTGCCCCCCGGCCTTACGCCCCTGCTCTACTCCTCCGAGCTCCACCTCGCCCGTCCCCGGATCGATCAGCTGGAAGACCAGGTGCGTGGTGCAGAAGTAGGGAAAGCCCCCCGGCTGGCTCAGCTCGAACACCCGGGTCTGCAGGCGTCCCTGGAGCCGGTGCCCGGCATCCGCATCGCCCGAGCAGGCATCCACGCGCAAGCCCCTGGAGGCCAGCGAGGCGCCGAAGCTCGCCGAGAGACGCTCGGCGCCCCTCGCGCTTCCCCCGACGGGCTCGAGGCAGATCCGGAGGATGGTCTGTGCGCGCAGCGCCTCCAGCCGGACCTCCTCGGCGGCGAGGGCGGCGAGCTCCCTGGGCCTCTCGGCGGGGAGGCGGCGGAGGGTCGCGAGGAGCGCGAGCTTCTCCACGAGCGATTTTCGCGAGGCGCGCATCCGCTCGACCGAGCGCGAGAGGGGAACGACGGCAGCCTGGGAACGGGACCGGTCGAGCTCGGTCCGGAGCTCCATGAGGTCTTCCTCGATCTCTGCGTCGAGGCGCGACGCGGCCCTCAGGCGATCGAGGGTACAGACCACGCGGACCCGGGATCCGCGCTCGGTGACCTCGGTCGTCTCGATCCAATCCGGATGATCGAAGCGCGTGTCCACCCGGATCTCCTGGACGATCCGCTCGAAGCCCTCGGTAACGCCCGTGCGCTCCTCGCGGCTCGCCTGAGCGACGACGTGGTCGCGGGCCACCACATCCGCCCGGAGCTGAGAGGCGATCGAGACCACCGCCTGGCGGCGTGCGTCCTCGAAGCTCTCGGCCTCACCCACGCCCACCAGGACGCGGGACCATTCCGGAGCGAGGCTCTTGAGCGATTTCGGGAGGGCGGGAGGGCTGCCGACGCAGGCGGCGACCAGGCCGAATACGACGAGGAGCCCTCCAACGTGGGCGCCACCTGGGGCGAGCTGGCCAAGGCGCAGGCGCAACGCGAGACTCCTCCCGCAAGTCGTCCACGATAAGAGGAGGTCGCTCGCTTGGCTCGCCCCCGATTGGGGCGCCCCCGACTGGGGCGCATGGGTCCGCGAGTCAGTGCGCGGAGGACTCGGCGTCCAGGGGGATCACGACGCGCCCCTGTTCCGTGGAGACCTTGATCTGCCGGGCGCGATGCGTTGCACCCAGAGGCGCGACCCCGAGCTGGAACTGCGACGGACCCAGCACCAGCTTCTCGTCGGGACCCACCCGGGCGATCGGCCGCGCCGCGGCGCCGTCCAGCTCGAGCTCCACCCGGGTCCAGGGGCGCGACGAGCGGTTGTGGACAAGGACGGCCCAGCCCATCGACGTGTGCTGGAGAACCGCGTACGCCCGCAGGCCGTTGGCGTCCGGTGCCGAGCGTCCCGAGCCCGCGATCGAGAGCGAGACGAAGCAGAGCGCGAGCCAGCCTGCGACGATCGCGGCCTTGATCCGGAAAAAGCGGTCGCGGGTCCGGAGGTCGTCCACGACGTCGAGGACGAGCCGCCTCCCTCGCACGAAGGCCTCGTCCGAGGCTCTTCGGACCGCCGACAAGGCGCGATCCTTCGCGGGCCGCGGGGCCTCCGGGAGAGGGCGGGTTCGCGCCGCGAGCTGCACGGCAGGCTCATGTGCCATTCGAGCGTCGGGACGCGGTGTCTGGCTCGAAGGCGAGGTCGGGCTCATCGTCCGCCACTCTACCAACCGGAATGCGGGGAAGCTCGATTTCGGACGTTTCAAACGGGGAGCGCCGGCGCATCGGAGATCCCGGAGCCGCCGTCGTCGCCTGTTGCCCGGCGATCACGCAGCGCGGCAAGCGCATTCCAGCACGGCAAGAGGGTTGCGGGGCGTCCTAGATTTCGCTACCTAGTCCGCGCGCTCGCCTTTCCATGGAAGAGAGCGGATTTTCACGAAACCAGCCGCGTCGTAGCGGCGAGGGGGCCCGGCGCGCCGGACGTGCGACGGAGCCTCGGCCACATGGCCCGGATCGGGCCCGTTCGAAGGAGCCAAGAAGCAATGGCCACGATGATCACCGAGGAGTGCATCAACTGCGGCGCCTGTGAGCCCGAGTGCCCGAACGGCGCGATCTCCCAGGGCGAGGACATCTTCGTCATCGATCCGAAGCTCTGCACCGAGTGCGTCGGCTTCCACGACGAAGAGGCCTGCGCGGCCGTTTGCCCCGTCGACTGCTGCGTCCCGGATCCGAACAACGTCGAGACCGAGGACAACCTGATCGCCCGGGCCAAGCAGATCCACCCGGACACGGACTTCGGCGGCGACTACCCCTCGCGCTTCCGCCGGAAGTAGCGTTCACACGCGGTGTCCGAGGCCCTCGCCATCCACCTGCTGGAGGATTGCCCGCCCGAGCGCTTCGCGCGGCTGGGCCAGGGACTCCTCCGCCAGGTCGAGTCCGATCCTCGCCCGCGGCTCCTGATCGCCGGGCTCCGGGGAGAAGCCGTCCTCCTCGGGCGCCACCAGCGAGCGGCTTCCGCTCTCGCTCGGGCCGGACTCGAGGAGCGATCCGTCGCGAGGCGGAGCGGCGGAGGCCGCGCCATCCGCGCCGGTGACGGCACCATCGGGGTCCTGCTCGCGCTGCCTCGCATGGGCGCGCTCCTGCAGGATCCCGCTACCGCCGACAAGCTGATCAACCGCTATGTCCGCGGGCTCAACGTGGGCCTGACGCTTGCCGGTGCCGGGAGCGGCGCCCACTACTTCGGGCGGGACTTCGTCTCCGCCGAAGGCCGGCAGATCGCGGTCGTCTCCCAGGACGGCCTCGCGTCCGGCGCCGTCCTCTTCGAGGCCGTCGTCGCTGTATCGAGACCGCTTGCGCTCCCCGACGGCCTCGACGGCTATCCCGAACACGGCGATCCGAAGGCGGGAGGCCCGCCCCACGGCACCCTTGCGGAGCTGTGGAAGTCCCCCCACGACCTCGAGGCGCTCGCCGAGTCGATCGCGACCGGCTACGGGCGGTCCCTGGGCTGCGAGACCGCACTCGTCCAGGAGGGCGGGCTTCGCGAGGAGCCGGTCGTTCCCGACGTCGCCGAGGACGAGGCCGGCTTCGCCGACAGCGGCGTCGCCGACATTCCCATCGGCTTCGCCGAGGCCCTCGTGCGCCGGGATGGCGATCGCATCGCCGAGGTCCGCCTCCGCGGAGACTTCATCGCCCCTGCCTTCGTGCTGCGCGGACTCGAGCGGGCCCTCGAAGGAACGTCCCTCGAGTACGACGCCATCGGCCGGGTGGTGGATGGCGCCTTTCGAGAGCCCCACGCCGCGATCCTGGGCGTGCGCGGGCTCCGCATCCTCCCCGACGCGATCCTCGCGGCGGCAGGCCTGCCTTGAGCGGCCGTGGCGCACAACCGAGACGCGCTCGGCGCGAGTGGGGGAGTTTCTTCGCTGATCTCTGCGCATCGTCTGGAGCGGCTCGCGTGGAAGTACCGCGCGCTCGTCGAGCTCCGGCGCCGTAGGGAAGACGCGGTCCGCGAGGGGCTCCAATCCTTCGGCCCGGACGAGGCTGCCGCGCGAAAGCGTGAGTTTCGAAGGATCGCCCGCTCGTTCCCCGGAGCCCTGCGCGAGCTCGATTCCCTGTCGGCCGAGGTCCTCGAGCGAAGGGCTCGAGAGGTCGACGAGGCCCTGGAGCGGCTTTGCCATGGCGAGGCCGGGTGTCCGGACGGGAGCTGGATCGCCCTCGCCATCGACTTCCACGAATCGGTGCGCGAGTGCCTCGCCACCAAGCGCTGGCTCTCGGCGAGGGTCCCGAGGGGAGGCGGGGTCTCCGACGACGTCGTCGACGCATTCCTCCGCCGCCGAGAGCGGCTCTGCCGGCTTTCGACCGCTCTCGAGGCGCGTAGCACGCAGGGACCTCCGCCCGCGGGGCAATCTCCTGCCACCGGACTGACGGGCTCGTCCATCGACCGCGCCGAGGTGTCCGCCGTACTGACGGAGCATTGGCGCCCGCCGGGAGGCCGCCTCCTCGCGCTGGTCTGGACCGCTCTGGAAATGCGCCATGGGCGCCCGAGGGCAGACCTCGAGGCCTCGCTCTTCGGCTGCGCCGATTCGGCGGTCCCGAGCCTCCGGTAGCTCTCCGAAAGGCCTTCTATAGCTCTCCGGCAGCTCTCCGGCAGCTCTCCGGCACCGCCCCGGCTTGGCCTCGGATGGCTGTTGGTGTTAGGCTTCTGGACAATTCTGCCTCTCTTTCGCCACTCGAGTGTCAGTCGAGTGATCCGGATCGCAGCCTCGAGACATTCGCGGATAGGCCGGTTCTCTAAGTGCGCCGCCGTGGGCGCGAGGCTTCGGACGCGGTACGCGCCAGGAGCCGAATCGGACGGGACATCGCTGGAAACGAAGGTGACCGAAATGGAACGTTCCTTGGGTCGCGTGGTTCTGTGGTGGCTGGATCTGATCTCGCCCAGGTTTGTGATGGCGGCAGCGTTTGCGCTGACCATGGCGAGCGCGTGTAGCAATGACCCGGGGCACCAGGGCTACTACCTGACCGGAGGAAACGGGGGCGCCGTGGGCGGCTCTGGCGGCGATCCCGGCACTGGAGGCGACCCTGGCACCGGCGGCGACCCTGGCACGGGCGGAGACCCCGGCACTGGCGGCGACCCCGGCACGGGCGGCGACCCCGGCACCGGCGGTGATCCCGGCACCGGCGGCGACCCCGGCACGGGCGGAGATCCCGGAACGGGCGGCGATCCCGGCACGGGTGGCGATCCCGGCACGGGTGGCGACCCCGGCACTGGTGGCTCGGGTGAGAAGGTCGTCGTGGCCTGGATCGAGCTGACGCCGGACTCGCCCCACGTGGTCCAAAACCAGGCCATCCAGCTCACGGCTACGGCCTACGACGCGAATGATCGGCCGATTCACGGCCTCTCTGTCCGGTGGGATACATCGGACGTCAACATCGCCCGCGCGTACTCGACCGGCCGGGTGGGCGGCGTGGGCCCCGGAACGGCCACGATCCGTGCGACGATCGAAGGCATGGTGGCGGAGGTCGAGGTCGAGGTGGAGGAGGCACGCGTCGATCGGGTGTTCGTCTTCGGTGGACCCTACGAGCTCAATCCGGGATTCACGGTGAAGATCCCGGCCGTGGTGGTGGACCGCGACGGCGTCGTCCTGCAGGGCCGGGACATGGTCTGGACGTCCCTGAATCCGTCGTTCGCGACGGTGGACCAGACCGGTGTCGTCACCGGCGTGGCCACGGGAACGGCGACGATCACCGTGGAGTCCGGTGGGGTCTATGGGCAGACCACCGTCAACGTGCTGCCGTCCCTCGTGCAGATCGTGGGCGGGACGAACCACACCTGCGTCCTCAAGGGCAACGGGGAAGTGTGGTGCTGGGGTAGCAACTCGAGCGGCCAGCTCGGGACCGGGACGTCCGGCGGGACCCAGCAGAGCCCGGTTCGGGTTTCGGGCACCCAGTTGTTCAAGTCGATCTCCGCCGGCGAGTCGCACACCTGCGGCGTCACCGTCTCGGGCGAAATCTGGTGCTGGGGGGCCAACGGTTCCTATCAGAGCGGCCAATCAGCGTCGGGTAGCACCTTCCCGGCGCCGACACGCGCCAGCGCTGGACCGTACGACTCCGTCGTCTCGGCGATGAGCCTCAACTGCGCGCTCAACCCTCAGGGGCTCGCGTATTGCTGGGGGTACAACTCCAGCGACCACGAGCTCGGCAACCCTTCGACCAGCTCCAGCGCGACTCCGCTTCAGGTCTCGGCGCCAGCGGGGGCCTCGTCGCCCATGGTGTACCGAGAGCTCCGGGGCGGCGGGTACTTCTTCACCTGCGGCCTGACCCCCACCGATGAGCTCTATTGCTGGGGGTACAACTCCAACGGGCAGCTCGGCAACGGCAACTCCATTGCGCAGGAGAGGGCCGTGCGGCCCTTCCCGACGCAGACGACGGTTGCGCTCGGAATGGGCTCGAGCCACGCATGCGCGACCACCGGCTCTGGCGTCAGCTACTGCTGGGGGTACAACGGGAATGGGCAGCTCGGAAACGGGAATACCTCGAGTCAGAACACGCCTGTTCTGATCTCGAGCGGCGGCGTGAGCTTCACCGCTTTCGCCGGCGGCTCCAGTCACACCTGCGCCCTCGACGCCAATGGGGCGGCCTGGTGCTGGGGCTACAACTTCTACGGGCAGCTCGGAAACGGTCGGTCCGGCAGCAGCACCGACTCCTCGGTGCCGGTGCAGGTGTCCGGCGGACTGCGCTTCAAGAAGATCACGGCGCGCAACAACCAATCCTGCGGCATCACCAACGATGCGAACGTCTACTGCTGGGGGAGCAACTCCAGCGGCCAGCTCGGAATCGGTCGGTCCGGCGACGCCAATGTGCCCACCCAGGTGGTCACGTTCTGAAGCCAGGGAGCTCGCGATTTCCATCGCGAGCTCCCGTGGATCCGCGGTCGATCGCGCTCCGGTTTCGCATCGGAGCGCGGCCGAATCAGATGGGACATCGATAGAAACGAAGGTGACCGAAATGGAACGTTCCTTGGGTCGCGTGGTTCTGTGGTGGCTGGATCTGATCTCGCCCAGGTTGCCGATGGCGGCAGCGTTTGCGCTGATCATGGCGAGCGCGTGTAGTAATGACCCGGGGCACCAGGGCTACTACCTGACCGGAGGAAACGGGGGCGCCGCGGGCGGCCCTGGCGGCGCTCCCGGCACCGGTGGCGACCCTGGCACCGGCGGCGTTCCAGGCACCGGCGGCGACCCAGGCACCGGCGGCGACCCGGGCACGGGTGGCGACCCCGGCACTGGCGGTGATCCCGGCACCGGTGGCGACCCCGGCACGGGCGGCGACCCCGGAACGGGGGGCGATCCCGGCACCGGCGGCGATCCCGGCACGGGCGGCGACATCGAAACCGGTGGCGGGGCGGGCGGCGGTGACAAGGTCGTCGTGGCCTGGATCGAGCTGACGCCGGACTCGCCCCACGTGGTCCAAAACCAGGCCATCCAGCTCACGGCTACGGCCTACGACGCGAATGATCGGCCGATTCACGGCCTCTCTGTCCGGTGGGATACGTCGGACGTCAACATCGCGCGCGCGTACTCGACCGGCCGGGTGGGCGGCGTGGGCCCCGGAACGGCCACGATCCGTGCGACGATCGAAGGCATGGTGGCGGAGGTCGAGGTCGAGGTGGAGGAGGCACGCGTCGATCGGGTGTTCGTCTTCGGTGGACCCTACGAGCTCAATCCGGGATTCACGGTGAAGATCCCGGCCGTGGTGGTGGACCGCGACGGCGTCGTCCTGCAGGGCCGGGACATGGTCTGGACGTCCCTGAATCCGTCGTTCGCGACGGTGGACCAGACCGGTGTCGTCACCGGCGTGGCCACGGGAACGGCGACGATCACCGTGGAGTCCGGTGGGGTCTATGGGCAGACCACCGTCAACGTGCTGCCGTCCCTCGTGCAGGTCGTGAACGGGACGTCCCATTCCTGTGCCCTCAAGGGCAGCGGGGAAGTGTGGTGCTGGGGCAGCAACGGGTACGGCCAGCTCGGGATCGGTACGACCACTGGGAGCGCGCAGAGCCCGGTGCGGGTCTCGGGCAACCAGCTCTACAAGGCGATCTCCGCCGGAGACTCGCACACGTGCGGCATTACCCTCTCAGGCGAGGCCTGGTGCTGGGGTAACAACGGCAGCTATCAGCTCGGCCGAACTAGCCCGTCCTCTTCCGGGACGCCGGCGCTCGCCGCCGCTGGGCCGTTCGACTCCATCGTCTCGGCGAACAACTTCAACTGCGCGCTCACCCCTCAGGGGAACGCGTGGTGCTGGGGGTACAATTCCGGCGACCACGAGCTCGGAGACCCGAACAACTCCTCCAGCAGTGCGACTCCGCTCCAGGTCTCCGCTCCTGTGGCGGGGCAGTCGCCGCTCGTGTTCCGAGAGCTCCGTGGGAGTGGGGTCTACCACACCTGCGGACTGACCGTCGCCGACGAGGTCTACTGCTGGGGCTGGAATCCCTACGGACAGTGCGGCAACGGCACGACCACGTCGCAGGCCCGTCCCGTGCGGGCGATGCAGAACGCGAGCGTGTTGGGTCTGGGGTATGCTCAATCCTGCGCGACCAACTCCGCCGGCGTAAGCTATTGCTGGGGCCAAAACTCGAGCGGGCAGCTCGGAAACAATAGCACCACCCAGCAGTCGACTCCTGCCCAGATCTCGGGCGGTGTGAGCTTCACCCGCTTTGCCGGCGGCGAATCTCACACATGCGGTCTGGACGCCACTGGGGCGGCCTGGTGCTGGGGCTCCAACTCCAACGGGCAGCTCGGCCGGACCGGCGCCAACTCCAACGTGCCGGTCCAGGTGGCCGGGAACCTCCGCTTCAGGAAGATCGCGGCGCGCTCCAGCCACACCTGCGCCATCGGCACCGATGCGAACGTCTACTGCTGGGGGAACAACTCGTCTGGCCAGCTCGGCATCGGCCGGACGGGCAACGTCGATCAGCCCACCCAGGTGGTGTCGTTCTGAAGCCTGGGAGCTCGCGATGGAAATCGCGGCTCCCATGGAACCGAGGTCGATCGCGCTCCTTTCACGCCGGAGCGTGATCCAGGTTTAGCGTCGACGCCCTGTGAGCGTTCTTCACAGGGCGTTCGCGCGTCCTGCGCTGTTGCTCGGCCGAGCCCAGCGGCCGTTCCGCCCTGCGCCTGGCTCCGGGCCTCTTTCCAGGAGGGCTTGCACCGCCGCATGGGATAGGCTCTCCCATGCAGTGCCCTCCAACGGAAGGATCCGACATGCGCATGGTGCTCCCCCTCCTTCTCCTCTCGCTCGGTGCGTGCGCCACGGCGCCGAAGCCGGGAGGGCGCCCGGGGGGCGAGCCCACTCCGCGGACGACCGGCGGCCCCAAGGAGACGGCGCCGCGTGACGGGACCGAGGTGGGCATGGCCTCGTTCTACGCCCGCTCGCTCGAAGGTCGGAAGACCGCGAGCGGCGAGAGGTACGACGGCGCCGCCGCCACCTGCGCCCATCGGACCCACCGTTTCGGCACGTGGCTCCGGGTCACCCGACTCGAGAACGGCAAGGCCGTCTCCTGCCGCGTGAACGACCGTGGCCCGTTCTCGAAGGGGAGGGTGATCGATCTCTCCCGATCGTTGGCCCACGAGCTGGGCTTCGTCTCGAAGGGCGTCACCAAGGTTCGCGTCGAGCCTCGGTAGCCCTCCCGTTCTCATGGACGAGTCTTCGCCGCACGTCCGGTCAGGCGGATCCCGCGTGCGTGATCCCTATCGCCGTACGTGATAGTCTTTGAAGTGCCGATGTTTTGACTGCGCTGATTTCGGTTGGGCGGTCGATGCGTTGCGGGCGGGTGAGACGAGGCGACGTCGGCAGAAATGGGGACCGACATGGAACGCGCATTTGCTCGCATGGTTCGGCGCAGGCTCGATCTTCCTGCGTTCGGGTTGGCAATGGCAGCCGCCCTCGCTCTTACACTCGCGCCCGCTTGCAGCGATTCGGCGGGGCACGACTCCGAAGTGTCAACGGGCGGCACGGGCGGACATGCCGGCTCGGGAGGAGTGGGTGGAGACCCCGGAACCGGTGGCAACCCGGGCACGGGTGGCACTACCGGCACAGGTGGCGACACAGGCACGGGTGGCGACACAGGCACGGGTGGCACCACCGGCACGGGGGGCGACACAGGCACGGGTGGCGACACCGGCACGGGTGGCGACACAGGCACGGGTGGTGACACCGGAACGGGCGGCGACACAGGCACGGGCGGTGAAACCGGAACGGGCGGCGATACGGGAACCGGAGGCTCCGGAGGTGGCGAGGGCGAGGTCGTAGTGGTCCGGGTGGATGTGACGCCGTCCGCTCCGACCGTGCTCGAAAACAAGTCCATTCGGCTGAACGCCGACGCATTCGATCAGCACGGCGCGAAGGTCGCCGACCGGACGGTGCAATGGCGAACCTCCGACGCTCACGTCGCGCGGGTGAGCTCCGCGGGTGTCGTCACGGGCTTGCGTGTCGGCACCGTCAAGATCACCGCCGAGATCGAAGGCGTGGCGGGCGAGACCACCGTGACGGTCGCCGAGGCCGCGGTGGCCCGCGTGATCATCCTCAATGGTCCGTACGACCTCGTCGTCGGCGAGGTCCGCTTCTTGGTGGCCAGCGTCGTCGACAACGAGGGTCTGCCGCTCCTGGGCCGGACGCCGACCTGGTCCTCGTCGAACGCCGCCATTGCATCCGTCGATTCGGAGGGGAACCTCTCCGCGATCGCGCCAGGCGTTGCGACGGTCGCCGTCGAGGTCGGGAGCGCTCGCGCCGAGACGTCCGTCACGGTCCACGCGGCCACGGCCAACATGGAGCTGGCGATGGGCCGAAACCACACGTGCCTCCTGCAGAATGGGGAGGTCTGGTGCTGGGGCAGCAACGCCTACGGCCAGCTCGGCACCGGCGCCAGCGGCGCCAATGTGTACGCGCCGGTTCAGTCGACCTTCGGCCTCGCGTTCCGGTCCCTCTCCGCCGGCGAGGACCACACCTGCGGTGTCACCGTCGATGACGAGCTCTACTGCTGGGGACGGAACGATCGATTGCAGCTCGGAAGGAGCGGGATCTCCAGCTCCGCGCAGCCGATCCTCGTGGTTCCGGACCCCTTCGCCTTCGTCACCTCTTCGTACCGCTTCAACTGCGCCGCCGATCTCCAGGGTCACGCCTGGTGTTGGGGCTACAACTCCAGCGACCGCGAGCTGGGGTATCCGGGGGAGACGAATTACAGCAGCGTTCCGCTGCAGGTCGCATCGCCGGTTGATGGAATGCAGCCGATCGAGTTCGCCTGGCTGAGCGGTGGGCTGAACCACACGTGCGGACTCTCGAGCTCCGGCGAGCTCATCTGCTGGGGCTACAACGGCTACGGGCAGCTCGCCACCGGAGACTTCTCCGCGCGACTTCGCCCTACGTCGCCGTTCCCAGGACTGACGCTCGACGTGTTCGGGACGGGAGAGAACCACGTCTGTGCCAACGACCCGAGCGGCACCAGCGTCTGCTGGGGGGAGAGCACCATGGGCAAGCTCGGGAACGGAACCGCCGGCGCGAACCGCTCGAATCCCGTCCAGGTCTCGAATCCGGGAGTCGCCTTCGTCGCCTTCACCGGAGGCATTCAACACACCTGCGCGCTCGACTCGTCGGGCGCTGCCTGGTGCTGGGGCTCGAACGCCCGCGGGCAGCTCGGACGGCCGGGCCCCGCGTCCGAGGTCCCGGTTCAGGTAGCAGGCGATCTCACCTTCACGCAGATCGCGGCGAGGGAGCACCAGACCTGCGCGATTGCGACCGACGGATCCGTCTACTGCTGGGGCTCGAACGCCAACGATTCGACGATCATCGATGGGCGTCTAGGAATCGGCCGTCCCGACCTCGTTTCTGTCGACGTTCCAACCGCCGTGCAATTCTGACGCATGGAGCATCTCGGGCGGCTGGTTCGAAACCGGTCGCCCGAGGCGCGCCTACGCGCTGAACGGCCGGGCAGGAGTGATCTGGCTCTCTTGGTGTGGCACACTGTGTGACACGTTCAATCGATTCTCGATGTTCATTCACGCGGGACCGCGGGAAGTCCGGGAATCCGGCGCCGTGGAATATCGCCGGCATCGAGGAAATCGCGAGCTCGAAGGTAGGTCCGTAACGATCTGAAGTCGTCGAAAGGATGTGATCCATGGCGAGTCCCTTCACGCGTCTGGTTGGTTCACTCGAACGGCCGACGGTCGCTCCGCGCGAAGCAGGAGGAGGGGTGGCCATGCTCGCTTCTCTCTTTCTGTTGGTCGCCGCCGCTTGTGGCGGTTCTTCGTCCCATCACGATCCCGGCACATCCACCGGAGGCTCTGGCGGCATCGCCGGGAGCGGCGGTGGTGAAGCTGGAGCGGGCGGGGACGGCGGTTCCGCAGGGCAGGGAGGCGACGGAGGTCACGCGGGGCACGGCGGCGGCGGGCAGGGAGGCTCCGGCGGGCACGGCGGTGGCGATGCCGGCGCCGGTGGACACGGCGGCGATGCGGGCCACGGCGGGACGGGAGGAGCGGCAGGCGAAGGCGGCGCTGGCGGTGAAGGTGGCGCTGCCGGGCACGGGGGCGAGGGCGAGGCCGGCGCCGGCGGGGGCGCTGGTGACGACGGTAACGTTGGCGTGGTCGTCCGGGTTGCGGTGACGCCCGCAGCACCGACGGTGAAGGAGAACAAGTCGATCCAGCTCACGGCCAGGGCCTACGATGAAGGCGATCGCGAGGTCACCGGCAAGGCGGTTACGTGGGCATCGTCCGACCACGGGATCGCGCTGGTGAGCTCCGCCGGCCGGGTGACCGGCGTCCACGCGGGAACGACCACGATCACCGCCACGATCGACGGAGTGGAGGCCGAGGTCGACGTCGTCGTGAACCAGGCAGACGTCTCCGCCGTCTACATTCTAGGCGGGCCCTACACCCTGAGGGTCGGTGACGTTGTGACACTGCAGGTGCAGGTAGTCGACGACACCGGGACGGTTCTACAGGGCAGGACCGTGACCTGGTCTTCTGCCGATCCCGATTTGGTCTCCGTCGACTCGAACGGTACCGCGACGGCGCTGAGCCATGGCATCGCTACGATCTCGGCCGCGGTAGGAGGACGCATGGGGCAAACCACCGTCACCGTTACCCCGCCGGCCCCGGAGGTGAGCCTCGCCATGGGCGAAGCCCACACCTGCGCTCTGCTGGGTACGGGAGACGTCTGGTGCTGGGGCATCAACTTTTCCGGGCAGCTTGGCTCTGAGCTCGCCGGCATCGCGGAGTATGCGCCGGTACCGGCAGCCGCGGGCTTCTCCTTCCGCTCGCTGACCTCCGGGAGCCAGCATACCTGCGGGGTTACCTTCGACGACCAGGTCTACTGCTGGGGCGAGAACGAGGACTTGCAGCTCGGGGATCCTGACGTCGAGTACACCTGGGAACCGACCCACGTCTCGTCGACCCCGTTTGCTCTCGTCGGCGCTATGTATTTCTCAACTTGTGCGACAATCCTCCAGGGGAACCCCTATTGCTGGGGCTACAACTCGGACGATCACGAGTTCGGCGCCCCGACCATCTGGGGCAGCGCGGATCCGGTTCAGGTCTCGTCGCCAGCGGCGGGGCAGCCCCTTCTCGCGCTCACGGCGATCCGAGGCGGCGCGTACCACACCTGCGGAGCGACCGAAGCCGGCGAGCTCTTCTGCTGGGGATACAACAATCGAGGCCAGGTCGGGACTGGAAACACCAATGTCGTCGAGAGACCGTTCGCGACAAAGGCGGGTGGAGTCGTCGACTTCGCATTGGGCGTGGCCCACACCTGCGCAGTCATGGACTCCGGCGAGGTGAGCTGCTGGGGACGAAACCTGAACGGTCAGCTCGGCACGGGAGGAACCAGTACCCGGATCCCGACGCCCACTCCGGTAGCGCTGCCTCCCGGTTTGTCCGTCGTGGCAATCGCAGCAGGGGAGGAACACACCTGCGCTCTGGACTCGACCGGCTCCGCGTGGTGCTGGGGCGGGAATTGGTCCGGCCAGCTCGGGCGACCGGGTGGCGACTCGAGCGTTCCGGTACTCGTATCCGGCGACCTGACGTTCCGTGCAATCGCGGCGCGCGCCGACCAGACGTGCGCGGTCGCCACGGACGAATCGATCTACTGCTGGGGCGACAACTGGGGCGGGCAGCTCGGGATCGGCGATTTCGTCGACTGGGTCGACGTCCCGACCGCGGTGCAGTTCTGATTCGAGGCGGCCTCGCGCGGACACGATCATCCGCTCGAGGCCGCTTCTTTTGTCTGGAATTGGTTTGCGAATCGGTCCTTGGGCGGTTGGCGGAACTTCGTCCCGTCGCAACGAGGAATCATCTAGCTCGAGGGGCGGTCCATTCCGCATTGAAGCCGCCGAAAGGAAGAGATCAATGGCCCGCACGCTTCTGGTTGGTTCACACGAACGGCGGATGGTCGCTCCGCGCGGAGCAGGAGGAGGGGCGGCCATGCTCGCTTCCCTCCTTCTGCTGGTCGCCGCCGCTTGTGGCGGTTCGTCGTCACACCGCGATCCCGGCACGTCCGGCGATGGAGGCAGTGGCGGTATCGCCGGGAGCGGCGGTGGAGAAGCTGGAGCGGGCGGGGACGGCGGTTCCGCTGGGCAGGGCGGCGGCGGAGGTCACGCTGGGCACGGCGGCGGTGGGCAGGGCGGCTCCGGCGGGCACGGTGGTGGCGACGCCGGCGCGGGTGGACACGGCGGCGATGCGGGCCACGGTGGCGAGGGCGGCTCCGGCGAGACGGGAGGCTCGGGGGGCGATGGCGCCGGCGGTGAAGGGGGCGTTTCCGGGCACGGGGGCGAGGGTGGCGTCGGCGGGGGCGCTGGAGACGAGGGCAACGTTGGCGTGGTCGTCCGGGTCGACCTGACGCCTGTCGCACCGACGGTGAAGGAGAACAAGTCGATCCAGCTCACGGCCAGGGCCTACGACGAAGGCGATCGCGAGGTCACCGGCAAGACGGTCGCGTGGGCATCGTCCAACCACGGGATCGCGCTGGTGAACGCCGCCGGACGGGTGACCGGCGTCCACTTGGGCACGGCAACGATCACCGCCACGGTCGACGGAGTGGAGGCCGAGCTCGACGTCGTCGTGAACCAGGCAGACGTCTCCGCCGTTTATGTTTTGGGTGGACCCTTCACACTGAGTGTCGGTGACCTGGTGACGTTGCAGGTACAGGCCGTCGACGACACTGGGACGGTTCTACAGGGCAGGACCATCGCCTGGTCATCTTCGGATCCGAACGTCGCGTCGGTCGACTCGACCGGAACGGCCACGGCGGTCGCCGCCGGCGTCGCCACGATCACGGCGTCGACCAGCGGTCGACAGGGCCAGGCCATGATCACCGTGACGCCGCGTCGGCCCGCGGTGCAGCTCGCGATGGGCGAGACCCACACGTGCGCGCTGCTCCGTACGGGAGAGATCTGGTGCTGGGGAAGCAACGACCTCGGACAGCTCGGAATGGGCGCGGAGGGCGACGACGAGTTCGGGGCCGTGCAAGCGACCATCGGCCTCTCGTTCCGCTCGATCTCGGCGGGGAGCGATTTCACGTGCGGCGTCACCTTGGACGACGAGGTCTATTGCTGGGGCGAGAACGGAAACCTGGAGCTCGGCGACCCGTTTCTCGACTACTCGGTAGTTCCGCTTCGCATTTCGTCGAGCTCCTTCAGCTCGATGGCGTCGGGCTACTACTCCAACTGCGCCACCAATCTGCAGGGGAACCCGTATTGCTGGGGGTACAACTCCAGCGATCACGAGCTCGGCAGCTCCTCCACCGACGAGAGCGAGGTGCCACTCCAGGTCCAATCGCCGGGAGCAGGACAGCCCCTGCTCGAGCTGTCTCTACTCAAGAGCAGCGTCTTCCATACCTGTGGTGTCACTTCGAGCGGTGACCTCTATTGCTGGGGGTTCAACAACTCCGGCCGGCTCGGAATCGGGCACGACAGTGTCGTCTCGCGGCCGGTTCGGCCGCCTCTCCCCGGACCCGTCGACGCGTTCGGCCTGGGCGGCAGCCACACCTGCGCAATCACGAGCGCCGGAACCACGTATTGCTGGGGAGCCAACTACTCCGGTCAGCTCGGTTCGAGCGCGAGCGGAAGCCAGACCTACTCGCCCAATCTGGTCACTCCCCCTTCCGGCGTGACCTTCGTCGCCATCACGGGCGGCTCGAGCCACACCTGTGCGCTGGATTCGACGGGAGTCGCCTGGTGCTGGGGGGAGAACGGAAACGGCCAGCTCGGCCGCCCGGGGGGATCGGCGAGCTCGCCGGTTCGGGTCGCCGGCGGTCTCACGTTCGCTGCGATCGAAGCCAGGGACGAGCAGACGTGCGCCGTCGCGACCGACGGGACGATCTATTGCTGGGGATCGAATGCGCGTGGCCAGCTCGGGATCGGAAACCCTCTCGTCAACTCCGTTTCCGTCCCGACCGCCGTGCAGTTCTGATTCGAAGCGGCCTCGCGCGGACATGATCATCCGCTCGAGGCCGCATCACCCGCTTGGACTAGTCGACGGCGGGCTGGGGACCGGGGACGATCCCGGCGATGTCGGGATCCTCTCCCGTGGCGGACGTCGGGCGGGTGGCCTTCTCCACGTCCCGCTGCTCGCGCTTTTCGTCCTTGCGCTTCTTCTTTTCCTGTCGCGCCTGTTCCTTTTGCCGCTTGTTGAACGACGGTCGAGTTGCCATCGGACGCTCCTATGAGGGGTGAAGGCTCCCGGCTTAGAGCGGGCCGGGGAGCCTCGAAGATGCGGATGGCGACCGGCCGCTGAGCCGTTCGCGCCCCGGATGGGCGCGGCCCGTCCGATGCCACCCAGGGTCGTTGGTGAGTCCGTAAAACGGCGCGGCCCAGCCAGCCATTCCTGGCTCGCCGGGCCGCGCCGAATTCAAAAGTCGTCGCCGATCAACTGCAGCCGTTGGTGGCGCCGCAGTTCAGGCACTTGTAGCAGGCGCCGTTGCGCACCGTGATGCTCCCGCAGGTGGAGCAGGGGGGCGCGTCGGCCTGGTTGAGGAACATGGAGGTGAGGGCCTCCGTGCCCAGTGCGACGGCGCTGTTGCCCGCCTTGGCGGCGGTCTTGTGGGCCGGCGCGGACGGAGCCGGGGCCGCGGCGACCACAGGGGCGGGTGCGGCCTTCGCCACCGGCGCGGGGGCCGCCTCGACCTGGGGCATCTCGGCGTTCGAGGGCTCTGCCTCAGCGGGGATGAACTTCAGCGAGAGCCAGCGGAAGATGTAGTCGGTGATCGACTTGGCGATGGGGATCGCCGGGTTGCCCGTGAAGCCCGAGGGCTCGAAGCGGGTGTGGCTGAACTTGTCGACCAGCACCTTGAGGGGCACGCCGTACTGGAGCGACAGGGAGATCGCGGTGGCGAAGGAGTCCATGAGGCCCGAGACCACCGAGCCTTCCTTGGCCATGACCACGAAGAGCTCGCCGGGCTGCCCGTCCTCGTAGAGGCCCACGGTGAGGTAACCCTCGTGGCCGCCGATCGAGAACTTGTGGGTGATCGCGTGACGCTCGTCGGGCAGCTTGTGGCGCTGGGCGAAGCGGCCGGCCTCCTTGGCGATCTTCTCGCCGAGCTTGGAGGTGTTGAGGGGCTGCGAGCGCTTGCAGCCGTCGCGGTAGACGGCGATGGCCTTGATCCCGAGCTTCCAGGACTCCATGTAGGCCTGCTCGATGTCCTCGATGGAGGCGTCGTTGGGCAGGTTCACGGTCTTGGAGATCGCGCCGGAGAGGAAGGGCTGGCAGGCCGCCATCATCTTCACGTGGCCGAGCCAGTGGATGGAGCGGCTGCCCTGGGCCGGCTTGAAGGCGCAGTCGAAGACCGCGAGGTGCTCGGTCTTCAGACCGGGCGCTCCCTCGATGGTCTCGTTCTCGTCGATGTAGTGGACGATCTCACCGATGGTCTTCTCGGCGTAGCCGAGGCGGCGCAGGGCGGCGGGGACCGTGTTGTTCACGATCTTGAGCATGCCGCCGCCGACGAGCTTCTTGTACTTCACCAGGGCGATGTCGGGCTCGATGCCGGTGGTGTCGCAGTCCATCATGAAGGCGATCGTCCCGGTGGGGGCGAGCACCGTCACCTGGCCGTTGCGGTAGCCGTTCTGGGTGCCGAGGGCGATCGCGTCGTCCCAGACCGTCCGGGCGGCGTCGGACATGGCCGCCGGCACGCTCTTGGGGAGCACCACCTCGTCGACGGCCTTGCGGTGCTTGCGCATCACGCCGAGGAAGGGATCGCGGTTCTCCGGGAACCCCGCGAAGGGGCCGCCGTGCTCGCCGGCGATCCGGGCGGAGGTGGCGTAGGCGTGGCCGCACATGATGGCGGTGATCGCGCCGGCGTAGGCGCGGCCCTCGTCGCTGTCGTAGGGCAGCCCGCGGTCCATGAGGAGCGCGCCAAGGTTCGCGAAGCCGAGGCCGAGGGGCCGGAACTTGTGCGAGTTCGCGGCGATCAGCTCGGTGGGGTACTTGGCGTTGTCGACCAGGATCTCCTGGGCGAGGATCGTGATCTCGACAGCCTTCTTGAACGCGGGGACGTCGAACTCGCCCTCTGCGTCCCGGAAGTGCATCAGGTTCAGTGAAGCGAGGTTGCACGCCGAGTCATCGAGGTACATGTACTCGGAGCAGGGGTTCGACGCGTTGATGCGGCCGGAGCGCGGGCTCGTGTGCCAGGCGTTGATCGTGGTGTCGAACTGGAGGCCGGGGTCGCCGCAGAGGTGCGCTGCCTCCGAGATCTCGCGGAAGAGCTGCCGGGCCCTGTGGGTCTCCATCGGACGGCCGTCGCGGACCGCGCGGGTGGTCCAGTCGCCGTCGAGGACCACGGCGCGCATGAACTCGTCGGTGACGCGGACGGAGTTGTTCGAGTTCTGGAAGAAGACCGAGCCGTACGCCTCGCCGGTGAACGACGGGTCGTAGCCCTGCTCGATCAGCGCCCAGGCCTTCTTCTCCTCGCTGGCCTTGCAGTGGATGAACTCGCGGATGTCCGGGTGATCGGCGTCGAGGATCACCATCTTCGCGGCGCGGCGGGTCTTGCCGCCGGACTTGATCACGCCCGCGAAGGCGTCGAAGCCCTTCATGAAGGAGACCGGCCCCGAGGCCGTGCCGCCGCCGGCGAGCATCTCCTTGGACGAGCGAATCGGCGAGAGGTTGGTGCCAGTGCCGGAGCCGTACTTGAAGAGCATGCCCTCGGTCTTGGCCAGGCCGAGGATCGAGCTCATGGAGTCCTCGACGCTGTTGATGAAGCAGGCGGAGCACTGGGGCTCGGCCTCGACGCCGACGTTGAACCACACCGGCGAGTTGAAGCTCATCTTCTGGCGGAAGAGCAGGTGGGAGAGCTCCGCCTCGAAGGTGACCGCGTCGGCCTCGGTGGCGAAGTAGCCGCCGTCCCGGCCCCACTTGCCGATGGTGCTCACCACGCGGCCGACGAGCTGCTTCACGGAGCGCTCGCGCTCGGGGCCGAAGGGGCCGCGGAAGTACTTGGACGAGACGACGTTGGTCGCCAGCGCGCTCCAGGCCTTGGGGACCTCGATGTCCTTCTGCTCGAAGATGGGCTTGCCGGTCTCGTCGGTGATCGACGCGGTCCGCAGCTCCCAGGCGAGCTCGTCGGCCGGGTCGATTCCGGGGCTGGTGAAGTAGCGCTCGAGGATGAGGCCCTGCACCTTTCCTCGGCTCGCCTGCTTGGCCTCTCCCTGGTTCTTGCGTGACGTTGCTCGCATCGCCGGCTCCTTCTCGATCTCGGCCATCTGTTCGACCCTTCCGACGTGGCACGGCCGAAAGCCGGCGACTCCGCCGGACCCTCTCCCTGCCGATGAACTATTGAACCCCCGACGGCGGCATAGGCCCTCCAGGGTGCCATTTCTGCCATGCCCGACCGGGGCTCTCCCGGCAGGCGTCCGTCCGAAACGCCCGCCATAGAACCAGAGCCTGACGCCCCTCGTCAAGGCCCAAGGCACGATATGTTGGGGTCAGGCCGCTGCGAGCCACAACGGGCTGTGGTTAGTCTGTGGATTCGTAGTCTTTTCGCACAGTTGGCCACCCGGGTCCAGGGTGCCATTACAATGCGTGTAGGGTCACGCCGGATCGGCCCTCGAAACGCTGGCAATTTCGGCGGCCGGAGGTTATCGAAGGCCCGAATGGCCCCTCCGTACCGCCGCCACGTCTTCATCTGCACGAACCGTCGGCCCCCCGACGCCCCGCGCCAGTCCTGCGCCGCCAGCGGCAGCGAGGCCATCCGCGACGCCTTCAAGAAGGCGCTCGCCAAGCGGGGCCTCAACCAGGAGATCCGCGCCAACGCCTCGGGCTGCCTGGAGGCCTGCGAGTGCGGGCCGAGCGTGGTCGTCTATCCGGAGGCGGTGTGGTACGGCCCCGTCTCCCTCGACGACGTGGAGACCATCGTCGAGGAGCACCTGGTGGGCGGCCGCCCCGTGGAGCGCCTGCGGATGGACTTCAGCAAGATCCGTAAGCCCGCGGAGAAGCCCGCGGAGTCGAAGCTCCCCACCGTCCGGTAGCGCCGCGAACCGGGAGGCGCCTTCTTCGGGCTTCTTCTCCCCCCTCTGCGTGGTAGAGGGAAGCCAAGGGAGGAGGGGCAATGAGGAGGCCTGGTCTATTTTCTTTGGGGATTGCGATCCTGCTCGTCGCATGCGGACGCGGCGACGGAGACCGAGACTCGCCCATCGAGCCCGAACCCTTCCGCATCCATCTCTTTGCGGAGACGATCGAGCTGAGGCCGGGGCAGAGTGAGCTTCTCCGGGTCTCGATCTTGGACCGCGATCTCAGCCTCGGGACGCTCCGGATCGAGATCGAAGGGCTGCCTGAGGGTGTTTCGGCGACCTCCGAGGATCTCACGGTCCTCCATGAGTCGGTCTTGCTCAGGCTTCACGCGGAGGATGGCGCTGGGACCGTCTCGAGGCCGGCGTTCGTCGTGGTTCGTGCCGGCGAAATCACTCGTCGAAGAGAGATCGTCGCCTCGGTCCGCGCGTCCGGGCGGCCCGTACAATCGTACGGGGATGCAGGCTTCGTCACCCTGCCGTGGGACCACATTCCGGTAGCGGTGGACCCCTCGGGGCGAATCCTCCTGCTTCAGCCGAGTACCGGAGGGCACGACCTCATGCGCCTGCAGCAGGAGGGGTCAGTGGACCCGTCCTTCCAAGGCCAGTCTTTCGTCGATCTCGAGGATCTCCCCTTTGTGGCCACGTCCGAGACGCGGATCTTCCTCGCGTATTCGCGCCAGGTCGGCGACGGGCGCCGCCAGGTCGTCCTGGCTCTGGGCACCGATGGCCGCCTGGAGCAAGGGTGGGGCGTCCAAGGAGTGCTCGAACGGGAACCTGGCGCGACGCTCCTCGACCTTCAGGCTGATGGAGATCGCTTGAGGTTCCTGGAGCGCACGAAAGAGACGGTGAACCAGGTACAGCTGGGACCCGCGGGGAGAGTCGAGCGAATCGACCAGGTCCTCCTCGACGGGACCATCTTTGGGCGGCTCCTCGACGATGGGTTCGTGACGCAGGATTCAACTGCACTGCGGCGCTTCGATCGGGAAGCCAAACCGGTCCCGACCTTCGGCGAAGCTGGCGCCGTAGATATCGGATGGGCGGAAGTCTCGGATGCCTCGTCGGACGGCGCAGGCGGCTTCTATGCCTGCGGCAATTTTCTCGACTACCCCTTCGTCGGCCACTGGACCAGAGACGGGGCCGATCTTTTGTGGGGCCATGCCGATAAGGGTGCGCTGCCGGTCCTGTTTGATGAAGTAGGCACAGGCCTCGCGGTGTTGCCCACGTCCACGGGCACTTTGTTTCTCGCTGCAAGGACGTCGCTTGCGTCCGGGACCAGGCTTCACGGGCTCACTGCCGCTGGAGGCGTGGATCTCGACTTCGCCGATGGCGGGCCCGTTCGAACCCGCTCGGATGTCGTCCCGTTGGTCTTCCGCGATCGTGACGGCAACGTGTACCTGGTCACGTGGGACCTCTACTATTCCCGTGAGGTCTACATCCGGAAGCTCTACCGGTGAGCCGCGGGGCGGCCCGCCAAGGCGCGTCCTTGCTGCCGGCGGTATCCGCTACCCGATCGCCAGCAGGTCGGCGGCTTCGGCCGAAAGGAACGGGACCACGCCGCCGCCGCTCTGGATGTTGACGATGGGCGAGAGGGAGGCGCGGCAGACGCCGCCGGTGGGGGCCGGCTCGACGCCCAGGTTGGTGTAGGCGGAGAGGTCGACGTAGGCGTCTTTGCTGACCACTCCGTCGCCGGTGCGGAGCCAGAGCGGCCGCGCCGCGAGCGTGACCCGCTCCTGTACCACCCAGCCGCCTTCGTCGACGCAGGCGTCCACGAGGGCGGCCCAGTCGAGCTCACGGCCGAAGCGGGCGCGGGACCTGAACCGGGAGCCCTCGTCGCCGTATTCGGCGCCGAGGAAGACGCCCTTGCCGCCGAAGTCCCAGCTCCGCTTGATCACCATCGAGGCGGGTGAGCTCCGAACGTGATCGACGAGCTCGCGCAGGGGCCGGCCGTCGGCGTCGGTGGACGCGCCGGCCTGGAGGCGGCGGGTCCAGGGCACCATCTCGTTCACGAGGGCCGCGGCGTCGGGGGCGAGGCCGAGGACACGAGCCGCGTCGGGATCGCGGGAGGCGGCGGAGAGCTCGGCGAGCATGGACTTCTGCTCGAGGTGGGGATCCACCGGGTTGAAGAGGAAGTGGCCGTCGGGCCTGCGCAGGATCGAGCCGAAGGCGGACGAAGGGTCGACCCGGGTGGCGAAGACGTGGCGATAGAGGATCGCGGGGCGGAACGGCGCGGAATCCGCAGGTCCCGATACGACCGCGCGGCCGTCGGCTCCGAGCGCGATCTCTCCGACCTCGATCGTGCGCGCGTCGTGGCCTTCCTCGCGAAAGCGCGCGGCCATGTAGCGGAGCTCGGAGAGCTGCGAGTCCGATGGCCGGTGGACGAGGGCGATGGAGGGCTTCTCGTCGGCGCCGCCCTCGGCGCGGTAGCACGCGAGCAGGGAGCGCAGGAGGTCGAGGGCGTTGGAGCCGTTCGCTGCGAGGAACGCCCTCGAGTCGATCGACGCGCCCGCGAGCTCGGCGACGCTCTCCGCGAACGCTTGTGCCGCGATGTCGGAGTAGCCCTGCATCGCAGGGATGGTGGCGTTGAGCTCGAGGAGCCTGTCGCGGCCCTGGCCGTCGAGGAAAAGATCGGCGCGGACGGTGGCGAGCCTCGGCGTGACGCCGTGGCGCGACATCACGATCTCGCGCTCCACCGGCGCGAGCTCCGAGAGCAGGGATTCGGCGCGGGCGCTGCCGAGGGCGCCGCCCAGGATCCGCTCCGCCACGGCTGCGAGGGCGGCGGTCACGGCGCGGACGCGAGAGGCGCGGCCGATCGTCGCGGCTCGGGGCTCGATCACCGGCGGGAAGGCGACCGGGATCGGGCGAGACCCGTCTACACCCAGGTAGGCGAGGCCGAGGTCGAAGGCGCGAGCGGCAAAGGCATCCGCCAGCCGATCACGCTTGGACGGCGTGAGGCCCGAGAGCGCGTGCAGGAGGGGGTGGGGCGCTAGGAGTGGAGGATGGCCCATACCGCCGAGACCGCCAGGAGGACGCCAAAGGTCCAGAGGGCGGCCGGAGGCGCGGGGAGCGCGCGGGCGTCCTGATACTTGGGATCGGGGTTGGAAGGAGTTTCCATCGCGGTGGGGCTCGCCTGGGGGGAAATAGGCGACAGAGTCTAGCTGCGGACGATGGCCCTGCAAGAAAAAAGCGCTGGAATTCACGAGGGGTTTTCGGACCGGCGGGAGCCGGGCCGGCAGCCGCCGTCGAAGAGGGATAGGATGCCGGCTCGCCCGCTTTTCGCTCGAGCAAAACGGAAAGCGGAGCCGAAGGCGGAGCAGACGAAAACGGAGCGGTTCCGCGCACGCGCAGCCGAAGGCGGAGCCAAGTAAAGGCGCGATCGCGCGAAGCGCGGCTGAAGGAGTCGGGCCCGCTTCCGCGGGGCCGAGTCCTTCATCTGCTCGGAGGTCTCGGGGGAATCACATGGCGGCGCTCACCGGTGGAGCCCTCGTCGCGAAGATGCTCGCGGCGGAAGGGATCCGGCACGTCTTCACGCTCTCGGGGCTCCACGTGGCCCCGATCTACGCCGGCTGCGTGGAGGAGGGGATCGCGATCGTGGACACCCGCCACGAGCAGGCCGCGGTCCACGCGGCGGACGCCTATGCCCGCCTGACGCGGGGTCCCGGTGTCGCAGTGGTGACCGCGGGACCCGGCGTCACCGACGCGGTGACGGGCGTCGCCAACGCCTACGCCGCGAGCGTTCCGCTGCTCCTCATCGGCGGCGCCGCGCCGACGTTCAACCAGTCCCGGGGCGCGCTCCAGGAGATGGAGCAGGTCGACCTCTTCCTCCGCATCACGAAGTGGGCCGACCGGATCCCCTCGCCCGAGCTCGTGCCCGCGTACCTGGCGAAGGCCTTCCGGACGATGCTCACCGGACGGCCCGGCCCGGTCTTCCTCGAGATCGCCTGGGACGTGCTCTCGAACGGCGTGGAGGATCCGGCGATCCCGGTGGGCTACCGCAGCCGCGCCCGCGCGGCCCCGGATCCCGAGTACGTGGCCCGTGCGTGCTCGGTGCTGGAGAGCGCCCGGCATCCGGCGGTGATCGCGGGATCCTCGATCTGGTGGGACGACGCCGCCGCGGCCCTGGTGGCGCTGGCGGAGAAGGCGCAGATCCCGGTCTTCCTGAACGGCGCCGGCCGCGGCTCGATGCCGCCGGATCATCCGCTCTTCTTCCAGCACTGCCGCAAGGAGGCCCTCGCGGAGGCGGACGTGGTGGTGGTGATCGGCACGCCCCTCGACTTCCGCCTCGGCTACGGCGAGGCCTTCCGCCCGGACGCCCGCCTGATCCAGATCGACGCCGATCCGGCGGAGATCGGAAGGAACCGCGCGGTGGAGGTCGGGATCTGGGCCGACTCCCGCCTGGCGCTGGAGGCGATCGCGGCGGGGTTGGGGAAGGGGCCGGACCGAAGCGACTTCCTCCGTTCTCTGCGAGAGCGAGAGGACAAGAAGCAGCAGAAGCTCGAGCAATTCGAGCGGGACTCCGGCACGCCGATCCACCACTCGCGCCTGGCCCGCGAGCTCTCGGACTTCGCGAACGCGGACGGGCGCGATCCGATCTTCGTGGCGGACGGCGGGAACTTCGTGGCGATGGCGGCCAAGACCGTCCGGCTGAAGCGCCCCGGGCGATGGCTGGACCCCGGCCCGCTGGGATGCCTCGGGGTGGGGGCGCCCTTCGCGATCGCTGCCAAACTGCTCCACCGCGACCAGCCGGTCTTCGTGATCCAGGGCGATGGATCCTTCGGCCTGAACGGCTTCGACTTCGAGACCGCGGTGCGCTTCGAGCTGCCGATGGTCGTGGTGGTCGGCAACGACGCGGCGTGGGGCCAGATCCGCCTGCCGCAGGTGGCGATCTTCGGCGCGGAGAAGAGCCCCGGCACCCGCCTCGCGCCCACGCGCTACGACCGGGTGGTGGAGGCCTTCGGCGGCCACGGCGAGCTGGTCACCGAGCCAGAGGGGATCCGGCCGGCGCTGGAGCGCGCCCTGGCCTCGGGCAAGGTCGCCTGCGTGAACGTGATGCTGGATCCGGACGCGCCGATGAAGGCCGGAATGATGGGCTACGCGGTGTAGAGAGTTCCCGACGGACGCGATGGGAGGAGGCAGGCGGGCCCTCGCGCGCCCTCCGGGGCCCTCTTATCGGGGTATGCCCGGCGCCTTAGGTTCAGGGATGCACGCGGCTCGGATTCGCGCGCGCCCCCGGCCCTGGAGGTGCCATGGATACCACCACCCCCGTGCCCTCGCGCCTCTTCTCGCAGAGCGAGGCCAACTCTCTCGTCCCGACGTTGCAGCTCTCGTTCGCCACGATCTCCGAGATGAGGAGCGGAGTGGAGGAGCTGCTCGCCGACCTCGCGAGCGGCGATCCGACGCGGATCGCCGGGATCCTGCGCGGCGAGGAGCCGGTGCCTCCCGGTGAGGAGCCGCGGATCGAGAAGCTGCAGAGCCTGATCGTCGAGCTGGGCGAGGCGGTGGAGTCGGTGGTGGCGCAGGGGGTGATCATCCAGGAGCTGGATCCCGGCATGGTCGACTTTCCCTCGCTCTTCGACGGCCGGGTCGTGCTGCTCTCCTGGCAGTACGGCGAGCACGCGGTCGAGTACTTCCACGAGCTGGACGACGGCTTCGAGTCGCGGGCGCCGCTCCCGGATGCACACCCCGTGTTGCACTAGTCGACAAGCTGGGCGGCGCCCGTCGGCGAACCGATCGCCAGGGGAGCGGGAAGGCATTGCGCCGGGGCAGGGGTTTCGCTACCTCTGCCCCCTGGTCCGCACGGCGCCTTCGGAAGGGCTCGATCCTTCGCGCAGGCAGGCGGCCCGCAAGGAGATCGTGCCCCCATGCCCAAGGTCGAGCTTCGCGTCGAGTTCCTCTTCTCGGCGGCCCATCGGCTTCCCTTCCACAAGGGAGTCTGCTTCCGCATGCATGGGCACAACTACAAACTGCTCGTGACGGTGGAGCGCGAGGTCGATCCGGCCACCGGCATGGTGATGGACTTCGAGGACCTCCGGCTGCAGGTGTGGGAGCACGCGCTCGACCGCTGCGACCACCACACGCTCAACGACTTCCTCGAGAACCCCACCGCCGAGAACATCGTGGTCTGGATGTGGGGCGAGCTCGCGCCGAAGATCCCGGGGCTCAAGGAGATCGTGCTCTTCGAGACGCCCGAGTACTCGGTGGTCTACCGAGGAGCGGGACATGGGAGCTGATCGCGACGCCGCCCCTGGCGAGACGCCGCGGATCGCCCCTCCCGATCCCGAGAAGATGGCGGCGGGGATCCGCCTCTTCCTCGAGGGCTGCGGCGTGGATCTCTCCGACGCCAACGTGCGGGAGACGCCGCATCGCGTGGCCAAGGCCTGGGCCGAGGAGTTCCTCGATGGCTACGACCGGAGCGCACGCGAGGTCCTCGGCGACTTCTACGAGGAGCGAAAGCCCGCAGCCGACGAGATGGTCGTGGTCACTTCGATCGACTTCCAGTCGATGTGCCCCCACCACCTGCTCCCGTATCGCGGCGTGGCGCACGTGGCGTACCTCCCCGCAGGGCGTGTGGTCGGCTTCTCGCGGCTCGCACGCCTCGTGGACGCCTTCGCCCATCGGCTGATCCTCCAGGAGACGCTGGCTCGGGAGATCGCGGAAGCGATCCGGCGGGAGCTGGGATCCGCCGGCGCGGCCGTGGTCCTGGAGGCCGAGCAGACCTGCATGACGACTCGCGGGGAGCGGCGCTCCCAGGCGCGCGCGATCACCGAGGCCTTCACGGGGGAGTTCGCGTCGCGGCCGGAGCTGCGCGAGCGCTTCGTCGGGCGGATCTCCGGGAGGTAGCGAAATGGACCCACGGTGGAGTGAGCTCTCGGCGCGGATCGGTGCGGAGAAGGTCCGGCCGTGGGATCCCGAGACCCTGGGGGCCTACGCCCGCGACGAGTCGGGCCTCGGGGCCCACGCTCCGGCGGCGGTCGTCTTCCCGTCGTCAACCGAAGACGTCGCGGAGGTGATGCGCTTCGCCTCCGCCCATCGGATCCCGGTGACGCCCTGCGCGGCGCGGACGGGGAAGAGCGGCGGCTCCCTCCCGCTCCCCGGCGGGATCGCGCTCTCGATGGAGCGGATGAACCGGATCCTCGAGCTCTCACGCGAGGACCTCACCCTGGTGGTCCAGCCAGGCTGCGTCACCGGTCAGGTGATGGCCGCCGCGGAAGAGGCCGGCCTCTTCTATCCACCCGATCCCAACTCCTGGGAGACGTGCAGCATCGGTGGCAACGTCGCCGAGAACGCCGGGGGCCCGAGGGCCCTCAAGTACGGCGTTACCCGGGACTACGTGCTCGGGCTCGAGGCCGTGCTCCCCTCCGGCGAGGTGGTGCGGACCGGCAAGCGGACGATCAAGGGCGTCGCGGGCTACGACCTCACCGCGCTCCTGGTGGGCAGCGAGGGCACCCTCGCGGTGATCACCGAGATCACCTTGCGGCTCGTGCCCCTGCCGCGGGAGATCCGCACCGCGCTCTGCATCTTCCCCGACGAGGGCTCCGCCGCCCGTGCGGTGGCCGGGATCCTCGGCGCGGGGATCCTCCCCCGCACCCTGGAGCTCTTCGACGACTGCTCCATCGACGCCAGCTCGCGCAAGGGGCCGTACCGCTTTCCGGACGGCGCGCGGTCCGCCATCCTCGCAGAGACCGATGGCGACGAGGGCGAGGCCGTGATGCGGCAGCTCGAGCGCCTCGGCGGGATCGCCCTCGAGAGCGGGGCGATCGACGTCCTGGTCGCCCAGACGGAGACCCAGCGCCGCGACCTCTGGGCCACGAGGCGCCGGGTCTCCGAGGCCCTTCGGCTCCTCCATCCCCTCAAGGTGAGCGAGGACATCGTGGTTCCGCGGTCGCGGATCCCCGAGGCGGTGGAGCGGCTCAAGGCCCTCGGCCGGACGCACGGGCTGACGGTGGCCACCTATGGGCACGCAGGCGACGGCAACCTACACGCCAACGTGCTCTTCGACCGCGAAGAGGAGCGGCCCCGGGTGAACGCCTGCGTGGACGACGTGATCCGGGTGGCCCTCGACCTCGGGGGCACCATCACGGGCGAGCACGGCGTCGGCCTCGCCAAGCGCGACTTCCTCCCGCTCGAGCAGGGGGAAGGGCTGATCGGGCTCCAGCGCGCCCTGAAGGGCGTCTTCGATCCCCTCGGGATCCTCAATCCGGGGAAGATCTTCCTGTAGGCTTCCTCCCGGGGGGAAGATTTCCTCAGCAGCCGGCTCAGAGCGTGTGAAGAAGTCGGTCCCGCTTGAAGCGGGGCCGATTTCTTCAGCCGCGCTCCGCGCGGAAACGCTCCTTTTTTGTCTGCTCCGCCTTCGGCTTCGCTCGGGGGAGATGCCGGCCCCTTCAACATCGTATTGCGTTGGCTACTCCCCGGGTCCGGGCGGGCAGAATATCCCGCCTCCGGTGTTATGGGCTTCCCGGAGGATCGGCACGGGCCGAAGACCGCGTTCCCGGGGCGCCTGCCGAGCGCCCGTGTGCGTCGTCGCTCCGCCGGGCCCGGATGAAGGGCGAGCCAAGGGCACAAATGAGTTTCGAAGCGAAACCAATGGAGCGCTCGGTCATCCCATGACGTGACGTAACGTAGCCTGGCGGCGGGACCCGCCGGGAGAAAGAGGCTTCTAAAATGGTCAAGAGCGAGTTCGAAGAGCTTCAGAGGTACTTGCGAGCTCTTCCGCGCTACCAGGCCCTGAGCCGGGAAGAGGAGCGGGATCTCGCGCTCCTCGCCCGCAAAGGAAATTCCCGGGCGCGCGACGAGCTGATCAAGAGGAACCTCCCCTTCGTGGTGGCCGTCGCCAAGCGGAGCATGGGCCGCGGCGCGCGCCTCGACGACCTCGTCCAGGAGGGGAACATCGGGCTGATGCGCGCGGTCGAGAAGTTCGACACGCACAAAGGGACCCGGTTCTCGACCTACGCCATCTGGTGGATCCGCGCCTACATCCAGAAGTACCTGAAGGAGGTCCACTCCTCTGTGCGAGGCGGCGAGGACGGGAAGCGCCGCGGCCTGCGGGACATCTCCCTCGACGTTGCGGTGGACGAGGAGGGCGAGATCACCGGCCTCGATCGGCTCCCCGACGAGGGCCCGGCCCCCGACGACTCGTACTTCGCCGCGGAGTCCTCCGACCTGGTCCGGAGCCGCCTCGAGCGCTACCGCAAGCGGATCGGCCCCCTGGGCTGGGACATCCTCGAGGAGCGCCTCAGCTCCGACACGCCGCAGACCCTGGAGCAGATCGGCAAGCGGTGGGGACTCTCCCGCGAGCGCGTGCGCCAGGTGGAGCTCCAGACCCGCACCTTTTTGCGCCGCGCCCTCGAGGACCTCCACGAGGCCGCGTAGGCCCGGCTTTCGAGAGCAAAGCCGGCCCGACGCCCGCTCCCCACTCGTCCACCGGGACGACTGGAGGGTGGGCGTTGTGTTTTCCGGCCGCCGAGCCCGGGACGGGGCGGGCGGGGAAGGGCGCTCGTTTCGTCACGAGCGCCCGGGGTGCCCGTCAGAGGACGACGAGTTTCTCGCGGTGGAGGTTGCGGGCCTCGTCGTCGGCGACGAGATCGCTGTGGCAGGAGGCTTTGTTGCCGACCTCGGCGCCGAGGTCCTTGCGCGCCTTGCTCGCGAGGCGGTGGATCTCGTCGGGGCTGAGGACGCCGCGCTTCTCCAGGATCTCACGCTGATCGGGGGTGAGCGCCGCGGACTTCACGGCCTTGCCCCGCTCGAAGCCCTCGGCCTTGCCCGAGGCGAACTCGGTGATCTCCTTCGAGATTCGCACCGAGCACCAATCGTGTCCGCACATCGCACAGAAGTCGGTGTCGACGTCGAGATCCTCGTCGTGGAAGGCGCGGGCGGTGTCGCCGTCGAAGGCGAGCTCGAAGTGCCGCTCCCAGTTGAGGGCGGCGCGGGCCTTGGTGAGCTCGTCGTCCCAGTTGCGGGTGCCGGGGATCCCGAGGGCGACGTCGGCGGCGTGGGCTGCGATCTTGTAGGCGATGCAGCCCTGCTTCACGTCGTCCTTCTTGGGCAGACCCACGTGCTCCTTAGGCGTCACGTAGCAGAGCATGCTCGCGCCGTGGTAGGCGGCCGAGGTGGCGCCGATGCAGCTCGTGATGTGGTCGTAGCCGGGGAAGACATCGGTCACGAGGGGCCCGAGCACATAGAAGGGGGCGCCGTGGCAGATGCGGCGCTGGTGCTTCATGTTGAACTCGATCTGATCGAAGGGCACGTGGCCGGGGCCCTCGATCATCACCTGGCAGCCCTTGCGCCACGCGCGCTCGGTGAGCTCGCCCAGCGTAGCGAGCTCCCGGAGCTGCGCCTCGTCGGTGGCGTCGGCGAGGCCGCCGGGCCTCAGGCCGTCGCCCAGCGAGAACGAGACGTCGTACTCGCGCATCACGTCGCAGATCCGGTCGAAGAGCGTGTACATCGGGTTCTGCTTGCCGTGGGTGATCATCCACTTGGCGAGCAGCGAGCCGCCGCGGGACACGATCCCGATGAGCCGCTTGCCCACGAAGGGCAGGTGCTCCCGGAGCACGCCGGCGTGGATGGTGAAGTAGTCCACGCCCTGCGCGGCCTGCTTGCGCAGGGTCTCGAGGATCACTTCGTCGTCCAGATCCTCGATCCGCCTTCCGATGATCATCGAGTAGATGGGCACCGTGCCGATGGGCACGGTGGACGCGCGGAGGATCGCGTCCCGGCAGGCGTCCAGGTCGCCGCCGGTGGAGAGATCCATCACCGTGTCGGCGCCCCAGCGCTCGGCCCAGCGGAGCTTCTCGACCTCCTCGTCGGTGCTGGACGAAACGGGCGAGGCGCCCATGTTCGCGTTGATCTTGGTCTTCGACGCGCGGCCGATCGCCATCGGATCGAGGCGGTAGCCCAGGTGCACCTTGTTGGCCGGGATGATCATCCGGCCGGCGGCGACCTCGTCGCGCACCTGCTCGGCGGTGAGGTGGGGCTCGCGCTCCGCGACCCGCTTCATCTCGGGCGTGACGTTGCCGAGGCGGGCGTGCTCGAGCTGCGTCACGGGGACGAAGCCGGCCGGCGCCTGCCAGCGGCCGTCCACGAGGGTCCAGTCGGGAGGCATGAAGTCCCAGGCGGTCTTCTCGCTGGGCGCGGGCATCCCCGGCGTGTCCGGCGACGCGAAGGCGCGGGGGCCGCCGACGTCCGCACGGAGCGCGAACGAGCCGGGGCTCGTCCCGTCCGCGGCGGTGGAGGGGTTGTGGGCGCCGTTCAGCGGCAGGGCTGCGGCGGTACCGTTCTTATCGGCCATCGAATGTCCTCCGGGCAGGTAGCTTGAGTCGGAGGACGGACGTGCCCACGCATCGCTTCCCTCCGCCGGTTCGAACCGGATCAGGTTCCACGGGTTCATCTCAGCGTCCGTCTGCGGACGCGCCCCGAGCGAATGGCGGGACTCTAGTGATGATGGTCGCAAAAGGCCAACGGAACGGTGCTCCGGCGGGAGGATGGTATCCTGTTCACATGATGGAACAGGACACTCGCCCCGAAGCCCGTCGCCGCTACGTCGAGCTGCTCCGCTCCAAGTCCGAGGTCGAGCGCCTGGAGGCGGCCGCCTCGTTGACGTCGGCGGCCCGGGAGATGACCCGGCTGGGGATCCGGGCTCGTCATCCGAATGCCTCCGACGTCGAGCTCCGAGAGCGGTTCATGGAGGTCGTCTACGGAGTCCGGTCTCGGAGCCGAGAGTCGGGAGGCTGACGATGGAGAACATCCTCGACGTCGCGCTCCGACTCGGGAGCGCGTTCGAACGAATCGGCGCCGGCTACTTTCTCGGAGGTAGCCTGGCGAGCTCGCTGCAGGGCGAGCCCCGCGCGACGAACGACTTGGATTTCGTCGTCGACCTGCGGCCCGATCAGGTGAGCGCCCTCGTCTCCGCGCTTGGCCCCGATTTCGAGGTCGACGACGAGGCGCTCCGGGAAGCGGCAGCCCAAAAGAGCTCCTGGAACATCTTCTACCTTCCCACCGCCCTGAAGATCGACCTCTTCATCCGCCGCTCTGGCCCCTTTGACGAGGAGGAGTTCACCAGACGAAGGGCCATCGAGATTCGCCCGGGACATCGGCTGTTCGTCAAATCCGCGGAGGACACCATCCTCCGCAAGCTGCTCTGGTTCCGTTCCGGTGGCGAGCTCTCCAGCACGCAATGGCGGGATGTCGTGCAAGTCTTCCGGATCTCGGGGCCGGAGTTGGACGGGGATTACCTCGCCCGCTGGTCTGCCGCTCTGGGGGTAGATGACCTCCTCGAAAAGGCACGAAGAGAATCCGAGGACTGAACGGCTACGTCGTTGACGGCGGCCCGGGCGAAAGGTTGACTGGGCGCCGTGCCCGACGTCGTCCTCCTCCGCGAATCCCTGCCCGCGTTCGAGCTCTCGGCGCGGTTCCTCGAGGCCGCCTCGAAGGGCGCGGACGTCGATCTGATCGTGGAGGGGCGCCGCGCCGCGATGCTCCCGGGGATCGCGAGGCGCCTCTTCCCCGGAACGAAGCTGGGCGTCGCCGCTGCCGCGGTCGGGGTGCCGCTCTTCCCGAAGGTGATGGCCCTGTTTCTCCAGGCCCGCCAGCTCGGCTTCACCTGGAACTGTCGGAAGGTCTCGGGGGCCCGCGAGGTGATCGTGGAGCTCCGCCGCGAGCGGACGATCGGCTAGAGGCGCCAGCGGCGTCCCCACGCTCTTTCCGTGTCCACGTCTGTCTCGTTCCAGGGCATCGGACGAGTGTCACGGATGTCTATGGGCTTTCGAAGAAGAGCGTCAGGAATGTCCCCGGGCTCGAGTGTCAGAGATGTACCCGGTCTGGACCCCGGATCAAACCCGACACCCCTTGTGCCGGTCTGCCATTCGTGAGAGAATCATTGCCGAATCAAGTTCCGGGGGGAACGCAATGGCGAAGCGGACCAAAGCCACGCAGATGGAGTTTCGACTGCCGACGTGGGGAGGGAAGCGTGCCGGCGCCGGGCGGAAGCCCGCCGGGTCGAGGGCGGGCGTTTCGCACGAGGCACGCGGACCGCTTGCGAGCCGGTATCCGGTCCACGTGACCTTGCGGATGCGGGACGAGGTCTGGAACCTTCGGACGCAGCGCTGTTACCGCATCCTCGAGAAGGCGCTGTTCGCGGGCTCGGACCGGCTGGGCATGAGGCTCACGCACCATTCGGTGCAGGGGAACCACCTCCACCTCGTCGTCGAGGCGCGGGACGGCCAGGCGCTCTCGCGCGGGGTGCAGGGCCTCTGCGTGCGGATCGCGCGCGGCCTCAACCGCCTCATGAAGCGCAAGGGCAGGGTGTTCGCCGACCGCTTCCACTCGCACGTGCTGCGCACGCCGCGCGAGGTTCGGAACGCCATCGCCTACGTGCTGGGCAACGCCCGCGTCCACGCGCTGCGGCAGGGCCGGCCGGCTCCGATCGCCGCGGACCCCTTCGCGGCCGGTCCTGGAGATCCGACCGTCTCCCTCCCGCACTCATGGCTGCTCCGGGTCGGGTGGCGCTCGGTCCGGCGCGCAGCGCCGACGTGACCCGACGCGGCGTCCGCGATGAGCCAAGTTCGAAGGCCTGCGCTCGGGCGTTACGCGATCGTGACCCGCATGAAGCGGCGCTTGCCGACCTTGAGCTCGTAGGTGCCGGCGGCCAGCTCGGCCTGTGGATCGCCCGCGCGGGCGCCGTCGATGGACACGCCTCCCTGGGCGACCAGGCGACGCGCCTCGCCCCGCGACGACGCGAGGCCCGCTCCCTCGAGGACGGCGGCAAGCGGCATCCGCTCCTGTCCCTCGGGCAGCGCCATCATGCGGATCTCGACCTCGTCGGGCCGTTCCTTGCGGACGATCACCTGCTCGAAGTGGGCTTCGGCGGCGTCCGCGGCGGCGGCGTTGTGGAAGCGCGCCACCATCTCCTTCGCGAAGGCGACCTTTGCCGCCTTGGGATGCCCCTGCTTCAGCGCGGCGATCTCCGAGAGGCTGCGGCCCGAGAGCAGCTCGTAGTAGCGCCACATCAGGTCGTCGGTGATCGACATCAGCTTGCCGAACTGCTCCTGCGGCGCCTCGGCGATCCCCACGTAGTTGCCGAGGGACTTCGACATCTTGTCGCCGACGATCTTGCCGGTGGCGGGATCGAGGCGCGCGTCGAGGCCCTCGAGGAGCGGGCCGGTGATCACCACCTGCGGCCGCTGGGCGAAGTCGCGCTGGAGGTCGCGTCCCACCAGGAGGTTGAAGAGCTGATCGCTCCCGCCGAGCTCGACGTCCGCCTTCAGCGCCACCGAGTCGTAGCCCTGGACCAGCGGGTAGAGGAACTCGTGGATCGCGATCGAGCGCCCCTCGCGGTAGCGCTTGGCGAAGTCGTCGCGCTCGAGCATCCGCGCCACCGGGTAACGCGCCGCGAGGCCGATCATGTCGGCGGAGCTCATGGCGCCGAACCACTCGCTGTTGAAGCGGATCTCCGTGGCCTCCGGATCGAGCACCCGGTAGACCTGGGTCTTGTAGGTCTCGGCGTTGGCGAGGACCTGCTCCTGCGTGAGCGGAGGCCGAGCTGCGCTCTTACCGGTGGGATCGCCGATCCGGCCGGTGAAGTCGCCGATGAGGAAGACCACGCGGTGCCCGAAGCGCTGGAACCGCGCCATCCGCTGGAGGAGCACGGTGTGGCCGAGGTGGAGATCGGGAGCGGTGGGGTCGAAGCCCGCCTTCACCGTGAGTGGAACCCCCGCGTCGACCGACTTCTGGAGCCGCGCGAGGAGCTCCTCGGAGGTGACGAGATCGATCGCGCCCCGGGCGAGCTCCTGGAGCTGCTCCTGCGGGGTCGCCTGACGAAGAAGGTCGCTCATTCCTTGCGCTTCTAACATCCCGCGAGGAGCCTTCGGCGGGCAATCGTAGGGGGCGCCCGGCTAGCGCGGGGCGCGAAAGGTCCGCGTGGGCGTGATCACGATGTCCACACGGGCGTCGTGGACCTCCACCGGGACCTCGTCCAGGAGCTGCTCGTCCAGGCAGGCGCCGATGCGCAGGGCCCGGGGCGCCGCGGCGAGGGTGGCGTCGTAGTAGCCGCCTCCCTGGCCCAGCCGGCCGCCGCCCGGATCGAAGGCCAGGCCCGGCACCAGGAATGCGTCGATCTCCTGCAGCTCTACGCCGGGGCCGGAGGGCTCCCGGATCCCGAGCACGCCGGCCACGAGCTCGGCGGGGTCGACCACCGGGGCGAAGTCGAGGCGCCTGGTCCCGCGGACCACCCGGGGGAAGACGCAGCGCGTTCCGCGGCTCGCGAGCTCCTCCCAGAGGGGCGTGAGCCGAACCTCACCGGGGAGCGACTGGTAGAGGGCGATGGTGCGAAGGGCCCCGAGCTCCGGGAGCTCGAGGACGCGCAGGGCGATCGCGGCGGATCCCCGGGAGAGGGCGTCCTCCCCGAACGACCGGCGCATCGCCCGCAGGGAGTCCCGGAGCGGCGCCTTCGTGGGGTGGGGGATGCGCATGGTCGACCTGGCAGGCGCCCGCGAATCGGATCCCGTCGGCGCCGCCGGCAAAAAATCCCCCGCCTCGGCCGTGTGGGCAGCGTCCATTGAACCCTGCCGCAAAGCAGGTGGGGGTCATCTATGGCGAACCGTCAGGCTTCCTTCTCGACCGAGGTCGAGGGCTTGCACATGGCCCGTCAGGGAGCGCCCCCTTGGACGCGTTATCGGTTCGAATTTCAGCTACCCAATCACGAACCAGGCAGGGGTGAGAACTTCAGCACCAACCCGCGGTCCGGGCGATCCATTCGCTCGGGCCAGAGGTCGGCGCAGGCCAGACGTGGGTCCGAATTGGACCCCGTTGGCGATGGTGCGGAGCGTACGAGCGGACCCCTGCGGGGTCAAGCGCCGTGGATGGGGCATTTTCACGACCTTGAAGCGCCTCCTCGTCGGGCCCAGCTTGCAGGCTTCGACCGCCCGCCCGGTCGCGGTGCGCCCCAATCCCAAGGGATGCCTCGATGTCCGACGGCCCACAGCAGGAGACGCCTCCAGAGGCAGAGGAGGAAGCGGAATCCGGCGGCCTCGTGTCGATTCGGGACGCGCTCCGTGCGGCCGCCCTGGGCGACTTCTCGGTGCGCCTCCCGGTCGACGGAGGCGAGGGTCTGCACGCGGAGGTCGCTCGGGCGTTCAACGCGCTCGCCGCCCGCAACGAGCGGCTGGTCGAGGAGCTGGAGGACGTCTGCCTCGCCGTGGGGACGGAGGGCAAGCTGGGCGCGAGGGCGGACGACAGCTGGTGCGAGGGCGGATGGACCGACGCCGTGGACTCCGTCAACCGGCTGATCGATCGCCTCACCTCGCCCATGCTCCAGACGACCCGCATCCTCGGCAAGATCGCGAAGGGCGATCTCTCCGAGCGCTTCGACATCCAGGCGGACGGCGACGTGCTGGCGCTGAAGAAGGCGGTAGAGGCCACCGCGGACCAGCTCCGCTCCGTCTCGGCCGAGGTCATCCGCGTGGCGCGGGAGGTGGGCGTCGACGGGAAGCTCGGCGCCCAGGCCCATGTGTCGGGCGTCTCCGGGCCCTGGCGAGAGCTGGTCGACGGCGTGAACCTCTTGGCCAGCAACCTCACCGTGCAGGTCCGGGACATCGCCCAGATCGCGACGGCGATCGCTTCGGGGGACCTCTCTCAGAAGATCACCGTCGAGGCGAAGGGCGACGTCGCCGACCTCAAGAACACGATGAACGCGATGGTCGACCAGCTCCGGACCTTCGCCGACGAGGTGACCCGCGTCGCCCGGGAGGTGGGGACCGAGGGAAAGCTCGGCGGCCAGGCGCGCGTACCGGGCGTTGCCGGCACGTGGAAGGAGCTCACCGAGAGCGTGAACACCATGGCCTCGAACCTGACCAGCCAGGTCCGCGGCATCGTGGCGGTGGTGACCGCCGTTGCGGAAGGCGATCTCTCGCGGCGCCTGGTGCTGAAGGCCAGCGGTGAGATCGAGGCGCTGGCCGACACCATCAACGGGATGACCGACAACCTCAAGGTCTTCGCCGAACAGGTGACGACGGTGGCGCGTGAGGTCGGCATGGAGGGTCAGCTCGGAGGGCAGGCCTCGGTGCCGGGCGCCGCCGGAACGTGGAAGGACCTCACCGAGAACGTGAACATGCTCGCCGGGAACCTCACGGCGCAGGTCCGCAACATCGCGCTGGTGACCACCGCCGTGGCCAAGGGCGATCTCTCCAGGAAGATCACGGTCGAGGCGAAGGGAGAGATCGAGACACTGAAGGAGACCATCAACGGAATGGTGGAGCAGCTCCGCACCTTCGCCTCGGAAGTGACGCGGGTCGCGAAGGAGGTGGGGACGGACGGCCAGCTGGGCGGGCAGGCCGAGGTGCCGGGCGTCTCGGGGACCTGGCAGGGGCTCACGGAGAACGTGAACATCATGGCCGCGAATCTGACGGATCAGGTGCGCGGCATCGGCCGGGTCGTGACGGCGGTGGCGAACGGCGATCTCTCGAAGCGCCTCATCCTCGTGGCGAAGGGGGAGATCGCGACCCTGGCCGACACGATCAACGACATGACGGACACGCTCCGCACCTTCGCCGATCAGGTGACGAGCGTGGCCCGGGAGGTGGGGATCGAGGGCAAGCTGGGCGGGCAGGCCAGCGTTCCAGGGGCCGCCGGCACGTGGAGGGATCTCACGGACAACGTGAACCAGCTCGCGGCGAACCTCACGACCCAGGTCCGCGCGATCGCGGACGTGGCGGCCTCCGTGACCGAAGGTGATCTCAGCCGGACCATCGACGTGAAGGCCCGCGGTGAGGTGCTCGCGCTCAAGGACACCATCAACCAGATGATCGCGAACCTCCGCGATACCACCCGCGAGAACACGGAGCAGGACTGGCTCAAGACGAACCTGGCCAACTTCTTCCCGATCCTCCAGGGGCAGCCGAGCCTCGAGTCGCTGACGGATCAGGTGATGTCCAAGCTCACGCCCCTCGTCGGCGCCACCCACGGAGCGTTCTATCTCTTCGACGACGAGGACAAGGAGCTCCGGCTCACGAGCACCTACGCGTACCGGCGGCGCAAGGGACTGTCCAATCGCTTCGGTCTCGGTGACGGCCTCGTCGGCCAGTGCGCCCTCGAGAAGAAGACGATCGTGGTCGAGGACGTCCCCAAGGACTACGTGCACATCGGCTCGGGGCTCGGCGAGTCGCCGCCGCGCGAGATCGCGGTCTTCCCGATCCTCTACGAGGAGCAGGTGAAGGGCGTCATCGAGCTCGGCACCTTCCGGCGGTTCACGCAGATCGAGGTGAACTTCGTCGAGCAGCTCGTGATGAATCTCGGCCTCGCCATCAACCTGATCGGCGCCAGCGTGCGGACCGAGCAGCTCCTGGAGCAGCTCCGCGGATCCAACGTGGAGCTCGAGGGCCGCCGGCGCGAGCTGGAGGACAAGGCGCAGGAGCTGGAGGCGCGGAACCGCGACGTCGCCCGGGCCAGCAAGTCCCTCGAGGAGAAGGCCGAGGAGCTCGCCCAGGTCTCCAAGTACAAGTCCCAGTTCCTGGCGAACATGTCCCACGAAATCCGGACGCCGCTGAACAGCATGCTGATCCTCGCCCAGATGCTCGCCGCAAACGAGAAGGAGCGGCTCGGCGACCGCGAGCAGGAGTGGGCGTCCGCCATCCACGCAGCGGGCAAGGAGCTCCTCTCGCTCATCAACCAGGTCCTCGACCTCTCCAAGATCGAGGCCGGCCGGATCGAGCCCCACGAGGAGGCCGTGCCCATCGAGGGGATCCGGCAGCTGGTCGAGCGGACCTTTCGGCCGGTGGCGCTGCAGAAGGGCCTCGAGTTCCGGATCGACGTGGGGGAGGACGTACCCCGTCGCGTCGCGACGGATCGGCAGCTGCTCGGGCAGGTCCTCGTCAACCTCCTCTCGAACGCGTTCAAGTTCACCAAGGAGGGCCAGGTCCGGCTTTCGATCGAGAGCCATGAGGAGACCCTGGAGTTCGCCGTCTCGGACACGGGGATCGGCATCGCTCCCGACCAGCGTCGCCGCATCTTCGAGGCGTTCCATCAGGTGGATGGATCGATGACGAGGCGATACGAGGGCACGGGCCTGGGCCTCACGATCAGCCGGGAGTACGCGCGGCTCCTCGGCGGCGACATCGAGGTCGAGAGCGAGGAAGGCAAGGGCAGCACCTTCACACTACGGCTTCCCCTGACCGTAGCGGATCGCGGCGAGGTCCCGATGGAGCGGGAGCCGGAGAAAGAGGGGGCGAAGGAGCCGGGCGAGCCCGCTGGCATGCCCGCCGAGGCGCGAGAGCAGCTCCAGGGGAAGAAGGTGCTGGTGGTCGAGGACGATGTCCGGAATCTCTATTCGATCACCGCGCTCCTCGAGAGCTTCGGCATGGAGGTCTCGCCCGCCTCGAGCGCACGCGTGGCCTATCGTTCCTTGGAGGAGCATCCGGACTTCGACGTGATCCTCATGGACCTGATGATGCCGGAGATCGATGGCTACGAGGCCACGTCGACGATCCGCGAGATGCCGGAGGCCTCCGAGATCCCGATCATCATCCTCACGGCGAAGGTGAGCCAGAGCGATCGCGAACGAGCGCTCGAGGCGGGGGGCAGCGACTTCGTGGCGAAGCCCGTGGAGATCGGCGAGCTCGCTACCGCGATCCTCCGGAACCTCGGGTCGGAGTAGGGGCGCGCGATGGATGGATCGCCCCCCGTCGCCGTACTGGTCGTGGACGACTCCGCGAGCGAGCGCGCCGCCATGCGGGCGATGCTCGGCAGGGAGGGCTACGAGCTCGTCGAAGCGAAGTCCGGGGAGGAGGCCCTCGCCTGGATGCTCCAGCGGCAGTTCGCGGTCCTCGTCGTCGACGTGGCCATGCCGCGGATGAGCGGCCTCGAGCTGGTGTCGCGGGTCCGGGAGCGCCCGCGGGCCGCCGCCATGCCCGTGATCTTCGTGACCGCAGAGGCCGACCGGTCCACCATCGAGAAGGGCTACGCGATGGGCGCCGTCGACTTCCTGGTGAAGCCGGTGGTCCCGGAGGAGCTGAGGGCCAAGGTGGGCGTCTTCGCTGACCTCCACCGGCAGCGCCTGCGCCTCGAGGATCAGACGGCCCGGCTCCTCGTGGCCGAGGAGAAGGAGAGGGAGCTGGCGCTGCGGGAGCTGGAGATCGCGGGGGAGCGCCATTACCGCCGGCTGGCGGATGCCGTCCCCAACGTGGTCTGGACCGCGGATCGGGACGGAGTGGTCGACTACTACAACCGCCGTTGGTACGAGCTCACGGGCTCCTCCTCCGGCGACAGGGCCGGTTCGTGGCTCTCCGCGGTGCACCCCGAGGACCGGGAGCGCTGCAGGGAGGATTGGCGGGCGGCGCTGTCCGAGGCCCGCGTCTTCGAGGGCGAGTACCGGCTGCGGGCGGCAGAGGGAGGCTATCGCTGGCACCTGTGCCGCGCCGTGCCCGAGCGGGGGCCCGCCGGCGCCGTGGACGCATGGCTCGGCACCTTCACCGACATCGAGGAGAACAAGCGCGCGGAGGTGGAGCGGGAGGCGCTCTACCAGCAGGCGGTCGAGGCGGTCCAGGCGCGGGACGAGTTCCTCTCGGTGGCCTCTCACGAGCTGAAGACCCCCGTGTCGTCGCTCGGGCTCCAACTCGGGATGACGCTGCGAAAGCTGAAGAAGAAGGGCGCCTCGGAGTTGGATGACGTGGTTCCGCGCCTCGAGTCCGCGTCCCGGCAGGTGGACAAGCTGGGACGGCTGATCGTCCAGCTCCTCGACGTGTCGCGGCTCCGCGAAGGGGGCATCGAGCTCGAGCGGGAGGAGTTCGACCTCGCTCGCCTGGCCATCGAGATCGCCTCCCGCTTCTCCGAGGAGGCGACGGCGGTCGGGTCGTCAATCGAGCTCTCGGCGCCGGATCCGGTGATTGGCTGCTGGGACCGCCTGCGGATCGATCAGGTGGTCACGAACCTCATCACCAACGCCCTGAAGTTCGGCGCGGGCGAGCCGATCGACCTCTCGGTGCGGCGGCAGGGGGAGATGGCGACGATACGGGTGCGCGACCGGGGCATCGGAATCGACGCCGAGGACCTCGAGCGGATCTTCGAGCGCTTCGAGCGCACGGACCAGGCCAAGAAGGTCCGCGGCATGGGTCTGGGCCTCTACATCGTCCGCCAGATCATCGAGGCCCACGGCGGCATCATCCGGGTGGAGAGCGCGCCGGGGGAGGGCTCCACCTTCACGATCGCGCTGCCGTTCGGCGAGGAGAAGGAGGGGTAGGACACACGTCGTCCCTTGTGTCGCCCGCGCGCACGCTGCTACTTTCCCGCCGAAATGCGCCGTCCCAGGCGCGGGGGGAGAAGGACGCGGAAGCAGCATGCCGACCGAGCAGCCAGCGCGATTCGGGCGATTCGAGCTCCTGAGCCGGATCGGCCGCGGGGGGATGGCCGAGGTCTCCCGCGCGGTCGTCAAGGAGGGCCCCGGCGCGGGGCGGGCCGTCGCCGTGAAGCGCCTCCTCCCGGAGTACGTGGGGAACAAGCAGTACGTCGAGCTCTTCTGCGCCGAGGCGGAGCTCTCGAAGAGCCTCGTCCACCCGAACATCGTGGAGGTGCTGGAGTCGGGGCAGGTCGACGGCACCTTCTTCATGGCGATGGAGTTCGTCGACGGCCGGGATCTCGGCGCGATCCTGGGCCGGTGCCGGGAGCGGCAGATCCTCCTCCCGGTGGACTTCGCGCTCTTCCTGACCCACCAGCTCCTCCTGGCGCTGGACGCCGCGCACAAGGCCACCTCGCCCACCGGGCAGCGGCTGCACGTGGTCCACTGCGACGTCTCGCCCTCGAACCTCTTCATCTCGAAGACCGGCGAGATCAAGCTGGGGGACTTCGGCATCGCGAAGGTCCGCTCGGTCGATCCCTCCCGGCGCAAGGGGATCTGGGGGAAGGTGCACTACGCCTCGCCGGAGCTGCTCCGGAACGAGGACGTGCTGCCCCAGGCCGACGTGTGGGCGGCGGCAGTGATGCTCTACGAGCTGCTCACGCTCTGCCGGCCGTTCGCGGGGGAGACGATCGAGGAGATCGGCAAGGAGATCCTGGACTCCGATCCGCCGGCCGTCACCGACCTCCGGCCGGAGATCCCCGAGGCGGTGGAGAGCGTGCTGCGTATGGCACTGCATCCGGTGCCGGACCAGCGCTTCCACGACGCAGGCGCCTTCGCCATGGCGTTGCACCCGCTCTTCGACGATCAGATCGGCACGCCGCTGGCGATCGCGGCGGTGGTGCGAGGCCTCTTCGGGGCCTGACCCCGAAAGCCGCGCCGGGGTGGGGGCGAGCTGGTAGAGGGATCGATCCAAGAGCAGGGAGGAAGACGTGGCCGAGTTTCGCGTAGAGAGCTTGTCCAACGGGGCCGTCGAGGTCTGGACCATCGACGGGGAGGCGAAGCGCAACGCCATCTCGCGCGCCATGCGCGCAGACCTGGAGGCGCTGGTGGCGGGCGCCGCCGGAAGGAAGGCGCTGCGCGCGGTGGTGATCACCGGCGCCGGCGACAAGGCCTTCTGCGCCGGCGCCGACCTCAAGGAGCGCCAGGGCATGAGCGAGGAGGAGGTCCGCACCTTCCTCCAGGATCTGCGGCGCACCCTCCGCGCGCTGGAGCTCTCGCCCAAGGTGTTCATCGCGGCGATCAATGGGGCAGCCTTCGGCGGCGGCACCGAGCTCGCCCTCGCCTGTGATCTGCGGGTGGCGGCGCCCCACGCGGAGCTCGCCCTCACCGAGACCCGGCTGGCGATCATCCCCGGTGGCGGTGGCACCCAGCGGCTCCCGCGGCTCTGCGGCATGGCCGTGGCGAAGGACCTCATCCTCACCGGGCGCCGGGTCGGCGCCGAAGAGGCGCTGCGCCTGGGCCTCGTGAACCGCGTCGCCCCGACGGCTGACGCCGTCGCCGCAGCGGTGGCGATGGCGGAGGAGGTCGCCGCCGGCGGTCCCGTGGCCCTCTCCGCCGCCAAGGCGGCGATCCAGGAGGGCCTCGAGCTGCCCCTCGACGAGGCGCTGGAGCTCGAGTACCGGAAGTACCAGGCCACGATCCCGACGAAGGATCGCCTCGAGGGCCTGGCCGCCTTCCGCGAGAAGCGAAAGCCCGTCTACACAGGCGAGTAAGCCGGGATCGCGGAAGGTTCGCCGAGGGGCAGCACCCAGGGGCAGCCGAGCTCGGGGTGGACGAGCACCCGCGTCCGCAGGCCATAGGCCCGTTCGATCGAGGCTTCTGTGAGGACGTCCGCCGGCGGACCGGCGCCGTCCAGCCTTCCGCGATGCAGGAGCGCGACCCGATCCGCGTATTGGGCGGCGAGGTTCAGGTCGTGGAGCACCGCGACCACCGCGATGCCTTCGCGGGAGAGCCGGCGCGCGAGATCGAGGGTGGCGTGCTGGTGGGCGGGGTCGAGGCTCGAGACCGGCTCGTCCAGGAAGAGATAGCGCGCGCCCGCCGGAGGCGCGTCCCAGAGCTGGGCCAGGACCCGGGCGAGCTGGACCCGCTGCCGCTCACCGCCGGAGAGGGTGGGGAAGAACCGCTCGGCGAGGTGGGAGGTCCCGGTGCGGCGGAGAGCAGCTCGGGCGATGGTCTGATCCGCGATCGCGCCGCGCGCGAAGGCGTGTGGGGTTCGGCCGAGGAGGACGACCTCGAACGCGGTGAAGGCGAAGTCCATCCGGCTCTCCTGCGGGAGCAGGGCGAGGGTCCGGGACCGCTCGGCCACGGGGATCGAGCGGAGCTCACGGCCCTCGAGGCCCAAGCTGCCCCGCAGCGGCTCCCGCTCGCCGGCGAGGACGGAGAGGAGGGTCGACTTGCCGGCGCCGTTCGGGCCCAGGAGGGCGAGGAGCTCGCCGGGGCGGACCTCGAGGTCGATCGAGTCGAGGATCGTCCGTGATCCCCTGGTGACGGTGAGGGACGAGGCGTTCAGCATGGAGCTCACTCCGCGTGTCGTCGCTTGTTGCGGACGAGGAGGAAGAGGAAGAAGGGCGCGCCGATGGCGGAGGTGAGCACGCCGATCGGGAGCTCGGCGGGTGCCACCGCGGTTCGTGCGACCAGGTCGGCGCAGAGGAGGAGGATCGCGCCGCCCAGGGCGGAGGCCGGGAGGAGGAAGCGATGCCCCGGGCCGATGACTTGCCGAAGCAGGTGGGGCACCACGAGGCCGACGAAGCCGATGATCCCCGAGGAGGCGACGGCGGCGCCCGCCGCCAGGGACGCGAGGATCACGATCCGGGCCTTGAGGGACTCCACCTCGATGCCCAGGTGCCCGGCCTCGCGCTCGCCCAGGAGGAGGGCGTCGAGGGGACGGTAGAGGCGCGGGGCGCTCGCGAGGAGCAGGATCACCGGCACGGCGACCCACGCAGCCGTCTGCCAGGTCGCGCCGCCGAGGCTGCCCAGGCTCCAGGCGGTGATGCTGCGAAGCTGGCTCTCCGTGGCGAGGTGGCTGAGGAGACCGGTTCCCGCCCCGGCGAGGGAGGCGAGGGCGACGCCTGCGAGAAGCAGGGTGGAAACATCGGTGCGGCCGCCGGCGAGGGCGACGCGGCGGACGATCCACGTGGTGGCGAGCGCCCCCAGGAAGGCGACGGCAGGCTGGGACGCGCCGCCGAGCGAGATGCCGAAGGCGCTGCCGAGCGAGTCCCCGAAGACGGTGGCCGTCGCGGCTGCGAGGGCCGCGCCGCCGGAGATCCCGAGGAGCCCCGGATCCGCCAGCGGGTTGCGGAAGAGGCCCTGGAGGAGCACGCCGCAGAGGCCTATCGCGGCGCCGACGAGGGTTCCGAGGACCACCCGGGGCAGCCGGACCGCGAAGAGGATCGCGGCTCGGCCGGGATCGATCGCGGCTGGGTCCGCGAGGCCGAGGCGTTGGCCGAGGATCTCGACGAGCTCGCCGGGCGGGATCGACACAGCTCCGATCCCCGCCGCCACGATCGAGACCGCGGCGAGCCCGAAGGCGAGGCCGAGCACTATAAGACGTGCCCGGCGGATGCGCCGGGTCTCGATCGGCCGGATGGGATTCGGTGGAGCGTGCCCGCCGGGGTCGGCAGGCACGCTCCGAGAGCCGAGGGCAGCCGGCGCCTTCACTGGACGTCGGCCCCGCGAAGCTGCTCCGCCAGGGCCTTCACCGCGGCGCCGGTTCGGGGACCGAAGCCGAGGAGGAAGAGATCCTCCAGGGCCACCACGCGCCCGGCGCGTCCGGCTGGTGTAGCGGAGAGGCCGGGCAGCGCGAGGACTCCTGGCTTTCCGCCCAGCCTCGCGAGCGTGGAGGTCGTGACCAAGATCACCATGGGCTGCGCGGCGATCGCCGCCTCGGCGGAGAGCGGCTTGTAGCCCTGGTAGCCGTCGATTGCGTTGGTCGCCCCGGCCAGGCGGATCATCTCGTCGGCGGCGGTGCCGCGCCCCGAGGCCGAGAGCGCGTTCTGCCCCGGTGCGAAGAGGAAGAGCACCTTGGGGTGGTCGGACGAGGACCCGATCTGCGAGGCGGCCTCGGCCAGATCGACGTCCATGCGGGCGAGGAGGGCGGCCCCCTCCGCACGGAGATCCAGCGCCTCGGCGACGGCGCGGATCCTTCGCTTCGCGCCCTCCACCGTGGCCTCGGCGGGCAGCAGCAGCACGGGGACTCCGGCGCTGCGGAGCTGATCGAGGGCCGCCTTCGGACCGGCCTCTTCGGTGGCGATCACCAGCGTGGGCCGCAGCGAGAGGATCCCCTCGGCGCCGACGGTGCGGTAGTAGCCGACCTTCGGCAGGGCCGCCGCGCCCTCCACCGCCTGGCTCGAGTCGTCGACGCCGACCACGCGCGAGCCGGCCGCCAGCGCGAAGACCGCCTCGGTCACGGGGCCGCCGAGGGTGACGATCCGCGCCTGCGCTGGATCGGCAGCCGACGCAGGGCTCGAGGCCGCGAGCGCGATCAAGAGGAAGCCCGCGATCACGAGACGCTCCTCTCGACGTGAGCCAGCGCCTGTCTCCAGCTCTCCGCCTCGGGAATCCCGGGCTTTCGCTCGCCGAAGAAGAGGGCGATCACCTCCCCCTTGGCGTCGAAGAGCTCCAGGGAGGTCACGAATCCGTCCGCGGTCGGCTTGCGGACGATCCAGCTCTCCGCCACGAGGTCCTCGCGCAGGTGCAGGTTGAACCCGTGGTCGAGGACGTTGAGCCAACCGCCCTTCGCTGCCACCCGGCGCACCGGACCGCTATGGATCTGGATCACGCCACGGCTCCCGACGAAGACCATGATCGGGACCTCCTTGGCCGCTACGTGGTGGAGGAGCGCGGACGTGATCGCGTTCGGCACGCGCTGGGCGAGGCCGCCGCCGACGAGCCGCAACGCCTGCAGGCGCCCTGCACCGAAGCGTTTCAGCATCCCGAAGAACTCGTGGGTGTCGGTCAGGGCCTCCCACGCCGCCCGGAGCCCCGCCGCGTCGATCTCTTCGTCCGGGCGATTAGGGCGGGCCTCGATGGGCCGCACCTCGAGGCGCTCGGCAGGTGACGCGAACCGCTCCACCAGGCGCTCGAACGCGGCGAGATCGCTCGATTCCTCCAGCCAGATCTTGTGCACCGCGTCTCCGGCGCCATCGAAGAACTGGAGGCTGTGCCGCGGCTTCCCCCGGGCCTCGTCCCGAACGGCGAAGGCGCTGGCCCAGCCGTGGAGGAAGACGCGCAGGTCGATGTCGCGTGAGTGGACGAGGATCGATCCCTCCTCGGGCTCGGGTGCCGGGTAGATCCCCCGCTTCTCGTGGACGGCAGCCTCGTTGCGGGTGATGGCGAGGACCTCACCCAGCGCGGGAAGCTCGCCCAGGATCGACGCGAAGTCGGGCCGGAGCCGGGTGTTGCCGGGCGTGGAGGACACGAGCTCGCCCTCGCTGATCCCGAGCCGCAGGGCGGCGTCGCGGGCCCGGATGCCCGGCTCGGCGGCGCGGATCGCCTCGAGCTGCTGCCTGATCTCGATTTCGTTCATGTCTCTTCTCGTTTCAGTGGTTCACGGGGGTGAGGCGGAAGGTGGGGAAGCCCGAGGTCCCGGCGGCGTCGTAGTAGCGCTGGAAGACCAGCGCGTAGACGTGATGACTCGGGGTGTAGACGTAATAGACGCGGCTCCTGGGAGTGAGCGTGTGGGTGACAGGGTCGTAGGCGTACCAGGCGTCGTCGCTCTGGAAGGCGCCCTCCGCGGCAGGCTGGTCGAGCGGCCCGTCGAAGCGGAAGGAGGAGGGCGGCGGCACCTCCGTGGCCGAGGGATCGCTGCCTGCGGCCCACGCCACGCCCACGCCGGCCGGACCGTTGGCAACCACGTTCTGGCGGCGGAAGGCCAGGTGCCATGGACCCGCCTGATCTGCTTCCTTTCTCGACTCGATGTCGAGGAAGACCCAGTCCGTCTCGGAGGTCGCGTCCACCCGGACGAGGAAACTGCCGCCGGCCTCCTCCTGCACATCCACCAGGCCGGTCTCGTTCTCGCCAGGGTCGTCGATGGAAGGGTGATCGTCCCTGAGATCGTCGCCGCAGGCGGCGAAGGCGAGGCTGGCGATGGCTACGAAAAGGAATCGTTTCATCTGTTCTCCAGGGAGCGCCGGTGGCGCTCGTAGGTAGGGACCGCGGGTCAGTAGCGGACGGAGGCCCCCGCGAAGATCGAGCGCGGGGGAATTGCGAAGTCCTCGGGATCGCCGGCGTCGAAGAGGTTCTCGGCCCCGACGAAGGCGGTGAAGCCGCCGCCCAGCTCCTTGGCGACGCGGGCGCTCGCGAAGACATGCGACTCGGCCACTCGGCTCGATCCGTCCTCCAGGGAGTAGAAGGGCCTCTCACCCACCCACTCCCCGCGGGCGCTCGCGGAGAGCCCCGACTGCCGCTCGATCCACGAGGCGGCGAGCGTGACGTTGTGGCGGGCGCGGCCCTCCAGCAGCCGATCCGAGGAGAGATCCCGCGCGTCCAGCAATTGGTATCCGGCCGTCACGGAGACGCCGCGCAATGGCCGGACCGTCGCGCCCGCCTCGACTCCCTGCGTGATCGCCGAGGCGACATTGAGATAGCCGAAGCGGGCCGGCTGCCCAGGAGCGCCTTCGGCGATCGTCCCGCTGGTGATGAGCTGGCGGATGTCGTTGCGGAAGACGCTCGCCGAGAGATCCAGCCACCGGGTGGCCCGGTAGGAGGCGCCGACGCTGCCTCCTCGCGAGGTCTCGGGCTGGAGGTCGGGGTTGCCCTCGACGACGTAGCCCGCAGAAGGGTTCTCGAAGCGGAGCAGGAGCTCCTGGAAGCTGGGCGCCCGGAAGCCCCAGCCGTAGCTCGCGCGGAGCTGGAGCTCCTCCAACGGGGAGTAGCGGGCGGAGATCTTGGGCGAGAGCGCGGTGGAGAAGCGCGAGTCGTGGTCGAGGCGGAGGCCGGGCGTCAGGGCCAGCGAGGTCTCGCCCGACAGGACCCAGTCGTCCTGGACGAAGAGGGCGGGGCGGAAGCGATCCCCCCTGCCGCCGTCGAGCCTCGGCGACTCGAGATCCTCGAAGAGGAGCTCGGCACCGGACGTGAGGCGGTGGCTGCCGAGCTGGACGTTGTGCTGGACGCCTCCCTGCCAGAGGCCCTCGACGCTGTGCTGGTATTGATCCAGGGCGTTCGAGCCGCGCTGATCCTGGAGGAGCTGGTTGTCGAGGCGCGAGTGGTGGAGGGTGAGGAGGAGCGCACCGCTGCCGCCGAGGGAGATCCTCGGCTCCAGCGTGAACGAGTAGATCCGGGTGCGATCGTAGCGGTCGAAGGTGGCGCCCCCGGAGCCCAGGTCCACGCTCTCCCGATCGGTCGAGAGCCAGGACGCGCTGCCCGAGACGCGAAGACCTTCGCCGAGGGCCTGCTCGCCCTGGAACTCGAGGTCGAGCTCGTCTCGTGAGCTGCCGCTGGTGGAGACGCTTTCGGGAACGAGGCGGAAGGCGCTGCTTCGGCGAAGACCGGCAGCGAGCCGGAGCGCGCTCGAAGCTCCCTTGCGGACGGCCGCGCTCCCGTCGAGCTCGTAGGCGCCGAGGGAGTCCGTCCGTGCCTGGAGGCTCGCCTCGACCGGGCGCCTCGGGTCCCGCCTCGTGACGATGTTCACCACGCCGCCCATGGCGTCCGAGCCGTAGAGCGACGAGGTCGGGCCCTTCACCACCTCGATCCACGCGACGCGATCGGCTGCGTAGCGCGAGAGGTCGATGACGCCCCGGCTCCGCCCGGGGACCCGCTGGCCATCCACCAGGATCAGCACGTGCTCCGGCTGGAGGCCCTGGAGGCGGACGCCGACGCCGCTGACGCCGTCGCGCACGAGCTCGACGCCGGGCTGGCTCGCGAGGGCCTCCGCCACGTCGCGGGCGCCGGACGCCTCGATGTCGCGCCGCGTGATCACGAGGGTGTCGACGGGGGACTCGTCGACCGAGACCGCCGAGCGGGAGCCGGTGATCACCGTCTCGAACTCGGGAGCGTCGGAGGCGACCTCCGAGACGTCGTCGGCGAGGCTGGCGGCGGGGACGAGCGCCAGGGCGCAGGAGCTGAGGAGCGCGAGGCGCGTGACGTGGGCGGACAAGGGATCCTCGGGGCAGCGAAACTTCCGGTCGGATGCGTTCGAACCGGGCGCTGGGCGCGAGGGCCTCTGGCCGCTAGGCGGGTCGGGAGCGCGGCTCCCGCAGGGGTGTCGATCCGCCGTCGGGCGGCGGATTCGTCAGGGGAGGTCCTCCCCACCGCTCTGGAGGGGCAGGGTGATGCTCCTCTTGCAACGGCGGCACTTCAGCTCGACACCACCGGGGACGAGGCGGGCGAGGAGGTTTCCGCAGAGGCAGCGAACCTCTTCGCAGCCTTCCTCACGGGCGTCGGAGCCGTTCATGTCGAGGTCTCCCTTCGTTGCGAAGCGGGTATAGTTGAAGTTGAGAGGCAGAGTCAACTTCAAATCGGACGCCGACCCGATCCGAGCGGGGCACACGCCGAAGGTCGGTCGCTTAGAAGAAGTCGCTCATGGCGGGGGCCGGCCCGGCGAAGAGCGCCGTGGCGAGCTCCTGCGCGGCCTCGTCTCCCTCCAGCAGCCCGATGAGCGCCAGATTCGAAGCCGGGAGGTAGCCGGTGTAGAGGGGGGCGAGACCCCTCACGTGCATCTTCAGGCTCCCGTCGCCGCCCGAGCGAACCCGGGCTTCGCCCCCCGCCACGTCGAGGACGAAGCGACCGCGATTGGTCGGGATCACCTCGTCGAAGATCTCGAGGTCGAGCGACGCGGAGAACCCGCGCGGATAGCCCCGCGCCGAAAGCGCCTTGGCGACGTTCAGGATCCGGAGCATCCACACGTCGCGGATCTCCACCGAATGGCGCGGCTCGCGCAGGAGCGCGAGGAGGGGATCGGCGTCGCCACCAGACCAGCTCACGTCGTCGACGAGGCTCTGGTGATCGCCGAGAAAGGTGAGGAGGCGAGTCGCGGCCTGGGGCGATGCGGCCACCATGTCGTTGACCTTGAGCGCCTGCCGACCCTCGGGCTTGTGGGTACGGGCGAAGAAGCAGTAGCCGTCGATGGCTCCGTCGCGCTCGACCACGAAGCCGGTCGGCTTCGGCGTCCTCCAGGGATCCAGGATCCGCTGCCAGAGCTGCGGCGAACGGTCCACCGAGCCCGGCCTCGCGCGGCCGTGCTCACGGTGGAGGGCGCGGATCGCCTCCAGGTCCTTGGGCGTCGCGGGGCGAAGAGGCAGGGAGCGATCGCCGAGGGCGAGCAGGTTGGCGGGGACGCGGATCTCGAAGTTCGAGCCCGCCCTCTCGTAGCCGGCCCGCCGGTAGAGCGGCTGCGTCGCCGGATAGAGGCAGGAGAGGGCGTAGCCCTCGGCAGCGAGCTCCCGCATGGCCGTCCGCATCATCCGGGTGGCGACGCCCTTGCCCTGGGCCGCGGGCTCGACGCCCACGCCTCCAATCCCGGCCATGGGCACGCTCCGGCCGCCGAACCACTGGCCCAGGGGGTAGGCGATGAGGCCGCCCGCGACCCGCTCGTCCTCCCGATGGACCCGGACGTTCTCGATCAACACGCGATCCAGCCAGGCCCGCGAATCCTCCACCGGAAAGGCGAAGGCCAGGGCCAGGATCCCGGCCAGCGTGTCTTTCTCAGCAGGCGAGGGGACGCCGAACGCGGTCGAATTTTCCATGAGAGTCCTCGGGAAACGGGCGATGCTGCCATTCGCCGGTCATCCAGGCAACGCGCTTCGAGGCAGGCGCCGGGAGGCTCCCCCTCTCGCGAGCCGGAGGCGAGCAAACGAAGAAAGGAGCGCCTCTCGCGCGTAGCGCGAGATGAAGCGACCGCGCCCGCACCGCGGGGGCGATCGCTTCATACGCTCTGAGAGGTGCACACGGCGGTTGACTTGCCCGCTTGCGTGGACGACAAAACCCGCCTCTCGGGAGGTCGAAGGTGAGCGCTGATTCGAAGAATCCGCCGGGATCGCGGGATCGTGAGCTGGAAGGGCTCGAAGCCCGCGTTCTCACCGGTGGTGCGAAGAAGTATCACGAGAAGAACGCCGAGTCGGGCAAGCTCTTCGCCCGGGAGCGGATCCGGCTCCTCGTGGACGAGGGCTCGTTCGTGGAGGACGGCCTCCTCGCGAACTGCCTCGACCCGGAGCTCCCTGCCGACGGCGTGGTCACGGGCCTCGCGCGGATCGAAGGCCGCACCGTCGCCGTGATGGCCAACGACTCCACCGTGAAGGCGGGCTCGTGGGGCAAGCTCACGGTCGAGAAGATCCTTCGGATCCAGGAGCAGGCCAAGAGCCTGCGCTGCCCGCTCTTCTACCTGGTCGACTCGGCCGGGGCGCGGATCACCGATCAGGTCGAGATGTTCCCGGGCCGCCGCGGCGCCGGGCGCATCTTCCTCAACGAGGTGGAGCTGTCGGGGATGGTCCCGCAGATCTGCCTGCTCTTCGGCCCCTCCGCCGCCGGCGGCGCCTACATCCCCGCCTTCTGTGACGTGGTGGTGATGGTCGAGGGGAACGCCTCGATGTACCTGGGCTCGCCCCGCATGGCCGAGATGGTCATCGGCGAGAAGGTGACCCTCGAGGAGATGGGCGGCGCGAGGATGCACTGCTCGGTCTCCGGCTGCGGCGACGTGCTGGTGAAGACCGAGGCCGAGGCCATCGAGTGGGCCCGCCAGTACATCTCCTACTTCCCGCGGAACTGCGACGAGCAGCCGCCCCGTATCGCGGGCAAGCCCCCGAAGGCGGGCGGGAAGCCGATCGAGGAGCTGATCCCCGCCGACCAGAACAAGCCCTTCAACATCAAGCACCTCATCGCCGAGATCGTCGACGAGGACTCGATGGTGGAGGTCAAGAAGCTCTTCGCGCAGGAGATGGTCACCTGCCTCGCCCGCCTCGACGGCAGGCCGGTCGGCATCCTCGCGAACCAGCCCAACTACAAGGGCGGCGTGCTCTTCGTCGACTCCGCCGACAAGGCGGCGCGCTTCATCCAGCTCTGTGACGCCTTCAACATCCCGATCCTCTACCTCTCCGACGTGCCGGGCTTTATGATCGGCACCAAGGTCGAGAGGGCGGGGATCATCCGGGCCGGCGCGAAGATGATCTCCGCGGTCTCCGAGGCCACGGTGCCCCGGATCAGCGTGATTGTGCGCAAGGCCTACGGCGCCGGCCTCTACGCCATGGGCGGTCCGGGCTTCGCCCCGGATTGCACGCTCGCGCTCCCGCAGGCGATGATCGCGGTCATGGGCCCGGAGGCGGCGGTGAACGCGGTCTTCTTCAACAAGATCCAGGAGAAGCCCGAGGCCGAGCGCGCCGCATACGTCCAGCAGCTCCGCAAGGAGTACGAGGAAGACATCGACATCAAGAAGCTCGCCAGCGAGCTCGTGATCGATGGAATCGTCCCGGGTCACCGCCTTCGCGCGGAACTGATCGCCCGCTTCGATCTCTATTCGGAGAAGAAGGCGGAGCGGCCCCGAAAGAAGCACTCCGTCTACCCCGTCTGACCGACGCAGAGAGAACCATGGACTTTCAGCTTCCCGAGGAGCTCGTCGCGCTCCGAAAGACCGTCCGCGATTTTTGTGAAACCGAGGTGAAGCCCTTCGCCCGCGAGTGGGACGAGAAGGAGAGCTTCCCTGCAGCCACCGTCCGGAAGATCGGCGAGCTCGGCCTCCTGGGCATGGGCGTGCCCGAGGAATACGGCGGGGTGGGGCTCTCCTCCCTGGGGATCGCCACGGTGATCGAGGAGATCGCGCGCTACGACGGCTCGCTGGGCTTGACCGTCGCCTCGCACAACGGCCTCTGCACCAACCACATCAAGTGGTTCGCCAGCGAGGAGCTGAAGGCGAAGTGGCTGCCGAAGCTCGCCACCGGCGAGGCGATGGGCGCCTGGGGCCTCTCCGAGCCGGCGTCGGGGTCCGACGCGGCCGGCCTGCTCACCACCGCGGTGCGCAAGGGCGACCACTGGGTCCTCAACGGCTCCAAGATGTGGATCACCCAGGGCACCGTCGGCGGCGTCTACGTGGTCCTCGCGTCCACGGACAAGGCCAAGAAGCAGAAGGGCATCACCGCCTTCGTCGTGGAGCCCGGAACGCCGGGCTTCAAGACGGTGCCGGTGAAGCACAAGCTCGGCATGCGCTCGTCCGACACCGCGGAGCTCGTCTTCGAGAACTGCGAGGTCCCCGACTCGAACCGCATCGGCCAGGTCGACAGTGGCTTCATCGACACGTGCAAGATCCTCGACCGCGGCCGGATCACCATCGGCGCGCTGGCCGTGGGCCTCGGGCGCGGCGCCATCGAGGAGGCACGGGCCTACGCCCTCGAGCGCCAGGCCTTCGGCCACCCGATCGCGGACTTCCAGGCGATCCGCTTCATGCTCGCCGACATGCAGACCGAGATGGACGCGGCCCGCCTGCTGGTGCAGCGCGCGGCCACGCTCGCCGACGAGGGCAAGCCCTTCACCCGCGAGGCCTCCATGGCCAAGCTCTTCGCCTCCGAGGCGGCGAGCCGCGCGTGCAACAAGGCCCTGCAGATCCACGGCGGCTATGGCTACACCAAGGAGTTCCCGGTGGAGCGCTACCTCCGTGACGCCAAGCTCTGCGAGATCGGCGAGGGGACCAGCGAGATCCAGCGGATCGTGATCAGCCGCGAGCTGCTCAAGTAGGTACGGGATGGCGAAGGTGGTGCGGAAGGACGGCGACGCCCAGGCGATCGCCGAGAAGGTGCTGGGAGGCGACATCCGGGCCGCGGCGCGGCTCATGCGCGGCCTCGACGATCGCGATCCCGCCGCCGTCGAGGTGCTGCGGGCGCTCTTTCCCTCCACCGGCGGCGCCTACATCGTCGGGATCACGGGGAGCCCCGGCGCGGGCAAGTCGAGCATCACGGATCGGCTGATCGCCCACTACCGCAAGGCCGGCAAGACGGTCGGCGTGGTGGCGATCGATCCGACCAGCCCCTTCTCCGGCGGCGCGATCCTCGGCGATCGGATCCGGATGCAGGACCACGCCCTCGACCCCGGCGTCTTCATCCGCTCGCTGGCGACCCGCGGTTCGCTGGGCGGCCTCTCCCGGTCCAGCTCGGACGTGATCCGGGTGATGGACGCCATGGGCAAGGACGTGATCCTCGTCGAGACCGTCGGCGTCGGCCAGGACGAGATCGACGTCGCCTCCCTGGCCCACACCACCATCGTCGTGGTCGTCCCCGGCATGGGCGACGACATCCAGGCGATCAAGGCGGGGATCCTCGAGGTCGCCGACGTCTTCGCGATCAACAAGGCCGACCGGCCGGGCGTGGATCGCACGGAGCGCGAGCTCCGAGGGATGATCGAGCTGCGGCACGTCACGATGCCGACGGATCACGACTCGCTCCATCGCTTCCACGCGACCACGCCGGCCCAGGCCCGCGCCGACGATTTCACCTGGGAGCCGGAGATCGTCCGGACCATCGCGACCCGCGACAAGGGTTTCGACGATCTGGTGGCGACGATCGAGAAGCACCGGGCGCACCTGGAGAAGGCCGGCGGCAGGCTCGCCCGGGAGGCCACCCGCGCCCGGGCCGAGTTCCTCGCGATCCTTCGGGAGCGGCTGGTCGCGTCTGCGCTGGAGCGCATCGCCGAGGAGCAGGGCGAGCTCGACGAGCTGGCCACGCGCATCGCTCGCCGCGAGGCGGATCCCTACACGCTGGTGGAGACCATCGCCGCGCGGCTGCGGTAGGTCCCTGCGTCGAGAAGGGGGCGCTCGAGCAGGCGCGCCCCCTCTTCCGTTAAAGCGTGACGACCAGGCCCGCCGTGAGCAGGAAGTCGTTCTTCTTGAGCGGCGGCTGGGCCTCGGCCGGGACGTTGTCGAATCGGTGGGTCGCCGTGAGCTTGAGCGCGAAGCTGTCGTTGATCGCGGCGGCCACGTACCCGCTGGTGTTCACGACCACGTTGGCGGTGTCGTTGTAGTCCTGGATGTATTCGGAATCCAAACCGAAGGTGGAGGTCCGGGAGAGGGCGTGGAGGTAGGAGACCGCGACGCGGGACGCCCAGATGTTCCGGTCGTTCGCGGTCAGGACCGCGTCGGGAGGGGCGGCCGGGGAGAGCGTGAAGTTCTCCCGGGCACCGTAGCCGCCGAGCTCGAGCCGGAGCCGGTTGGTGATCAGCTCGGCCTTCTCCGGATCGCGGGTCTCCCACGCGAGGTAGGTCGCGCCGACCTGGGCCGCCAGCAGGATCTTGATGCCCGCGAAGACGTCCCTCTCGGCCTGGCCCGCCGCGAAGATCGAGACCCGCTCGGAGACGAAACGATCGCCCCGCTGCGAGAGACCCCAGTTGTTGGCGGTGGTCGACCCGCGTGACTCCTCGAAGAGCGCGTGGCCGAAGGTCTCGAGGACCCAATCCCTGCCGGGGGCGATGGTCAGGCGACCGCTGGTGTGGATGTGGAAGGTCTCGGTGTTGCCTCGCGCCAGGGCGGTCCCGAGCTCGGCGACCAGCTTCACCGTCTGGTCGGTCTCTGGGCTCTTGGCGCCCGGGACGGTCAAGGTCTTGGCGCGCGCCTCCAGCTCGTCGGCGGGCGCGGCGCTCGCGCTGGACGCCGATGCGAGCGCGACGAAGGCGATCAGGAAGGATCTCATGCAGGCTCTCTCTTCGAGATGGTGGCTCGGTTCGCCGGTCCGAGGGCTTCCTAGCAGATCGAGCGCAAAGGGGAACCCCAGGAAAACCGTCCCGAGAGGCTCTTCGCGTGGGAATCCTCGGAGCCGAAAGCGCTTCCTATCGGGCGGGCCGGGAACGTAGGATTCCGCTGCGCCCATGGATCCCGTCGCACAGCTCGAGCAGCGCCTCCAGATCCCGCTGCCGGATCGCCAGACCGCCCTCGCGGCGTTGACGCACAAGAGCTACGTCAACGAGCACCGCGGCGAGGGGCTGTTGGACAACGAACGCCTGGAGTTCCTCGGCGACGCCGTGATCGACCTGGCGATCGGCCAGCGGCTCATGGAGCGCTTCCCGGAGGCGAGCGAGGGGACGCTCTCGAAGCTTCGGGCCTCGATCGTCGACGAAGAGGGCCTCTTCGAGGTCGCGACCTCGATCGGGCTCGGGGAGCTGCTCTTCCTGGGCAGGGGAGAGGAGCTCTCGGGCGGGCGCACCAAGCCCAGCCTCCTGGCCGACGCGCTCGAGGCGGTGATCGCCGTCCTCTATCTGGACGGCGGGCTTCCGAAGGTCCTCGCGGTGGTCGACCGGCTCTTCCTTCCCTCCCTCGAGAGGGCCGGCACGTCCCTGGCGAACCGCGATTTCAAGACGCAGATGCAGGAGCTCGCCCAGGCGAGGCTCGGTGCCGCGCCGCGCTACCGCCTCGTGGAGGAGCGGGGGCCCGACCACGCCAAGGTCTTCTCCGTCGAGCTCTGGGTCGGGGAAACCCTCTTCGGGAGGGGCGAGGGCCGTTCCAAGAAGGACGCCGAGCAGCTCGCCGCCCGGGAGGCCATCGGGGCCCTCGGCGATCGGTAGAGGCCGGCTGCCCGTCTAAGCGCGATCGGGCCCGGAACGAAGTCGACACGGTCGGATGTTTCGTGCTTGCCAGCAGGGGGTCCGCGGCCTAGATTCCGCGCCCCTGCGCATAGCCCGTGTGCCCGTCGTATGGGCAGAAGGTGGACCAAGGCCATGAACGAAGCCAATCTCGCGACTTTCGAGACCTCCCTCGGGACCATCGTGGTCCGCCTTTTCCCCGAGGACGCGCCGAAGACGGTGGCGAACTTCGTGGGCCTCGCGACCGGCGAGAAGGAGTGGACCGACCCGCGCACGGGCATGAAGACGAAGAAGCCCCTCTACGATGGGACGATCTTCCACCGGGTGATCCCCGAGTTCATGATCCAGGCCGGCGATCCCCTCGGCCGCGGCACCGGCGGGCCCGGCTACAAGTTCGAGGACGAGTTCCAGAGCGGCCGCAAGTTCGACAAGCCGGGCCTCCTGGCCATGGCGAACGCGGGCCCCAACACGAACGGCTCCCAGTTCTTCATCACCGAGATCGCGACGCCCTGGCTGAACGGCCGGCACACGATCTTCGGTGAGGTGATCGAGGGAATGGAAGTGGTCCGCGCGATCGCTCGCGTAGCCTGCGGCCCCAACGACCGGCCGCAGCAGGACGTGGTCCTCGAGAAGCTCGTGATCACCGGCGGAGGCGCCTGAATCGGTTCCTCCCTGCGTTGGGCGGAGAATCCGGATCGGACGGTTGGAGATTTGGTGAGGAAGCGTGACGATTTGCCGCATCGCGCCGGTTTTTGCGCGATCATCGGGCGACCGAACGTAGGCAAGAGCACGCTGCTCAACCGCCTGATCGGGGAGAAGCTCGCGATCGTCAGCTCGAAGCCGCAGACGACGCGGAACCGCGTGCTCGGGGTGCTGAACCGCCCCGAGCTGCAGGTGGCGCTCTTCGACACCCCCGGTATCCACCGCGCCAAGGGCAGCCTCAACCGCTTCATGGTCGATCAGGCCCTCGGGATCCTCTCCGAGGTGGACGTCGTCCTCTATCTGATCGAGCCCGGGCTGATGAAGGACTCCTCGTCGCCCTCGGGCTTCCGGGTGGAGATCGGCGAGGCCAACCAGTTCATCCTCGAGAGGCTCCGGGCGAGCGGAAAGCCGGCGATCCTCGGGATCAACAAGATCGACACGATCCCCAAGGAGATGCTGCTGCCCGTGATCCAGGCGTGGCAGGCGGAGCTCCCGGGCGCGACGATCTTCCCGCTGTCGGCCCTGAAGGGCGACGGCGTCGAGAGCCTGCTGCACACCATCGGCGAGCACCTCCCCGAGGGTCCGGCGATCTTCGCCGAGGACATGCTCACGGACCTGGCCGAGCGCTTCATCGCGTCGGAGTACGTCCGCGAGCAGATCCTCCGGACCACGCACCAGGAGGTTCCCTACAGCACCGCGGTGGTGATCGAGGACTTCGACGAGTCCGAGCGCGACGGCCGCGGGCTGGTGCGGATCTTCGCGCGGATCTTCGTGGAGCGGGACTCGCAGAAGGCGATCCTGATCGGCAGCAAGGGCGAGATGCTCAAGAAGATCGGCACCGGATCGCGCAAGGAGATGGAGCGCCTGCTTGGCTGCAAGGTCTTCCTCGCGCTGCAGGTCTCGGTCGAGCCTCGTTGGAGCGAGAGGCAGGATGCGCTTCGGCGCCTGGGGTACGGATCGTGAGCGCAGCTCGAGTCATGCCGGTGGTGGCCATCGTCGGCAGGCCCAACGTGGGCAAGTCGACCCTCTTCAACCGGATCATCGGCAAGAGGGTGGCGATCGTCGAAGACCTCCCGGGCGTAACCCGGGATCGCAACTACTTCGAGGCGGAGCACGGGGGGCGGCGATTCCTCCTGGTGGACACGGGCGGTTTCGAGCCCGATACGCCCGACCGGCTGATCCAGCAGGTGCGCGACCAGGCGCAGCTCGCGATCGACGAGGCCCAGGCGGTGCTCCTCGTGGTCGACGGCCACGAGGGGCCCACCGGTGTCGACGTGGACATCGCGTCGATGGTGCGCCGAAGCGGGAAGCCGCTCTTCCTCGCCGTGAACAAGATCGACTCCTTCAAGCGGGAGGAGGAGGGCTTCCTCTCCGAGTTCCATCGCTTCGGGATCGATCGGATCCTCCCGGTGTCCGCCGAGCACGGCCGCGGCACCGAGGATCTCCTGGACGCCGTGATGACGGCGCTGCCGCCCGCCCCTGAGCCTGAGCCTGTGCCCGAGGCGTTGGACGAGGAGGCCACCGAGGAGGTGGTGGAGGACCTGGCCGCACGGCCGATCCGCCTCGCGATCATCGGCAGGCCGAACGTCGGCAAGAGCACCCTCGTCAACCAGCTCATCGGCGAGGAGCGCTTCGTCACCAGCCCGATCGCCGGCACCACCCGCGATCCGGTCGACGCGGAGCTCGAGCACAAGGGCCGGCACTTCATCCTCACCGACACCGCGGGCATCCGCCGCAAGCGCTCGATCGCCATGCGCGTCGAGGCCTACTCGGTGGTGCGGGCGCTGAAGGCGGCCGAGGCCTCGGACGTAGTGGTGATGCTCCTCGACGCGACCGAGATGGCGGTGGAGCAGGACCTGAAGATCGCCAGCCTCGCGGTGGAGCAGGGCAAGCCGGTCATCGTGGTCGTCAACAAGTGGGATCTCGTCGCGGGTGACGCGAAGAAGGCCCAGACCTTCCGCGACGACCTCGTCTGGAAGATGCCCTTCCTCGCCTTCGCGCCGTCCATCTTCGTCTCGGCCCTCACCGGCGCCCACGTGAAGGGCGTGCTCGACCGCGCCGTGCGCCTCTTCGACCAAGCGTCGTCGCGGGTGCCGACGCCCAAGCTCAACCGGCTCCTCGAGGACATCTCCAACCACCACGGCCTGCCAGTGGTGGGCGGGCAGCGTGCGCGGGTCTATTACATCGCGCAGGTCGGGATCCGACCGCCGACCTTCGTGGTCCAGACGAACCGGCCCGACCTCGTTCCGCCCGAGTACCGCCGCTACGTGGCGAACAAGCTGCGGGAGGTCTTCGAGCTCGAGGTGCCGCTCCGGCTCGTCTTCAAGCGGAAGGCCTCGCTGAGGCCGCCTCCGAAGCGGGTGAAGGAGAAGGCGGCGGGCAGGACGCGGCCGCGGCGATAGCCGCGTCGACGCGACTGCGTTCGCGACCCGTTTCCTCTGCTCCTTCGGCTCTGCGAGCGCTCGTGAGATTCATCACGAGCGCTCAGATCCCGATCGAGAGACCTGCCGTGATCAGGGTGGACGCGCCGAAGCTCGCCGAGGTCGCGCCGAGGCCGCCGTACATCAGGTGGAGCCCGGCGGCCAGGAAGGGAGCGAGGGGAACGTCCAGGCCTGCTTCGACCAGCGCGCTCAGCGAGTCGGGAGCGCCATTCAAGTCCTTGCTGAAGACGTGCACCCAGGACGCGCCCGCGCCGATGTAGGGCGTGATCGACGCCACGTCCAACCGGAGCTGGAGGGTGACGGGGACGAAGGCGGCCGTGGTCGGATCTCCTACTTCCGGGTTCAGCCGGAGCATCCCGGCCCCTCCGCTCAGCGCCATCCGCCCGCCGAGGCCGATGCGCGCGGTCGCCAGGCCCACCGGACCGGTCATGGAGCCGCCGACGAAGCCCGGCCCCATGACGCCGCCCTCGAGGCCGACGCGGAGGATGTCGCCCCGCGCGGGAGCGATCGGAAGAACGGCTGCAAGGAGGAACATCGACAAGGCAAGGAGCGAGCGCATGGCTGGCATCGAAGATCGGATCCCGGACATGGGTCAAGCCCGAGGTGCAAAACGTCAATGGAGCCGACCTTCGCCAGGACCGGCCGGCTCGCCCGTCCTCCGAGCCGTCGGGATGCGAACGCACGCCATCGAGCGTTCTGTTCTCCGTTGACGTTCCAACAGGGTTTTTCTACGGTTGCGCGGATTTTCAGGCCGCCAACCAGGAGGCGCGATTCCTTGGCAACCAAGATGACCAAGCGGGAGCTGCAGAGCCCCGACAAGTTCGAGACGACGACCGGATCGTGGTTGGAGTGGACGCAGACGCATCCCCGTGAGACCGCGACGGCGGGCGGCATCGCCCTCGTCGTGATCGTCACCCTGGGTATCGTCTTCGGCAGCTCGGAGGCGAAGGTGGACGCTACCGCCGGCGGGGCGCTCTCCAGCGCGCTGGAGCTCGCGCAGCGGAGGGTCGACGCCCATCCCGCCGCCGTTCCCGCCGAGGCCGGTGAAAAGCCCGAGGAGACCTTCCCCTCGGAGGCCGCCAAGCAGCAGGCCGTGGCGGATGCCCTCACCCAGCTGCGCAAGGATCACGCCGGCTCGAGCAGCGCCATGGGCGCGACGCTCTCCCTCGCCGACGCGCAGTTCAAGCTCGGCCGCTTCGACGAGGCGCTCGCCCTCTACGACGAGTTCCTCGCCAAGGCCCCTCGCTCCAACAGCCTGCGCTTCATGGGGCTCGAGGGCCGGGCCCTCGCCCTCGAGGGCAAGAAGGACTTCGACGGCGCGATGGCCGCCATGGATCGCCTCGCCGCCGAGGCGCCGACCTACAAGGACCGGTCGCTCTTCGGGAAGGCGCGCCTCCTCGAGCAGCAGTCGAAGTGGGACGACGCCCGCAAGCTCTACCAGGAGCTCAAGGACGGCTACGCCGAGAGCCCGGTGACGCGCAGCAGCTCGGATCGCCTCGCCGCCCTCGACTTCCGGCATCCTGCCGCCGCCCAGGCCGCAGCCGACGACGGGAAGTAGCATGCGCGCCCTGCCGCTGGTCGCCGCGGCGACGCTCCTGACGTTCTCCGGAGCCGCTGAGGCCTCGCGCCTCCCTGATCGTCCGGAGGTCAAGCGCGGCAGGGCCATCGCCACCCGCCACCGGGTGGTGAGGGTCGAGTGGAAGAAGGAGCTCACCGAGCGTGAGCTCCTCGGCTACGAGCCCAGGGAGATCGCCGGCCCGTCCGTCGCGGCGGACAACGGCGACGTCTTCGTGGGGTCGCGGAACGGCCTCGTCCGGCTGTTCGACGCGCGGGATCGGGAGCTCTGGAATCGCCAGCTCAAGGCGGCTCCCGTCGGCTCCGCCGCGATCAGCGAAGAGGCCGTGTTCATCGGTACGACCGACGGCTTCTTCTACGGTATCGACCGCTTCAACGGCGAATTCCTCTTCACCCAGAACCTCGGCGGGCAGGTGCTCGCGCGTGCGGCGGTCACGGACTCGGCTGTCTTCGTCGGCACGGACCACGACGCAGTCCACGCCCTCGATCCGGCCACCGGCGATCCGCTCTGGGTCTACCGCCGCAGCACGCCCACGGCCCTCGGCGTCCACGGCGGAACCGCCATCACGCTCAGCAACGGCCGCGTGTACGCCGGGTTCTCCGACGGCGCCGTCGTCGCCCTCGGCGCAGAGGACGGCCGGGTGATCTGGCAGACGCAGGGGGCAGGGCGCTCGCTGGAGAAGTTCCCGAACTCCCTCGCCGCACCGGTCGTCCAGAACGGCGTGGTCTACGCCACGGTGTTCAACGACGGCGTCTACGCCTATGACGCGGCGAACGGGAAGATCCGCTGGCGGGCCGATGCCCAGGGTGCCGCTTCGCTCACGCCCTCGGGCGGCCTCCTCCTCGTCGGCGGGGCAGGGAAGGCCAGGGCCTTCCAGGCGGACAGCGGCGCGCCCGCGTGGACCATCGATCTGGGCAAGAGCTTCGTGACGAGGCCCGTAGTCATCAACGGCGTGGTCCTCATGTCCGGTCCGGAGGGGATCCTGATCGCCGCCACCGAGACGGGGAAGCCCCTCGGGCGCTTCCATCCCGGCTCCGGCTTCTCGACGCCGCCGGGAACGATCGGGTCCACGATCTACGCGCTCTCCGACCTGGGCTTCTTCTACCGGCTCGAGCTCGTCGCGGAGAAGCGCTGAAGTGTCCGTCGGAGCGGTGAGGTCCGAAGCGTGAAGCGCGTGCGGGTAGTGGCGGCGCTCCTGTCGCGGGGCGAGACGATCCTCGTGCAGCAGCGGCCGCCGGGAAAGAGCCGCGGCCTGCTCTGGGAGTTCCCCGGCGGCAAGGTCGAGGCCGGCGAGAGCGACGAGGCCGCGGTCGCCCGCGAGTGCTCCGAGGAGCTCGGCGTCCAGGTGGAGGTGGGCCCCAAGCTCTGGGAGACCGCCCACGTCTACGCCGACCTCGCAGTGGAGCTGGCCCTGTACCGCGCGCGCATGTCCCCGGACGCGGTCCCGCAGCCCTACGAGGCCCATCAGCTCGCCTGGGTCGAGCGCTCGCGGCTGCCCGAGCTTCCCTTCTGCGAGGCCGACTTGCCGCTCCTGCCGCTCCTCGCGTCGGGCGAGCTCGGCTAGATGATCACCTCGACCTTCCGCGGCCTCCCCGGCATCGGGCCGTCCCGAGAGCGGGAGCTCTGGGCCAAGGGGATCCGGTCGTGGAACGAGGTCCCTCGCTCTGGCGTCCTCCTGTCGCCTCGGCTCGACGACGGCCTGCGCCGGGGCATCGACGAGCTCCAGGCCCTCTTCGAAGAGGGCGACGTGCGAGGCCTGGCCAGGCGGATCTCGCCGGCCGAGCACTGGCGTCTCTGGCCCTGGGCCCTCGGGCGGACCTGCTTCCTCGACATCGAGACGGACGGTTTCACCGACGTCGTGACCTCCGTGGCGGTCCACGGCGAGGACGGCCCGCGCGCGTTCGTCCGCGGCGTGAGCATGAACGGGCTCGGCGAGATGCTCGAAGGCTACGACGTCGTCGTCACCTTCAACGGCGCCTCGTTCGACCTCCCCGTCCTCCGGCGCGCCTTCCCCGGCCTGCCGATCCCGCCCGTCCACGTCGACCTGCGCTCGGTGTTCAAGCGCCTCGGCGAGCAGGGTGGGCTCAAGAAGATCGAGGCGCGGCTGGGCCTCACCCGTCCCGGCGAGGTGGAGGGCGTCGACGGATACGAGGCCGTGCGCCTCTGGCATCGCTGGGATGACGATCGCGACCTGGGCGCGCTCTGCACGCTGGTCGAATACAACCTCTACGACGCCATCCAGCTCCGGCCCCTCTTCGACATCGGCTACAACCGGCTCGTCGAGCAGACCGGGCTGCCCATCGAGCCGGTGCGGATCTACGAGAGGGGCGACGTCCTCTACGACGTCTCGAAGATCCTCGGGGAGCTGCGGTCGCGCTTCTGAGCTGCAGGGGCCTGGCTCTCGGCCCCCCTCAGCGACCGTAGCCGCTGATCGAGCGCTCCATCTTCTCCATCACCTGATCGATCGTGAAGGACGCCGCCTTCTGACGGGGCGGGAACTTCTCGAAGGTCTCGAGGAAGCGGCCGACCACCGACTGGGCCGCCATGATCAGGTAGGACTTGCTGAGGTACCAGTCCCAATAGGAGTTGGAGGTCGTGTCGGCGCGCTCGAAGGGATCGGTCCGCAGGTTGTAGAGCTTCGGGATTCGAAGCGCGACGAAGGGCTCGGCCCAGAGCTCCAGCGTCCCAGGGGACCGCTGCTCCATGAAGACGGCCTTCCAGTTGTCGTAGCGCAGCGCCACCAGATCGCCGTCGTCGTTGAAGTAGATGAAGCCCTCGCGCGGGCCCTTCTCCTCCTTCCCCGTCAGGTAGGGAAGGAGGTCGTAGCCGTCGATGTGGACCTTGAAGGTCTTTCCGGCGGCCTGGTGTCCGGCCTTCAGCTTCCGGACGATGTCCGACTCGCCCGCCGCCGCCAGGAACGTGGGCAGCCAGTCGTGGTGCGAGACGATGTCGTTCGACACCTTCCCCGCGGGGATCCTGCCGGGCCAGCGGACCAGCGCCGGAACTCGGAAGGCGCCCTCCCAGTTGGTGTCCTTCTCGCTGCGGAACGGCGTCATCGCGCCGTCGGGCCACGAGTTCATGTGGGGCCCGTTGTCCGTGCTGTAGACGACGATGGTGTCGTCGGCGATGCCGAGGTCGTCGAGGAGCTTCAGCATCTCGCCCACGTTGCGATCGTGGTCGATCATCGTGTCGTGGTAGCGCGACTGCCACCGCCCCGCCTGGCCCACGCTGTCCGGCTTCGTGTGGGTGCGCAGGTGCATGTGGGTCGTGTTGAGCCAGCAGAACCAGGGCTTCTTCGCGCCGTGCTGCCGCCGGATCCAGTCCTTCGCCGCCCCCACGAACTCGTCGTCGCAGGTCTTCATGCGCTCGATGGTGAGCGGGCCGGTGTCCTCGATCCGCTGCTTGCCGACCCGGCCCCATCGCGGCTCCTCGGTCGAATCGTCCTCGTCCGTCGCCCAGGCGTGGAGCACACCGCGTGGGCCGAAGCGCTCCCGGAAGTGGGGGAAGTCCTTCGGATCCGGGTAGTCCGGATCCTCGGGATCCTGCTCGGCGTTCAGGTGGTAGAGGTTCCCGAAGAACTCGTCGAAGCCGTGCATCGTGGGCAGGTACTTGTTGAGATCGCCGAAGTGGTTCTTCCCGAACTGGCCGGTGGCGTAGCCCAGCGGCTTGAGGAGCTCGGCGATCGTCGGATCCCCCGCCTGCAGCCCCACGTCGGCGCCCGGCATCCCGACCTTGCTCAATCCCGTCCGGAATACCGACTGCCCCGTGGCGAACGACGCGCGGCCCGCGGTGCAGCTCTGCTCACCGTAGAAATCGGTGAAGCGCATCCCTTCGGCGGCGATGCGATCGATGTTGGGCGTGCGATAGCCCATCATCCCGGAGCTGTAGCAGGAGAGATTCCAGATCCCGATGTCGTCGCCGAAGATCACGAGGACGTTGGGCTTCGGGCCCGCCGTTGTTCGAGAAGCGGCCATGTCGAGGCTCCTGTTCGCGGAACCTCGAAGCTATGCACAGCCCCGGAGCGGGCAAGGAGCGCTCTCGGCCTCCTTCGCCTATCGTGTCGGCTGTCGTCGCGTGGCGACTGGCGCTTGCCGCTACCGCCGCTTGGCCTTCCGTGGCGCCTTCGCTGGCGGAGGAGGGGGCGCCGGCTTCTCGCCGGCGGTTCGGAACGAGAAGCTGCGGCCGGCAAACGTGGTCCCGTCGACGCTCGAGGGGTGGGAGCTGCTATTTCCGTCCACCAGGAGGCGATAGCGCGTTCCGGTCACCAGGCCGCCCTGGGGCCGGAGCTCGTAGCGGGTGCCCTTGCCGATGGTCGCGCGGTCGTCGGAGGGGACGAGCTTCCCAGCCTCGTCCACCAGGCGGATCCGGAGGTCGGTGAGGGCGTGCTCCGAGGTGAGAACGATCGTCGCCTCGGCGGGGATTCCTTCGGCGTTCGTGTCGCCGGCGCCCTCCGGCTGGAGGGCGACCTGCAGGCCATCAGTCGTGACGACCTGAGCAGCCAGCGGCACGGGCTCGGCAGGGGGAGGGGCCGGGGCAGGAGCGGGAGGTGCCTCGACGGCCTCGATTTCCGTCCCGACGGGCGCCTGGGGGTCCTCTTCGGCGCGCGCCGCGAGAGGCGCCGACAGGGTCGCGGCGAGCAGCAGGTGGAGCGGGGCACGTCTCACGGCAATTCCTCCGGGGCCTTGCAACGCCCGGCCCCCTACGTCGCATAGACGACACCGAACGGAAAGAGCCTTTCCACGCCAGGCGCACGAGGGCCCGCCTGGCAGTCGGGTATGGCCCGCGCGTTTCCGCGGAAACGTCCCCCCGGCAGGCTAGGGGGCCCGAGTCAGGAGCCCGGCGGGCGCTGGCGCCTCGATCTCCGTCCAATCGCCGTTGGAAGGGTGCGGGAAGCCGACCCGAAGGGCGTGGAGCGCGTAGCCCTCGTCGCCAGGGAGCGCGTCCGGCCGCGGAACGCCTCCCCGCAGGTAGAGCGGATCGCCGACCAGCGGGTGACCGGCCCAGGCGAGGTGGATCCGGATCTGGTGCGGCCGGCCCGTCTCGATCTCCACGTCCGCGAGGAAGGCGTCGCCGCGGCGCTCGAGCACGTGCACGCGGCTTCGCGCCGCCTTCCCGCTCGGGCTCGCGGCGTGAATGGTGCCCAGCCGCGCGTGCTCCACTGGCCCGATGGGCTGCGCGATGTCGAGCTCCGCCCAGGGAGGAGCCCCCTCCGCCAGCGTCCGGTAGACCTTGCGGATGCCCCTGTCCCTGAACGTCGCCGACAGGGCGGCGCTCGCCGACGCCGTCCGCGTGAAGAGCACGATCCCGGAGGTCCCGCGGCCCAGGCGGTGGCAGGGGGAGGCCTCCGGATCGCGCTCCCGCACCAGCGACCAGAGCGTGTTCAAGTAGAAGCCGCCGGCGGGCATCGTCGGGAGGCCGCTCGGCTTGGACACCGCCAGGATCGCTTCGTCCTCGAAGAGGACCTCGAAGGATCGCGGCACCTCCGGCTCGTCCCAGGCGGGGCGGTGCCAGACGAGCACCTGGCCGGGGGCGAGCCGATCGCCCTCGGTAGCCGGGCGTTCGTCGAGCTCGACCTCGCCGCGATGGATCCGCTCCTGCCACGTCTCGCGGCTCGAGTGCTGGTGGCTCGCCGCCAGCCAATCGAGGACCACGTGGCCCGCGCCGCGCCGATCGATCGTCTCGCGGTAAGAGAAGCCCCGGTTCTTCACGCCCCGCCTCCGGTCACGCGGCCGCGCGGTAGTGGTCGACCATCCGATACCGCCTGGCGTAGAGACCGAAGGCCACCGCCGCGAGAAGGGCAAAGGCGCAGAAGAAGAACATCTGGAACGCGGCGACGCCCGTCCCCGTGGACGCGATCGCCTCGGTCACCGCCTCGTTCTTCACCGCAGCGTTCACCAGGAGGACCCAGAGGTTCCCGACCGTCACAGACAGGCTCCAGAAGCTCATCAGGGCGCCCTTCATCTTCGCCGGCGCCTGGCTGTACGCGAACTCGAGGCCGGTGGCCGAGACCAGCACCTCGCCGAAGGTCAGCATCGCGTAGGGCACCACCTGCCAGAGGATCGACGGCGTGGCGCCGCCGTCCAGGGTGAGCTGGATCCCACCGACCACGAGCCAGGCGAGGGCCGAGAACACGATCCCCGCCGTCATGCGGCGGAGCGGCGTCACCCGGATCCCGAGGCGCCCGAGGGTGGGGTAGAGGACCAGGTTGTTGAAGGGGATGAGCGCCATCACCAGCAGCGGGTTCAGCGCCTGCATCTGCGACGCGCTCTTGAACCAGGCCCAGCCCGGGAGCTCCATGTTCTGCGCCTGGAGGACCCACGTGGAGGCCTTCTGGTCGAAGAGGGACCAGAAGGGCGTCACCAGCGCGAAGATCACCAGGAGTCGAAGCACCGCGCGCACCCCCTCGATGTCCTCGTCGGGATGGAGGCCGCGGGCCCGCTCGAGCTGCAGGAGCACGCCGCCGCCGAAGGCCGCGAGGAAGAGCACGATCGCCAGGCAGAGGGTGGCGACGAAGCCCAGCCAGGGCGAAGCCGCCAGCGTTCCCAGGGCGAAGACCCCGCCGCCGCCGGCCAGCGCCAGGCCCGGGCGGCCTTCACCGGCGCGGGCCGTCAGGAGCGCCGTCCGCGCAACTCCCACGAAGCCGTTCGGATCCCGCGCAGCGGGCGGAACGTTCACGTAGCGCTTGCGGCCCGCCCAGAAGATCACCGTCGCGACGAACATCAGCGCGCCCGGGATCCCGAAGGCCACGCTCGGCCCGTAGGCGTCGAGGGTGAGGGGGATCAGCAGCGAGGCGAAGAAGGAGCCGAAGTTGATGATCCAGTAGAAGGCGTCGAACACCACGCGTGCGAGGGCCTTGTTCGACTGGTCGAACTGGTCGCCCACGAAGGCCGAGACACAGGGCTTGATGCCGCCGGAGCCCAGCGCGATGAGGAAGAGCCCCGTGTAGAAGCCGGTCCTGCTCGACTCGAAGAACGCGAGGAAGGCGTGGCCCACGCAGTAGAGGAGGCTCAGCCAGAGGATCGTGCGGTACTTTCCGAGCCAGCGATCCGCCAGCCAGCCGCCGAGGAGGGGGAAGAAGTAGACCCCCATCACGAAGAGGTGGAAGACCTCCTTCGCGTCCGCCTGTCGCTGCGCGGCGTCGGGCGTTCCCAGGAGCAGCCAGCCGACCAGGAAGGCCGTGAGGATGTTCCGCATCCCGTAGAAGCTGAAGCGCTCGCACGCCTCGTTGCCGATGATGAAGGGGATCTGCCTGGGGAAGCTCGGGCGGGCGTCCAGAGCGGCGGGTGCGGCTGGCGTCATGTCGCCCTGCATAGCAGAAGAGGCCGCGGCGCGCTCCCACCGTGGAACTCCTTGACGACGGAACCGATGTTCAGGAACCTTGCGCAATCAAGGGAGGAACGAATGACGCACTATCTCGGCCTGCGCACCGCCAGCTACGCCGCTCCGGACCTCGACGCCGCCAAGGCCTGGTACATCGAGGTGTTGGGCAAGGCCCCGTACTTCGATCAGCCGTTCTACGTCGGCTTCAACGTCGCCGGCTTCGAGCTCGGTCTCGTGCCGGACGCCAAGCCCGGCGTGGACGGCGGCGTCGCCTACTGGGGCGTCGGGGACGCGCGCAAGGAGTACGCCCGGCTCCTCGGCCTCGGCGCCCAGTCGCTCCACGAGCCGCAGGACGTGGGGGAGGGCATCATCACGGCGATCGTGCGCGATCCCTTCGGCAACGCCTTCGGCGTCATCGAGAACCCGCACTTCCCCAACACGGTCGGCTGACCTTCTCGCGATGCCACCCGCCGGCCAGTGCGGCGAGCGGCATCGATTCAGGCGGCTATCAGGGGTAGGGCACCCAGAACAGCCGGAGGTCGGCAGAGTCCGTAGGTCGGCTCAAGTCCCTCGTCTGATAGAAGAATCCGGTGCGGTACACGTCCCTGTACACGAGCTGCTCGTCGAGCGGGAACCATGCGCCGTCGCCGATCAGGCCGAAGGCGAGTCGATCCATGTTCGTGATCGCGAGGAAGTGATCGCCAGCCGGGGCGCTCGCCACGCCCTTGACGCCCAGATCGGAGGTGGTCCGGGTCCCCAGGTCGAGCACCGAGAGGTGCCCCGTGACCGGGTCGGTGAACATCACTCGTGAGTGGTCGTCGCTCGGCACCCATTTCGCGCCCTCGCCCAGCTCGGTCCGCTCCTCGGTGACCGGGTCGTAGAAGAAGGCCTGGCCGTAGGCCGCTGCGAAGAAGAGCTCCTCGCCGGGGAGAGGGAAGAACTGGTCGAGCTCGGAATCGATCCACCGTGTCGAACCGTCCGTCGTGTCGAGCATCTCGACATTCCGCCACGTTCTCACGAAGGCCCACCGCTCGGACTCGGTGAAGGTCCAGCCCCAGCCGTTCTCCACTGACCAGAGCTCGCCGCTCACGCGGTCGACGACCGTCGTTCCCCAAAACGTCGGCACGAAGACGAAGCGCCCGGTTGGGCTGAAGCTCATGCCCCACGGGTCCGTGATTCCCAGGCCCAGGACCGTGCCTCCCTCCAAGTCGTGGATCCGGATCCCGTCCGTTCCAATGTAGCCGAGCAGGTTGCCGTCCTCCGACCACCAGATCGCCCCGGGGCCGGGGACCGGCTCGACCGACGTGGACCAGCCGGTTGCCGGATCGAGAACGACGAGCCAGTAGACGTCGCCGATCTCGCGGAAGTACGCCATCTGACCCCGGACGGGATCCACGGCGTAGAAGGCATCCATGGGGTCCTCCGGCTGGATCAGCTCGCCCCTGGTCGTGTCGAAGATGCCCAGCGGCTGCCAGCCGATGTCAGCTAGCGCCACATAGCGGCCGTCCCTCGAGATGTAGGTCACCCCAACGCCGGGGAGGTCGGTGGTCTCGAAACCAGGGAGACGCACGAAGCGGATCCCCGTCTCGCCTTCGAGGAACAGCCCGCCGAGGGCAGCGATCGAGTGAACGTTCGAACCAACTACCGTCGACGATCCGACCAGATAGTCGTACACGACCACGTTCGACGCGTCGGAGCCGGTTCTGTAGACGAGGAAACGATCGTCCAGGAAGTACGGATCGTCGGCGTCAGGCGCGACCATGTGCGCCTCCCCTCGGAATAGCTCGACCACCGAGAGAGCTCCCCTCTCGTGGTTCGCCAACACGGCCACCTTCGACTCGTCCGGAGACAGCTCCCACCCGACGTCACCGGTGGCGATGAGCCGCCCCACCTTGAGGACCGATTCGCCCGCGTCTACCCGGTTGCCGAAGACCAACACGTTCGCCAACTCGAGCGGAGCGTAGCCAGGATACGTGAACCGGATCCGGTAGACGCCCGGGCGGATGTCATCGAGGAAGAAGCGGCCCGCGTCGTCCGTGAGCGCGGATCGATCGAGCTCGAGCACCTCGGCCTTGATGCCGGAGATGGCGGGGAGACCGTAGCGCGTCACCGTCCCCGCGATCGAGCCGCTCGGGAGCTGCTCGCCGTCGCGAACCACCACCGAGCCACCGCCCGGGCAGGTGATGGTGTGGGTTCCGTCGCCATTGCTCTCTACGTTGCACGTGACCGTCGTGCTCGTGCCGTCGGGGCAGATGATCACGGCGACGCCGTCTACGCTCGAGACCGTGCAGGATTCCGCCTCCTCACCTGCAGGGCCCGCGGGACCGGCGGGGCCCATCTCGCCGGCGCAGCCAGCGATCGCGCCGGCCAGAAAAAACGAAAGAACGTGATGTCGGTACAAGATTCCCCTCCAAGTCGTGTCGACTGCGCAAGATGCGTTGAGTTCTGATTTTTGATCTCGGACGCGGCGATCGGGTTCGATCTCCGCCTCGTCAGGGATAGGGCACCCAGAAAAGCCGGAGTTCGGCAGGGTCCGACGGTCGGCTCGGGTCCCCCGTCTGATACAAGAAGCCGGTGCGGAACAACTCAAGGTCCTGAGGCTGCTCGTCGATCGGGAGCCATGCGCCGTCCATCCCGACCAGGCCGAAGGCGCCTCGATCCATGTCCGTGATCACGAGGAAGTGATCGCCAGCCCGGGCGTTCGCGGTGCCCTGGACTCCGAGATCGGAGGTGGTCCGGGTCCCAAGATCGAGCACCGAGAGGTGCCCCGTGAGCGGGTCGGTGAACAGCACCTGGGACCGGTCGGCGTTCGGCACCCAATTCTCGCCCTCGCCCAGGTCGGTCAGCTCCTCGGTGACCGGGTCGTAGAAGAAGGCCTTCCCGGACGCCGTTGCGAAGAAGCCCTGCTCGTCAGGAAGAGGGAAGAACTGGTCGAACGCGGATTCGACGGTGTGCAGGGAGCCGTCCGTCGTGTCGAGGACTTCCGCCTTCCAGAACCAGTTTGAAAAGGCCCACCGCTCGCTCTCGGAGAAGGTCCACACCCAGGCGTCTCCCGCGGGCCAGATCGCGCCGGTCTCGCGGTCGACGATGTTCCTTCCAGAGTTGTTCGGCGCGATGACGAAGCGCCCCGTCGGGCTGAAGCTCAAGTTCCGCCCCTCCGAGATCCCCAGGTCCGTGGTCGTGCCGTGCTCGAAGTCGTGGATTCGAATCCCGTCCTCTCCCCTGAAGCCGACCAGGTTGCCGTCGTCCGACCACGAAACCATGTCGGGACCAGGGACCCACTCTATGGGCGTGGAATGCCCGGTGGCGGGATCGAGGACCATGAACCAGAGACCGAGGTCGATCATGTGGAAGTAGCCCATACGGCCCCGAGAGGGATTCATACCGAAGTGGGAAAAGGCCGGCTCCTCGATCTGGAACACCGCGCCCGAGACCGTGTCGAAGATGCCCAGCGGGTACCGGTGGTCGCGAGTCAGACCGAAATAGCGGCTGTCCCTGGAGACGTAGTTCAACCCGGCGCCGGGGAGCTCGATGATCTCGAACCCGGGGAGACGCACGAAGCGATTGCCAGACTCGCCCTCGAGAACCAGCCCGCCGGGGACGGACAACGAGTTTTCGTTCGAGCCGACCACGGTGGACGAGTCCTCCTCGAGGTCGTACACCACCACGTCCCACCCGTCGGAGCCGGCGTGGTAGCCGAGGAAACGATCGTCCAGGAAGTACGGGTTGTACGCGTCCGGCGCGACCATGCGCGCCTCCCCTCCGGCCAGCTCGACTACCCAGAGAGCTCCCCTCTCGTGTTCCCTGATGACGGCCACCTTCGACTCGTCCGGAGACACGTCCCACCGGATGTCACCGGTGGCGATGAGCCTTCCCACCTTGAGGACCGATTCGCCTACGTCGACCTGGTTGCCGAAGACCAACACGTTCCCCAACTCGAGCGGCGCGTAGCCGGGATACGTGAACCGGATCCGGTAGACCCCCGGGCGAATGTCATCGAGGAAGAAGCGACCCGTGTCGTCCGTGAGCGCGGAGCGATCGAGCTCGAGCACCTCGGCCTTGATACCGGAAATGGCGGGGAGGCCGTAGCGCGTCGCCGTCCCCGTGAGCGTGCCACGCGGGAGCTCCTCGCCGTCGCGAACCACCACCGAGCCACCGCCTGGGCACGTAATGGTGTGGGTTCCGTCGCCATTGCTCTCTACGCTGCACGTGACCGTCGTGCTCGTGCCGTCGGGGCAGGTGATCACGGCGACGCCGTCGACGCTCGAGACCGTGCAGGATTCCGCCGCCTCACCGGCAGGACCCGCGGGACCGGCTGGGCCCTTCTCGCCGGCGCAGCCAGCGAGCGCGCCGGCCAGGAAAAACGAAAGAACGTGATTCCGGTACATGAATCCCCTCCAGATCGTATCGAATGACGCACGATATGCCGGCCCCAGATACTCCAAGTGAGGGCGTGATGGAAGCGACAACTCAGCGTAGCGACGTCCTCGCCCGCCTGGTCGAGGGGGTGCATGCCCGTGCCACAGCCGAGCTCGCGCGCGAAGCCGAGTCGATCGCCGGCGGCATCATGTCCTTCGACGGCGTCGGCTCCTGGGCCAACCTGGCCGTCGGTCTCGGCCTGGACGGTCCCGTCGAGGCCGACGAGCTGGATCGTCTGGTTCGCTTCTACGCCGACCGAGGGGTCGAGCCGCGGATCGAGATCTGCCCCTTCGTCGACGAATCCCTGCTTCGGGGTCTCGCCGATCGGGGCTTCACCGTCCGAGACTTCGAGAATCTCCTCGTCCGTGATCTGCGGGGTGGGGCGCTACCGCAGGCCGACGGGGGACCGGACCGTCTGGAGATCGCTCGCGTCGATCCGTCGAACGAGGCGCAGGTCCGGACCTTCATTGACGTGTCGACGTCGGGCTTCCGGCCCGAGGGCGAGGCCCTGGCGGAGCCTCTGCTTTCTCTCACCAGGGGGATGGTCTCGAGCCCCAGCAACCGCTGCTTCCTCGCGCTCTACGAGGGCGAGCCCGCCGGCGGAGGCGCAGTGGGTGTGTCCGGCTCCATCGGCGCCCTCTTTGGCACCTCCGTGCTTCCCCGATATCGGCGGCGCGGGATCCAGCGCGCCTTGATCCTGCGGCGGCTGCAGCAGGCACGGGACGAGGGCTGCACCCACGCGGTCATCGCCTCCAAACCGGGCATCGCGACGGAGCGCAACGCGACGAGAGTGGGGTTCTTCCTCGCGTACACCAAGGTCCTGCTCGCTCTGCGGCGCGAAGGGCTCGTTCCATCTCCCTGAGCCGTACGTTCGAGCGGGCGAGTTCCACTGGGAAGCGGACTGTGCGACACTCACTGTAAACTCAACGCTAGGGGGCTCCTTTGCGACTTCGACACTCGCTCTCTCTCGTAGTTCTGCTCGCGTCGTTTGGCTGTGCTCACGGGAAGAGCGCCTCGCCCCTACCGGCCGTCGACGGCGGGAATCCGAGCGCGGTCCCGAGCTCGTCGAAACCGAAGCCGGTGGAGATCGTGGCTCGCCCCTTACCGGATTTGCAGGTTCAGGATGCATGGGCTGCCTACGCAATTGGTCTCGGGCGCGGCTACGACGCGATGGCGAAGGAGGCTCGTCTCGATGTCCGGTGGCGCGGAATGGAAGTGGAGCTTGTCGCGCGGGCCGTCCTCGCTCGGAAGTGGAAGAAGGTGCAGGAGGAGTCGAAGGCGTCCGATCCGTATCTGAACACGCTCGTCGAAGTGTATGACGCCCGTCTGCTCGCGGAATATGGCGTCGCCTACTTGTCGAAGCCAGGATGGTTCGTATCGCCGGAGTGGCTCGCAGACCTAGACCTCGAACGCTTCGGTTCCTGGGCCGCCACGAATCTGGCGGGGCACGAGCCGCAGACCCACGCTTATCTGCACAGGAATTACGAATCTCCCTTCGGCCCCCCGCCCGGCGCGTGGATCCCGGAGCAAGAGGCGGCCACCGACGAAACGTGCAGGAAGTCGGCCGAGGAGTTCTTCGAGGGGGTCTCGCGGTGGAAGAGCGAGAGCGCCGAGCTTCCCGCTCCCGTCGTCGCTGCGCGGAGCCAGAAGGAGTTCGCCACCCTCCTGGAGCGCCTCTCGAAGAATCCGGCCGTCCGGGCGCGTGGCCTCATCTGGGCGCACCCGAGCGTCGCGACCCTCCACTTTCGGGCCGGCTTTTGCGCCGTTTCTCTAGGAGAGTACGAGCGAGCCCTCGAGCCGTTGCAGACCGCGATCGAGCTCAGTCCGTTCACGTCCCATTACTACGGCGAGCTGGCGCAAGCGCTGATCCACCTGGAGCGGAAGCCGGAAGCGCTGAAGCGGCTGGCCGAGGGGATCGAAATATCCGACGACCCTTGCGAGCTCGCCTATCTCCTTCGTACCCGTGGGTTCATCCAGGTGGAGAACGGGGAGCTCGCGCTCGCCCGGGTGTCCTATCGGCAATCGCTCGAGCTCGCTCCCGGCAACGCAAACGCGCTTCGCGAGCTGGCGCTCATCGAGGACATGCTCTCGCGCTCCGGCCTTCCCTCCAACACCTCGGACGTGGCCCCCTTGCCGCTTCCGCGTCTGCCGGTGGGGCTCAACAAGTGCCATTAGCTCTCGACCGCCGAGGCCGAATCCCGGGCATGCCGAATCGCGCGATCCCCGTTAGACCTGGGTAATGGGCCCCCATGTCTTGCACGACCTCCATTCCGACGGCTCGGAGCTCCACGTCGCGCGCCGATCGCCGGAAGTCGCTCGACCGTCGCACAGGGCGCACGTCACCCATTCTCACGCGGTGATCGTGACGTGCCTCGCGGGTCATGGCCGCGTCGAACAGCAGCGGACGACGTGGGAGGTTCACGAGGGCGAGGTCTTCCTCGTGCCCGCAGGCGAACCTCACCGCTGGATCGAGTCCGACCGACTCGAGCGCTGGGAGATCAGCGTTTGCGTCCCTTGTCTCGTCGCGAGCGAAGGGGCGCTCCTTCTCGAACCCTTCGAACGCGTTCGCGCCGGTGCCGCACCCATCGTCCGCATCGCCCCGGCACGGCTACCGTTCCTCGATGCCCTCCATCGGGAGATGGCAGGGATGGAGGGCGATCGGGACGCTGCTTCGGCGCTGGCGCGGCGCAGCCTACTGAATTTGATCCTGCACGACGTTCAGCGCGCGATGCATCCGCAGGCCGATACGACACTGGCAGCCGGCGTCGTGGTCGATGCGCTCCGCTTCATCGAGAGGAACTGCCTCCAGCGGATCTCCCTTCGGGAGGTCGCGGAGGCAGTGGGGCGCAGCCCCGCCTACGTGACGACAGCGCTCTCCCGGGCGACCGGACTGAGCGCGGTCGAGTGGATCACCGCCGGCCGCATGGCCGAAGCTCGGCGGATCCTGCTGCACTCGGACGAGATGATCGACGTGGTCGCCGAGCGGGTGGGATACGCCGATTCGACCCACTTCATTCGCGTCTTTCAGAGGACCCAGGGCGCGACGCCCGCGGCCTGGCGAGCGTCGACACGGCGCTCCGGCCGAGGCGCGTCGGCTTGATCGCGGCTCTCGGGACGGCTATCGAAGGCCCCAGGCCAGCAGGCTCGCCGCGGCGTAGAGCCCGAGCCCATAGATGGAATGGGCGAGAAGGCTGAGCAGCCGGGCTGCGGGCGGGTTGGGCGCCTTCGACGCGAAGAAGCCCAGTCCGAGCGCGGGCTGCATGATCAGGTACGGAGCCAGAACCGTCACCAACCCGACGAGCAGCGCCGGGAATAGCGTCGGTCGCTGTGCCCACTCCTGGCCCCATCCCGCCACGAGCACCGCGGCGAAGGAAATTCCAATCAGGTAGTGCGCGCACCAGCCGAGGGCCCGCTCTCCACGGACGGGAGCGGCCGCGACGATCCGCTCGTGCGAAAAGACGCCTTCGCGGAAGTGGCCGATCCAGCGGCCGACCATCGCGAGGTCGAGCGTTCGGATGCCGAGCTTCCTCAAGAGAAGGGACCAGAGATCCATCAACGCGGTGGCTCCGACGCCGATCGAGGCCGCGTACACGAGAAACTTTCCTGCTTCGCTCATTTCATGACTCCTTTTCCCTCGGAGAGGCCGAGGTTGGCGAAATGGGAGGTATCGGTCGCGCCGCGATGCCTCAATGGCGGGTCTTTCGCGTGGATCGGCGTTTCTTTGGATTGGATGGGAACCACTGATTCGGCGACTCCGCGACCGGCTCGGATGACGCCGATCGGGAGTCCCTCGGTGTCCGCGGCAGCGCCAGCTCCTCGCTCCCGGGCGGAAGGGGGGTTGCTCGAACGGCCGAGAGACAGTAGAAGGCGCCGGGACGTGCCCTCGGGCGCGGCCGGTGCAGTTGGATCAAGAGCTGTAGGAAGTGGAAGTGGATGTTCTCCGTATTGCTGTCGTAGCAGCGGGCTCGCTCCTCGGGCCCGCCCGGCGTGTTCCCTCCGCCGAACCCCGTGCCAGTTCCGCGTCCACGAGGGCGCCTGAGCCGGCTGGGCTCTCCCGCTCCCAACGGGCGCGGTAGCTCCCCTCGCAACGGAAGCCCTGCTCGAGCCCGACGGTTACCCGAAGAGACGGGCGACCCTCGCGCAAGGCGCCGCGTTCCGACCTCCGTCGTCCCGTTTCACCCCTCGCTCTGACCGGCGAGAGGGGGCGGCTGACGCCGAGCGGGCGCTTGCCTGAAGCCACTACATCGACGCGCCGCCCGTGCTCGAAGAGCGCGGGGCGCTGGTTCACGCGCCACATGCAGACACGGTCGGGGGGCCGAGCGGATGCTCGTCGGCGCCCTGGAGTTGTGAGTTGTACGAGAATCCGGCCTGGAACAAGCCTCGAAGCAACGGTGGACTTTCCTTCTTTCGCTCGATCCTCTCTGCGGTCCCCGCCTTCGGCGCCACCCGCGACCGCTTCGTCGAGGACCTCGGCGGACTGATCCCGTGGCTCCGGAATTCGCCGGGCAAGCAGGTGGCCGCCGCCCGGAAGTTTGCGGCGCCTGTCCGGCAGAAGCAGCCTTCTCTCGTCCTCGACCTCAGCCAGCCGGACCGCTACGTTTTCGCGTTTCGCGGACTCGACGACGTGCAGCAGTTCATCGCGTGGCACGAGCTGCGCCGTGAGCTCACCGTCTTCGCCTGGCTCGGTCGCCCGGTCGCCGTCATCGAGCCAGTGCCCAAGGACTCGATGAGCACCCGGATCCGCAAGGAGCTCGCCCAGGCCCTCGGCAGCACGGTCGTCCCCTACAAGATCGAGGTCGAGGTCATCTCCTGGCGCATCGCCAAGGTGAAGAAGGTCGTGGCCAAGGACGTGGTAACCTTCGTGCCAACGGCGTCGCGCGACCTCCTCCTGGAGACGGCCGAGGACTCCGCCTACCTCAGCTACGGCACGCTCATCCTCGCGGACCTCGCCGACGGCGACGTGGAAGCCGCCAAGGAGCTGGTGCGGCGCTGCCGCCTCAGCGAGTGGTCCCACGCAGAGATGCCCGCCGTTGATCGCGAGAGCCTCGTGTGTGCCCCCGGTGGCAACCAAGTGATCTGGTCCAAGCCCTCCAAGAGCGTGGAGGAGATCTCCCGCTTCCTCCGCGAGAGGGCCGCCGCCTGCGGCTGGGCCTTCGAGGTGGAAGGGCGGCTCGCCGCCTGAACGGGGGTGGTGCCGCTCGCGTTCCTCGAGGGGGCGAGGGCGACGCTACGGAGCTCCGACCAACCGGACCTCCCGCTGCCGATCCTCGCCACCGACGAGCGCCAGCAGTCCCTCTCCCTCCTCGACGACCGCGTCGCGCTCCTGCTTCCGCCATCGTTCGAGCGGCGTAATCGTGAGGATCGCGTCGCGGCGCGTTTTCTCGATCCTCCAGGTGCCGCGGACGAAGCCGTCGACGAGGATGGTCCCGGGCGTCACGGCGTTCGGCCTCGAGATCTCCTTCCGATTGGCGTCGGAGATGATGCGGCGGCGGTCGGCGTGGGAGAGTAGGGCGTTGTCCCAGCCCGGCAGGAAGCGTGGCGGCGCCGGCGTGTCGGGATCCGGGAGCGGCGCATCGGGGACGTCGAAGAGCTCGTCGCCATCCTCGTCTCGCATCGAGCGAAGGCGCGGTCGGAGTCCATCGAGGACGGGACGCAGCGCTTGGAGGCCCGACCAGGTCTGGATGTCCCGGGCCGTGGCGGGACCGAAGGCGCGCAGGTACCGCACGACGAGCTCGTCCGTCGGGATTCCCCCAGCCAGAGGCCGGCCGAGCCAGTACTCGGCCGTGGTGTGGACGGCTTGTCCGCTCTTGCCCCAGAGGCCGCGCGGCGGAACCTGAACCAGGGGCACGTGGGTGCGAACGGCATGGGCGAGGGCCTCGGCGTCGCGATCCGGCCAGCGTTCCTGCAGGAGCTTGCCGAGGGCGGCGCCGGTGCTTGGTTGCTGCTCGAGCAGCGCACGCCCTGCCGCGGCGAGCGTCCCGCGATCGATTCCTTCCAGCTTGGGACCGGCGGCGCTGGCGTCGAGGCCTCGGGTCAAGACCGGCTGCAGCGTGGGGCGCAGGCGGAGGCAGTCCGCCGCGGTGACGAGGTGGATTGTGGAGCGCATCAGCGCGATGCGTACGGCCTGCCGGTCCGCGATCGAGCGGCTGAGCTCTTCGGGCGCAAACGCATCCAGCCGGGACCAGAGGCCCAGATAGGGCTGCTGGGGATCCTGGGCCTGGAGCCCCACGAGGTGCTCGAGCGCGTCTCCAACGGAGCGCTTCTCGCGGCGGAGCAGGAGCTGACGCTGCAGGAGGGCACGGTTCAGCGTGCGCAGATCAAGGACGCCATGGCGCCGCGCCCGAGAGCCGCTCTTCATGCCCTGGGAGGGCGCCATTCCGCCGCGTGCGGCAACGTTCCGCTCGTCGAGATCCGTATCCATCGCTTCCCTCTGCCGGTCCATGCGACGAGCAGGATGCGATCCCTTGCGGACGAGATCGATCCTCGATTCGCCTTGGGGCGAGAGTTTCGGCTAGGGGGTCAGGATGCGGTCGAGGGCCTCGCCGGCCTGCGCGCGCACCCGGGCCGAAGGGGCGTGGCGGGCCTGCTCCAAAAGGGGTCGCGCGCCGTCGACGTCGCCTCGAGCGGCGTGGCGCAAGCCCAGCATCAGCGAGACCTCGCTGGCGCGATCGGACGTGCCGTGCCGCTCGAGGAACGAGCGCATCCGAGCCTCGGACTCGACGATCCCGCCGGCACGGGCGAGGGCCACGATCCGCCAATAGGCGGCGTCGGCGGCGAGCCCGGGTGGCGCGTAGCCGGACTCGGTGGCCGCGAATCGGGCTGCGGCTCCCTCCGGATCTCCCGTGCGAAGCAGCTCCCAGCCCTCGGCGAAGGTTAGCTCCGCCTCTGACGAAGGAGTGCGGACCGCCTCTTCGACCGGCATGGGCGCGGGGGCCGGCCGGCGGGAGGACCTCCGGTGCATAACGACGGGCGAGGCGTCACCCGCCGCAGGCATGGGCTCGACCGCGGCGAGGGCGAAATCCGCCCCGAGCCCACCGGCGTCCACGATGGCTCCAGCCACCTTCACCGAAGGCGCCGCGCTCCGCTCCCAGCTCTCGCCCGGCAGGAGCAGCAAGGGGGCCTCGCCGGAAACACGGACCTCCACCTTGCCCTCCTGGACCGATACGCGGACGAGCCGTTCGTCCTCCGCCACGACCTGGAAGCGCGTTCCGCGGACTTCGACCTCTGCATCGGCGGTGGCAACGACGAAACGCTGACGAGGGGACAGATGCTCGACGTGGAGGGAGAGGGTCCCGGCCGCCAGGCGGACGAGGTCGAGCGAGGGATCATCCGTTGCGACGGGATGTCGCGTTGTGTGCTCGTATCGCGCACCATCAGTAGCCACGATCTCGCTGCGGATCGGCACCTCAACCGAAGGAGACAGGGCGAAAGTGGCCCACGCGACGATCGCGGCAACAGCGGATAGCCCGGCGACCGTCATCCGATGCCTACGTGGCGGCGCCGGGGCGACGTCCGGTGCCAGGGCGATCAGTGCCGCTTCCATCCGGCGCATCCGCTCGGCGGACGGCGGCTCCCAGGAAAGATCCTTTGCGGCCCGCGCCAGCTCGGCGAGATCTGCAACCGTGCGACGGCAGGGCCCGCAGGTCGTCAGATGCGGATGGTTCCCGCCCTCGGATCGGGCGAGCGTCTCGAGGCTCGGGCAGCCAGTGGTTGTGCGGGTCATGGCTCCTCTCCCGAGATCAGGGGCAACAGACGCTTTCGAGCATCGTGCAGGCGTCTCCAGAGGGTTCCGGGGCGCAGCGAGAGGATCCGGGCGGCCTCTGTTCCCGGCACTTCCTCGATCTCGCAGAGGACGAAGGCTTCCCGCAGCTCGTGCGGCAGCCGCTCGAGGGCGCCGCCGAGCCGCTCGAGGAGCTCGCGCCTCGCGACCTGCTCGTCGACGCCTGCTGCGACGGTCCGAGGCTTCCAATGGAGCCGCTCGAGGGCCCCGCGCTCGTTGCGCTTCGTCCGGTGCTCGTGGCGGATCAGGTTGGCGGCGACGCCGAGGAGCCAGGCACGCACGGAGGCGTTTCCGCGGAAACGTCCCGCGTCGGTCCAGGCGACGAGAAAGGTGGTCTGCACGAGATCCTCCACGTCGGACGCCGAGCCGACCATTCGCCTGCAGAAGCGGTGCACCTGGAGGTGATGCCGCTGGAAGAGCACCGCGAGCGCACCTCGATCGCCCACGCAGCAGGCGGCCAGGAGCGCCTCGTCGGAGAGCTCCGGCGGCGGCGGGGAGCGGCTCACGAAGGGGAGGACGCGCGGGCTCACCAGCGCCCCCAGCTCAGGCCGGCCGCGGCACGCAGCCGAAATCGTGGCGCTGGAGGGAGGCCGAAGTGCCTGGCGTCGTCGCCGAGGTCGGCGGCCCACCCCGGAATGCTGGGCTCGCCGGACGCCAGGGGGCTCGCGCTGGCCGAAAGGGCGAAGTCCAGCGAGAGGTCCTTGGAGAGCGCGGCCAGGACCCCGATCGAACCCTCTGCGCGGAGCTCCGCCCGCGTCACGCTGGCATCGTCGGGAACGACGGGTCCGCTGCAGCCCCGACATGAGTCGCGGCGGGTGCCGTCGAGGCCGAGTCCAAGGCCGAGGCCGGGCGCGATGGAGATCGCCCCGAGACGCCAAGGAGCCCTCGCGCCCACCAGGAGCTCGGTGGTCCACCTTCGCGCTGCCGGAAGCCCTGCTTCCAGGACAGCCCCCGATTGTCCCCAGCGCATCGTCAGGAGCGGCTCGATCGCGTGTTTCCGGAGGGCCAGGCTGGCGACCACCCCGAGCTCGGGGTCGCCGCCGCCCGTCCAGCCGACCTCTCCGCCAGCGGCGAGCGCCCATGCGGCGGCCGATGCTTCGACCTTGCTGATCGCAGTCGGGGCGGTCGCGGGCGCCTGGTCCTGCGACGCGGCTGGCAGCGCGACGGGCGGTTCGGCGGCGGCATTGGAAGGCGGCGGCGGGATCAACGAAGGATCGAGGAGGGGTGCCGCGAGATCCCCGCGGGCCCAGCTCTCGATCAGCGCGATGAGGGTTCGCGGCTCGTGGACGAGTCGGGAGGTGCCGTCGCCCCCGGGGTCCTCGCGAACGATCCGGTATGCGTCGCTCGATCGCTCTACCCGGACCCGGATCGAACGACAGCGATCGTCCGGGCCGATCTCGACCGCACGGTCCTGCAGCTCCGCGGCGATCGGGGAGACCGTGTCGCCGTCGCCCACGAGCTCGACCCGCGGTTCACACGGCGCAGATGCGATGGCTACCGCGAGAAGCAGGGGGCTCATGGAATCGGCGGGCTCGGCTCGCAGCCGATCCCGGGCTCGGGTGGAGAGCGCTGCGCCACCGCACCCGGAGGGTGGTTGCAACCGGCGCCTGCCCTCAGGCAGCGATCGAGCTCGCGGCGCTCGTCGTCGCATCGATCGTCTGGGGGGCAGTGATCGCAGACCTCGTCATCCTCGAGCTCGAGGCAACGGTCCAGCGCCCCCCGGAGCTCGCTACAGCGGGGTGGCGGAGGGCAGTCCGGCTTTTCCAGGCGGACCCTGCCGAGGTCCACCGGCTCCGGATCGGGGCGGCAAATCCGAAGGACGAGCGCCTCACTGGGGCGCGTCTGGATCGGGGCCAGGTCGGCGCCCGACTCGTCGACGAGCGCCAGCATCACCTGCTCGCCCGGAGGGACCGCCAGCAGGAACGAGCGGTCGGGGTCGATGGGCGCGGACGCGACGAGCCGGTCGCCGCTCCGCGCCACCACCTCGACGGGCGGGGAACGAAAGCCCCTGGGATCGATCTCGGCCGTCACCAGCTGGAGCGCAACACTGCTCTCGCACGCGGTGGCGGCGAGCACGAGGGTGCAGAGCTGGAGGCAGAGAGCGCGCATCGGTGATGGCTCCCGGGTGTCGGTCCCAGGTTGCCAGGGATCGGCAGGATCATGGAAGCCCTGCCCCTGACGGGGGCAGGGCTCTTGAGGTCATCGGTGGTCGCGGTCGTCGTCCCGGTGGCCGCCGTTGTCGCCGTCGTCGTCGTCGTCGTCGTCGCCACGGCCGCCATGGTCGTCATCGCCGTCGTGATGATCGCCGTGGTGGTCACCGTGATGGTCGCCATGGTGCTCGCCATGACCGTCGTGGTGGTCGCCGTCCTCGTGGTGGCCGCATCCGTGGTCCTCGCCCTGGTCGTCCTCGCAAGCGGCGCGCGCCGAGCGGATTAGCGAACCACAGGCGTCCTCACACGCGGCTCGATCGCCGGTCACGCCCTGAAGGCACGCAGCGATCGCGTCCAAGCAATCTGCGGAGGGCTCCCCCGGGCGACCGGAGGAATCGTTGGATCCCTCGCAGATCGCGCGGGCATCCTCGAGGCACTGGCGGATCGACTGGGACGGCGGGCCGCATTCCTCGTGGGAGTTGATGCACGCCTCGGCGGCTGCGCGCGCGCTGCGGCAGTCCGACTGGCCCGAGCACGCGTCGCGCATCGCCTGGCGTTCGTCGCTGCAGGGGCTCCGGCACGACGCGAGCTCGTCGGCGATCGACTGACACGCCTCCGGGACCGAAGGCGGAGGAGAAGGGGGGCCGGGAGGGGGAGGGCCGTCCCCGTTCGGGCGCCCTGCCGGACGGCCCGACGAGTCCGGAGGCGGCGGACCCTGATCCCCGCTGTTGTCGGCCAGGCACTCCCGGAGCGCGGTCATGATCCCGTCGCAGCGGGTCTCGGCCGCGTCGCGACAGGCCTGGAACGCGTCGCGGGCGTCACCGCACGCCGATCCGCCGGAGCCATCGTCAATCGGGAAGTCCGCCTTGCCATTGCCCGAGCCGCCGGTACTCGAACCGCCACATCCCGCGACCGCCAACAGCGCTGCTGCCACAAGCCAGGGTCGAGAAGCCATGGTCACTCCTGTTCCTGCGCCGGCGAGACGCCGGCTGCCAAGGTAGGGAGTGCCCGCTCGAGCGAAAGCCTTCGCGAGATTCTCGGCACCCCTTCAGGGGTCCTTAGCCGCGCGCTCAGAAGCAGACAACGTAGCCCGCCCCGGCATGTGGAGCTCGGCCCGAAGGTGCCTTGTATTTCCGGTGCGCCCTCTCGGGTAGCGCCTTAACCCTGCTTCGGATCGCTCCTCGAGAGCACAGCTCGTAGGATTCTGACGATGGCGCCTCGCAGACCAGACGATGAACGACGTCTTGCGCCGCTCGAGCGAGCGGCCCGCTTCTGCGAACGCTTCGGGATGGAGCTCCCGATCCTCCTCGCGCCGATGGCGGGCGCGTGCCCGCCGGCCCTGTCGATCGCGGTCGCCAAAGCGGGAGGGATGGGGGCGATGGGAGCGGTTCTGAACGACGCGGCGGGCATCTCTCGCTGGGTCGAGAGCGTCCGGGCCGGGGGCCCGGGACCGTTCCAGCTCAACCTCTGGATCCCGGACCCCGCGCCGACGCGCGATCCGGCACGGGAGGCCGAGGTCCGGCGCTTCCTGGCGGGCTGGGGGCCCGAGGTCCCCGAGTCGGCAGGCGATGCAACCCCGCCCGATTTCGACGCCCAGTGCGAGGCGGCGCTGGCCGCAAAGCCGACGGCGATCTCGTCGGTCATGGGCCTCTATCCGGCGCCCTTCGTCGCCCGGATGCGGGACGCCGGGATCGCCTGGTTCGCCACCGTAACCACCGTTGCCGAAGCTCGCGCCGCGGCACGCGCTGGCGCCGACGCGATCGTGGCGCAGGGCTGGGAGGCCGGCGGCCACCGGGGCGCCTTCGACTCCGAACGAGCGGAGGAGCAGGGCGTCGGCCTCTTCGCGCTCCTACCCCGGATCACCGACGAGGTGCCCTTGCCGATCATCGCCGCCGGCGGAATCGGCGACGGACGCGGCATCGCGGCTGCGCTGGCTCTCGGCGCGAGCGCGGTGCAGGTCGGCACCGGCTTCCTCCGCTGCCCGGAGGCGGGGATCGCCCCGGCATGGGCGAACGCCCTCGAAGGCCTCGAGCCCGAAGACACTCGGCCCACACGCGCTTTCTCCGGCAGGCTCGGCCGCGCCGTCGCGACGCGCTACGTGCAGGAAGCCGCCCACGGTCCGATGCCCGCTCCCTACCCGGTGCAGCGCGGCCTCACCGGGGCCATGCGAGTCCAGGGCACGCGCGACGACGACCTCGACCGAATCCAGGCATGGGCCGGGCAGGGCGCCGCGCTCGCGCGCCCTCTCCCAGCATCCGAATGCATGGAGCAATGGTGGCGCGACGCCCAGGCGCTCCTCCGCTGAAGCCGCCTTTCCTGACGCCGAGAGTCAGGCTTCGTCGTCGAAGAAGTCGAGATCGATCTTCTGGATGGCATAGCGAGCGACCTCGCTCACGCCGACGCTGTGATCCATCATCAGCCGGGCCAGCTCTTTGCCATCGATGAGGACGATGCGCTTCTCGATCCGGTCCACGTACTCCTTCGCCTCCTTGCTGAAACCCGAGGTCGTAATCAGAACGCCCTTGCGCGCCCGCACGCCCTCGAGGCTCCCCGCGAAGGCCTGTACGGTGGGCCGACCCACTGTCGAATCCCATCGCTTGGCCTGCAGGTAGATCGCGTCCAAGCCGAGGCGGTCCTCCTTGATGATGCCGTCGATTCCGCCGTCCCCGCTTCGCCCGATCGCCTCTCCCGCATCCTTTCGGGAGCCGCCGTAGCCCATCTCCACGAGGAGATTGACCACCAGCCTCTCGAAGAAGGCGGGGGTGCAGCTCTTCACCCGCTCGAGAAGTTCCGCGCCGAGGCGGGCGCGCAGCGCCTGGTAGCTTGCCTCGAGCTCTTCCTCCGGCGTCGTCTCGGCGGCCGCCGACGGCTGGGGCGTTTCGGCCCCGCCGTCCGGCGAACCGCCTCCCCGCGTGAACTCCACCACCCCCGGGAAGCGCATCAGATAGGCGACGTCGAGGCGCTCCGGCGTGTCGGCCAGCACCTGCTTCCCTGCTTCGCTGAGGCGGTAGCGTCCCCTGGAAACCGGCGCGACCAGGCCCGCCTTCACGAGGTAGGTCTTCGCCCAGCCGACCCGGTTGGCAAAGCGCGTTTGTCTGCCGCTCGGAAGGAGCTCCTTTCGCGCGGCTTCCGTCAGGTCGAATCGATCCGCAAGCCGGTCGACCACGTTGCTGTGCAGGTGGTCTTGGCCGTCCGCGAGGAGCTGGAGAAGGGGAAGGGTGAGGTCCTGGAAGCCGGGAACGGGCATGTCGTCGGTCCGTGAAAACGGGGGCGGTCAGGAACGAAGCTCCTGCCGGAGGAAGTGTGTGGTGCCGGGAACGTCCAGCAGCCAAGACTCGACCAGCTCGCGCTGTGCGGCGTCCGGAAGTGCGGGCTGGAACTTGCTCAGTCGGTAGTCGGGGAGGCGCATCGCGATCTGGCGGCGAACGTCCGCGTCGGCCCAGAAGGAGTCGTCGGCCAGCCTACGGAGCGCCACGGTGATCGAGTCGTGGGTGACGCCGTCTCCTTCGACTCGGAGCATCAGGTTGTCAGGAACCGATTTCCAGCCTTCGGCCACTTCGAGGCCGTAGCGCAAGGTCTGGTTGATTCGGCCGCCGGCGAAGGTCCAGAGCCGGGCAGCGCCTTCGTCGAGCTGGATCGCCGGCGTCCGACGGAGGAGCGATCCGAGCTCCTCGCGCTTCATCCGGAGCGACTCGGCGGCGCTTCGGTGGAGATACGGGTGCTCCGTCTCCTCCGCGAGGATGCGACGCATCCGCTGGCAGAGCTCGAAGGAGAGCATTTGCGGCGCGAAGCCGCCCCAAGCTGGCTTCTTCCCCCGGGGCGCCGGAGACACACGAACCTCTCGATCGCCGTGGTGGATGTGATCCGTGAGCCAGGCGCGTCCACCGAGGAGGAAGGCGGTCATGCCCTCTACGAGGCCGTCCACGAAGCCCTGTTCCAGGGAGCCCAGTTCGCTGCCGGTCTGGGTGCGTACACGGTAGAGAACCGGGCTCGAGAAGACCGCGTAGAGCTCCATGAAGTTCTTGCGACCAAAGGTCCTCTCGGCCTTCTCTCCCAGGGATAGGAGGCCATCGCTCCGGAAGAGATAGCCCTTGGCGACCAGATGCTCCAGGAGGCCCTCGACCTCCGCATCCTCGATCCCGGCAAAGTCGGGGACCCGCCCGAGTTGCTCCCGGATTCGGGCCGGGGCGATTGCCCCGTGTTCCAGGGCCATGGCGAAGATCTGGTGGGCCAGCACCGGCCAGCAGCGACGAAGCACCGGCACCGACTCGACCCAGCCGTCCCGCGCGAGGTCGATCAGCGCAGTGGCCTGGAGGACCGCCGCGGAGGAGGTGCAGAAGAAGGTCGTGTTCGCGGACCCGCCTCGCCGCCCGGTGCGGCCCATCCGCTGCAGGAACGAGGAGACCGTGCTGGGCGCCTCCGCCTGGAAGACCTTGTCGAGGTCGCCGACGTCGATGCCGAGCTCCAAGGTGGAGGTGCAGACGATGCAGGCGTCGGTGCCGCGATGGAAACGCTCCTCCGCGTGGTGGCGCTCCTCGGCGGATACCGAGCTGTGGTGGACGAAGACCTCGGTGCCCGCGCCCCTCATATGCTCGGCCACCGCCTCCGTAAGGGCGCGGCTCTGGCAGAAGAAGAGGCTCTTCCTTCCCTTGGCCACCGAAGCCGCATCGCGGGCAAGAGGCCCCAGCTCTTCGTGCTCGAGGACCAGCAGCTCGCGCCTCGCCGGGACCTTGGGCGGATCCAACACCACGCCGTCGCGCGTCGACGAGCCCCGTAGCCAGCTCAGGATGTCCGCGGGATTTCCCACCGTAGCCGACAGACCGATCCGCTGAACGTCGTAGCGGCTGTGCCGGGCGAGCCGCTCCAGCACGCTCATGAAATGCGCGCCACGGTCGGTTCCGGCGAGCGCATGGACCTCGTCGACGATCACGAACCGCAAGGAGGCGAAGAGCTTCGGCACCGGCACCCGCGGGGAGATCAGCATCACCTCCAGCGACTCGGGCGTTGTCATCAGGAGCTCGGCCGGCTCCTGCAAGAAGGCGCGCTTCTCGACTTCTTTGGCGTCGCCGTGCCAGACGAAGCGGCGCATCCCCACCATCTCGGTGTACTGCCCGAGCCGCTCCGCCTGGTTGTTCAAGAGCGCCTTGATCGGCGCGAGGTAGATTGCCCCCACGCCTTCCGGCTGCTCCTCGCAGAGCCGCGACAGCACCGGGAACACGGAGGCCTCCGTCTTCCCGCCGGCCGTGGGGGCGAGGACCACCGCGTTGTTGCCGTCGAGAATCGCCTGCCCCGCCAGCTCCTGCACCGGTCGCAGCGCGGTCCAGCCGAGGCTGGAGACGATGGCTTCCTGGAGCCGGGGGTCGAATCGGGCAAATGCTCTGGTCATCGGGTTCTCCGTGCGCGCACGGCAACAACGTTCGCTAGGCACGCCTGGCGACCAAGCGGACGATACCCCGCGCCCCTCGTCTCCAGTCTAGAGATCCCTGATAACATTAACGCCATTGCCCGCCTGCCCGAGAAACCGGTAGACGTGACACTCTATAGAGCACCGCTTCATTTTCCGTCGAAACAAATCAGCAAGATCGGAGTCGTGGGTCGACATTAGTACTTGGTAGTCTTGCTGAGCGATGAGTTCTCGCGTTAAATCTGCGAATGCCGCCACGTGAACCGCATCATTGTACTGAACTGGGTCGTCGAGAAGGACTGCCTGCCAGTTAGACCACTGAAACGTTGCATTCATTGCAAGTAGATGCGAGAGAGCGACTGACGCCATCTGTCCTTCGCTCAGAAGACCGCTGGCCTCGAACGCTTGTGGTCTGCCCGCAAAGCGAGCATCGAAGCGTATCACCGGTTTACGGCGCAATACCCCTACCTCCATCGCGGTTTCCACTTGGAATGGGCTTACGAGCGCGCGTTGAAATTTCTCGGCGGTATCTCGTAACGGTTCCAAAACTTGATCGTAAAACGATTCGCGCTCCTTTTCGAAGTGGGTCCTGAGTTCGGCGGCATGCTTCTGGACTTGATTGATCCGAGCGAACTTGGCGCGCATCGATTCCTGGTCCTTCGCAAGGCGCTCTCGGAGCGCATTGGCATCGCCGCAGTCGTTGGCGGCCTGCTCGGAAAGCTGCCCCTCGATAGCTGCGAGGCCAGATAGCTGAGAGCTTTGAACGCCCCATTCGAGCAACCGATCAAATTTTTGCTCCGCTTCGCTAAGCTTGGTTCGCCGCTCGTTCAGCGCCGAGCGGGCTATCGAATGCGACTGGACAGAGGGATCATCCGGCAGACCTGCGCGACGCCATCGTTCGCGAGCCGCCTCAATTTCCTGCAGCGTGCCGAGAAGGGAGACCTCGGCTTTCGCTGCATCCCCTTCTGCAACAGCCATTGCAGATTCGCGTTCGATACGGCGCTGGTCGAGCATCGCCAGATTGGCACGGACCTCAGTGAGCTCGCTGCCAACGTGACCGAGCTCACGTGAAATCGCATCACGTTGCGCTTCGAGAGCACTTCGATCCAGAACAGCCCCCGATGCGTCACGGTATGCACTCAGTGCTGCGTGCGCCTCCCGAACTGACTCCATCGCCTCTTGCTCACGCAGCTGAATTTCAGCCATCGATGCGGAGCGATGATCAAACTGTACGCGAGCAAGTTCTCGATCGGCTGACGGGTCATCCGCAAGAGCTACCGTCATCAGGGCAATATCTTCGTCAAGCTCATCCAGAGCGGCATCCACTCGCGAAGCTAGGTCGCTTCCATCGATCCCATACCATGAGACGCATTCGGCGCGCGCCTTCTCGACCGCGACCTCAAGTCCGAGTTTTGCCGCTTTGGTGCGATTGAGCTGAGCTTCGAGATCCCCGATCAGTCTGCGGAGCACTTCGAGCTCAGCCGTCCGTTCGTGAACACCTGCCGTCGCGACGGACACTTCGGTTTCTAGCTCCGTGAGCGTTGGATCAACTGCCGCAGCCGCCGCGAGTGCACGGGCCTTCAACTGCCCTGGTGCATCCCTCCATGGCTGGCTACACACAGGGCACAGGTCGAGGTTCTCTGGAATGGCTGCAGCGATCGCTACAACTGCTGCTCGGAGCGCATCACAGCGGCCACGGAGTTCGTCCAACATTCCCTGCTGCCTGCCGTACTCCTTGATTTGGCCGTCGAGTGAGCGCGCGAGGGCACCTTCGGATTGCCGTCGTGCAAGCAGCGCGGACTCAAGCATCGCTACCTCCTGCGCAAGAGTCGATTCTTCGCGGGATTGGCGATCGAGAGCATCGGCGAACTCGGAACGCAACAGTCGCCCTGTTCGGACCCTGCTGGTCGCTTGATCGAACTCGGCCTTGAGCCCCTTCCAAGCCAGGACCTTGGCATCCTTCTCTGCGAGGAGAGTCCGGCATGACTCGAGCTCCGAAAGAGCGGCGACTCTGTCGGAGCTTGCCATTCTTGAGGAATGGCTCGCAAGATCGAATCGAGAAATCGCGCCGAGTGCAGCAATGTGCCATCGAAGTTTCCGCTGCAACTCTTCCATTCTCGCCGCGCGTTCGGCTACCTTTTCTGCGGCAGCAGTGTGTGAGTCGTTAGCTTCGATGAGAGACTCACCAACCTCACGAGAACGGTTGTCTGAAGACTGCTTTATCTTGCCTTCAATCTCGAGTTTCGTCAGTAGAATCTGCCATTCCGCTGGGGCGTTCGAGACTGTTTCGAGCGTTGACTCAAGTCGAGACAGATCTGCATCCTCCCTCTCTAGCGTGGAACGGACTTCTCTGCTCTGAGCTTCGCGAGAGCCGCTTGGATCGATATTCAGAAGGGAAGCTAGTCCCCGCCAGTCGGCGTCTTGTTCCTCTTTGGACGGGAAACCCGCGATGCGCAACTTCTCAATAATCTCCTCTCTCTGTCTCATGAGGTGGTCGAGGTTCTGGATCATGCTAGCCAGGTCGTCTGCCGCCTTCTCTGCAGCCCTCCGCATTTGGGTTAACGCCCCCATGGTATCGGCACCGAAGGCGCTATCGACGGCGGAGAAGATTCGGGCCCTGCTGAATCGTCCGAGCGGTGCCCAGCGACTCTCTTCCGCTTGTGCTATGAATCGAGCATGTCGGTCCTGTACGAGGAGATGAGTGGCGTGTAGATATTCCTCCATGACCAGCGGATCATCGCGCAGTTCCGAGGCGGCCGCGGGCGCAATGAGCGCGTTAAGAGCGGCATCTGAAGGGCGAGTATGGGAGCTGGAGCGATCCCACACGACCTCCCCGACGCCCTCCCGATCGAAAACTAGCTCGACACGCGGCGCGATTGTTGATGATGCCGATTGCAGGTATTCGTCGAGATTCTTCCCAATGTGCGACAGTCTTCGGACCTTTCCAGTTAGGGCCCATTCGATCGAGTCGAACACGGCGGTTTTCCCTAGTCCATTAGGACCTACGAGGATCACCAAGCCCTTCGCTGGCAAATCGATGTTTAGATCCAGCAGTGCTCGAAACCGCTCAATTCGGATTCTCCTCAGGGTAGTAGGGCTCAAGGCTGCTCCTCCTCCAATGACGAGAGCAAGCGCTCAGCGAGCGGCCGGCCACTGGCCGGCGCATCGTCCGAGATGAGGAGCTCAACCCAGCGTCGAGCAACCCCGAAATTAGCGGGCTCAATCCGCGCCAGTGCGCGGCCGATTGCATCAAGCGAAGTTGCCATGTCGGCTCTTTCGGACGCCCAAGGTCGCGCCAGAAACGTACGCTGCAAGAACGAATTCAACGAATCATTGCGGTCGTTTGAATCTTCAGAAGCAACCCAGACGAGCTTTCGGCAAACTCGGTCGTCGCGCTCAATCTGGCCAGCGACGTTCTGCCATTTCTTGGGCTCGCCCAGCGCCACAAGATACAGTATGACATCGTCCTGCTCGGCCGCCGGTCTTGACGAACGCAAAGCTGCTGCTTGCCAGTGAAACGACAGTAATATCTCGAACGCTCGGGATGGGTCGGACCCAAGGTCGCCGATGAGAACCCAGTAGCCATCGATATCGATGGAGCGGAAATAGCTTTCGTGGCGAACTGACGCGTCTGACCGCCCCGGAAATGAGATTCGTTCCGAAATTTTGACCGGGTCGACGACAGCTGAACGGCCATGAACCCGCGCGACCTCGCAAAGGCATCGGGACATCTCGTTGACTGGATGCATGCTCATCGGGGCGCCTCGATCTGTCGTCGAAGATCCTCAATCGTCTTAGCAAGGCCTTGGCTAACGTCGTTCAATCTTGACCGGACCGCAGATAGTCCTTTTGAAAGCGCGATTTCGAACTCGGAGTGGGCAGGGATGATTACAGGGTAACCCGGAACAGGGGCCCCCAGGCGAATGCTCGAGCCGCGATCAAATCGTCGTGCAAGTTCCATCAATGCGGAGGACCCCGAGACATCAGGGAACCCTGCAAGCAAAACAAGTGGTGGCTCGTATTGAAGGTTGGGTGGATTTACGTGGAGAGCTACGCCGTTATCTGTCTCAAGTGCGATTACATGCCCTCCCTCCAGGGAAGAAGTATGTAGATTGCGGCCTTCTCCAACTTGCCACAGAGGGCCAAGGTCAGCGTAGAGGGTAGTTACTGCGAGCGCGACGATCGTACCCCGGGTAAGGAGCGGAATCGCACGAGGTCCAAGGCGGCGCCGGCCTTCTCGGTAAGTGTGGCCCGGCTGTTGTGCAATTGCGAGCATCATCGTCAGGAAATGCCTCGGGTTAGTTCCCGTGCCGAGAGAATTCTTCCAATCATCCCAGCGTGGGGTTAGCTCCGACACGACATCGTCGGCCAAAGGGATCCCTTGCCACTGTCGATTTGCGAGCGCGGCGTCGATGGCACCTGAGAGCCTGCTCCAGACCCATGCATCCATCTCGCGATGGGCAATCTCGGCGACTTCAGCTGGGGGTCTGGCGGGTTCGGGCGAGAGGTCGTCGAGAGACCAGTCATGGCCGGGAGCCAACAACTGAGGCGCGATGGGACTCAAATGAAAGTCACGAACGCCAATGCAGGAACATAGGGGTCGATAGTGCGACGTTCGGTTCGTCAGCCAACTTGCGACGCCCGCATGTGCCGCGAGTCGTTCGACTACTCGATGAATGTCTTCAAAAGCGCCATTAAAGTCAATGTCCCGAAACAGGATGTCGACAGGGCGAGGTATCGGAGCGGAGATCGCATCCGCATCGCCCCAGGCGCCGGATATTTGAGAGGCAGGGGTGCCACGCCAGGATAGGGAGCCTTGTCCGTCACTGATGACGGCTATTCGATTGGCGGTGTTCATGAACCCCACTTCCACTCGACCAATCCGTTTGCGGCATTGGGATATACATGGTTATCCGGCGCCCAAAAATCTCCACGCCATCCCCAGAAGTGAATCTGCGCCTGAACCGGGCGTCCCGTCAGATCTAGCTCGAGGTCCACTAGCTCGAAACCTGCGTAGTTCATGTCTCCACCCGATGGTTCGAACAACGCACCAGCGGTGACGCACTTCAGGGGAGTAAGGCCCGGGCTAAACTGCACGGCAAGCTCCGGTTGGTGCAGGTGCCCTCGGAATAGGATTTGGAGATGGTCGCGGGCGAGGTTCTCACATTCGCGCCCATCGCGGAGCCAGCTGAATGGGTGATGACAGAGACCCAGGCGCAGGCCGGGGAGGGGGTGTCCGTCGTCGTCGTGGAGGAGTTCGCCGAGGCGGGCTCGGTTCAGCGCGAGGCGCTCGTGGTCGTCGTCCCCGCCAGACAGCCACGCTGTGTCAAGGCCAATTACTTGTACCGGGAACGGACGGCCCGAAAGCTCGAGCGTCTCGCGATACCCGGTCGTGTCGGTCGCCACCAGTGTCGGTCGTTTTAGGGTGTCGCGAACCCAGGCTCGATACGCCGCCTGTCGAGGGATGATATTTGCCGTTGCTGCGGTGAGTACCTTGGGTAGAGATGCAGGCGTCTGTCCTTCGATGTCTTTCCGTACCTGCGCCAAGCCGGTGGGCGAAACGGTGCGGTCGATGTCGTGATTGCCGGGTACAACGAAGATCCGTTCGACCGCGAGATGAAGTGCGGAGCGAATGGACTCGACGAATTTGGTCGCCTGTTCGTAGTCCCCTGACCTGCCTGCAAACGCGATGTCACCCGTTATGAATAGAAGGTCGACGTCTCGTTCCGTGCGCAGCGTACTAAGTTTGCGGAGAAGGTCTTCACCGAGCACTCGCTGCCGCTCCCAATTGGCGCCGCGCCCAAAGTGTAGATCGGAAAGGTGCAAGATTCGAACGTGGGGCCGATGGTAGTTCAGAGGTCCTCCCTCCCCGCCCGAGGGGGCGCTGTCCGCACCTGCGGCGCGCCATTGGACGGGTTGAAGCGTCGAACTGTGCTTTGAACGTCGCCTAAAAATTCACCTGCTCGCTTGGGGCGGCGCCCGATGCCCGTGAACCTCGGGCGCGCTAAGGTTTTTTGTCTCCTAAATGTGGCTACCACTCAACTGTTTTGGCAGCGAATGACTCGGCGTAGTCAGACGCCGGGAACGGTGGCAAGCCCTCTGCTACGCGCTGCTCAGTTTCATTGAGTCCCTTGGGCTCAAAGCCGCCGTGTACCAACGGGTCGAACTCGGGGTTGTCGTTGGTGAGATCGAGGAGGTCGACGAGCTGGCGCAGGAACTGGCGCGGGACCTTGCCGACATCGCCGCCCAGGCCCTTGGTGACCTCGGCGACGAGTTTGTCGATGAAGACGGGGCTCACCTTCGCTTCGAAGCTACCGGCATCACGGGCGGCGTAGAGCTCGCGGAGCTTGAGGGCGACGTCGCGAAGGCGCTCGGCGGTGAAGGGGCGGAGCTCGAGCTGGGGCTGCTTGGGGTTGACGAAGCCGCCGTGCTGCTGGAACTGGATGCGGTCGTGGAGCGGCGGGAGGCCGGCGACGCCCCGGCGCGTATCGAAGAAGTCCGGGGTGCCGGTGAAGATCCAGAGGAGGCCCTTGTACTCGGGGGCGTCGTCGCAGATCTGGCGGATGCCGTTGAGGGACTTGCCGCGGGAGTCGCTGCGCATGCGGAGGATGGTCTCGGCCTCGTCGATGACTATGACGAGGCCGCGGTAGCCCGCAGCCTTGACGATCTCGAGGATGCCGCGCAGGTATCTCATCGCGTCGGTGCTCTCGATGTCTCCCTTGATGCCGGCGCGCTTCTTGGCGGAGGCGGCGACGTTGGCGCTGCCGGCAAGCCAGGAAAGGAGGGCGCCCGCGTCGGCGATGTTGCCCTCCTGCTTGAGCTCGAAGACGGTGCGGAGAACGCGGACGAAATCCTCGGGGGCAGCGCCGCGGGTGAGGGACTCGACCTCCTCGCCCATCCGCTTCTTCACCTGCTCGTCGAAGGCGGGGGAGCCCTCATCGGCGCCGGCGGCGATTAACGACTCCTCCACACGGCCGATCCAGCGATCGACGATGTCGCCAAGGGCGCCGCGGGGGCAGGTGCGGGTGGAGAGCTCGCCCACCACCTTGCGGTAGAGCTCGTCGAACTTGTGGAAGTGGAGGTCGTTGTCGGAGACGACGACGAAGGACGTGGCGAAGCCCTGGGCCTGCGCTTCGAGGAGGGCGAGGCGCGCCATGAAGGTCTTGCCGCAGCCGTAGCCACCGCGGAAGAACTTGAACAGGCCCTCGCCCTGGCCCACGAGGCCCAGGATCCGCTCGATCTCGGCCCGCTGCCGGTCGATGCCGACGGCGAAGGCCTCGAGGCCGCGCTCGGGGACGAGCCCGCCGCGGAGGCGCTCGAAGATGTGTTCTCGATCCTGCTGGCTGATGGCCATCCGATTTAACCCTCGCGCACGTAGCGCTTTCCACCCGAAGTACCTTCGGTTCTCACTTTGAACGGAAGGAGACGCGCCCACTCGTCGAGGCGCAGATCGAAGCGCCGGGCGGCTCGCGCGCTCCCCAGCATACCCAAGGCCTCGGCCTCGGTTAGCGATCCATGGATCTCGAGGTGGGCGAGAACACGTCGCGCTCCCTCGTCGTCGATCTGCTCTCGCCAGCCTGCGTCCGCCGGCGCGGGCGCCGCCGCGACGGCCTTGCCGGTGGCCTCGAACCACCCCTCGACCTGCAGGGACTTCACCTGCTCTTTGCCGTCGGGATCGTAGAGCTCGAGCCGCACCCGCTCGTCGATCGGGCCCTCGAGGTCGAAGAGGACCTCGAGCCATTCCTTGCCGGTGGGCAGGCGGAGGGCGCCTCGCTCCTCGACGGCGGGGGACTCCACCTGGCGGATCCGGGCCTGCACCTGGGGCCGCTCAACCGCGCGGAATGCGATCCGAACGCGGTTTTCGCCCGTGGGGAACAGCTCGTCGGAGAGGACCCGAAGCTTGAGGCGCCGCACGCCCAGCACATCGGAGAGCGGCTGGGCCTCGAGAGAGAAGCGAGCGCTGGACGCGCCAGGGGCGGATCGGCGGGTAACCGTGAGGACCGGGATCACTCGCTCCTGGAGGCTGTTTCCGCCGTGGACGAAGGTGTCCGTCGCGCCGGTGTCGAAGACCGTGGTGTCTTCGGGGAGGAGCAGGTGTCCCTTCGCCCCGTCGTAGCCGAGCTCCGAGAGGGAAACCGAGACGAGCCCAGGCTCGACGCGCGCAAGCGGATCGATCACGTAGCGGCGGCTAGGGGCCCGTTTGTCGCCGAACTTGCGGGCGGGGGCGGCGGCGTCCTTGAGCAGGAAACCGTGGTCGGACGTAAAGACGAAGCGCCTGACGCCGGCGGTCTGCAGGTGGTGAAAGGCCGCGCGGAGCTGCCGAAGCGTCTGCGAGAAGGTGGCGAGGCCGAAACCGGCCTCGCCGGCCTCGTCGATCTCCCGGCTGTGGATCACCACCAGGCTGGCGTGGCCAATCTGCTGGCGCAGCGAAGCGCTGTCGCCGCCTTCTGCGACCTTGTCGAGGGGCAGCAGCGGACAGGTCTGGCCACCGATCCGGGCGCGCATGGCACGGGTGCGATCCTCGGGGGCACGCACGGTGAACTCGCCGGTACGGAAGCCCCCAAAGCCCCGATCGCCCAGCACGGCCGCGAGCCGGCCCTTCTCGCCTGCAACGGGCGCGAGGACGTTCATCCCAACCTCGGTGACGGTGGGGAGCTCGGCGAGGCGGGCCTTGAGATCGACCACCGTCCCTTGGGCGGCCATCCCCTCGGCGAGCTCCATCGCCATCTCGTAGCGGAGGGCATCCACGAGAAAGAGGGCGACCTTTTCCTGCCCATCCACCAGCGGTCGCACCACCTGGTCGAAGAGGTGCCGCTGCTGGAGGCCCGCGTCGGGGAGGAAGCCGCGCTCCTTGCAGAGGCGGGTGAAGTCCTTGGCGAGCTCGTCCGCCCAGGCGCGATGCGCCGCCCGCAAGGCCAGGCGCAGCTCGGAGAAGAGGGCGAGGTGGGGCAGGTGGTGGTGCCAGAGCGCGACGCTCCGCTCTTCGAAGTCGCGGTGGGCGCGGTCGATGGCGGCGCCGTGGCGCTGGTACCGCTCCACCGCCTCTTCCGGCGATCCCGCCGAGCCGAGGAGGCCACCGGCGGACCCGCGAGGCGCGGAGGCAAGGGCGCGACCGAATGACACCGCCGCATCGAGGAGCCGCCAGGCCCAGCGGCGGGGCTCGTCCCGGGAGAGCCAAATGGAGTCGGCGTCGCGGCGGGCGGCAACGAAGCCTTCGGGTGCGTCCCAGGCCGGGGGCTCTCCGGCGCGGGCCGCGTGCAGCGCGTCTTCCACCGCCGCTTCGAGGACCTTGGCCTCCTCGAAGCGGAAGGTGTCGATCCGGCCGAGGTCGCCGGCCTGGACATTTCCACTCTCCCCGGCGAGGCGATCCTCGAGGGCGTCGGCCAGTCGCACGTAGAGATCGGCGTGCCGTCCGCGGAGGTGCGCGGTCAGGCGGCCGCAGAGCTCGACCACCGGCTTCGGCAGGGAGCGGAGCCGGAGGAGCTCGGCGGTCTTGGGCTGCCCCAGCAGATCGTGGGCGTACTCCACGCAGAGGAGCCACTTGGCGAAGGCGTCGCGAAGGCCTTCGAGGGTCGGCTCGTCCCCAAGGAAGGCGCGCCAGGCGTCGTCCATCCCGGAGAGCTGGAGGAGGCGCGCGGCGAGCACTTCGCGGTCTGCTTCGCTCTGAATCCGATCGCGGAGTGGCGAGGACGGGGCAACGAGGCCGTCGAGCAGCCACTCGGGCTCCATGCCCTCAAGGAAGCCGAGGAGGCCTTCGCGGCCCGAGGAGAGCCGCCCGGCGAGCCAAGCGTCGGCGTCGGCCAGCGTGATCCCCGGCTGCTTCACATAGTCGGCGAGATCGTCGGGCGAAACCCGGCCGGCGGCCACTTCCTGCACCAGCGTCTGCAGCTTCTTCTGGAAGGTACGGCCCGCTTCGTAGAGCTCGAGGCCGGGGGTCTCCCGGATCGACTCCCTCGTCTGCCCGGGGAGGTGGAGGAGCAGCGGCGCACGCTCCACGGCGCTCGCCCCGCTCTCTACCGCGAGGAGCAGCTCCAGCCAGCTCCCGCGGAGGGAGGCGACGGGGTGGGGGAAGTCCCCCGCTTGGTTGCGAGCGGTGAGCTCGTCGACGAAGGCCGTCCAGCTCCCTTCCTTGTCGAGCCAGACCACCAGCCCGTGCCGGCGCAGCTCCGTGGCGAGCTCCGCTTCCAGGGCCTTGGATACGAGGCGATCCACCGGGCGGTCAGGCTGCATCGGTTTCCTCCTCGTCGCCTTCACCCTCGAAATCGAGCTCCTGCTGGGGCTCGTCGTCTCCCTGGGTCGCCTTGCGCTGCCTGCGCTTCAGCTCCTTGGCCTCAATCTCCGCCGCCTCCTCCGGTCGTTCGGTGAGGAAGCGAGTGCGGTGCTCGGCGGCGTCGGGCTCGTCGATTCGGAAGTCGGGGCCGATCTCGTCTTGCAGCCGCAGCTCCCATGCATGGGCGCGGGCCGGGTGGTAGCGCCAGAAGCACTTGTGCGCCACGGCCAGCGAGGGATCCTGGCGGCACTTGTCGTCGACGCGGGAGGGGAAGTAGCGGGCGGCCAGGTGGGACCAGTCGTAGTCCTTCTTGCCGTCGGCGTTTGCGAGCTCCTTCCACCACTTCCTTGGATCCTTCCACTGCGGCTCGAGGAGGGGCCAGAGGGCGGCGGCATTGATCATCACGCCGTCGTCGAGGTCCATCTCGAAGGGCGCGTCGATCTCGCGACGCTTGGTATTGTTGTCGACCGGCGGCGGTCCCTGATCCGCGCACATGCGGACCTTGTCGATGAAGTCGCAGAGCTCGGCGTGGAGCTTCTGGATCTCGGAAAAACGCCTCTCCGCTTCGTTGGCAGCCCGCTTGTCCGCCGAGGTGCGGGCGGCACGGAGGTCGTCGAGCTGGCCTTCCAGGCGGGTGCGCTCGGGGAGCAGGTGGGTCGCGAGAAGGGCGGGAAGGGTTTCCGGACCCCACCGGTGGATCAGCGCGAAGGCAACGAAGTTCCGCCGGGCCGAGGAGAGTGGGAAGTAGATCGGGCGGTTTTCGTAGAGCTTTCGGTGGTAGTCGAAGAAGGATTCACGCAGCCAGCGGTGGAGGTCCGCATCCGCAGACACCTGGGAACCGTGCTCCGTCCAGGCGCGAAGCAGGGCCGTGCAGGGCGGCTGCCCCAGGTCGTCTTGGCCCCCGAGCGAAGAGGCGGTGGCGAGGAAGAGGATGCCGTAGCGCAATGCGTCGGGCGATGGCCGGTCACTCCATCCACCGTGCTCGGCATCGAAACGACCGGTGGCGATACCGACTTCAAAGGAGACGAAAGCGGCTGCTTCGGGAGGATCGAAGTCGGGCATGAAGTCTGGCAGTGCAGTTCCGGCCGGGCGATCGACTGCCGCCTGGGCCCAAGCCTGTGCGCTGTGCCAATTGGACGAGTATGGCCATGCAAACTCTACAGACGTTTCTCTTGCCGCCTCGTGGGTGCCAAACGACTTGTCGAGGCACTCGATTATCGCGTCTGCGGACTCGACCGGGAAGGCTGGCAGGCGGTTGACGTCTCCTACTTCGAAATGTAGGCCTGGATTGAGCGATTCGAGTACCGCGCGTCCGATGGCTCCGTTCATCATGCAGAGAGCCGATGCGATGTCGGAGGGAAAGACCGAAGAGCCCATAGCGCCGAAAATTGAACGATAACGATGAGAACGGGCCGCGAACTCGTTTCCCACGGGGGTGAAAGCTATCCCTGAAGCGAAATACATTGATTCGTTCTTGATGTACTGCCCGGGAACTCGAACGCGATAACGCTCAATCCATACGCGAAGTTCAAGACCAAAACTCTTCCAGTATACGAGAGTATCCAGCGGCTCGAACCATTTCTTACCCTCGGCGCCTTTGATGTAAGGCACGTACTTTGACTGATCGCTAATGGAAGGTGCCGAACTTCTAGAAATGAAGACTGAGCCGAGCTGCACCTCCCATGGGCGCCGAAGAAACCGGGTGTTGTCCTGCGTTGCCATCCCACTCTTTGCCGGCGATCCGTGATAGAACTTCGGCGCAACGGCGTATCGGTTCAGAAAGTCCTTGTCCCACCAGTACACGACCGGACTTTCACGGATTACGGCCAAGCGATCGACGTCGAACTCAAGTCTTCCAACCTGCGCCAGCAGCGCAGCCCGCTTGCGGGCGGTGCGGCCGCGGTCGTACGATTTGTCGCTCAGCGGCGTCGGCTGGAGGGCGACGCTGGCCTCGGCCGCCGGCGGAGAGCGCCGGAAGATCGACATGGTGGCCGCGAGTACCTCGTTGGGAACCTCTTCGAACGCCCCCCGGTCGACGTCACCGAGCAGCCGCAGGTCGTAGGTCTCGAGCAGGTGCTCCCGCAGCGCGGCGAACTGCTTGATGAACATCCAGTTGCGCATAGTGAGGAGCGCAGACACGCCGCCCTCCCGCACGAGCTGCAAGCCCCGCTCGAGAAAGGCCGCATAGAGGTCGGCCTTGCCACGGGTGTACTTCGAGGCGACGTACTTCGCCTCTTTCATCTTGGAGGTGCCCTGGTAGGGCGGGTTGCCGACCACCAGATCGTAGCGGCCCTCCCGCACCATGCGGACGAAGCGGATCCCCGCGGCAAGCTGTTCGCCGTCCAGGCGCAGGCCGAGGTCGTCGCCGCCGGCATGCCGCTCGAGGAAGGCATCGAGCTTGTCCAGAAGGGACGCCCGGGCCTCCACAGGATCGATGGTCCGGCTCTTTTCGGCAAAGCCGCGAAGCAAATCGCCCTGTACCGGCAACTTCCGGCGTAGCTCCCCCTCGTATGTGCGGATCGCCGCGTCGATCTCGGCGTCGACCCGGAGCAGGCTCCCCAGGTGATCGGCGCCCTCGAGCGCGCGGAGGATCCGCCGGGTGAGGGCGTCCGGGATCCCCGTGTCGGCCTTCACCTCCCGCAGGAGCTGCAGCAGCGAGGGATCGTCCTCGGGGAGCGACGAAAGCCGCAAGGTCGGCGCGACCAGGTTCATCCGGCGCGCCATCACGCCGCGCGCATGGATCTGCGCCTTCACGTGCAGTGCGGCGGCGGCGATCTGGACGGCCCGGGGATCGATGTCGATGCCGTGGAGGTTGTTCTCGACGATCGACGCGGCGATTTCGGCGGCGCTCCAGCTCTCGCCCCGGTGTCGCGCCTCCTCCTCGTAGAGGGCCGCGAGGAGATCGAAGGCGATCACAAGGAAGTGGCCGGAGCCGCACGCCGGGTCGAGGAGCTTCAGGGCGCGTACGCTCTCGGGCGCCTTCTCCACGGCGTCCGCCGGGATCGGCTGGGGCACGTAGTACTTCCAGCGCTCTTCGAGACCTTCGGCGACGGGCATCGGCGCGTCTGGCGCCACCTCGCCGGCCTCCCGCTTCCGCCTCCATTCGGCGCGGCGTCGATCGAGCTCGTCGAGCACGTTCTCCGCGTCGGGTCGCCAGCCGTGCTTCTGGCACGTGGCCAGCCACATCGCCCCCAGCGAATTCTGCAGCAGCCACTCGACCATGTAGCGGTCGGTGAACATCTGGGTCTTCGAGGCGATCTCGTGGGGCTCGATCTTCCCGCGAGCGCTGATCTTGGCGTCGAGGCGCTCTCGCTCGGGATCGTTCCAGTACTGGTAGACCCAGCCGAGCAGGGTGTCGTCCCGCCACACGGACTCGATCGCCTTGGCGTCGAGGGCCTCAACGACCGCCCGCAAGATCGACGCCGGAAGGGGAAAGAGCTCGGTCAGACCCACTTCGCCGAAGAGGCCGGGCAGATCCAGGGCCAGCTCGTCGAAGACCAGGCCCAGGAGAAAGGAATAGCCCTCGGTGGAATCGGCACAGAGGCCCGGCGCGAAGTCCCGGAACTCCCTGTACGCCTTGGAGCTCCAACCTCCCGTTACGACCCCCGGCTTCGAGAGGCCCATGGCCTCCAGGTGGCGCAGCAGCACCAGGCGGTTGAGCCAGGTGTAGGCCGCCTCGCCCACCGCCTGCATCAGGAAGCGCTCGCGCTCGTCGCCGGCGCGCTTCTTCCCGGGGAGCGCACGGATCTGCTCCTCCAGCCAGGACTCGAGGCGCTCCCGCCGCCGCTTCGCCTCGGCGGAAAGCTCGGCCTTCGCCAGGGGGAGGGAGAGCCGGTAGGACCGCTCCGCTTCGTCGCGCAGGTCGGCGTGGAGCCGCTCCCGCAGCTCGCGGATCGTCTTGCACAGCTTGGGCCGGGTATCGGCCTCCATGGGAACATGACGCATGGCGACCTCTAGCCCAGGGTGATGCGGACCCGCTGGCCCTGATCGAGCTTCGGACCGATGACGTCCTCGATCTCCGCCAACAGCTTGCTCAGGTCGCCGCGGCCCGCGAGCTCGCGACCGCGCAGCTCTACGCGGACCTTGCAGATCTCCATCTCCTCGATCGCGGCGAGCGCAGCGTCGAGGGCATCGTTCGCGTCCTCCTCGCCGCGGTGAAGCTTGCCCGGGAGGAGATCGCGCAGATCGAGGAGGGAGGGTGCGACGGCCTCGACGGTGGTGTCGAAGAGCGCCAGCGGGATCTTGCGCAGCACTTGGTACCGCTGATCGTCGTCGAGTCGTTCGAAGCCGACGCGGGCTTCGAGGCGTCCGCGAATTTCGGCGGCTCGCTCGTCCTGGATCGTGAGGAGATCTCGGCGGGCATTCCGGTAGGCAGCCCGGATGGCCTCGACAGCGGGGCGGAGCCTGCCGATCTCGCGCCACGGACGCTCGGAGGCGAGCTGCGAGCGGAGCTCGTCGGCACCTTCCGCCAACTGGGAAGGGAGGCCGAGGGCGTCGAGCTGGGCGAGCTCGTTCCCCGCGATCCGCGCTGCGTCCTTCACGCTCTGAATCGCCGCGTCGCTCAGATCGGACTCGAAGATGCCGAGGAGCTGCATGCCGTCGCGCAGGACGGGCAGCCGGGTATTCACCTCGCGGACGATCTCCTCCACCTGCCGGGAGCGGCAGCAATCCTCGAGGGCCTTGGCCAGCTTCTGCAGCGCGGGCTCGAGGGCGGGGCGTCCGGGCAGCTCGTTGAGCCGCCCTTCAATCTGCCGCAGGCGCGTCCGGACCGCGGCAAACTGGCCGTGAACTGCGTCGGCGATCGGGTCGTTTTCGCGCTCGACCTCGACCTTCAGGTACTCCGCGAAGAACTGGCAGATCGCCACCCGATCCCTGGGGCTGATCGCACCGGCGCCGGCAGGGAAGATCTCCGCTCGGCGGAGCTGCCGCTCGTGGGTGAAGAGGTCCCTGGCGCCGGGATCATTCACCGACGTGAGTAGGACGCCCGTTTCGGTCTGTACCCGGATGCGCGTGCCGCGGAGGAGGCCGACCAGGCACGCCCGGATCACGTCGCCGGCGTAGCCGTAGGGCGGCTTGCCGAAATGGGCGAAGAGGGCTGCGCCAGAGACGCCTTTCTGCTCCTCGATGTGCTGGAGGATGCGCGTGGGCACTGGGCCGACGGCGTTGGCCACGTAGCGGCCCGCGTCGAGGGAAAGCACCGCCAGATCGCCCCCGAGGAACTTGGGCGAAGGGCCGGCGAGCTGCCTCTCCAGGAGCTGGCCCAGCTCGCCCTCGGTGACCGCTACGGCGGTGAACCTTGGGTAGAGGTCGGGGAGGATCTTCTGGGCGGCGGCGAGGAGCGCGGAGGGGAAGGCGTTGCCCAGCTCCGCGGGCTCGAGCTCCAAGCCACGGAAGTAGATCCGCCCGGCCATCCAGGCGTCGGCCACGGCGCTCCCCAAGCTCTGGTGGAGATCCTCCTCCCGGAGCTGCTCCTCGAGCAGGAGCCGTTTCTTCTCGGCGGGCAGCGAGGCCTCCCGGCCCCGGTAGCGCTGGAGCATCCGCTGCGAGCGGGCCAAGTCGCGGGCGAGGTCCTGCACCTGCTGCCGATCGCTCGCCACCCAGATCAAACGCTCGCGCAAGTTGTCGTCCTGGCTGCGCTTGATCCAGCCGGCCTCGTCGCGCTCCTTGAGGAAGCGGAAGTCCACCGAGACGACGGTCTCTTCGGTGACGCGATCGAGACGGACGTCGGCGGAATTCTGGCCGTCAGAGTAGAGGGCCGTCCATTTGAATGGCCTGCCCTCCAGGCGCGGCAGCTCCGGCTTGCCGACGAGATCCTTGAGTCGCTCGCGGATGTGCTCGCCCCAGGCCTCGGCCGTGACGTGGATGTCGTCGCGCTCGCGCTGCCACTCCTGGCCAGCGGACGACTGGATCTTGTAGCCGCTCTTTTCCGAGTACCCCACCAGGTTGGCCTGGCGCAGCGACTCGAGGGCTTCCCGCACCTGCTGCACTGTGGGGCCCCTGCCGACGCGGTCGTAGAGGCAGGACGCCACCAGCTCCACCGTGGTGGGGAGCTGCTCCTGCACGTACTGCAGGAGCGCCACCGTGCGAGCGGCGCGCAGAGCGAGCGGGTTCTTGACCTGGCCGCAGTGGGCGGCCACCCGGGCCATGGAACCCTGGAGATCGGAGTCGAGGGCCGTCTGCTGCACCTCGTAGATCGCGTCGAGGGGGATGAGCCGGCCCGCTTCCTGGTCGGCGAGCTTCTGCTGGCGGAAGATCTCGCCGAGGAGCTGGAGCAGGCCGCGGATGGCGTACTCATCTCCCTGGGCGCGGGAGGAGGACGAGCGGATGGCGGAGGTGATCTGCAGAAGCAGATCCACCTGGCCCGGGAGCATCGGGTAGACCTCGACGAAGTCCTCTTCCGTGACGCCCTTGCAGCCGAAGGCATGGAGCTCGAGATCGTAGCGGTGCTGCTGGAAGAGCTCGCGCAGGACCTTGTCCTGAGGCGAGCGCTTCTGGAGCAGGCGCCGATGGACCACATCGCGGATGTTGGTGGGCGAGAGGTGGACACGGAAGCGATCGGGGAAGCGGTCCTTGAGCTTGTGGACCGCGGCCCGGTCGTCCTCGAGCTTGGCCTGGCCCGTTACCAGGAGCCAGACCATGCCTTTGAGCCGGCCCAGCTCGGAGCCGAAGGACTGGAGCTTCACCATCCGGTCGTCGTCCTGGTGGACGTACTGGCTCACCTCGTCCACCACGAGGAAGAGCGCCTTTCCGGGTGCGCGGATGTCGAGCATGGCCGAGATCCGATCGACCGCATCGCGCACGGAGAGGCCCTGGGTCGCCCGACCCGACATCGCGTCACTCCAGCTCGTGGGATCCAGGTAGCGATCCGGCTGCAGCGCGTGGAGCACGTGGGAGAAGTCGCCCTCGGCCATCGGGGCGTCCTTGGCGGCGCTCCAGGGCTTGCCGAGCACCGCCCGCGCCTTCGCTTCGAACGCCTCCCACAGCCCGGCCTGCTCGAGCTGCAGCTCGTGCTCTGCGACGAGGCTCGACTTGGAGCAATAGCCGAGGCGGATCTGTACCTGCCGCACCACCGCGGCGTGGATGTGCTCGTCGTCGCGGGCGACGCCGCCGATGTCGAAGACCACCGCGATGGGCTCGAGGTAGCCTCGAAGGCCCAGCCAGGCCTGGCGTAGCTCGTCGGCCAGCGGCGAGGTGTCGCGCTCAAGGAGCGCTTCGGCCAGGGGCTTGCCGTCAGGTAGGGCGCGGCCATCCAGCGCGAGGCCCAAGAGCTTGGCGAAGCTCGACTTACCGGAGCCATAGAAGCCGGAGATCCAGGCGTTGGGGAGGTCGCAGCCGTGGGGCCGCTTGTCGAACTCCGCGCGGATGTTGCGCAGCAGCTTGACGAATGCCTCGTGGATCCCTTCGGAGACGCGGGTATGCCGCGGATCGCGCTCGGGGAAGCCGCCGGTGACGATGTACTCGCTCACCTCGGCCTGCAGCTTCTCAGGGGAGGACTCGTGGAAATAGACCACGGGCGGAATGTCGCGGGTGACGTCGTGCTGGAAGAGGTCGCGGATCTTCATCACGGCCTTTCGTTCAGGGATAGATGCGGGGGCGGTAGTCGCGATCGGGTGGCAGCTCGCCCATGAACGAGAGGCCGCCGTCGCCGCGCTCGCCCGGATAGAGCAGCACCACTGGGACGCCTCGGGTATTGCCATCCAGGTGCTTGAGGAGGGCCGACGAACGGAAGAAGGGATAGAGGGCGCCGATGCGGCCGATGAGCGCCACGGTGCGATCCGCCTGGTCGGGATGGGCGTCGCAGAAGGAAGCGATGCGCCGCGCCACGTCTGCGGCGATTCCGTCCGGCCCTTCGAGGAGTGGATAGAGGGCGTCGCGGAGCGACTGGAGCGCGCGTTCGGCCTCGCCCCTGGCAGACAAGCGCTTCTCCCGGGCGATCAGATGCTGCACGAAGTCCGTGCCTTGTACCCGGATCTTCTCGAGCATGATCTGATGCATGGGGATCGAAAGCACGACCCAGCCCGCTGCCATCAGATCGTCCGAGAGCACCTTCACCTCGCGGCGCAGCGCGAACTCCTGGTCGGGCTGATAGGGCACGATGGCGAAGCGGTAGTTTTGCATCGTGCTGATCTGCGGGCCGCCATCGGCCAGTAGGTCCCGGCGCAGGGCCTGGAAGGCCGCGCGCAAAGGGCTGGCCTGGAAGATCATGCTGCTCTGGGTCACGAGATCACCTCGGCCGCCCAAGCGGTGAGGGTGGGGTGCTCGAACTGAAGATCCTCCAGGGCGCCCATGCGCCGGTAAGAGACGCCAGGGAGCTTTCGAAGGCGCTCCTCCAAGGCGGGACCCGTCAGGCCGACCGATGCGAGGTAGGGATTTTCGAGGAGCGTGCCCTCGAAGACGAGGCCGCGAAGGAGGTGGAGAAGGTAGAGCAGGGCGTGATCGGGAACGCGCGGCCAGACGAGGGGGCGGGGATCGCGGTTCGAGGCGACGAGCCCCGCTTCATGGGCAGCCGAGAGAAGCTTGCTCGCGACCACGGCCGCAGAGGATGACGACCAGCGACCGGGGAACTTGCTCGCGAGCCAGCGGAGGACGAGGTAGCGGCTGATCTCGGACCTGGGTCCCGAACGGCGCTCGGGCAGGTACGCCCCGGTGAGCTCGCGGTAGAGGGGATCGGAGAGCTGGAGGTGCCAGTGGCAGATCGCCCGACGGGTGTCGGGGGCCATTTCACGCCAGCGCCCGAGGACGGGGAGCGACTCGGGGAAGGCGTCGAATCGGGCGTAGAAGTAGCGAAGAATGCCTGCGACCCGTTCCTCGCTCTTACCGCCGAACCAGCGTTCCTCGAAGGCGCGGCGCAGTCGTTCCTTGGCATTCTCGCCTGGAACCACGCGCGACCAGTAGGCGCGGGCGTCCTCCGTGGCGAGAGCGAGGCGCATGATGCCGGTGTGGATGTGCGCTTCTTCGTGCGAATGGTTCACGCCACCATCCGGAAGTAGGGCATCGGCCAGGCGTCGGCGAAGGGTAGGAGCGCCGCAGCCAGGTGGGCCACGGCGAGATCCCGGGACTCGGGTGGCGATTCGCGCATCTCCCTGCCGGCGGGGGTGATCCGGTATTCCACCGTATGCCGGAGCTGGGCTTCGAGGCTTTCGCGATCGAAAGCCGCATGGAGGTTGGGGAGCTCGGGAAGCGCCTGGGCGGGCGCGATGCCGCTTCGCTTGAGCTGCGCGAGGCGCTCACGCAGCCGTTGGTCCAACTCGGGGCCGAGGTGAAAGAGGGTGAGGAGCTGATCCGGCCGGGCCGTCGCGCCGCGCGCCTTCGCGTCCGTCTGTCGTGCGGCCTCCCGTGCCGCTTCCAGGGAGGCCCAGGGCTGGGTGCGGGGAAGAAGCCGGGCGAGGAGATCGGCGCCACCGGTGGAGTCGATCACGTCCGTCTGCCACCAGCCGAGCCGGCTCGGCTCGCAGCGGCCCTCCCCGGCCCAGGCGATCGTGAGCTGGAGGGTGAGGATCCGATCGAGCGTGCTGTCGGAAATCGGGGAGGTTGCGAGGGTCATGGTGTAGGTGCCGGACGATGGATGCCCTGGCCGCGGAAGCGCACGGCCAAGGGTGCAGCGATCCACGAAAGCAGTTCAGGTTACCGGAAGCCCTTGGGTTCTTCCATGTGGTCGTGGTCGAGACGGGCCTCGGCTTCCGACCTAGGAAAGACGTTCATGACGCGACAATCCCTTCGCGAAATCGTGCGGTATTCGCCAAAAGGCGTACCACGCGGAGGGCCATGGTCGAGACCACATGGCCATGAGATACCCAAGCGCTTTCCGCCGCTCTCAACGATCGGGCTTGCCGGCGAGAGCATGCAGGCCGAGGCGGGAGATGAGGTAGGGACCGCCGTTGGTGGAGACGATGAGCTTGCGCCGCCGGAGGCCCTGGAAGAGCTCCAGGGTGCAGAGCGAGAGGCGCCATCCTTCGGCGGTGAAACAAAAGGTTTCTACGATTCGGCCGCGCTCGTCCTTGACGGGGACGATACGGCTGCCCTGGGCAAGCGCGTCCAAGACGCGCCGCTCCTTGCGGGAGACGTTCAAGATTTCGATTCCTGGGAGGATGCAACAGAGAGGGCGCTCGACGAGCGCCGTACGCCGTGCCGGTGGGCACGCGATTCCGCGGCTCTTTACGAGCGCGTCATCAGGATGTGGCGTCTCTGCGCATGGACCTCGGGGAATCGAATCGACGGGAGGCTAACCGCGGGCATCGAGGCGGTCAAGGCGGGCCGAGGCGCGGTGTTCAGCACGATCGATCGTGGCCACCGTGTGCCGACCGCTGATCCTCGTCGACGCCTGAAGGGCCGACGCGAGGCCGCTCCCGGCCTCGAAGTGATCTTCCGGGTTCGCACCTGGGCTCCGAGGCCTGGAGCGGGAGCGCTGCGATGCCGCAGCCGCATCACTCGAAAGGACCGGTAATCCCTCGGATCCCTCGAATTCCGGGGCCGGACCCGCCTCCCCTTGGCGTTCACTCATGGTTCTTCTAATGTACGTTATGTAACCCAGCGGATCGGAAAAACGAGGCGGCCGACGCCCGCTCTGCGGCGCCTGCCCCACTGCCGCCCTGGGATTGCGTCGGGACGCTCGAGCGCTGCCGAGTAGCTGGTTCAGGGGAACTGTCGCTGGCCGCCGAGGGCGATCGCCAAGCCGCCGTACTGGTAGGTGTGGCGCCACGAATCCAATGGCGTTCCGATGACGGCCGCCCACGGGCGCAGGCTCAGCCACGAAAACGGGCGCAGCTCGAGGCCCACCCCTGCTTGGCCGAGCCACTCGCCGGTTCGAGTGCCGTGGCCCCGGATTCCGTGCGACTAAATCAATCGCGAGAGACTCTCGATCGCGATCCGTCGAAGCTTCAGGTAGCGGTTTCGATCGAAGGGCTCGGCCTCGAGGCGCTCGATCAACGCATCGCCCGGCAAGCCGATCTCGTTGGCCCATGTCGGGCGCCAGTGGTGCCGGAAGGCGGAGAGCCAGGCGAGGAGCGGCTCCCGTAGCCGTTGCTCGGGAAGATCGGGATCGGTTGCGAGGCGCTGTACAGCCAGGCGCGCCGCTGCGAGTGACGACGTTTCGCGGCGAGCCGAACCCGGCGGACCCAACGGCAACCCCATCTCCACCAGCGCGTCGAGATCCTCCATCGCCGCTATAGTGTAGCGCGTGCGAGCCGACCTGGACCATGACGCCATCGAGAGAATCGTGAACGCCGTCGCGGACCGCCTGGCGGGAGGCTGGGTGCTGGTCGGGGGCGCTCTGGTGAGCCTGTGGCTCGACTCCCGCCGGACGACCGAGGACGTCGACCTCTTTGGAATCGATGGTGGGCAGACCGCGCGGTTCGAGTTGATGAAGCTCGCGCAGGATCTCGGCCTCTCGGTCGAGTCGGTGAACTCGGCGGCCGATTTCTTCGTCCAGAGGATTCCCGGTTGGGAGAAGGAGTTGGAACCTCTCCGCGCCGGCGCGAAAGGAACCGTCTACCGCCCCACTCCCACCCTCTTCCTGATGTTGAAGGCGGCGCGGCTGTCGTCCACGGATCTCGACGATTGCCGCGCGATGATCGCCAAGTCGCGAGCCGACCACCTGCCGATCGACGTCCCTCGAATCCTGGGCTGGATTGGAGAGCTCCCCACTATGAGCGACCAGGCCCTCACGGAGAGGCGCGAGCGGCTCGTGGAGCTGCTCGACAAGTAGTCGACCGGCCAACGCCGAACCTCCCGCTCGGCGCCGTCGAGGTCGCTGAGCCGGGAGAGCACGGCGCAGGCTTCGCAGCGCAGGAAGCCCTCGCGGCCGAACGGCTGCATCAGGGAAACTCTCGCTGGCCGCTGAAGGCAATCGCCAGGCCCCCGTACCCGACCATCTCGCCCCACGAAGTTCTTCCGGCGATTGCCATCCAGGGGCGAAGGCTAAGCCAAGGTAGCGGGCGCATCTCGAGACCCACTCCTGCTTGGCCGAGCCACACGTTGGTCCGCGTGCCGTCGGTGTCCCGGCCGATCATGAAGACTGGCCCGAGGAAGCCCACTACGGAGATCCGGGGCGCGAGATTCAGATCGACGAGCGCCGGAAGCCCAAAAGCAGGCAAGCCAGAAAACCAATCGAAGACCGCAGTGGGTCCAAGCGAGAAATCGATCCCCGGCGTCCGGACGAGCTCGATGGTCGCATCGAGGCTAAGCGCACCGGGCATAGAATAGCCCAAACCGATGTCCAGTCCGCGGGCTGCGCCATACCGCATGGTGTAGGAAGGTGTCGGGAAGTTGAAAGCTTCCGCCAGTTCGCACTTCTCACAGAACTTTTCGGCGTCGAACCGGAGCACGTGGGCGCCGATGGTGTGCTCGACCTCTCCCTGGGGAACGGTTCGCGCCGGACGGAATGCCGTCGGTATGCAGGCAGTGAACGCCAGCGACACGACCACGAGCCCCAGAAGTTTCACGCACCCCTCGAATTCGCCGCTGAGTGTCGGGATCCTACACGATTTTCCGTGTTGGCCGAGCCCAGCTGGCTAAATCAAACGGGAGAGGCTCTCGAGTCAGTCCGGATCAGCGGCGGACCACGGAGATCGCGGGGTCCAGGAGGTAGCCCTCCGCGTGGTGGCGGATGGCGCCAGCGAGGCCGACGGATCGCAGGAACCAGATCGCGGTGTAGACGCGGTTGGCGGCTGCGTCCGGGCGGATCTGTTCGCCGGGCCAGCCGATCTCGACGAGACGATCCTGGGTGATGCCGACGCCCGGCGCCAGCAGCCGCTGCTCCACGAGCGCGAAGAGGATCCGCCTCGCGGCGGCGCGCTTGCGGAGGTCGATCGGCTGGCCACCGTCGAGGCGGATCCAGTCGGCCTGCGGTCCCACGACGATCCCCGCGGCGTCGACATCCGTACGATCTGGTTGCACGCCGGGTGCTTGGAGGCGTCGCTGCCGGGTACGCTCGAGGATCCGGAGGGCGACGACCATTGCCTCCGACGAGGCCGCCGCCCTCCCCGCCCCTGGATCGTCTGCCGGACCGACCTCGTCGAGGTGTTCGAGGGCCTCGACCATCTCCAGGCCCGTCGGATCGAGGAGCTCGGTGAAGATGCGGCGCGCGTCGGCGAAGTCCCGGGCCGCTTCGTCGCGCCGGCCGGCGAGGAGCGAGGCGGCCGCCGCAAAGGGAAGGAAGAGGCCGAGGTGCCGTTTCTCCGCTGCCGCTCGCACGAGGGAGATGGCTGCGTCGAGGCGCTCCCGCGCGAGTCGGATCTGCCCGCGCTCCAGGCAGACCAGGCCCAGGTTGGCGAGGGCCAACGCCTCGAAGCGGCGGTTTCCGAGCTGCCGCTCCAGCGCCAGCGCCTGCAGGAGGTGGTGCTCGGCCTCGTCGAGGTGGCCAGCGGTGAGATCGACGCTGCCCAGGTTGAGGATGGCGTCGGCCTCGGACGCGCGGTCCTCGATCCGGCGGAAGACGGCCAGGGCCTCGTCGAGCACCTCCCGCGCCTCCCGGTAGCGCCCCTGCCCGGATCGGACCGCCCCCAGGTTCAGCAGCGACAGGCCCTGGTTCCGCACGTGCCCCGCCTTGCGGAAGCGCGCGAGGGCGGCGTCGAAGTGATCCGCGGCAGGAGCGAGGCCTCCCCGGCTCTCCTCGAGGACGCCTGCGGCCAGGTGCGCGAGTCCCTCGAGGAGCGGATCCGACAGGGTGTCCGCCAGCCGGAGCGCCCGCTGGACCTCCCGCTCGGCGCCGTCGACGTCGCTGAGCCGGGAGAGCACGGCGCAGGCTTCGCAGCGCAGGAAGCCCTCGAGGGCAGCGTCCCCGAGCGAGGTGGCGAGGGCGACGGCCTCGTACAGCCTGCTACGTGCGGCGTCGGGTTCACCGAAGCGCCGGTCGGCGGCCGCCCGCACCCGGAGCGCGCGGGCGACGAGCCGCGGATCGCCCGACCGCGTGGCGGCGTCGAGGGTCGAATCGAGGAGCTCGGCCTCGGAGGCAGGCGGGCCCTGGAGCGCGGCGAGAGGCGCGAGGGCGAGCCCGGCCCGTGCCGCTACGGCGGGGGTCTCCCCCTGGAACCGGCGGTGGATGGCGAGCAGGTTCTCCCGCTCCGCGGCGAGGCTGCGGAAGGCGGCTGGGGCGCCGGGGCCATCGACCTCGGAGGCCCAGACCTCTGCTGCCGCGAGGAGGCAATCGGCCTGTCGACGGATGGTGTCGTCGTAGCGGCCGGATTCCTTCAGCTTGCGCAGCGCGAACTCGCGCACGCTCTCGTAGAGGAAGAAACGAGGAGCGTCGCCGCCGCTGAGCTGGAGGAGGGCCTTGGCGCGGAGGCTCTCCAGGACATCCAGGATCGCGCGCTCGCCCGGCCGCAGGATCTGCTCCGCTGCCTCGAGCGAGAAGCCGCCGGCGAAGACGGCGGACTGCGCGAGTGTGTCCGCCTCCTCGGGCGCGAGGAGCTCCCAAGTGAGGGAGATCGCATCCTGAAGGGAGCGTCGCCCCGCGTCGCTTCGGAGCAGATCGAAGCGCTCCGAGATCCGCGCGAGCATCCTGCCGGGAGGCAGGGTCCGGATCCGGGCCGCCGCGAGCTCGAGCGCGAGGGGGAGGCGGTCCAGCCGCTCGACGAGCTCGGCGATGGCCCCATGCTCCGCCTCGGTGAAGGCCCGGTCGGCAGCGGCCCTCCCAGCTCGATCCCGATAGAGCGCAGCGGCGTCGTCCGGCTCCAGGGGATGGAGCTCGAAACGGGTCTCGCCCTCCATTCCGATTGGGACGAGCGACGTGGCGAGGATCTGGAGGCCGCGGCACCGGTCCAGCCAGGTCCCGAGCACCCCGGCGGCGTCGGCCGCGATCGCCTCGAGGTTGTCGAGGACGACGAAGGTGGGCCCCCGGTTCTCGAGGGCGTCTGCGAGCTGCCGCGGGTGGGTGCCGAGGACCGAGGCGAGGACCGTCTCCAGATCGCGGGCGCTGCGCCCTGCGGAGAGATCGCAGAGCCAGGTGCCGCCGTCCGTTCGGAAGCGGGACTCGAGGCGAAGGGCGAGCTGCCGGGCGAGCCGGGTCTTTCCCATCCCCGAGGGGCCGACGACGGTCACGAGCCTCGCCCCGCCGATCAGCAGCCCTTCGAGGGAGGACACCTCCCGTCGACGGCCAATGAAGGGCGTCCTGTCGGGGAGGAGGTTCGAATGCGCGTTCCCGGTCGAGAGTGCCACGGCCTCCAGGCTACCCCGGGAAGCGATCCGGTTCATCCCCGGCAAGGTCGAGGCGCTTGGTCGGGTCCATCGGACGACTGGCCGATGGACCCGGCCCCGCTCATCTGCCTTCTTCCTCGGCGACCGGCCACGGCTCCCACGCGAGGTTCAGATCGAAGCCCGCGCCGCTCATGCCCAGGTGGCCAGATCCCCAGCAATAGGCCGCGCCGTCGGAGCGGATGCCGCAGGTGGTGCTCCCGCCCGCCGCGATCGCCTGGAAGCGGTGGCCGCCGGCCACTTCGACCGGGAACGGGCTGTCGGCGAGGGTGCCGTCGCCCAGCTGGCCGTAGAGGTTGTTGCCCCAGCACCACGCCCGCCCCACGTCGTCGAGGGCGCAGCTGTGATGCGCGCCTCCGGCGATCGCCACGAAGGCATGGTCGCCGGGAACCGGCACCGGCTCGTATTCGGTCCAGCTCGAGAAGGTCGGCTCCCTGCCCGTCTGCCCCGAGGAGTTGTCGCCCCAGCACCAGGCCTCGCCGGCCCCGGTGAGCGCGCAGACGTGGTTGGATCCATGGGCGATCGAGAGGAATGCGTGGTCGCCGTGGACCTCGGTGGGCACCAGGGCCTCCCAGGTGTCCGATCCCAGCCCGAGCGAGCCGGTGGCGTTGTTGCCCCAGCAGAGGGCGCGGTTCGCGGTGTCGATGGCACAGGTGGTTTGCAGCCCGGCGCCGAGGTCGAGGAAGGTGCGATCCCCCAGGACCTTGCGGGGAACCGGGACCTTGTCCGGCAGACCTCCGCCGAGGCCCAGGGCACCGTCGCCACTCATGCCCCAGCACCAGGCCTTCGAGTCGGAATCGAGGGCGCAGGTGAAGTCGTATCCGAGCTCGATCCTCGAGAACGGGCCCTGCTGCAGCACCGGCATGGGCACCGCGACGCCGCCGAAGCCGGTGAGGTCCTCCACGACGCCGAGCTCGCCGGATCCGTTCGAGCCCCAGCACCAGGCCTGTCCGCCCGGCGTGAGCGCGCAGGCGTGGCCCTCCTGGGCGCGGATCACGTCGAAGACCAGGTTCGGCTCGTCGGCCAGGTCGGTCCGAACGGCGGCGGGCGTGGGGAAGGATTCGTCAGACCAGGCGCCTCGCCCGAGCTGCCCCCAGTAGTTCCATCCCCAGCAGAGGCCCCTGCTGGCGGGATCGAGGCCACAGGAAAAGTTCGTTCCGACCGAGATCGCGCCAAACGGAGCGCCTGCAGGGCGCGGCTGCGCGGCGCTCACGTCGATCCGGGCGGTGCCCTCGAGGTTGTCTTCCACGCTGGCGACGAAGAGCGGCGTGCTCCCTTCCCCCACGCCGCGGACGAGGCCTGGCTCTGCGTCGGCGACGGCCGGGTTCCCGACGATCCACAGCAGCTCGACGTCCTCGACCACCTCCCCGTCCTCGTTGCGGGGGATTGCCGAGACGGACGCCTCTTCTCCTGCCGCGAGGGAGAGCCGGCTCGGGACGATCTCGATGGAGACGACGGGGAGGCGGCGCACCCGAAGGCTCCGGACCCCTTTGCGCTGGCCCGCCGTGGCGACGAGCTCGGCCTCGCCCGGTCGCAGGGCGGTGACCACCCCGCCGTCCACGGTGAAGATCGACGGATCGGAGCTGGACCAGCTCACCTCCTGGTCGGGGATCTCGTTGCCATCTCCGTCGCGAACGGAGGCGTAGTACTCGGCGACCTCCTTCACCTGGATCGAGAAGCAGTCGAGGCAGAAGCCGTCGCGGCTGATCCACACCTCGCCTTCGGCGGGCTCGCCGCCGCCGGTCCCACCCGGGCCCGGATCGCCCGCGGAGCCTCCGGTGCCGCCCGTGTCCGGGTCGCCCGCGGTCCCGCCGGCACCCGGATCGCCTCCGCTTCCGCCCGTGTTCCGGGGCGCGTCATCGCCGCAAGCCGCCAGCGCGGCCGCCAGCGAGATGCCCAGGAGCCAATACCTCGATCTCATCTCTACCTCCGAGAGCCTTGAGACCCTTAATGGTCCCAGCTCGATTCGGAGAGACGATCTTAAAGATCCTCAAAGATTGAGGAGCAGGCGATCAGGCCAGGTGTTCGACGAGGGCCTTAACCCCGAGCCCGATCAGGACGAGACCACCGAACGCATTGAGCCGTGGCCCGAAGATCCCGCCGAAGTGCCTGCCGGCGAGGAGCGCCCCGGAGCTGAGGACGGCGGTCGTGATCCCGATGGTGAGGAGTGAGAGCACGAGGGGTGCATCGAGCATCGGCAGGGTGATCCCGACGACGAACGAGTCGATGCTGGTCGCCACGGCGAGGAGGAGCATGACCCGGAGGCCGAAGGGTTCTCCCGCGGCGCTTTTGGCACCCTCCTCCGCGTCCGCGCCAGTGCCACGGGCCTCCCAGAGCATCTTGCCGCCGATGCCGCCCAGGAGCGCGAAGGCCAGCCAAGGTCCCCACGTGGCCACGAGTGGCCCGAGCTGATTGCCGATCGCCCAGCCGATCAACGGCATGAACGCCTGGAATCCACCGAAGAGCCCGCCGACGAGGGCGACATCCCGCGCGCGGATCTTCGAGGCGGCTAGGCCCCGCGCTGCGGCCACGGCGACCGTGTCCATCGCAAGACCGCAGGACAGGAGGAGAATCGAGAGAAAGCTCAAGGGGCAGCCGGGCGGAGGGTTTCGGGCCGTCGTCGTACAGCCAACAATCTGCGGATGGCAAGCCATTCGCAGCAACCGCCCTGCAGGCCTCTGTCAGGTCAGCCGCCGCCCCATAATCATCGTCGCAGGATCCTTGGCCCACGACAGAGGTCCGTCCGACATGCGATCGACCTGGAGTGCCGCCGCTACAGAAGACCTCCGAACGAAAGGCGCAGGGCCACCTTGGGAAAGTCGAACCCCCGGGTCTCCCAGGTCGGGAGGAACGCTCCGCCCATCACGCGAAAATGGAAGCCACTCTGGGAGGTGAAGAGGTATCCGGCCGAGACGATTGGGCCGATGCCGCTTTCGCCGCTAGGGCCGCCGTCGGCGCGTTCGCCGCCAAAGCCAACCGCCGCAAAATCGACGCTGAGGCCCAGCGCGTTGCGGGGGACCACGGCCGTATCATCCGAGAGCGGCAGGAATCCAAGCAGTCCAACTGAGCCGCTCATGATGAGTGGTGCTGCAAAGGGGGCGATCCTTGCGGTCACCGCCAAGTACCGCAGGATCGACACGTCTGCTTCGATGTGGAGGACATCGGGGACGCCGACGCCCCCTAGGAATAGGACCCGGCCAGCTTCCCGGTCATACGCTGACGAATCTGCCGCCCTACCCGCCTCAGCCGGGTCCGGGTCCGGATCCGCGCTCGAGACCCGAGGGATCACGCACGCAGCCATCGCTGCGAACAGCACGAAAACGAGGGTCTTCATTGGTGGCCTCCGTTCGAACGCCGGCTTCACTCAGCGTATCACGGACTCGTCGGCGGAATCTTTCCTGCCACCAAGGGCTGGTGCGACCTTCCGAGCCGGATGAAACGCCGGAGAGTCGCTACAGGAGGCCCCCCAAGGAGACGCGCAGGTTCAGCCAGTTCTGGTCGTCGTGCCCCCACATCGCCAGGAAGGCTCCGGCCATCACGCGTACGTGGAAGCCGCTTCGAGAGGTGTACAGGTATCCCGCCGAGACGGTCGGGCCGTGGGAGGCATCTGGGAACAGGTCCTCGGACCGGTGCTCGAGGTCGCTCCCGAACTTGGCTGACATCGTCGAGAGCTCGACACCGAGACCCAGCGCGTGCCGGGGGATCAAGGCCGTATCCGCAGACAGGGGCAGGAGCCCGAGCAACCCTGCCGAGGCTTCAAAGATTACGGGCGGCAATGCGCCGACCCGCCCGGTCACGGCCAGGTACCGCGCGAGCGCCACGTCGACTTCCACGTGCAAGAACTCGGGGAAGCCGGTTCCGGCCATCAGGAGCACCCGATCGGTCTCCCGCGTCGCTGGAACGGTGTCCGCGTTTTCCGCATTCGAAGCCGCGGTGCCTGCCGGCTCCGCGCTCGAGATGCGAGGGATCATGCACGCGGTTGCGAACACGACGACGGCTAGGGCCTTCATCGACGGCCTCCGATCGAACGCTGGATGAAGAGAGCGTATCACGGAGGCGCCTGTACCCGCCGAGCGAGGCCGCTACAGGATGCCGCCCAAGGAGACGCGCAGATTGCCCATACCGACGCGGTTCCCCCACGTCGAGACGAAAACGCCGCCCATCACGCGCACGTGGAAGCCGCTTGAAGCGGTGTAGAGGTAACCCGCCGAGACGGTTGGGCCACTGGAGGAGTTGGGGAACAGATCCTCGTGTGTCCAGCTATCGTAGGATTCGCCAGCCCAAATAGCCGTCGTCGACAGCTCTACGCCGAGGCCCAGCGCGTGCCGGGGGATCAAGGCTGTATCCGCGGAGAGGGGCAGCAGCCCGAGCAACCCTGCAGAGGCGCTGAAGAAGAAAGTTGGCAACCCGCCGATCCGCCCGGTCGCGGCCAAGTACCGCGTGAGCGCCACGTCTGCTTCCAGGTGCAACATCTCCGGGAAGCCGGTTCCGAACATCAGAAGGACTCGATCGGCCTCCCGACTCGCATCCCGATTCTCCGCGTTCGAAGACCTGCTACCCCTCGGATCCGCCGCCGAGACGCGAGGGATCATGCAGGCGGAAGCGGCTGCGCACAGCACGACAGCGAGGGTCTTCATCGGTGGCCTCTGTCCGAACGCTGGGATTCACCGAGCGTAGCACGGAGGCAATGGACCCTACACTACGCGCGAACGCTGCTTCACGCTCCGTGCGAGCCGCCCTTCGAGCCGCCCTTCGAGCCAGAGGCCCCGGAGGGCCCCTGGCGAGGACGACGCCCTAACCTACTCCCACTCGATGGTGGCGGGAGGCTTGGACGAGATGTCGTAGACGACGCGGTTGATGCCCTTCACCTCGTTGCAGATGCGGGTGGACATCTTGGCGAGGAGCTCGTGGGGGAGCCGCGACCAGTCGGCGGTCATGGCGTCCACGGAGTCCACCGCGCGGATGGCGCAGGTCTCGTCGTAGGTGCGCTCGTCGCCCATGACGCCCACGGAGCGCACGGGGAGCAGCACCGCGAACGCCTGCCAGATCCGGTCGTGGAGGCCGGCGGCGGCGACCTCCTCGCGCACGATGGCGTCGGCCTCGCGCAGGGTCTCGAGGCGCTCGTCGGTGAGCCCGCCCAGGCAGCGGATCGCGAGGCCCGGCCCCGGGAAGGGCTGCCGGTTCACGATGTGCTCGGGCATGCCGAGCTCGCGGCCGAGCTCGCGGACCTCGTCCTTGAAGAGCTCGCGCAGCGGCTCGACCAGGGCGAGGTTCATCTTCTCGGGGAGGCCGCCCACGTTGTGGTGGCTCTTGATGGTGGCGGACGGACCCTTGAACGAGATCGACTCGATCACGTCGGGGTACACGGTGCCCTGGGCGAGGAACTTCGCGTCGCCGACGCGCTTGGCGGCCTCGTCGAAGACCTCGATGAACTCGTGGCCGATGATCTTGCGCTTGCGCTCCGGGTCGGTGACGCCGTCGAGCTTGCCGAGGAAGCGGGCCCTCGCGTCGATGACCTCGAGCGGGACGTGGAAGCGATCCTGGAAGACCTCGCGCACCTGCTCGCGCTCGCCCTTCCGCAGCAGGCCGTGGTCCACGAAGATGCAGTGGAGCTGGTCGCCGATGGCCTTGTGGATGAGGAGCGCGGTCACGGCGGAGTCGACGCCGCCGGAGAGCGCGCAGATCACCTTGCCCGAGCCGACCTGGGCGCGGATCTGCTCGACCAGGGTCTTGGAGAACGAGGCCATGTTCCACTGGCCCGTACAGCCGGAGATCCGGAGGAAGTTCTGGAGGATCTCCTTACCGCGGGCCGAGTGGTGGACCTCCGGGTGGAACTGCACGCCGAAGATCGGCTTCTCCACGTGGGCGACGGCGGCGAGCGGCGAGGACGGCGAGGCCGCGATGGCGCGGAAGCCCGGGGGCAGCTCCTCCACCCGATCGCCGTGGCTCATCCACACGTCGCAGCTCTCGCCGACGTCGAAGCCCTCGAAGAGCGGCGAGGCCGCCTCGATCTTCACGGGCGCGCGGCCGTACTCGCGCTGGGGCGCCCGCCCCACCCGGCCGCCCAGGGCCTTGGCGAGGTACTGGAGGCCGTAGCAGATGCCGAGGAGCGGCACGCCGAGGTCGAAGACGACCTGGGGCGCCACCGGGCTGCCGACGGTCTCCACCGAGGCGGGGCCACCGGAGAGGATGATCCCCTTCGGCGCGAAGTTGCGAATGGACTCCTCACTCGTGGTGCAAGGCAGGATCTCGCAGTAGACGTGCATCTCGCGGACGCGCCGCGCGATGAGCTGCGTGTACTGGCTGCCAAAGTCGAGGATCAGGATCTTCTCGGCGTGGATGTCGCTCATCTTTCGCGTCTCGCCTCTAGGCGGCGAGCCCTTTCTCGGTGCTGGATCGACTCGCGGGCGGCCCCGGGAGCCATGTGGCGGCTCCCGCGGGCAGCCCGCGATGGAGCTGCGTTCGTCGAAGGAATCAGTCTCGGCGGTAGTTCGGCGCCTCGTGGGTCACGATCACGTCGTGGACGTGGCTCTCGCGGAGGCCCGCGGAGCTCATCCGCACGAAGCGGGGCTTGGTGCGGAGCTCCTCGATGTTGCGGCAGCCCACGTAGCCCATGCCGGCGCGAAGCCCGCCCATGAGCTGGTGGATGATCATCGCGATGGGCCCCTTGTACGGGACGCGGCCCTCGATGCCCTCGGGGACGAGCTTGATCTCCTCTTCCACGTCACCCTGGAAGTAGCGATCCTTGCTGCCCGCCTTCATGGCGCCGACGCTGCCCATGCCGCGGTACTGCTTGTAGGAGCGGCCCTGGAAGAGGATCACCTCGCCGGGCGCCTCCTCGCAGCCGCCGAAGAGCGAGCCGATCATCACGGTGTTCGCGCCGGCGGCCAGGGCCTTCACCACGTCGCCGGAGTACTTGATGCCGCCGTCGGCGATCACGGGGACGTCGGCTTCGGCGCAGGCCTTGGCCGCCTCGTAGATCGCGGTGAGCTGGGGCACGCCGACACCAGCGACGATGCGGGTGGTGCAGATGGAGCCCGGGCCGACGCCCACCTTGACGCCGTCGACGCCCGCCTGGACGAGGGCCTTGGCGGCCTCGCCCGTGGCGACGTTGCCGGCGACGAGCTGGATGTCGGGGAAGAGCTTGCGGGTCTCGCGAACGGCCTCGATCACGTTGCGGGAGTGGCCGTGGGCGGTGTCGATCACCACGAGGTCGACGCCGGCCTGGACGAGGGCGTGGATCCGCTCCTCGCGGTCCGGCCCCACGCCGACGGCGGCGGCGGCCAGGAGGCGCCCGAAGGCGTCCTTGCTGGAGTTCGGGTGCCGCTGCGTCTTCTCGATGTCCTTGATCGTGATCAGGCCGACCAGGCGCCGCTCCTCGTCCACGACGAGCAGCTTCTCGATGCGGTGCTCGTGGAGGAGCACCTTCGCCTCGTCCTGGGTGATCCCTTCGCGGGCGGTGACCAGCTCGCGGGTCATCACCTTCTCGACCGGCTGCTCGAGGTTGCGCTCGAAGCGGAGGTCGCGGTTGGTGAGGATGCCGACGAGGTGGCCGGCCTTGGTCACGGGGATGCCAGAGATGTCGTTCTCCCGCATCAGGGCGACGGCCCGGTGCAGCGGCGCGTCCGGCTCGATGGTCACGGGGTCGACGACCATCCCGGACTCGAACTTCTTGACCTTCATCACCTCGAGGGCCTGATCGGCGATCGAGAGGTTCTTGTGGATGACGCCGATCCCGCCCTGCTGCGCCATGGCGATGGCCGTACGGGACTCGGTCACCGTGTCCATCGCCGAGGAGACGAGCGGGATGTTGAGCTGGAGACCGCGGGTGAGGCGACTCGTCGTCTCCACCTCGCGCGGCATCACGTCGCTTTCGCCTGGAACGAGCAGGACGTCGTCGAACGTGAGGGCTTCCTGAATCTTGTTGGGGTCCAGCACCGGCGCACCTCCGGGCGGCCTGGCGCAGGCGCGCGAGAGGCCGCGATGGTCCTCTCCGAACACGGCTTGCGCCGTCGCCTCTTCCATCCTTTTCGGGATTGCGCAAGGGCCGCGTCGCGAGGGCCTCCGTCTATACAGAACGGCCCCTTTTCCGTCAAACGACGATGGCCGAAAATCGACAGCCCGGAGACGAAGGTCTCCGGAGGGCCATTGGGGCACCCTCCGAACGACTCCTCGGGCCGGGCTGGCGTCGCCGCGAGGCGACGGGCACGTCTAGCCGCGCGGGCTAACCGAGCGCCCGCTCCTCCTCCTCGGCGCGGGCCTGGGCCGCGGGCGCCTTGGGGGGCTGGGGAAACGGGACGGCGGTCGCCACCGTCTCCGCCGCGCCCTCCGCAGGCTTGGCGGCCGGCTTCTTCTTTCCGAGCGCCATCTTCAGCGCGAAGCCCACGATGGCGACGACGGTCGCGCCGATCAGCCAGGTGTGGAACTCCTCCGCCCAGCCGATCACGTGGTTGATCTGCTTGCCGAAGTGGTGACCGGCCAGCACGAAGAGGGGTGCCGAGAGGAGCGCCGCCAGGCCGTCGTAGACCAGGAAGCGCCAGTAGCTCATCTGGGCGCCACCCGCGACGAAGAAGGTCGCCGCCCGGACTCCCGGGAGGAAGCGGGCGATCATCACCATCATCGGCCCGCGCTTCGCGAACTGGGCCTCGACCTTTGCGATGCGCTCCGGGGTGAGGTGCCGCGCGAGCAGCCCCTTGGTCATCCTCCCCTGGGCCCTGCGGCCCATCCGGCCGAGCAGGAACACCAGGGAGTCGCCGGCCAGAATCCCGGCGAATCCAACCAGCATCATCACCACGAGGCTCGCCTGGCCCTTGTAGGCCAGGTAGCCGCCGGTGATCAGGGCCACGTCCTCCGGTAGCGGGAAACCGAGCCCGCATGCGAGGAGAACGCCAAAAATGAGGCCGTAGGCCACGGGCCCCGACGCCGATCCCAGAAACTCGAGTAGGAACTGCTCCACGTTTCCTCGAACCGCCTAGAGACGCGGTAGCTTTCCGACATCGATCTCACGGAGGAAATCGGCGATGAAAGCGTCCAGGGGCTTGGTGGCCTTGGCGTAGATGGCCATGCCGCGGTTCAGCTCGCGGACCAGCAGGAAGCCGTTGCGCATCTCGTCCTCCATGGCCTTGCTCATCTCCTCGGAGGGAACGGCCGCCTTGATGGCCACCACCCGGGCGAGGTTCTCGGCAACGTAGTCCTCGACGCTGGCGGAGCCCACGGCGTAGTTGCCCTGGACCTCGCGGAGGAGCTCCTTGCCCCCCTTGAGGGCGCTGCCCTTCCCCTTCGCGATGGCCTCGAGCTCGGCGCGGGCGAAGGCCCTGGCGATCGGGAGCGAGTCGACTGGGCCGGTGCCGGCGGCGGCCGGACCCACCACGAGGAAGATCTCGTCGCCCACCTGGATGCCGTGGGCCGAGCCACGACCGTCGAGGAGGTTGACCACGACCACAACCTGCGGCGAGGCGTCGGTCTCCTTGGTCTTCATCACCGCGCGGGCCTCGGCAACGGGCTTGTCCACGGCGGGAGAGAACCGCTTGAGCACCTCGCGCTGCGGGGCGGTGAGCTTGGCGAAGATCTCCTTGATCCGCGCCTTGCCGTAGAACTCGGCGAGGAGCGCCTCGAAGCCCTTGAGGGATTCGGTGCCCACAGGGAGCTTGGCCGGCGCGGTGAACGTCGGGGCGTCGCCGAGGGCCAGCGTGTAGGCGGCGTAGGTGCGGACCGGCAGCGGGTTCTTGTCGAAGAAGGCCTCGAACTTCGCCCGCAGGTCGGGGGACATGAGGATCGCGTCGCGCACCTGGCGGCGCACCGGGTCGAACTCGCGCTTCGGGATCGGATCCTGGCGGGTCACCGGTGCGTCGTCGAGCCCCATGTCGTTGAACGCCGCGAAGAGCGTGAAGATCCGCTCGTCGATCCGGAGCTCGACGCCTCCCTCGGAGTACACCGAGCTGGCCCAATCCTGGGCGGAAGCGGTGGCGGGGAGAAGCAGGGCGACGGCCGCAGCGGCGGCCAGGCTGGAGAACGTGCGAAGCATCGGTGGTTCAGCTCCTTGCCATGGGCCATGGGGCGAGGGTCGGTCCCCCGCAAAGCGCGCTAGGCTACCCAGCCCCGCATCACCGGCGCAAGGCGAACCCGCACCCCCCTCGGTTCGTTCCCGGCCCGACGGGCCCTCGCCTGCCTACGGATTTGCGAACGCCTGGCCCGCGCGGAAGGTGAAGGTGATCGGGAAGAGCGGCGGGTTCGTCGGCATGCGGCCGAACGGTAGCGCGGCGTCGACCGCGAGGAGCAGCGGGCGCACCCCGAACAGCGTGTACTCCAGCCGGACGCCCAAGCCCACGTCGCCAAAGAGGCCGCTCGGCGGGCCCTGCTCCTCGTTGTGGGGCCGGACGATCCCTCCCATCGCGGCGACGTCGGCGAAGAGCGCCCCGCCGATCTCGCGGATCCGGGCGAAGCCGAGATCGATGTCGATGTCCTGGAAGAACGAGTGACGCCACTCCGCGGAGGCGATGAGCTGCCTCCTGCCGAGGACCTCTTCGAAGGAGAAGCCGCGCAGCGCCTCGTCCGAGCCTCCCAGGGAGACGAGGTTCTGGAAGGGAGGCTGTCCCGCCAGCTCGATCCCCTTGAGCCGGAGCGCGAGGGTCTGGGTGTAGGAGAGCGGCACGAGGCGGATCACCGAGCCCTGGATGTGCCCGAAGAACGCGGACTCGCCGCCGTGGGTCGCGGAGACCGCCGGCCGGAAGCCGGCAAAGATCGCGGTTCCCCGCCTGGGCGCCAGCGCCTCCGCGCGATCGTCGAAGGAGTAGCCGAAGACGGGGCCCACCGCGAAGCCGTCCGGCGCCTCGCTGTCGGCGAACTTCGCCCGCAGGTAGTCGGCGAAGAGCCCCACGCCGAAGTTGTTGGTGTAGCGGGCCGCGCCCAGGAGTCGCCCGTAGCCGAAGCTGAGGGCCGAGCGGAGCTGCACCCTGGAGGCCTGGTAGCTGGCGCCGATGAGGAGCCTGCGGTGCACGGCCTCCCTGGGCCGGAAGACCACGTCCACGTCGCCGAAGAGGCTGCGGCCCGACGCCGAATAGGAGATCGAGAGCCGGGTCAGCAAGGGCTGGAGCCGCGCCGGGACCCGATCGCCCAGGGCGGCGAGCTCGCCCTCCTCTGCCGGCGTCTGGAAGACCCGGTTCCTCGGATCGACCCGGAGCCAGTTGATCGGCTGATCGCCGTAAACGTCGAAGAGGTGGCTCGGCTCCCCCACCGCCGCCTTCCAGGTGAGGCGGATCGGGTTCCCGTCCACGTCCCGGGCCTCCGTCTCGATCACCTCCGGGGGCGTGTCGCCGAGGCGCCTCACTTCGACCGTGCTCCGATAGCCGCCTTGCGCCAGGGGTTCCCTGGCGACGATCCGGACTCGGAGATCCTCCTTCGGCAGGCGCAGCGTCCAGGCGAGCATGAAGCCCAGCATGTCCTCGCCGGTCGCCTCGGAGAGCACCTGCGCCAGGCTGCAAGTCCCTGCCTCGAAGGCCGTCGGAGGGGGCTCCGGGCAGTCCTTTCGTGGCGCGAGGTAGCGGCGGAAGAGGTCGGGGAGCTTGAGCTCGAAGAGGTCCTCGAGCTTCTCCCTCATCAGCTTCCCCCTGGGCGCCAGGTTGTTGAAGGTCCAGGGCTCGTCCCGCACCGGGATCGGATCGGCCACCGGCTGGAAGTAGACGTGGGCGAAGGCGCTCTCGGGGCTAGGAGGAAGTCGTCCACCGACGGGACGAAGTCGAAGACGCCGAGGATGCCGCTCGCGTTCAAGGATTGGCCGAGGACCTGCTCGGCGAAGCGGTCCGCGTACATCGACGCGAGGGCGTCGGCGACCTGCGGCACCATCCCCGGCGCCTCCCGCTCCCGGACGAAGGGCAGGAGCCGGCGGGTGAAGTACGCGCGGGCGATGGCCTTGCCGTGGAAGCGCAGGAGCACGGGGAACGGCGTGACCTTGTACGCGAGGTGGGAGACCGCCACGACGCCGGGCGACGCGAGGGCGATCTCGGCACCGATCGGGACGATCACCAGGTGGATGGGCTCGGTGGCGGGAGGGATGTCGCCCTGCAGATCCGCCCATCGCTCCAGCCGATCCACGAGCTCGGCGAGGGTGTCGCCCACCCAGGTGGAGCCCAGCGGGTGGGGATCGGGGATCGCGCGATCCTGCTCCGGAGGCGCCGGCGGACGCTCCAGGGGCCAGAGCGCCCCGTGTCGAAAGGGAACCGGCGTCAGGGTGATCGGGCGCACGATCAGGTCGGCCCACTCCCTGCGGCGTAATAGGACGTTGCCGGCGGCGTCGGGCTGCACGCCGCCCACCAAGGCGGACATGTAGGGAGGCAGCGCGAGATGGACGTCCCAATCGGCCGCCCGCGGCCGCCGATCGATGGGCTCGACCGCATTGGGGGCGCCGGCGGTCACGTAGGGGTGCCACGCTCCCAGGGCCGTGAGGACGCCATGGGCGACGGAGAAGGGCCCGAGGCGATGGGGAACCCGGGTCTCGAAGGCGAGGCGCACCTTGGCGCTCTCTCCAGGGCGGAGGGGCGCGGCGAGGGGGATCCGCAGCGCGGTTCCGGGCGGTGCCTCGGGAGGCCCGGCCAGCTCGCCCTCCTGGCTCACGCCTGCGATCTCGATGCGGGAGACCGAGACGCCGCCCTCCCCCGGGCCGAAGGGCTGGTAGAAGCTGCGGTTCCCGGAGGCGATTCCCTCGAGGCGGGAGGTGAACGCCTCGGGGTAGAGCCAGAGCGTGAGCTCCTCCACGTCGCGGCCGGTGTCGTTCACGGCCTCGACGTCGAGGTCGCCCTCGATCAGGCTCAGATCATTCGAGATCCGGGCGTCGATCCAGTAGTGACTCCGCGGGATCTCGGCCCGCGCCCCTGTGGCGAAGAGAGTGGCGGAGAACGCCAGGCCGATCAGGAGGAGCGGAAGGCAGCGGAGAGCAGCAGCGAGCGGAGGGTCTCGCGGTTCTCCGAGAGGTTGCGCCCGAAGCCGGCGGCGATGGCGAGGATGAGCTTCAGACACGCCTGGGGCTTCTTCGCCTGGAGTCTGGCGAAGTCCTTCTGGCGGATCTCCACGATCCGCGCCTCGGTTTCCGCGATGGCCGAGACCACCCGCGTGGCCCCGGGCGTGAGCAGCGAGAGCTCCCCGAAGTGGTCTCCCTCCCCGAGGACCCCGAGTGCGCGGTCCCTTCCGTTCGCATCCCGTAGACAAATGCGCACGTAGCCGTCTGCCAGCACGTAGAGGGAGTCGCCGACCATGTTCTCCACGAAGATCGACGCGCCCTGGGGGACCACCCGCTCCTGGGCGATCGCGGCAACGATCTCCAGGCCGGTCGGCGAGAAGTCCTTGAAGAGCGCGCAGCGCGCGAGAGCGTCGACGATCGGGTGCACGACGGCCAGAGCTAACACGCGTACCCGGCTCCGGCAATTCACATGGCATGGGAGTTACTGCAAGTAGACCGTGATCCTCTCGTCTTCGCTGGTGATGACGATCGTCCGATCGACGCGCCGGCTCGGGCTCTCGGCGAAGTCGAGGAGCGCCTCGAGACGGTACGACCCGTTGTCGAGGCGGACCTTCTGGGTCTCGCGAGGCTGGGCGGGGCTCGTCCCGCTCCCCCAGGAGAGCTCGCTCGCGACGCTGCCGTCCCCGTTGAAGAGGCGGACCTCGGCCCGGGTGGGCGGAGGGTCCTTGGGGAGCGCGTAGACGAACGTGATCTCGTGGCCCCTCGTACCCCAGAGGAGCCACGCGAGGGCGAGGAGCGCGAGGACGATCGGCAGCCGGCGCAGGATCCGCCGGGTCCTCTGCGTCACCGCGGGCGCGCCTTCTTGGTCGCGCGCTTCCCGGCGGGAGACCGGCGCTTCACGGTGACCTTGCCCTTCACGTCGGGCTCGAAGGCCGAGGCCGTCTCGCCGCGGGGCTTGATCGCGACCTCGGCCCGAACCTCGAGCGTGAGCTGCGAGAGCATCGCAAGGACGTCGTCGCGGACCTTGGAGCTCTGCAGGAAGGAGCGGAGCTCCGCGCCCACCAGCCGGAGGAGCTCGCCCTTGGTCTTGTCGGCCTGGACGAGCGCGCCGTTGAGGACGTCCTTGGGGAGCTTGAGGTCCTTGAGCATCGAGCGGAGGCCCTCCTCCGTCATGAAGAGCGCGCCGACGCCGGAGAGCACGGCCTTGCGGAGCAGCTCGGTCGCCCGCGGCCGGGTGCCCTCCCGCTCGGGCTCGAAGGAGAGATCCTCTGGATCGATCACGGCGGATCCTTTCTTGGGCCTCGACCCTAGCCGAGCTTGAAGATCGGCAGCTTCACGTCGTGGGACTGGACCGAGACCTTGCCGGCGATGTTGCGCGCCATCTCGCGGAAGGCCTGGGCCTGCTTGGAGTCGGGGTGTCCCACCGTGACCGGGACGCCCTTGTCGCCGCCGACGCGGATCGCCAGGTCGAGGGGGATCTGGCCGAGGAGCGGGATCCCCATCGCCTGCGCCGCGCGGCCTGCGCCGCCGGTGTCGAAGATCGGGGTGCTCTCGCTGCAATGCGGGCAGACGAACTGGCTCATGTTCTCCACGATGCCGAGCACGGGGATCGAGACCCGGTCGAACATCGACTTCGCCTTGACCACGTCGGCGAGCGCGACGTCCTGCGGCGTGGAGACGAGGACGATGCCGGCGGCGTGGACGAGCTGGGAGAGGGAGAGCGGGACGTCGCCGGTGCCGGGAGGCAGGTCGAGCACCAGGTAGTCGAGCTCGCCCCAGTTCACGTCGCGCAGGAGCTGCGTGATGGCGCTGTGGAGCATGGGCCCGCGCCAGACCATGGCCTGTTCGGGATCCACCAGGAAGCCGATGGACATCACCTTGAGGCCGTGGGCCTCCATCGGCTCGAGGGTCTTGCCGTCCTTGCTCACCGGCTTGCCGGAGAGCCCGGTCATGATGGGAACGGAGGGTCCGTAGAAGTCCGCGTCGAGGAGGCCGACGGTGGCGCCTTCCTGCCGCAGGGCCGCGGCGAGGTTCAGGGACACGGTGCTCTTGCCCACCCCGCCCTTACCGGCGCCGACCAGGATCACGTTCTTCACGCCGGGGATGAAGTTCCCCTTCTCCGCCCTGGCGCGTCGCACCTGGGCGCCCCACTCGAGCTCCACCGAGGTCACGCCCGGGATCGCGCGGAGGGCCGCCTCGACGTCGCTCTGGATCTTCCCCTTGAGCGGGCAGGCCGGCGTGGTCAGGTCGATCCGGAGCTTGATCGCCCCGCCCGGGAGCAGCCGGACGTCCTGGACCATGTTGAGGGAGACGAGATCCTTGTGGAGCTCGGGGTCGTTCACCTTGGAAAGCGCGGACATCACGTCGCGCTCGGAAATCTGGCTCATCCTGGCTCCTGGTTCCCGATGGGATGGGAGAATCCGACCCGCGTCGGTTTTCGCGAGGCCCGGGTCCGTTTGGGCCGTGCATATATCGTCGAAACCGTCTTGCCGCACGCGGAAATCCGCCCGCCGCGCCGGCGCTGGCGGATTGCCGAACAGACCTTCAGTCCAGCCAGAGGAGGAGCGGCTGGGAGGCCGCCACGCCTGCGAGAGAGAGGAGCTCCCCGAGCTGGAGGGCGCCCATCCCCCGAGGCTCCTCGATGCGAAGCCGCGCCCGCTCGGGATCGAGGCCCGCCTCCTTGCAGACCCAGGCCATGGCGGACTTGAAGTCCCCTACCTCGTCGACCAGCGCCTTCGGCGCCGACGAGGCGACGAAGACCCGGCCCTCCGCGTGGGCGCGGATCTCGTCGGCGCCGAGGCGCCGCCCGTCTGCCACCCGGTCCACGAACTCCTCGTAGATCGCGGCGATCTCGGCCTCCATCATCTTGCGCTCGCGGTCGGTGAGCGAGTGCGCCGGCTCGAGGATTCCGGCGTTCGCGCCGCGGAGGACGACCTCCTGGCGGATCCCGAGGCGATCGAGGAGCGCGCGGGCGTCGAAGCGCCCGGAGAAGACGCCGATGGAGCCGACCAGGGCGCCTGGTGTCGCCACGATCCGGCCGGCCCCCGCAGCGGCGAAGTAGCCGCCGCTCGCCGCCACCGACTCCACGTAGGCCACGGTCGGCTTCGCCTCGGCGCAGCGCTTCACCGCCCGCCACATCAGCTCCGACGCCGGCGCGGCGCCCCCTCGCGAGTCGATGGCGACGATCACGCCGCGGATGCGGGGATCTTCCCGTACGCGGTTCATCGCCGCCGCCACGGTTCGCTCACCGGCGAGGGAGCGGCCGCCGGGGAGCCGCACGCTCCGGCCGGGCTTGATCAGCCCGTCGATCCGCACGACCGCGATGGAGGGAGGGGCGATCTTCGGCCACTCCACGCGCCATCGGCGGCTCGATCGAATGGATCCAAGCCCATGGAGCTTCGGCTCGCGCTTCTCCGCCTTCGTTCGCGCCTCGTCGGTGGATTCCTTCGTCGTCGAATCGGCGCCAGATTCCTTCGCAGACCCCGGTGATGGATGCCTCCCGAGCCAGGAGCCGATCTCGTCGGGATAGACGAGGGCGTCGACGAGCCCCGCCTCCACCGCGCGGCGCGAGGTGTAGGGACCCCCATCGATCACCCGGGCCGCCCACTCGGCGTCTCCGGCCTTCCGGCTCGCGACCCAAGCGACGAGCTCGTCCTGGCGTTGATCGAGGACCGCCTCCACCAGCGCCCGATGCTCCGGCGAGATGTCACTTCGGGTGAAGCGCTCGGGCGCAGTCTTCCACCGCCCGATGCGGAAGAACTCCGCCACGACCCCGAGCTTCTGGAGGCCCTCCCGCACCGAGGTCATCGCGGCAGCGTGGCCCACCAGGAGCACCATGCCGCCAGGCGCGAGCAGCACTCGATCCGCCGCGGGCACCAGCGCGAAGTCCCTTGCGAGGGCCTGCTTCCAGTAGAGGACGACCTCCTTGCCCTTGGACCGGAAGCGCTGGAGCGCCGTTGCGAGGGCGACGAGCCTCGCGGGATCGGCGTGGAGCTCCTCCGGGAAGACGACGATCCCCCGCAGCGCCGGCTCGCGGGCCGCGGTCTCCAGCTGGCGCTCGATCTCCTCCAGCGCGAGCGGCTTCTTCCCGGGCTTCCAGCGGCGCGTCCGGGCGTAGCGCCACGGGAGGCCTCCGGCGAGCCGTAGCACCGCCCACTTCGGGACCTTCCGAGGAAACGGAAGGAGGAGGACGAACCGCAGCGCCTCGTAGAGGACGCGAAGCGGCAGCCAGATCGCCGCAGCCAGGAGCCTGAAGATCATCCTCGATCTGTAGGCCCCGGGAACCGCTCCCGTCTAGCGGAGAGCGGCGAGGTCCGTCGGGTCGCCTACGGGCCCCGCCGCTGTCGGCCGCCGCCCGGGATCGAGATCGCCGGGCGGGCCGAGGGCGGCGGGCTCGAGGCCACTACCAGCCGTAGTTGGGCTTGCGGTCGAAGTGGTGCGTCGACTCGATGTAGCGGACCGTGCCGGTCGCCGAGCGCATCACCACGGAGTGGGTGGCCGCGCCGCCGCCGAAGAAGCGGACTCCCTTGAGGAAGTCGCCGCTGGTCACGCCGGTCGCCGCGAACATCACGTCGCCGGAGGCGAGGTCTTCGAGGTCGAAGACCTTCTCGAGGTCGTCGATGCCCATCGCCTTGGCGCGCTCCTTCTCCTTCTCATTGCGGAAGGAGAGGCGGCCCTGGAACGCCCCGCCGACGCAGCGGATCGCGGCAGCCGCGAGCACGCCCTCGGGCGCGCCGCCGATCCCCATCAGGACGTCGACGCCGGTCTCCTCGAAGCAGGTCGCGACCGCAGCCGCCACGTCGCCGTCGCCGATGAGCTTGATCCGGGCGCCGGCGTCCCGCACCTCGCGGATCAGCTTCTCGTGCCGCGGGCGATCCAGGATGCAGACGGTGAGATCCTCGACGTAGCGGTTCATCGCGTCGGCGATCCGGCGGAGGTTCTCGGTCGGCGTCTTGCGGAGGTCGATCGCGCCCTTGGCCTTGGGGCCGACGGCGATCTTCTCCATGTAGGTGTCCGGCGCGTGGAGGAACTTGCCCCGCTCCGCGATCGCGATCACGGAGATGGAGTTGCCGCGGCCGGTGGCGCAGATGGTCGTGCCCTCGAGGGGGTCGAGGGCGATGTCCACCTCGGAGGAATCCCCGTCGCCACAGCCGACCGTCTCGCCGATGTAGAGCATCGGCGCCTCGTCGCGCTCGCCCTCGCCGATCACCACGGTTCCGCGGATCCGGAGCGAGTCGAAGGCCTTCCGCATCGCGTCCACGGCAGCCTGATCACAAGCCTTCTCGTCGCCACGGCCCATGAGCCTCGCGCTCGCGAGGGCTGCGGCCTCCGTCACGCGGACCACCTCGAGCGCCAGATTCCGATCCATTTCTCGTTCCTCTCCATGCGCCCGTTCGGGGCGTCCAATTCGACGATTCAGGCTTCGCCAAGGATGCGGATTCGGCCTCCGGGCCGCCGTCTCCCGAGCGATCGTTTTACGACTCCGGATGCATGCCGGTCCGCGGCTCGAGGAGGCGGCGGAGCTCCTCGGGGAGCCTCCGCGGCTTGTGCTCGCGGTCGACGCAGACGTGGGCCGTGTGGCCCTCTGTGAGCAGGCGCTCGTCGCCGGTCCGGACCACGCGGTATTCGAAGCGGAGGCTGGCCCGACCGAGCTCGGCGATCCAGGTCTCCACCCGGATCAGGTCGTCGTAGCGCGCCGGGTGCTTGTAGCGGACCGTGGCCTCCACCACCGGGAGGAGGATCCCGTGGGCGCTCTCCACGTCGCGGTAGCGGACACCAGTCCCGCGGAGGAACTCGTTGCGCCCGGCCTCGAAGTACCGGAGATAGTTGGCGTAATACGCCACGCCCATCTGATCGGTGTCGCCGTAGATGACCCGGATCTCGGTCGGAACCACGCCCAGAGCTCCCCGTGAGAGCGCCGCCTCGCCGCAGCGGGAGGGGCCGAAGGGGGCGGACCCTACACGGAGCCCTGCGTTCGGGCAAGCGAGCCGGCGCCCGCAGCCGGGGCCGGGGACACTTCGAGAGCCGAATCGCAGAAGATCCGACTCTCAGTGCCCCACGGGCTTCCGCGAGGGATCGCGATCGGCGTCCGCCTGCGCCCCCGTCCTGCCGAGGTTCTGGCGGGAGTGGAGGTTCTCCAGGGCCTCGGCGGCCGCGCCACGGACGGCTTCGTCGGGGTGCCCCGTGGAGACGGTGAAGAGGTACGCCTCGGCATCGTGTCCGCCGAGCTCACCCAGCGCGTAGATCACCTGGACCACGAAGCCGGGATCCCGCTGGGCAGAGGTGTCGATCAGGGCGGGCGCTGCAGCCTGGTCACCGATCGCCACGAGGGCGCCCACCGCCTGGAGCTGGAGCGGACGCTCGTCCGCGCGGAGGCGCTCCACGAGCGCGGGGATCGCCAGGCGGCTCTTGCGCTCGCCGAGCTGGCGCATCGCGAAGTCGCGCCGATCCGCGTCGGGGGATTGGAGGGCGGCGACCAGCTCCTCGTCAGTCTTGGAAGCGGCCTCGAGCGCCACCCCGAGCTGCCTCACCGCCTGGCCGACAGCCGCATCGAAGGAGCGGCGGAGCACGTCCTGGCGACGAGCCGACGCACCCGGGGGGAGGTCCTCGTGTCCGCGGCCATCCCCCCGGAGGAGATCGCCGCCAGAGCTGGTCAGGTTCATCCGGAGCGCGACGTCGGCGAGGGAGAGGCCGTCGGCGTTCCCCGAAGGGACGACTCGCACCCGGAGGATCTCGATGCGGGCCCGCCAGGTCCTCCCCTCGTAGCCCTTGGGGACGGCTTCACGGATGGCGAGGCGCCCGGAGCCCTCGATCCCCGTCCGCAGCCTGTCGATGATCTCGGCCCTCGACAGGCCCAGTGGCGCGAGCATCTCGTCGCTCGCCTCGATCTCGAGGCCGGTGACGACCTCGACCCCCTGCGGGAGCTTGGAGCATGCGCCTGCGAGAGCGAGCGCGAGGATCGCGAACCAGAGGCGGGCCGGTTTAGGCATCTCCACTCGATCGTCGGCCTTCCGTGCCGAGCTCGGAATCGTGGACCGTGTCGTCGGCCCGCGGGGACTCAAGATGCGGCGCCGGCTCGTCGGTTGCAGCGGACGGCTCGTCGGATGCAGCGGACGACTCCGATGACCGGGCCTCGTCGGCCTTCGCCTCCGGAGCGGGCTCCGGCTCCGCGATGGAGGTCGAAACCTCTTCGCCGTGCGGCTCGCTCGCGCCTTCCGGCTCGGCGGCGGAGGTCACAGCCTTCTCGGCCTCGCGCGCGGCTTCCGTCTCCGCTGCGGGTTCGACGGCGGCCTCGGTCTCCTCCGCCTCCGCCTTCGCCTCGGACACGCCTTCGGCAGCCGCACCGGCCTCTTCGCCCTTCTTCACGGGCTCCGCAGCCGCAGCCTCCGCCTCGCGCTCGGCCACCGGCTCAGCAGCAGCCTTCGCCTCGGGCGCGCCTTCGGCTTGCGCCGCGGCGGCCTCCTTGGCCTTGGCATCCGCCTCGGCCCGGGCGCGGCGCCGATCCTCCCGCGCCTTCTCCCGGCGATCACGCCATTCCTGCCGCTCGCGCTCGCGACGCTCCCGCCGCTCCTCGGCGGTGGCCGAAGGCTTCGCCGCCTCTCCGGCCGCCTCCGCGCGGGGGGCCGCCGGCGCACGGCGGACGAGGGCCCGCAGGCCCGACTCGTCGAAGTCCACCGTCTCGATGACGCGCTTGCGCACGCCCAGCCCGGCCACCGCGAGCTGGTCCGCGAGGGCGTCGGCACAGAGCAGCGTCACGAGGGACGCGTTCGCCGAGGCCGCCTCGTTGCGCGCCTCGCGGGTCGGGTCGGACGGCGACACGATCACGCCCATCTGCGCCCCGTGGCTCGCCATGTCCTTGCGCAGCTCGACCACCTCTTCGCGGCGGACCTCGCGGCCTCCCTTGATCACGCGGATCGCGAAGCGGACCTCGGTGAGGCCCATCCGCCGCCGCATGAGGAAGAGAGCGCCTTCCTTGTGACGCTTCGCCACGCGGACTTCGACGTAGCCCATCGAGTCGAACATCGCGGACGCGACGGCCTCGAGGCCCGCGGCGTCGAGCTCGGCGAGGCGCTTCCGGAGCTGCTTCGTCGCGCGGAGCCGCTGCTCCTCGGCCGCCTGCTCCAGGGCCCCGGCGGGCACCGCGGCGGGCGCGGGCACGGCCTTGCGCTCCTCGATGGAGGCGAGCGCCTTGGCGACCAGGGCCGGGAAGTCGCGGGCCTCGCCCGAAGGCGCGGGCCCCGCGTGGAGCCCGACGAAGCCCTCGTCGTGGAAGGCGAAGAGCGGCTTGCGGCCCATCTCCTCCCGATTCTCGTTCTCGGCGGTGAGGAGCGAAGCCAGTCCCTCGCGGCCCAGGTCGTCGGCGACCAGCTCCTTCTCGCGGGCCGCAGCGGCTAGGTCGAAGAGCGGCAAGGGCTCGCCGACCCTCCCGAGGAGGTCGAGGACGAGGTCGGCCACCGGGCTGCGCTTCTTCTTGCGCTTGCGCTCGACCTCCTCGTGCTTGCGTCTACGGTCGCCCCTGCCCGCGATCCGGACGTTCTCCTTGTCGACCCTGGGATGGCGCTCGCGGCTCCGCAGCGCGGGCTCCGTCTCGTCGTGGACCTCCGGCAGGCCGCTCAGCTCGAGGGCATCGGCGGCGGCCGGGACGCTCCAATCCGTGAGGGCGAAGGTGTCGGGCTCGACAGCCACCAGCCGCTTGTCGTGGCTGCGGCGGGCCATCGCGGCGAGGCGGGAGGCCATGGTGACCTCCGGCTCCTTTCCCACGTGGGAGAGGAGGTTCTCCTTGATGGCGATCTCCGCGATCTCGCGGGCGTGAAGGGGGTGTCCAGTGCGTAGGAGGATCTGGACGGCTGCCTCGTAAAAGGTCATGGGAGCCTGAATTTCTGGTTCGACCGACGGCGGCGACGCTCCTACCGATCCCCGGGGAGGCCACGGCCACGGCGCTCGCGCATGGTCCCGCGAGCTGGTGGACAATGAAGAGCAAGAAACTAAAGTGCTTGAAGTTACAAGTCAAACCTCATGACAGGGGCAATGGGGCGGCGCGAAATTCGAATGGACGGCCTGGCGTTCAGGCGCCAAGGTGCCGGGAGCCAGACTCCTCCCCGTTCGGCACCAGCGACTGGAAGGGATCGGATCGGCGTGGTTCGCTTTCGCATCGGACATCGGGACGGCTCGGGCCGCCTTCCAGCCTCGCCCGGGGCGTGCGCGACCCTCGCCATCGAGCTCGACGGGGTCGACGTCTCCGGCGGGCGCCTCGAGGATCGCCTCGGCCCGATCGTCGCCACGCTCTGCGAGGCGGTTGCCCGTCTCTGGAGAGATGCGGAGGGCAGCTCCGCCATTTCCATCGCCGACGGCGCCTATGAGCTCGTGATCGCCAGGCAGGGCGAATGCGCGACCCTCACCCTCGCCGCCCTGCTCCGGCCCGCCCGCGTGCTCTTCCGGGACCTGGAGGTCGACCTCGACGCCCTCGCCGACGCCGCCTCCCGGGCTGGCTCGGAGCTCCTCCCACACGAGGACGGCGACGAGGCCCTCCGCCTGCGCCGAGGGATCGAGCGCCTCGCCCGGGTGAGGCGGCGGCCCCCCTCGAGCCCGTCGTCGGGCGACCACGCGGCCGAGGATGACCACGGGCCCATCCTCCGGAGCCACGACCGCGCCGGCAGGGGCGGCGACGAGACCCCCTCCTTCGGCTTCGACCTCCGCGACGACGACGGCCGCATCCTGCGCTACGCCCGTGGCGACGATCTCCACGCGCTCCTGGCCGCAGGGCACCTCTACGTCCACGACTCCGACGGCGGCGAGCTCTGCTCGGTGAAGGGCGCGCCCTTCCTGCTGCTCCGCGATCTCTCCGACTCGGGCCTGCGCCTCCTCGAGGCCGCGCGGGGCGGCGCGACCCGCTTCCCGCTGGTCCTGGGCCGCGACGCGCCGACGCTTGGCTTCGACCTCCGCGGCGCCGCCCTCACGCTCGAAGGCCGCACGCTGCGCTGCCGGCCGACGGACGTGGCGAGGTCGATCTTCTCCGCCGCCCTGGACCTGGGCGGCGTCCTCCTCGCCCGTAATGCCCGCCTCGCCGATCACCCTCACCTCCATGCGCTGGTGAACGACGCCCGCGACCGCCTCGAGCTCTGCGAGCAGCTCTCGGGCGCACAGATCTCCGAGCCGGTGGTCCTGCGTCCGGCCTCCGAGCGGGCGCCCGACGGCGGCCCGCCACTGGCGCCGGGCGCCCTCCGCCGCGTCTCCCTCCGCCCCGCGTGGCAGCGGGAGCTTCCGCCCATCGAGCGCTGGATCCTCCGAGGGAGCCGCACCTGGATCCGCCACGCGCGAGGTCTCGCCCGGCTGCGGCTCGAGGACGGTGGCCTCGAGCTCGAGCTGCCTCTCGGCGAAGGCGCCGAGGTCGCGATCGGGCAGCGGCCCGGGCCGTTCTTCGTCGCGGAGCGGGGCGCCATCGCCTGCCACGGGCCCCACGGCCGGCTCTTGTGGAGGCGGACCGCCCCGGTCGCCGGCCGCTTGCGCGGCGCCTTCCTCCCGAAGGGATCGGACCTCGCGGTCCTGCGGCTGGGCGACGCCTCCCTCTGCTGCGTCTCCCTGGAGAACGGTGACGAGCGCCTCCATGTCGAGCCGCCTACATCGGGGCGGGCGACCTGGGCCGCGTCCGGAGGCCTCGTGGCGCTGGCCGCGAGCAACGGCCTCGTCTACGGGATCGACGCCGCCTCCGCCCGGCAGGCCTGGCGCGTTCCGGCCTCGCAGGCCTGGTCGCAGCTCGCGATCGCCCACGGCCTCGTGATCGGCGCGGTCGAGCTCCGAGGCCACACCTTCCTCGAAGCGCGACGGGCCCACGACGGCGAGATGGCCTTCCGCGTCGAGCTGCCGTTCACCCGCTTCGGCTCCCTCGAGGCGATGCCCGGGGGGGTCCTCGTCACGGGGATCGGGCCCACCGGAGGCGAGCTCGTGAAGGTTTCCACGAAGGGCGCGATCGAGTGGCGCGCCCGGCCGATCCTCGGCGGCACGGCTCCCCTCGTCACGAGGGCGGGCGGCTCGATCTTCGCCCGGGGGGCCGAGGGGGCGTGCCGGATCGAGCGGGGCAAGGTCCGCTGGAACGTCCCCTGCGGCCCCGGGGCGGCTCCCTCCGTCGCGCGAGGCATCGTGGCCCTGCCGGGCGAATCGCTGGCGCTCCTTGGCGCCGACACCGGCAGGAGCGTGATCGCCGAGGGTGCCATCGCCCACCTCCCCGCCGCGGACCACGTCGTGGCGACCCGCTCGGGAACCCTGGTGGTCGGTGACGCGGAGGGCTCCTGCGCGGGCCTGCGCCTCGCCGGCGCCCTCGCCGTCGTGCGATAGCGGGACGGCTACCTCGCAGTAGGCGAGGCCCACCTCAGATCCCCAGGAAGAGCCGCTTGCCGAAGTTCACCGGGAGGTCGGCGTCGAAGATCCGCCGCGCGCTCGCCTCGATGTCGTAGGCGACCCGATGCCACGCGACCTCGCGCGAGACCGTGTCGAAGGTCGCGAAGCAGGCGCGGCTGTCGCCATCGCGAGGCTGGCCCACCGAGCCGGCGGAGACGAGGTATCGGACGCCCTCGGCGAGGCGGAAGCGCTCCGCCTCGATCTCGCGGACCCTGCCGCCCTCGACGGCGAACGCCTTGCAGAGGTGCGAGTGGCCGATGAACGTGATCGCCGGCAGCGACTCCGCGATGGGCAGCACCCGTTCCGCCTGCTCGGCCTCGTAGACGTAGTGGTACTTCTCTGGCTCGAGGGGCGATCCATGGGAGAGCCCCACGTTCCCGAGGCGATCCACGTAGGGCAAGCTCGCCAGCCACTCCTCGTTCTCTGGTGTCAGCCGGGACGCCGTCCAGGCGAGAGCCTGCCGTGCCGCGTTGTAATACCGGGAGTAGTCCATGCGGCCGCAGGAGGCGGCGTCGTGATTGCCCAGCAGGCAGATCTCGGCGACCTCCCGGATCCGCTCGCAGCACTCGTTCGGCGAGGCGCCGTAGCCGACCACGTCGCCCAGGCAGACGACGAGGGCGCAGCCCTTCGCCTCGACCTCGGCGAGGACCGCCTCGAGGGCCTCGATGTTCGAGTGGACGTCGGAGATGATCCCGATCCGCATCGGCGCCTACCGGAGCGTCGCGGGAAGCTCGCGGAAACGGGTGAGGGAGCCGAAGGCCTCCAGCCTGTGCCGGATCTCTTCGCGCGAGAGCTCGCGGAAGCGGTCGAGGGAGAAGCGCTCCACGCAGAAGCTCGCGAGGGTCGAACCCGCCACGCAGGCCTGCCGCAGCGACTCGTGGTCGACGTCGCCGCTGCCGTTCGCGAGGTAGCCCATGAAGCCGCCGGCGAAGGAGTCCCCGGCGCCGGTGGGGTCGAAGACCTCCTCCAGCGGCCACGCGGGCGCGGCGAAGATGCGATCGCCCTCGAAGAGGACCGCGCCGTACTCGCCCCGCTTCACCACCACGCGGCTCGGGCCCATCGCCAGGATCTTCCGGGCGGCCTTCACCACGTTGTGCTCACCGGCGAGCTGCCGGACCTCGGCGTCGTTGATGAAGAGGAGGTCCACGCGAGCCAGGACCTCGAGGAGCTTCTCCCGCTGCCCCGAGATCCAGAAGTTCATCGTGTCCATCGCCACGAGGCGGGGGCGCGCCTCCACCTGGTCGAGGACCCGGCCCTGGAGCTCGGGGTGAATGTTTCCGAGGAAGAGGAAGTCCGGCCGCCGGAAACGCGCCGGGAGCTCGGGGCGGAACTCGCCGAAGACGTTGAGCTGCGTGTCGAGGGTCTGCGCCTCGTTGAGGTCGAAGCCGTAGCGGCCCTTCCACCGGAAGGTGCGGCCCGGGGCCCGGACGAGGCCCTCGAGGTCGACGCCCCGCTCCTGGAGGAAGGAGACGTGCTCGGCAGGGAAGTCCTCACCCACCACGCCCACGAGCTGGACGGGGCCGAAGAAGGACGCCGCGGTCGAGAAGAACGTGGCGGAGCCTCCCGGGACGTCCTCGCGGACGCCGAAGGGGGTTTCCAGGGAGTCGAGAGCGACCGACCCGACGACGAGCATGGACATCTCGTGCGACCTCTTCCGCGGCCATGGCCGCGCGATGCGGGAACTCGTAGTACCCGGGGGTGAGACCGTTGCAGCTCGAAAGCACCAACCTCCTAGCGCGCCGCGCGGACGGGTTCAACCGGGATGCGCGATTTTCCGGCCCTCGAGATGAATTCTCGACGAGTCGGGTCCGCAAAACGGGTGAACCGTTTCAGCGCGCTCAGATCGGCCGCTCGAGCCGGCCGGTGAGCGCGCCCTTCGCGGGCTTCCGCCCCGGGCCCCCCTCGGCGGCGAGCTGGCCGCAGGCGGCGAGGATGTCGCGGCCGCGGTTCTTGCGGGCCATCGCCTGGATCCCCCGGCGCAGGAGGCCCTCGACGAAGAAGTCCACCCGCTCCAGGGGCGACGGCTCGTAGGGCAGGCCCTCATTCCGGTTGTACTGGATGAAGTTCACCTTCGACGGGAGGTCTCCCACCAGCTCGGCGAGCCGCTTCAGGTCGTCATCGGTGTCGTTGATCCCGTCGAAGAGCACGTACTCGAAGGTGATCCGCCTCCCCTGCTTCATCGGGAAGTCGCGGCAGGCCTTCATCAGATCGGCGATCTTCCACCGCCGGTTCACCGGCATCACCCGGTCGCGGACCTCGTCGGTGGTCGCGTTCAGCGAGATCGCGAGCTTCACGTCGGTCTCGGCGCCAAGGCGCAGGATGTTCGGGACGATCCCGGCGGTGGACACCGTGACGTGGCGGTTCGAGAAGTCCGGACCCTGCGGCGAGAGGAGGATCCCCAGCGAGGCCTTCACGTTCTCGAAGTTGTGGAGGGGCTCGCCCATCCCCATGTAGACGAGGTTCGTCAGCGGCCGCGGCCCGGGCTCCAGGCCCTCCTCGATGAGGAAGCGGTTCACGCGGTGGACCTGGTCGACGATCTCGCCGGGCGTGAGGTTGCGCGACAGGCCCATGGTGCCGGTGGCGCAGAAGCCGCAGCCCATCGCGCAGCCGACCTGGGTGGAGATGCACAGGGTCCGGCGCTTCTTCCCCGTGTCGTCCGGCATGTACACGGACTCGATCGCCTTGCCGTCCTCGGTGCGCCAGCGGAACTTGATCGTCCCGTCGGAGGAGCGCTGCTCCTTGTCGAGCACGAGCTCGCCCAGGCGCGCCTCCGCCACGAGCCTCTCGCGGAAGGCCTTGGGCAGGTCGGTCATCTCGTCGAAGGAGACCGCGTACTTCTGGTGGAGCCACTTGTAGAGCTGGCCGGCGCGGAAGGGCCGCTCGCCCATGGCGCCGACCACCTCGGTCAGAGCGGCGAGGTCGAAGGAGCGCAGGTCGGGCGCGGCGGGTCGGGACTCTACGATCGGAAGGCTCATGCGCTCTTCGAAACGCCTCTGGACGGGAAATCCATCGCCGGGCGCGTCCGGATACCGCGAACCAACGCCCCTAGCAAGCAAGCGCGCGATCAGCCGAGGACGAGAACGTCGCCCTCCCCGGTGAGCTCGACCCAGATCGGGCCGTCCCCCATGGGCAGGAGGCGCGGCGTGAGGGGCCCCGCCCATGCGACGAGGCCGCTGACCGGGAGCCGGAGGCTCTCGTTGCCGAAGACGGGCTCGCTCCTCACCGGCCGGTCGCTCACCAGGAGTACGTGGCCGCTGCCACGGAGGCGGACGAGCGGGAGGTCGAAGCCCTTTCCGGGGACGCGGCCGTTCTCGGCGTCGAGGCCCGCCTCGAAGGCGTAGAGGCGCTCCTCGGCCACGTAGACGTCCTCGCCCAGGCGCAGCGCGGTGAAGACCCGCTCCTCGCCGCCAAGCGTCCCGGTGATCAGGAGCTGGCCGCCGCCGGTCGCGTGCCACATCTGCCTGGCGCCCTCGCCGAACGGGCGATCGGTGAGGCGTCCCCCGTAGCTCTTCCGCAGCGGCGTCCAGCTGGTGTCGCCGCGCGCGGCGATCAGGCCGTCCACGCGGGTGCTGATGCCCTCCGTGAAATCGATGGACACTCCCGTCGGCCCCAGGGCGAAGGGAGCCCCACGGGGCCAGAAAAGGCGGCTCGACCGGACCACCTCGGCGAAGGTCGGGAGGGGCCCCGAGCGGAGCTCATGCTCGGCGATCCGCTCCGCCGATCGGACGGGCTCGGGAAAGAGCGCTTCCGGACGGGCCGAAGGGGTCCCTGCTACCACCGCCGGCTGCGCCGCGGGGGCATTCGACCGGGTGAGCGCGGGCGCCGAGTGCGCCGGCGCCACGACTGAATTCGAGGCCTCGGCTCCAGCCGCGGCGAGGGCCCGCTCCATCTCCTCGGCCTTCGCCGCCGAGCCGGCCCGCAGGAAGGAGTCGCGGGCCCGGGCGTGGTCGCCCGTCTGCGCGAACGCGACGCCCAGGTAGTTGTGAGCCTTCCGGTGGTCGGGGGCCAGCTCCAGCGCCACCTCGAGGGTCCGGATCGCAGCGTCGGGCCTGCCGCTCTTGAGCTGGACCAGCCCCAGGTTCACGTGGAGGGTCGCGTCGTGGGGGTTCTCGTGAACCAGCGCCACGTAGGCCGCCGACGCCCTCTCCAGCATCCCGAGCTTGAAGTAGCAGAGCGCGAGGAGCCCGCGGGCCTTCGCGTCTCCCGGCTTCAACGCGACGGCGCGTTCCAGCTCCTCCCGCGCGGCCTGTACGTCTCCCGCCGCGAGGCAGTCGTTGCCGCGGTTCAGGTGCGCGACGAATTCGGCGCCGCTCGCGCCGTCGTGGCCGCCGATTGCGCCCGCCGTCTCGCTCACGTTCCGTCCTGCTCGGCCTTGTAGCGGCGATAGAGCTCGAGGACCCGCTTCACGTAGGTCTGGGTCTCCTCGAACCGGGGGATCCCGCCGGCCTTCCTCACCGCCTCGGGGCCCGCGTTGTACGCCGCGATCACCTTCACCAGATCGCCCTCGAAGAGGTTGGTGAGGAGCCGCAGGTACCTTACGCCGCCGTGGATGTTCTCACGGGGATCGAAGGCGTCGTCCACGTACATCGAGACCGCGGTGGAGGGCATGAGCTGCATCAGCCCCATCGCGCCCGCGTGGGAGACCGCCGCCGGATTGAAGTTCGACTCGGCGGCCGCGATGGCCCGGGCGAAGGCGAAGGGGATCCGGTACCGCTCGCAGGCCTCGCGAAGGTGCTCGTCGTAGTCCTTCACTTCCCTCGGACGGTACGGCTTGGCGGCCTCGGCCTCGGGCTTGCCCTCGAGGACCACGCGGACCCCGCCCTCCTTCGTCGGCTTCAGCCTGGCGGGCGATCGCTCGCCGCCCCTCTTCACGTTGCTGAAGTGCACGACGCCGTCTTTGTCGGTCCACTGGCGGATCGAGCTCGCCGGCGCCATCGAAGGAGCCGCGAGGATCGAGCCGGTGAGAAGGAGTAGAAGGCGGCGGATCATGGCGTGAACCTCGTACCTACCACGTCCCTACATGCCCGGCCAGAATCGCGATCCGCCCGCTCGCCCGGTCGCCCTATGGCCCGGCGCGCCCAGGGGCAGGCGTGGGGCGAGCAAGCGCCGTCGCCTGCTGACTCGAGTTGCCGGCGACGAGGCGCATTGATTACAGTCCGCCGCAACGAGCCGGGACGAATGACGCCCGGCGCGATCAGGAAGTTGGAGATGGCCGAGCGCTTCGACACCCTCGTCATCGGCGGCGGAGTCGCCGGTCTCACCTTCGCCCTCCGCGCCGCCCGCTGGGGCTCCGTGGCGGTCCTCACCAAGCGCAACCGCGACGAGAGCAACACCAAGTGGGCCCAGGGCGGGATCGCCGCGGTCCTCGATCCGGAGGACTCCTTCGAGGCCCACGTGGAGGACACCCTCGAAGCGGGCGCGGGCATCTGCCACCGCGACGCGGTCGAGATGTGCGTGCACGACGCGCCGGATCGGATCCGCGAGCTCGTCGACCTCGGCGTCGCCTTCTCCAAGAAGGCGATGGGGGACCTCGACCTCACCCGCGAGGGCGGCCACGGCGCGCGCCGGGTGGTCCACGCCAAGGATCTCACCGGTCGGGAGGTCGAGCGCGGCCTCCTCGAGGCCTGCGAGGCGGATCCCAACATCCAGTTCTTCGATCACCACACGGCGATCGACCTGATCCTCTCGGCCCGGGCTGGCCAGCCCGGCCCCAACCGCGCCCTCGGCGCGTGGGTGCTCGAGGAGCGCACCGGGCGTGCACGGACCTTCCTGGCGAAGGTCACGGTCCTCGCCACCGGCGGCGCCGGGAAGGTCTACCTCTACACGACCAACCCCGACGTCGCGACCGGCGACGGCCTCGCCATGGCCTGGCGGGCGGGCGCGGTGGTCGCGAACATGGAGTTCTACCAGTTCCACCCCACGTGCCTCTTCCACCCGGAGGCCAAGAGCTTCCTGATCTCGGAGGCGCTGCGCGGCGAGGGCGGGATCCTGCGGCGGAAGGACGGGACCTCCTTCATGGAGGGCTACCATCGCCTCGCCTCCCTCGCGCCTCGTGACGTGACGGCGCGGGCCATCGACGCCGAGCTCAAGCGCACCGGCGACGAGTGCGTCTACCTCGACATGACGCACTTGCCCCGCTCCTTCCTGATGGAGCGCTTCCCGAACATCTACGCAACGTGCAAGGAGTACGGGATCGACATCGCCGCCGAGGGGATCCCGGTGGTCCCCGCCGCGCACTACCAGTGCGGCGGGATCCACGTGGACCTCGGGGCGCGCACCTCCATCCCGAACCTCCTCGCCATCGGCGAGGTGAGCTGCACCGGCCTCCACGGCGCCAACCGCCTCGCGTCCAACTCGCTCCTCGAGGGCCTGGTCTTCGGCGCGAGGGCGGCGGACACCGCCCGTGAGCTCGCGCGGGACGCCCGCGAGGCGCCCCAGGTGGCCGACTGGGACGAGGGCTCCGCGGCACAGCCCGACGAGGCCGTCGTCGTCTCCCACAATTGGGACGAGATCCGCCGCCTGATGTGGAACTACGTGGGCATCGTCCGCACGACGAAGCGCCTCGAGCGCGCCAAGGCGCGGCTCGATCTCCTCCGCGAGGAGATCCGGCACTACTACTGGCAGTACAAGCTCAACCGCGACTTCATCGAGCTGCGCAACATCGCCGACGTCGCGCACATGATCGTGCGCTGCGCCCTCGAGCGGAAGGAGAGCCGCGGGCTGCACTACATCTCGGACTTCCCCGAGCTCAACGACGCCCAGTGGCAGCGCGACACCGTGATCTCGCGCAACGGCTGACGAGCGTCGTCGAGCTGGGCCGTTGGCGCGGCCGCGATGGGCGGCTCAGCGAGCGGTGCTATCCCGCCCGCCGTGGCCTCGCCTCGAGCAGCTTTCCCGCCTCGGCGCCTGCAGCCGCCACGTCGATCAGGCTGCGCAGGTGGCGGGTCACCGCTTCGAAGATCCCGCGCAGGAGCTCGGGCCTGTCGGCGATGAGGTCCAGGAAGTCCTGGCGGTCGATGGCGAGCACCCGCACCTCCGGCGCCACCGCCACCGCCGTCACCGGCCTCGGCGCGCGCTCGAGGAGGCTCGTCTCGCCGAAGGCGTCGCGCACTCCCACCTCCAGCACCTCGCTGCCGCCCTTCTCGAAGCGGACGCGGCCCTGGAGCACCACGAAGAGCGCGTTCGCCTCCTCGCCCTCCCGGAAGATGATCTCGCCGTTCCGGAAGGACGACTCCTTGCCGATGGTGGCGAGGGCCACCAGGTCGTCGATGTCGCAGCGGGCGAAGATCTCCGCCCCCTCGAGCAGGAAGACCCTCTCGATCACGCTCGCGTTCAAGTGCTCGTCCTCCGTCTCGTCGTTCGGCAGCCGCAGGCCGATCTGGCCCGCCGTGAATATCGCCAGCGCCCGCAGGACCACGTCGTTCGAGACCGTGAGCTCCAGCACCCGCGCTGGCCCCCGCTCCGGCTTCGCCGGCACCCCGCCCCACGGCTCGGGCAGCCGGTGGTAGCGCTCCAGCGCGGGAAGGAGCGGCCGCCTGAGCTCCTCCTCGACCAGGTTCTCGAGGAGCTCCAGCGCGTACGCGCGCTCTCTCGCGTCGCCTCCCGAGAAGCGCCGCCACGCGGAGAGTACCTGGCCATGCGAGTGCCGGATATGCAGGAGCCGGAAGATCACCTCGAGGTTCTGCTGCATCCGGTCGCCGAGCGCGCGGACGAGCACGGAGTGGGGAGGCAGCGCGGCCTCGAGGTCGCGGTAGAGCGGAAGGTAGTACTCGTAGGTCCGCAGCCTTCGGAAGGTCGCCTCCTTCAGGCGCTGCAGGTCGACCTCGATCTCCGGGTGCTCGTCGTGAAGCCGCGAGAGGTTGGTCGCGATCCGGAAGCGTAGATAGGCGTGCTCCTGGATGTTCGAGAAGAGGAGCGCCCGCGCCGCGGCGGACGTGCCGACCTTGCGGAGCACCCGCGGCACCTCGAGGCGCAGGACGAGCGCCTCGCTCCGATCGTCGAGGACGGTCGAGAGCGCGGGCACGACCGCGTCGCCGTAGCGGGCCAGCGCCGTCCGCGCCGCCGCGCGGCAGGAGCGATCCGCCAGGAGCCTGCACAGGGCCGGCACGAGGGCGGGCTCGAGGATCCGCCCTGCGGCGGCACTGGCCACCCGCCGTACGTTCGGGTCCTCATCGGCGAGATAGAAGGCCAGGCGGGTCCCGAAAGCGGACGGCCCGAGGCGGCCGAGGGCGCGGGCGGTCTCGATGCGCTCCTGAACCGGCGCGCCGGGGCGCTCGAGGCGATCCAGGAGGGCGCGGGTGGCGACGAGGGACGCCTGTTCCGCGGACGCCACTTCGGGCGGGCCTCTGTCGCCGGGCGCCGCGCCTTCGCCGAAGAGCGCGCCCTCGCGGGACGCCAGCTCGGGCGGGACCAGCGCGGCGATGGCGGCGCCGGCGAGCGGCGAATCGTTGCGATCGAGCCACGGGAGGAGGAGCTCCCGCGCCCGCTCCGGCACGAGCTTCCCCAGTGCCAGCGCCGCCTCGTAGCGGATCTCCGGCCGGTCGCCGGCGAAGATCCGCTCGAGCTGCGGCACCGCCTGCGAGATCCGCCGGTCGTGGACGAGCGCCACCGTGCTGCGGCGCACCCTGCTGTCCGGATGGCCCAGGAGCCGCGGCAGGAAGGGAAGCGGATCGAAGCGGGGATCGTCGCGGAGGAGCGCGATCGACGTGAGGACTCGCACGGGCTCGTCGCTCGACAGGGCGCTCCTGAGCACCGTCCGCGCCTCGGCGCTTCGGAGGTGGTTCGCGCCGAGGTTCACCGCCGGCGCGAGGCGATCCTCGATCGCAACGACGTAGAACCGCCGCGAGATCGCCAGGATCACCACGTAGACCGCCACGACCCCCACGACCGCCGCCACCAGGAGCTCCACGCTCGCCCGGCTGCCGAGCACGAGCAGCAGCACGCCGCCCGAGGCGAAGCCGACCTTCTTCACCAGGCCGTCCACGAGCGCGCGGATCCGGGGCCGGAGCGAATCCGGGATCGGTCCGTAGAGGAGCTGGAAGGCGGCCGGGTTCAGCGAGAGGCTGCCCGCCGATTCGATGAGACGCAGGCCGAAGGCCGGTCCCATCCCCGGCACGAAGAGACAGCCGATCGACGCGAGGGCGCTACCCATGGGGGTGATCAGCAGGTAGCGGAAGACCCCGAAGCGCTCGAGGATCCGCCCTGCTGCGCCCACCTGGAAGAGCACGGCGACCACGCCCATCCAGAGGTTGAGGGCGCCAAACAGTGCCGCGAGCTCCGCCTCGCCGTAGCGCTCGCCAGCCTGGAAGCGGAAGAGGTAGTCCGCCACGGCCGTGAGCGCCGCGAGAAGGAGCATCAGCGTCGCGAGCGCCCGGGGATAGTGGTTCTTCAGGAGGTAGGTGCGGACGTCGCGGGCGGAGGGCCGCTGCTTCGACGAACCGGTCGATGGCCCCCCTGCAGCGGTCGCCTCGGCGGCGGCCGCACGGTTCGCTCGCCGGAGCGAGCGCGACGCCGCGGCGCTCCCCAGGAGCAGGAGCGCGGCAAGCGGCAGGAGGCCCACCGCACCCAGCGTCCCGCCCAGGAGCTGCGCCGCGAGGCCGGCGACGATCGCGCCCACCATCCCTGCCGCCGCGAGGACGCCGAAGATCCGCCGGTTCGCCCGCTGGTCGAAGAGCTCGGAGGCGGCGCCCCAGAAGCGGATCGAGACGATCGTCGCGCAGGTCTCGCCCAAGAGGTAGAGCGCCACCACCGCAGCCGGGATGCGGAAATAGGTAGCCGACGCGAGGCCGAGGAGCGCCGCCGCCGCCCAGAGCAGGCCCTGCCGGGGCATGCCGGGCGCCCTCCGGCGGTCGAGGTAGGCCGCCGCCCAGGCGGCCAGCCCCGTGGCCAGCGCGCTCGCGATGTAGAGCGGCGGGAGGGCCTCGACCCGGAAGCGGGCGACCACGAGGGCGTTCGACGCGCTCTTCACCAGCACCACGGCCGCGACGAACGCCAGGTGGTAGACGCCCGCCATGGCGGTGCGCCTGCCCTCCCCCGGTCGGAGCCCCATCAGGTGCGAGGCGTACGCGGCGATGGTCTTGGCGAGGTCCAAGGGCGGCATCCTACCCGGGCGAGGCCCTCGCGGCCACAGGCACGGCGTGCAGGATCTCGCCGCTCTGTGGCGAAACCTCGCACCCGGCGCCCGCTACGGAAGCGGCCAGCTCGGCTCGACGTTGGCCACAGCGGAGACGAAGCGGAGCACGAGCTGCTTCGAGCCCGGCGGGATCGTCGGCGCGCCGTTTTCGTCCGCCCCCGGGAAGCGCACCCGATACACGGTCGCGAAGCGGTTCACGTAGGGATAGAGGGCGCGGAGGTTCGCGTCCGGGGTCGACACCCTCTCGACGGAGATCGGGCGGACCGGCGGCTCACCCTCACGTGGGAGCTCGAGGGTCCAGATCGACTTCCCGGAGGCAAGGTCGTCCCAGGTCGGATCCGCGACGTAGAAGCCCACCACGAAGTCGACGAAGTTCGCGTCGTCGGCCTGCTCGTCCGCGAGGAGGGCCTCCCTCTCGGGGCCCGACATCCCCCGGAACGTGGCGGTCGCCAACGCCCGATGCTTTCGGAACGGCCACGCTTGCCACGTGACCGCCAGGAAGACCCTCGCGTCGAAGAGCTGGTACACCGACTCGTAGCGGGTGTAGCGCTCGAGCTCCTCGTAGTACGCCTTGTCGTCGACGAGCTTCGCCGGTGGCTGGGAGATGCTGGGCCGCATGCCGACGTTCGAGCAGCCGGCCAGCGTCAGCAACACCAGGATCCACGCGGTCATGGCTCGAGGGCCGCCGCAGTCGCCGCGACGAAGCAGCGTCTCCGCGGCGGTCATCAAGTTCACCCCTCATCCCCCATGAAATCGCTCCGGTCGAAGAGCGAGTCGAGGCGATAGCCCCTGGCCTCGAAGGCCTCGCGGCCGCCTTCCTTCCGATCCACGAGCGCGAAGACGCCGGCGATCACGAGCCCCGCCTCCTCCGCGCGCTCGCAGGCCTTCAGGCCGGAACCGCCGGTAGTCACGACGTCCTCGACGATAGCCACGCGGGTTCCCGGCTGCAAAGGGGGCCCCTCGATCGCGCGACCGGTCCCGTGGCCCTTCACCTCCTTGCGGACGATGAAGCCCTGGAGCGGACGGGCGGCGAGCCAGCTCGCCATCGAAACCCCCGATGCGATCGGATCCGCGCCGAGGGTCAGGCCGCCGACGGCGGTCACGTCCGGCGCCAGACGATGGATCCGGTCGAGGAGGAGGCGGCCCACCAGCCAGTGCCCCTCGGCGGTCAGGGTGGTCCGCTTGCAGTCGATGTAGAAGTTCGACTCCTTGCCGGAGGCGAGGGTCACCTTCCGCTTCTCGAAGGAGAGGGAGCGAAGCATCGAAAGCAGTCGGGCGTGGTCGTTCTCGAGGAGGGGATTCACGTCTTCCTTTCGGCGGTGCGCCCCAGCCATTGGCCGAGCGCGCCGTAGTAGTCGAGCTGATCGGCGAGGACGCCGCGGGGGCCCTCGGGAAGCTCGGTCCAGTGGTCCACGAGGACCGAGAGATCCTGGGTGAGCTCGGAGAAACGCACCGCCAGGTCCCGGGCGAGCCAGTCGGCCGTCACCTCCTGCCGGGGAGGCGGGGCGAGGTCGTCCGCGGGGACGATCCGCACCCGGCCGAGGGCCATGGGCAGCGGCGCCTCCTCGGGCGGGCGCTGGAGAGCGACGGGCTCCGGCGTAGCAGCTGCTTCAGCCGCAGCGAACTCGAGGTCCGGCAGGGACGCCACATCGGCCGCCGGCTGGAGGGCCGCCTCGGCCGCCGGAATCTCGACGACCGGATCCGGAGCCTGCGACGTCGAAGCCTCGGACACGGAACCCGGGCGCTGCCGGGTTTCGGACGAAGGAACGGCGCGAGGCTCGTCGTCGTCCAGGGCGTCTTCGTCGAGCACCGTGCGATCAGGGGGCTCCAGGCCCTGCGCGATCGCCGCGAGATCCTCCAGCCGCTCCCGAGCCCTCTCGATCGCGCGGCCCAGCAGCTCGTCGAGGGCCGGCGTGCTCCAGCCCATCGCCTGGTAGCGATCGAGCAGGCCCTGCAGCTCCTCGACCTCGAGGGCGCGGCTGTCGATCGCGTCCGCGGCGGCGATCAGCGCGGCGGCCGCGTCGGAGATCTCCCCGTGGTCGCGTACGAGCACCCGGCTCCGATGCAGGAGCCGGAGCGCCTTCAGGCGGCGGAAGCCCGTGATCGGCTCGACCTTGCCGTCGATCGTCCGGACCTCGATCGCGAAGAGCTGCCCCACCTGGGCGATCGACTGCGCGAGAGACGCGACCTCGCCGGGGTCGCGGAGGCGAAAGACCGTGTCCTCGCGGAGCGATGCCAGCGGCACGTAGCCGAGCACCTGGGGGGGCTGGGAGGGGGGCGCCATCGGCGCGGCATCCTACGCGATTTCGCCGGGAACCGGCCGCGTTTCCGCCCCGCCGCCGTCAGGGGCCAGGGACGATCGCCTTGCGCCGGTCGCCGATCGACAGGGCGGAGGCGGGCATCGGCGGCGGGCCATCCCCTTCGGACCAATGCGTGGCCGCGAAAAACACGTCGGGCCCGGCACCTGTCGCGATTTCGAGAAGCTGCGACGAACCGTCCGGCAAGACATCGTCGACGCTCGAATCCGCGCCGTCCTGCGCGGCACCGAGCTCCACCCTGCCCCGCACGGTCGAGCCGGGGGCGATGTCGAGGCGCGGAGCGCGAAGATCTCCCTCCACCGTGCAGCCCGCGCGGAGCTCGATCGACTCCGACGCGACGACGGGGCCCTTCAACGAGCCGCACACGATCGCCCGCGTCACCCGGACCTCGGCGTCGACCCGGCCGCCCTCCTCGACTTGGAGCGTGCCCTCGAGGGCGATCGTGCCCTCAAACGTCCCGAGGACCACCAGATCGCCCACGCCCTCGATCGTCCCCCGCACCCGCAGGCCCCTTGGGATCCGCTGTTCCTGCGCGCTCATGCCCCGCCCCCCAGGTGCCGCTCCAGAAAGGCGGCTGCGTCGTCCATGGACTTCATCTTCGTCTCGGCGAGCTCGTGGTAGAGCTCGTGGCGGCCACCCGGGTAGACGACGAGCTCCTTGTCGCTGGCGCCCAGATCCCGGAAGAAGGCCTCGCCCGTCGCCGGGTCCGCGATGCCGTCACACTCCGGCACCTGCACCAGCGAAGGCAGCGTGATCTTAGAGGCCTCTGCCCGCGCCTTCGCCTGCGCGGAAGTGCTCTCGGTGAACCAGCGCGGCGTGGTCGTGTGGCCGTAGAGCGGATCCCGATCGGACGCTTCCTGCCAGGCGGGATCCTGCGACAGGAGCTCGGTGGGCAGCTTTCCCGAGACCGGCAGCCACGGCACGACCTTCCCGATGAGCAGCGCCGCCTGCACCTTGAGCCAGGGCGGCTCGAACGCGAGGCGGAGGTACGGCGAGGAGAAGACCGCAGCGCTCAGAGCGAGTGAAGAAGCCGGACCCGCACGAGCGGGCCCGACTTCTTCAGCCGCGGTTCCCGCGGTTGCGCTTTTGCGTGGCTCCGCCTCCGGCTTCGCGTGCGCGGAAATGCCCTTCTTTTCGTCTGCTCCGCCTTCGGCTCCGCCGCCATGCCAGCGCGACTCGAGATACCGGGCCAGCATGAGCCCGCCATGGGAGTGGCCCACCAGGAAGAGCTTGCGCCCCGCCCTCCGCGCCTCGATCCGTCCCAGGAAGAGCTCGAGATCGTCGAGGTACTCGTCGAAGGCGTCGACGTGGCCGCGGCGGCCGTCGGCCTGGCCGTGCCCGCGGTAGTCGAACGCGTGGACCGCGAAGCCCCGGGAGGCGAGGAGCTCGAGGAACTCCGTCCATCGCCCGGAGTGATCGCCGTAGCCGTGGATGAAGCCCACCTCCGCCCGGGGATCCGTCGGGAGGTACGACTGCCAATACAGGCGAAGGTTGTCCTTCGCCGGGAAGAAGCCTTCCTCGTGGGGGATCGCGGTCTTCAAGGCCGGGGACGTTAATCGACCCGGCGCCGTTCGTAAACGGCCGTGCTTCGGCGGGGCTGCGGCTCCTCGTGGGCCGCCGTGCGCAGATAACGCAACGCCAGCTTCGATCGGCCCCTCTCGGCAGCGGTCTTCGCGAGCTGGCGCCAGAGCGCCCCGTTCCCGGGGTGCGCTGCGGAGAACGTCCGGGCGAGGGCCTCCGCCTTCGCGTCCTCCCGATTCCGGGCGTGGAGATCCGCGAGGGCGAGCCACGCCTCGGGCGAATCGGGCGCGAGCTCGATCGCCCGCCGAAGCGCCGCGATCGCCGCCGCCTTTCGCCGCTGCCCGTCGCGAACCCTGCCGACGAGGAGGAAGGCGTCCGCATGGGAGGGATCCAGGCGAATCGCCCGCTCGCCCTCCGACGCCGCCTTCTCGAGGTCCCCGACGCGGGCCAGCAGCCAGCCCATCGCGACGTGCAGCTCGGCGGAGCCGGGATCGAAGACGATCGCCTGCCGAAGCTCCACCAGCGCGCCGGGCAGATTGCCCTCCGACTCCGCCATCCGAGAGAGGAGGTAGTGCCGATAGGCCAGAGGGCTCGAGTAGCTCCCCTCGTCGGAGCTCCCGGTCACCTCTTGAACGGCAGACGCGTCGGGCGCTGGGCGCGCCGTGTCGGTATCAAGAATCAGAGGCGCCGATGGCGTCTCGGCAGTCGCCGTCGCGGAAAACAGCAGGGCGATGGCGGCGAGCGCGCGGATCGAACGCTCCTTTCGTGAGACCAGGACGCCGGAAATCAGCCGGCGAGCTGGCCCACACGGATCCCGAGGAGCCGCTGGATGGCCCCGAGGAGATCCTCGGCACGATACGGTTTCACGACATGTGCGTCGAAGCCCGCGTCGACGACCTTCTTGCTCGTCGCAGGATCCGAGAGGCCCGTGCACGCGATCACCGGCGTGTCGGCCGTCTCCGGCCTCGCGCGCAGAGACGCGATGGCCGCAAAGCCGTCCATCCCCGGCATCACCAGGTCGAGCACCACCAGGTTCGGGCGGAAGGTGGCCACCTGGAGCCCGGCCTCGAAGCCGCTGGACGCCAACTCCACGTCGAAGCCCGCACCCTCCAATACGGCACGCAGGAGGTCGCGCTCGTCGGGGTCGTCGTCCACGGCGAGGATCCGCGGCGGGTGCTCCTCGGACTCACCGAGCTCCGGAGGTACCGGGATCTGGTACTTCTCGAGAAAGCTCAGGAGATCGTCGCGGGCAATCCTGCGATGTCCACCCGGCGTCTTGTGGGCCTTGAGGCGGTTTGCCTTCACCCAATTGACGATCGTCGGAAGCGATACTCCCAGTAACCGGCTCGCTTCGAACGTCGTGAAATATTTCGCCATACGAGAGCTTTCCGCCTCGCCAGTGGGGTTCCAAACAAGCGTAACGGCCCGAAAGCCGAGCGGTCAAGGATTAGGGCAATTCTATGACTCTTGCGAGTCGATCCTCGCGGCCCAGAGGAGCGCCTCCAGGTTCCCGGCAGGGCCCAGGATCGGAGAGTCCACGATCCCGCGCACCTCCAGTCGAAGGCCCCGGCAGAAATCGGCGATTCGGTCGATCGCCTCCTGCCGCTTCTCGGGATCCCGCACCACCCCGCCATTTCCTACGTCCTTGGGGCCGACCTCGAACTGGGGTTTCACCAGCATCACGAGCTGCCCGCCAGGGCGGACGAGCGATCGAGCGGCCGGTAGCACGAGCTCGAGCGAGATGAAGGAGAGGTCCATCACCGCCAGGTCGAACGGCTCGGCGCCCAGCTGCTCCAGGCCCACGGTGCGGGCGTTCACCCTCTCGAAGGAGTGCACCCGCGGATCCTGGCGCAGCTTCTCGTGGAGCTGGCCGTAGCCCACGTCCACCGCCCACACCGCCTCGGCGCCCCGCTGGAGGAGCAGGTCGGTGAAGCCGCCCGTCGACGCGCCGAGATCCACGCAGCGAAGGCCGGCGGGATCGATCCCGAAGGTGTCCAGCGCCCCCTCGAGCTTGAGCGCGCCGCGAGAGACGTAACGCAGGCCCTCGCCCTTGAGGCGGATCGGCAGCTCGGGATCGACGAGCTGCCCGGGCTTGTCCACCCGGTGGTCGCCGACCAGCACCTCGCCCGCCATCACCAGCGCCTGGGCGCGGGCCCGCGTCTCGGCGAGGCCGCGCTCGAGGAGGAGCTTGTCGATCCGCTCACGCTTCGCCATCGGCCTGCTTCAGCTCGCCTTGGCGCCGTGGAGCTGCACCGGGAGACCCAGCACCCGTCGCACCCCCGCGACGATCCCGGCCTGATCGATCCCGTAGTGGACCTTCTGCTTGTCGGAGTTTCCGTGCTCCACGAAGTGGTCGGGGATGCCCAGCCGCTCCACCGGCAGGTAGAGCTTGCGGTCCTGCAGCGCCTCGAGCACCGCCGTGCCGAAGCCGCCCTGGAGGCAGCCCTCCTCCACCGTCACGACCTTGCCGGCCTGCGCCGCGAGGTCGCAGATGAGGTCGGCGTCCAGCGGCTTCACGAAGCGGGGATCCACCACCACCGCGCGGATCCCTTCCGCCTGGAGCGACTTCGCCGCCGCGACAGCCGGGTGGACGGTCGTCCCCAGCGCGACGATCAGCACGTCCGGGTTCGGTCCGGCGGGGTGCACTACGCGGCCCTTGCCCACCTCGAGGACCTGAGGCGGCGAGGCCGGCACGCCCACCGCCGAACCTCGGGGGAAGCGGTACGCCGACGGGCCGTCGATCTCGAGCGACGTGGCGATCATGTTCCGCAGCTCCTGCTCGTCGGCAGGCGCCATCACCACCATGCTCGGGATGCAGCGGAGGTAAGCGATATCGAAGAGGCCCTGGTGCGTCTTGCCGTCGGCGCCCACCAGCCCGCCCCGATCCAGCGCGAACGAGACCGGGAGGTTCTGCAGCGCCACGTCGTGGATGATCTGGTCGTAGGCCCGCTGGAGGAACGTCGAGTAGATGGCGACGATCGGCCTGATTCCCTCGCAGGCCATGCCCGCCGCGAAAGTCACCGCGTGCTGTTCGGCGATCCCCACGTCGTAGACCCGCTCAGGGAAGCGCTCCTTCGTCTTGATCAGGCCCGTGCCCTCGAGCATCGCCGCCGTGATCGCGATCACGTTCGCGTCCTTCGCCATGTGCTCGGACACGGCCTCCGCGAAGAAGTCGGTGTAGCTGGGCACCGCGGGCTTCTTGGCCACCGACTTGCCCGTGGCGATCTCGAAGTTCGCCAGGCCGTGGCCGCGGGTGCGCAGATCGCTTTCCGCCGGGGCGTAGCCCTTGCCCTTGGTGGTCCGGCAGTGGATCACCACCGGCCCGTCGATCTCGGCGGCCGCCACCTGGCGGAGGATCCGCACCATCGAGATCACGTCGTGGCCGTCGGTGGGGCCGATGTACTGGAAGCCCAGGCCCTCGAAGAGGATCCCCGGGGTGAGCAGCGCCTTCGAGGAGTCGATCGCGCGGCGGATCCCCTCGATGGCCGAGTCGCCGTGGGGGAGCGCGTGCAGCACCTCCTTCACGTTCCGGCGCCAGCGGTTGAAGGTCTGCCCCGCGAACTTCTTCGAGAACCACTCCGAGAGCGCGCCCACGTTCGGGCTGATCGACATCTCGTTGTCGTTCAAGAGCACGATCAGGTCGCGCTCCAGGTAGCCGGCCTGGTTCAGGCCCTCGAAGGCCACGCCGCCCGTCATGCTGCCGTCGCCCACCAGGGCCACGACCTTGCCCACCTCGGACTTCATCCGGCGGGCCTCGATCATCCCCAGGCCTGCCGAGATCGCCGTGGACGCGTGGCCGACACCGAAGGCGTCGTGCTCCGACTCCGCCCGCTCGGGGAAGCCCGCCAGGCCACCGTCCTTGCGGATGCTGCGGAAGGCCTCGCGGCGTCCCGTAAGGAGCTTGTGGGCGTAGGCCTGGTGGCCCACGTCGTAGACGAGGCGATCGCGGGGGCTGTCGAAGACGTAGTGCATCGCCACCACGAGCTCGACCGCGCCGAGGGACGCGCCCAGGTGCGCGCCGTTCCCGGCGGCGCAGGTGGTGATGATCTCGTCCCGGAGCTCGGCGCAGAGGGCGGGGAGCTGGTCCTCGCGCAGCGCCTTCACGTCCTCGGGGCCATCGATCTTCTCGAGCAGCGACATTCTTCCTCCCCGGCCGCCATGCGGAACGGGCTCGGGCGCGGCAAAGGTGCCCTCCGCTCTGCCCGGAAGGCGCCCGCGCGCAAGTCCACCAACACGCAGGACGGGTCGATGTAGACCCGCCGGCCCTCCCATGCCCTACCCGGCCTGGTCAATCAAGGGCTTTGGGTCCGATCGTGCCTTCTGGTTGCACGCCCGGCCCATCCGGAGGGCCCCGGATCGACGCAGGCGCCCGGCATCAGCCGAGCGCCTGCATGGCCGCCTGGCAGCTGTCGAGGCTACGCCTGTCGACTACTGGCAGAGCTGGACGTTCATGTCCTGGCGCTCGTAGTACGACCAGGAGCCGGCACACGACTGGCCCGCCGGGCACTCGTAGAGAGGCTCGTCGAGGTTCCCTTCGTAATCGCACATGTAGCTGCACGTTCCGGAGGCGCAGTCCAGGTACGTGTCGGGCGGCAGGTTCCGGTCGAAGCAGAGGTCCGAGCTGGTCGTCCACGTGCTGCAGGCGTCTCCCGGCGAACGAAGCTCGCCGCAGATCCCCTGCCATCCCGCCGGCGCGAACTCGATCGCGCAAGACCCGCCGGTCGTGCAGTCCGCGTTGGAGTCGCAGAGCTGCTTGCACACCCCCTCGTAAATCGTCGGACTCCGGGCCCACGTACGAACGCAGAAGAGGTCCGTCGCGCAATCCTCACGACCCGCCCCGGACCTCCAGCATCGACCGTTCAGCCACACGCCGTCGGGCGTTCCACACTGGTTCCCGGGGAGGCACGCCCCTCCGCCCGAGCAGGTGCCGCAGTCCGGGACGACGCGGGTCTCTCCGCAGCGGTCGGGGACCCGGACCTGACCGCAGGTCGCCCCCGCCTGGACGCAGAGCTGGGCATCGGTCTCACCCACACAGGGACCGCAGACGTTGGCGACCTGCGAGCCGCAGCTCGCGGTGCCCGAGCAGGTGCCGCAGTCGACGACCCGGCGCTGGCCACAGTTGTCGACGCCCGCGAACGAGCCGCAGTCCTTGCGCTGACGCGAGCAGAACGTGGCGTCGTCCTCCGGCTGGCAGCAGAGGTTGGAGGCGCAGAGGAGGCCGTCGTCGCAGGTTCCGCAGTCGACGGTGCGCGGATCGCCGCAGTTGTCCGCCCGGGTGACCTCGCCGCAGTTCTTGCCGACGCGGGCGCAGAAGGCGTCGTCGCCCTCCGTCCTGCACGAACAGGTGTTGTCGTCACCGCAGGTCTGGCCGTCCGGGCAGGTGCCGCAGGCCGCCGTCCGGGCGTTTCCGCAGTTGTCTGTGCCGGTCACGTCGCCGCAGGTCTTGCCCAGGCGGGCGCAGAACGCCGCGTCGGACTCGCTGTCGCAGCCGTCGTGGCATGTATTGTCGTCGCCGCACATTTGGCCGTCCTGGCAGCTACCGCAGCTCGCCATCCGCTCCCGGTCACAGTTGTCCATGGCGGTCACGCTGCCGCAGGTCTTGCCCAGGCGGGCGCAGAACGCCTCGTCCTCCTCCTGGGTACAGAGGGTGTGGCAGAGGTTGTCGTCGCCGCACTCCTGGCCCGCGACGCACGAGCCGCACGCGGCAGTCCGCTCGACGCCGCACTGATCCGTGTCGGTCACGTCTCCGCAGATCTTGCCGAGGCGGCGGCAGATGGCCGCGTCGGACTCGGCGGCACACGGGCGCTCGCAGCTCTCGCCCTCGATCTCGCAGCCGTTCGACGCGTCGCCATCACAATTCAGGAAGCCCGTCGCACAGGCGCAGGAGCCGTCGTTCTGGCAGACCATGTCCGGGCCGCAGCCCTCGGGGCACGTCAGGGCGGGTTCGACCACTCCCCCGTCACAGGCGGGCACTCCGAGCCCGAGACCGAAAACGATCGCGAGCAGACGTGCAGATACAAGCGGACCACGAATCGAATCCCACATTCCGACCTCGTCCCCAATACCTGGGGTCTCATCACTGAGTTCGTCGCTCCGGTCCCCCGCAGCTACTGACACATCCTCAGTGTTCCATTCCACGTAGGGTCGTAATCCCCCCAGGGTCCGTCGCAGGACGTGCCGAACGGGCAATCCCACATTTCGCCAAGCCTATCGACTTCACAGGCGTAGCTGCAAACACCAGAGATGCACTCGAGCCGTGAGCCGGGCGGCGTCGAAGGGTCCCTGCACAAGTCCGGACTGCTCATCCAGTCGGAGCAAGCCTGCCCTTCGCTGAGAATGTTTGCACAAATCCCCGACCATATTTCATCGTCGAGAAACGATAGAGCACAGGTTCCTCCAGTCGTGCAGTCTGAATCGGAGCGGCAAACCTGTTTACACGCTCCAAATGGCGTGTCGGCGCCTATGCAGTACAAGTGCGCTTCGCAATCCACGTCGACGAAACAAGACTGATCCAGCCCCTGGCCACCCCGAACACCGCAGATTCCGCCCGTGCAGACCGTTCCGTCCGAGCAGGTTCCGCAATCGGCGAGGACGTGGACCTCGTTACATTGGTCGAAGATTCCAAACAAGCCGCAAACCGCGCCGGTCCGGAGGCAAAACCCGTCGTCGGGCTCAGGCTCGGGCCCGGGATCGCACACCGTGTCGCACACATTCCGAACCCGTTTACCGCAGGTCTCATCATCCGGGCAGGTGCCGCAGTCGACGGTGCGCCAATCGCCGCAGTTGTCCGTACTCACAAACGAGCCGCAGTTCTTGCGCTCGCGCTCACAGAAGGCGCCGTCGTTCTCGGGAACACAGTCCCGGCAAGTGTTGCCCGGACCGCAGCTCTGGTCGTCAGCACAGGTGCCACAACCCGCCGTCCTGGTCCGACCGCAGTTGTCCATTCCGGTCATGTCGCCGCAAGTCTTGTCCAGGCGGGTACAGAAGTCCTCGTCGGTCTCGGGATCGCAGGGCGTGTTGCAGGTGTTGTCATCGCCGCAAACCTGGCCGTTGGGGCAGCTTCCGCAGGTCGCGGTCCGCGCTTGATCGCAGCTGTCCGGCGCGGTCACCATTCCACAGGTCTTGCCGAGGCGGGCGCAGAACGCTCCGTCGTCCTCCACGGCACAGACGGTGTGGCAGAGATTGTCGAAGCCACACTCCTGGTCATCGTGGCAGGAGCCACACTCGGCCGTCCGCTCGACCCCGCACTGGTCCCTATCGGTCACGGTTCCGCAGGTCTTACTGAGACGGCGGCAGATGGCCGCGTCGGACTCGCCGAAACACGGGCGCTCACACCTATCGCCCTGGTGCTCGCAGCCGTTCGACGCGTCGCCGTCGCAATCGAGGAAGCCCGTACTACAGACGCAGGACCCATCGGTCCCGCAGATCATATTTGGGCTGCAGCCCTCGGCGCACGCCTGGACGGGATCGCCCCCATCCCTCTCACAGGCGGACAACCAGAGCCCCAGTCCGAGAACGATTGCGACCAAGCGTGGGGACAAAAGTGATCGAGTCGAATCCCTCATTCCGGCCTCGTCCCCGAACCTGGGGTCTCATCTCGTGGAGCCAACGACTGCATGTTGCGCTGTTTACGTATGAGACGACCCTACGGTCGGATACTTGGCACGTCAAGTGCGACTCTCTCTCTTCCTGTTTCAAGCGTGCGAGGGAAGCCGAGGGGGCCTCGTATCCTCACGAGGCCCCTGGCTGCCCCTGGATCCCCAACCTCGATGCGGCAGTCCTACTGGCACATCCTGAGGCTTCCATCCCAATCCGGAGCGTAGTCTCCCCATGGTCCGCTGCAGGACTTGCCAGATGGGCAATCCCAAAGCTCGCCCAACCAATCGCTTTCACAAACGAAGTGGCACGCTCCAGCGACGCAGGCGAGCATAGTGTCGGACGGCACTGAGGGATCCCAGCAGAGGTCGCGACCGGTCATCCAGTTGGATGAGCAGGCCTGCCCTTCGGTCAGGAGGTTGGCGCAGATCCCCCACTCGTCCCAGAAGAACCCGGAAGCACAGGTTCCTCCGGTCGTGCAGTCCGAATTGGAAGCGCATATCTCCTTGCATGTTCCTTCCTCGGAAGAGAACCCGTAGATGCAGGACAGGAGCGAGTCACAGTCCGAATCGTCCCAGCAAGGCTGATCCAGCCACTCGCCATCGGCGACCCCGCAGCTATTGCCCATGCAGACCAGTCCGTCCGAGCAGGTTCCGCAGTTGGCGACGGTGCGGAGGTCACCGCAGCGATCGGTGGTCTGAAACTTGCCGCAAACGGCGCCGGTCCGGAGGCAGAGCTCGGCGTCGGTTTCAGGCTCGCACGACGTGCCGCACACGTTCGGAACCCGCGCACCGCAGATCTTGTCGTCCGTGCAGCTGCCGCAGTCCACGGTGCGGCGCTCGCCGCAGTTGTCGTTGCCAGCGAACGAACCACAGTTCTTGCCCTCACGTCCACAGAAGCTGGTGTTGCTCTCGGGCTGGCAAGGCTCTCACGCGTTGCCGGAGCCGCAGACTGAGCCGCCCGTACACGTGCCACAACCTGCCGCCCTGGGCTGACCGCAGTTGTCGGTTCCGGTCACGTCGCTACAGGTCTTGCCCAAACGTTCGCAGAAGGCCACGTCGGACTCAGGGTTGCAGCCCGAGTGTTAGGTGTTGTTGTCCCCCGCGGACCATGTCGCCCCCGCAGGTGCCCTAGACTGCAATGCGCTGTTTACCCCAGCTGTCCCGCGCGGTCACCCTGCCCCAGTCCTTGCCCAGGCGAGCGCAGAACTCCCACTCCTCCTCGTCGACACAGAGTGTGTGACAAAGGGTTGTCGCCCCCGCACTCCTCACCGACGCCGCAAGGGCCGCAGGCGGCCGTGCACTGGGTGCCGCAGTTGTCCCTACCCGTCACCTCACACCAGGTCTTTCCGAGGCGGCTGCATTACGTCGCATCGGGCTCGCCCGCATGGGGAACGTCGAAGGAGTCGCGCTGGTCCTCGCAGCCGTTCACCAAGTCACCGTTACAGTTCAAGAAGCCCTGCACACAGGCGCAGGAGCCATCGTTCTGACAGAGCATGTTCGGGCCCCGTCGAACGTGCAAACGAGATCGTCGATGGGATTCCCACCGGACGACGCCACAGCGCGCCCCAGCGTGATCCACGAGCGCCTGCACGCCTTCCGAAGTTGGCCAAATTACCCGCTATGAGCGTTGCAGCCAGGACCAACATCGACAGCGTCGCCCCGCACCTAAAGGAGATGCTCGCCGAAGGCCGCGACGACGACGTCCTCGAGATGGTCGGCCTCCTTTCGCAGATGCACGCCTCTAGAACAACGCGTTGCAGCTGCGGCTGTTAAAGCTCCAGCGACAGCAATTCGGCCGCAAGTCGGCGCGATCCAGCGCCGACCAGCTCGCTCTGCTCCTGGGTCAGTACCCGAAGCCAACGTATGGTACCGCGGCCGATTCTGCCACCGTACCACCGGCGCCTTCCGTCTGCGATGACGGCGAGCGGCCGTGCCCCGACGCCGAGCTGAGGAAGCAGGGGCATGGGTGCCGCCCGATTCCCCCCGAGCTTCCGCGCGAGGTGCGCACCATGAGCCGACCGCGGCCAAACGCGTGTGCGAGCGGTGCGGCAAGGAGAAGGTGAAGCTCGGCGAGGGGTGCAGCCAATCACTTGAGTTCGTCGCGGCGAGCGTCAAGGTGATCCGCGAGGTGAGTCCGAGGCTCGCCTGCCCCGCTGCGGCGATCTCCGGAAATGTCATCGCTGGCTCTTCGCTATCGAGCGGATCGCCGAAGCGGACTAATGATGGGATTCTTGGTTCCATAAGATTGCCAGCCGCGAACTCCGGCTCCAGCCCATACAACGGAAACCAGAGCTCATGGCATAGCCGCTCGAGTGCAGTCCCGTTCAAGCGGAAAGTATGCACCGTCGTAGGCATGAACACAGATTGCGCCAGGAGCATCAACGATCCCTTGAAGCATCGAAGCTCCCACCCGGAACGTGGCATGCTCGGGTATCGTATGATCGACTAGAGCAATCGCCGTTGAAGCTTGAATCTGGCTTGCGTCGATTGCAACGATGAGACCGGCAGGCCAGCTCGTCGAAATTCCAACACCAAGTCCCGATGGATGGGCGACATCGATCGACGTGCCCTGAATCACAAGACGACGATCGAGCTCGCCCGAATCACCAGGATTCGACACGAGCACGCCTGCGCCTTCCCCGACAACGGAGATCCTGGAAGAGACGATTGACGTCCCCGAACCGTGAGCTCGAATTCCACCTCCGTACCCAACTACCTGCACCTCAACATTCCTGGCGTGAAACTTATCGCCCGCGGAGATCCCCTGGACGAACTGCGCGGTCAATTCGATTCGACTATCACGAATGCTGATCGAATTTCCACTCTGGATTCCAATGACACTTCCAATTCCATTCAAACGAAGGTCGCTATGTTCGATTACGGTCCCCGGGTGGGCGGCAACAATACCTGTGATTTCCGACACACCCTCCGCAACAAACTGGCATCTCGAGACCAACGAACTCTCGGGTACAACCAAAAGCTCCAATCGACTGTCCATTTCAGCCGCAGAGAAAACCATCTCGGAGAGTCTGGAACCGCCCGCCATAGGAGTGGCCCAAACAAGCCTACCTGTCGGGCTGGCTCCTTTGGCTGTCACCGAAAAGCGACGCATCGAAATGGCGCCATTCCAAACCTGTACGCCACCCTCAACGACGATTACGCGGGTAGCGTCAGCTCCCGCTCCCTCTATCGTTCCAAACCCGGGAATCGTCACGACTCCGGAGATCTCAAAGGTCCCCTCCGTGAGCCGGATCACGTAAGGAGCCTCAGCCGACGCCCCCAGTACGCCAGAGAACGCGCGAAGGAGCGCTTCGCCGTTCTCTACTGGGGTACCCGACCCTGAGACCACCAAAGTCTTGTCAACTCGTCCATATCGCGCATCGAGCGATCTTGTGTCGACCTCGATCCGCGTCTCGGCTCCTTCATGACGCTCGAGGAGCCCGGCGCCAACCGAAACGCCTCCTGCCCCTTTCGCGCAGGACCAGCTAGCAGTCCCTTCGCTCCACGCTAGAGTTTCCGAGTCTCCGCACCCCTGCGGGAGACGAAACGATTCGGCGACGCTCAGCGTGCCACCCGAATCCACGAGACCCGTGCCCGCATCGCGACCCGATCGACTACAAGCCCCCAGGAAGGACACGATCGCGATACCGGCCAAAAAGAAACGGATGGACACAGAGCCCCCTCCCTTTTGCTTAGTCATTTCGAGCCGCTACTGTCCGTACTCAATCGCAACCAGCACGTTTGAAACATCAAACGATGGAGTATTGCCCAACTGAACTCGAATTGAACCATCCACAGGGATTCCATTCGGCAGACCGGCCCCCTCCGAGAACACCCCCCCAAGGCTCCTCCCGTCCGATAGCACCGCCAGAGTGGCGCCCGCAGAACGACCATCAGCAAACGTCAGCCGCGCAATCGTCGGGGCGACCGCCTCGGTTGAAACCACGTACACGAACAATCGCTTCAATCTCTTTCCAGCCAGCGAGCCCAGCTCACTTTCCGTCAGGACGTACTCAGCCATACGAGGTGGGCGTCTTGCCATGCCTCCCATAGCAAATACGGCCCTCTGCAATTGACCAGTCTCAACAATTGCTTGCGCGCGAAGCAGAGAGAATTCATTTGGCATATCTCGATACTGGAGACCTTCAAACACAAGACTCACATCCTCAATCAAGTCAATACGATAACCCAACGCCGCAAGCTGGGCAGGCATGAAGGAAATCACCCATCTCCGTGCCACCCCATACGACGAAAACACAGAGTTTGAATTCCAATCCGACTCTCCCGGCAAGGACGCGCCTTTCAACTCGATAATTCCGTATTGCAGGCCACCTGGCGGCTCCAAGTTGTCAGTGAAACCAAGAACAATCGGCCGACCGTCGACCTTCCGCTTGATCTTATACCTCGAATCAGGCCTGGTCAGCCATTCTTCTGAAGTTACGATGGGAGGGCTATTTGGAGCGTAGTTGTCCTCCGGATCGAAGATTCTCACGTACGAGACAGGATCTGCACTCAAGGTCACGGGCATTGATCGATAGTTCGTCACGCCGAGCGGCAGGGAGTACCGAACCTTGAGTCTCACGCTCCTAGTCATCATGTGGATTCCAGTCGGAAAAGATCGCTCGAGCTCCTCCAAATCGAGATTCATCTCGAGCTTTCCGTCCGTCATCCCCTGCCTGAATGCCTCCCATGCCAACGCATCCACATGGTCTCGGACGCTAATCTCGAGCTGGTTGGGGTGGAATTCAGGCCTCCTTTGCCCGTAAAACCTTTCCAGGCAGCCGAGCAGGTATTCGAGATTCTGACCATCCTCCACCCAGCTTGTGGAGAACGGGTTACTGACACACTCGCCGCCACGGCCGCGTTCGTCATAGGAAAGGGGCCGGACCCCGGCGTCGAGCATCTTCTCAATGGCCTGCTGGTACAACCAGACGTCGGTCACCGCTCGATCGATCCATCTCTGCGCGAGATCCTTCATTTCCGACGAACGCTTGAGCCACCAGGCAGCAGTCATGTCGCCGTCCTCAAGGCCACCAAGTCGAAGTAGGTCCTCAATCTGAATCGATCTAGCCACAGCCTTCCGCCATGCGGCACCAGCCTGCTCCAAGACCGCCTGTGCCGTTCGGACGGCCGCCTCGCGCTCACGAACGACCTTTTCCGCGGCTTCGATCGTCTTTTTGACCGATGAGTCAAATTTTAGGAAGCCAGTCGCTACTACTTCGACCATCCCGATCCACCCAGTGGTGGTCAGCGCCGATGTGAGGCCAGTCCAACCTTTGTACTCTTTGCCGCCCGCCCACTTACCGAGGGGAGCATAAAACTTCCCCGCCAGATCAAGAACGTAGTCGCGCGCCGCGGTCTTGCGAACTCGCTCCAACTCCCGTTTTGCCTTCTCAAGCTCCTTGCGCGCTCTCTCGAGGTCGTCCTTTTTGGCTCCGAACGCAGGAATGAGCGTTCCCTCCAATTCGGCCAGGGTATCGGTACGCTCTCTACCAAGAGGAGTCAGGATATCTTGATTGTCATGAAAATTCTTTCGATACTCCACGTACAGATTGGTAACTTCGATTGCCTTCCGCAACGAATTCATTGCCCTCAAGTATTGGCTTTCGGCAGAACCAGGAGGAAGGTAATCCGAATTGAACCCGAAGGGAGTTATTCCGTTACGGATTTGGTGGACCAGGGAGACCGCTCGCGAACGAACCGCGATGATCCCAGTGCTCGTCATCCGAACCTCGGGCAGCTCGGCCATTCCATCTCCGACGTTTCGCGAATACGAAGCGCGGAACACCCCCCGAAGGGCTCGGATAGAGTCTTCGACGTTGCCGGCACGGAAAAGTTGCTCGCCCTTTTCGAGGTAGGTGGTTGCAACATCGGTCCAGGCCGTTGTGCTTCTCGCAGGATCGAGATAGGACGAATACGGCCTCGGCAGATTGATCTCGGCCACTGCCTCAGCGAAGTTGCTTTCGGCGGAGGAGCGCTCTTCCATCGCTTCTTCGCGCAAGGCTCCTGCAATTGCGAAAGGGAGATATCCTCCAACTCGCTGCATCTCTTCGCCGAGATTAGTGCCCTCATACCGGATCTTGAGAGGTCTATCGAGGCAGGCCCAGCAACGGATTTGAAGAACAAATCCAGTATACTCGACATCGGCCGGTCTGCTGTTAGCGAGGTGCAGTTGCGCCTGCCGATAGCTATCGACCGCTTTGGCGTACTCACTGTTCCACAGAAAGCGGTCTCCCTCGGCGGCATATCCGATGGCGCGAAGGATTTCCACTCCGGCGAACGTGCGGATCACCTCGAATTCAACACGATCGAACACTGAGTTGACATGTTCAAACCATCGCTCCATGGCCAAGTACTGGTAATCTCCCCTTCTGAAGGTACCTTCGGGGTTTCTCCATGGACTGATGGTCGGGAGATCTTCTCGCCGCCCTCCGGCGTCCACGAATGGATTCCTCCAAACGGAATCCAAATACGCGCTTTCGCCCCCAGCCGTGCCACCTTCGGCCAGCCTGAGAGCATGATACGGGCCGAAGTACTCCCAGAATGTGGTCTCGAACTTGGAGAACCTGGTGCGTGCAGATCGCAACCATTCGTAGAGCTCTGCGGGCGAATCCCAAACTCGGTCCGCCTCTGCGACGATTTCCTGAGCGAGGAGGCTCGTGACCTGCGTCACTGTAGCATGCTCGTGCACATAGAATGAGTTCTTCAGCTGCTCGAAGATCTCGACCAACCGAGGCCTCATCGTGGGGGCTGTTCGGCCTCTGCGGGCTGAACATCTTTGAATACAAGAAACGCGGCGGCCGGATGCTCTTTCATCCCGGAAGTCCACTCAAGGTCGTCCGAGCTCGGACGCAGCATGATCGCCTCCGGGCTCAAAGCACCGGCGAGAAGCGCCCGATGAGTGTTAATTGGATCGACGGGCCGAACTGCCTCGTTCCAGTATCCTGCCCTGAATAGTAGCCCGTCAAAGCCGCCAACGGAGCAATCATCACTCATTCCGAAGAACCAACCCCTACCAACCCTGGCACGAGAATCGAGCTCTCCATTCACATAAACTTCGGCATTCCAACCGTCGAAGACGACTACAACCTCGGCTCGAACACCGTATTCAAACGGGATTGTGCCGACTGTTTCGGTTCCGTCCACGATGAGACGTAGTCTGCCGTCCGCAACCCCGAGGGAGAAGTTGCCTCCCTGCCATAATGGAACTCGAGTAGGTAGACCCGGGATATCGGGGGGCTCGGCCAACGTCAGGTCGATCATCAACGTATGTGCGCCCTCGAGGTTCATCGGACAATAGCGGCGGAATGTCGACCGATTCAACCTGGCGACTCCAGGAAGCGGCTCGTATTTCGAGGGCCCGGGTCCACCAAGGTATCCACCGTGATGGGTCCAGTTGCTAGTGCTCCTTCCGTAATCGACCGGCGCGCCCCAAGGATCGAACTCAAGAAGTGCAATTGGGCCACGCGGTATGCGAATGTGATCCCACATCCGGACCTGTTCGATGTACCCCGAGAACAGGCCCTCTCCCAACAGGTCGGCTCCGATGAGGTACTCGTCAGTTCCGGATGGGAGGCCCACGTTCAAGTCCATTCGGTAGACTCCATCGACGTAGGCTCGGATCCGGTCTATCGTGGCGGTAAAGGTGAGGTGATGCCACTTCCCTCGCTCGAGGACTCGACCGATTGACGCCGTTCCCTGGGATCCAACCTCCATTCGAAGGATTCCGTCTGCCGACCATACTCTCAAGTGGTTGGACCGAATGATCGTGGAAGGGCTGTCATCCAGGGTCATGATCCACATGGAGAGGGTCGAATCGAAGGCGCTTCTCAGGACTCCGTTTTCATCCTCAAGTTTCAGCCAACCCTTTTGGTCGAAATAGAAACTCGTTCCGGCATCCGCATGCCCGGGAGCGTAGGGTAGCTTGCTAGGATTCCAATCACCTTGGACAGTGAGCTGTTGATCGATCTCGGGCAATCGGCCGTCGGCCTTGGGGGTGAGGTCAAGAACCGTGGATGCAGGCGACCCGATTGGCACCCAGACCTTGGCGCTCTGGACGACACCGATGAACGGAGATTCGGGTCCAATGTAGGGATATCCGCCCCGCTCCGATTGGCGGGGCCCGACTGCAATTCGAAATAGCTGGTCTCCCGGAACCGGCCTCGGAGCGTCGAGAGCCTGTGCCGCGACGCCGTTGACGATCACGCTCAGGCTTTCGCCCGAGTGGAAAAGTTGCGCGGTGACCCATTCGCCCGCGCGAATGGGCGCATCCGACCAGCGAACCGTCCACCAGTGTCCGGCCGAGACGATCGCCGCCTCGACCTCGCCCTCGATGATCGATAACGCAAAGTTGTCGCCGCGAACGACGGGGCGGCGTTCATCGACTCTGGATGCAAGAAAGGTTGCTTCGACCGTAAATGAGCGAAGGTCAGAAAGCTCCGTGAATGGCGTATCGAAGCGGACCCCGTCCCTTTCGCCGGAAAAAATGCCTCCGTAACTCCAGCCGGTTCGCTCCGCGCCCTCCGGGTCATCGGGCCTACCGATGATTCGAGCTAGCTCAGTTGGACTCCAGTTCGACCCGACCTGATCTGGCGGCCCCCCACGATGGCCGACCAGCAGGCCGCTCGAATTCCAGCCGATCGACACCTCGGGTTCGCGATCGGACAACGGACTAGACCGCACGGAAGGGTCAACGCCCGAAGCTCGTTTGCGCTGGTCGTGCGTTTCGTTCGCGCACGACGCGAGAAGAACTACCGCCAAGCTAGAGGCAGCACGAAACATCCATTCTCTAACCGAATAGCGCGAATCCATGCTTCCCCCGGGAGAGCAACGGCTGCGGTTACAGCGAGAAATAGATCTGACTGGTCGGCCTGAATGTGCCAGACTTTGGCGCTGTCGTCAAGATGCGTCCCTGGCTTTCGGCCAGCACTCGAGATCGATCGGAAGATCGACGGCTGACCAGCAAGCCAGGGCCATTCAAACCGTTCGACCGCCGCCCGTCGTTCGCCCGACCGGAGGATTCGGAGTCCCGCGTCCAGTCCTGTCTGGACGCAAGATGTAGGGTCCCGCTGAGTGGCCACGTCGTCGCCATCCTCAACCGCGCGGCGATCGCGTGAAGAGCCCCTCTCACGGGATCGCCACGGCTGGCTGCTGATCTACAAGCGGCTTGAGCGCGACGTGTTCCATATGCCGCACGGGCCCGCCGTCGGAACGATGCACGTCGAGATCGAGGCGGCTGAGCTCCCGCTGATGCTCAAAGGCGCGGCGTGCGGCGACGGCCCCGCTGGACGCCACCTGTGAAGGCTCCCACAGCGTTCCCTAGCGTGCTCCACGAACGCCTGCACGCCTCTCGAAGTTGAGCAAAATTGCCCGCTATGAGCAGTGGAGGCAGGACCAACATCGACAGAGTCGCCTCGCACCTAAAGGAGGTGCTCGCCGAAGGCCGCGAAGGCGACGTCTTCGAGATGGTCGTCGGCCTCCTCGCGCAGATGGATGTCTAGAACAACGCGTTGCAGATGCGGCTGATGAAGCTCCTACGCCAGCAGTTCGGCCGCAAGTCCGACCAGCTCTCTCTGCTCCTGGGTCAGCTCGGGGAGCCAGCGTATGGTACTGCGACCGATTCTACCTCTGTACCACCGGCGCCTTCCGTCTGCGATGACGCCAAGCCGGGCCCGACACCGAGCCGAAGAAGCAGGGGCATGGGTCCCCCCGTTTCCTCCCGAGCATCCGCGCGAGGTGCGCACCCATGAGCCGCCCGCGGCCCCACGCGTGTGCGAGCGGTGCGGCAAGGAGAAGGTCAAGCTCGGCGAGAAGTGCAGCGAAACGCTTGAGTTCGTCGCGGCGAGCTTCAAGGTGATCCGTGAGGAGAGTCCGAAGCTCGGCTGCCGCCCTTGAGGCGACGGTATCGCGCTCGCTGACGTGACCGAACAGGTGATTCCCTCTGGGCTTCCGGCGCCAGGCCTCATCGCCCACGCTCTAGTCTCCAAGTTCAAGGACGCGCTACCGCTCAACCGCCTGCGGGGCCCCTACACGCGAAGCGGCATCGATCCCCCGGTGTCGACGTTGAGCGACTGAGTGAAGGCAGGAGCGGACGCGATGCTCGCTCACCGATTCAGGTCGTACGCCCCTTGCGTCGAACCTGTGCAGGGCGACGACACGGGCCTGCGCGTGCTCGATCTGGATCACCCCAACGGCTCGAAGCGCGGCCAAATCCGGCGCCACATTGGCGACGGCCGTGGGCGGAGTTCAGGTACACACCGGACTGGAGCGGGGCCGGGCCACAGACCTTCCTGGCCGGCCGCGACGGCAGGCTGTAAAACATCACGCAAGGACAAACGCAATTAAGCAATACATAGTTTTTGGTTTGGTTCAAAAATGCTCGGGAAGCGATCCCGACGGATCGCCTCCCGAGTCATGCGAGCAGCAGCAGACAGCTCGGTTCGTCTACTGACAGACCCGGAGATCCTGCTCGTTCAACTCGTCAAAGTACCAGCCGCCGCTGCAGGTCTGCCCCGAAGGGCACGGCAACTGCGGATCGGAAGGCCAGCGGTCTTCGTAGTCGCAGGCGTAGTTGCACCTGCCTCCAATGCAGTCGAGGTACCCCCAGCCGGCCCTCCCGAATCAACACAGACGTCGTCCGCGAAGGCCCACGAATCCGCACAGGAGTCGCCCGGTGAACGAAGGCTGCCACAGATTCCCATGCCATTGTCGAGGAAGCCAAGCGCGCATGCCCCCCCGGCCGTGCAGTCGGCATCGGCGGAGCATAGCTGCTTGCAGCTCCCGAAACCCCACGACGAATCGAAGATGACGCATCTCAACTGAGAGGCACAGGGGAGGCCCCAAGCTGGAGCACAAAAGTCACTGAGCCAAGGGCCATCCGGCTCCATGCACGAATTTCCCATGCACACGGCATCACCTGTGCAAGAGCCGCAGTTGACGACAGTGCGAGAATTGCCGCAGCTATCGGTGGCCTGGACCTTGCCGCAGGCCGCACCAGCCTGGAGGCAGAGATCCGCATCGCTCTCGGGGACGCAGCCGGAGCCGGAGCTGCAGACGTTGGGGATCTGGCCGCCACAGCTCTGGCCGCCGGTGCAGGTGCCGCAATCGACGGTGCGGGTCTGGCCGCAGTTGTCGCGGCTCGCGAACGAGCCACAGTTCTTGCTCTGGCGGGAGCAGAAGGTAGCGTCGTCCTCGGGCTGGCAGCAGAGGTTGGACGCACAGAGGAGGCCGTCGTCGCAGCCGCCGCAGTCGATGGAGCGGGGATCGCCGCAGTTGTCACGGCTCGTTAGGGTCCCGCACTGCTTGCCGAGGCGGGTGCACATGGCCTCGTCGTCCTCGGCCTCGCAGACGCCGCAGACGTTGGCGACTTCGGCGCCGCAGGTCTCGCCATCGGGGCAGGTGCCGCAGCTCACGGTGCGCCTATCGCCGCAGTTGTCGGCGTCGGTGACGTTGCCGCAGTTCTTGGCGAGGCGGTCGCAGAAGGCCGCGTTGTCCTCGGCCTCGCACGAGCAGACGTTGTCGTCGCCGCAGATCTGGCCGTCCTGGCAGGTGCCGCAGGCCACGGTACGGGCGTCGCCGCAGTTGTCATCGCCCGTCACGTCGCCGCAGTCCTTGCCCAGGCGGGCGCAGAAGGCCTCGTCGGACTCGGCGTCGCACGTAGTGTGGCAGGTGTTGTCGTCGCCGCAGGTCTGGCCGTCCAGGCAGGTGCCGCAGGTCGTGGTGAAATCGCGGTCACAGTTGTTCTTGGCGGTCACGCTGCCGCAGGTCTTGCCGCGGCGGGCGCAGAATGCCTCTTCCGTCTCCTCGAGGCAGAGCGGGTAGCAGCGGTTGTCGTTGCGGCATTCCTCGCCGTCGGAGCAGGTGCCGCAGGCCGCGGTGCGCTCGGCGCCGCAGTTGTCCACAGCGCTCACCTCGCCGCAGTTCTTGTTCAAGCGAGCGCAGAACGCCGCGTCGGACTCGCCCGTGCAGGCGACCTCGCAGGTGTCGCCCTGGTACTCGCAGCCGTTCGCCGCGTCGCCGTCACAGTTCAAAAAGCCGGGAGCGCAGGCGCACGACCCGTCGCGCTGGCAGACCATGTTCGGGCCGCAGCCATGCGGGCAAACGGGATCAACCTCGATGAGGGGATCCTTGTCCCCACCACATGCCGCCATCGCGAGCCCTACGACGGCAGCGACCACGAGTAAGCGCAAAGACTCGATTCGACATCCCAGACGACACATTTCGACCTCTTCCCCGATCTCCCAGGGCGATGTGCGCGAAGGTAACCCAAGCTCGCAGGTCGACCGACGCGGTCCAACAGTTTGTGTATCGACCAAGCATACAGGCAGTCGCATGGTCGATCAAGGGCCCGCTCGGTTCACAGTTCTTTACATTGCAGAAATCCCCGTCCAAGAGTCGTGGCCCATCCTTGATGCCAGGTTCGGCCGGGGACAGGCCGTGCAGGAGAGGTTCGAAGCGTGAAGAGATCCCGGTTCTGGATCATTGGGGCGGTCGTGGCGGCGGGCGGTGGTGCGGTGTTCCTCGCCGGACAGATGCGCGGCGGGCCCGCCACCAGCTACGAGTCGCTCGCGGTCGATCGAGGCCCGATCGTCTCGCGGATCAGCGCGAGCGGCGCCGTCTCCGCCCGGACGACCGTTCTCGTGGGGAGCCAGGTCTCGGGCCGCCTCTCCGAGATGTTCGTCGACTTCAACAGCGAGGTGAAGAAGGGCCAGCTCCTCGCCCGGATCGATCCGCGCCTCTTCGAGGCCGGGGTCGAGCAGTCCCGGGCGAACCTGATGGCAGCCAGGGCCCAGCTCGCCAGGGCGAGGGCCCAGTCCGATCTGGCGACCCGCGATCTGGAGCGGAAGCGCGTCCTCGCCGAGCGGCGCCTGATCGCCACGGTGGACCTCGACACCTCCGGCTCGCAGGCCGACGTCGCTGCGGCGGAGGTCCAGGCCGCAAGCGGCTCCGTGGCCCAGGCCTCCGCGAACCTCCGCCAGGCCGAGATCAACCTCGCCATGACGGACATCGTCTCCCCCATCGACGGCGTGGTGATTTCCCGCGACGTGGACGTGGGCCAGACCGTGGCCGCCTCGCTCCAGGCCCCCACCCTCTTCACCCTCGCCGCGGATCTACGGCAGATGCAGGTCGACACCGACGTGGCCGAGAGCGACGTCGCCCGGATTGAGTCGGGAAAGACCGCCGAGTTCACGGTGGACGCCTACCCCGGCCGTACATTCCAGGGAACGATCCGCGAGATCCGCAACGCACCCAAGACCACTCAGAACGTCGTCACCTACAACGCCGTGATCGACGTCGACAACCCGGACCTCGCCCTCAAGCCGGGCATGACGGCCAGCGTCTCCTTCGTGCTCGCGTCGAGGGACAACGTCCTGCGCCTGCCCAACGCCGCGCTCCGCTACCGGCCGTCGTCCGGCCCCCCGGGCCCGAAGGGGCCCGCCGTGAAGAAGGGCCCCCTGCGGACGGCGAGCGGATGGTGTGGATCGAAGGCGTCGAGGGCGCCCACCCGGTCCGAGTGATGCTCGGCATCACGGACGGCACCCGCACCGAGGTCGTCTCCGGCGGCTTGAACGAGGGCGATTTCGCAATCGTCGACGAATCGGGCGGCGGCCCCAAGGGCCCCGGCGGTCCGGGTGGCCCGCCGGGCGGCATGCGCATGAGGATGTTCTGATGCCGATCCTCGAGCTCGAAGAGGTTTGCCGGACCTATCGCCTCGACGGCCTCGAGGTGCGCGCGCTCGGCCCGATCTCCCTCTCGGTGAACGAGGAGGAGCTCCTCGCGGTGATGGGCCCCTCCGGCTCCGGCAAGTCGACCCTGATGAACGTGATGGGCTGCCTCGATCGACCCACCAGCGGCCACTACCGCATCGCCGGCGAGGCGACCGCCTCCAAGTCGCGGGCGGAGCTCGCGGAGATCCGCAACCGCCACCTCGGCTTCGTCTTCCAGAGCTTCCAGCTCCTGGCGCGCACCAGCGCCCTCGAGAACGTCGAGCTCCCGCTCATCTACCGCGGCGGGATCTCGTCCAAGGATCGGGTCGCACGGGCGAAGGCCGCGCTGGAGCGCGTGGGACTCGGCAGCCGGCTCCACCACCACCCCAGCCAGCTCTCCGGCGGCCAGCAGCAGCGTGTCGCCATCGCCCGCGCCCTCGTCGGCGATCCGCGCCTGATCCTCGCCGACGAGCCCACCGGCAACCTCGACTCCCGCACGACCGTCGAGATCATGGCCCTCTTCCAGGAGCTCCGCTCCCAGGGGATCACCGTGGTCCTCGTCACCCACGAGCCCGAAGTCGCCGCCTACGCCAGTCGCGTCATCGTCGTCCGCGACGGACACCTCCAGTCCGACGTGCGGCAGGTTCCCGTACCGGCGATCCCCGAAGCACCCGAGGCCTCCGCATGAGCGTCTTCGAGACCATCCGCCTCGCGCTTCGCGCCCTGCTGCGAAACAAGCTGCGCTCTCTGCTCACCATGCTCGGGATCATGATCGGCGTCGCCTCCGTGATCGCCATGACCTCCATCGGCGAGGGGGCGAGGCGGCAGGTCGAGCAGGTCTTCGCCTCCATGGGCACCAACCTCCTGGTGATCCTCCCCGGCCCCTCCATGATGGGCGGCGCGCGCTCCGGCTTCGGCAGCGCCTCCACCCTCACCTGGGCCGACCTCGACGCGATCCGGGTGAGCGTGCCGTCCGTTCGCGCCGTCGCGCCCCAGCTCCGCACGATGGGGCAGCTCGTCAGCGACGAGCAGAACTGGAGCACCCAGGTCACGGGCACCAACGCCGACTACTTCGAGATCCGCTCGTGGGGCATCGAGCGCGGCCGGAACTTCGACCACGCCGACCTGGACGGTGCCGCGCGCGTGGTGATCCTCGGCCGCACCTCCGCCGACAAGCTCTTCGGCCCGGGGATCGATCCGGTGGGCCGCGCCGTGCGCATCCAGAACGTGCCCTTCGAAATCATCGGCCTCCTCGAGTCCAAGGGCCAGTCCGGCGGCGGCCAGGACAACGACGACGCGGCGTTCGTCCCCGTGTCGACCTACCAGACCCGGATCGCCGGAGGCCTCCAGGCCTACGTCAACGGCGCCATCCTCGTCGGCACCTCGTCTCCCGAGGCGACCGTGCGCGCCCAGCGGCAGATCGGCGAGCTCTTGCGGGAGCGCCACCGCATCCCCCACGGCAAGGAGGACGACTTCTCGATCCGCAACCTCACCGAGGCCGCCAGCGCCATGCAGGACACGACGAAGACGATGACCATGCTCCTCGCGAGCATCGCCGCGGTCTCCCTCGTCGTGGGCGGCATCGGGATCATGAACATCATGCTCGTCAGCGTCACCGAGCGGACCCGCGAGATCGGCATCCGCATGGCCGTGGGCGCCACGCCCGGCGACATCCTCGCGCAGTTCCTCGTCGAGTCCGTGGTGCTCTCCGTGGCAGGCGGCCTCATCGGACTCACGATTGGCGCCCTCGCATCCACGCGGATCGCCGCCGTCTTCGGCTGGCCCAGCGTCATCGGCCTCGACGTGGCCACGATCGCCATCGCCTTCTCCGCCGCCGTCGGCGTCGGCTTCGGTCTCTACCCCGCCAGAAAGGCGTCCCGCCTCGACCCCATCGAGGCCTTGAGGTTCGAGTGATGTTTCGTTTTCGGGCAGCGGCTCTCGCTGCCGCGCTCCTCGTCCCCGTGGCGGCCGGAGCGCAAGACGCCGCGCAGGTCCTCACCCTGGACGACGCCGTCCGGATCGCCCTCGAGAACCAGCCCTCGCTGCGCCGGGCGCGGGCCGATACCGACGCGGCCGAGGCCGGTGTCGCCGCCGCCCGCGCGCCGCTCCTGCCTCAGGTGTCCGCGCAGACGGGCTACCAGTTCCAGCAGCGCCCCACCGCCGTGGACGCCACGCCCTTCGTGCGGGCCGGCAGGCACAACTTCAGCGTTGGCGGCACGGTCGATCAGCTCGTCACCGACTTCGGGAAGTCCACCAACCGCCTGCGGGCCTCGGCGGCCCTCGAAGACGCCCAGCGCGAGAGCCAGCGCGACGTCGAGACCTCCGTCGTCGCCAACGTCCGCAACGCCTTCTTCACCGCCCGCGCCCGCAAGTCCCTCGTCGGCGTCGCCACGCGAATCCTCGAGAACCAGCAGCGCCACTTCGAGCAGGTCGACGCCTTCGTCGAGCTCGGCGCTCGCTCGCCCTACGACCTCGCCCAGGCCAGGACCAACGTGGGCTCCGCACGCTCGCAGCTCGCCGCCGCCGAGGGGAACTACCGCGTCGCCCGTGCCCGTCTCGTCCAGGCCATGGGCTTGTCGCAGTCCGCCGAATTCGACGTCGCGGACCAGAGCCTCCCCCCGATCGCCGGAGAGGGCGGCAGCGCCGACGAGCTCCTGCCCGACGCCCTCGCCGCCCGCCCCGACGTGAAGGCCCTCGAGCAGCGGATCCAGGCGCAGGAGTACACCCTTCGGTCCAACCGCGCCGGCTACCTGCCCAGCATCGGGCTCAACGCCGGCGTCTCCGAGATCGGCCCCGGCTTCAACGACCTCTCCACCTCGTGGGTCGCCGGCGCCACCCTCACCTGGCCCATCTTCCAGGGCGGCGCCACCCGCGCTGCCGTCTCCCAGGCCGACGCTGCCCTCGCCGGCCTCGTCGCGGACAAGGACTCCCTGACGCAGCAGGTGCGCTACGAGCTCGAGGAGTCCCTCGCCGGCATCGACTCCTCCCTCGCCGCCAGGGCCTCCGCCGAGGAGACCGTCGAGAGCGCCCGGGAGCAGGTCCGGCTCGCCGAGGGGCGGTACGAGACCGGCGTCGGCAGCCTCCTCGAGCTCTCCGATGCCGAGCTCGCGCTGCAGCAGGCCGAGAGCGCCCTCGTCCAGGCCGAGTACGACCTCTCCTCGGCGAGGGCCCTGCTCCTCGAGAGGCTCGGGCAGCGCTGATCCCCGGCAATCGTTCGAAGGTTCGAACCATGTCGCGCGCAACGGCGTCGCGTATTGTCGACACGACGCAACATCCTGCGGGGGGGGAATCGCGATGCGACGCATTCGGGGACGAATCGGTTCGTTGAGTCTTGCAGCAGCGCTTCTCCTTGGAATCTCGTGCACGAGCGAGCCAGCGAAACCGCTCTTCGCGGGAGAGGGACTCCAGCGGAACCGGGACCAGCTCGATCTCCGTCGCGCCTACCGGCTCCCGCAGGAATGCGCTGCCGGCTCGCTCCCCCGCTTCGACTCCGTGGCCGGCGAGTGGCTCTGCGGCTCGGTCGAGAGCGTGATCGCGGAGGGTGCGGGCTGGGTTCTCGATCCGGCCCACCGCCTCCCACAGCAATGCGCCGCGGGATCTCTCCCCCGCTTCGACGTGGTGGCCAGCGAGTGGACCTGCGGCTCGGTCGAGAGCGTGATCGCGGAGGGTGCGGGCTGGGTGCTCGATCCGGCCCAGCGCCTCCCGCGGCAATGCGCCACGGGATCACTTCCCCGGTTCGACGCGGTGGCCGCCGAGTGGACCTGCGGCTCGGTCGAGAGCGTGATCGCGGAGGGCGCCGGTTGGGTGCTCGACCCGGCCTCCCGCCTCCCGGAGCGCTGCTCCAATGGGCAGACGGTGAACTGGAACGGCACTGGCTGGGCCTGCGCCGGCGGCGATTCGGAGCGCGTTATCGTCGTCAGAGCTACCAACGACGACTTCGCGAACGCCGCCAAACTGCGGGCTGCCGTGAAGAAGGCGAAAGACCTCGTCATCGGAGTTCCCCAATGGCCCGTCGTCGTGCAGCTCGAGCCGGGGGCCTACCTCCTCGGCAACGATCCCCTCGAGCTTCCGTTTAACGTGAGCCTCGAGGGGATCGGGCCGGAGGTTATCCTGCAAGGCGGATGGAACGGAGAGCCCGTCGTTTCGATGATCTACGGCTCGAGGCTGCGCCGGCTCGTGATCTCGTCGACCTCGAACGGCGTCTCCGTTCGCGACGGCCGTGTGCGCCTCGAAGAGGTGACAATCGTTTCGTCCGGCTCTGCAGTGATCGGCCACCCAGACCCAATTGAAATCGCCCGCTCCCAGCTCTACGCCGTGAGCGATCAGACCGACGGCATCGCGGTCTCCGGCGGCTCCTGGCTTTTGCTCGAAAGCAGCGTAGTATCCGCCCCAGGGGCCTCGGTTCGCGTCACCGGCGATGGCCAGTCCTTGGTCTCGGTTCAGGGCGGCTTCCTCAACGGCACCGTGGCCCTCGAGAACACCTTCGCCAGGATTACAGGCGCGCAGATCAACTCGGAAGTCCAGGCCCTGTTCTCGCTTGGCGCGAATGCGTCCGTGGAAGTGCGCGCCTCCGAGCTCACCGGCCCGCGGCTACGCGCAGACACGACCATCGCCTCGACGCTGCGCATCGGCGGTTCCACCGTGTCCGTAAGCGAACCCAGCGGCGCCCCGAGCAAGTGCGTGCACAGCTACGATGCCGACTTCGAGCCGCTGAACCCCGACTGCTCCCAAGCCGCCGTCCACTAGCGGGCCTCCGCCAAAAAAACCGTCGAGAGCGCAGAGTGCAGGTCCGGCTCGCCGAAGGGCGGTACGAGACCGGCGTCGGCAGCCTCCTCGAGCTCTCCGATGCCGAGCTCGCGCTGCAGCAGGCCGAGTTACGACCTCTCCTCCGCGAGGGCCCCGCTCCTCTAGACGCTCGGGCAGCGCTGATCGAGAGGCTCACCGCCCCGCTTGGCCGTCATCTGGATTCGCCCGGTGACGCACGCGATTACGTTGGGTATCATCCCTGATGCGCAACATCCTTCGAAAGGAAATCGCGATGCGACGCATTGGGGGACGCATTGGATCGTTGGCTCTTGCAGGAACGATTCTCCTTGGCATCTCTTGCACGAGCGAGCCGGCGAAGCCGCTCTTCGCGGGAGAGGGACTCCAGCGGAACCGGGACCAGCTCGATCTCCGTCGCGCCTACCGGCTCCCGCAGGAATGCGCTGCCGGATCGCTCCCCCGCTTCGACGCCGTAGCTGGCGAGTGGCTCTGTGGCTCTGTCGCGAGCGTGATCGCCGAGGGTGCGGGCTGGGTTCTCGATCCCGCCCACCGCCTCCCGCGGCAATGCGCCGCGGGATCACTCCCCCGCTTCGACACGGTGGTCGCCGAGTGGACCTGCGGCTCGGTCGAGAGCGTTATCGCTGAGGGCGCCGGTTGGGTGCTCGATCCGACCAACCGCCTCCCCGAGCGCTGCGCCAAAGGGGAGACGGTGAAGTGGAGCGGCACGCGCTGGGCCTGCGCTGGCGGCGATTCGGAGCGAGTAATCGTGGTCAGGGCTACCGACGACTTCTTCGGGAACGCGGCCGATCTGCGGGCTGCCGTGAAGAGGGCGGAAGAGATCATCATGCACCACGATGACGGAGACGTGCATCCCAATCGGGACATCGTCGTGCAGCTCGAGCCGGGGACTTATGTCATTGGCACCAAGGCCCTCAACCTTCCCGCGGGCGTGAGCCTCGAGGGGATCGGGCCGGAGGTGCTTCTGGAAGGCGGATGGAGCGGAGAGCCCGTCGTTTCGATGATGTACGTCTCGGAGCTGCGCCGGCTCATGATCCGGTCGAGTGCGAACGGCATCTCCGTCCATGGCAGCTCGATGCGCCTCGAAGACGTCAGGATCGCCTCGGAGGGCTCCGCCGTGTTCGGCGACGCATACTCGCTCGACATCGTCCGCTGCCAGCTCTTCGCGGGCTGGGGCGACCAGTTCGACGGGATCGCGCTCTCCGGCGCCTCCGACCTTTCGCTCGAAAACAGCGTGGTATTCGCCACGGGCGCCTCGGTCCGCGTCATTGGCGATCGCCAGGCGTTCGTCTCGGTTCAGGGCGGCGCTCTCTACGGAACCATCGCCCTCAAGAACGCCTCCGCCAAGATTTCGGGCGCACGGATCAAATCGGAAGCGCAACCCCTCTTCTCGCTGGGCGCCAATACGTCCGTGGAAGTGCGCGCCTCCGAGCTCGCTGGCACGCGCCTCCGCGAAGACACTACCACCGCCTCGACGCTGCGCGTCGGCGGTTCCTCCGTGTCCGTGAGCGAGGCTGGCGACGCCCCGAGCAAGTGCGTGCACAGCTACGACGCCGACTTCGAGCCGCTGAACCCCGACTGCTCCCCAGCCGTCGCCCCCCAGTGACGCGGCTTATGCGTCCTCGGGCGGGATTCGATCGCCGTGTTCGCGCAGAACGGACAGCATTAGCTCGGCGGCTGAGCGCGCCTCCCTCGACGCCTCCGCCTCCGAGTCGCCATGTGCAACGCATCCTTCGAGCGCCGGAACCCGTGCGACGTAGGTATCGTCGTCATCGCTCCAGCCGACAACGATGCGGTACTTGAATGTCTTCACCTCACACCTCCAGCCAGATGGATCAGCCCTCGAGCTCGACCCGCTCGAGGTACGAGGGCACGTAGGCGGGCCAGCCGCGGGCCTCGAGGCGGGCGCGGGTGGCTTCAAGGCCGGCCGGCTCGCCGTGGACGCAGAAGGTGCGCGTTGGCGGGCTGCCGAACGAGGCGAGCCAGCGATCGGCCTCCGCGTGATCCGCGTGGGCCGAGAAGCCGCGCAGCTCGCGGATTTGGGCCTTCACGGGTACGTCCCTGCCGTGGATCCGGATCCACCTGGAGCCCTCGAGGAGCTTGCGGCCGCGAGAGCCGCCGGCCTGGTAGCCCACGAAGAGCACCGTGGCGTGTTCGTCGGGCAGCAGGCGCGCCAGGTGGTGGAGCACCCGGCCGCCCGTCGCCATCCCCGCTGCCGACAGGATGATCATTGGCCGGCTCCTGGCCGCGATCGCCTTCGACTCGGTCACGCTCTGGGTGAACTCCACGCGCTCCGGATGAAGGGGCTTCTCGCCGTGCACGATCTGCCGGAGCATCTCCTCGTCGTGCTCCTCCCGGTGCAGCAGATAGAGCGGCGTCGCGTCGCAGGCCATCGGGCTGTCCACGAAGATCGGCAGGCTCGGGATCTCCTTCGCGAGCTGGAGCTGGCGCAGGTGGAAGAGGATGTCCTGCGTGCGCCCGATCGCGAAGGCCGGGATCAGCAGGACCCCATTTCGCTCCACCACCTCCCGCACGATCGCTCCCAGCTCCTCCCGAGGGCTCGGCGCCTCGTGCAGCCTGTCGCCGTACGTGCACTCCAGGAGCAGCGAGGTCGCGCGCTTGATCGGCTCCGGATCGGGGATGATCGGCTGGTCGTAGCGGCCGAGATCGCCGCTGAAGACCAAGGTGTGCCGGTAGCCGCCGGCGCCCGACAGGTCGAGCTGGACGATCGCGCTGCCCAGGATGTGCCCCGCCCGGTGGAGGGTCACGCTCACGCCGCCGTCCAGGTGGCGCGGGACGCCGTAGCGGATCGTCTCGATCCGGTTCAGGCAGCGGATCGCGTCGGCCTCCGTGTAGAGCGGCAGCGCCGGCATGTGCTTCGAGTAGCGCAGGCGGTTCGCGTCCGCCGCCTCCTCCTCGTGGAGGCGGCCCGAGTCCGGCAGCATGATCGCCAGCAGATCCCGCGTCGCCGGCGTCGCATGGATCGGGCCGTCAAAGCCTTGCTTCACCAGCCGCGGGAGCCCGCCGGAGTGGTCGATGTGGGCGTGGGAGAGGACCACGGCGTCCAGGCTCTCGGGTGGAACGGGAAAAGGCGCCCAGTTCCGCTGTCGCAGCGCCTTCTCACCCTGGAAGAGGCCGCAGTCGAGGAGGATCCGCTTCCCCTCGTGCTCCACCAGATACGAGCTGCCCGTGACCGTGCCCGCTGCGCCCAGGAACTGGATCGTTGCCATTCGGCCCTCCGTTCCGATGAAGCCTAGCACGCCATCGTCTACGGGTATGAGGCCGGTGCACCAAGCGTCTACGTCGCCGAATCTCGTGAATTCGGCCGTCCCTCGACTCGTCGGTACAGGTAGAAGCAGCGCAAGGAGCCAACATGAGAACCTTCCAGCCCAAGACCCTCTGCCTCTCCGCCTTCGTCCTCTTCCTGCTGGCTGCCACGCCCGCGGTGGCGGCGCGCCCCGTGACGCTCGTCCAGGTGGATCAGCAGGAGCTCATCGATGAGCTGCGCGCGCTCCAGAGCCAGGTGAAGGCGCTCAAGTCCCGCACCAACCACGGCCGCAAGGATCAGGAGATGCGGAGCGGACTCGACTCGGTGAACGCTCGCCTCGAGCGCCTCGAGAAGTCGATCCGCAGCAGCCGGCCCCTGCCGCCGCCGGATCGGCGCCCCTCCCACGTGGCGGTCAGCCCGATCCCGATGGATCCCCCATCGTTTACCGCGCTGAGGAGGTCGGTCGCCAACGGCCGCTTCTCCAGCGAGAAGCTCTTCGTCCTCGAGACCGCCGCCCGCTCCAACTTTTTCGAGGTCGAGCAGGTCCGGGTGCTTCTCGGTGACTTCTTCGTCTCCGGCGACAGGCTCGACGCGCTCCGCGTGCTCTGGCCCAGCGTCCTGGACCGCGCGAACGGCTACCGGCTGATCGACAGCTTCACCTTCGAGAGCGAGAAGCGGACCGCCCAGCAGATTCTCATGGGCTAAGTGGCCCTTCGCCCGGCGGTACGCGCCGCCGATGGAATTTCGAACGCGCTTCGACTGGACATCGAGGCGCGTTTCACTTTGGGCCGACGGCTAGGGCCGGCCGGCGGAGACGAAGTCGATCGTTCGCCGCACCACGTCCGCATCGCGTAGGAGCCGGTGGTGGCCGAGACCCGTCGTCGTGACGAGGCTCCCCGTCGGCCAGGCCCGTGCGATCGCATCGCCATCCGAGAACGGCACATCGCGGTCGCTCTCGTCGTGGATCACGAGGAGCGCAGAACGCATCTGGTGCGCCGAGCGAACCACATCCAGCTCCTCCCAAGGGATGTTCAGCTCCCGCTCGAACCGCCTGCGCATCTGCTCCAGCGCGCGCGGATCCAGCCGCACCATCTTTGCGAAGCGCTCCGCCGCCCCCGACATCGTCGCCGCTGGCGCCAGGAAGACCGCGCGGTCGGCCTCGAGTCCGCGGCTCATCGAGAAGGCGGCCGCCGACGCGCCCATCGAGTGCGCGATCACCGCGGAGAGGCCGCCTTCACGGCCCGCTACCGCCTGCGCCGACTCCGAGAACGAGAGCAGCGACGGCGTGCCCCCTTGGGTCGCGCCGTGGCGTGGTCCGTCGTAGGCCACAACCCGATGACCCGCCTCCACCAGCCCTGGGACGAAGCCCGTGAGCTGCCCGGCGTGACCGCCCCAGCCGTGCATCAGGAGCACTGCCGGCCCCCTGCCCCAGGCGTACGTCGCCACCTTCGTCCCGCCAGCGTCGACGTCTCGGCGCTCCGCCTTCGCCAGCCAAGCCTCCTGCTCCGGCCGAATCGGCGCTCGCGGCGGGATCATCCAGAGCCGCGCTGCCAGCATCGAGGCCAGCGATGGCACCGGCGTGAGCGTGCGGAACGTCGCCTGAATCGCCCGATGCAACAACCGAACGTTCGTTCTTTTTCTGGGCGGAACCTGGGCCTGCATGAATCATTCTCCTTGGGGTTTCAGTGGGCCGAAGCGCGCTCCACCAGCGCTTCGAAGGATTGGACCGCCCGCTCCCTGGCGCGCGGATCCCGCATCAGGCGGCTCGCGTGGTAGAGGCCGAGCATCGTGGCATAGAGCTCGTGGGCGAACTGGTCCGGATCGAGTTCGGGGCGGAAGTGCCCGACTCCCATCGCGATCTCCGCAGACTTCGCGAGCGCGTCGAGCCAGTCGGCCTGCGTCCGCACCAGCGTCTCACGCGCCGCCCCGGGCTGGTCGTCGAGCTCCACCGCCGCAGCGACGAAGATGCACCCGCCGAGCAACCCGGCGTGCTCCGCCCAGTCCATCCACCGCGTGAAGATCGCCCGGATCCGCGGGAGCCCGCGCTCCGCCGCGAGGGCCGGCAGCATCACCGTCTCGTAGAACATCACCGCGGCTCGCTCCAGCACCTCGACCTTCAGCGCCTCCTTCGACGCGAAGTGCGCGAACAGGCCGCTCTTCGACATGCCGAGCTCGGTCGCCAGCACGCCGATCGAGAGGCCGTCCAGACCGACTTTGGACGCGCTCTTCACGGCGTGATCGAGGATCGCCTGGCGGGTGAAGTCCCCTTTGCGCATGCAGCATGAATAGCACGACCGTTCGGGCGATCAAAGGCCCCATGTCGAGTGGAGCCACCGCTCAGAGGGAAGTCACCACACAAGCGGCACGAGCCGGTACCGCACGCGGGCGCAGTATGACTCGTAGCCCTCGAGGGACTTCGCGAGAAACCGCTCCTCGTCGCGGAGGCGCCAGACGATCACGAGCGCGAAAGGCGCCACCGCGCCGAGGCCGACCCACGAGCCGAGCGCGGGCGGTACTCCGACAATGAGGAGAAGCGCGCCGCTGTACATCGGATGCCGGACGTACGCGTATGGGCCGGTCGAGATGACGCGTTGCTCGCTCGTCACCTCGATCGCGGCGGACGCGAACGTGTTCTCGCGGAGCACCCGGAACACGATCCAGAAACCCAGGACGACGACGCCGTCGCCCACGATCGAGATCCCAATCGGCACGCGCGACCAGCCGAAGCGGCGATCGAGCGCGGGCACGACGAAGACCGCGAGGAAAGCGACGAACGCGAGCGATTGGATCACCTTCTGGGTGAATTCCTTCTCGGCGGCCGGCCCGGCCCTCACGCGGCGGGCGAGGAGCGCTCGGTCGTGCCGCACAAGGTACGCGGTGATCGCGCCGGCGCACGCGACGAAGACGCCGATGCAGGTCCACGCCTGCCACCAGGCGAGAGTCCACGCAGGAAGGAAGGTCGCGAGGCCGAGCACCATCGCGAGGCGTACGATGCCGATCCAAGCCTTCGCGTCGAGCGCGTCCATCGTTCCCCGAGCCGCTTCCCTAGGCGGACCCCTTCTTGAGCCGCGCGCCGAGGTGGGCCTTGAGGTAGCGCCCGGGCAGCTCGTGACCGACGAGCTCCTGGGCGAGCTCGCCGGCGGCGACGAGCTTCTCGAGGTCGACGCCATGCCTCACGCCGAGCCCGTCGAGCATGTAGACCAAGTCCTCGGTCGCCAGGTTGCCCGAGGCGCCCGGCGCGTAGGGGCAGCCGCCCAGGCCGCCGACGCTGGCGTCGAGCGTCGTGATTCCGTACGCGAGGCCGACGAGGGCATTCGCGAGCGCGGTGCCGCGCGTGTCGTGGAAGTGGAGCGCGAGCTTCTCCGCGGGGATCTCCTCGAGCATGGCGCCCATGATCCGCTCGGTCTGGCCCGGGGTGCCGACGCCGATCGTGTCTCCGAGTGAGACCTGGTAGCACCCCATCTGCAGCAGGGTGTCGGCGACCTCTCGAGCGCGGAGCGGGTCGACGGCGCCCTCGTAGGGGCAGCCCCACACCACCGAGACGTAGCCGCGCACGCGCATGCCGGCGTCGCGCGCGGGGCCAATGACCTCCGCGAACGCGGCGAAGGTCTCCTCGATGGTCTTGTTGATGTTCTTCTTGTTGTGGGTCTCGGAGGCGGACATGAAGACGGCCACCTCCTCCATGCGCGCTGCGACGGCGCCCTCGAGTCCCTTGGCGTTGGGGACGAGAGCGGACCAGACGACGCCGGGGCGAGCCTCGAGGCTGGAGGCGACCTCTCGCGAGTCGGCGAGGGGCGGAATCCACTTGGGCGAGACGAAGGAGGTGACCTCGATCCGCTTGAGGCCCGCGTCGGCGAGGGCGCCGATGAGCTTCAGCTTGCCCTCTGTGGGGACGACAGCGGACTCGTTCTGCAGACCGTCCCGCGGACCGACCTCGTAGATCGAGACCTCGGCGGGAACGCTTCGGCCGAGGATGCTGGGGCGATCACTGGAGCCCATCGGACGACCTCCAAGTCGGCGGGCCGGGGGCCAGTCGACGGTGCGATGCGACAGACGAACGACCAAAGGGTACGCCCGTCGCGCCCGGAGGTTGTAGCGAAGTCGAGGCGCTGGCACCACCGGGGAGCGAGGGCCTTGGGAGCCCCCGCCCCACCCGGGCCCCTGGACGCGTCAGGGCGCCGTCTCGAACCAACCCGTCGAGCTGTAGTGGACTGTGCCGCCCCCGTAGACCAGTCGCCAATAGCGCAGCCCAGTGCCGTCCGTGGTCCCGTCTACGTCCATGCTCGAGTCTACGTACGCCTGGATGGTCCAATAATACTTGTGGTCTTTGCCCAGGCCGACCTCGATTGGCTCGTACGCAGGCATCTGGAAACTCGTGGTCGAAGGAGGGAGACCGAACGAGAAGGTCGACCCACCATCCCTGCCGACGTTTAGCCAATACGCTTTCGCACCCGGAACTGCGGTCCAGCTAAAGGTGGGGGTCGTGGAGAGACCTGTGGCGTCCTTGGCGGGAGAGATACGCCGGAGGGGCGCCGTCTCGGGGAAGTGGATCTCCGTCACGCCACCCAGCTGTGCAGTGGCATTGATCGAGGCCCAGCCGCCATCGGCGTCATACGCGGACAGGCGAAGGGTGCCACCCTCGAGCGGGAACTCGAACGTGGAGCCGAGCTCCCATTCGTACGCGTCTGGAGAACTGTAGTACTTCGCCCCCATGACCTGGAAGGTCTCGATCCCCCCGGACAAGTTCCAGGTGTAGGCACCGAGAGTGTAGCGCAACGTCGTCTCGGCGGTCGGGACGGTCTGGTCGAGCACGAGATCGACGGCGTCGGCGTCCACCCGGACGTCGAAGGGATCTTGTTTGCCCGCAAGCCCCCAGGCCATGCCGCCGTTTCGCAACCTCTCCGTCACCACACCGACCAGGGCGGGATCGGTCGGATCACCTCCCAGCCACGTGAGCTCCGACCGAAAATCCGCGAAGTTATACGGCCCTGCACAGCGCGTGGACGGCGCCCCACGGAGAGCCAGGCAAACACTACCGTCAATAGGAAAGGTGGGACCGGAGACGTGCCCCTGGATGTAGGTCGACCAGAAGGTATTTCCGTTAACAAAAATCACAGGATCCTGGCGGGTGAGGCCGTGCAGCTCCATGACCCTTGGGATCGTCGGGGAGTTCCTAAGGCGCCAGATCACCGTGAGGTCGTAGGGGACCTTGACTCCCGAGAAGGAGAACTCCCCGTCCGGTCCTGTGAGCATGACGGTGGACAGATCCTGGTTCAGGAAGACGAGCGCTTCCGCGTCGACGACCCGCCCTTCGACGACGACGCCAGGGTCGTCGGAGCCGCCACTCCCTCCCTCGCCGCCATGCCCGGCGGTTCCGCCCTCGCCCCCACGCCCTCCCTGGCCGCCATGCCCGGCGGTTCCGCCGGATCCGCCAGTGCCCCCATCCCCGCAGCTTCCGGGATCTCCGCCGGTGCCGGCCCTCCCGGGATCACCACCCGAACCAGCGCCCCCATCACCCCCGCTGCCCGGCGAGGCGCCGCTGCCGCCAGATCCTCCGGTAGCATTGCCGCCTCCGCACCCGGCGAGAGCGAGCACCACGAGTACGATCACTGCACCTGCAACGCGTCTCATCGAAATCCCCCCATGTCGTCCGATACCAGTCAGGCAGACCGGATCCCTCGGGGGTTTCGCTATCGCGATCCGTGCGCCGGGTCAATCCAAACGCCGCTACAAACACAACCAGGGCACAGCCGAAAACTCGGAGGCCCTGGTTTGTGCTTCAATATTCTGTACTCATTGCGACTTCGGTGCCCGAAGGCACCGAAGCCACACGAAGCGCTACGGTCAGGCCGCCTCGGCCCGGTGCCGGACGTGGGTCCGCACCCAGCCGATGACGTCCTCGGTGGTCGTCCCCGGGAGGAAGACCTCGCGGACGCCCACCGCGCGCAGCTTGGCGATGTCATCCTGGGGGATGATCCCGCCGAGGAAGACGGCGATGTCGCTGGCGCCCTGCTCCTTGAGCAGATCGATCACCGCGGGCGCGAGGTGCATGTGCGCACCGGACATGATGGAGAGGCCGATGCCGTCGACGTCCTCCTGGATGGCGGCGGCGGCGATCATCTCCGGGGTCTGGTGGAGGCCGGTGTAGATGACCTCGAACCCGCCGTCGCGCAGGGCGCGGGCGATGATCTTGGCGCCACGGTCGTGGCCGTCGAGGCCGGGCTTGGCGACGAGGATGCGGAGCTTGCGTTCTGCCATGTCGAATCGATTCCTCTGCGACCGAGCGGTCGACTAGAAGCGGCCCACCTCGCGGTACGTGCCGAAGACCTTGCGGAAGACGTCGCAGACTTCACCCAGCGTTGCATAGGCGCGCACTGCGTCGAGGACGGAGGGCATGAGGTTCTCGCCGCTCTCGGCGGCCTTCTCCACGGCCTCGAGGGCGGCCTGGTGGGCCGCGGCGTCGCGGCTGGCCTTCACCTGGAGGAGACGCGCGATCTGCTCGTGGGCGAGCGCGTCGTCGATCTTGAGGAGATCGATCGGGGTCTCCTTGTCGGACTGGAAGGCGTTGACGCCGACGATGATCCGGTCCTTGGACTCGACCTCCTTCTGGTGGCGGAAGGCGGACTCGGCGATCTCCTTCTGGGGATAGCCCTCCTCCACCGCGCGGATGATGCCGCCCATGTCGTGGATGCGGTCGATGTACTCCATCGCCCGCTTCTCCATCTCGTCGGTGAGGTACTCGATGTAGTACGAGCCGCCGAGGGGGTCGACGACGCGGTCGGCGCCGGACTCGTTGGCGATGATCTGCTGCGTGCGCAGTGCGATCGTCACCGAGTCCTCGGTGGGGAGCGCGTAGGTCTCGTCGAGGGAGTTGGTGTGAAGGGACTGGGTGCCGCCGCACACCGCGGCGAAGGCCTGGAGGGCCACCCGGACCACGTTGTTGTAGGGCTGCTGCGCGGTGAGCGACACGCCGGCGGTCTGCGCGTGGGTGCGCAGCATCCACGAGCGCGGATCCTTGGCGCCGAAGCGATCGCGGAGCACGCGGGCCCAGATCCGCCGGGCGGCACGGAACTTGGCGACCTCCTCGAAGAAGTCGTTGTGCACGTCCCAGAAGAAGGAGAGCCGCGGGGCGAAGTCGTCCACGTTCATGCCGCGGGCGACGCACTCCTCCACGTAGCCGATGCCGTCGGCGAGAGTGAAGGCGAGCTCCTGCACCGCCGTCGCCCCTGCCTCCCGGATGTGGTAGCCGGAGATCGAGATCGGGTTGAACTTGGGCATGTGCTCCGACGCCCATTCGATCATGTCGATCACGATCCGCACGGCGGGCCGCGGCGGGACGATCCACTCCTTCTGTGCGATGTACTCCTTGAGGATGTCGGCCTGGATGGTGCCGCCGAGCTTCTCGGGGCCGATGCCCTGCTTCTCCGCCGTGACCACGTAGCAGGCGAGCGCGTAGATGGCGCTCGCGTTGATGGTCATGGAGGTGGTGACCTGGTCGAGGGGGATCCCGCCGTAGAGGATCTCGAAGTCGGCGAGGCTCGAGACGGCCACACCTTCCTTGCCCACCTCGCCCCGGCTCATCGGGTGATCGGCGTCGTAACCCATGAGGGCGGGCATGTCGAAGGCCGTCGACAGGCCGGTCATGCCGTGCTCGAGGAGGTACTTGAACCGAGCGTTGGTGTCGGCGGGCGTGCCAAAGCCGGCGAACTGGCGCATGGTCCAGTGGCGGCCGCGGTACATGGAGGCCTGGGGGCCCCGGGTGAACGGGTACTCGCCCGGGAAGCCGAGGTCGCGCAGGTAGTCCTCGCGCGGCCGCTCGGCGGGGGTGGCGAGGTCGGGGATGGGAATGCCCGAGTCGGTGAAGAAGGCCTCCCGGCGCTGCTTCATGCGCTGGTTGGACTTGGCGAGCGCGCCCTTCTCCCAGGCGCGCTTGGCGGCGGCGATCTTCTTGAGGCCGGCCTTGTCGTAGCTCGGCGAGGGCACCGCCTTCGCGGCCTTCTTGGCCACGCCAGTCTTCGCGACGGCGGTCTTCTTCGCCACGGCGGCCTTCGCGACGGCGGCCTTCTTCGCCCCGGTCGCCTTCACTGCGGCGACCTTCTTCGTCACCTTCGCCTTCGCGACGGCGGCCTTCTTCGCGACCATCGCCTTCGCGACGACGGCCTTCTTCGCCACCTTCGCGTTCGCCACGGCGGCCTTCTTCGCCACGGTCGCCTTCGCGGCGGAAGTCGTCTTCGCCACGACCGCCTTCGCGGCTGCGGCCTTCTTCGCCACGGTCGCCTTCGCAACGGCGACCTTCTTGCTCACGGTCGTCTTCGCCGCCACGGCCGGCTTCTTCGCAGCCGCCACAGGCGCCTTCTTGGACACCGCCGCCTGCATCATGGCCTGGGGCTTCTTGGCCGCGATCTTGCCCGAAGCGGCCTTGGCGGCCGCCTTCTTGCCGGCGGGCATCGTCGTCTTCGAAGTCTTCGACATCGGCTTCGCCTTCTTCATCTCGTCTCGCTCCGCCCGTTAGCCGCGCAAAAGCTCGCGCGCGATGACCACGCGCTGGATCTCGCTCGTTCCCTCATAGATGGTCGTCACCCGCGCGTCTCGCAGGTGCCGCTCCACCGGGAACTCGTCCACATACCCATATCCGCCGTGAATCTGCACGGCTTCTGCAACTGCCCGATTGGCCGCCTCGGAGGCGTAGAGCTTCGCCATGGAGGCCTCCCGAGTGAAGGGACGGCCGTTCTCCTTGAGCCAGGCCGCGCGCAGGGCGAGCAGCCGGGCCGCGTCGAGCTCGGTGGCCATGTCGGAGAGCTTGAAACGGATCGCCTGGAAATCGGCGATCGGCTTGCCGAACGCCTCCCGCTCGTGGGCGTAGCGGATCGACGCGTCCATGGCCGCCCGCCCGATGCCGATGGCCTGGGAGGCGATGCCGATCCGGCCGCCGTCGAGGGCGACCATGGCCCACTTGAAGCCGTCGCCCTCGACGCCGAGGAGGTTCTCCTCCGGGATCTCGCAGTCCTCGAAGGTGAGGGGCACGGTGTTCGAGGCCCGGAGGCCCATCTTGTCCTCGGCCTTGCCGACCAGGAGGCCCTTGGTGCCGCCCTCGACGAGGAAGCAGGAGATCCCCTTGGCGCCGGGCGCCTTGGCGGTGCGAGCCCAGACGACCATCACGCCGGCGTAGGCGCCGCTGGTGATCCACTGCTTGGCGCCGTTGAGCACCCAGCGATCGCCCTTCTTCTCGGCGAAGGTGGCCATGGCCCCCGGGTCGGAGCCGGCCTGGGGCTCGGAGAGCGCGAACGCGCCCGCCGTGTACTCACCGGAGGTGAGCCTGGTCACGTACCGCTGGCGCTGGTCCTCGTTGCCGGCGCGGACGATGAGCTCGCCGCACATGTTGGTGACGGCCATGGTCACGGCGGCCGACGCGTCGCCGGCGGCGATCTCCGTCATCGCCAGCGAATAGGCCACCGTCCCCGCCTCGGCGCCGCCGTAGGCCTCGGGAATGTTCACGCCCATGAGGCCCAGGGACGCCATCTCGGCGACCTCGGCCTTGGGGAACCGCTCCTCGCGATCGCGCTCGCGCGCGCCGGGCGCGAGTTTGTCCTGCGCGTACTTTCGCGCCGCATCGCGGATCGCGATCTGCAGCTCGTTCAGCTCGAAATCCATCTACCGGGCTTCCTTCTTCTTCGGAGTCTTGGCGCCGTTGGTCGGCTTGAGGTCGAAGGGGAACTCGATCGGCTGGCGGGTCGCAGGCTTGGGAAACTCCCAGAACCGGATCGCCTGCACCATGCAGTCGGTGACGAGGCTGTCGCCGATCGCGCTCTTGGCGACCTTCACCTCGGCGGCGAGGCCGTCCGGGGTGATGACCCAGCTCATCAGGACGCGCCCCGAGGGAGCGTCCTTGGCGGTGGCGCCACGGCGGGCCATGGCCGACTCGTAGCAGCCCTGGATCTCGTCCGCGTGAGTCGAGACCACCTTCAGCACGTTCTCCCGATTGAAGGGGAGATCGCGCGCCCGCGTCACGGGCGCCGCCTGCGGCGAGGCCGGGGCGGCGGGCGACGCCGGCGGAGTCGTCGCGGGAGCGGACGCCCATGCGGGCATCGAAAGAGCCACTACCGCGAGCACCAGGAGTCGTCCGACCATGTTCGCTACCCCTTGAGGAGCGACGCGGCGATCACGATCCGCTGGATCTCGCTCGTCCCCTCGTAGATCTCCGTGATCCGCGCGTCGCGGTAGTGCCGCTCCACGTCGAACTCCTTGGAGTAGCCGTAGCCGCCGTGGATCTGGATCGCCTTGTGGGTGACCCGGTGGCTCATCTCCGAGGCGTAGAGCTTGGCCATGGCGGACTCGGTGCTATGGCGAACGCCCTGATCCTTGAGGGCGGCGGCGCGCAGCACGAGGAGCCTCGCGGCGTCGAGCTCGGTGCCCATGTCGGCGAGCATGAAGCTGATGGCCTGGTGGGAGGCGATCGGCTTGTCGAAGCTCTTGCGCTCCTTGGAGTACGCGAGCGCCTCCTCGAACGCGGCCCGGGCGATGCCGAGGGCCTGGGCGGCGATGCCGATGCGGCCACCGTCCAGGGTGCTCATGGCGACCTTGAAGCCGTCGCCCTCCTTGCCCAGGAGGTTCTTCGCCGGCACCCGCACGTTATCGAAGAAGAGCGAGCACGAGCCGGAGGCCGCGATGCCGAGCTTCCGATCGGCGGGGGCGCGGGTGACGCCAGGAGAGTTCAGGTCCAACAGGAAGGCGGTGATGCCCTTGTTGCCCTTGGAGCGGTCGGTCATCGTGAAGAGCACGATGGCGTCGGCCTGGGGCCCGTTGGTGATCCAGTTCTTCGAGCCGGTGATCAGGTAGTCGTCACCGTCCCGCACCGCGATGGTCTTCTGGGCCGCAGCGTCGGAGCCCGCCTCGGGCTCGGTGAGGCCGAAGCAGCCGAGCTTCTCGCCGGCGGCGAAGGGGGCGAGCCACTCCTGCTTCTGCTCGTCCGTGCCGAACTTCAGCACCGGATCGCAGTAGAGCGAGTTGTTCACGCTCATGATCACGCCGGTGGAGGCGCAGCCGCGGCTGATCTCCTCCATGGCGAGGGCGTAGGAGACGTTATCCGCCCCTGCCCCGCCCCACTCCTCGGGGACGGCGACGCCCATGAGGCCGAGATCGCCCAGCTTCTTGACCGCCTCCTTCGGGAAACGGTGTTCCTCGTCCCAGGTGCGCGCGTTGGGGACGAGCTCCCGGTCGGCAAACTCCCGACAGGTGTCGCGGAGCATCCGCTGGGTATCGTTCAACTCGAACTGCATCGGTGTCTCCACGCCGCGGGGGGCGGCGCGCTCCAGGGTGTGGCCAGTCCCGCCCGAGCGGTTGGGCCAATCGATTCGGCGCATCATCCACCCGCATGCGGGATCTGACAAGCGCGCCGGAACTTCGTTAGCGGGCGCGGAAGTCGGCCGGCCGCTTCTCGAGGAAGGCCTTCATACCCTCCTTCTGATCTTCCGAGCCGAAGAGAACGCCGAAGGTCTCCTGCTCGAGGGCGTTGGCGGTGCGCGGATCGCAGGCCGAGGCCTCTACGACCACCCGCTTCATCGCCGAGATCGCCAGCGGCGCCTTGGAGGCGATCTTCATCGCGATCTCGTCGACCTTGGCCCGGAGCTCCGCCGCCGGGAAGACCTCGAGGACCAGCCCGACCTCCTGCGCCTTGGCGGCGGCGATGATGTCGCCGGTGAAGCAGAGCTCCAGGGCGCGCATGGGGCCGATCTTCCGGGGCAGCCGCTGGGAGCCGCCGAAGCCGGGGATCACGCCGAGGTTCACCTCGGGCTGGCCGAACTTCGCCTTGTCCGCGGCGTAGATGAGGTCGCATGCCAGCGCGACCTCCATGCCGCCGCCGAGGGCGAAGCCGTTCACCGCGGCGATGGTCGGCACGGGGAGCTTCTCGAGCTTCTCGAAGACCCGGTGGCCCACCGAGGAGAAGACCCGCGCCCGGGGCGCGCCCATCTCGGCCATCTCGGCGATGTCGGCGCCGGCCACGAAGGCCTTCTCGCCGGCGCCGGTGAGCACGAGCACGCGGAGTGATTCATCCTTCGACAGCACGTCGAGGGCCGACTCGAGCTCGAGGAGGGTCTCGGTGTTGAACGCGTTGAGCGCCTTGGGGCGGTCGAACTCGATCCAGGCGACGCCGTCCTCGCGGCGGGTGACCTTCAGATTGGCGTAGGCCATGGCAGTCAGCTCTCCTCGTCGATCTCGTGAGTGTGGGTGCGGAAGACCACCTCTTCCGCCACCGGGCTCCCCGGCGGCGCAAAGAGGAAGATCGCGTCGAAGTCCGCGCCTTCGTAGACCCAGCCCTCCAGCTCGGCCTCGATCATCTTCTCGTCGGGTTCGCCGTGGGCCGCCAAGACCTGCGCGCGGGTGGAGGGGATCCCCGTGCAGGAGTCGTCGCCGAGCGAGAGGCTCAGCTCGACCACGCGGTCGTCGCTGAGCACCGCGCTCAACCCGTCATAGAAGAGCTCGGCCTCAGTGCGGCTGCGGTTCTCGCCGCGGAGGGGATCGCCGAGGCGATCCCGCAGCTCGCGCCAGGAGGCGCCCAGCCAGACGCCCGCGATAGGCGGCGGGCGGCGAATCACTTCGAGTAGACGTGGAAGCCCCTGCCCGTCTTCCGGCCGAACCAGCCGGCGTCGACGTACTGCTTCAGCAGCGGGTTGGGCCGGTACTTGGGGTCGCCGAGGCCTTCGTGGAGGACCTTGGCGATGTAGTAGACCGTGTCGAGGCCGATCAAGTCGGCGAGCTCGAGGGGTCCCATCGGCTGGTTGGTGCCGAGCTTCATCGCCGTGTCGATGTCCTCTGCCGAGGCGACGCCCTCCTGGAGCGCGTAGCAGGCCTCGTTGAGCATCGGGATCAGGATCCGGTTCACGATGAAGCCGGGGAAGTCGGAGGAGAGCACCGTGGTCTTGCCCAGCCGCTCGGAGAACGCCTTGGTGGCGGCGTAGGTCTCGTCGGAGGTCTGCGCGCCCCGGATGATCTCCACGAGCTTCATCACCGGCACGGGGTTCATGAAGTGCATGCCGATCACGCGCGACGGGCGGCTCGTGGCCGCCGCCATCCGGGTGATCGAAATGGAGCTCGTGTTGGAGGCGAGGATGCCGTGGGGTGCGATCACCTCGTCGAGGCCGCGGAAGAGCTTCTTCTTCAGCTCCTCCTGTTCGGTGGCGGCCTCCACGGCGAAGTCGAAGCCCTTGGCGGCCGACACGTCGCCGGCGGGGGTGATCCGGCCGAGGATGGCGTCGCGATCCGCGGCGGCGAGCTTGCCCTTCTCCACGAGGCGGGCGAGACCGGCGCCGATCTTCGCGTGGCCAGCCTTCGCGGCCTCGAGGTTCACGTCGATGAGCGCGACCTGGATCCCGGCCTGCGCCGCCACCTGGGCGATCCCGCCGCCCATCTGACCCGCGCCGACAACCGCGAGGCTCTTGACCTCCATGAAGCTCTCCTTTTCGTTGGAAATTCGCGCGCGTTTGTAGCGGTCGTCCAGCGCATGGTCAAGGATGGCGTGTTCTTGCTCGCCTGGAGGATTTCGGCCATTATGACTAATTGCATTGCCTACTGAGGGCGAGTCGATGGACCTCTTGCGCAAGATGCAGGTCGCGCGAATTCGACGGAGCATCGAGGAACGGCGGCGCCGGATCCTCCTGGTCGACGACGACCGCCTCTACCTGACGATGCTCGCGGATCTGCTCTGCGCCGAGGGCTGGGACGTCACGGGGGTCGGGAGCGCCGAGGCCGTGCTGGAGCGCTCCGACCTCACGCACTTCGACCTGGCGATGGTGGACGTGGTGCTCCCCAAGTTGGACGGGATCTCTCTTGTCCAGCGTCTGCGCGAGACGCCGAGCGGCGCCGCCCTTCCCATCGTGCTGATGAGCTCTTCGTCGCCGGAGCAGATGAGCCGGAGCGCCTTCGACCTGGGGTGCGCGGGCTTCGTCACCAAGCCGATCGACGACCGGATCGTGATCGAGACGCTCCACCGGCTCCTGGACTGAGTCAGAAGCCGCGGCCGAACTTGGCGATGTAGGCGCGGGAGTAGTCCACGTAGTTGCGCCAGGTGCGATCGAGGAGCTCGAGCTCGGATGCGTCGAGCTCCCGCTTCACCTTGGCGGGCGAGCCCATCACCAGCGACCCGGGAGGCGCCTCGAAGCCCGGCGTGACCAGCGCGCCCGCCGCGACGAGGCAGTTGGCGCCGATTCGGGCGTCATCCATGATCGTCGCCCTCATGCCGATCAGGCTGCCGTCGCCGATCGTGCAGCCGTGGAGCATCACGCCGTGGCCCACGCTCACCCGGCTGCCGAGGGTCAGGGAGAAGCGATCCTTGAGCACGTGCAGACACGAGAGATCCTGCACGTTCGTGTCGTCGCCGATCTCGATGGTGTGGACGTCGCCGCGGACGACGACACCAGGCCAGATCGAGGATCGGGCGCCGATCCTCACCCGCCCGATCACGTGAGCGCTCACGTCGACGTAGGCGGTCTCGTCGATGGACGGCTCGGTATGCGTGAAGGGGCAAGGTCGAATCATGGAGGGATCCTGTTGTCCGTGGCGGCCACTCGAGCCACCCAGGCGATCGTCAGGGCGCGGTCTTGAACTCGGCCACGGTCTGGATGAGGAGCGTGTCCTCGTCCAGAATCAGGAATCGATTGATCCCGAGGCCACTCCCGTCGGTGGCGTCGTCGGCGGAGAATCCATCGGACATCATGGCCGCGACGTACCAATCGTAGTTCTTGCCCCGATCGAGGCTGATCCCGAACGACGACGTATCGGGAATCTGGAGGCTATGGGCCGTCGCCGGCAGAACGTAGGTGTACGGGCCCACGATGACCCAGTAGGCCTTCGCACCGGTCGCTTGGGTCCAGGCGAGGGTCGGCCGGGTCGAGACGTTCATGGAGTGGTTCACCGGAGAGACGGCCTTCATCTCCGCGATTTCCGGCAATTCCACCCTGGTCGTGCCCCCCGGGATCGCCGGGATCAGGCGGATGGCGAAGTTGCCGTCGGCATCGTATCCCTGTGCGTAAAACACGGCGCCGTCCGTGGGAACCCCGGCCACGGAGCCGACGATTCCGTCGAGCACGTTGAACCGGGTGCCCTCGATGGTGAAGGAGCCGTAAAGGGTGACGAAGGCGTCTGAGTAGGCGCCCCCAAAACTGCTGACCGTCGTCGGTCGCGTCTCGATCGGGCCGCCGAGCGAGACGCCGAGGCCGCTCAAGCCGATTCCGCTCTCGAGGGTGACGTCGGTCTTCCGGCCCAGGCCGTGGACGACCAGACCTTCGGGACCGTACTCGATCCAGGCCGCCACGAGGTCACGGGTCTGCTTGGCGTCGCCCATCCATGCCATCTCGGCGTCGAAATCGCCGTTCGCCGGGTCCGCGGAGACGGTGACCCCGGTCCGTCCGGACGGCGCCAAAAGGATCTTTCCACCAACGGGGTACGCGGGGCCGCCGACGTGGCCCGCGATCTTCGCGCCCTGGCGGACCGTGAACGCTCCGACCTCGCTACCCGCGACGACGACGGGATTGGACCGAGTGAGGCCCCGCAGCTCGTAGAGCTGCCCGGAGGCCAGCACCGTGAGGCGATACGGCGTATCCACGCCGCCGAAGTGAAAGAGGCCGTCGGTCCCAGTGGTCTCCAGGCGATCGATATCGCCGTCGAGAAGGATCGTGGCGCCGATGAAAGGCTTCCCCAGCTTGTCCACGACCTTTCCGTGGACGTCGATGTTCGAGGGGACGCTGCCGCCGGAGCCGCCGGCTCCGCCAGTGCCCTCACCCGCGGTGCCACCGGTGCCGCCGGTTCCTGCCGTGCCCCCGGAGCCACCCGTCCCGCCGGTGCCGGGGTCGCCAGAGCCGCCGCCGCACCCGCCAAGGAGAACGAGCGAGGAGACCAGTACCGCTGCACCGATTCGCGTGAGCTGCGTCATGTCGACACCCCCGGGGCGATCCGGACGCCCCACCGTCCGAGGGCGTCTCCTAAAGCGTGTCGACACCCGTTGTCAATGTGGGCCACGCTCACGCACCGGAGCGTATCCCTGGTGTGGTCGACGGGCGTGGCGCCCGCCGACCGGACTACCGTTCGAATCTCCCGCTCGTGGAGGCTCAGGGAGCGGTCGTGAACTCCGAGACCGCGATGTACACGGTGACCGCCTCGTTCGTGAGGTAGATGCGGTAGAGGCCTTCACCGCTGCCGTTGGTCAGGTCGTCGGCCGTGAACCCGTTGCCGACGAACGCATAGACCGACCAGTCGTAGGTCGAGTCGGCTTCGAGGCCGATGCCGAGGGCGGAGCGATCCGGAAGCGCGAGGCTCGTCGAGGTTGCAGGAACGAAGTACATCTGCTCTCCGACGGAGATCCAGTAGGAGGAAGCGCCGGCCACCGGCGTCCAGCTGAGGACGGGAGTGCGAGACACGTCGGTCGCCCCATTTTCGGGAAGCAGGATCTCGATGGATTCCGGCAGCGTAATGCGGGTCGTCCCAGCGACCGCGGGTGCGACCGCGAGCGCGAAACCCTGGGGACCGAAGCCCTGGGCGACGAAGGTCGCGCCTTCGGACGGAAACTCCGTGGACAGAACGGGGATCGGGGATCCAAAGAAGTTGAATCGCGCGCCCTCGACGGTGAACGAGCTCAACGCCGGCTCGGAACCGCTGTAGGAGCCAGGCTGGAAGTCGATCGTCGTGGTGCTGGTCGCGATCGGCCGATCGAGTGTGATCGAAAGGCCCGTCATCCCCACCCCATCTTCGAGCCGGACATCCTCTCGAACTCCGGCCTCCAAGAAGCGAAGGCCGTTCGTAACCGGGTCGGCTGCGACGCGAGCCGCGACCAGATTGACCGCCTGCCTGCTCGGTCCCGGCCACGCGAAATGGCTGCCGTATTCGCCGGACTCCTCGTCGACAGACGCCATGAGGAGCGACTTGCCCGTGTGCGTGACGGCAATCCCTTCGTCCGAGATGGGATAGGTCGGGCCTCTCACGACCCCTTCGAGATCGACCCCTCGAAACGCCATCAGCATCTGGTTCAAGGGAACGACGGGATGCGCACGCGAGAGACCGCGGAGCTCCAGGAGGTTCGATTCGAACGCGACCGAGAGGTCATAGGGCGTGTCCACGCCGCTGAAGCGGAAGACGCCGTCCACGCCGGTGGTCTCCAACCGGGTAGGATCGCCGTCGAGGGCGACGGTTACGCCGGCGACAGGCTGGAACGCCTCGTCGACGATCGTGCCCAGGACGTCGATCGTATGGGGGACGGTACCGCCTGCGCCCCCCGTGGCGTCGCCGCCCGTGCCACCCGTGCCGTCCCCGGCCGTTCCGCCGGTGCCGTCATCTCCCCCCGTACCGCCGGTGGAGCCGTCACCGGCCGTCCCACCGGTGCCATCGTTTCCGGCGATACCGCCGGAACCGGCGATTCCACCGGAGCCGCCCGTTCCGTCGCGGCCGCTACCGTCGCTGCTGCTGCACGCGGACAGGGCCACGAGAGCGCAGACCATTACCCAGAATCGAACCTGCAAACGCCGCATGTCGGATACCCCCAGAAGCGAAAGAATCTTTCGCTTCAACAGTGTGCGCCGCGCAATAGACGGTTCGGCTTCACGCGTCAATGCGCCTCACTGTGGGTACGCTCAGGGAGCGGTCTTGAACGTCGACCATGCCCTGTACATTACGAGGGGTTCGGTCGTGACGACTAGGCGGTAGGTTCCGAGACCGATACCGTCGGTCACGTCGTCCGCCGAGAACCCGTTGCCGACCCATGCCTCGACCTTCCACCAGTAGCTCCCATTCGCCTCGAGGCCGACGCCGAGGGCGGAGAGATCCTGGATTGACAGGCTCGAGGCGAATCCAGGAAGCACGAACATCATTTGTCCCAGTCCCATGGTGACCCAATATGCCGAAGCACCTGGCACCTGAGTCCAGGTGAGGACAGGCGTGCGAGAAACGCCTGTCGCGCCCTCAGCTGGGAGAACGGTGTCGAGGGACTCCAGCATGGCGAGGCGGGTGGTGCCGCCGGCGACTGCAGGAGCGCACACGGCCGCAGAGCCGTTGGTGCTGAAGCCGGAGGCGGAGAAAGTCGCGCCCTCGGAGGGAAACTCGACGGTCGGGCCAGGAATCGGGACCCACCAATCAAACTGGGCCCCCTCGACAGTGAAGTTTTGCCAACCCAGATGTTGGAAGTCGGTGTAGCGCCCGGGCTGGACGTCGATGGTCGTAGTGCTCGTCGGAACCTCTCGATCGAGGTTGATCGTGTAGTCCGGCATCTCCGACGAGAGGCGCACATTCTCTCGAACCCCAGCCGACAGGACGCGGACGCCAGAAGTACTGTCGGGCGTGGTTCGAGCCGCCACCAGATTCACGGTCGGCTCAATCGGTCCGAACCACTCGATGTCGAGCTCGTATTTGCCAAAGCGGTTCGTTTCCCTTCCTCTGGAACCCTTCTCCGTCGATGCGACGAAGAGCCGGTCGTCGGGCTTGAGGGGGTAGTCCGGGCCCGTCACTGCCAATCTGAGCGGGACCGCTCGATTCGCAAAGAGCTCGACGTACAAGGGAATGACTGGATTCGCGCGCGTGAGGCCACGAAGCGTGAGCAAGCGAGGAGCCGGGGCCTCTCTTCCGACACGACCGAGAGGTCGTAGGGGGTGTCCACGCCGCTGAAGCGGAAGATGCCGTCGGGTCCGGTCGTCACGAACCGCGTGAGATCGCCGTTGAGGGCGACCTTCACTCCGGCGACCGGGCTGAAGGTCTTGTCGACGATCGTGCCCTCGACGTCGATCCCGTGCTGAACGGTACCGCCGGAGCCGCCCGCGTCGTCGCCTCCAATCCCTCCCGTGCCTCCCCTGCCGCCCGTCCCGTCGGTGCCGCCGGAACCGCCAGCCCCAGAGGTCGCTCCCGAGCCTCCCGAGCCTCCCGAGCCACCGTGGACGCTACCGCTGCTGCCGCACGCGCTCAACGCCGCGAGAGCGCACACCATCACCAAGGCTCGAACCTGCGTCAATTCGCAACCCCCGAACAAGCGAAAGAGCCGCCCCCCACTGCGTCGCGCGGAGCTCAGGGACCGGTCGTGAATTTCGAATACGTCATGTACTCAACGAAGGAATCGGTCGTGATCTGTTCGCGGTAGCCCCCAATACCGGTGCCGTCGGCAACGTCGTCCGCCGTGAACCCGTTGCCGACCCACGCCCTGACCACCCAGGGGTAGGTCTGACCCGCCTCGAGGCCGACGCCGAGGGCGGAGAGGTCCTGGATCGAAACGCTCGAGGCGGGTGCAGGAAGCACGTACAACTGAGTTCCTACGGCGAACTGAGATCCTACGGTGACCCAGTATGCCGAAGCACCGGGCACCTGAGTCCAGGTAAGGACCGGCGTGCGAGAAACACCTGTAGCGTCCTCCGCAGGGAGGACGGTGTCGATGGTCTCCGGCATGGCGAGGCGGGTCGTACCGCCGGCAACCGCGGGGCTGGACGCGGCAGCCGAACGGCCGTTGGCTATGAAGCCGAAGGCCATGAAGGTCGCGCCCTCGGAGGGAAACTCGATGGTCGGATCATCGAAGTAGAAGGATTTGGAGAACTGGGCCCCTTCGACGGTGAACGAGTTCAACCGCACATGCACGTTCTCGGTATACACCCCAGGCTGGACGTCGATGGTCGTGGTGCTTGTCGGAACCGCTCGGTCGAGACTGATCATGTAGCCCGGCATCGCCGACTGGAGACGGACATTCTCTCGAACCCCAGCCGACAGGACGCGGAAGCCAAAAGTACTGTCGAACGTGGTTCGAGCCGCCACCAGATTCACGGTCGGCTCACTCGGTCCGAACCACTCGATGTCATCTTCGAATATGCCGCCACTACTGGACGCGCGTCGCGCTCCGGGGCTCTTCGCCGTCGAAGTAACGAGGATCTGGTCCTCCATCGGAAGGGGGTATTCCGGACCCGTCACGGCCACCACGAGCGGGACCGCTCGCTTCGCATAGAGGTCGAGGTTCGCGGGAATGATCGGTTTCGCTCGCGTGAGTCCGCGAAGCGTAAGGCTACGAGGAACCAGGGGCGGATCCTCGAACCCGACCGTGAGGTCGTAGGGCGTGTCCACGCCGCTGAAGCGGAAGGTGCCGTCGCCTTCGGTCGTCACCAACTGCGTGAGATCGCCGTTGAGGGCGACCCTCGCGCCGGCGACCGGATGGAAGGTCTTGTCGACGATCGTGCCCTCGACGTCGATCCCGTGCGGAACTGTACCGCCGGAGCCGCTCGTGCCGTCGCCTCCCGTCCCAGCGGTTCCGCCCGTCCCTCCCGTCCCATCGCTGCCGCCTGAACCACCAGATCCTGAGGTCCCTCCGGAGCCGCCTGATCCATTGTGATCGCTACCGCTGCTGCCGCACGCGCTCAAGGCAGCGAGAGCGCAAACCACCACCAAGGCTCGAACCTGCAAACGCGTCATGTCGCACCCCCGATAGCGAAGGAACTTTCATTCCATTCGTCTACGCCGCGCAATATTTGAATCGGAGGCCTGCGTCAACGTGGCTTTTGGGAGGACGGACGCCGAGCGGTCAGATGGCGGCGCGCCCGCTTCCCGGGGCCGAGCGCCCCATGAGCGGCCGCGTCAACCGGGCGAAGACGACCCACACCATCGCCCCGAAGGCGGTGCCGAGGGTGTCGGCGGCTACGTCGAAGATCGACGAATCCCGGCCGGGGACGAAGTACTGGTGGATCTCGTCGCTGACCCCGAAGGCGGCGCCGAGGGCGACCGTCACGCCCCAGCCCCGCAGGGTGCTCATGCTCGTCGGGCCGACGAACCGAAGCGCCCGGGCGATCAGGAAGCCGAAGCCGGCGTATTCGGTGAAGTGCTCGAGCTTGTCGAACCCGATCCAGCCACTGAACAAGCTGGCCTCGAAGGCGCGCTTGAGCATCGAGAGCAGGCCCACCTTCGGGAGCGTGGTCTGCGCGGAGAAGTAGAAGATCAACCCGGCGTAGAACACGACCGGAGCGAGCGCCAGGAGCCAGCGATGAAGGGGCCTAGCGCTCACGGATGCCTCACCCCACCACCGCGAGCCGCACCGGCGCCTTCACCGCCCTGGGGGATTCGAAGCCCACCTGGACGCCCGAGAGGGCGTTGGGCGTCGCGTCCTCGATCCGCACGCGGACGAGCGAGCCCGTCTCGGCGGTGCCCTCGAAGTTCACGACGCGGTTCTCGGGAGTGCGGCCGAAGCGCTTCTCGGGGTCGTAGCGGCTGGGCCCCTCCACGAGCACCTCGACCTCGCTGCCGACGCACGCGGAATAGTAGGACCAGGAGTGCTCGCGGAGCAGGGCCTGCAGCCGCACCAGCCGCGCCGTCGCGACCTCCTTCGGGATCTCGCCCCAGTCGTGGAGGTGGCGGATCGCCGTGGTGTGCGGCCTTGGGCTGAAGATGAACGAGAAGGCGTTCTCGTAGCGCACCTTCTCCACCAGCTCCATCGTCCGCTCGAAGTCCTCGTCGGTCTCGCCGAGGAAGCCGACGATGATGTCGGTGGTGATCGCGATGCCGGGCCTCGCAGCCCGCAGCCTCTCGAGGCGGTCCAGATACCAGGCGATCGTGTAGTCGCGCCGCATCCGCTTCAGCACCGGCTCGGAGCCGCTCTGCACCGGGAGGTGGAAGTGTGGCATCACCTTCGGCTCTTCGGCGAAAAGCGCGATCAGCTCGTCCGAGAGGTCGTGCGGGTGGCTGGTCGTAAAGCGCACGCGCTCGACACCAGGCACGTTTGCGGTGCGGCGGAGGAGCTCGGCGAAGCTCACCCCACCCTCGTAGGAGTTCACGTTCTGGCCGATGAGCGTGATCTCACGGACGCCCACCGCCGCCAGGTCGGCCACCTCACCCAGAAGGTCGTCCACGCCCCGCGAGACCTCGCGGCCGCGGGTGTAAGGGACCACGCAGAAGGAGCAGACGTTGTTGCACCCCTTCATCGCCGAGACGAAGGCAGTCGTCTTGCCGCGGGCGAACTCGGCGTCGGCGCGGGGGAAGACGTAGGTGGACGAGTCGAGCCAGGCCGTCTCGGCCAGGCGAACGTTCTCGCTCTCCACGCGATCGAGGATCTCGGGGAGGTTGCCCACCTGGTCGGGCCCGAAGACGAAGTCCAGGTACGGCACCTTCTTCAGCAGCCGATCCTTCTCCTGCTGGGCCACGCAGCCGCCCACGCCGATCCGCGCGCCGCGGGCGAGCTTCATCGGCCGGTACCGCCCGAGCGCGGAGAGGAGCTTCTGCTCGCTCTTCTCCCGGATGGCGCAGGTGTTGAGGAGGATCAGGTCCGCGTCGTCCGCCTGCTGGGTCTGGGCGTAGCCGGACTTCGCCAGGGACTCGATCATCCGCGAGGAGTCGGCCTCGTTCATCTGGCAGCCGAAGGTATGTACGAAGACCTTGCGTTCCATCGCGCGGCACCCTACGGCCCGAGGGCTTGCGGGTCAAACGGAAGCAGCTGACCGAGCGCATAGAGGCGATCCGCGTCGCCAATCGGCCATCGTGCCGTTAGGACGATCCAACTCGGATTCGAAAGCCAAGCGTCGAGGAACGTCGGACTAAGACGATCTCGTCTTCTCGGCCATTCCGCGGGAAGAATGCGGAGGAAGGACAGCTGGCCGACTTCCGCGACGCGATCGAAATGGATCCCCAAAGCTCCCATCTGGTCATCAAAGCCTCGTTCGCGCACGTCGCATCACCGCCAATTTGGCCGTCCGCATCCTCGAACGGACCTGTTAGCTCGGCGCCGAAGCAACTGAGGTTGGCGATCCAGGCCGCTGTGAGGGCGACGGCGGCCGGGCCCACCAAGTACAGCACCACCTCGCCCCCCGTCCGAGGAGATCCCTGAGAACCTCCGGGCACTCTTCGGCCCGCGCGGGGACCTCACCCACAACCTTCAGCTTTGGGACGACCTCGTGCCTGCCTGCGGCGCACGGGAGCGGACGATTTTGACCCGGGAGCTTGCCACTGCAGGCCGCACCTCTGGCAACGAGCTCGCGTCACTCACCCATGCCAGTGATTCGTTCATCTTTGCGGGAATGGGCACCTCGGCTGCGTTCGTGCCGACCAAATCGTCCTTGGCACCCAGGCTGAGAACATGAGGGATCGCGAGGAAGCGGGCCGAACGGCGAGGGGAGACACGTTCCCGCCGTCCAAGCTCACTACCGCAGGGGTCATTGACGCCCGCTCCTGCTATGCGGCAGGCGTTTCCATCTCCAGCCTCGCCCGAGAGTACGGGGTCACGGTCGAGACCCATGCGGCAAGCAATCCGCGGCGAGACCTGGAAGCACTTCCCGATGCTCACCGATGCCGTTGGTGCTGCAGTGGCCTCCAACGACGACACCCAGGCCGCCCACTGGAGGGCATCATGATCCCCTTCGCATCCGCCGCCGAGGCCCTCTTCGGGATCCTCGCGCGTGCCGGTCTCTCTGGAGCCGCCGTGGGCCTCTGGGGCCTCTTGGTTCGGTTGGCGGTCGCCAAAGCGAACCCGCCGCACCGCACCTTCCCGGCGGTCTACCTGACGCTCTCCAGGCGGCTGGTCGAACGGACATCGCCGATGTGGCAGACTTCGGGGCGTGACGAAGACCACCAGCGCCGCCGAGAACGCGTCTCCAAATGAAGCTGCCGAACTCCTCCGGGCGCTCTGGGCCAAGCACCTCGTGGTGACGCGAGCGGCGCTATCGCAAGCCATCGGCAAGCTGCACGTAGAACAGGCCCGTAGTGGCACCAAGGTGACGGCCGACTCCCCGATCTTCTCCACCGCCATCCATCGGCATTTGGAGACGCTGGTGCGAACGGTTGTCGCGGAGTTCAAGGCCGAGGCGGTGCCAGAACCTGCCACCTCACAGTTCCTTGCGAGCGAGGCCGTCACGCTGCTCGAAGGCCTGATCGAACGGGCGGTGATCGGATCCTACGCGTATCTCGACCGGCTCCCGGGCTACTTCGAAACTCGAGACCGGTCCGAAAGCACGATGGTGGTTGTACTGGAGCAGGTGGCCTCGACAGAGATCCGGGCGATCAAGGCCAGCGCGAAATTCGTCCGGCCAGTCGCAACCGAGCAGCTCAGCGCGAACGTAGGCTCGAGCGTCATCATCACGGGCGACCAAAACCGCGTCATCACCGGAGATGGGAATTACGTCCGAGTCACGAAGATCGACCCGAACGCGGAGGGAGGAGCGGGCTGGCCCCTCTGGCTCAAGCTCGCGGGTGCCGTCCTTGGCTTCCTCGCTGCGGCCGTCAGCGCCGTCACAGCGCTGGCCAATTGACGCACATAACTTGCGCCACGCCGCCCGCAAGTGGGCACCATGCGCGACCCTGAACCTCCGGAACTGAAGGGCCCGTACTCGCGCACGCTTGCGTTCATTGAGCTACAGTTTAGACCATGAAACTTAGCCGGTGGTGGGTGGCTGACCCTGCGCAGCGATTCTGGATGGAGGCGACCGCCCGCTCCGACATTGGCTCGGACCTCCACGCTCCTCAAACCCGCAAGGGCGAAAGGTCGTACTGGAGCTACTCCCTCGTGCGCGAGGTCGAGGAGGGCGACGCGGTTTTCCACTACTCGACTGAGCGCAACCGGATCGAATCGTGGTCGGTAGCCCAGGGCGGACACTGGGAAGCCGCGGCAGTGTGGGGTGCACGCGGAACCGCGAGTCGGGCGGAAGCCCCCTTCGCACGGCCGGGATTCTTCTGTGGACTGCACGGCGCCTTTGAACTCCCTGACCCGCTTCACCTGGACGAACTGCGGGCGAACGTTGATGCACTGAGGGCGGCTTACAGCGAGGTGAAAGCCAAGCACGCCAAGGTGAACCTCTACCTTCCGTTCCAGGTTCGGAGTGATGGGGTGCGCTGCGGGCAGGGCTACTTGTTCAAGATGCCTGCAGAGGTTGTTGCAGCGTTCCCCAAGCTCAGCACCGCGGCTATGCAGGGGCAAGCGAAGCGGCCGTTGCCGGCTCCAGCTCTTGCCTCGGTCGAGCCTTCGGAGCCGGGCCGCGAGTACTTCCGCGCCGACGAAGCTGTGGCGGTCCCGGAGATCGACCCTTTCCCCATTGACCCAGCGGCGATCGAGCGGGGCCACAGGGGGCACGCCAAGACGCAGAGCCTCTTGGCGGACCTAGTGGCCTCTCGTGGCTACACTCCGCCGTCGCCGACCAAGGACGATCCCTCCTACGACCTGCTGTGGCGTGCCGAAGAGACTCTCTGCGTCGCCGAAGTGAAATCGCTGACCGCCGAGAACGAGGAGCGCCAGCTCCGGCTTGGGCTCGGCAAGGTTCTTCGTTACAGGCAGCGTCTGACGCGACCGGGCGTGTCCGTTCTGGCCCATCTCGTCACCGAGCGGGAGCCGAATGACCCGGAGAGGCAGGACCTCTGTGACTCTCTCGGGGTCATCTTGGCATGGCCGCGAGTGCCCGGCGAGAGGCTCGGTGGTGCAGCTTCTTTGATGCCGTCGATTCAGGCGCGAGCTAGTACAATCTCCCCATGACTCAGCCCGGTGCAATGAACCGCCAGCCGCAGATGACCCCGCCCTCGCGACACGTCTTCGTTAGTCACGCGGGCGATGACGCTGAGCTGGTCAACTACTTCGTCGACACGCTGCTCGTACGGGGGCTCGGCATTCCCGCGACGGAGATCTTCAACACCTCGGCGGAAACCTCGCCCGTTCCCAGTGGTGCCAACTTCAATCCCGCCATTAGGTCAGCTCTCGTTGATGCCGGCGTCGTAGTCTGCCTAGTTACGCCGAGGTACATGGAGAGGCCGTTCGCCGTAGCCGAGCTCGGAGCGGCCTGGGCGATGGAGGGACGACTGGTTCCCGTCATCGTGCCTCCGCTGGAGTTCGAAAAACTCTCGGGAGTCCTAGCCGGGATCCAGTGCCTCTCGCTCGCAAGCACGAAAGACCTGGGCGAGCTCTACGACAGGTTTGGCCCGGATGGTTGTGGGGGGGATTGGCTGAAGCGCAACGGCTTCAACACGTTCTCGGCCGCTCTCACCAAGTTCGAAAAAGGGCTGGATGCGCATTTGGCGAGGGGCGCCACGCCCGAGCAGGCCACGAAGTCCTCCGGAAACACGTCAACCCCCGCCGCACCATCACCCAAGCGCACCTTGGAGTCGGACAAGAAAGAGTTCGCGCTCCTCGTCGGGGCCCTGCGCGAGCGGCTCGCCGAGTTGCCTGATGTGGTCCGCTACGCGTTCCGGCACGACGCCAACGGGCATGACTTGGTGCTTGAGGGCCACTTGGAGAGTGCGGCAATCGACGCAGAACTGCGGGGCATGCTCGAAACCACATACACCTACAGTGCTAGTTTTGAGCGAATTTGGGTGGCCTCGCCGACGAAAGGGACCCAGGCGAATCGCGACGTTTTCGACGCGATGAAGAAGCTTTCGACAATGCTGAAGAACGCCACGGCCGAGTTTCACCGGGACTACGAGAAGAAGCACGATCATCCAGCGCGGCTCAACGTGTACCTCTTCTGGGATTCGGAAGACTTGGTCATGGATGAAGACGACGAACTCGCCCCTAAGTTGGAGTTGGCCAAGCGTAAGTAAGGGTAGCAAGCCGAGCTTGGGCACCTTCCGGCACGCATCCCGCAAGCCCGTTGGCGCTTTTCGGTGGCCGCCGTGGGGACCCGAGGCCCTGCACCTCTCCGGGCTTGACCGAGGCCGCTATGGGCAATAGTCGCCTCTCTAGCGACCTCTGGCCAACACCGGGACAGCTGTGCCCGAAGGGTCTGGGGAAGCCAGTTCACTGCTGCGAACTAGGTCTAGGAGCGCTTCCAGCGTCGCCGACTCCTTAGCGGCGCCGGAACAGGCCACCCAAAACCCAACAGCCCTGTCGGCGGGCTAGGATGGGTTTGGGGGTGGGCACTGCGTTCATCCTGTTCAGCAACGAAGGGGGGTAAACCCGCAATGGACAAATGGGTTGTTCGCGGCAAAGAGCTACCGGTTTGGGAGGCGCTCGCTTCTTTTGGACCAGTTCTAGATCAAGCAGAGGGACAGGCGAGAACGTCCAACTCAGACGCAGCCGACATCTTCGCAATCAACCGTGTGAGGGCGCTCCATGCCTCAATAGGCAAGCGCCTAGCCGGCGTCGATTCGTACTTTCTTCTTCCTGGTCCCCTGAGCGGGGTCGCGGACGCGATCAACTACGCGAAAGGGCACGTTCTAGCGTACGCCAGCACCAGAAGCGCCGCCGACCTCGACCACGCCAACAACTACTTCGATCAAGCCCTTACTTCTCTGGCGGGGATCGCGCTCCCCGGATCTACCGAGGAGTTTCTGGCGGCGAAGGATGCGGTCGATCATTTGCGGCAAGTGGCGTCCGATGCCATTGCGGAACTGCGTCCGAAGTTCCTTGGGGCGCGCGATGACGCTGGCAAGTTCGAGGAGGAGTTGGCTGCACACCGTCAGGAGGTTGAGACGCAGAAGGCGAACCTTGCCGCGCTCGCTTCCTCGCAAACGGAACGATTTGCCACGGTGGAAGCGGAGCACCGGACGGCCTTCGCTAACGAGCAGGCGACTCGAAAATCGGCTGTAGAGGCCGAGGACGTCGAATCCCGCACCAAGAGGGAGGCGGAACTGAAGGCGCTTGCCGAGCTACGGACCGAAGCCGAGCAACAGCGAGACGACCTCTTGAGGAGCTTGAGACAAGAGTTTGTCGCGGCGGCAGAGAAGCTCCAATCCGAGATGAACAAGCAGAAGGACGCCGTCGAGAAGCTGGTGGGCGTCATCGGAACTCTCGGCGTAACAGCCGGGTACCAGAAGGCCACAACAGCGGCGACGAAAGCAGCACGCAGGTGGCAAGGGACCACGGTTGGATCGCTAGTCCTCTTGGTCGTATTCGCGTCCGCGTCGTACTTCAACTTCTTCGGCTACTTCCACGCCGAGTTCACATGGCCTTCCGTCGCTGCACGAGCGCTCGTCACAATAACTTTTGGCCTACTCGCTGCGTATGCGGGACGGCAGGGAGCGCGTGAGCAGAAGCGAGCGAGGGCCGACGAGGAGCTCGCACTCAAACTCGCGGCGTTGGAACCCTTCCTGGCTCCCCTGCCCGAAGACAAGCAGAACGAGGTGCGCATGGACATGGCGAACCTATCGTTTGTGAGGACGCCACCGGAACGCGATTCTCGGGACTCCGAGCGCGACGGCGCAGTTGGGATTCACACCGTCGCTTCCGACCTCATCAAGCTAGCGGGCGGCAAAGGAGTTGAGGTCGTTGTTCGGAGGGGCAGCTAACCGGAATCCCTCCCGATGAGAGAGGCCCCCAGAATTTTGGGCGAGATTTTCGAGCGCCCATATCGCGGGTCCTGCGTGCGGTTCCCCCCCGTGCGCCGGGGGCACCTGGGGTTTCTCGGGAATCGAGGAGCCCCTACCCTGCGAAGGACCTGCCGCCCCCCAGGGTGAGGCACAAAGGCCCCCGCCTGCGGCGGTCCCCATTCTGGCTCGGTTAGTCCTCTAGCCCAAATGCGCGCGTCCACGGCCGCACGCCGTCCCGACCTCTACGACTCATCGCGGGCGCGAGGTCCCATCGGTCCTCAAGAAAAATCCGGACGAAGACCTTGCGTTCCATCGCGCGGCACCCTACGGCCCGAGGGCTTGCGGGTCAAACGGAAGCAGCCTACCGGGCTGTTGGTGCCAATCCGCATGGCCAATCGGCCATCGGGTCGGTAGGGCGACCCGACGCGGAATCGGGTGCAGCTCTATGGAACGAGCTTTGAGCCTCGACCGCGTCAGCCGCATCGTCCCCCCGCCGAGGGCGCTGTCGAGGAACCGTCTGGCCTGCTGCTCGCTGTCTGCGGGCTTGGCAACGTGCCCCTCATGGCTCCAAGCCCGCTCTGGCAAATCCGGTCAGGCGTCGGTCACCTTGCCACAGGCGTCTCGGGCTTCATCTCATAGGACTTCTGTAGACTTGCTGGTCGCGTGCCGAGGCCGTCTCTCACCTTCTTGTTCCATGGGGCCTCAATGAGGTGCTTCGTTTCCTCGGTCATCGACTTGGGCTCGAGGTTCCGATAGGTGTCGATTTCGCCCGCCGCGACCTTCGTCATCGTGGCGTAAACTGGTTCGGGATCGAATTGAGCGCGTGGAAAGGCCAGTTTGGAGTAATCGAACAGTCGATCGGATGGATCGTCGTCCCAACTCTTCCAGGTCTCGAATCCGCGATCGTTGAAACCTGTGAGGAAGGGCCCCGGATTGATGGTCGCAACCTCGATGCCAAATTCTTGCAGTTCCAAGCTCATCGTCTCCGCGATGGCTTCGACTGCATGCTTCGATGCTGAATAGATCCCCGTGAATGGGTTCACGTTCAGGCCTTCTCGAGACGACACCCACACGATTCGACCCTTACCGCGCTTTACCATCTGCTTGGCGATCCCTTGCGTCAACAGCAAGGGCCCGATCACGTTGACCTCGAATTCGTGGCGCATGTTCGAGCCAGGGACATCAAGAACGGATCCTCCCTCCAGAACCCCGGCGTTGTTCACCAGGATCTCGACGTTCCACGCGAGTGCCTTCGTTCGGTCGCCCTCGTTTGTGATATCGAGTTTCTCGACACGTAACGTGACCCCGCGTGTCGCCGCTTCGCGCTTCATCGTCTGAACCTGGGCGTATATCTCGACCGCAGCGATCACATCGAAGCCCTTGAGGGCAAGTCGAATTGCTACTTCATGTCCAAAACCACTCCCAGCTCCCGTGATCAAGACCGTCTTCATCATCGCCTCGTTCGGGCTCGGTTGGGGGATGTCCCGCGAACTGTTGAAAATGTAGTAGGCGACCTCCACCCCGGAAAGGATGGCCAGCGGGCGGGCACCAAGGCGCTGTCCACGGGCAGGCTGAGCGACCGGACGAGGACTCGATCGCCTCCTCCCTCGCTTCTTGGAGGCGAGGAGCCGGGGTCGCCATCAAAGCCCTGTCTGCTCTCGCCCACCGGCGGCTGCCGCAGATGCGGGAGCTCGTCTCGGGTGCGAAGGCGATGGCTGCCGAGCTGGGGGTCGCTCGGAACACCGTCCTGAGTCACCCGCGAGGCGCGCTTGCTGGGATCGTCGAGCGGCCCGACGCGCGCAAGCTCGACGAGGCCCAGGGCAAGACGGCCGAGGTTCTACCCGTCGCGCTCAATATCCGGGACTGGCCCCAACCCGCGGCTCCTCAAGAGACCCAATCGTCCCCATCCGCGGGAGGGTCGATTTCGACCCGGGACCAGGGAGGCGCACTACCAGGTCTTGTCCTTGATCCAGACGGTCTGGCAGTTGCCCGGTCCCACCGATTCCCTGTTTGGAACGATGGTGAAGTCGACGGGCGGAACCGGCACGCCCTCGGCTGAGACCAGAGTCCCAGCAACCTGAACCGTCACAGGAGTGCCACGCGAGACGACCGGGCAGAAGACGTAGACGACGGGGCCGTCCTGGCCAGGTTGCTCGAAGCCCTCACAGGAGAGCCGATCCCCCCGCTGAGTCACCTCGACGAAGGCCGCCGCGGGCTCGGAAGACACGACGGCCTCACTGAACTCGATACTCAAGAATGAATAGGCAACCCCGCCGTCGGCCTCCCCTCCGCAGAGAGCAACACTCCGCAGGAACGGCTCCGACCCGACACGAAAGCGAGAGCCCCGCAGACCATCTGTGAGCTCCACGACCTCGGACGGGTCGCCCCAGTAGAATGGTCTCGGCACCTCCCGTACGCCGATCGCGTACCAACCGTCCGTCAAGGCGCCATCAATGAGACGGAGATGCAGCAGCCGGTCCTGGTCGTACTGGCCCGGCACGAGCTCGACGGCGGTATCGAGCTGCCTCAAGCTCGGCCACTCGTAAATCGCTAGGTTAGCCGCCAACTCTTCGATGGCCGAGGCGATTGATTCCTCGTCGAAATCCGCTTCCGAGGCATGGAGAACGAGCCCAGGCGCCTCATCCTTGAAATTCGTGATGAGGTCGCCCGGATAGAGGAAGACCTCGTGCACGGGTTCAGGCGGGAGCGTGGACGTCGGACTGCTGCAACCGCTGACTGCAACCGCGAGAACCACCGTCTCGACCAACCGTCGCATGACGTACCCCCCAGCTCGGCAGACCCCTTCTGCAAGAACCCATCCTACACCGCTGGGCTCACGCTGCAGATAGGCCCGTTCTTTTGGGGGCAGGTCAGGAGGAGGTGCGAGGCAAGTGGGCACTCCCGCTACACGAAACGGTGCCCGCCGTGGACGTGCAGGACCCTTCCCGTGGTGCCGAGCACCTTGCTGTCGTCCGCCTCTTCCTTCCCCTTTCGGGCACGTTGCCCTCCCGAATCCTCACTCGCATGTTTCCGACCTGAGGCTCGCTCTGTGTGCCGCAGCTTACAGACCTCAGACGAGTTGGCAGGTGCTGAACGGGTTCCGCCATGGGGGCGGACCAAGAAGGGGGAGCACGAGATGCAGATGGGGCCTTTGAAGGGCGCGGCGATCGCAGGTGCCCTGGCGGTGATGTTCGCTGGTGGGGCCGCCTATGCGGAAGGAAAGACCGACAAATCGGCATCCAAGTCGGTCAAATGCAACGGGACGAACGACTGCAAGGGCAAGGGCAACTGCAAGAGCGCGCAACACGACTGCAAAGGCCAGAACAACTGCAAGGGCCAGAGCTTCACGATGGAGCAGGACGCGAAGGCGTGCGCCGACAAGGGCGGCACCGTCGCGAAGTAGAGGATGTGGCGTCCTGCGCGGGCGTAGGACGCCAACTCACCATGTCCATTACGCGCCAGGAGCTTGGACACGGGGTCGGACTTCGTCCGAAGCACTTCGGCCAGTTCTTCGAAGGGCGACCGCGACTCGACTGGATCGAGGCCGTCAGCGAGAACTTCATGATACGCGGAGGAAGGCCGCTCGCGGTCCTGGAGAAGGTGCGCCGGGACATGCCCGTGTCGCTCCACGGTGTGTCGCTGTCCATCGGCGCTGCGGAGGGCCTGGACGTTCGATACCTGGCGGAGCTGAAGGATCTCATCCGCCGGATCGAACCGGCTCTCGTATCGGACCACTTGTGCTGGGGTCGGCACGGGGGCCGCTACGCGCACGACCTGTGGCCCCTCCCCTACACGAACGAGGCGCTTGAGCACGTGGTCTCGCGCGTCAGCATGGTGCAGGAGATCCTCGGCCGGCAGATCTTGCTCGAGAACGTCTCATCCTACGTGGCCTACCGGGCTTCGACCATGCCCGAGCAGGTGTTCCTCACGCAGATCGCCGAACGCGCCGACTGCGGAATTCTGCTCGATGTGAACAACGTCTACGTCAGCAGCCGCAATCACGGCTTCGATCCAGCTGAGTACATCGCGGCCTTGCCTGCCTCCCGTGTGCTCCAGATTCATCTCGCCGGACACACCGACAAGGGCACGTACGTCCTGGACTCGCATGACGGCCATGTGGCACCCGAGGTCTGGGAGCTCTACGCGTTCGCGGTGCAACGCATCGGCAAAGTGCCGACCCTGATCGAGTGGGACGACCGGATCCCGGATCTCGACGTTCTTTTGGCGGAGAGCCAGAAGGCGGCTGCGGTCGAAGCGTCGGTTCTCGGGAGGAAGGAAGATGAGGCTCGTCGAGCTCCAGGAGCTGTTCTGGGCCAGCGCCACGCGGCGGGGGAAACGTGACCCGAGCGGCGCCTTCGTTGGCACGCCCGCGCTTGATGCCGCGAGCCGGATGGAGATCTACGCCAACATGTACCTGTGGCGGCAGATCGACGTCCTGCGTGAGGACTTTCCCAAATTGGCCGTGCTCCTGGGCGACGAGGCGTTCTACACGCTCGGAAAAGCATTCGTTCACGTCCATCCGTCGGTACATCACTCGCTCTCGCAGCTCGGTCGACGTCTTCCCCAGTATCTGAAGGAGCATCCCGGCTCGCGACCGGACCTCAGCGATCTCGCCGCCCTCGAATGGGCGCGCGCCGAGGTGTTCGAAGAGGCGGCTGTGCCGACGGCCTCCCCGTCGATGCTCCGTGAGATGGCGGCAGCCGGGGACTTCTCTTGCGCGTCGCTGGAGCTCGTCCCGGCCCTGCGGTTGCTCCGCTTCGATTCCGACGTGCTCGACGTTTGGCAACAGCTCGAGGACGGTCACCCCGTGCCGGCGGCGCATCGAGCGCCCTCCTTCGCCGTGGTCTGGCGAAGGGAGCTCGAGGTCTTTCACGTCCAAGTCCAGGCCGACGAGGCCAAGGCGCTCGCTCTCGCCAGCGCTGGCGAGCCTCTCGAGGTCGTCTGCGCGGCCTTCGAGGACCGGGGCGATCCCGTCGAGGCGGCGTTTCGCGCGATCGGGAGCTGGTTTGCCGAAGGATGGATCTGCGAGCCCGAAGAAGAGACAGCGAGGCCGTGACGATGCTCAACTCTGCGCTTCAGAAGACTGAATCCATCTCGTCATCTCTCCAACGGTCGGCCTGGGTGCCCGCGCTCCTTGTCCGACTCTTCGTCGGCTACTTCTTCGTCGAGACTGGTCTGGGCAAGGTCCAGAACCTGGGCGCGATGGCCAAGCGCTTCGCCGATTGGGGCGTTCCCGCGCCGGCGTTCAGCGCGACAATCTCCGGTTACACCGAGCTCATCGGAGGCGCTCTCATCGTGCTTGGGCTTCTCACCCGGATCGTGTCGATTCCCATGATCATCAACATGGTCGTGGCGATCGTCGCCGTGAAAATGAAGCAAGTCACGAGCCTAGACGATTTCGTCGAGCTGGATGAGCCGCTCTACGCGCTCTCGTTCCTGTGGCTCATCTTCACGGGTCCAGGGAAGATCAGTCTGGACCATCTCCTGCTCCGCCTCTGGAAGAGGAAGGCTTCGATCGCGAGCTGAGCCGAGGAGCTCGATCGAGACTGGGTCCCCTAATCCGTGAACACCTCGAGGGAGACCGGCGCATCGGTCCGTGCCTTCGCAGCAGGCGGCGCGGAGGGAGCGGAGCAGACGGCAAGGAGCAGCAGCGGGAGGGCCGAGGCGAGCGCATTTCTTTCGGTCCGTGTTGGAAGAGAGAATTGGATCCGTGCGGGCGGTTGATGCTATGCACGCGGCGCAACCATCCAGAACACGGGGAAACACAATGAGGATCCTAATTCTATCTGCGCTCATGTGTGCACTTGCCGCAGGATGTGTGAAAGACACGCAGGTCGAGTTCCACCGCGGTGAAATCGGCGAGGACTGCCAGGCGCGAAACGACTGCGCATCCAATCTCGTGTGCGTTCGAGGTACGTGCATTCCGAGCGGACTCGGCCTCACCCCAACGGGCAAGGAGTGCTACCGAGTCGAGTGCGCGGCGCAAGCTGACTGCTGCAAGGATTTCGTCCCCGATCCTTTCTGCCCTCGGATCAAGGAGGCCTGCGACGCCGATCCGATGGAGTGCCAGTGGTTTCACGATGTGTGCGAGTGCAACGCCGCTTGCGAGGACGGCCTTTGCGTCCACCGCAGCTCGGATTGCGATGCAGACGAGCAGTGCAACCGGCCGGGAAGGCCTTTCTGTGAGACCGGTCGTTGCGTGGAGTGTCGCGCACACGGCGACTGCGGCCAGGGCGAGCGGTGCGCGGCCGGACGATGCGAGGCGCCCTGCACGAACGATGCTCAGTGCCTCCTTCTCCAGGCCTGCGTGGACGGGAGCTGCGTTCAGACCGGATGCTCCACCGATCGGGAGTGCATCTTCCTGTTCGGGGACGGCCGAGCCACCTGCCGCGACAAGGTCTGCCGCATCGGCTGCTCCACGAGCTACGAGTGCGGTGGCGGCTTCGAGGTCTGCGACCGCGGCGAATGCGTCTTCGCGGGCTGCCAGAATGACGCGGAGTGCCGGGCCGTCCTCGGTCTCGCACACGCGAGGGACGGTGTGAGGGCGGAGTGCAGGTGAGGCCGAGCGCGCGGAGCTCTGCCGCGCGCCTCGCCTAGCCTGAGACGATTTGCTCGGCGGCGGCCTCGAGGCCGCCCAGGTTCTGGACAACCACGACTTGGTCGACCGCCTTCTCGTAGAGGGCCATCTCGGAGTCGCCGAAGCCCCACGAGGGCCGATCCTCCGGGCAGATCCAGATCACCCGACGCGCCCTCCGCTTGAGCTCCTTGAGTGCCCAGACGTTGGGCGCGTTGTAGTTGTTGCGGCCGTCGCCGATGACGAGGACGGTGGTGCGGCGGGTGACGGCGCCCAGGTGCGCCCCCGCGAAGAGCATGAAGGCGCGGCCGTAGTTGGAGTTGGCGTAGACGTTGATCGACTGGCCGGCCACGGCGAGGTCGACGGCCCTCGAGGCGTCGACCTCCTTGAAGTGCTGCGTGATCTCGCCCACGTCGGAGACGAAGGCGAAGGAGCGCACCTTGGCGAAGCGCGCCTGCAGCGTGTGGACGAAGAGGAGCATCAGCCGCGATACGTTGCGCACCGAGTCCGAGACGTCGCAGAGCACGACCACGTCGGGGCGCTGAGGGCGGCGGTTACGGAAGACGAGCTGCGCCGGCACGCCGCCCAGGCCCATGTTTTTGCGGAGGGTGCGCTGGACGTTGAGCGCGCCCCGTCGCTTCTCGCGCTGGCGCCTCACCAAACGGCTCTTGAGCTTCTCGGCGAGGCGGCGGACGGCGAGTTGGGTCCGGTCGAGCTCCTCGCGGGAGAGCTCCGAGAAGGCGCGGCCCGCTAGGGCGCCCTCCTTCTGCTTGTTCTTGGAGCCGCGGGCCCTGATCTCCTGCTCTACGTACCGCCGCGCCGCGGCCTCCACCTCGCGCAGGCGCTCAGAGAGCCGGCGACCGACGAGCTCCACCTTGGCGGGATCGATGCCCTTGGCCTTCAGGCGATCGGCGAGCTCGTCGAGGTCGCCCCGCGCCTGGGAGGTGCCGGCGCCGGTGGCGAGGCGCCTGGCGTAGAAGCCGGCCTGGAGTGGGCTCGCGAGCTCTCCGAAGTCGAGCTGGAGCGCCGAGCCGCGGAGGAGCTTCGCCATCTGGCCCGCGTCGCCGTCGAGCATCGCCTGGGTGAGGGGCGAGAGGCGCTGGCCCATGTCACGCAGGGTGTAGAGGAGCATCTCGAGCTCGTCGCCCTCGAGGACGCCCTCCTCCTCGATTCGGCGGAGGATGCTGGTCTCGAGGCCGTCGAGGACGCCCTGGAGGCCGGAGAAGTAGAGATCGAAGAGGCGGTCGAAGAGGTCGTGATCCGCGGCACGCTTGAGAAGCGTGGCCTTCAGCGCGCCGCGGACGGTCTCGCGCTCGGAGACGCCGGTGAGGCTCAGTGCCACGGAGGCGTCGGTGACCTCGGCGGGCGAGACCCGGATGCCGTTCTGACGGAGGAGCTCTGCGAGCTCTACGATGCGGGCTTCCACTTAGAGGTCAGCTCCTCTGGCGCTCGAGGATGACGACACCCTCCACGTGAAAGGTCTGGGGGAACATGTCGACCGGGCAGCTGAGGATCGGCCGGTAGCCCACGCCGCGCAAGTCCCGGAGATCCCGGGCCAGGGTCGCAGGGTCGCAGCTCACGTACGCGATTCGCCGCGGCTCGAGGCGAGCGAGCGCGGAAGCGAGGCCCTTTGCGCCGGCGCGGGGCGGGTCGAGCAGCACCAGGTCGAAGCGGCGCCCTTCCCTCGCGAAGCCCTCCGTCACCCGGGTCGCATCGCCGGCGATGAAGCGGATCGCGCCGGGGGACGCTTCCGCGGAAACGCGGGCAGCGCCTTCAATTCCGGTTTCCGGCGTTTCCGCAGAAACGCGGGCGGCGCCACTCCGGCGCAAGAACGTTTCCGCGGAAACGCGCGCCAGGTCGAGGGAGACGCCTTCGGACTCCACCGCCGTGACCTTCGCACCGCGAGTGGCCATCGCGAACGTGAAATTGCCCGCGCCACAGAAGAGCTCGAGGAGCTCGTCTCCAGGCTCGATCCCGAGACCCTCCACGGCGGTGGCGACCAATCGCTCGTTCGCCGAGGCGTTCGCCTGCGCGAAGACGTCCGGGCGCCCGAGGAGCTGAACTCCGGGCGCGAGCGGCGCCGGTCTCGCGACCCGCGGATCTCCGCCGATCCTCGGCGACGGTCGCCGCGCACCAGGAGGCGGACGCCTTCCCCCACCGGCGCGCCCGCCGCGGGAAGCACCACCACACCCCGAAGGCCCTCGATCGAGAGGAGCTCCCCTGCCCGCTCGCCCCACGACGGAGGCGCTTCGGTCGTGGGCTCCAGCGCGGCGGCGCCGGAGCCGTCTTCGCCTACGCAGATCTCCACCGCCGAGAGATGTTTGATCGGTCTCGCGCGGAGGTGCGCCGCGACTCGTAGCGCCAGGGCCTCGAGCTCCGGAACGAGGAGGTGGCACTCGCGAAGGGCTTCCAGCTCGTGGGTGCCACGTCGAAGGTGACCCAGCTCCCCCTTCGAGAAGTTGAGCCTGCAGCGGATGCGATAGCGAAACGCCAGCGGCGAAGCGACGATCGGCCGCGCGTCCTCGATGGCGTCGCGGGGGCAGTCACCCAACCGCGCGAGCGCCTCGTAGAACGCCTGCTCCTTGGCGCGGAGCTGAGCCTCCCCCGAGAGCTGCTGGAGCTGGCACCCGCCGCACGCCGCGGCATGGGCGCATCGCGGCTCCACGCGATTCGCGCCCGCCTCGACGACGCGCGAGATCGTCCCACGCGCATGCTGCGCGCCGTCGGAGACGAGCTGCACGTCGACGAGATCGCCGGGCGCCGTCAGCGGGACGAAGATCCGCTTCCCCGACTCGAGGGTGCCGACGCCGTCGCCCCCGTGGGCGATGGACTCGATTCGGATCGTCGGAGGCGCGGCCATGAATTCCAGAACGCCCGGAGCGATCCGGGCCCATCCCGCCGGGCCGGGCCGACGCCCACTTCAAAAAAGCGGGCCTCGGCCGTCGAACGCCGGCGAGGTCGCCTACCGCACCATCGGCTTGATCTCGGGGGCGACGATCATCTTCGCCTCCGTGATCCGCTTCACGTCGTCCACCGTCAGGCCGTCCGCCAGCTCCCTCAGCAGCAGGCCGTCGGGCGTGACGTCGAAGAGCGCGTGGTCGGTGACGATGGTGTTCACGCAGCGCTTGCCGGTGATCGGGAGCCCGCACTCCTTCAGGACCTTGGACTTCCCGTCCCTGGAGACGTGCTCCATGGTGACGATCACGCGCTTCGCGCCGGAGACGAGGTCCATCGCGCCGCCCATCCCCTTGACCATCTTGCCGGGGATCATCCAGTTCGCGAGGTCACCGTTCTCGGAGACCTCCATCGCGCCCAGGATGGCGAGGTCGATGTGCCCGCCGCGGATCATCGCGAACGACTCGGACGAGTCGAAGTAGGCGGTGCCGGGGATCTCGGTGATCGTCTCCTTGCCGGCGTTGATGAGGTCGGGGTCCTCCTCGCCCGGATACGGATACGGGCCGATGCCCAGCATCCCGTTCTCGGACTGGAGGATCACCTCGATCCCCTGGGGAACGTAGTTGGCGACCAGCGTCGGCATGCCGATTCCGAGGTTCACGTAGAACCCGTCCTTCAGCTCCTTGGCCACGCGCTGGGCGATCTGCTCTCGGGTCAGAGGCATCTTGCACCTTCGAGGGTCGCGGGTCCCGCGCCCGGTAAATGGTCAGGCACGGGGCCGCGTGGTGCGGCGCTCGATCCACTTCTGGTAGCCGTGGCCCTGGATGATCCGATGGACGTAGATGGACGGGACGTGGATCTCGTCAGGCGAGAGCTGGCCGACCTCCACGATCTCCTCCGCCTCCACGATCGTCACCTCGGCCGCCTTGCACATCATCGGGCTGAAGTTGCGCGCGGTCTTGCGGAAGACGAGGTTGCCCCACTTGTCTGCCTTCCAGGCGCGCACGATGGCGAAGTCCGCCTTCAGCGGCATCTCCAGGAGGTACTCGCGGCCGTCGATTACGCGGGTCTCCTTGCCCTCCGCGATCTTGGTCCCCACGCCCGTCGGCGTGTAGAAGCCGCCGATCCCGGCGCCGCCGGCGCGGATCCGCTCGGCGAGGGTGCCCTGCGGGTTCAGCTCCACCTCGAGCTCACCCGAGAGGTACTGCCGCTCGAACTCCTTGTTCTCGCCCACGTACGAGGCCGTCATCTTCCGGATCTGCTTGGACTGCAGCAGGATCCCGAGGCCCAGGTCGGTGGTGCCGCAGTTGTTGGAGATGATCGAGATCCCCTTCACGCCCTTGCGGTGGATCGCCTCGATCAGGTTCTCGGGGTTGCCGCACAGACCGAAGCCGCCCGACATCAGGGTGATCCCGTCGCGCATGTCGGCGACGGCGGTGTCGGCGCTCTCGTAGATCTTGTTCACGAAAACTCGCCTCCTCGGAGGATCCGAATGGGGATGACCGCTCCCGCTGTCGGGAGCGATCCAGGATAGCAGGCATGGGGGCCTCGAAGGCCCCCTGCGCAGGCGCGTCGACCTAGCTCAGCGCTCGACGATGAGGGCGATGCCCTCGCCGCCGCCGATGCAGAGGCTCGCGAGGCCGCGCTTCTTGTCCATGTCCTTCATGGCGTAGAGCAGCGTGACCAGGACGCGGGTGCCGGACGAGCCGATGGGGTGGCCCAGGCAGACGGCGCCGCCGCGGACGTTCACGTTCGAGCTGTCGAGGCCGAGGATCTGGTTGTTCGCGATGGACACCACCGCGAAGGCCTCGTTGATCTCGTAGAGGTCGATGTCCGTGGTCTTCAGCTTGGCCCGGTCGAGCGCGTTGCGGATCGAGTCCGCCGGCGCGATCGTGAACTCCTCGGGCTTACGGGCGGCGTGGCCGTAGGACACGATCTTGCCGAGGATCGTGCGGCCTTCCTTCTCGGCGCGCTCCTTCGACATCAGGACCACCGCCGCGGCGCCGTCGTTGATCGACGAGGCGTTGGCGGCGGTGACCGTGCCGTCCTTCTGGAACACCGGCTTCAGCGTGGGGATCTTGTCGGGGCGCGCGCCCTTCGGGCCCTCGTCCTCACTCACCACCGTGACGTCGCCGCGCTTGCCCTTCACCTCGACCGGGACGATCTCGGCGTTGAAGGCGCCCGACTTCTGGGCCTCCACTGCGCGGCGGGTCGACTCGATGGCGTACTCGTCCTGGGCCGCCCGCGGGATGTCCTGGGTCTTGGCGCAGACCTCGGCGGCGATGCCCATGTGGAAGTCGCCGTACACGTCCCAGAGGCCGTCCTTGATCATCGCGTCGACGAGCTTGACGTCGCCCATCCGGGCGCCCGTGCGCTCCGTGTAGGAGAGGTACGGCGCGTTCGACATCGACTCCATGCCGCCGGCGACCACCACCTCGGCGTCGCCGAGCATGATCGCGCGAGCGCCCTGCACCACCGCCTCGAGGCCCGAGCCGCAGACCTTGTTCAGCGTCACTGCGGGGGTCAGCTCCGGGATCCCGGCGAAGATGGCGGCCTGGCGAGCGGGGGCCTGGCCGACGCCCGCCTGGAGGACGTTGCCCATGATCACGTGCCCGACCGACTCGGGCTTCACGCCCGCGCGCTCCAAGGCCGCCTTGATCGCCACCGCGCCGAGCTTCGGCGCCGTCATCGACGAAAGCGAGCCGAGGAACGCACCAATCGGCGTGCGCGCCGCACCGACGATCACCACTTCGCGCTTGTCCGCCATCACGTCACTCCATGGGTCCATCGGGACCGGAAATTTGCGTTCAGATAGCCAGCCGAAGCGGGCCGGGTCAAGCCGTTCGGCGCCCCGGCGGCTCGGGCGTTCGATACGCGAAGCGCACGGGCGTTTCAGCCTCGACCGGCCGCGCTCTACGACCGCTCGATCGCGCCGCCGCCCACGACCTCGTCGCCGCGGTAAAGCACCGCCGACTGGCCTGGGGCGGGAGAGCGGATCGGCTCGAGGGCGTGGACGACGAAGCCCTCACCCGAGGCGCGGACGGTGCAAGCGCTCCCGGTATGACGATGTCTCACACGCACCGTGAGCGTCTCGTCTTCCGCAGGGGGGTGGCCCGCGATCCAGGCTGCCTTTGCCACCCGGAAGGTGGTCTTCTCCAGTTCGGCAGCCGGGCCGACGACGATCTCGTTCGAGGCCGGCCGCAGCTCGCTAACGTAGATCGGGAGCTTGTGGCCCGCGGGACCCAGGGCGGCGGACGGCAGGCCCTTTCGCTGCCCAACCGTGTAGGCGTGGAGGCCGTCGTGCTCGCCGATGATCTCGCCATCGCGGGTGACGATCGGCCCGGGCGCCAGCGAGCGGCCGAGCTTGGCAGCGCCGCGCTCCACGAAGCCGGCGGTGTCGCCGTCGGGGATGAAGCAGATGTCCTGGGACTCGGGCTTGTCGGCAGTGCGGAGACCGGCGCGCCGCGCAATGTCCCGGGTCTGCGCCTTGGTGAGTCCGCCGACCGGGAAGACGAGGTCGTTCAGCTCGTCCTGGCCGAGATCGTAGAGGAAGTAGCTCTGATCCCGGGCCGCATCCACGCCTCGGAGGAGCCTTCGCGGCCCCTCCCCTTCGATCCGCGCGTAGTGGCCGGTGGCGAGGCGGGCGCCGAGGGAGCGGGCCTTCGCCAGCAGGTGGCCGAACTTCACCTCGCGGTTGCACGCGGTGCAGGGGATCGGCGTCTCGCCGTCCAGATAGGAGGCGACGAAGGGCCGCACCACCGTGCGGTCGAAGAGCTCGGTGGCCTCGAAGACGTAGAACGGGATCCCGAGGGTCTCCGCGACCGACCTGGCGTCGTCGAGGTCGTCGGGCGAGCAGCAGCGACCGGGCGCGCTGGGCCGATCCGAGCGGCTGAGCCGCAGGGAGACCCCGATCACCTCGTGCCCCTGCTCGTGCAGGAGCGCGGCAGCCGCGGATGAATCGACCCCGCCCGACATGGCCACGACGACTCGCATCGGCGACCTCAATACCTTCGAGCCTGCGAATTGCCCACAGCTTTTCCACGGCTGGGGAATTTCGAAAATTGCCGAATCCGCCGGGAAACGGCGTGGAACGCGGCCTTCGACCCCGATTCGGCATCGGGGATCTGTGGAAAACCTCTGACCGGGCAGCCACTCACCATCAGCCTTCCGGCCGATGGTCCTTCCACCAAGATGCGAGGATCGCCTGGAGCTCCTCCCGCGTGTTCCGCTCCGGGCTCTCGATCACCTCGTTGAGAAGGTGGTCGAGAGCGGCCCCAATGACGGGAGACGGCGGGATCGATAGCGCCTCGATCACATCGCGGCCGCCGATGGCCAGATCGCGGGTGGTGAGCGCCGGGCGGGAGGCGAGCAGCCCGCGGACCCGGTCTTCGAGGGCGCGGAGGTTGTCGAGGCCTTCTTCGACGGCGACGGCCCTGCCGAGCAGGTCCGCCTTCCGAACGGCGATCAGGTCGTCGAAGTTCTCCTCGCCTACCCTCGCGAGCATCCGCCGCACGGCGCCGTCGCTCCATGCCTCGGAGTAGACGAACTGGTGCTCGCGGACGAGCAGCGAGACCTTCGCCGAGAGCCGGTTGGAGAAGCGCAGCCTCTCGCAGATCGCCCGGGCGCGATCCGCCCCACTGACCTCGTGGCTGTAGAAGGTGGTCTCGCCTTCGACCTTCGCGGAAGGGGCCGCCGTGGTCGGCTTGTCGACGTCGTGGAGGAGCGTCGCGAGCCGGACCGCCAGCTTCGGGTCGGCCTCGTTCACCGCGTGGAGCACATGATGATACACGTCGTATCTGTGCCAGCGGTTCTGCCTCATGCCGAGGCCCTCGAGGAGCTCCGGGAGGATCAAGGCCAGGAGGCCGGTGCGGCGGAGGAGCTCCATCCCATAGCGGGGATGGTCGCCGACCAGGAGCTTCGAGAGCTCGTCCCGGATCCGCTCCGGCGCCACCTTTTTGAAGGCCTGGAGGTGCGCCGGGATCGCGCGGCGGGTCTTCCGCTCGATCCGGAAGCCCATGCGGCTCGCGAACCGGCAGGCGCGCATCACCCGCAGCGGATCATCGCCGAACCGGTCGTGGGCCTCGCCCACTGCCCGGATCAGCCGATTGGAGAGGTCCGCCCGGCCGCCGTGGAGGTCGAGGAAACGGCCCTCGAGCGGATCGAAGGCCATGGCGTTCACGGTGAAGTCGCGCCTGGCGAGATCCTCCTCGATCACCGGCGCGTCGCCCCGGTAGGTCGTGACCTCATACGAGGCACCGTCGTGGAGCACCGTCACCGTGCCGTGAGCGATGCCCGTGGGGATCACGCGGGCAAAAAGCGCCGCGACCCTCTCCGCCGGGGCGTCCGTGGCCAGATCGAGCTCGCTGGGGGCGATGCCACAGAGAAGGTCGCGAACGGCGCCGCCCACGACGAAGGCCTCGTGGCCATGGTTGCGCAGGGTCTGGAGCACGGCGACCAGCGAGCCGGGCGGTTCGTAGGCGGCAAGCTGGGATGGAAGCGCGGGCATCAACCTAGCGTAGAGCCCTCCCGGACCGTCTTCCAGGCCATCCGCCAACGCTGCGCAAATTCGCGCGAGCGGGCCATGGATGCACGGGACGGCCCCGCGTCCCGAATCAGGCCCCGGCAGGCTCCGCCTTCGGCCGCGCCGCGAGCGCCGCGCCGGCCGACGCGCCGCTGATGCAGGCCATGGCGATCCAGTGCTGCGGCTCCAGCTGCTCGCCGAGGAAGACCAGGCCCACCAGCGTGGCGATCAAGGGCTCGAGGCTCATTAGGATGCCGAAGGTGCGGCTTGGCAGCGCCTTGAGCGCAAACATCTCCAGGCTGTAGGGAAGCGCGCTCGAGAGGATCGCGACGACGAGGCCCAGGCCGGCGATCCCGGGAGTCATCCTCGCCACCGTGCCTCCGGCCAGGGCGAACGGCAAGACCACCGCGGTCGCGACCAGCATGCCCGCCGTGACGCTCTCACCTTCCGAGAGCAGCCGGGACAAACGGCCGCCGGCGACGATGTAGACCGCCCAGCAGCCGCCCGCGACGAGCGCGAGCGCGACCCCCACCGGATCGAGGGAGCCCTCCGTCGCCTGCCAGGGCGCGATCAGCACGATCCCAACGCCCGCGAGCGCCGCCCAGAGGAAGTCCGTGGCCCTGCGCGAGCCGAAGAGCGCCACGCCTAGGGGCCCGACGAACTCGAGCGTCACCGCCAGGCCCAGAGGGATCCGGTTGAGCGCCTCGTAGAAGGTGAGGTTCATGCCGCCCAGGGCGAGGCCGTAGGGGATCACCGCCTTCCACCCTGCCCGGCCCAATCGCCAGAGCGCGGGCCGGAAGACCGCCAGCAGCACAACCGACGCGAAGAGGAGCCGCAAGCCCGAGGCGCCTGCGGGCCCCAGGGCTGGAAAGAGCTCCTTGGCCAGGGCAGCGCCCCCTTGGACGCTGGCGGCGGAGATCAGGAGCAACGGGATCGGCGGAATCGGAAGGGGTTTGCGGCTCATCGCGGGCGGAAGCTAACCGGGGGGCCCCGATCGCGTCCAGGCGGACGAGCGCGGATGGAGGGGACGCCTATTTCCGAGGCCGAGCGCACGCATCTCGGGCGCCTTTTCGACCAGGCAAGGTGGTTCCCGGCAGCGCGGCGACCCACCTTCACGCCGCATGCGCCGATCGCCGAGCCTCCGAAACGCCTACCTGATCCTCGGGGCCGGCTTCTCCTGCCTGGCGCTCCTGCTGACCGCCGCGCTCGTGATCTCGGTGGTCTGGCTGGCGGAGCTATCCGCGAACCTGCGTCGGACCATCGGCGGGGATCGAGCCGCAATGGAAATCGAATTCCAGCTCATCCGGGCCGGCCGATCGCACCAGATCTTCAGGGAGACGGGGGATCCGAGGTGGAAGCAAGACGCGGACGAGTCCGAGGCCCGGCTCGTCGAGGAGCTGGACCGCGCTCGCAGCCTCCCCAAGAGTCCCGAGGCCGCAGAAGCCTTCGCCCGACTCGACGCCACGGTGGAGGCGCTTCGGCGCAACGTGCTGGATGCCCCTCCCGGGCAAGGAGTCGCCCGCCGCCGGGACTTTCTCGTCGCGGACGCCGACGCCAAAAACTATCTGGACGTCATCGAGGCGAATGCCGACACCACTCTCGACCATGCAGAGGCCTGGAGTCGGATCGCCATCATCCTCGCCGCGTTCACGGTCCTCGTCGTCTTCCTGAGCCTTGCGCTCGTGACCTTGTTCGCTCGGCGCGTGATCTACTACCCCATCGTCCGCCTTCGCCATGGACTGGAGGGACACGCGAGGGATCAGAGCATTCGGGTTCCCGAGGCCGGCCCGATCGAGGTCCAGGCGATCGGCGCCGACGTGAACCGCCTCTTCGACCGGCTCGCCGCCCAGCGGGACCACCAGCTCACCTTCCTCGCGAGCGTGGCCCACGACCTCCGGAACCCGATGACCGCCCTGCGTACCTCGGCGCAGCTCGCCGAGCGCCGGGCGGAGACCGATGGCCAGCGGCGGCAAGCCGAGCGGCTGATGCGGCAGATCGATCGGATGAACCGGCTCGTGGAGGACCTCCTCGACGTCAGCCGGATCGAGGCCGGACGCTTCGAGCTCGACTTCGCGACGACGGACCTGCGCGAGGTTGTCCGGGACACCTGCGACCTCTACGAGGAGGTCTCCGAGATCCACGAGGTCCGCTGCTCAGTCCCGGATCGGCCGGTCTGCGTGTCCGCCGACGCCACGAGAATCTCGCAGGTGCTCGGCAACCTCGTCTCCAACGCGATCAAGTACTCGCCCGAAGGAGGCCCGGTCGACGTCCGGCTCATGACCACCGACCGCTGGGCCATCCTCGAGGTGGAGGATCGGGGTCTGGGAATACCGGAAGAGGATCGGGCCGCCGTCTTCGAGGCGTTCCGCCGCAGCAAGGCCGCCGAGGAAGGGATCCCCGGAGTGGGTCTCGGGCTCTCCGTGGCGCTGCGCCTGGTGCGCGCCCACCACGGAGAGATCGAGGTCGAGAGCGACGTCGGCGTGGGCTCGACCTTCCGCGTGCGCTTGCCTCTCGCGGATGCAGAGGCAAGCGCCTGAGGCTCCCGTTCGCTCAGCCAGCTTCCGCGACCAGCTCCGGAATCGACGGAACCATGATCGTGGAGGGCTCACCCAACAGCCCTGTCCGGCGTACCATCTCTCGTGCCCGATCCATCAAGACGTGATCGACGCTGCCGTCCAGACATGCCTTCGTGAAGGAAAAGGGATGATGACTTTCCCAGGCATGGCGAAGCAGGAAACGAGGCGTCACGCCCGGGACGTTGAGCCCTCGATGACACGAATACACACGGGGGCAATGGGCTTGCAAGAAGTCGATCGCTTCGTCCGATACGTTCTCGGGCTGCCCGAACGAGGTAGCGAAATCGAGACAAGGCTCTCCCGTGAGCTCGGATACCGCGTCGAGCGAATTCAGGATCTCGTACCCGAAGTCTTCCCCCTCCACCATCGAGCCCAGGTCGCGATGTGAATAGTTGTGCGCACCAATCCGGTGACCCATCGACATCATCTCACGAACCTGGGTCGACGAGAGCCCCCGCAGCCAGTGACGCGAGAGCATCGGGAACGCGCGCACGCCGCGCCTGTCGTGGAACTCGAGGAACTCCTCCAGGGTCCGATCGACCAGGGAGGGAACGATGAAGAACGTCGCCCGGATACCCTCTCTCGCCAGCCACTCGGCGGCCTGGAAGTTGCTCTCAAAGCCGTCGTCGAACGTCAGGAGGACGCGTTCCTCGGCACCGTAGGGCCATTCCCCCTGGAACAATGCATCGGCGTCGGCAGGGGTCGCGAGGGCGAGGTTCCTGCGGCACCAGTCGACGATGCGCGCGAGCTCGCGCATGTGGGCGGGGGCGGTCTCGTGGAATGTCAGGACCCGCAGTCCCCCAGCCCCCCGATAGAGCTCCTCCTTGTTCCGACGGGCACGACCCGCCGCGGTACAGTACTGCGCTCCCGCCCACCTTTTCGCCGTCGCCAGCGCACCCTGTACCGCTGAACGACTTTTGGTCATCAGCATCGCCACCCCCGGATCCACGAACCCTCGAACCTATCCGACCGACGGTTTCGCGAACAGCCGGAGGGGCTATGGTGCCGGGCCCCTCGAGGGGCGGAAACGCATATGACTCGACATTGGCTCCTCATCTCCGTCGTCCGCCCTCTCCGTGAGCGCCGCTCGCTCGGGAACGCGCGCCATCACCTCCGCCGTTCAACGTGGGCGATGTGCATGCCGTGCGCATCTCCTCCGCTCCGGATGAGAGCCCCGTCGCCGACCAGCGCGCGTGACTCGTCCAGCGCGTGCAGGTCGACGATCAGGTCTACCCCGTTGCGAGCGACGCGCCGCGCCGCCGCGATTCCGCGGGGATCGCCCTTGGCCTCCAGGAGCCACGCGCCGTGCTCGACGAGCCGCGCGAGCTCCATCGCCCTGCCCAGGGTCAGCGCGAGGCGGCGCGCCCCCGCTTCGGTGGCATCGCGCCCTTCGGCGAGAGCGGCTTCGAGCCAGCGCCCCGCGTGGGCGACGGCGTCGAGGGCGACCTTTGCCTCGCGTGCGGCGTCCGCCGATTCGGCCTTTTCGAGACAATGTCGGATTTCGGATTCGAACGCCTGAAAGGCGCCACTCCCCTGCCCCAATACTCGCAACACGTCCAGCGAGAGGACGTTGGTCGTTCCTTCCCAGATCGAGAGAACCTGGGCGTCGCGGAGCAGGCGCGGCAGGCCCGTGTCCTCCACGTAGCCCGCGCCGCCGAAGCTCTCGAGGGCCTCGCTCGCGGTGGCGACCGCCTGACGCGCCGTGGTCAGCTTCGCGATCGGGGTCAGCAGGCGCCCGAGCCGAACCTCGTGATCGTCGGCCACGCCGGCCTCCTCCCGGCCGAGGAGCTCGACGACCCGAAAGGCCAGGAGGAACGCGCCCATCTGCTCCGCCTGGAGGCCTGCGAGGGTATCGACGTGGAGCGCCTTCTCCGACAGGGGCGCGCCGAAGACGACGCGCTTGCGGGCGTAGTCCAGCGAGAGCGCGATGGCCCGCCGCATCCCGGCGACGGAGCAGACCGCGTTCCAGGTCCGGGTCACGTTCAGCATCGGGCCCATCTTCTTGATGCCGTCGTCGAGACCCGCGACGGGGATCGCGAGCGCTCCGTCGAGGGTCAGCTCCGCCGTCGGGAGCATGCGCGTGCCGAACTTCTCCTTGAGGCGGTTGATCCGGATTCCGTTCAGGGCTCCGCTCTCGTCCCGCTGCTCCAGATAGAAAAGAGCGCGAGGCCGGCGCCCCCGGGCGGATTCCCTTCCGGGCGCGCGAGGGCGAGCGCCATCTGCGACGTGGTCGCCGAGGTGAACCATTTGGTCCCATGGAGCCGGAAGCCCTCGGGCGAGCGCCTCGCGAGGGTCTCGGAGATCGCCACGTCCGATCCGCCGGTGCGCTCCGTCATCCACTGGCCCGAGGTCCACATCCGGTCGGCATCGCGGCTGGTGAGGCGCGGCAGCGCCCGATCGAGGAGCGCCTGGTTCCGATGGACCGTGAGCGTCTTCGCCGCACCGTCGGTCATCGCGAGCGGACAGGTGTAGACCTCGGTCGACGGCTCGAAGAGATAGACGAGCGCCTGCTGGTGGATGCGCGACCACTCTCCGTGCCTGCGCTCGTACGCCGTGGCGACCAGGCCGCGCTCGGCAGCGATTCGCGCCGCCCGCTTCCAGAGCGGCGTCAGCTCGATTCGGTCGATCCGATTGCCCCAAGGGTCCCACTGCACCAACCGGGGCTCCGAGAGGCGGTCCGCGAGTGACAGCCGGAACAGGTCGCCGCCGGCGAGCTCGCCCATCTCGAGGAGCTCGGGCTCGATCTCGGCTCGCACCTCCGCGGGGAGCGTCCGCTCGAGATAGGTGCGGAGCACCCAGTCATCGAGGAACTGGTTGCCCAGCTCCGGCGGCGTCTGGAAGAAGGCCAAGACGGTTCCTTTCCGGCAAAACCTGCTCGCCGTGCTTGGACTTCACCGGTCGTATTGCGGCGGCGTCCGGACGAGTTGAGTCGACGACCAGGACGCTAGCCTCCACGTGCGTGGCGAGCAACCGCTCGGCTGGTCATCCGGACCGGTCGGTCTCCCTCCCGGTCTTGCGGTTCTCAACCGAGCGGACGAGCGCTACGCGGGGACCTGCCGGTGTACGGCGCGGCTCCGCAACCAAAGGCCGAAGGCGACCAGGAGGGCGCCGAAGACCAGCGCGTACGCCGCGATCAACCAGCCGAGCGCAACCGCTCCGGCCGATGGGTGGGTGAAGAGCAGGATCCCGAGGACGATGGACGCCACGCCGGACAGACCGAGGAGCCATTCGCCCGTCACGTGGTGCCGCAGGGCGAGCGCGGCGGCGAGCTGGAAGAATCCGGCGATGACCGCCCAGATGCCGACGACGAAGACGACCGCATAGGCGGTGACCATCGGCAAGACGAACACGACCACTCCGGCGACCATCCCGAGGATCCCCTCGAAGATCAGATACGCCGACCGCCCGTGCCGCTTGGCTGCTCCGATTCCGGCCACGAGAGCCAGAATCCCGTTCGCGAAGATCCAGGCGGCAAGGATCCCGACGAGTACTCTCAGCGTCATCCGCGGCCAGACGATCTCGAGGATGCCGAACGCGATGGCCAAGACACCGCGTACCGTGATCGCCCGCCAATTTCGAACCCAGGTCTCGAGCATCGCGCCACCTCCGCCCCCAAAGATGGCATCTCAATTGGGCTGAAACAGTCCTCTGGGGTCGTCGCCCGCCCGACACCTTTGGATGGGCGCTCTCACACGGGGCATCGGCTGTACCGGAGACAGGCGGGCGAGCTGGCGTCGGCCAGGCTTCCAGAATCCCGTTCGCGCTCCTGAGCGCCGTGGCAGAATCCCGGCATCAGCGCCAGGGCTCGCATTCAACCGAGGTTTTCTGATGGCATCCCGATCCGACTTCGTCGCCTACGTGCTCGACCAGCTCGAGGGTCTTGGACCCGCAACCTCCCGCGCCATGTTCGGAGGCCACGGAATCTACGTGGAAGGAGCGATCACCGGGCTCGTCGTGGACGACATCCTCTACCTCAAGGTCGACGACGAGAACCGGGCCCGGTTCGAGGCCCGCGGAAGCGCCCCCTTCTCGTACGAGCACAAGGACACCGGGAAGTCGGTGTCGATGTCCTACTGGAGGGTCCCGGGAGAGGTGCTGGACGACGCCGACGCGCTTGTCGAGTGGGCCCGGACCTCGCTCGAGGCCTCGCTGCGGTCGAAGAAGCCCGCGAAGGCGGGCGCCGCCAAGCCTGCGAAGCCGAGCGCTGCCAAGGCCGCGAAGGCGCCGGCTGCCAAGAATGCGAAGTCGAGTGCCGCGAAGGCGCCCGCTTCCAAGGCGAAGCGCTAGCAACCTTCAAGGCGACGGACGAAAAAGGGACCGGAAAATGCCTCCGATCCCTTCATCTACAGAGACGCTGAGCAGCAATCAGTGCGACATCGCGCTCCGGACGGCGTCTTCCACCTGCTCGCGCACGGTCTGACCCACCTGCTCCTTGATCGCGTCGCCGATCCGCTCACGCACCGCCTCGGCGATGCGATCGGTGTCGGGCTGGAAGGACGGACCGGACGGGCCCGCGCCCATGCCACCGCGGAAAGACTCGCCCACCCGCTCCTTCACCACCTCGCCGATCCGCTCCCGCAGGGCTTCCCCGACCTTCTCCCGGAAGCCCTCCGCCAGCTTCTCGCGGACGTGCCTCGCGATCCGGTCGGTGTCGTATCCCTGGGGTCCCGGCTGCGCGTGCATGAAGGCGCTGCGCAGGGCTTCACCGAACCGCTGGCGCACCACTTCGACCGCCTTCTCGCGGACCTTCTCCGCCACGCGCTCGCGGAGCGTCTCCTTGAGCCGCTCTTCCAGGAACGAGGCGAGGCGCTCGTGCTCCTGCGGTCCCCAGGTCATGTACCCCATCTGCGGTCCGCCCATCTGGAACCCACCACGAGCCTCGAACGCCGACTTGAGAGCCTCGCCCAGGCGATCGCGCAGCACCTCGCCTGTCCGCTCCCGCACCGACTCCGCGAGCCTCTCGCGGACCGCCTCGAAGAGCCGCTCCTTGAGCCGGTACGCGAAACGATCGGGGTCGAAGCCGCCGTAGCCGTACTGGGACAACGTCTGCCACTGCTGGGACAGCGAGCTGCGGATCGCCTCTCCCAGCCTGTCGCGGATCGCCTCCTTCACCTTCTCGCGAATCGTCTCGGCAACGCACTCGCGAACGTTGTCCTCGAGCCGTCCGCGGACCGCCTCCGCGATCTTCTCTGCCATTGGGCCACTGGAGTACTGCTGCCACTGCATCGTCGGGTCCATTCGGTTCCTCCCGGGGCGGATCAGTCCCCGTTTGGTGGGTGCGCTGCCGCGGGGTTGGCTGGCGGCGCCGCGAAGATGGCGACGGCGAACAAGGGGCCAAGTGCCGGTTCGGAGGGCCCTCAGAAGAGTCTTGAGCGGCGCGAAATACCGGAGTGGCGACTGGGTTTCCGGGAGCCGAGGTCCCGAGTGGACGGGTCCTGCGATTCTACTGCGCCGCCTTCTTGGCCAGCGTAAGTAGCGCGGCATCGATCGCCTCCAATTGATCGTCGCTCCTTGCCCCACTATGCCGAGTGCTCAGCCAGACGACCGAGTTGAAGCTGATCCTGACGCGACCGTCCGAGCCCTGCCAGACCAAGAGCTTGAGGGGCAGGTCGATGGCGAAGGTCGGTGAAGCGAGCATGAGCGGCGTCCCCGCGCGTGGATCTCCGAAGATCAAGAGCTGCGTCGGTGGCATCTCCAGGTCGACGTCCCTCGCGGCGGCGTGATGATCGATGCGGGCGAACACCTTCTTGCCTGCAGACTTGATCAACTCCTCGGCACGGTCGGCTGTCTCCTGGACCGAATGATGGCTCGCGATGGTGACGAGACCGTGTGGATCAACCATGGCCCGGCTCCTCTGGAAGCTCGAATGCCCCGCAACGCAGCGCGTCAGCCAGGACACGGCGAGCCAACATTGGGCACTCGGGTCGCGCTTGCCATGTAAGTCCGTTCGCTGGCGCTCCCGCGTCTCCTTGGATATTCCTCGAGCGCCAACCGGCTCCCTCCCGATAACGTCGGGTGAAAGCCACCACACTGGTCGTCAACAGGGAGGGAACATGTACAAGGGATCCTGCCTCTGCGGGGCCGTGCGTTTCGAGCTCGACTGTACTCCGGCCCCGCCCGACGCTTGCCACTGCACGCAGTGTCGCAAATGGTCGGGCCATTTCTTCACGTCGACCGACGTGCCCCGGATCGCACTCCAGATCGAGGGCAACGACAACCTGACGTGGTTCCGCTCCTCCGAGAAGGTGCGACGAGGGTTCTGCTCGAACTGCGGCTCTTCGCTCTTCTGGGATCCGATCGAGAAGGACTGGATCGGCGTGGCGATGGGCGCGTTCGAGCACCCCACCGACACGAGCCTGCGGATCCACATCCACGTGGCCGACAAGGGCGATTACTACGACGTCGCGGACGGCTTGCCTCAAAACGAGCACTGACCCTCGGACCAGCGTCGGGGAACCGTTCCCACGAGTCGCGCATCGGAGGCGGGCTCCCCCCTCGGGCGGGAGGAAAGGGCCCTCGCGCCGTGTTGGTCGAGGAGGCCTTCGAACGAAGGATTGGAGCAGTCCAGCCCTCTCCATGTCTGGTAGAGTCCGACCCCCATCATGCGTGCCGACTCCATCGCGTCCCTGAAGCCGTTCTCTCCCGTTCGACCCGACGTCCAGTTCCCCCGCCAGGAGGATGAGATCCTCAGGCATTGGGACGAGCGGCGCATTTTCGAACAGTCCCTCGAGCAGACGGCGGGCGCCGAGCCCTTCAACTTCTACGACGGCCCCCCCTTCGCGACCGGCCTCCCCCACTACGGCCACATCCTCGCCGGCGTCCTCAAGGACATCGTCCCCCGCTACTGGACGATGAAGGGGCGCCACGTGACCCGGCGCTTCGGCTGGGACTGCCACGGGCTGCCCGTCGAGTACGAGATCAACAAGAGCCTCGGCCTCGAGAGCCGCAAGCAGATCCTCGAGCACGGCGTGGACCGCTACAACGCCGCCTGCCGCGGCATCGTCCAGCGCTACTCGGAGGAGTGGAAGAAGACCGTGCGCCGCGTCGGCCGCTGGGTCGACATGGAGAACGGCTACTTCACCATGGACGTGAGCTTCATGCAGAGCGTCTGGTGGGTCTTCCAGCAGCTCTGGGAGAAGGGGCTGATCTACGAGGGGCACAAGGTGGTGCCCTACTCCGTGGGCCTCTCCACGCCGCTCTCCAACTTCGAGGCCAACCTCAACTACAAGCAGACGCAGGATCCCGCACTCACCGTGACGTTCCCGCTCCTCGACGAGCCGGAGACCGCGATCCTCGCCTGGACGACCACCCCCTGGACGCTCCCCAGCAACCTGGGCCTCGCCGTCGGCCGGACGATCGACTACGTCAAGGTCCGTGAGAAGGAATCGGGGCGTCAGTTCATCCTGGCCGCGACCCTCCTCCCCTCGGTCTTCAAGGACGACGCCGCCGAGGTCCTCGAGACCTTCCCCGGCGAGAAGCTCCTCGGCCGCAGGTACCAGCCGATCTTCCCCTTCTTCGCCGACCGGGCGGAGCGCGGCGCGTTCCGGGTGATCCACTCGGATCACGTGACCACCGACAGCGGCACCGGCGTCGTGCACATGGCGCCCGCCTTCGGCGAGGACGACTACTACGCCTGCCTCCGCGAGGGGATCGAGCTCGTCAACCCGGTGGACGACGACGGAACCTTCACGGCCGAGGTGGCGCCTTGGACCGGCCGGAAGGTCAAGGAAGCGGACAAGGAGATCATCGCCGAGCTGAAGAAGAGCGGCCGGCTCTTCAAGCAGGACACGATCCTCCACAGCTACCCCTTCTGCTGGCGCACCGACACGCCGCTGATCTACCGCGCCGTCTCGAGCTGGTTCGTCGCCGTCGAGAAGATCAAGGACCGGATCGTCGCCGCCAACCAGACCACCCGCTGGGTGCCCGAGCACCTGCGCGACGGCCGCTTCGGCAACTGGCTGGAGAACGCCCGGGACTGGGCGATCTCGCGCAACCGCTTCTGGGGTACGCCGCTGCCCATCTGGCGAAACGCCGAGGGCGAGGTGATCTGCATCGGCTCCCGCGAGGAGCTGGAGCGGCTCTCCGGCGAGAAGATCGAGGATCTCCACATTGACCGAATCGACTCGGTCCGGATCCCCTCTCCTACGGGCAAGAGCCCCCTCCAGCGGATCGAGGGCGTCCTCGACTGCTGGTTCGAGAGCGGATCGATGCCGTTCGCGCAGTGGGGCTATCCCTACGCGCATCCGGAGGCGCTGGAGGAGCGCTTCCCCGCCGACTTCATCGCCGAGGGCCTCGACCAGACCCGCGGTTGGTTCTACACGCTCATGGTCATCGGCGCGGCGCTCTACGATCGCGCGCCCTTCCGGAACGTGATCGTGAACGGGCTCATCCTCGCCGAGGACGGCAAGAAGATGAGCAAGAGCCTGCGCAACTACCCCGATCCGATGGAGGTGCTCGACAAGCACGGTGCCGACGCGCTGCGCCTGTACCTCATCGACTCGCCGGTGGTGAAGGCGCAGGAGCTCCGCTTCTCCGAGGCTGGTGTCCGCGACGTGGCGCGCAAGGTCCTCGTGCGCTGGTGGAACTCGTATTCCTTCTTCGTCAACTACGCCAACGTCGACGGCTTCCGCCCCAAGGTCGACGCCCACGACTCGCCCAACGTCCTCGACCAGTGGGTGCTCTCGCGGCTCCACGGGCTGATCGAGACCACGAACCGGGAGATGGCCGCCTACCGGCTCTACAACGTGGTGCCGGCGCTCCTCGGCTTCATCGAGGACCTGACCAACACCTACATCCGCTTCAACCGGCCCCACTTCGCCCAGGAGGGGATGCCGGAGGACAAGCGCTTCGCGTTCGAGACGCTCTACGAGGTGCTCCACACCCTGAGCGTGGTGATGGCGCCCTTCGCCCCCTTCCTCGCCGAGACCACCTACCAGAACCTCGCCTCCGTCCACCCCGCTGGCGGCAAGGAGAGCGTGCACCTGGAGCGCTTCCCCGAGGCGGACACCCGCCTGCTGCGGCCGGAGCTCGAGGAGGCGGTGGCGGCGATGGTGGCCCTGGTCACCCTGGGTCGCAACCAGCGCGACAAGATCGGCGTGCGCGCCAAGATCCCCCTTCGCTCCCTGCGCATCGTCCACCGGGAGGAGCGGGTCCTCGAGAACCTGCGCAAGTTCGAGCGCTACTTCCAGGACGAGCTCAACGTCCAGTCGGTGGAGTACGACCGCCACGAGGACAAGTTCGTGCAGATCACCGCCAAGGCCAACTTCCCTGCGCTGGGCCCCCGGCTGGGAGCGCGGATGAAGACGGTGGCCGGAGCGATCGCCCGGCTGCAGCTCGACGACATCCTCCGGCTGGAGCACGGCGAGACGATCACCGTCGAAGGCGAGCCGATCACGGCCGCCGACGTCGAGATCCGTCGGGCCCCGCGAGGCGACCGGCCGAACCTGGCCGTGCACCAGGTCGTCTCGATCGAGCTCGATCCCACCGTCACGCCCGAGCAGGAGCGGGAGGGCCTCGCCCGCGAGGTGATCCGGAACGTCCAGGCGGCCCGCAAGAGCGCCGACTTCCTCCTCGACGATCGGATCCGGGTGGAGCTCCGCTGCGACGGTCTGCTGCGGCAGGCGATCGAGGCCCACCAGGAGATGATCGCCGCCGAGACGCTCTCCGTCTCGTTGGCCCTCGTCGACGACCCCGCCGGCGACTTCCGCACCGAGGCAGAGGTCGACGGCCAGGCGCTCCAGCTCGCCGTCGCGCGTCAGCCGCGCTGAGGTCTCGGGCTTCGCAAACGCACGAGCCTGTTTGGAGATCGGCCCCGCTGGACGGGGCCGATTTCTTCAGCTCGCGGCGACGCGAGAGCGCCTCAGCGGATCTCGCGGTTGCTCGCGGCGCGCAGCCTCGCCTCGAGCCGCTCCTTCACGGCCGGCCACTCGGTGTCCGTGATCGAGTAGATCACCGTGTCCCGGGAGAGGCCGTTCATCCGTAGCTGGTAGTTCCGGAGGACGCCCTCCCGGACCGCGCCGAGCTTCTCGATCGCCCGCTGGCTCTGCACGTTCTCCGTGCTGGTCTTGAGCTGCACCCGCCGCATCCCCAACTCCTCGAATGCGTGGCGTAGCTGGAGGTATTTGGCTTCCGGGTTCACCGTGGTGCCCTGGAACCGGCGGCCGTACCACGTAGAGCCGATCTCCAGGGCCCGATCGTCGAGCCGAATGTCCATGAAGCTCGTCGCGCCGACGAGCTCACCGGTCGCCACACTCTGCACGGCGAAGGGCCATTTGTTGGCGCGCCCGAAGTAAATGCGCTCCATCCAGACCGCGAACGCCTCGAGGCTCTCGTCCTCGGGAGAGTGAGTGTAGTGCTCGAGCACACCCGGTTCCGCGAGGCGGTGGAGCTCCGGAGCATGCTCCGGCCGCAGCGGAACGAGGCGCACCGCGAGACCTTCGAGTTCGAGGGTTCCGCTCTGGGACATGGGGGGCGACGGTACGGAAGCGAACGATGCGAGTCAAACAGCTGACCGTAGCGGTACTTCACACGTTGACGTGCTAACGCTTCGGCGGCTCCCAGAGCTCGATGCGGTTGCCGTCGGGATCCATGAGCCAGCCGAAGCGGCCGTACTCGGACTCCTCGCGCGGCTCGTCCACAGCGATTCCGGCGCGACGGAGTTGCTCGAGCATCCGGTCGAGGTCGTCGACACGGAAATTGATCATGAAGGGCGCCTGGCTCGGCTCGAAGTACGTCGTGTCGGCAGGGAAAGGGCTCCAGACTGTGGAGGCGTCCTGGCCGGCGCCCTCGTGCTCGCGCCATTTGAACGACGCCCCGCCCCAGGGCTCGACCGGCACGCCCAGGTGATCGGCGTACCAGCGCGACAGCGCCTTGGGGTCCTTGGACTTGAAGAAGATGCCGCCGATGCCGCGCACGCGCTCCATGCGGGTCAGACTATCACGGCTCGACCTCCAACCTTCCATAGCTGCGCGGCCGGCACCGGCGCTCGATATAGGCCTCGCCCCGGTCCGCCGATCCAGCAAGCGCGCGCTATGCCTCGAGCAGGCTGAAGAGCTCGTCTTCCTGGGCGAAATGGAGCGCGAGGATCGCGTGGAGGCCGTAGAGGGCTCGACGCAGATCGCGGAGGTCGTCGGGCCTCGGCCCGTCCGCGGGTAACTGTTCGATCAAGCGACCGTAGAGCCGGACGAGGCGCTGGATCTCCTGATGGGTCCGGATGAGCGGACCCGTCGGATCCTCGTGTTTCAACATCTTCCCCACGATCGGATATGCCGTCCTCTGCTCCTCCCGCTCGTGGGGGAGCAGCTCCTTCTCCAGCATCTCGCGCACGCGCTCCAGCTCCTCTCGAGCGTCGGCAGGCGGAAGCGTGTCGAGGCGCGCGGCTAGCGAGACGAGCTCGCCGATGTGAGGGCGGAGCGCGCGATGGGCGGAGGCCAGGCCTCTCGCCAGGCGCCGCATCTCGGGCGTCTTTCGTGGGCCCAGTCTCGGCCCCACGAGGGCGCGCAGCGCGTTGAGGATGACCAGAACGTCGATTCCCTCCTGAAGGATGGCTCCGGCGATGGGCGTGATGGCTCCCGCCGCAGCGAAGCCCATCGCGACCAGCGAGAGTCCCATGCCGACGAAGACGCTCTGCAGCGCGATGCGGCGGGTCCGGCGGGCGATGTCCGTAGCGAGGAGCAGGCCCTCGAGGCGGTCCGCGGTCAGGACGACGTCCGCGGCCTCGGAGGCCGCCGTTGCGCCGCGGGCGCCCATCGCGATGCCCACGTCCGCGAGCGCTAGGGCCGGGGCGTCGTTGATGCCGTCGCCGACCATCGCCGTGATGCCCTCGGCGCACATGAGCCGGACCACCTCGACCTTCTCCTCGGGCGTCCTCTCGGCGAAGACCCGATCGACTCCCAGGGCGTCGCCGACGAGCTCGGCCACGCCCGGATGATCCCCGGTCACCATGTGAATGTGTCGAATGCCGGCGCTCCGCAGGGACCGAAGGGCGCGAGGGGCATCGGGGCGAACGGGATCCTGCAGGAGGAGCGCGCCCGCCAGCGCTCCATCGATCGAGACGAACACGCTGGACGATCCTTCGACCTCGGTGCGGAGCTGGATCGATCGCAGCGCCGGCGTCCTCGACGCGCCAGGAGAAACGAAGTTCAGCTGACCCACTGCTACGCGGCGTTCACCGACGCTTCCGGCGATCCCCGTGCCGAGCTTTTCGCGGCTCCCGGTAGGGAATCGGAGCTCCACCCTCCGGCTCCTCGCTTCCGCCAGGATCGCCGGGGCAAAGGGATGGATCGACGCCTGCTCCAAGGAAGCTGCGAGGCGGACGAGCTCGTCCGAGGAGACGACACCAAAGGTCTCGACGGCCGTTACCTGAGGTCGCCCGGAAGTGACGGTGCCCGTCTTGTCGAGCAGCAGCGCCGATGCCGACGCGAGGGTCTCCAGCGGTCCCCCACCCTTCACGATGATCCCGTGTTTCGCAGCGCGAGAGACGCCCCCGATGATCGCCGCCGGCGCCGCAAGGATCAACGGACACGGCGTCGCAACGACGAGGACGGCGAGCGCACGAACGGCCTCGCCCGAGGCGATCCACGCCACACCGGCCACCGAGAGGGTCACGGCAAGGAATCCGAGGGCATAGCGATCCGCCAAGCGGACGAAGGGTGCCTTCGACTCCTCCGCGGCGCGCACGAGGCGGATGATGCCTGCGAAAGTGCTCTCCTCCGCCGACGCCGTCACCTGTAGCTCGAGCGGCGCACCGGCGTTGGTCCCGCCGCTGCGCACGGGGGAACCTGGCTCGAGCTCGACGGGCCTCGCCTCTCCCGTCAAGGCCGACTCGTCGAGCACGGCTCCCGATGCGCCGACGATTCCGTCCGCCGGCACGACCTCGCCCGGCTTGACCACGAGCACGTCTCCCACCTCGACGTCGCCGATGTCGACGTCGAGGAGCTCCGACCCGACCCTCCTGTGAGCGACGCGTGGGGCTCGCCGGAGAAGCGCGCCGAGCTCGCGCCTGGCACGCGCGATCGCGAAGCGCTCCAGCGCCCCGCCGCCCGTGAGCATGACCGCGATGATCGCGCCGGCGAGGACCTCGCCGAGCAAGAGGGCGCCGGCCATCGCCAGCACGGCGATGACGTCGACGCCGGCCTCTTTCCTCAGCAGGCTCGACGCGACCGAAACGAACGTGGAGAGGAGGACGATCGCGGTCGCGCAGAACCACGCCCACCAGGCGGCCTCCCGCTCGCCCGACAGATACAACACGCCGCCCGCTGCCAGCCCTGCCACGGAAACGACGAGGAGCGCGACGTGTCGGAGCGATCTCGGATCCTTCGTCACGAGGTCCTAGTCCGTCCTTGGTACATGGCGAGAGCTACCGCGAAACTAAGCTCCCGCCGTGCCTTCGCCCACTCCCGCTCGCTCGGTCGCCGCGAAGGCCCACTCCGACAGCTGCGACGACATCCCTCGGAAGGAAACGCCCGGTCGATCGCCGATCGGAATCTGGCGTACGATGGCGAGATGCAGCCCTCTTCGGATCTCGACCAGCTGCGGCGAAGTTGGAACGCCGCGACTCGCAATCACAACGCGCACAAGGGCGACCAGATCTCCTTCCTCCGAAGCGGCGGCGACGTGCTCTTCCCCGAGGAGGTCGAGCTGCTAGGCGACTTGAGGGGGAAACGCCTGGTGCATCTCCAGTGCAACGCGGGTCAGGACACGCTCTGCCTGGCTCGCCGCGGTGCAGAGGTCGTCGGGGTCGACCTCTCGGACGAGGCGATCGGCTTTGCCCGCAGCTTGGCAGCAGGCTCAGAGATCCCCGCGCGCTTCGAAGAGGCCGAGGTCGTGAGTTGGCTGGAGGGAACAAACGAGCGATTCGACCTCGCCTTCTCGAGCTACGGCGCGACCCCCTGGCTGCCCGACCTGGACGCCTGGGCGCGCGGCGTTCGGCGCGTCCTCCGACCGGGAGGTCGCTTCGTCTACGTGGAGTTCCACCCGTCGGTCTGGTCCTTCGGTGCAGACCTGCGCCTCAGCGGCGACGACTACTTCCTTCGGGGTCCGTTCGTCGATCCCGTCGGCGATTACGTCGCGGCGTCGGGCGACGGTCTGGGGGCCGTCACCGTGGGGCCGACGGTCCCGAACGACGTTCCGGCCAAGTCCTGGCAGCGGGGCCTGGGTGAGATCGTCCAGAGCCTCATCGACGCCGGCCTCCTCCTCGAGACCGTTCGAGAATTTCCCCACGCCAATGGCTGCAAGGTGATCGGCGGCCTCGTCCCCGGCGAGGGCCGGCGATGGCTCTGGCCAGACGGAACCGCCAGGCTGCCTCTGATGTTTGGCCTGTCGGCCCGAGCCCCCTGACGAAGAGCTGAGCTCGCTCAGAACACCGCGGTTGCGAACGCGCGCGAGAGGAACGCCTCGAGCACCTCCGCCTCCCGAGCCGAGAACGCTGCGAGTTGGTGGGAGTCGAGGTCGAGCACCGCGACCACCTCGCCGTGCGCGAAGACAGGGACGACCAGCTCGGAACGAGTCGCATCGTCGCAGGCGATGTGATCGGCGAATCGCGTCACGTCCTCAACGAGCTGCGTCTGCCCCGTCCGCGCGCAGGCGCCGCAGACTCCCCGCTCGAAAGGGATCCGAAGGCATCCCATGGGTCCTCGGTAGGGCCCTACCGTGAGCATCCCAGGGGCGGTCGTTCGGTAGAATCCACACCAGCTCGCCTGCGGGAGGGCGTCCCAGAGCAGCGTCGCGAGCGTCGCCTGGATGGCGACCGCATCGGTCTCTCCCTCGGTCGTCGCGAGGATGAGGGGGAGCGCCTGTTGGAGTCTCTCGACCCTCGCCGGCTCGGGGAGCAGCGTTCCTCGCGGGATCGGCGGTAGGTAGATGCCTTCGGCCATGGGCTCGAACCTATCACGCTCCCCGGCCGCTCGCGGCCTCTCCGGCCCACCGGCGCCTTGCGTCAGTCCGTGGGCCTTCCTAACTTCGCCGGATGGCAGAGCCCGAGTCGCCCGCTGCCAGGCCACCCAATCGACGATTCCTCCACGTGCTCGGCCGGGTGGCGCTCGGATTCGTCTCCCTCGCCGTGTTGATGATCGTGGCCGCCTTCGTGTGGCTCCACACTGCTTCGTTTGGCAAGCACGTCGAGAAGAAGATCCTTCCCAAGATCTCGGACCAACTCGGCCCGACGATGACGACCCGCTCCGTACAGGAGAAGGGCATCCTGTCGACGACGGTCACCGTCGAGGATTTTCGGGTCCTGGGCAAGGCGGGCGAACCCGTACTCACCGCCAGTGAAATTGCCATCGACTTCGACCCGTGGGCGTTCCTCGCCAGTCTGGGGACGCACCGCAAAGTCAACTCGGTCGACCTGCGCGGCATCCACCTCGTCCTGGTCCGCCTGCCCAACGGAGCCTGGGATCTTCCCTCGCACCCCAAGAAGCCCCCATCGCACCACCAGCCGCCCAAGCATCCGGTGCGCATCGAACGCATCACGCTTCGCGACAGTTCGTTTTCCCTGGTCGACCGGAGCAAGGGGACGAGGCTCGACGTCACCGACATCTATGCTCTGCTCCACGACGAGGATCCGCTGATCACCCTGGAAGACCTCACCGCCAAGGCCTTCCGTGGGTCGCTGCACGCGCAGGGCTGGACCGACATCTCGAACAGCGCCCTCCCCGCGTGGAACGTGCATATCCGGCTCGCAGGCATCGACCTGGGCGCCCTTCCCTCCCCGCCGGAATCGATCGAGGGCAAGCTCTTCGCACGGGCGGACCTCTCCGGACGCGGCACCAGCGGCGCGGCCCTCCAACGCAACACCGCGGGCACCGCGCACTTCGAGCTGCACGACGCGACCTGGATCCACTTCACCCTTGGCGAGGCGATCGTTTCGGCGCTCGAAAAGGAATTGGCGAAACTCCACCTCGGCGGAAAGCCGCCCGCGATGAAGGGACACACGAGCCTCGGCGATCCAAGGGCCGACGTCCGAGTCGCCGACGGCTGGGCCAACCTCGTGGAGCCCGCTGTCGCCGATACCGCCGAGGGAAAGCTCACCCTGACTGGGCGGGTCGGCCTCGACGGGGCTCTCGATCTGGAGGGCCAACTCGGCGTCGAGCCCGAATATGTCGCAGGAAAGGAGAAGTTCTCCGAGCCGGTCCCGGTCAGCTTCCGTGTCGAGGGAACTACGTCCGATCCCAAGATTGAGGCTGTAAAGCCCGGACCCTTCGGAGAGCGCGTGCCGGGGTGGCTGAAGAAGTTGGAGAACAAACTCCTCTCACCGTTCGAAAAGAAGCACTAGCGAAACGACGAGCTCCAAGATTGTGAGGGGTGGTGCTGCCCCGATAAGCTCGTCCGAAGCATCGAGAGGCGTGGGTCGAGACGCTCGGACGCTGGCCGGCTCGAGACACGCCGCAGGCCTTCCGGAGGACGCATGAAACTTCGAGCATGGGGACCCGCTGCCTTACTGGTTTCGACCCTGACCCTCGTGCTCGTTTTCCTGTCGCAGAGCCGTCCCGATCCGACCTCCATCGCGTCCCGAGCCACGGACCAGCCCACCGAAGAGCCCGAGGAACCCTCACCTTCCTCGAAGACGCGCGCTCCGGTGGAGGAACGAGCTCCTGCGGAGGAGAAGCTCGAGAGAGCCGGTTCCACCTCCGGCCCGAACGCTCCAGGGACGGCTACCCCAACAGCCCCACCTCTCGGCGGTGCCCGGACGGCGGCCGCTCGGACTGCTCCGGCCGCCAAACCTGGCGACGCCGACAAGGCCGAGGCCGACGAAGCCGCTCGAAAGGGGGTGCGCGACGCGATGGAACAGCAAGTGCTGCCAGCAGTGAAGCGATGCTACGAGGAGGCGCTTCAACACTGGCCCGAGCTCGCAGGTCGCGTAGCCATCCTCTTCGCGATCGAGGCGCGGGATGGCGTTGGCCGCGTCATCGACGCGGAGTTCGACGAGGACGAGACCACCCTGGAATCGGTTCTCGTCCAGGCCTGCATCCTCGACGGGCTCAGCGGGACTACGTTCCCCGCGCCGCGCGATTTCGGAAGCATCACCGTTCGCTACCCGATCGACTTGCGACCCAAAGAGTGACGGACTCGCGCCGGGGGCAATCGGCTGGGTTGACCGACGATCTCGGCTCTCGGGCCGGTTGACGTCGGAATTATACCAGGGTAAAACCCGCGCCAAACTTCGTCGCAGGAGGGGGCCGTCCCTTCGAATTCCGATCGCTCCAGCCCCACGCACCGATGACCGCTGACAGACCGCTCTGGAAGATCTTCATCGCCTTTCTCGGGCCGATGATGCTGGCCAACATCCTCCAATCTCTCTCCGGCACCCTCAACAGCATCTTCCTCGGGCAGATGATCGGCGTGAGCGCGCTCGCGGCCGCCTCTGCGTTCTTCCCGGTGATGTTCTTCCTGATCGCCTTCCTCATCGGCATGGGAACGGGTGCGTCCGTGCTCATCGGCCAGGCCTGGGGCGCGAAGCAGCCCGACAAGGTCAGGGCGATCGTTGGGACGGCGACGAGCGTCACGCTGATTGCAGGCCTCGTCGTGGCCGTCGTCGGAGGCACCTTCGCCGGGAGCCTGATGAAGCTCCTCGGCACGCCGCCGGACGTGCTGGCGGAGGCGACCGCCTACGGCCGCATCACGCTGATAGGCATGCCCCTGTTGTTCCTGTTCTTCCTCGTCACCTCGATGATGCGCGGGGTCGGCGACACCGTGACGCCCCTCAAGGCCCTCGCCGTGTCGACCGCGACGGGTCTGCTCGTGACGCCTGCGCTGATCCGCGGCTGGCTCGGGCTTCCGAAGCTCGGCGCCGCCAGTGCCGCCGTCGCGACCGTCTTCGCGATCACCGTCGCCCTCGGCTGGCTCGCCTTCGACCTCCGCAGGCGACGCCACGTGCTGGCCCCCGACCGCGAGCTCATCCAACACCTGCGCGTCGATCGGACGCTACTGCGGGCCGTCCTCCGCATCGGTCTGCCCACCGGGATGCAGATGATCGCCATGTCCCTCGCCGAGCTGGTCCTCCTCGGGCTCGTCAACGGTTTCGGCTCGAACGCGACGGCGGCCTATGGCGCGGTCAACCAGGTTCTGAGCTACGTGCAGTTCCCGGCGCTCTCAATCGCGATCACCGCCTCGATCCTGGGTGCACAGGCGATCGGCGCCGGACGCTCCGAGCAGCTCGGCGCGATCGCTCGCACGGGCCTCCTGCTCAACCTCGTCATCACCGGAACCCTTATCGTCCTGGCCTACGCGCTCTCGCGCCCCCTCCTCGGCCTGTTCATCACCGATCCAGCGGTCATCGAGCTCGCACAGCGCCTCGTCCACATCGTGATGTGGAGCGTCGTCATCTTCGGCATGGCCTCCGTGCTGTCGGGCGTCATGCGCGCGAGCGGAACCGTGCTGATCCCTACCGGCATCGCGATCTCCGTGATCGCGCTGGTCGAGGTGCCGTCCGCGTGGCTCCTCAGCCAGAAAATCGGGATCGACGGGGTCTGGGCCGCCTACCCGATCGCCTTCACGAGCATGTTCGTCCTTCAGGCGACCTACTACCGTCTCGGCTGGCGACGGAAGACGATCACCCGGCTCGCCTTCTAGGGCCGCCGGCCACAGTCCCCTTCGATGGAGGAGACGCTCTCGTGGCACAGAGCCTGGCGTAGATATTCTTTGGCCGCTTTGGTCGGGTCCAGACGTCCTATGCGAAGGTTGATCGATTACGCAAAGTGACGGCCCTGCGACACTGCCTTGGGGGCGGCGGACCCAGTCCTCCGCCCGTTCCGCGGTGCAACCGGCCTCTGATTGGATTCGCCATGAATGTTAGAGCTGCCGCGCTGATGACCCTCTTCCTTGCACCGGCTTGTGGGGAAAGCTCCTCCGATAGCGCCGGAGGTTTCGTCGAGGACTACAAGCGGGAAGTGGGTTTATCGTTCGAGATCTGCCCTTCGGTCGAGACCCGATGGCGCCCGTGTGGCAACGAGGGTGTCGACTGCAGCTGTTCGTCCGAGGAGCACGTGGCGTACGGCTGCATCGAGGACGCCCTCGAGGCATGCAGGCCGGCCCAGCTCACCGTACTGAATCGTCCCGGCGACCGCGACTACGACCGCGCCTACATCCGGACCGACCTGCTCGTCGTCCCGAACGATGGTGGCTGCAAGGTCGTCGAGTTCTACGACACGACTCAGATTCCGGTCCACTGCCACACCGTCACGAGGAGAGATTGTCCCAATGTGGGCAACCGCGACGACATGTGGGAGTGCAGTATCTCCGCCGATGATTGCGATGACGATACGAGGGTCGAGGTCGTGAGCGATCCTCGTCCTGCGTGCAACCCGTAGATCGCTGGCAGGCGTGTGTCCAACGCGCCTGCCAGGTTCACCTTTTCGTTCCAGACATCCAGTCGGCGAGCTCAGGTCCGGGCGAGGGAGCCTGGGCGAAATGGCTCTGCACAAGCGACCGATCCTCGAGAGACCTGTTCTGGGAGAGCTTGAGCTTAGGCTGCATCTCCTGCACGTGGATCTGGAACCCCACGATTTCGCGTAGCATCGCCGCTACTCGAGCATCGTCCACCCAGTTCAAGGAATACCCGCCTGGCGCTTCGAACCTGGCGCACATATCGTCGAGCAGCCTGTGCGTCTCTTCTTCACCGAGCCAAGAGATCGTCCCTTCCATCTGAACGATCACGTAGTTCCATGTCGGGACGTTCTCTCGAGGGGCCGAGTACCAGGTGGGACTCACGTACGCATGTGGCCCAAGGAACACAACAGTCACCTCGGTTCCGGAGGGCAAGGACGAGGCCGGATTAGCTCTCGCGAGATGTCCTCGTAGGAGCCGACCCGACTCGTCGCCCAACATGGGCAGCGGAACAATCGAGCCGCCTGGCAAGAGAAGTAGGCCCAGCGGGTGATCTCGAACGACCCGCCATCCAATGGCGCGATCCGCAGGCGCAAATTCGGCTGGCATGTACACGAATCACCCCCCGTTCGTTGTTGATGGAGATTGAACGGACGCCTACGCCTTGGGCAACCAGAGTTTTGAGAGGTCGAGCTCGACGGCTTCGAACGGCTCGGCCCGAACCCGCTGGTCCCCGTCCCAGCATTGGATGAAGACCCACTGGTCTTCCGCCAGGCGGAAGACTTCGAGCGAGTGCTCGCGGGGGTCTACCATCCACGCGTGGGCTACGCCGGCTCTCGCATAGGCTGGAAGTTTGTGAATCCGGTCGAGGGCGGCGGTACGCGGAGAGATCACCTCGCAGATCCAGTCGGGAGGATCCGTGAAATGCACGACGTCGGGGAGGTTCGGCATCCGCTCCCGTCGCCACCCCGCGAGATCGGGAACGATCACATCCGGCCCCAGGTGGAGCTCGGGCTCGACCAGGATCCACCAGCCTCCCGGACCCTCGAGGTCGAAATGGAAGGGCCCCCCCACCGCGACCATGAGCGCGGACGCAGCCAGCGCGTGGGGCGCCGCCGGACGAGGCGACGCATAGAGCGTGTCCTCCACGATCTCGCCTACGAGGTTCGGCGGCAGCTCTTCGATTGCCTCGTAGGTGATCTTGGTCTTTCGATTCTTCTCGTCCGAGTCCATGCAGAGAAGCCTATCACCAGGCGCCGACAGGGCCGCCTCCCGCAGGAAGCAGCTCAGCGCCCGTCCAGATGGCATTCGACGAGATGCTCCACCGAGGCCTGACGCGGTCTACCGCGCGAAGACTGGAGAGCGGAACGCGTCGCGGAAGCCCAGCGAGCGGTAGAGCCCGTAGGCGGCGCTCCCCTCGAAGACCTGCAAGGTGATGGTCTCACAGCCGCGGGCGCGCGCGTCCTGGATTGCGCGCTGGAGGAGCGCGCGGCTCACGCCGTGGCGACGATGCCGCGGCAGCGTGGCCACCGCGTAGATGCCGCCAACAATCCCGGTCTGGACGAGGAGCGTGACGCCGGCGGGCTCACCAGCGAGGTGGCCGACGTAGAAGATCTGGCTCGCGTGCCCGAGGTTTCGCAGGTTCGCCTCGCCGAGCCACGCCTTCCACTTGGGCGCCTCCTCGGCCGACGCGCCGAAGCCGTCGACCTGCACCTCGGTGAAGCGCTTCATCGCATCTGCGTCGTGGACGACCTCGATCTCGATGGCGCCCGGACGGTCGATCCTCTCCTCGTCGAGCACCATGAAGCAGAGCGCGCCCGCAGGGGCGAATCCGCGTTCCCTGAGATCTTCCTCACGTACATCGCTCCAGGGCACGAGCCTCGCGCGGTCGAAACCGCCGAGGGTCTCGTCGAGCCTCCCGGATGCGTCGAGAGGGATCACGCAGGTGAAGCCCGGAATGTGGCTCCCGATCCGAATGGCGGCGGGATCGCGTTCGACGCTCCCACGGTGCCATTCGTTGAAAACGAGGTTGTTCTCCAGGAGCGCTGCATCTTCAATCGACGGGATGGACACGCGGGGCCTTTCGCGAAGTGCCCGAAAGTCTACTCCCGTCGAATCGTCCGATCCATTGCACTCGCCGAGGCCACGGCGGGAAGGCAGAAGCGGATTTTCCCGCGCACCTCCCAGCCGAACGGCGGGCACGACATCGTGGCGCGATAGCGACTCGGACGAGGTTGTTACGCGCCGCAGCGTGAAGGCGTAGGGATCCTGCGAGAACGACCTAATCCTGCGGAGGTGATCCGGTTATGCAGCTCATCATTTCGCTACAAGCCGCGCGCGTGCTGCAGGCAATCTCCTCCTTCGTGTAGAAACCGAGCGAACATTGCCCCGTGCAGATGGTGCGTTCGGTTTCGTCGTCATCCTCGAAACAAGAGACCAGGTGGTCGCACATCTCCACACACTCGGACGTCGGCTTGACCATCGCGAAACACGCCACGGAAGCTTCATAGGGGCAATCCGCCCGATCGATGCAGGAGAGCACATTGGACGGAATCTTGACGCGCTTGCACGTGGCCTTGCAATCGGCGATCTCGTCGGGATCGTCGCCGCACCTTTGTCCCTGGCGGTCGCAGACGCTCTCGCAGGTCAGCTTGTCGTCGTCTCCGCAAGCGGAGACCGTGAAGACGAGAACGAGCAGCGCGAAGCCAACAACCATCCAATTCTTCATGTTCGATTCCCCCCGAGCGGCGGCGGCCTGGGCCCCGTCCTGGCCGCCCTTTGGGCAGCTGTTCAGACAAGCTTACCCAAAGTGACGGCCCTCCGAGAAGCGAGGATCTCCTGACCACCGGGAAACCCTTGGGTGGTGCGACCTCGGCGAGATTCCTGGTGCCAACGGAATTTGCGGGAGCGGCTACGCCTGCCCGGCCGCGAGGCGCTGGAGCGCTTCGCCCGGCAGAGTCTCGCCGGCGAACGCCGGGTTCAACGCGGCGGCGATCAGCGCACTCGCGAGCGCGACGTTGTCGATGGAACGGTACCGCTCGCGTAGCCCTGCAGCCCCGAAGATCCCCGCGACGCCAAGGAGGCGATCCGCGACTACGGCCGAGACCCGCTCCATGCGTCTCGGCCGGTCCCTATCGGGCCCGCTGATGAAAGAAGGCCGCGCGATGGTCCATGGCAAGCCGCTCTCGACGAGCTTTCGCTCGGCTCGTCCGCGGGCGGCCAGGTAGGGGTTTCGCGACGACGCATCCGCGCCCATGGACGAGAGGTAGACGAGCCGTGCGCCTGGGCAGGTCGCCGACACGGCGTCGACGAGCATCGCGTGCAGGCGATAGTCCACCGCGTCGTAGATGTCTGCTTCCTGGAGCGCCTCTCGCTTCGCACGAGCGCGGGTCGTCCCGATGAGCGAGAACACCGCGTCGGGCCTTGCGACCTCGATCGCTCCCCGGAGCGCCTCGGGCTCCCAGGCAACCTCGGCCACCTCCGCGCCCCATCGCCGAAACGCGTCGGCCCAGCCGCTCGCCCGCGAGCCGGGGCGAACGTGCGCGATCGTCCGGACGCCCTGTTGCCGGAGCTGCCGTACGACCTCGCGCCCGGTGTATCCAGTAGCGCCGGCGACGAATGCGGTTCGCATGTGCCGAGTCATACGCGCTCCTCACACTGCCCGCTCGACCCAAGGGGGCGCTACTCCTCCGATGCCTGCGGGAAGCAGCTCGAGACATCGGTGCAAGCCGCGCGCGTAGCGCAGGCAATCTGCTCCTTCGTGTAGACGCCGATCGAGCAGGCTCCCGAACAGCCGGCGCGCACGATGTCGCTGCCTTCTTCCGCGCACGAGGCCATATGGTCGCACAGCTCCGCGCAGCCGGACGACGATGCCTCCTTCCCGCTATCGCCATTGCCGCCTCCGCATGCGGAGGCCGTCACGACGAAAGCGAGAAGCGCGATGCCGATGCCAAACCAATTTTTCATGGATGATTCTCCCTCGACGGCGGGGTATCGCCCCGCACTGGCCGCCCACGTCGCGGGCGATCGGCGGGAGAATAGCCAACGTCAGGCCCGGCGCGAAGAGAGGATCGCCGCAGCGGAGGGCGACCCGGGCGCTCCTTGGGTAGGAGACGCGCCTACCAACCGCCAATGCTCCCCGGCTGAGGTCCTGTCGCCCCCACATGGGGCCCCTTTGACGAGCCGAGGCGACGAGGAGCAGAATTTCGCTCCCCGGTTGCCCTAACGCCATTGCAGTACACGGAGTCTCAGATGAAGCACGCTTCGTTGATCTCGACCCTCGCGCTGATCCTCTCGGTCGGCTGCGGGGGTACCGCTCCAAACGACGACTCGTCCGATCCCGGCCACCAGCGGTCGGACGGCAGCGAGGATGGAACGCCCTCCTCCTGCACCCTGGGCATCCGCCCCGATACCCGCTCGTACGACCCCATCGAGGCCGGGACGAGCCGATCCTACGAGATCCACCTGACGAACCTGGGATCCGAACCCTGCGCGGTGACCAACGTCTCGCTCGAGAGGGGACGCGATGTTGTCCGCCTGGCGCCGGTGGAGGACCGGGTCCTCGCGGCGGGAGCCGAGCTGCTCCTGCGGCTCACCTTCGAGCCGGCGGAGGCCATCGTCGTCGAGCCCACGGTGCGACTCCTGGCGAACGGTGAGACGTTCGAGCGCGGGTTCCGCTTCGAGGCATACGCGCACACGGAGCCGAGCGACTCCTGCGTGACCCTCGAGCCGGCGCGCCTGGTCCTGGAGGTAGCGGCGCCCGGCTGCGGCACCGCCGAAGGTGCGATCGTCCTGCACAATCACTGCGAGCGCGAGGTTCGAGTGATGGAGGCGGACACGGGAGACAACGCTGCGTTCTCGCGCGGCGCGGTGCCCGAGCTGCCCCGCGGCGTGCCGGCAGGCGGAGAGCTGCGCTTCCCGGTGCTCTTCTCGCCGCTCCAGGCTGGCGAGACCACCGGACGACTGCGAATCCGCGTGGACGGGATGCCCGCCTTCGAGGTGCGGCTGGTCGGCCACGCAGGCGAAGCGACGTCGATCCGCGATGTCTTCCATGCTGCCGACGGGCAGCGGGTCTTCGAGCTCTCGCACTGGCCGGCCCGTATTCGCGAAGGATCCATTGACGAGCAGCTAGAGATCCACGTGAGCGGCGTCCTCGTGCGGCCCTTCACGGAAGGTGAGCGGAATTGGGGCTACGGCGACGTCCGCAACCTCGTGGAGTTCATCTTCGGACGGGGGCCGCCCGAAGGCGCCGAGGTCGTGATCCAGTATCGCGCCTGCCCTCTGTAAGAACGGGGCGGGAGAGCTTCACCCTGACGCCTCCCGCCCGCAATTCCCCCTCCAATTCCCGCATTTACGGCGGCAACTCGCCTCCAACGGCCTCGGTGTGCCCGCAGTCGCGAGGCTCGGGTGTCGATTGGATCCGCACGGGGCGTGACGCAGGCCGGCAGAGCTACTGTTCAGTATCAAAGGGTCGCGAGGTTCGACACGCCAAGTGTTTCGTGCTCCAATATGATTGACGCCTCAGCTTGTACGTCGATCGGTCTCTACCGTCAGGTAGAGATCAATCTTTCACAAAGATCGGAGAATCAAGATGTTGTGGAAGTTGCGAGCACTCATTCTCGTCGCGGCCGTTTCAGTCGCGGCCGGCTGCGGACCTGCATCGGATGATTCGTCCTCCGAGGAAAACGGTGGCTCCGGGGGTAGCGGAGGCAGCCAGGTCGGTACGGGTGGTACCGGTGGCCGTCCGGTCGGAGCGGGTGGCAGCGGGGGCGATGCTGGCTCCGGCGGAACCGGTGGTGATGACGGCACCGGGGGAACCGGAGGCAATGTCGGCACCGGTGGAACCGGCGGCGAGGACGGTACGGGCGGTACCGGCGGCGATGACGGTACGGGCGGAACCGGCGGCCATGACGGTACGGGCGGAACCGGTGGCGATGACGGTACAGGCGGAACCGGTGGCGATGTCGGCACTGGTGGAACCGGTGGCGATGTCGGCACCGGCGGAACCGGTGGCGATGTCGGAACGGGCGGCACGGGTGGCACGGGCGGCACGGGCGGCACGGGCGGCACGGGCGGCACGGGTGGCACGGGTGGCACGGGTGGCACGGGTGGCACGGGTGGCACGGGTGGCACGGGTGGCACGGGTGGCACTGGTGGCACTGGTGGCACGGGCGGCACGGGTGGCACGGGTGGCACGGGTGGCACGGGCGGCACGGGCGGCACGGGCGGCACGGGTGGCACGGGTGGCACGGGCGGCACGGGCGGCACGGGCGGCACGGGCGGCACGGGTGGCACGGGTGGCACGGGTGGCACGGGTGGCACGGGCGGCACGGGCGGCACGGGCGGCACCACCAACCCCTGGGGAGCAACGCCCATCGCGCCCCAGGGCGGCGTTATCGTCTTCGAGGGCGAGCTCGGCGAGCGTTCCTGGACCCGGGTGCGGGACGACTGCGGACCGTACTCTCGCGCCGGCCAGTTCTACGTCTCGCAACGGGTCATCAACGAGACCGGCAGCCCCCAGACGATTCGTGCCTACGGCACGTTCGTGAAGGATCCGTACGTCTTCATCTACCGAATGCCCTTCGACCCGCTCAACGCCAGCATGTGCGTCCGCGGCAAGCAGGGCTTCGGAATGCACGCGGAGATCGACGGCTTCCTCATCCAGCCGAACGAAGTTCTGGACATCGTCGTCAGCTCCGACGATCCCATCACCGGCCCCTACAGCCTCCAGGTCGACACTCACGCTCCGTGTGACGACGGCCTCATCCATCCATTGGGCCGATGCGACAATGGCGATCCCGAGTATTGCGACCTGGGCTTCTGCGGCAACGTCGAGATCATCCCTACGCCTCCGGGAAACGACTTGCTCTACCCAGGCTTCCAGATCAACGTGGGGAGCATGATTCAATATGCTGGTTTCTGGGGCTTCTACTCGTTCGAAGCGGTGGCGGGCAGAACCTATTCCGTCGAGACCTTCGTAGGAGCTCCCTTCGAGTGCACCCTCGGGAACGGGACGACGACCACGACCGGCATCCTGGTCTACGATTGGCCCACCTTTGAGCTGGTGGAGAGCGACGACCACCACGGCATCGGAACGTGCTCGCGGACCATGTTTACAGCAAGCAAGTCGGGCACCTACCGGCTGCAGCTAGGGGCGTTGGGCGGAGGAACGCTGGATCCCTACTACATCTGGGTCCGCGAAGCGCCGTAACCCAGGCCCCACGGAGGGAGGAGATGTCCCCTCCCTCCGGATGATTCGAAACCGAGGAGGCCGGCGCTTCCGGCCTCCTCGCTCGATGCGTTTATCGGTGCCCCCTCCGCGGTGTTTGATAGGGTGCAAGTCACCATCACCACCGAGAAGCCCCCATGACTCGCGTCGTCGCCGCTGCCGTCGCCGTTTGGCTGTCCTCCACCGGATGCATCACCGGCATGGCCCGAGTGGGCGCCGAGGCCCTGCGCTCGGGCGATCACGACGTCGATCGCATCGTCGACAGAAAAGGCGACTGGGTGACGATCGAGACCAGCAGGGAGAATCGGGAGAACCGCTTCGGGCTCGTGCTGGGCGCGAACCTTGGGCCCTCGATCGTCGAGCACCCGGAAGGCTCTGCCAAGGTCGCAATGGGCGGCAGCGTGTACACCCAGGCGATGGTGGGATTCGACGACGGCTATGCGCTGGGCCTCGGCGTTGGATATTCCAATTCGAAGGGCGATAGGGACGGCGAGATCGCGTCTCAGAGCGGCTGGTTCTTCGACGTCCGCGGATCGCTCGCCCTCAGCGACGAGCTGGCGGTCCACGCCGGCGTGGGGCCGTTTTGGAGCAGCTATTCGATCACCGCAGACGGCGAGGACACGCCGCGCTTCGAGTCGGAGAGCGCGAGCGTCGGGCTCCGCGGCGTCGCCGGCCTCACGCTGATCTTCCTCACACTCGACGAGTCCAGCTTCGGCCTTCGACTCGAGGCCTCCCACGCCATCGGATCGAAGCTCGACTACGCGGGGAAGTCCTTCGTACCGACGGCATCGCAGGCGGGACTGCAGTTGATCTGGCTCAGCATGTGATCCATTCGGATCGCGCTTCGAGCCTGCGCGGCCAGTCCACTGATTGTCGTAGCTCGTTGAGGGTAAAGACGAAATGAAACGCGCCTCGGTTGCAGTCCTGCTCGGCCTCTGCCTGATCGCTCCTCGGCTTGCGAACGCCGAGGGCGTGCCGACACTCCCCATCGAGCTGTACGCGGGAGCCGGCTTCAACGAGTGGGCCCACGTGGAGGCCAATCTCCGAATACACGAGTACGCCTACCTCGCTGCCAGGGCCGGGTTGGTCGGGGCAGGCGACGGCTTGGTCGGCGGCGGAATCGTGGCCTTCGTACCTCTCGCGAAGCCCGGCTTCTACGCTCCAACCCACGCGATTCTCCTGGGTTTGTCGTTCATGAAGAACCCGAACAATGAGCTGTGGGTCAACGACGAGGAGGACGTGAACGGATACGGCGAGGCGACCCTGGGCTACGGATACGGCGCCGAATCCGGTTTCCACATCCGACTGCGAGGGGGCGCAATGTTCGACAAGCTGGGCTACTACGCGCCAGTCGCGCGATTGTCCGTCGGCTGGCTCCTCAAGCTCTGATCGGCGCCGGAGGGCTTGGGCGCCACGAAGAACTCGATCGTCGCCAGGACGAGGACGCCCAGTACGCCGAGGAGGAGAATGCCCGCCGACGGGAACGCCAGGATCCAGAGCGCCTCCTTCGCCTGCGCCGTGCCTCCGAGCCCGGGCGCGAGCATCCCGCCGATCAGCCAGTATGCCGGATAGCCCACCGCGCCCAGACCGAGCGCCCAGCCCACGAGCGCCCGCGCCGCTGGCGAGGGGCGACGCAAGGCTGCGACAAGGAGCAGCAGCGCGAGGGTCGCCGTCCCGATCCCGCCGCCATGCATGTGCGCCCTCTTGAAGTACGTCCAGCTCTTCGAGACCACCGCCTGGACCTTCGCCTCGTCGCCCCGGTAGACCGTATCGCGGACCGCGTCCGCGCTCGCCCGCAAGCTCTCGACGATCTGGTCCTCCATCCCCCGAACGCGCCGCCCAGAGCGAACCCGAGGAAGATCGCCAGCGATGCCAGGAGGACGCCGAACCGCGTGATTCGGAGGTTTTCAATGAAGGAGGAGTTTCCGGAGTTGGTCGCCATGGGGCGACGGTACGCCAGCGTTGGCGTGCTGTCTCGACCAAGCGACCCGGCGAGCGTGGCGACCGCTTCGAAGTTGGAGAGCCGCGGCGTGCATCGTCGCGCCTCGCCCCCGTAGATTCTCCCTACGTGAGCGACGATCGAACCGAGGAACGGAGATGAAACCGAGCGCCCTCTTCACCCCGCTCCGTGTGGGATCGCTCGAGCTGCGCAACCGCATCGTGATCGCGCCCATGTGCCAATACTCGGCCGACGAGGGGCGAGCTACCGACTGGCACGTCATCCACCTCGGAAACCTCGCGCTCTCCGGCGCGGCCTTGCTCATGCTCGAGGCGACCGCGGTGACTCCCGAGGGCCGGATCTCCCCCGACGATCTCGGCCTGTGGTCGGACGAGACGGAGGAGGCGCTCGCCCGTGTGATCGGCGCCGTCCGCCGCCATTCGGACATGCCCCTCGGCCTCCAGCTCGCCCACGCGGGCCGCAAGGCGTCGACCCGGGCGCCGTGGGAGGGAGGAAGCCAGATCCGCCCGGGCGAGGGACGGGGTTGGCAGACCGTGGCGCCCTCGCCCGTCCCCTTCGCGAAGGGCGAGCATCCGCCGCTCGCGCTCGACGCCGGGGGGATCACCGCGGTTCGCAAGTCCTTTGCCGAGGCCGCCCGGAGGGCCGCGCAGATCGGCTTCGACGCCCTCCAGATCCACGCCGCACACGGTTACCTCCTGCACGAGTTCCTGTCGCCGATCTCCAACCAACGGAACGACGAGTACGGCGGAAGCCTCGAGAACCGCATGCGCCTGCCCCTCGAGGTCTTCGACGCGGTGCGCGCGGCGTTCCCTGCCGAGCGCCCGGTCAGCGTGCGTGTATCGGCGACCGACTGGGCGGAGGGTGGCTGGGATATCGAGCAAACGATCGCCTTCGCCCAGGCCCTCGAGCGGCGCGGCTGCTCCGCGATCCACGTATCGAGCGGGGGCCTGACGCCCGCCCAGCGCATCCCGGTCGGGCCGAGCTACCAGGTCCCCCTCGCCCGCGCCGTCAAGGCGGCGACGAGCCTGCCCACCGTCGCGGTCGGGCTGATCACCGACTTCGAGCAGGCGGAGGCGATCATCGGCACCGGCGACGCGGACTTCGTGGCCCTCGCCCGCACGATCCTCTATGACCCCCGCTGGCCCTGGCATGCCGCCGCCCACTTCGGCGCCACCGTGAAAGCGCCGAAGCAGTACCTGCGGTCTCAGCCGAGGCGGTATCCCGATCTGTTCGAGCCGTGAGGCTCGGGGAAGAAGGGGATCGCTCAGAATTCCAGGTGCAGGAGCGCGCATTCCTGGCCTGCGCATTCCGGACTGCGCGGGTTCACCGCCTGGTAGACGGGCCAGACGGTCTTCTTCGCCACCACCTGCCCCTCATGCTGCGCGACGATCCTCACGCGCGCCGGCCGAAATTTGAACTCGAACGTTGGCACGTTCTCCACGCCTACCGTCAATGCGACGAGCTCGAGAGCGGGGTCGCTACAGCTGCCCGAGGACTCTTGTTCCATGGGCAGGGTTGCCTCACACACGAACTGCCTGCCGTCCTCGACATCGAGTTCGAATGACCAGCTGCCGGGCTCCATTTCGTCTGGAAGTGTGATGACGAGTGGCGTGTCATAGCAGGGGACATGACAATCGCACGAGGGGCATCCCGTTCCAAGCAGCACGGTAAAAATGGCGAGACCTATGCAGTGCAGGAGCGCTGATTTCACTGAGTCATGTCTCCTAGCCCACCTTACGGGCCATCATGCTGCGTCCGACAGGAACCCCCATCTTTCGGCAAGCATAGCAGATGCGCGCTATTGAACATCGAGTGGCGGACAGGAGCGTTCTCGGCGGCCACGAGGGCCATCGCCGAACGCTCGTGCGGGTACTAGAAGACCCGCACGATGATCCTCTCGCGGCCGAACTTCAGCAGGGGGTCAGGCGATGGGCATTGAAGGGAGGCGATCGTTCAGAGATCCAGGTGCTCGAGCGCACACTGCTCGTCGGGGCAAGTGGGGGTGGGCGAGTAGACCGTCTTGTAGACGGGCCAGACGGTCTTCTTCGTCACCACCTGCCCCTCATGCAGTGCGACGATCTTCACGCGCACCGGCCGAAATTTGAACTCGAACGTTGGCACGCTCTCCACGCCTACCGCATCTGGGAGGAGGCTGAGCTCGAGTTCGGGGTCGCTACAGCTGGCGGAGGACTCCTGCACCATGGGCAGGGTTGCCTCACACACGAACCGCCTGCCGTCCTCGACGTCGATCTCGAATGACCAGCTGCCGGGTTCCATTTCGTCAGGGAGTGCGATGACGAGTGGCGTGTCGCCGCAGGGGACATGACAGTCGCACGAGGGGCATCCCGTTCCCAGCACCACGGCAAAAATGGCGAGACCTATGCAGTTCAAGAGCGCTGATTTCACTGAGGCACGTCTCCCAGCCCACTCTTCGGGCCATCATGCTTTGTCCGAGAGGAACCTCCATTCGTCGGCAAGCATAGCAGTGAACATCGCGAGGCGGCTAGGAGCGATCTTGGCCGGCCGCCTGGGCCATCGCCGAACGGCCCTGGGGCCGGTCCCGGCGCCGGCGAGGTTGGCGGGCAGTCTGTATGAGCTCATTTGACAGCTGGGGTTCTCAAGGGGGATGATCGCCTGGCTGTCCAGCTCCGCGTGATCCAGGGGGGCCGGCTGGACACGTTCCGAAATCGACTTCGAACGCTATGTCGCGAACGAAAGGATTCACCATGCGAATGGCACTGCTGGTCGTCTTCGCCGTTCTTCTCGCCGGATGCGGCGAGGCCAAGACCACCACCACGCTTTCCACCCTGGTCATGTTCAAAGGCGACATGATCGTCTCCGGCCAGCCCGACGGGAGCTGGACCGACCACGAGCTCCCGCTGCCCGAGTCGGTCGCCCGCGTGAAGCTGCTCGACAACGACGAGGTTCGCGCCCTGCGAATTGCCGGCGGCCATGTCAAACACGCCACGCTCCACATGGTGACCTTCACGGCCGACGACGACGACGAGAAGAGCTTCGACTACGTGAAGCACATCTCCGTCTTCGCGGGACGGCGTGGAAGCGACGAGAGGGTGAAGATCGGCGAGATGGACAACAGCGACGGGTACGGCGGTGGCTGGAGGACCATGCTGGACCTCGACACCTCCGACCACGTCGATCTCGCGCTCCTGGGCGACGAGCTCGAGCTCACGCTCTTCGTCACGGGGCATCCGCCCGCGAACGACAAGAACGTCTTCGTGTACGGCTTCTTCAACGTGACCGTGGAGTCGTAACGCGTCGCGTCGAACGGTGCGGTCTCAGCCGCTGCGGTGGTCTCTGCGGACGTCAGGGGGCACCGACCTCGACCGTGACGTGCTTTGTCTTGCCCGCGCGCAGCACCTTTGCTTCCAACCTCTGGCCAACGCGGTCAGGGGACAGCAGCTTTTTGAGATCGCCGGGATTGCGCATTGGCCTGTCGCCGAGTGTCAGTAGCGTGTCGCCGAGCAGCAGGCCCGCCTCGTCGGCGGGACCGTCAGGTTGGACTTCCAGGACCATCAGACCACCGGCGGCGTCCTGCTCGTCGGCAAGCTTTGCGGGGAGCCGGACGGGATACGTGGTCATGCCGAGGTAGCCACCGCCACGCGACTCGCCTCCCTTCGGTTTTGCAGCCGGGCCCCGTGGTCGCTTCGCTTCTTTGGACTGCTCGAGCCGTTCGCGAGCCGAAGCACGTGCTTTCCGAGGGGCCTCCTTGAGTGCTTTCTGGCTCTCGGCAGCAGACTTGCGCGTCTGCCCAACACCAGACTGGACGTTGGTCTTTGCGTCCCGAGCTGCCTTGTGCGCGGCTTGCTTCGCCGCCCATTGCGACTCGGCCGCGGATTGGAGGGTTTGCCCTACGCCGGACTGGATGTTCGACCACGCGTCGTGAACGGCGCTGCGCAAGGCAGCGTTCGCCCCACCCGTTGGCTTCTCGTCCTTCCGGGCCGACGCCTCGACACGCCTGTCCTTTCGAGCGGCGACTTTCGCGTCCCTAGTGGGCCGATCTTCTTCCCGGCTGGCGGGCTCCTCTTCTTCTTCCTCTTCTTCTTCCTCTTCTTCTTCTTCCTCCCGGGAAGCCTTCGCCTCTCGCTCGCCTTCCTTCGCCTCCAAATCGAAAGACCGGTCGAACGCCTTACCCTCCAGATCGACGAAGATGCGCTTCTTCGTGAGCTCGATGGCCTCGACATCGGCGCAGACTGGCCCCTTGCAGGCCGAGAGCGTGTGATCCTTGTCGAAGTGCAGCACCACCCCCTGGTCGTCGTCGAGCACTTCCGCCCAGCCGCTGAGCCGCTCGGGAACCTTGAGCTTGAACGTCTTCAGGCCCAAGGTCATCGCCTTCCCGGTGTTTTCGAACTTGGCTTTTCCAGCTTTCCCGGGCTCGAACGAGATCTTCCCGCGTGCGTCAAGAGCGTCCTTGACACTGTTTCCTATTTTCTCGCCAGCGATCGTTTCGGCGACGGATCGCAATGGAATGCTACCGCCCTCGCCAACCACGGGAATAACCCGGGAGAGGAGCTCGTACACGGCTTCCCGAAGGGCTGCCTTCTTTCTCTCCGACATCTTCGCGGGCACTGAATTCAAGCTGGAGCGCCGGTCCCGAACAGTCAACGAATGCCGACCGGCTCACCGCCGAGGGCGTGATCTCCGGCGGCCTGATCCCGGGGCTGGAGGCGCTGGGCGCCCTCGCCGCCGGGCGTCGAGGTAGTGCACGCCTGCGGCGCGGGGCCCGGCCAGCTCCTGGCCGAGGCCGCCGAGCCTGGGTCGTCGGGCACCGTCTTCGCGGCGGCGTAGGCGGCAAGGCTCCCGTCGCCGATGGCAAGAAGATCCTGCGCCCGCTAAGCGTGCGCTTCTCGACCCGACGCCCAGAGCCGTCAGATCGCTCACCGATCAAGGCGGCGGCCAAATGCCGGTGCGAGGACCTCCATCAGGACGCAAGCCATACCTCGCGCGGTCTCGTGCCGTCCACGAACGGCACGGTCGCTCGAACCGCTGGTGTGGCCGGATCCCCGCGCGCCACTCGTCCTTGGATGGCTGCAGCGCCAATGGCCCTCGCTGGGAGGGCCGGGGCAGCAAATACGGGGACACGATGGACCGGATGCCTGGTTTCAATCCCGACCGAGTCGGGCCAGCCTGGGCGAGGCGCGGCGACGGGCGGGTGTTTCCGCTGCTGGTCGAGGCAGCCGGACTCTCGCTGCACTACGGTTGGTTTTCTGAAGGGCGGTCTGGGGCGACCTCGGTCGAGGCCCTCCGGAACGGACAGCGCCGCTTCGTGGACGAGGTCGTCGAGCTCGTTCCCAGGGAGGCGGGAACGCTGCTGGACGTGGGGACGGGGACGGGTGACGTGGCAGCGGCGCTCGCGGGACGGGGGCACGTGGTCACGAGCATTTCGCCGGATCCCGACCAGGCGCGGTGGGCCAGGCGACACCTGGGGCCGGCGCTGGAGCTCGTTCCGGTTCGCTTCGAGGATTTTCCTCTCGGGCGGCGATTCGACTGCGTCCTCTTCAGCGAATCGTCGAACTACGTCGATCTGGACAACCTGCTGGTGCGAAGCGATGAGCTCTTGGCGGTCGGCGGTTCGCTCGTGCTCGCGGCTCCATTTCTCCGCGAACGCTCGGATGTCTTCACCGACCTTCACTCCCTCGACGAGTTTCGGCGACGCGCCGAGCGAGCGAGTTGGGAGATCGAGTGTGAGCGCGACGCCACGGCGGAGGTCGCGCCGACGCTCGAGCTGGGCCGGCGGCTGGCCGGAGGTTTCGCAGGCGCGATCACGCCTGCCGTGTCCCGCGTGATCGATTGGGCGGCAGGTGGCGGATACGCCAGGCTGCTACGAATGCTCGATGCCGATCGGTTTCGCTCGGAGTGTGTATTCCTTTTCGTTCGCCTGCGCAGGAGGAGGCCGTGATGGAACTTCGGACGGTTTCGCTGTCCCGGGAGGCGCGGTCGAGACTGCTCGACGAGGCGTTGGCGCTCGCACGCCCGGGAGACATCATCCTCTTCAACCACCGCACGAGCCGCAGGTCGCGCTTCATTCGCTTCATGACGGGTTGTCGGATGCCGCACGTCTGCATCTATGCTGGCGAGGGACGCGTCCTCGGCATGTTGAAGAAGCGTGTTCGGTACCACCCGTTCGAGCGGTTCTTCCGGGACCAGTACGACATCGTCATCCTGGAGGGAGATCCCGCGTACGAGGTGGCGATGCTGCGCTGGCTCGGCCGTGCGGAGGTGACCCTGGACCTGTGGATCATGGGCGTCTTCGTCGCGTTCGAAAGGTTGGCGGGGACGAAACGCGCGAGAGCGATGTACCGCCTGCGTGGCGTCACCTGCTCCGGAACCGTCTGCGACGCGATCTTCTCGGTGCATGGGGCGCGCCCGGAGATGCCGGCGATGGTGCATACGCCGATGGACCTGGAGAAGATCCTCGACACCGAGGCTCGGCCGTGTCGCCTGGCGGTCCGCCTGGTCCCGGACCTCGAGGGCTTGCCGATCCATCGTCCCCTTCGACACGCGTGAGGCTCTGGGACCTCCCTGCAGACGCGGCTCGCGCCTCCGTCCTGCTCGGCCCGCTCCTAGGCGGCTCGCTCGCGCTGGGGCTCGCCATCCGGTACGGATGGTGGGTCGCGCTCGATCGGCCCGTCCAGCAGCGATGGTTCGGACGGAACAAGACGTGGCGTGGGCTCGCTGTGGTCTCCATCGGCACGGCGATCTCCCAATGGCTCCTGGACCTGCCGGGATCACCGGCCGCGATGATGTCTCTCGGCCACGGTTTCGCGCTCGGCGCCGCCGCCATGCTGGCGGAGTTGCCGAACAGGTTCGCAAAGCGTCGCCTCGGCATCGGGGAGGGCAAGACCAAAGGCGGAATCGCGGGGCGGGTCTTTCGCGTCATCGATCAGCTCGACCTGCTCGCCGGCGGGTGGCTCGTGCTCGGGCTCGAGGGCAAAGCGACGGCCGGTCGCGTTTTCGGCTCCGCGGCGGTTGTCCTCGTCGCGCATCCGGTCGTGACGCCGATCGGGACCAGGCTCGGCCTGCGCCGTGTCGAGATGGCCGCGGCTGGTCGCATTGGAGAGTGACCCAGATGGGTGTTGCGAATTCCGGGCTACCGGCGGGTTTTTCGTCGCCCGCTGGCCCTCACTCCGTCCTCACTCCGTCCCCACTCCGTCCCCACTCCGTCCCCACTCCGTCCCCACTCCATCCCCACGCCATCCCCACTCCATCCCCACTGGAAGGGGTCAAAAAGGGGCGTTTTGGGAGCAAAAACGAAGGGGACCGGAAAGCATCTCCGATCCCCTAAGTATTGAATTTACTGGGAACTCTTTGGCGGCCCCAACAGGACTCGAACCTGTGGCCTACGGTTTAGGAAGCGAGCGGAAGCCGTTGTTTTCATTGGATTTTCCATGAAATCCAGGCGGTTTCCATACCCCTCCGGTTCCCGTCTGGTCCCTGCGAGTGTGGATAGAGTGTGGACGGGATCCGCCTCTCACTTAGAGTAACAGACAGTCGACATCGTTGAATTTACAGGATCCCGCAAATCCTCTGGCCTACGGTTCAATTCACCATCGGTCGCCAGTCGAGGATCGATCCAAGGTTCGATCCAACCGGCTTCTTCCGTGGGCGCCCTCGCCTCTTGGGCGCGAGATCCCCGGATGCTGCCAGCCGCTCAATCTGGTCCACGCTGATCTTGGGGCGTCCACCCGTCTCCACGAGTTGGATCTTTCCGTCCTTGACAAGTTGGCTGATCCGTTCCTTGCGGACCCCCAGCTTCTTCGCGGCTTCCGCTTGCGAGACGAGCACGCGAGAAGGGTTCCCGATGGTGGCAGCCAGGGTGCCGAGTGTCCGGTTGATCTGGTCCAGTGTGCCCGAGATACGAACGAGGAGATCGATTGGTAGTTGGTCGGGGCTCATGGCGTCGGCCCCTCCAATAGAGGGCGCCACCTTCTTCCCGTAGTGACGTTGCTGATTGTGGATTGATCCACTCCGAACAGATTGGCGATCTCCTTTTGGGTCATGGTGGAACTAGCGTAGAGGCGTCGAATCTCCAATACGTCTGCCCCCAGGAGCCTCAAATGTGATGCCCTGCCCCGCTTCGTCATATCGATTGTGTTATCGAACGTGGTCCCGATCTCAAGGTGGCTCGGGTTGCAGCACGGCGGGTTGTCGCATTTATGTCGGAACACCAATCCGGTCGGAATGTCCGCATGGTAGGCAATTGACCAAGCGACCCTGTTTGCCCGACGAGGCTTTCCGCCTAGAGAGAATTGTCCGTAGTCGTCAATATTTCGACTTGCCTTCCATTCCCAACACAGATCGTCAGACCGAATATCAACTTTGGCCCAGAACCGTTCGATATCTTCTCCTGATAGTGTCCCTATCGGTCTTCCAAATTTTGGCTTCATCTAAAATTCTCCTGTAGTTGGATCCTCCTTCCTCATAGCGAGCGGATCGGCTCGATTGGACAAAGAAAAAGGGGCTCCGGTCATGGACCGCGCCCCTCTTCACCTACGCACCGAGGTCTACGTCAATACCGCCGAATACCCAGCGGAGGAGAATCAACGGTAATCGGAGTGTCGGGAAGGCCCTGTTCAATTCTCTTGCGTCGCACTTCGTCGAGAAGGCCCTCCGTCGTGCATTTGAGATCCAACATGCGCGCGATCTCAGCTGCCTTTACGGAAGTCGTCCCATCCATCTTGTAGCCGTTTGGTCCATAGCCTCCGTCATGGGAAACGATGGTCGCTGACGCGCGGCAGGTTGCTTGCGTACTGTTCTCGTGAACCTCGACATTCGCCACCTTCGATGACAGTTCCGAGATCCGACGTTCCAACTCAGCTTTGTTCCCTGCTCCATTGCAGCCCGCCAGGACAGCGCCAAGGACCATCGCGATAATCGTCTTCTTCATGCGTCCGCGTCCTTTCCTTCTCGCTCGTCCGGGCAAGGCGGCTCGTACTTCGATAGATCGAAGTTCAGCGGGAAAGCCTTCCTCTCGTCTTCGGAGAGATTGATAAAGCCCTTTCCCTCCATAGTGAGAATGAACAGCGTACCGGGATCAGCGCGATCCCTCTCCGGGTTCACGGTGAGAAAGCCATTATTGAAGGCGTCCGCCATCGCAACGCCATGCCACTTCACGTCGGGAATCGCAGCGCGTTCCCTCAACTCATCCCCATGGATCGGAGAGCACTCCTCGATTACGAGGAGAAGGTTCGCCAAGTGAGTGGCCCGATGAGTCTGCTCCTTAGTCCGCTTCTTCATTCTTCGAGCTCCTTAGCTGAAAGACGATCTGCCCCTCCGGGCGTTCTATCTGTCTCTCAACTTCTCCCGGAGATCATCGTTCCGGCACTGCATATTCAAGGTCTTCCCAATATCCATTGCGCGTTCCGTCATGGAACGCGTCTTATGGTAGCCTCCTGCCTTGTAACCGCTGCTGGTCCAAACAGTGGACTTCGCGAAAATGCAGGTGGCTTGCGTCTCCTCTGCTGTCACAGAGACGTTGAAGAACCGGCCTCCGTCGAATGTGGCGCCGATCTCCGAGATCCGCCGCTCCAACTCGGGCTTGTCCTTATCGTCCGCCTCACAGCCAGACAGACCAACAGCAGCCGTCAGCATCAGCCCGACCAATACCTTGAACTTCAAGTCTCGCATCTTCCCTCCCTCCGATACGTCAATTCCCGCAGCCGTTCATACAGTGTAGCATGGTGAACGGCGCAAGTTCCCCGCCCGTCAAGCGCATCCCACGGTCATGGAAGGCGCCCTCGACTCAATGCACCAAAGGCGGCTTTCCCGCCACTGGATCCGGGATCTCCTCAACCCCTACCGCCCGAACGCCCTTCTCGAAAAGCTGGGACCGGATCCGCTCGACAACCGCCCGGTCCACGTCCTTCGAGGCATTGAGGATGATCGAGCCTGCTTCGTCACCGTCTGGCCCGATGGGAACGAGGTAGAGGCCTGGGGAGCGGTCATGGCGTCTGCTCCACTGGCAACAAGTGCATCCAGTTCTTGCCGTTCTTGATCGTGCTCACCATAAATTGGGAAACCCCAAACCGTCTTGCGATCTCCCACTGGGTTGCCGTTCCACTCCAACTAAGCTCAAAGACCTGTCTAGCCTCATCATCCGAAAGCTTTGCCGAACCGTTCTTCACCCCGAAAGCGTTTCGCTTCCGATCCGTCATATCCCGCATGTTCTCTTCATGAGTTCCCGGAACCAGATGCTTCGGGTTGCGGCACGGCGGATTATCGCACTTGTGGCGAACAACGAGCCCGCTTGGAATGTCGCATTGGCTATCTAGACTCCAAGCAAGACGATGCGCCCTAAAGTTCTTTTGCTGCTTTCCTCTCCAGATCCCGAACTGTCCATATCCGTCCTCATTGGTGGAGGCACGCCAGTTCCAGCAGTCATCCTCTCCGCGAATCTCCACCTTGCTCCAAAAGTTTTCTACGTCGTCTCTCGATAGTTGAAATTCCACGATATTCTCCTTGTCAGAACAGAAGGGGCGTCAGGCCACAGCCCGCGCCCACTCGTGATCCGCCGACTTCGCCGTTGCCCTAGTGGATCTCGTCGGGCGCAACGTTCGCGAGACGCTTGAGCTTCTTCCACTTCGCAGCCGCGTTCTTCTGCGCCTTGGCGCTCGCGGCCTCCTCCAGGTGAAGAACGGCATCATCCTGTTCCGGAGAATCGCTGTAGGTGACGTGCAAAAATCCGTCGTCAAGCGCCCGCGTAAGATCTCGACAGATCTCCTCCAGGGAGCTTCCGAGAATGGCAGCCGCCTTCCTTGCGTCCGCCTTCGCGAACTCGTCTACCGCATCAACCCAAAACTTTGCCGCCATTGCTGCATCCAGAACGTCATTCCTCATTGGTCAATCTCCTTTGTCTCGTGGCCTCCATGACCATCGAACGAAGCCGAAGGTACGCTAGAAAAACATTGCGTCAAGATGGTCCGTCGCTTTTTCCTTGCGTTCTCCCTAATGCTGTACCAACCAAACCAATCTCTAATGATTCCGCATGGTTCCACGATCCATCCCGTCCAGCCCAAGACCGCGAAAGATTACGCCATACACACTAAAGGTCGATCTCCAGGAACCGGGCCATACGTCTTGACGGATCCCCGTTCGGATCTATGGTGGGGGCGCTTCTCTGCTCTCTGAAAAGAAGAAAGCCGGACTCCCACGAACATGGGAACCGGCTCCGATCAAAAATTCCACGTCGCCAATTCGAGCGCGGCTGCAAGCAATCTGGCCCCTTCGGTAGCGGTCAACAGCCCTGCACACTCACCGAGAGTAAGGATCATCGTATCGTCAGAGGCAGGGGGCGGCTTCTCTCCGTAGGAGGCATCTACACTCACGCGATACCACTTCGGCACCGTTGGCAGCTTGATCCAAGCAGTTGAAACCGGCTCGTGTTCGTCTGGCTGGTCAATTCGGACTGCTACCGAGTCCTTACCGTAAGCGTTCAACGCCTCATAGATCCGCGCCGAGTACAGACCGTTTTCGGTCATGTCGCGTGGTCGGCTAAAGATCCGCTTCTCCACTCGCTTGGCCCGCTTGAGGGCGAGAGCCGCCAAATCTGTCTTGTACATGGTCGCCCCCTACTGGTTCCAATGGCCGTTGGAATCGTAATCGCCAACGTAGACGTCTTCATCGTCCACAAGGGCGGCTTCCTCTTCGGCGTTCAATGCATCCGCTGCTTCAAATCGCTCTCTGGTGTTCCACTTCGCGTCCCACTCGATAAGAGCGATGGTGATCTTGCTCCCCTGCTCCGGCTTGGCTTCCGCTGCTACCTCTGCAAGCTCGCGCGCTACTTCCTTGGCTGCATCCAGGAGAGTAGGAGCGGGAGGCGCTGGCGAAGCGAAGGACGACTCAACATCTTCGGAAGCGGCAAGGAGAGCGTTATAAATGTCGGGATTGTCCCAAGGGTGCGCGGGCTTCTTCGCCTCCACCGGAGCGGACATGCCCTCCCTGGCGCCTGCCTGCTTCTCTGGGGCGCTTTCCGGCTTCGCCTGTACCGTTGCGGCGGGCTTGGCGTTCGTCGTTCCTAGCGCCTCCTGCTCGCCCTTGGAAGTCACCATCCAGCCAACTCGAGTTCTCTCAACGCCCTGATAGGTTACGTTGATCGTCTTGCACACGATCCAGCCGTTCGCCTTCGCTGCTTCGTAGACGCCTGCAACAGCGTTCTTCCCGATCCCGAGCGAGGCGGCGACCTTCTCCCGCGACCAAAAGAACGGCTCACCCTTGGCGCCCCGATAGCGGCGCATGAGCCGAACAAGCCGAAGGGCCAAGCCATCCAGATCAAGCGAAGGATGGGACACAAGCGAGAGCTTCCGGCCCCTGCCGTCCGGGAAGGAGTAGAGAGTCTTTGCATCAACGAGTCGTTGAAGCGCCTTCTTGACCGTGATTGCGGCGATTCCTAGCGCCTCTGCGATCTGGTCATTGGTGGAAGTGCAGTAGCCGTAGTGATTGAGGTTGGAAGAGACGTAGGTAAGGACTGCTTGGGTGGATGGTGGTAGATGAGATGTTGCCATGATCGATATCTCCTTGGTCGTTTCTGCTCTTATAGCGAACGAGTTGGTGTGATTGAGGTTGGTTCGTCCTCTTCCCCTAAGATTAAGGCCCTCGTTTTAGGAAATCGGGGCGACGAAATCTCAATCTCCGAGGGCAAGCCCGACCCGTCACCAGCAACGCCAGGAGACGCCTTCACACCGTCAGCTCGACACTGTAAACTCTCCGACAGAGGGCACCGGGGGACCGCCCCCTGTGTCAGCGTAGTTGTCGCCTCGTCGTGACAGCGTAGGTCGATCAAGTAGGGGGCGAAGAGCAGGTTGGAGATGGGTCGGACTCCGTACTCCGAGGGGTTCAAGGCGAAGATGGTGGAGAAGCTTACGGGGCCGCACGCGATGTCGGCGACTGCGCTTGCAAGGCAGTCCGGGATTGCCCAGGCGACGCTCTCCCGTTGGCTGCTGGATGCGGGTAGGCTCGGCGTCAAGATGGACGACCGCGACGACAAGAGCACCCGCCAGTGGACCAGCGAGGAAAAGCTGCAGGTCCTGATCGAGACAGCGAGCTTGAGTGATGACGAGCTCGGCTCGTACCTCCGCCAGAAGGGACTGCACAAAGCCCAGCTCGATGAGTGGCGCGCAACTGCCGTCGCTAGCCTTGGGAGCGCAGCAGCGCGTCGTTCTGTTGGGCCTGATGCGAAGCGGGTTCGCGAGCTCGAGCGCGAGCTCAGGCGTAAGGAGAAGGCGCTCGCGGAGACCGCCGCGCTCCTCGTCCTCAAAAAAAAAGTGCAGGAGATCTGGGGGGACGAGGACGACGACACAGACGGGAAGAGCGGAAGATGATCCTCGAGCTCCTCGACGAGGCTGTCGTCAGCGGCGCAAGATTCGAGAGAGCCTGCGAGGAGATTGGCTTGAGCGCTCGGTCGGTGCAGCGATGGCGCGCAGGAGCCGAGGACGATCTCCGATGTGGGCCGCTGACGGCGCCGCGAAACAAGCTCAGCGAGGCCGAGCAGCAGAGGATTCTCGCGCTCGTAACCTCGCCCAAGTTCCGGGATTTGTCGCCCGCGCAGATCGTTCCGCTCCTTGCGGATGAAGGCATCTACGTCGCTTCCGAGGCGACGATCTACCGCTTGCTCCGCAGGGAAAAGCTTCTGAAGCACCGGCAGGCGTCGCGGCCTCCGATGCGTCGCAAGCGGCCTGAGCATGTCGCCACCGGGCCGAACCAGGTCTGGGTTTGGGACATCACGTATCTGCGGGGACCGATTCGCGGCATGTTCTTTCGCCTCTACACGATCCTCGATCTCTGAAGTCGGAAGGTAGTTGGCTGGGCCGTGCACGACGTCGAGTCCGAGGAGCTTGCGAAGGAGCTCTTCGTCGAGGCCTGCCGGCGTTTGGACGTCAATCCGAACGGCATGGTGTTCCACGCCGACAACGGCGCGGCGATGAAAGGCTCGACCTTGCAGGCCACGCTTCAGGTGCTCGGCGTCGTCCCGTCGTTCAGCCGCCCCCGGGTGAGCAACGACAACGCGTTCGCGGAGGCGCACTTCCGCACGATGAAGTATCGGCCTGACTTCCCGTCGAGGCCGTTCGCCTCGCTCGCCGTGGCACGTGCCTGGGTCGAGAGTTTCGTCGCTTGGTACAACGCGACGCACCTCCACAGTGGAATCCGGTTTGTGACTCCCGCGCAGCGCCATGCCGGACAGGACCTCGCGATTCTCGAGAAGCGTGCTGGCGTCTATGCGGCTGCGCGCGAGCGATGGCCCGAACGCTGGAGCGGTTCTACGAGAAACTGGTCTCGCATTCAGCACGTAAGGCTCACGCCAGAGAGGACCGCGGCCGCATGACCGGGGAGGCGACAACTATGTTGACACTCACCGCCCGCTCCTGCCCAGAGGGAGAAAGAATGATCGAGTGGCTTTCATGGGTCGGTCTACCGGGACGAATCTGCGGAACCATCTGGGAGTGGTTCATCGCGGTTCTCGCCCTTGGAGAGCAGTATCCCCACGGCATTGGCCTACTCGGCGCAATCGGAGCGTTCGGGCTCTGGGGAGTGGGAATCATCCGATCATTCGCAGCGCGTATCGGCGGCAAGCCCCGCCTCCGAGTCGAAGCCGAAATGTCCTGGTGGACCAAGCTGCCGATTGCCGACGTGAACTTCCGCCGCTTTGCGTTCCTCATTGAAATCGAGGTGGCAAATCCGAGCGAGCGGGAGATCTTGTTTGACCGCTTCGAGCTAAGGTACTGGCTCGGCGGCATCGGCAAACTCAGCCTTTGGTCGAGTTGGATTCCCATGGGCACGTTGCCACACCCGCCAATAGAACGGATGGGCGACGACGTGAAAATCAAGCCCGTCTGGCTCACCCGGTTTATTGAGCTTGAAAAACTAGGCGCCACCCCTTCATTCGACCTGCGAATCCCAGGAGGAGAGAGGGAATCGGCGTCTGCCCTCTTCATTGCGGACGATATCTTGGGGCTGGTTCCGTACCTCTCAAAATACGGGGTAGTTGTCGAGGTACACACCAAGGACGTACAGGGACGGACCACAAAGACTAGGGCGCGAATTCTCGGAAAGCGTTTCAAATCCGCGAAGAAGCAGGTTCCGGGCCTCGAAATCTACTGCACCTCCCAATTCCGGGGCGCTCTGTCGTTCATTTACCCAAGGCGCAAAGATCCATTCTGGGAGGCTGAACGGGCGAGGAGGGAACTCGCGCGTCAAGATCCCGACGCACCACCAGAGGGAACTTAGCTCATCCTCTCGGACGCTCCATAGGGTACTTTAGCTCGTCAAAAACGCCTCATTCCGAGAAGGGCATTGGGATACCATCCATTTTGCTTCTCTCTCCTCGTACAGTGAGGAATGGAGCGTTTTTGGCTCCAGCGGATTTCGTATCTGGGGGCGCTAGTCTACTACGTAGACTATATAATCTAGAAATTACTAAGTTACAATACTCATCAAGTGCAAGGGAGCTACGCTCCCCCTTGCATTACCTGATAGCAACAAGAACAACAAGAGAAGAACTTCAAGAGGGAGAGGTTGAAGCGGATTGGTTGATCAATATTCATCGATCAAGAAATTCTCTTCTTTCACTCGTCAAGAAGACTGGAGCCTAGCGGCTCCTATTGCCTACGGCGCAAGCGCCTACGGCAGCGGCTTCGCCTAGCGGCTCTACGTCGCTCCTGGGGGTCGCTCCTACGAGCCGACAGAGTGAATTTTGACGAATCAAGAAATTGATCAGGTAGCAGAAGAACCAATCCGCTGGAACAACATCAGGCGGCAGGCGAGATTTCCAGAACTTTCAATATTGGCCTGGGACACGTCTACCGCATCAAGCGGGGCGAGGCATGGGCGACCGTAGCCTAGGGAATTTCCGAAGAACGAGAAATGGCCCGCCACCCTCTCCCAGAACCTTGGTAGACTCTTCGATTCCGCCAGTGAAGGGAACGAGGGGATGGCCGATTTCGTCTACATCGACGTTCGATGCAGCAAGTGCAAGAGCGAATTTCTCGGCTACGGAAAAACGCTTCTGACCAAAGACGAGATCTTCGACGGCGATAGTATGGATACTAGGGTGGCATGGGCAAAGGCGCGGTTCGTTAGGAACATGCCGGGTTGTGCCTCTCACCCGTTACAGGTCTGGCCGACGACGGAGAGCGACGAGTTCTTTGATTTGGCTCTGTCTCTTGCGCTGAACTGCCCAGGGGCTTTCCCGCCGTCAGACGAGGACTGATCTCTCACGTCGCTTTTTTCTGCACCCCTTGAGAACTGGACTCCAATCTAAGGATCAAGGGCAGAGAGACATTCGATCCCGCTACCAGCTAGTTCCCGCACCACTGTAGCAGCACCCCTCTAAAGCATCGCGTCTCCGCTCCTCCCTGGAGCGTAGCAGGCGCCTCCAGTCTCTTCGCCCGCCCTTTCATCCGTAGTGCATGTAGCTGTCTTCTCCATTTCTCTCCTTGGTTGGTTCTCTGGACTGCCCCTTCCCGGTTCTCTCCTGCCGGGTTGGGGCTACTCCTTTTGCCGCCGACAGCATCAGGCGCGATCGCCACCGAGACAACACCATGGCCTCTACCAACCTAGAATCGACCATCCAGGACCACGAGAACCGGATCCGCATCGTCGAAAAGACGCTGAACCTTATCGAGCAAGTAGAAGATCACGAAGGCCGAATCCGCATCCTCGAAACCTCCCGCGTCAAGTTCCTTGGAGCGGTAGCAGGTGCAAGCGCATTCGGAAGCATCCTCGCCTTCGTCATGGCGCTTCTCGGAGCCAAGCTCGTTCTCGGGATCTAGTCATGGCTCAATCCCCGGATCGACCATGCAGCTTCCCAGGGTGCCCCAACCTCGTTCAAGGCTTCAGAGTCTTCCGTTGCCCAGAACACCCCTACGAGCGCGATACACTCAACGACGCAGCGTATGACCAGAAGCGCGGTTCGGCCTCCCAACGGGGCTACGATCACGCCTGGAAGAAGCTCCGCGACTCCCACCTATCGAAGCACCCCTTGTGCGCTCTCTGCCTCTCCAGCGGAAGAGTTAGAGCCGCGTTCCTTGTGGACCACATCCGCGAGCTTATCGACGGCGGCGCAAGGCTAGACCCCTCGAACCTTCAATCCCTCTGCTCCCCCTGTCACTCCCTCAAGACCAAGCAGGAAGCCGCTAGACGAAAGAACAAGGCATGACCGACCAAGACTGCGGATTCCGGCGATGCCGATCGCCTGTTCCGACGCAAGCCGATCACCTGTTCCGGTGTGCAAGAGGGTACATGGGTAACAGTCTGGCCCAGCTAGATGGGTGACACCTGCCCGACTGAGATGGGTGACACGGTTCGAACAGCTACTACTTCACTCTCGCCCAGCACTTCGTTGGAGGCCGGATCAGGCCTAAGCTAGGTCGCTGGTCGTCGATGAATCCTAGGTTTACGTTGCCAAAGTAGACGTGGTGCAAACCATCGGCTTCTTCCAGCCCGATCCATTCTCCCTCCAGGGCGTGGCCGATTGTGACCATGGCGCCATTCCATCGCATCCGACCGCTTGCAGCGACCTTGCGTACCTTCAGACCATCCCTGTAGTGAATCTCCGGCAGCCGACTAGGGTACGAGCGGGGCGAAACGACGTAGGACGACGATGGAGGGGCATTCCCCAGAGCCTCGTGTGGACGCTCTTCGTTGTATTCTCGTTGGAACCGGTCGAATCTCGCTTGCTGGGCCCGAAACGTAGGAGCTGCTGGGGAGATGGTCTCCTGCTTGAGCGTGCGGTGCATACGTTCGTGCCGACCGTTCTGATCCGGGCGGCCTGGCTCAATGCGCTCATGGCAGATGCCGAGCTTCACCCACCAAACCGAAAGCTGCGAAAGACCTCCAGCTCCCCGGCTGGCGAACGGCGTACCATTGTCAGTCCGGATTCGATCCGGTAGACCGAACTCATGGAAGGCTGCTTCGAAGACCGGTTGGACACCAATCCGCTTGGTGCTCCGGAGGGCCCTGCATTTCAGCAGGTACCGACTGATGCCATCAGTAAACGTCACCGGGTAGCAACGCTTGCCGTCTCCCTTCTTGAAATCACCTTTGAAGTCGGCACACCAAATGCGGTTGGGGGCGTCCGCATCGGCGAATGGATCCGTGAACGGTGGCGTGCGCCTGCGCGCCTGGCGTGACCGAGCGAGTCCGTACTTTGCCAGGATCGCGCTTCCTGTGCTGGCCGATGGGAGCGCCAGCTGCGGCTGCTTTCTGCCCAGCCAGGCGAGGATCTTCCGGGGGCCCCAGTGCGGGTGAGCACGACGAACCGTGAGAAGAGCCTCAACGACCATGGGTTCGATTCGGCTCGGGTGGGAAAGTGGCGCCCGGGACCGATCCTCGAGCCCACCCGGGCCATCTGCTTGGTATCGAGAGACCCACTTGTACGCGGTCTTTCGACTAACTCCGAAACCTCGACAGATCGCGGTCATGGATTGGACGCCCTTCAGGTATTCACTGACCAGCTGAACTCGCTCGTCCACGCGTGTACGCTCCTTCCACATGATCGATTCTCCCTTCGGAGAGCGATCAAAGCGGCTCAAAGAGATCGTGTCACCTATCTGGGTCGGGCAGCTGTAACCGATGTCGCCCGGACCAACTGTCACCTATTAACCCGGGCGTTACCATGGAATCGGTGATCGGCATGCTCCGGAATCGGTGATCAGCTTCGACCGGTATCGGTGATCGACATAGGCCGGAACCCGCAGTAAGGCAATGGCAGCCGGGTTGCTCGCGCCGTGGGCTTGGTTCCGGCTCGTTGTTCCGTCCCTCGCGTCTTGGCGCAAGGCAGCCCGGAAGAAACGGCGCAAGAAGAGAGCACCCAACTAGCAGACTATGCGGCTGGGGATGCGGGCTTTTTCAATTCGTTTCCTCGCTTGAGAATTTCTCGGACCTTTTCCAGAATGGGAGGCGGATCGATTGCGTCATTTGCGCGCCGGGTTCCATGGTCGGTCCTAATCTCTGTTCGTATCGTTTCAATGAGTGCGCCTCGTTTTTCTGAAACCCTCCGATGCGCGTTTCTTTCCTCTATGCGAAAGGAGGCTCGATCCTCTTCGTCCGCTTCCTGGCTTGCTCTTGTGGCAGACCATGCTTGAGCCTTGACTTCTTGAAGGTCATATAGTGCAAGGAAGACGGAAGCCGGAAGGATCGCCGCGTGCTTTATCCGCACATCCTCAAGAGCCAAAAGTTCGTCAAGCATTTTGCCCCTAATGGCTTGGGCTTCTAAGACTTCGGGAACCTCCGTCAAATAGGCGGTTCGGACGATCTCTTGGCACGCCTCGATCTGGAGGGCACGCAGTTGCAGCGTGAATGGATCGCCTCTCCGACTGTCCATCCATAGCTGGGTGAGAACCAGCGCCAGAACCGACAGGGTGGGCGTCAGGAAGATTTCGGCAGCCGATTTGATGAAGTCCATGGCCCCTACTCTACCCTAGGTAGCGGACCAAGGCACGTTCCCCACCGACCCAAACTAAGAGCCTCCTTCCCGTCGCCGGTAAAAGCGCCAGGGTTGGAGGCTTTCAATTTTTCTTCGCTATTCACTTGGGAAAGAGCCGCGAACAACGTGTGGCAATACACACCAATACCGCCAGACACGCCATCGACTCCATGAGAATTCCTTTTTCTGTATGCGGTTTCGTAAACGGATCTGCGCCGAGACGCGGGTTCGTCATCGGATCTGGCGCCGAGTCATCGGTTTTGATCGCCGGATCCCGCCGACGAAGCAGGAGGCTCCAGGAACGACGAGAGGGCGACCCGTACCCTTACCCTTCGGATGCCCTCGTTCGTCGATCCTGGGGCGATTCCGGAGGCCGAAATCAGCAGGGAGGAGCCTTAGAGGATTAGGCTAGATGGGAATTCGCCTATTCCGCGACTTCCTCACACCGCCTCCAGGGACCGCGGCTTGTTCCCGCTTGGACCATCAACCTGCTCTGCAAGAAGCGGCTTGGCCTCAATAAGCTCGCTCGCGACCTTTGCAGCTTTGTCAGCTTGAACGGACAAGCGAACGACGTTCACAAGCTCGTCTCTCGCCGTTCCCATCGTTTCCATATGCCCATTATACGCATCCCAGAATACCGAATCCTTGGGCTCCTTGTTCTCAACCCTCCACCAGAGAAACACAAAAGCCTGCATATGCGCGCTCGAATACTTAGAGCAGGCGTCTAAGACCTCGGACGGGAGTAAGGCAATGTGCTTGACCCTGACGATCTCGACCCCATCTAGCGCGATTTGGCATCTGCTCAAATCGTCCTTGGTGGCTCCGTCAGCAACAATAAGGCGGGTCGCAATAACGGCTTTCGTCAAAAGCTCCTGACAGGCAGCGATCTGGCGTTGGCGAATGTGGAGGGCAATTGGATCCCCTCGTTGAGCTTTCGCTACTTCAAGAGCAGATGCGGCGCTCCTCTGGGCGATTTTGGCGGCAGTGTTTGATGCCTTAACGGCAGCAAGGGCGCTAATGAGCGATGCGGCAAGAGTGGCTAGAGCTATCTGGTCGTAGTCCATAGGCTGATTCAAGCTTCCGGGGCTCTGGGATCCATGTTCATGTGGTTCACTTCTCCTTGAGCGGCATTCATCTTGGACTCTAGGCGCTCGAGAAATGATCGCGGGTCCAGAATTTCATTCGCGAGCTTTGTTCCGTTGTCAGTCTGGAGAGCCAGGCGCATAGAAGCAACCACCTCCATCAAGAGACCATGGATCTGGTTCGAGGTTTCCTGCGCGGCTTGGACCTGATGCTTAGTCGTTGCACTTGTCGTGGGCACGAAGACGGATGAATCAACGCAAGCGCGCTGAAAGGCGTTCAGCGAGGGGAACACCGAAGGCGGGATGACCGTCACATGCTTGGCCCTTACGAGAGTGAGTGAGTCCAGCAAGGAAGAGATGTTCTCTCCTTCCCCACGCCAATACCACATGGAGAGCGCCCGGCTGGCACGGCTGGCCACTATGACGATCTCCTGGCAAGCGTCATGCTGGCGTTGGCGAAGCAGGAGTGCGAGTGGATCTGCACGCCTTCGCTCCGTCAGGACATGACCAACGAAGGCACCAAGGAGACTAGAGGAAGCAAGCGCGCCGAGTACCGTAGATAGGTCCATCCCGAAACTCTACCTGGAACACGAGCGATAGCCCGATCCTCTCTTGATGGGAGGCGCCGTGGTTTTGCGGCTTCTGGTACGTTGGCGCTCCCCCGCTCCGTCCATGGTGGACCTGCCGCGCAACGAGTGATCGCGGTAGCAGGGGCGGGGTCTAAATCAACGTCGGCACCTTCGCAGGCGTTGCGTGGGTCGCGTAGAAGCGCTTTGTAGTCGCCTCCGACCTGTGCCCAAGGAAGTCGGCTGCCGCGCCAGCTTCGGCGCCAGCCCCGATGGCGTGCGTTGCGACCGAATGCCGGAATGATCCGGGGTTGACCTGGGGAATCCCGAGCCGCTTGCACGCACGCTGCAACGCCGTTCGGAGGGCATCGCCCTTGAAGCTGCCCTTCTCTCGGATCCGCGTTGCAGCCTCAAGCACAGTCGCGGACACAGCGGTTCGGAGGGGAACGCCGCCCTTCGTCCGAGGACAGACCAGGACGCCCGCGATCCCCTCTGCTTCCCGATGGTCGATCACTCCTCCATCGGCGAAGCGTTCAAGCTCCGTCACGTGCCAGCCGGTTCCAGCCAGCACGTCTAGAGCGTCGATCCACTCCTGGGAGAACAGAGGGCGATTCCCTGGCCCTCTGTCGTCGATATGGGCAATGAGCTTCGCGCGAACCTCAAGGTAATCGGCTTGCGTGGTCGCCTTCACCTTCGACAACTGTGCGGGCTTCGCCTGGGGAACCTTGAGGGTGCGGAAGGTGGGATCCTCGTTCGGCTTCAACTTCCGTTCGACCGTGATCAACCAGGAGTAGAAGGACTTGATCGTTTCGATCCGGTGCATGACCGAGGTTGCGCCAACGAGCGGCTTTTCGATCTTCTCGATTGGCGCGTTCCGAAGGTCGATCCCCTTCAAGTGGACTCGCCACCATTCCAGGTGCGCCGCCTTGTTCTTGACCCACCGTTCCGTGTTGCCCTTGACCTTGACCGACCAGTCAAGGAACGCCTTGCCGAGTTCCACGGTGAGATAGACCGGATCCGGTCGGGTGGGTCCACCGGGCTAGTACGTCTGGGGGTCAGCCTCGAACCGGGCGAGTTCCGACATTGCCGCCTTGAGTGTGGCGCATCGCGTCGAAACCTCGAACAGCCTGCCGCCGATCCTCTTGCGGATCACGTAGACCTTGCCGGAGCCCGTCTCCCGAATGAACCCGCCTTCCCACGGCTCCCGCTTTGCGTCCTGGACCATCCCCGTTCCTCCCAAGTGTGGATAGAGTGTGGACGACCCTAGAAAATGAAAAAGGAGCCCGTCAAGGCTCCCTCTTCAACTACGCAGATTCATTCGAGTTTTTTGGCGGCCCCAACAGGACTCGAACCTGTGGCCTACGGTTTAGGAAACCGCCGCTCTATCCACCTGAGCTATGGGGCCAGAAGCTAGCAAACGCGCCGGCCTGCTCAGGCCGGGTGCTCGATCCCTGGTACAACACGCCAGCGGAGGCCGCAAGGGAGAAGGTGCCTCGCACTCGACCTTACGCCCACTCTCACCGTGGCCTCGTCGCGACGATGGTGACGACCGAGATCGCGATGGGCAGCAGCAGGAGCAGCCACGAGAGCGGACGGGCGAAGTTGAGGGTGTAGCCGAGGCCGAACCGCTTCTCGACGAAGATCGCCGGGTCGCTGGGGTTGACGTAGAAGATCCCGAGCTTCCAGTAGCGGTCGAGGGTCTTGTCCCCGACGGGCGCCCCGCCCGCCTCCGCCGTGGCCGGAACCTGTCGAGTCCCTCCCTGCCCCATTCGCGCCAGGAACACGATCACCAGCACGACGAGAACCAGCTCCAGCGCCATGAACGCCAGGAAGCCTCCTGGGAGGTGCGCGCTCGCCCGCAGGGGGAGCAGCGCGATGAAGCCGAACAGAAGCGCCAGGAAGTACTCGGTCCCGAGGAGGATGAGCACGATCAAGCGACGGAAGGCCCACTCCCGCTCGGCCTGAGCCCCCGACGCACTCACCGACCGCGACCAGCGGAGGGTTCCGAAGGCGATGAGGATCAACATCGCGCACTGGGCCGCTCCGAGGATCAGGGGCGCGTAGACGGAGCGGAAGCTCCGCTCGCCCCAGCGATCGGCGACGCCGCCGGCGCCCCAGTGGGTTGGAAAGCGGTCGGGGATCTGGTCCCAGTGGAGAACCAGGTACCCGGCCACCGCGGCCAAGATCAAGAACGGCCCGAGCTGTGCGATCCAGCCGCCCGGCCATTTCCTGGGCCGGGGCGCCAGCGCCGCTTCCCGTACCGGGCTGGGAGGGGTCGAGTCGGGCAGCACCCGATGGCGCGCCGCGAGGAACGCGCCCAACGCCCCCAGGAGCTGGAGGAGGACGGCGGCAGTCGCCATCCACATGTGTACGGCAGGGCCGAGCGCCTCCCGTTCGGCGAAGGATGCGAATAGAGCGAGGGCGAGCGCCGCGAGCGACGTGGCCGCGTTCCGCCGGCGGTACTGGGCGAGGATCCGACGTGCCTCAGGGGCGTCTCGATACCCCGGGGGCACGGTCACGGCGAAGAAGAGCGTCGGTCGCTGGAGCCGAGGCAAGAAATGAAACATCACGGCGCATCCGACGAGGATCGCCGTCAAGTACACCGAGGTCCAAAACCAGAGGGGTTCCATGCTCACTCCGTGATCCGACGGGCCTGAGCGCCGAGCTCGCCGGCGATCTCCTCGAGCGAGAGACCGTTTGCCACCGCTTCCGCGACCAGCTCGCGCAGGCGGCTCGAAAAGGCCAGGCGGGATTCCTCGGTCGCCCGGGGAGCCGACCGACGAAGCACGGTCACGCCGTGCCGGCGCCTCGACTCGATCCACCCTTCCCCAGCGAGGATCCGGTACGCCTCGGCCACCGTGTTGTGGTGGACGCCGAGATCCATGGCGAGCTGCCGAACGGTGGGAAGGCGATCGTCAGGGCGGAAGCTCCCCGCGACGAGGAGAGCCCGAATCTGATTGGCGATCTGCCGATAGGCCGGGACCGGGTCGTCGAGGTCGACGTGGAGGATCGGTGCTGGCTGCAGATTGTCCACTGACTCCAGACAATAGACAATCACCCGTGGGACGTCCAGTGGCCGACGGGATCCTCGGATCCAGCCGCTCCCTGGAGCGCCCGTCCGCCCTCCGAGGCGCGGCGGAACCCGGGTTGCAGCCCGAATTGGGCCTTCGCAGTCTGATCGCGAGACCCTCTGCCCAGGAGATCACCTTGCGATCCGACATCGTCCCCGGCGCGAAATTTCCGGACTACGAGCTCCCCGATCAGGCCGGAAAGCGCAGGAAGCTCTCGGAGCTCCAGGGCCAGGATCCGATGATCGTCGTCCTGAGCCGCGGCGCCTTCTGCCCGAAGGATCGGCGGCAGCACGAGGGCCTAGTCGAGCTCTATCGCGAGATGGAGGTCGGCTACTGCCGCCTCGTCACGATCAGCACGGAGAACCTGATGGTGACGAACGAGTACCGGCTCGGCGTGGGCGCGCACTGGCCCTTCCTCTGCGATCCCGAGCGGAAGGTGCAGAAGGACCTCGACATCAAGGAGTTCACGGACCCGCTCCACGACCCGATGGTCCCCCACACGCTCGTCCTCGAGCCGGGGCTGGCGGTCTACAAGATCTACCAGGGCTACTGGTTCTTCGGCCGGCCCACAACCGAGGACCTGCGCCACGACCTCCGGGCCGTGCTCGAGCGCTGCCGATTCGACTGGGATCTGTCGAAACCCGAGGTGCGGACCGCGTGGGAGAAGGACGAGAAGAGCCGCTTCTTCCCATACGGGAAGTCGTACGCGGAGCTCTTCGCCGAGCAGAAGTGACGGCGTCCGCTAAGCCTTCGCCTTGGATGCCGCCTTTTTGGCCGTAGAGGGCGCTTTCTTCGCGGCGGCGGCCGTTGCCTTCCCGGTAGAGGCTGCCTTCTTCCCCTCCGCGGCAGGCTTCGCCCGGACGGCCTTCCGGCTCTCCTCGAAGACGGCAACGAAGGTCTCGAGGTCGACCTTCGCAATCGCCTCGCCAACGAGCTCGAGCGGAAGATCGTCGAGTGTGCGGAAGCGGACGCAGGACTTTCCGGCGTCGAACCGCTTCCCTGTCGCGCGATAGGCCGTCTCGAACCAGCTCCGCAGCTCGGGCCGCGCGTAGATGGTCATCAGGTAGACGGCCATGTAGCCCTTCTGCGACGCGAGGGCCGCCACCATGAGCGGCTGCCCGTTGTAGGTGTCGGGGTGGACCGAGAGCGGCACGTAGTACGTGGGCATCCCGTACTGCATCCCCTCTTCGAAACCGGACGGGAGGTTATCGAGGATGACCCTGCGCACGGTCTCGATCGCGGCTCGGCGATCCGAAGGAAGCTCGGCGAGGTACTCTTCGACGGTGGTCGCGCGACTCGATGCCATGCCGAGAGCGTACCATGCCGCAGACCCGGCGCGAGCTGCGCCTGCCCTGGCCTGGTTCCAAGGCGAAGGAGACGAGCGAAATGCTGACCGTCGGCGAGAGAGTGCCGGACGTGACGTTGACAGGCCCGGAGGGCCGCGAGGTCCGGCTGCGGGATCAGCTCGGAGCCCGGGGCCTCGTGATTTACTTCTACCCGAAGGACGACACGCCCGGCTGTACGGCGGAGGCCTGCGGATTCCGCGACCAGTACGAGGACTTCCTCGAGGCGGGCGCTGACGTGATCGGGATCAGCGGGGATCCCCCTTCGTCCCACAAGGCATTCGCGAACAAGCACAGCCTGCCCTTTCGCCTGCTGAGCGACGAGCGCGGCGAAGCGAGACGTGCCTTCGGGGTGAAGGCCACCTTCGGGCTCCTCCCGGGGCGCGCGACCTTCGTCGTCGACCACGAGGGGACGATCCGCTACGCCTTCTCGTCGCAGCTTCGCGCGCGCGAGCACGTGAAGCGGGCGCTCGAGGTCGTGGGCGGCATGACGCCGCAGGCGGCCGCGCAGAAGTAGCCGACCCTTCGGCGCCGATCCTCCCGGAATCGCTCCTGTGCACGCCTGCGCGGGATGAACAGCTTGCGGCGATGGACTTCGAGCGGTGGCTCCTCATCGCCGGACAGGCCATGGACGCCGCGGGCGCGGTCTCGATCGTCGTCGGTGCGATATTGGCGTTGGGGCTCGCCCTCGCAAGAGTCAGGACCGCTCCGCCGGCAGAGGTCTTCGCGACCTTCCGCAAGGACTTTGGACGCGCCCTCCTGCTCGGGATGGAGTTCCTGGTCGGCGGGGACATCATCGTCACGATCACGACGAAGCCTGGCATCTCGGAGGTGCTCTCGTTGGGGATCCTGGTCCTGATCCGCACGCTGCTGACCTTCACCGTCAGCCTCGAGCTGGGCCGCATGCCCGGAGGGAAACCACTGGAGACCTCGAGCGAGCGGAAGCCATAGACGCGAGGGCAAAAGTGCGAACCCCGGCGGCGCGCGCCGTGGCATGAAGCCCGGATGGAGCTCGTCGTCCCTCACCGTCGCCCGGGCCCGCTCGTTCCGGCGACCCTCGTGGAGCGGCCGAATCGCTTCCTGGGTATCGTGCGCCTGGCCGATGGACGGGAGGTCGAAGCCCACATCGGCGACCGCGGCCGCCTGGAGGAGCTGCTCTACCCCGGCGCGGAGCTCCTCTTGTCGCAGGCGGCGTCGCCCACTCGGCGCACCTCTTTCAGCGTGGTCTGCGCGCGCGCGGCGTCGGGCGTTTGGGTCTCGATCGACCCGGCGAACGCGAACCGTCTGGTGGCCGCGCTACTGGAGGCCCGAGAGCTCGACCTGCCGAAGTACGCGTCAGCCACACCCGAAGTGAAGCTGGGTGCCTCCCGTATCGACTTCGGGATGAGCCTCGCGAACGGTGGCCGGCTCTGGCTGGAGGTGAAGAGCGCGGGCGCGGCCTCCGAGGGCGTTGCGCTCTTTCCTGACGCGCCCTCGGAGCGGGCCGCGCGGCATTGTCGGGAGCTGGCGGCCCTCGCCCGCGCCGGGGAAGCCGCCGCGATCGTGCTGGTGGCCCAGCGAGGAGACGTGCGCGCGATCGCGCCCCACCCTGTGGATCCCGAGTTCGCCAAGGCCCTCGGGGAGGCGGCCGCCGCAGGCGTGCTCCTCCGGGGCGTCGCCTTCTCCGTGGAGCGGGAGGGCTTCCGCTATCTGGGGCCGATTCCAGTGCTCTCACCGAAATCGCGACCCTAACCCGCTCGTTCGTAATGAGAGCGCTTGGGGGGACGGCGCGAGGCCAGCGGCGTTCCGCGTTCGAAAAGCCGAACGAAAAACAAGCCCCGACGAAGTCGGGCCGTCCGAGGTGTATGATCGCAGCCTCACAATCCCACAGGGGGTCTCATGTCCCACAAGACGCTGTTGGCCGTCGCCTTCTCGCTCGTTGCCATCACAGCTACCGCACCTGGCTGCGACTCGAGCTGCCCAGCCAGCGAGAGACTGACGTGCTTGGCCGAATGCGGCAGCGACGCGATCATCGAGGCCACTTGCACGGATGGCGCATGGGATTGCGCCCCGGGCGTCCGTGCCGACTCCCGATGCGGCGGCGCGGACTGCGCACCGGCGGACGAGCCGGCCTGCCTCCAGTTCTGTGGCAGCGACGCGATGCTCCAGGCCACCTGCGAGGATGGCGCGTGGGTTTGCGCCCAAGGCGTCCGCTCCGACGAATGCCGCGGCGCGGACTGCGTACCGGAGGACGAGCCGGCCTGCCTCCAATTCTGTGGCAGCGACGCGCTGTTCCAGGCCACCTGCCAGGACGGCGCGTGGGTTTGCGCCCAAGGCGTCCGCTCCGACGAATGCGGCGGCGCGGACTGCGTACCGGAGGACGAGCCGGCCTGCCTCCAGTTCTGTGGCAGCGACGCGCTGTTCCAGGCCACCTGCGAGGACGGCGCGTGGGTTTGCGCCCAAGGCGTCCGCTCCGACGAATGCCGCGGCGCGGACTGAGCGCCGGAAGACCAACGGTCCTGCCTTGGGATCTGCTGCGGCGACGGCTTCCTCCCCGCTTGGTGCTAGCAGCATGACCGACGGCTGACAGCTGGCCGCGGAAAGAAGAAGGCCCCGGATTCAGGCGCTGCAACCAGCGAGAATCCGGGGCAATCTTTTGGCGGTCGATGACGGAGTCGAACCCCCGACCCTTGGCATCGAAGGCCAATGCTCAATCCAGCTGCGCTAAAAATCGCCGATGAGCGGATTGCTCCGCTCCGTCTCGGCGGGTGTTGCGCAGGGACTCCATCGAAAGGCGAGGGAAGAGCGCTTCCCTCGCCTCTGGCGATCAGCGCGCCTCGCGAATCGAAACGAATAGGGGAGGAGTCGCAGAGCCAAAGTTCCAGACGAGGACCTTCATGTTCTCGCCATTGAAACCCGTGGTGATGTCGGGGGCCGTCCAGACGAGCCGAGGGCATCCGCCGATCCCGCTGAAATAATCCGAGTCGTACGTCCTGTGCGGAGTGAAATAGGTCGAGCTGGAGGACCCGAGCAGGTCGATCCTCAGCCGTTGGGGCGCGCCGGGGTTCGCACAGGTGAATGGCGCCCCAGAAAACACTTCGAATTCATAGGTCACACCGGGTTCAACGGGAAAGGTGTATTCCAAGAACACTCCTTGGCTCTGGATCCAGCTTCCCATTGGGACTCTGTACCCAGAATACATGGAGTCCGAGCCCGAAGCCGGGATGATGGGGCCGATCGGGCAAATCGTGCTGTAGTCTGCGACGTTCGACATCCCAAAGTCGTCGCAATTCGCCGGGAAATCCATGATCCCATCGTCGCAGACGATTGGATGACACTCGCCTCCAGCAGTCTGTACATCCACACGAATCTCACCAACATGGTGCGAAAACTGGGAGGCGACGACGACTTCGATCTTCTCTCCGGCTTGGAGAGTGGTCTCCAAGGCAGCCCGAAGTCCGGCGGCGCTGGCTCCCATCCGGCAGCCCGGGCCGGTATTTGCTGGATTGAAGGGATAGTCGAACAGGAACACGGTTCCAGGGGGGAAGTTCTCTTCCGACGAGATCGAGCTGGGAAACCGGGCGCTGATGCGAATCTTCTGCGGCGCTCCCGTGTTGTTCATGATGGGAACGGTGTCGAAGTAGAAGGGCGTGCCTCCTCGGTTCGAGCAGTTGTCTTGTCTCCCCTGCCACCGGTTCTCCGCCGAGATCGATCCGAAGATCGTCACGCTTCTACCAGGCATCGCGATCGGCCAGACGCATCGTCCGTCGTCGCAGATCGGCTCGAGAGGCATTTCGCCCGATCCGCCGTCGCCGCCCGTACCTCCGGTGCCGGCTGTTCCACCAGTTCCGGCCGTCCCACCGGTGCCTCCGGTGCCGCCCGTGCCCCCGGTGCCGGCCGTGCCCCCGGTGCCGGCCGTGCCCCCGGTGCCGGCCGTCCCACCGGTGCCGCCCGTGCCGATGGCGCCGCCCTCACCCGCGAAGCCACCGTCTCCTCCAGCTCCGCCCTCGCCCGCGAAGCCGCCATCACCTCCAGAGCCCCCGTCACCCCCGGAGCCGCCCTCCCCGCCCTGGCCCGCGTCGCCACCGGAACCGCCCTCGCCGCCGCTGCCGCCGGCACCTGCGGTTCCGCCACTGCCGCCGTGTCCTGCGCTGCCGCCGGTCCCCCCGTCGTCCCCCGTTCCGCCGCTGCCCCCGGTCCCGGCTTTACCACCCGTGCCACCGCTTCCCCCAATCGCTCCCGTTCCACCCGTGCCCGCGAGCTTGTTCCCCTCATCGGAGGGTCCACAAGCGGACGCTAATACCAACGCTGCGAAAGCGGAGAACAACCAGATTCTCGACATGGCGTTACCTCCGGAAAAACGGTGTGTCGCCAAACAATACGTGAATCAATGCTCCAAGGGAAGACCAGCGGGATTGCCGACCGAAACCGAGGACGGGATGCCGCCCGACGGGGAGTAGCGGATGTTGGCACCCCGAGTCCCCCTTTCCGCGGGACCGCCTGGCGCAGCCGCTCGCGGAAAAAGGAAAGGCCCCGATCCCATCGTGCTGGGACCGGGGCCTCTCCTCAGTGGCGGGCGATGAGGGGTTCGAACCCCGGACCCTTGGCTTCGAAGGACGAGAAGAGAGCCTTGGCAGACTTGGTCAGGTGGTGGCAAACCTGGGCAACCTCACGGAATCATTGGATGTGCCCGAGGCCGCGGAGCGCCCCGTTTGGCAGCCTTTGGCAGCGGTTCATAGGAAAATGCCAGGGCGCTGCCAGGCCTCCACCCTTTGTCCCGCCCGCTGCTCTCGGTTCGCCAGGTGACCGCCGCCCTCTCCGTTTCGACCGTCTACAAGCTCTGTGAGCGGGGAGTTCTGCCGAGACTGGGGAGTCGTTCCTCGCGCTTGCGCGCCCTACCACGCCCGCTCGAAGGGGAAGGTGGAGTCCGGCGTCAAGTAGGTGAAGCGAAGTGGCCTCGCGGGCAGAGAGTTCGCCTCGTTCTCGGGACTCGAAGCGCACCTCTCCTCGTGGATGGCCACCACCGATCACCGCCGGCATGGATCGACGAGCGAGACTCCGGTCGAGCGTTTCCTGCGCGAAGATGCGAGTGCTCTGCACCCGCATCCACATCGGCCGGTGCCGGTACGCGAGCAGCGTCTCCAGCGCGTCGTGGCCAACGATGCGCGCGTCGACGTCGACACCGTTCGCTACAGCGTGCCGTACCAGCTGGTCCGCGATCGAGTCGAGTTCCACTCGGTCAGGCGGAGGTGCGGATCTTCCATGGCGAAAAGCTTGTCGCCGTGCACATCCGCTCGTTCGAGGCCAAGAGCGAGGTCGTCAACCGTGAGCACTTCGCAGGCCTTCACCGTGCGCCCGCAGAGAGAGTGGCCGCGAGCAACGAAGCATCGCCGTTCGCGGCCGTCGGCCGAAGCCTCGTCGACTACGGGCGCTGATCGAGCGAGCTGCAGCGTGAGCGAGCTCGTGCGCGCCCGCGTCGTCGACCACTTGCAGCGCCTCCGGCTCGGGCAGGTCGCCCAGCGTCTCGACGCCATCCTCTCCGAAGCCGCTCGAAGCGATCCGACCTTCCTAGACTTCCTCGACCGCCTCCATACCGAGGAGGTCGGCGCGAAGCAGCGGAAGCGCGTAACGATGGGCGTTCAGATTGCGCACATCCCAGCGGTGAAGGACCTCGAGGACTTCGATTTCCGCTTCCAGCCCTCCATCGACAACAAGCTGGTCCGCGAGCTCGCCACGGGCCGATTCATTGCGAACGACGAGAACGTCCTTCTCTTCCACCCTCCAGGCGTTGGCAAAACGCACCTGGCGATCTGAGTCGGGAGGGCCGTCGTCGAGGCGGGGCACACGGTTCTTTTTCACCGGTGCCACGGCGCTGCTCGCTGCGTTAGCGAAGGCCGAAACCGAAGGTCTGCTTGCGGAGAAGCTAGCATACTTCGCGAAACCCAGGCTGCTAATGATCGACGAGCTGGGATACCTGCCGTTCGAGAAGCGAAGCGCCCACCTGTTCTTCCAGCTGGTCGCAAAGCGCTTTGAGCGCGGCGGCCATGCTCATCACGACTAACCAGCTCGTCACGCATTGGGGCACCGTCTTCGGCGACGACGTGCTCGCGGCGGCGATCCTCGACCGCCTGCTGCACCACAGTCACACCTTAATGATCCAGGGCGAGAGCTACCGTCCGAAACAGAAGCGCAAGGCACGGCTGGTCGGCGGCAGCACCAGGAAAGAGTCCTAACCAACCGAGGCGGAGGGGGCCGGTGTTACTGACGTTAAGCGGTCAGTTCTTACTTTCGTTTGACAGGTGAGGGCGAGGCCTCGATGGGAGCTCGCAGCCACCCCCCAGTGGCGCGTTGGGCTCATGCCGCGCTCCCAATCAGCCGCGATTCTCGCTTGAGGTTGTACACCGCTCCTGGGAAGTAGGCGCAGAGTTGGGTGCGGGCGATCCCGCGATAACGCGTCCTCCGGAGCCCTCCGACGGTCTTCATCCAGCCAACGATTTCTCGACCTACTTCCTGCAGCGCTGGCTGTGCCGGAAGCCGACCTGTCGCGCGAGCCGAGCGTCCCCGCTGGAGTGACGGCGCTTGCGAGCCAAATGCGGCACGACGCCCTCGAGGTAGACGTCGTGCACGAAATCAGCGGCGTCTTATGCTAGATCGGCGCCCAACGTTGCGGGGGAGAACCCGTTCTCCCGTTTGCGCTTCAGCATCCAAAGTGCTTCGCGGCGCTCGGCACGGCGGTCCACCTGGGAGATCGAGATGTCGAGGCAGAGGCCGTTGCGGTTCTCCATGAGCACGTGCCCAGACAGCGCGAGCTTCGCCTCCAGGCCCATGCCCATGCCCATGCCCATGCCCATGCCCATGCCCATGCCCTTGCCCTTGCCCTTGCCCTTGCGTGCGAGGCGAGCCTCCGGATCGGTGGAAGACTCGTGGGTCTCGTTGCTGCGCTTTTCCCCATGGAAGTGATCGGGTTGCTGGGATCGTCCCTCGGCTCGACGTCCCTACTGCCCTTCTTCTTGAAGCTCATCATAGACGCCCACGCCTCGATGAGCGTGCCGCCGACAGTGACGTGCTCGGCGGAGTTCAGCCTCACGTCTTTCCCCTGGCGCACCACGCCCTCGAAGAAGAGGCCCGCGACGTCAGCCTCGATCAGCCGCTCCTTGCTCTTCGAGAAGGTCGAGGCATCGAAGCTCTCCTCGGGTATCCTAATGTCGCGGAAGAATCGGAACATCAGGTCGTAATCGAGGCGCTCGCAGATCTGGCGCTCGCTTCGGACACTGAAGAGCGCGACTCGAAGACGGACGAGAGGCGCTCCAACTCGCGGTCGGTCAGCAGCTTGATCCGCCGGATCGGGAGATCCTTGGGCACCCGCTGGTCGGGTCCAACCAGGGTGAGCATCGAGGCCTGTCGTTCAACCTTGCCGCGCATCGCATCTTCCACGAAGAGGCGCGATTCTCCGCAGGCGCTCCGGAGCAATCGATCCCTCCGGGGCCTGCTGGCGGTGGGTTTTACAGAAGCCTGATAGGTTCCGCGAGAGGACTCGACCTCGAGATGCTGTTGGGCCCGAGTGCTCGAACTCCACCTCGGCACAGAGCAGGGCGCCGCCGTCACTGCCTCCAGTTCGACTGGGCAGTGACGAGCGGCAGGGCAGACGTCAAGGCAATGAAAACTCGAAGAATTTGACATCAAAAGAACTATCTCTGATGTACACAACCGCAAAGTTCTCAGTATCAAATGACGCCTGAAATGTGGCTGGCGACGGCATAATTTCGTCAACCAGGTATGTCGTCTGGCTGTTTGGATCTCGAATGTCGGTCAGGAACAGGACGGAGCCGAGGTGTCCATCGCATTTCCTTCCCTCGAATATCACATAGCTCGGTGTCGCATAGAACGCACCTGCCAGCGGAGCTGATCCTCCTAGTATCGGATGGTGAAAGCTGGAGCATCCAAGACTTTCGGTTTGAATTTGCCCGCTCGGAAATACGCCGAAAGAGTCCGGCGAGGTGGACGTCCAGTGAATCGATCGACCCTTGATGTAGACCAACGCATCTCCGTGAAGGTCGAGCTGTGTCGCCGGTCCGGGGATGGTGCCAAGGCGATCCGCGTATACATCGCCATTCGGCGTTATGACTGCAGTCATTCCTGTGTCGAATCTCCCATTTTCGACGTTTAGGAAAGAAGTTACGCCGAGCTTCTCTCCCACCTTGGCCGGTGGGCCTCGCGGGGCGGATTCAAGTACGGCGATAGAGCGAGGACCGGATTCGGGAGTGAGAGATCTGTCCAGAAAGCCATTCCGAGATATGGACTGACTGCAAACATTTCTGCATGGTCCCTGATTGGGACTTCCGAATCTGTGTCGAGGTCGTGAACCCAGGTCGGACGAAGGCTAAGCTCGCACTCTGTCATCATGTATTTTCCGGCCGCTCTAATCAGTCTCCCTTCATCCGGATCGATTCGCCTTGTGGCGTCGGTAGCCGTGTTCCAGAGGGATGCGAAGCCACAGTATGAGCCAACATGAAACGTGCCGTTTGACGATTGGCCAAGCGCCACTGCATAAAATCCAGGCTTGGTGCAGTGGTGGTACTTTTCGTTTTGTTGGCGAAGCGTGGGAACGGAAGACGGAACGGCGAATGCATCGGCCGCATACAAGCCCACCAAGATGAGAACTCCGATCGCTCCAGCCTTTGAAGGGATGAGAATCACTGGTTTTTCCTTTGAGGTTCGCGTGTGAGAGTGGCGCGGGTTATGTGGCGTGCTGCGTAGAGGATCTCCTACCGGAAAGAAACGTTCCCCCTTTCATCATGCATGAACTGCACTGCTTTGCCACCCGTATGAGTTTTCTGCTCGCCCTGACTACGTTTGTCTTTCCGCCTCCTGCTGGCTTGAAGTTATTGCATATGGCTGCCTGCTATTGATCTGCTGAGTGATGGTGCTCTTTGTCTGTGGACAGTCATGCCACCTTCGAGCGCCTTCTCTTTTCGGTCGTGCCCTCGAAGCAGTGGGAGCGTACTTCGGATCGGTCTTTAGGGGAAACCAAGGAGGCGCTATTCCCTGGAGGCCCTGTTTGATTGAAGACAGAGTAGTCGGCGTCCTGCGGTTCCTAATGACGTAGTTCATCCGGCGCCATTAAGCCCGATGCCGATCGTTTAGCGCGTAACCGTTCGAGGTCCTTGAGGATTTGGGGGCCTCGATCTCGCGCTGCTTGAGCGGCAGCAACGGAATCATGATGCCTCGATTGTGCCGGAAGCTATCGATGGCTTCGTTCTCGCCGAACAACTTTCTCGACCGCGGTACCGTTCAGAAGTTCACAAATTCTATCGACCCAGCGTGTATCGATGAGGCGCTCGAGTCCACAGGCACGGCCAGCTTCCTGCCGAGCAGACGCTTTGGCTGGTACTCGACATGGCGATCTTCCGGGACATGCCCATCAGCATGGTGGTCGAGCGCCTACACTCCGGCTGCCGGGCAGCTGAACTGGGAAAATCGCGCCAAGCGCGGTAGTTCAGGCGCGCAGTCGCCTCGGCGAGGAGCCCTTGCACTGGCTGTTCATGTGCTGCGCGACCGAGTGGGCCTTCTCCAGTGCCCGCGAGGCGCGGCATTGCCCTGTTTGGCATCGACGGAACGACGGTCCGGCCGCAGGATTCGCCGGAAAATCGCGAGGCATTAGGCGGGCAGCGCGGTCGGCATGGTGACTATTGCGGGTATCCGCAGTTGCGCGTGGCAACACTGATGGCGCTGCGTTCTCACCTGCTGGCGGCGGGGAACTTCGGTCCCTACTCGCAGGGCGAAACGACGCCGGCGAAGGAGCTCTTCACGGAGCTCGCGGAAAACTCGCTTGCCATCGTGGATCGCGGCTTCGCCTAGCCGGTGCTGCTCATCCCGATCGAGCAAAGGTGGCAACCGGCACTAGCTCTCGCGCGCCCGCAAGAACCGAAGCTGGATGGCTGTCGAGAAGCTTGGGAAGGGCGACGACTTCGTCGAGATACAGCTCGGTAAGAAGCTCCGCGCCCTCCATCCCGAGCTGCCTCCCATCTGGCGCGTGCGAGCGGCCGAGAAAATCGCCGGAGATTCAAGCCGCAAACGCGGCTGACTTCGCTCCTTGACGCACGCGAATACCCCGCCGACGAGCTGGATTTTCCGTCCCCGGCATCGCGGCGGGGTTCGTCACCGCTTTGGAGCTCTTCGGGATCGCCTGGTGCCGCCGCTCGCGAAAATGGAAAGGCCCCGATCCCATCGTGCAGGGACCGGGGCCTCTCGTCAGTGGCGGGCGATGAGGGGTTCGAACCCCCGACCCTTGGCTTCGAAGGCCAATGCTCTATCCAGCTGAGCTAATCGCCCACAGCGGGGGGAATCTCTACCGGCAGTCGGGGCGCCGCGCAAGGTCTGACGTGGCGTTTCCCACCGCGCGTCAATCGGAGGATGACGCGACGCTCGCCCGGATCCACTCGAGATAGGCCTCGTGCCCGGCCTCGACGCCCAGGCGCAGGACCTCGGGGCACTCGTACGGGTGGAGCTCGACTACCCGCGCCCGGAGCCGCTCGAAGAGCTCCGCGCGGGTCTTGAGCAGGAGCAGCGCCTCGGCGCCGTCCTCCACCCTGCCCTCCCAGCGGTAGATCGAGCGGATCCGCGGCACGATGTTGCCGCAGGCCGCGAGCCGCTCCTCGACGAGGCGGCGCGCGAGGCCGGCGGCCTGTTCCTCGTCGGGAGCCGTGACGAGCACGACGATCGCGGAAGAATCGCTCACAGGATGTACTTGCTGAGGTCCTCGTCCTTGACGACGTCCTCGAGGCGCTGGCGGACGTAGGCCGCGTCGACGCGGATCGGATGGCCGGGCGGGAGCTCCGTGGCCTCGAAGGAGACCTCGTCGAGGAGGCGCTCCATCACGGTGTGGAGCCGCCGCGCGCCGATGTTCTCGGTGCGCTCGTTGACGAGCTGGGCGATTCGGGCGAGCTCGTCGATGGCGTCGTCGGTGAAGGAGAGCTGGACGCCCTCCGTGTCGAGGAGAGCCGTGTACTGCTTGATGAGCGAATTCTGCGGCTCGCGAAGGATCCGGACGAAGTCCTCCTGCTTCAGCGGCTCGAGCTCGACGCGGATGGGGAAGCGGCCCTGCAGCTCGGGGATCAGGTCGGAGGGCTTGGCCACGTGGAAGGCGCCGGCCGCGACGAAGAGCATGTGGTCGGTCTTCACGGTGCCGTGCTTGGTGGCGACGGTGGAGCCCTCGACGATGGGGAGGAGGTCGCGCTGCACGCCTTCCCGCGAGACGTCGGGGCCGCCGCCAGCGCCCTGCCTGCCGGCGACCTTGTCGATCTCGTCGATGAAGACGATGCCGCTCTCTTCGGCGCGCTTGAGGCCGTCGGCCTTGACCCGCTCCATATCGATCATGCGGCCGGCCTCCTCCTGCTCGAGCAGGTTGCGCGCCTCGGCGACCTTCATCTTCTTCTTGCGGGTCTTCTTGCCGAAGGGGCCCGGCAGGTTGCCGAGCATCTCGCCGAGGTTGAGGCCCATCTCCTCCATGCCCTGAGGCCCGAACATCTGCATCATCGGGAGCTGCGGGGCCTCGGTGACGTCGACCTCGACGAAGCGGTCGTCGAGCTTGCCGGCCCGGAGCTGCTGGCGGAGCTCCTCGCGCGACGTGGCGCCCACGGCCTGCACGCCCTCGCTGCTCCCCGTCGCAGGCGCGAGGAAGCCCGTAGCTCGCGCTCGATCGGCGGCGACGCCGGGCGCCAGGAGGTCGAGGAGCCTCTCCTCGGCCTGGCCGGCAGCGCGGGCGTGGACCCGCTCGAGCTCTTCGTCGCGCACGAGCTTGATGGAGATCTCGACGAGGTCGCGGATCATCGACTCGACGTCGCGGCCCACGTAGCCGACCTCGGTGTACTTGGAGGCCTCGACCTTCACGAAGGGCGCGTGGGCGAGACGCGCGAGCCGGCGGGCGATCTCGGTCTTCCCGACGCCGGTGGGCCCGATCATGATGATGTTCTTGGGCGCGATCTCGTCGCGCAGCGCGGGATCGACCTGCTGCCTCCGCCACCGGTTGCGCAGCGCGATGGCGACCGCGCGCTTGGCCTTCTTCTGGCCGACGATGTAGCGGTCGAGCTCGGCGACGATTTCACGAGGAGTGAGGGCCTTCATGCTCCGAGCTCCTCGAAGACGATCTTGTCGTTGGAGTACACGCAGATCTCCGCGGCGATGTGCATGGCGCGGGAGGCGATCTCCTTGGGCGGGAGGTCGGTGGCGTCGAGGAGCGCGCGGGCGGCGGCGAGGGCGTAGTGCCCGCCGCTGCCGATGGCGGCGGCGCCGTGCTCGGGCTCGATCACGTCGCCGGCGCCGGTGAGGATCAGGGTTCGATCCTCGTCGGCAACGAGCAGGAGCGCCTCGAGGCGGCGCAGGTACTTGTCGGTGCGCCACTCCTTGGCGAGCTCCACGGCGGCGCGGGTGAGGTTGTGGGCGTGCTCCTTGAGCCGGGCCTCGAACTTCTCGAAGAGCGTGAAGGCGTCCGCGGTGCCGCCAGCGAAGCCCGCGATCACCCGCCCCTCGGAGAGGCGCCGCAGCTTGCGGGCGTTCCCCTTCATGATCGTCTTGTCCATGCTCACCTGGCCGTCGCCGGCGATGACCACGTGGCGGCCCCTGCGGACCGCCAGGATGGTGGTGCCATGGAGGTCGAACGGATTGCTCATGCACGCTCCTTCCTCCTCTCGGAGGACGGGGAAAGTATAGGCCCGGGGCCGCCCGGGCGACGCCGGATCTCGGAGGGCTCTCGAGGGGCGAAGGGGGGAGGCCTGGACGGCCTCAGGCCCGCGGGTGGGCCTTGTCGTAGACGGCCATCAGGTGCTCGACGGTGACGTGGGTGTAGCGCTGGGTGGTGGACACCGAGGCGTGACCGAGGAGCTCCTGGATGCCGCGGAGGTCGGCGCCATTGTCGAGGAGGTGGGTGGCGAAGGAGTGGCGCAGGGCGTGCGGGTGGACGTTCCGCTGCAGCGCGCAGATGCGCGTGTAGCGATCGAGGGCCCGCGCGACCCATCGGGTGGAGAGCCTGCCCCCGCGATAGTTCACGAAGAGGGCGTGGGGATCCTGCCCGCGGCGCGCGGTGGAGAAGAGCCGGGGACGGAGGTCGAGCCAGCGATCGAGGGCCTCCCGGGCCTTGCTGCCGATGGGGACGAGCCGCTCCTTGCGCCCCTTGCCGAGCACCCGCAGGGTACCCGCGCTCCGGTCGAGGCTCGAGAGGTCGAGGCCGCAGAGCTCGGAGCAGCGCAGACCGCCGCCGTAGAGGACCTCGAGGATCGCCCGGTCTCGTGCGCCGAGGGCGGTGTCGGCCTTCGGCGTCTCGAGGAGCGCGGTGACCTCGTCGATGGGCACGACCTTGGGGAGGGCTTTGGGCTGCTTGGGGGTGGCCACCAGCGTGCCGGGGTTGGCCTCGACGAGGCCGAGCTTCTGCAGGTGGCGGTAGAGGGAGCGGATCGCCGCGAGCTTGCGCGCGACGGATGCGGGCGCGAGGTGGCCGTGCATGCGGGCTAGGAAGCCGCGCAGGCAGAGCGAGTCCACCTTCAGCAGGTCGATCCGGCGCTCCTCGAGGTAGGCGCAGAGCTGCCGGAGGTCGCTCTCGTATTCACCCAGGGTGCGAGGCGAGTAGCGCCGCTGCACCCGGAGGTGCTCGAGGAAAGCGAGCACCGGCTCGGGGAGCGCCTCGGATTTGGGGAGGATCGGCGAAGGAGGGGCGGCGGCCATGCCGCCTACCCTAACCCCTACACGCGCTCACGCCAGCGCCGAGCCTGTGGAAACCAGGCCCGGCAGCGATCAATTGTCAGCGCGCGCCCTCGGCGGTGGCGTCGAACGCGGGCGCGTCGGCGACGTAGACGCCCAGCCGCGCCGGATCGAGGACGGCGTAGGCCACCCTGGCCTTGCCGCCGCGAAGGATCTTGGTCCCGGCGAGCACCCGCTCGTCGAGCATGCGCGGCTTCGACGAGCCGTCCGCCGGCACCATCGCCAGATCGAGTGCGTCGGCGTCGGTGCGCGCGTAGGTCACGAGGAGGGTCGACTCGTCCGCGTCGGCCGGCTCGAAGGTGTGGATCGCCTTCGCGATCATCCTCACCGCCCCAGCGGGATGGGCCACGTCGACCGACTGCAGGTCGCAGGCGCGGCCGTTGCGGATGCACTGCGTGCGGAAGTAGAGCCGATCGTCGCGCGTCGCGAAGGAGTAGCCGAAGACGCCCTGGGCGACCTTGGCGGGATCGCCCTCGGCCCCGACGGTCGCCAGGTAGAGGTCGATGCTGAACACCGGCGCGAGCTGCCGCTGCACGTATGCGAGGCGGCTGCCGTCGTGGGACCAGACGAAGCTCGGGACGTTGGATCCGAGCTTCCGCGCCTCGGGCTTCGCGGAGAGCTCCGCCCAGGTGAGCACCCCGCCGCGGTTGTGCGGGTTGTACTTGTCGAGCCAGGCGAGCCGGCGGCCCTTCGGATCGAAATCCAGCTCGGTGACGTCCTCGCCGATCTTCACGGCGGCCCCGTCCTCACCGAGGACGAAGAGGTCGCCGAACTGCTTCTTGGGCGTGACGTCGCCGATGAACGCCAAATGCTTGCCGTCCGGCGCGTAGCGGAAGGCGGTGACGCCCTTCCCCACCCGCTCCGCCTTGGCCCCGGCCTTCTCTACGAAGAGATCGGCCGTGCCCTCGTCGTTCCGGGCGGTGAACGCGACGCGCGATCCGTCGGGCGACCAGCGGTAGTCGGCCACCTTTTCGCCGACGATTCGCGGCTCGCCGCCCTTCTCGAGATCGGCGTGGACGAGCTGCCCGCCGCCGAGGGCCCGACGCCTGGCGACGAGGGACTTGCCGTCCGGCGAGAAGTCGAAGGTCGCGATCTGCTCGGCGATCCGCTCGGCGGGGCGGCTGCCGTCCGCCGGGCCCACGAAAAGGACGTTCTCGGCGACGTAGCCAAGACGGGCCCCGTCCGAGCTGAAGGCGAAGAAGGAGACCTGCTCGGCGACGGTACGCGCCCGGCTCTGGGCGACGTCGCCGACGACGAGGGTGCCGCGCTGGAGCTTGAACGACCAGCGCGTGAGGGCGCCGACCTGGGCCCCCGTCGGCGAGAAGAAGAACGAGCCGGGCAGCGTGGCGACACCGGGCCCCATCGTCACGGGGGCGCCCATCGGCGCGAAGGTCGCGGTGCCGATGAAGGTCTGATCGGAGGCGTTGTGCCCCTTGTCCTTCGCGAGGTCGGGCGCGGCGAGCCAGGCAACGGCGCCGCCGTCGGGAGCGGCGATCACCTCGCGGGCCGGGCCAGCGGCGACGAGCTTGCCTTCGCCCTGGTAGGCCTTGGGCGGCGGCGCCTTGCAGCCGGCGACGACGACGGCGGCGAGGATCGCCGGGAGGAGACAGGAGCGGAAGAACGGAGAACGCATCGGAGTCCCGTGGCGCAGGAGGTTCAGGAGGCCTTGGCGAGCCAGGCGTCGAGGGAGGCCCGTGCCCGCTCCACCAGGAGCGTGCGCTTCTCGGCCTTGCGGACGCGGCCCTGGAGAGGCGGGAAGAGCCCCCAGGTGATGTTGGTCGGCTGGTAGTCGTAGCCGGGAGGATGGGCCTCGCCGGTCACGTGGCGCAGCAGCGCGCCGAGGGCCGTATCGCCGGGCGGCGGCTGGAACGGCACGCCGCGGAGGCGGGCGTCCATGGAGAGGGCCGCGAGGAAACCCACCGCGGTGGATTCCACGTAGCCCTCTACGCCGACGATCTGGCCCGCGAAGTAGAGCTCCGGCCGCGAACGGAGCGAGAGATCGCCACCGAGGAGCGCCGGGCCGTTGAGGAAGGTGTTCCGGTGGATCTGCCCGAGCCTCACGAACTCGGCCTCGGCGAGGCCCGGGAGCATCCGGAAGATCCGCCGCTGCTCGGGCCAGGTGAGCCGGGTCTGGAAGCCGACGATGTTGAAGGAGGTGCCCGCAGCGTCCTCCCGGCGGAGCTGCACCACGGCGTAGGGCCGGTTGCCGGTGCGCGGATCGCTGAGCCCCATCGGCTTCATCGGGCCGTGGGCGAGGGTCTCCTCGCCCCGCTCGGCCAGCACCTCCACCGGCAGGCAGCCGTCGAAGTACTTGGGCTCCTCGAAGGCGTGGGGCACGACCTTCTGCCCGTTGCGCAGCTCGGCCACGAAGGCGTGGTACTGGGCCTCGTCGAGCGGGAGGTTCAGGTAGTCGTCGCCGCCGCCCTTGCCGTAGCGGCTCTGCGCGAAGGCGATCGAGTGGTCGATGGACTCCGCGGAGATGATCGGCGCGATGGCGTCGTAGAAGTAGAGCCCGTCTCCACCCTGGGTGGCCTCGGCGATCGCGCGGGCGAGGGCGTCCGAGGTGAGGGGACCGGTGGCGACGATCGCGTGGCCCTCTGGAAGCGACTCCAATTCGCCGTGCACGCGCTCGATGGCGGGGTTCGCCTCGATCCGCTCGGTGATCCACGTGGAGAAGCGGACGCGGTCCACGGCGAGGGCGTCGCCGGCGGGCACCCGCGCCTCGTCGGCGGAGGCCAGGATCAGCGAGCCCACCCGCCGGAGCTCCTCATGGAGGAGGCCGACCGCGTTCTCAGGGTTGTCCGAGCGGAAGGAGTTGGAGCAGACGAGCTCGGCGAGGAAGTCCGACACCTGGGCAGGGGTGCGCTTGGCGGGCTTCATCTCGACGAGGCGCACGCGATGCCCGCGCTTGGCGAGCTGGAACGCCGCCTCGGATCCGGCGAGGCCACCACCGACCACTGTCACCACGGTTTCGCTCACTTGCCCGCTCCTCGGGACGCGATCCCGCCAGAGGCCTTACGTCAAAAGCCGAACGGGCTTCGTAGCAGCCGGACACGGTGCCGGCAAGGAGCGAGCGAGCGGATTGGACCGCATCTCCGCGCGCAATCGCCTGCCCGCCTGGCTCTCGCGGGCGCCGATCGGGGTGCCCACGTTAACCCGCACATCCGGAGCAAGGAGGCAGCGGTGACCTACGATCGACACACCCTGGAGCGGATGCGCCAGCGCCTTCTCGAGCGGCGCTACGTGGTGGTGCGCAGCACCATCGGCAACCAGCGCGAGATCGCGGAGCTCAAGGGGCAGCAGCGGACCGCTGAGATGGAAGAGGATGCCCAGACCTCTTCGGCGGAGTTCGTGCTGACCCGACTGAGCGAGAACCAGCGGCGAGAGGTCGGCCAGATCGACGCGGCCGTGGCCCGGATCGACGCCGGGACCTACGGGGAGTGCATCGACTGCGGAGAGACGATCCCCATCGAGCGTCTGGAGGCCGTTCCCTACGCGCTCCGTGACTCGGAGTGCACGAGGCGTAGGGAGGCGATGGCGGAGCCGGGACGCGAGTACCCGACTCTCTAAAGACGCTCTGAACTAGATCAGGCCGCGTGCGCGCTTGAGCTGGTCCATCGTCCGGTTGTACTCGACCTCCCACTCGGCCGTGCCCTCGGTGAGGTTCTTCATCCGGGCACGGGCCTCGCGATCGAGCTCGGCGTCGAGGTCCAGGTGCTTCTTGAAGATCGCGAAGATCTTCCGCCGCAGGGGAGCGTCCTCGGAGAAGACCTCCTCCACGTTTCGGGAGATGAGGAGAAACTCGATCATCTGCCCGATGACGTACTCGATCCCCTCGTCCCCCATCTTGAAGCCGCGGACGTCTGCCATCTCGCGCTTCACCTGGTTGAACTTGGAGTGGTCGTAGCCGCGACGCTCGAGGGCCTCCTTGGTGGCCTGGTTCACCCGCTCCTCGGAGGCCAGGTACTCACGCATGATCGCGGCCATGTCCATCTCGGCGTCCGCGATACGCAGCGTCTCCACCTCGATGTCGTTCTCCTTCATCAAGGTCTGGACGACCTCGCGGGCGATGACCGGGATCACTTTCGGGTAGAGTCGCATGATGCCCTCGCGTCTGCGGTGAGTCTCGGGCGTCCGCCTAGACCCCCGCGAACGCTGCCAAGTTAGGCAAAGGTTTAGACTACGCAAGAGGCGGGCGGCAAGCGGTTTTCCGGGTTTTTCAGTCGATTCGCCCGGTCCCAGTGCTTTGTGGTCCCACTTCCGACACCGCCTCGATCGCCTCTTCCTCGTCGCTCAGGCGCTGGTCGGGGTCCTGGACCGCCTCCGCTACCTCCGCCGCCGCGTCCATCGACTGCGCCGCTCCCTCCGGGAGTTCCGAGTCGCGATCGGGGTCCTCTTCGGGGCGCGCCAGGAACTCGGCGATCCGCTTGCCGAGGGCCAGGTTGAAGCCCTCGACCTCGGCGATCTCCTCCGCCGTCGCCGAGCGGATCCGCTTCAGGGAGCCGAAGTGGCGCAGGAGCGATCGCCGGCGCTTCTCCCCCACTCCGGGGATCTCCTCCAGGATCGATTGGAAGTTCCGCGCACGGCGGAGCTTTTGGTGGAAGGTGATCGCGAAGCGGTGGGCCTCGTCCCGGAGCCGCTGGAGCACGAAGAGCTCGGCGGAGTTCGGCCGCAGGACGAGCGGATCCTTCTTGCCCGGGAGGAACACCCGCTCGGGGCTCCTCTTCACGCCGCCGTCGGCGGTCTCCCCGACCACGTGGCTCTCGGCGAGCGACGCCAGCTCGACCTGGTCGAGCACACCGGCGTCCTTCACCGCGGCCCTCGCCGCGTTGAGCTGACCCTTGCCGCCGTCGATGAGCAGGAGGTCCGGAAGATCGCCCCTGGCGACTCGTCGTGAGATCACCTCGTACATGGAGGCGAAGTCGTCCTGGCCTTCGACGGTCTTGATCCGATAGTGCCGGTACCGCGCCTTGTCGGCCTCGCCGTCGAGGGCAGCGACCTGGCTCGCCACCACCATCGTCCCCTGGAAGTTCGAGATGTCGAAGCACTCGATCCGCCGGGGGAGCCGCTGGAGCTCGAGGCGCTGCTGGAGCCGCTCCAGGATCTCCTCGTTCGTCCGGTTCTTCTTCTTGCTCTCCAGGAAGGCGTGCTCGGCGTTCTTGGTCGCCATCTCCATGAGGCGCTTCTTGTCGCCGCGCATGGGCGTCATCACCCGGACCTTGCGGCCCTTCCGCTCCGAGAGCACCTCGGAGGTGAAGTCCGCCTGCTCGAGGACGACCGGCAGGAGCACCTCGTCGGGGACCGCCGCGCCGGTGGCGTAGTACTGGTCGATGAACGACGCGAGGAGCTCCTCCGTGGGGAACTCCTGCCCGGTGAAGGGGAAGCTCTGGGCGGAGATCAGCTTGCCGGTGCGGACGAAGAGGACCTCTATCACCAGGCTCGGCCCCTCCCTCCAGAAGCCGAAGACGTCCTGGTCGAGCTGCTCGCCGAAGACGGTCTGCTGCTTCTCCAGGGTCTTCTCGATCGCCCGCACCTGGTCGCGGACCTGGGCGGCCTCCTCGAAGCGGAGGTCCGCCGCGGCCTGCTTCATGCGCAGCCGCAGGCCCTCGACAAGCTCCGGCTCCTTGCCCTCGAGGAAGAGCACGGTCTCGCGCACGCTGCGCCGATACTCCTCCTGCGGGACCTCGTAGACGCAAGGCGCCGGGCAGCGCTTGATCTGGAAGAGGAGGCAGGGCCTGGTGCGCTTGGCGAGCACCTGATCCGTACAGGTGCGGAGCTGGAAGAAGCGGTTGATCGTCCGCAGGGTCTCCCGGATCGCCGTGGCGCTCGAGTAGGGGCCGAAGTAGCGGGCGCCATCCCGTTTCATGCGGCGGACCACCTCGAGCCGCGGGTAGGGATGCCGCTCGTCGAGACGCAGGCAGATGAACGCCTTGTCGTCCCGGAGCATCACGTTGAACCGCGGCTTGTGCCGCTTGATCAACGTGCTCTCGAGGATCAGCGCCTCCTTCTCGTTGTGGACGAGGATCACCTCGATGTCGCCGAGGAGCTCGTCCAGGAAGGGGACGAAGGCGCGGGTGTCGGAGGTGGAGGGCTGGAAATACGAGCGGACGCGGGAGCGGAGGTTCACCGCCTTACCGACGTAGACCACCTCCCCCTCGCGATCCTTCATCAGGTACACGCCGGGGGAGACGGGCAGGTCATCGAGCTTCTGGCGGAGGGCGGCGTCCATCGAGCGGGAGTGTCCGCAAGGAAGACCTCGCGCGCAAGCCCGCTATTTCCGCGAAATCCGCGCCGCTATTCGTGAAAGGATGGAGGTCCCCCGGGTGAAGGAGATCGTATGAAGTTTGGATGGATGGCCGCGCTCGTGGCGGCGACCCTCGTCGTCGCGGCGTGTGGCAAGGATAACGAGCCGGCCTGCTCAGGCGAAGGCTGTACGGCAGGGAGCGGAGGGAGCAACGGGCAGGGAGGAACGGGCGGTGACCCAGGGACCGCGGGAAGCGGTGGCGGTGGAGTGGACGACCCTCGCTGGAAGGAACCCGTCGACCTCTGCCAGGACGACTTCATGACCAATGCGCAAGCGACCGACGCGTTCAAGCTCGCAGCCCGGGTCGGCACGAACCCGCCGATCCCGGTCGGCTTCTCGGGAGTCGGCACGCTGACCCAGGTTCGGGAGGATCGGATGTCAGTCGTGTTCTCGAACGCGTCGCTGGGTACGATCGAGGTCGTCTGGCCCAGGATGATGGAGGCCTTCTGGACTGAATACGAGGGCAAGGACTATACGATCACCCGGTCCAAGGACTGGCTGGTCCTCAGGCCAGTGGACGTAGACCTCGTCTCGATCCTCCACGTGGGTACAGGGAAGACGCCGCCCGAACGTCTCGAGCGGCCCCTTCCCGACCTGGGCCCGATACTGACCTACCAGTTGCAGTGCTCCATCTCGAAGGGCGTCTGCGACGAGAAGGCGATCCAGCTCGAGGTCCGGCTGAGCGAAGACGACGACGATCCCAGGAAGTCGTGGTCGGGTTGGCCCGGCGGAAAGCAGAACTGGAACTTCACTCAGTGGTCCACGATCCGCACCGGAGAATGCCCACAGAAGTTCGCGTCCGTGATCGCGGGCGAGGGCTACTTGATGTTGTCGCAGTAACGCGAGTGCTCGCGCGGGCCCGTGATCCTCGGGGCCCGCGCCCACCCGCCATTCCGGAAGTCTTTCCCGAACGGCGGCTGGCGCGAGCGTAGCGTCCTCGCTATCGGGGCCGCTGGCTCCGGATCCAGCCGAGGACCACGTCGGTGACCTCCGCCATCACAGCGGGATCGAGCTTGTCGAGGGTGTCGGCGTGGGTGTGCCACGCAGGGTCCTCGATGTCGATCAGGTCGACCACCGGGATGCCTCGATCGAGGAAGGCCGTGTGGTCGTCGAGGATGTGGATACCCGGCTCGTCGACGAAGACCTGCGAGCCCATCGCCTTGGCGACGGCGAAGATCTCGTCCTGGACGGCGCCCGCCCTCCGCTGGGAGGCGACCTCGCGGCGGATGCGGGTCCCCTTGCGACCCACCATGTCGACGATGATCCCGGCGTAAGGTGGCGTGACACCCGTGGTGAACCAGCGCTCGGCCAGCTCCTTGGAGCCGAGGAAGTTCTCGTGGAGGGCGCCCTTCGGGCCCTCCTCTCCGTCGAAGAAGACGAGGTCGACGCCGATCCCCTCGGGCGGCGGGGTCTCGCCCAGGGCCCGGGCGAGCTCGAGAAGGATGGCCACGCCGGAGGCGCCGTCGTTGGCGCCGTCGAAAGGAAGCTTGCGCTTCGTCGGATCAGGATCCTCGTCGGCCCACGGGCGGATGTCCCAGTGGGCGCCGATCATCACCCGATGCTTCGCCTCCTTGTGGAAGGAGGCGACGAGGTTGACGAGGTCCCAGCGGGCGCCGATGGCCTTCAGCTCCACGGAGAACGGGATGCGCCGCACCCAGGCGTCGGAAGGCTCGAGGCGCGACCTCAGCAGCGCCTCGACCTGTGCTTTGGCGGGCGTTCCCTGCACTGCCGGCCCCGCCGCGACGATGGACCGGGCCGAGTCCATCAGCCGGGCCTCGGAGGCGGCTCGCTTCGACGCCGGATCCGCAGCGAGCGCGCCGACCGTGCCCGCGGCGAGGACGCCGGTGCCGGCCGCTGCCAGCAGAACCATGGAGAGCTTCACACGGGACCTCACGAAAGCCCCGACTCTACCCTGCCCGCCCGGCTTCCCCAAACGGGAGGCGTCCATGGGATTTTCGCGCGTCAGGCTGCCGATCAGCGCTTCGCGCCCTTGCGAGCCGGGTACTGGCTCTTTCGCCCTCCCCGCTTCGGGACCGCCCGGCCGCCGGCTGCGGCCTCGGGACGAGGCGCGGGCCCGATCCCGAGGTCGGCGTCCTTGAGGGCGTGGATTCGATCGCGGAGCGCCGCGGCCTGCTCGAACTCCAGGGCCTCCGCGGCGGCCTGCATCTCCTTGGTGAGACGCGCCAGCTCCGCGTGGAGCTTCTCGGGCGCGAGGTAGAGCGGCTGCTCCTCCGCCGCCAGCGGCACGGTGCTGTAGTCGCTCGCGATCTCGGGACCCAGCTCGAGGATCGCCTTCTTCACGGTGGTCGGCGTGATCCCGTGCTCCGCGTTGTAGGCCTCCTGGATCGAGCGGCGCCGGTCCGTCTCGCCCATCGCCTTGCTCATACTGTCGGTCACGTGATCGGCGTACATGATCACCCGGCCACCGACGTTGCGGGCGGCCCGGCCGATGGTCTGGATCAGCGAGACCGACGAGCGGAGGAAGCCTTCCTTGTCCGCGTCGAGGATCGCGACCAGCGAGACCTCGGGGATGTCGAGGCCCTCTCGGAGCAGGTTGATCCCGACGAGCACGTCGTACTCGCCCTGCCTCAGAGCGCGGATGATCCGGATCCGCTCGAGGGTGTCGATGTCGGAGTGCAGGTAGCGAACGCGGACGCCGACGTCCGTGTAGTACTCGGTGAGGTCCTCCGCCATCCGCTTGGTCAGCGTGGTGACGAGGACGCGCTCGCCGCGGCCCACGGCCTCGCGGATCTCGGCGAGGAGGTCGTCGACCTGCGTGGCGACGGGGCGGACCTCGACCTTCGGATCCACCAGGCCCGTCGGACGGATGATCTGCTCGACGACCACGCCCTGGGCCTTGTCGAGCTCGTAGTTCGCGGGCGTGGCGGAGACGTAGACCGCCTGGTTCACCAGGTGCTCGAACTCGTTGAACTTCAGCGGCCGGTTGTCCAGGGCGGACGGGAGCCGGAAGCCGTACTCCACCAGTGTCTCCTTCCGCGAGCGGTCGCCTTTGTACATGGCGCCCACCTGCGGAATCGTCTGGTGGCTCTCGTCGGCGATGACCAGGAAGTCCTTGGGGAAGTAGTCCAGCAGGCAGGGGGGCGGCTCGCCGGTTTTACGTCCGGTGAGGTGCCGCGAGTAGTTCTCGATGCCGCTGCAGAAGCCCATCTGCTCGATCATCTCGAGATCGAACATGGTCCGCTGCTCGAGGCGCTGGTACTCGAGGAGCTTGTTCTCGGATTTCAGGAGCTGGAGCCGGCCGCGCAGCTCCTCCTGGATCGAGTCGATCGCCATCTGGCGCCGCTCGGGCGCCGTGACGTAGTGCGAGTTCGGGAAGATCGCGACCTTGTCGAGCTTGCTGAGCACCAGCCCGCGCAGGGGATCCACCTCGGAGATCGCCTCGACGGTGTCGCCGAAGAACTCGATCCGGATCGCCTTCTCCTCCTCGTAGGCGGGAAAGACCTCGAGGGTGTCGCCGCGGACGCGGAAGGTCCCGCGGTGGAAGTCGACGTCGTTCCGCTCGTACTGGATGTCGACGAGCGCCCGAAGCAGCCGGTCGCGGAGGAACTCCTTCCCCACCTCCAGCGACTGGAGCATGCCGTAGTAGGACTCGGCCGAGCCGATGCCGTAGATGCAGGAGACCGAGGCGACGATGATCACGTCGTTGCGGGTGAGCAGCGAGTGGGTCGCCGCGTGCCGCATCCGATCGATCTCGTCGTTGATGGACGAGTCCTTCTCGATGAAGGTGTCCGTCGTCGGGACGTAGGCCTCCGGCTGGTAGTAGTCGTAGTACGAGACGAAGTACTGGACCGCGTTGTGCGGGAAGAGCTCGCGAAACTCCCCGTAGAGCTGGGCCGCCAGCGTCTTGTTGTGGGCCATCACCAGGGCGGGCTTGCGGCAGGCCGCAATCACATTCGCCATGGTGAAGGTCTTGCCGGTGCCGGTGGCCCCGAGCAGCACCTGGTGCTTGTCGCCCCGCTGGATCCCCTCGACGAGCTCCTGGATGGCCCGGGGCTGGTCGCCCCGGGGCTCGTACTGCGTCACGAGCTGAAAGTCGGTCATCGTCTACAATTCCTCTCGCGTACAACAACCGACGGGCGGCCCCGGCTTCGTCCCCTCGCCCAGAAGGATGAGCGAGGGGACTCCCCGACGCATCAGGGCGTCGCGAGGATCCGGACCGGCGCCTTGGCCGCGACCGAGTCGCGATCGAAGAGGAGGATGAAGGAGCGGTTCTCCAGCCATGCCTCGACGAGGTCGCCGTAGTGCTCGCCGTCGCGGTGCAGGTCCTGGCCGCCAGGGAGCTGCATCCAGGTGATCATGCCGTCGGCCCCCGCCTCGCTCACGATCCGCAGGGAGGCGCCGGCGCCGTGGGAGAAGCCCAGGCCGTCGAAGCCGGGGTTGGCCACGTTGACCGTGAACTGCCCGCCGGGCGTCGCGAAGGGGCCGATGTCGAGCTTGGGCGCAAGCTGCGAGATCTCGGTCTTGAACGTGAGCGTGTGCTTGCGGCCCCAGAGCCACTTCGACGAATCGGAGCCCAGCGGCGCGACGATGTCGTTGGCGGCCTTCTCGATCCCTGCCACCAGGACCTCGTCCTTGCTCCGGACGGTCCCGTCGAGCTTGTTCCAGAGGGCGTCACCGCTCAGGCGCTCGGTCGGGCGCTCGAGCGCGATCACCAGCGACCGGATCGACATGCTTGCGTCGAAGCTCGCCACCGAGAGACCCGCCTTGGCGTACTTGTCGCCGTAGGCGACGTCGAGCACGCGGGGCAAGGTGTAGTGGAACGCCATGCAGCCGATCGCGGCGGTACGCTCCGCTTCGTCGTCGGAGGGCGCCGAGCCCGGCGCGTGGCCGGCCAGGCCGGTGGGGCAGGTGTAGTTCCAATCCCGGAGCGCGGCGACCAGGGTCTGGGCCCTGGCGGAGAGCGTACCGGCGGCGTCGGCCGCAGCCAGGATGTGCGGCAGCACCGTCCGGCCCAGGAGCGAGTAGTCGTCGCCCTGGATGTCCATCATCATGGCGGGATCGTGGGCGGAGCCCCCTGCCTCGAGTCGATGCACGATCCGAGCGTGGCGGAAGCCCGGATCCACCACGTCCTGCAGCATCGGATATCCGTGGCTGGTGGGGTCACCGCTCTCCGTCGCGCCGGTCATGTCCTGATTGGCCGTGGCGATGAAGCCCTTGGGTGGATTGAAGAGCTGCGGGAGCTGGTCCGCCGGGACGAAGCCCTGCCACTCCGCGCTCCCGCCGCCGGGGAGCGGCATCCACGGGGGCATCGAGCCGAAGGGGTTGGCCTGCTCGTAGGAGGCCCAGGGGCGATTCGGGACCCTGGCATGCGGGTACCAGCCGATGTTGCCCTGGGTGTCGGCCATCACGAAGTTCTGGGCACCGACCTCGAAGTCCTTCAGCGCCTCCTTGCCCTCCGCCACGGTGGAAGCCCGATTGAGGTTGAGGAACGCGCGCAGCTCGTTGGTCGGCTCGTGGCCAGTCCACTTCACCGTGATCGCCTGGCCCGTAGCCGGGTTCTTCTGGATCACGGGGCCGTGGTGGGGGACCCACTCCAGCGTCACCTTGACCGGAGCGCCGCCCGCCACCTGGAACGTATGCTCGCGGCGGACCAGCGGCACCGTTCCGCCATCGAAGAGGACGCCGTTCCCGTCCGTGGTCAGGGACTCCACGTAGACGTCGGTGACGTCGTAGTAGGCGACCGTGGCACCCCAGGTGAGCGTCTCGTTTCGCCCGATGGGGATCATCGGAATGCCCGGGAACGAGCCGCCCGCCACGTGGAGGGTGCCGGTGCCCTTGGTCTTGGAGTCGATCTCCGCGAAGTACCAGACCGAAGGATTGCTCAGGCCGAGGTGGGGATCGTTGGCGAGGAGCGCCTTGCCGTGCGTCGTCTTCGAGGGCGCCACCACCCAGTTGTTCGAGCCCGCGGGCTCACCCTGCGGCGCCCAGCGCGTCATGACGGTCGACGCCGCTTGCGCTGCGGCGAAGAGGCTCTCCAACGGCCGGAGGCGGTCCTGCAGCGCGCGGATCTTCTCGAGGTCGACCGGCGCCTTCATTGGGAACGTCCCGCCGGAGGCGGGGATGGTGTAGCTCTTCACCGCGGGACGCAGCGTGAACAGGTCCACCGCCAACTCAGGCGTACTCCCCAGCTTCGGGAAGGCCTGGGCGAGCGAGAGCTCCACGTCGCTCGACTCCGAGAGCATGTAGGTCATGAGGCGCGCGAAGGCCACGCTATCGAGGGGATCCCAGTCCGGGATCGACGACGGCGTGCCCATCACCAGGGGCGCCTTGTACTCCTCGGTGAGCGCCGCGCCGTTCCGGCCAGCCCTCATGTCCGCAAGCCAGGCGTTCACGCCCTCGGAGTACGCCTCGAGGAGCGTCTTCGTCTCCTCGTCGAGGATGGACCAGATCGCCTCTTCGATCGGCTCTCCCGCCGTCGTCGACATAAAGAGGCGCATGTACTTGTCCTGATCGATTCCCAGCATTCCGATCAGGGTCGAGAGCCTGCCCCGGGCCGCGCGGCGCTGGATGTCCATCTGCCAGAAGCGGTTCTGGGCGTGGAAGTAGCCCATGACCCGCACGCAGTCCTCGTCGGTGGAGCAGGCCGCGTGAAGAATGCCCTGCTTGTCGAGAGCCACCTCGACGGCGCCGTCGAGGCCCGGGATCTTCAGCTCGGTGTCCGACCAGGAGCCACTCTCGCCGGCCCCGCCGCCCGTACCGCCGGTGCCGCCCGCGCCGCCGTCTCCGCCGGCCCCAACGTCACCGCCTGTGCCCTGGACCGCGGGGTCTTTATCGCCACATCCAAAGCCGAGCGCTGCCGAAGCCAGCGCGAGCACGACCAAGATCGACAGCTTCCTCATGCGATCACCCTCCACGTCGTACCGCTGGGAGAATCCATGATCTCGACGCCGCTCCCCAGGAGCTCGGCGCGGATCACGTCTGCTGCAGCAAAGTCCTTGTTGCGCCGGGCCTCCGCGCGAGCGGCGATGCGGGCCTCGACCCAGGACGGCTCGATCCCCTTCTGGGCGGCGAGCCGGAGGCGGTAGCGGGCGAGCCACTCGGCAGGCGGCTGCTCGAAGACGCCGAGGATCGAGCCGATCCGCCTGGCGTCCGCCACGAGGCGCGCCAGGGTGCGGGCGACCAGCGCGCGGTCCTTCACCGGCGGCTTCTCGACCAGCTCGTTCATCCAGGGGAAGAGCTCGCTGATCGCGCCGAGGGCGGCCGCGGTGTTGAAGTCGTCCTCCATCGCCTCGCGGAAGCGGGCGTCCAGCTCGTCGATGCGCTCGGGGTGGAGGATCGGTCCCTCCGCGAGGGGCTGGGTCTCCCTGGCGAGGCGCTCGTCTGCCTTGGCGAGGGTCTCGTAGACGTAGGCGACCCGCTGCTGCGACGCGAGGATCGCGTCCAGCGAGAAGTCCAGCGGCGAGCGGTAGTGGGTGCCGAGCACCGTGTAACGCACGGCCTCGCCATCGACGTGTCCGAGGAGCTCACGGATGGTGAAGAAGTTGCCGAGGCTCTTCCCCATCTTCTCGGCGTTGATGGTGAGGAAGCCGTTGTGCATCCAGTAGCGCGAGAGGGGCTGCCCGCTTGCGGCCTCGGACTGCGCGAGCTCGTTCTCGTGGTGCGGGAAGACGAGGTCCTTTCCGCCGCCGTGGAGGTCGAAGCTGGGGCCGAGGTACTTCTCGCTCATGGCCGAGCACTCGATGTGCCAGCCGGGCCTTCCGATGCCCCAGGGGCTCTCCCAGAAGGGCTCGCCGGGCTTGGCGCCCTTCCACAGCGCGAAGTCCAGCGGGTCGCGCTTTCGTTCGCCCGGCTCCACCCGCGCGCCGGCGAGGAGGTCGTCGAGGTTGCGCCGGGAGAGCTGCCCGTAGGTCTCGAAGGAGCGCACGGCGAAGTAGACGTCGCCCTCGGAGGCGTACGCGTGGCCCTTCTCGATCAACTTGCCGATGAGCTCGATGATCTCCGGGATGTGCTCGGTGACCTTCGGCTCCACATCGGCGGGCATCACGTTGAGCGCCCGCATATCGTCCTGGAACTCGCGGATGAAGCGCTCCGAGACCACGCTGGGATCCTCGCCGAGCTCGTTCGCGCGGCGGATGATCTTGTCGTCGACGTCCGTGTAGTTCCGGACGACCTTGAGCTCGTATCCGGTGAACCGAAGCCAGCGGGCGACCGTGTCCCACACGATGTAACAGCGGGCGTGTCCGGCGTGGCTGAAGTCGTAGACCGTGGGGCCGCAGACGTACATGCCGATCTTGCGGCCCTCGCGGGGGACGAGGTCTTCCTTCCGGTTCGTGAGGGTACTGAACAGCCGCTGCGCCATCTGGTGGATGCTCCTTGGGGTCGAAACGGGCATCCTACCGGCGGCGCAACCCTGGCGCCAGCGTTGCTAGCGAGCCAGGAGTGCCACGGCCTGGGCGGCGATCCCTTCGCTCCTGCCCACGAAACCCAGCCCTTCGGTCGTGGTCGCCTTCACGTTCACGCGGGCCTCGGGGATGCCGAGGATCGAGGCGATCTTCGCCCGCATCTCCTCGCGCCTCGGGCCGATCCGGGGCCGCGCAGCGGCGATGGTGAGATCCACGTTCTGCACGCGGAAGCCAGCAGCCTTGGCGCGCGCCGCCACCTCCTGGAGGAGCACGCCGGAGTCTGCGCCGCGGAAGCGCGCGTCCGTGTCGGGGAAGTGCTGGCCGATGTCGCCCAGGCCCGCAGCGCCCAGGATGGCGTCCATGATCGCGTGGAGCGCCGCGTCGGCGTCGGAGTGGCCCGCGAGGCCGGTCTCACCCGGGAACTCGACGCCGCCGAGGACGCACCGCCTCCCCTCTTCGAACGCGTGGACGTCGAAGCCGAAACCCACCGCGGCCGGTGCCTCCACCATGCCGCGCGCCCTGCGCAGATCGTCCGCGTCGGTCACCTTGAAGTTCTCCTTTTCGCCCGGGACGAGCTCAACCGGCTCTCCGAGGGCTTCGATGAGCGCGGCCTCGTCGGTAGCCACCGAGACGTCGTTGCCTGCGCGCTCGTAGGCGCGGAGGAGCTGCTCGATCCGGAAGCACTGCGGGGTCTGGGCGAGCCAGAGCGAGCGGCGATCGACGGTCGTCACGCCGGATCCCTCGAGCCGCTTCACCGTGTCGGTGCAAGGCAGGGCCGCCACGGCAGCGCCCGTCCGCCTCGCGGCCTCGAGCACCCGCGTGAAGAGCTCCGGCGTCGCGAAGGGCCTCGCCGCGTCGTGGATCGCGACCATCGGGAGACCGGCTGGCGCAGCGCGCAGGGCGGCCTTCACGGAGTCGGCCCTCTCGGCGCCCCCAGCCACCACGGCGTGCAGTTTGGCGTCCGCGCCGTGGGCAGCGAGCAGGTCGCGGACCCTCTCCTCCTCGCCGGGCGGCGCTGCGATGACGATCGCGGCGATCTCGCTGCACGCCGCCGCACGCTCTACCGCGCGGACGAGGAGCGGAACGCCGCCGAGCTCGAGGAACTGCTTCGCCTCTCCGAGGCGGGTCCCCTTTCCTGCGGCGGGGAGGATGGCGACCGCGTCGGCTCTGGACACGGGGACTCCTTGACGGATGGCGAGAGCGCCGGAGCTACGGCAGGCGTCGTTCCAGCGGCGGGATCCTGGGGTTGGAACGGAAGCGCCCGCCATGGAGGCGGGCGCGTTTCGAAGCGCTCGGATGGAGCCGCGCGCCTCGACTGGATCAGCGATCGAAGATCGAGCGGAAGTCGCTCTCGATCTGCTCCTCGTCGCAGTTCTTTGCGAGCGAGAGCTCCTTGATCAGCAGCGAACGAGCGGTATCGAGCATCTTGCGCTCGCCGAAGGAGAGATCCTTGTCGCCCTTGAGCAGGTAGAGGTCACGCAGCACCTCGGCGATCTCGAAGACCGAGCCGGTCTTGATCTTCTCCATGTACTCGCGGTACCGACGATTCCAGGTGGTGGCATCCACCGACGGGGCCTTCTCGCGAAGAATGGTGTAGACCTTCTTCACGGCAACGTCGTCGATGATCTCCCGAAGCCCCACCGACCCCACCTTGTTGATAGGGATCATGATCTTCATGCCGTTCTCGAGGATCCGGAGAACGTAGAAGGACTGGCGCTGACCGGCCACCTCCTTGTGTTCGATTCCCAAGACCTCGCCTACGCCCTGTCCCGGGTAGACGGCCTTGTCACCGACCTTGAAGGTCGTCTGCATCCACTTCCTCCTTCGCGACCTGCGACCCGAGGCCGCAAGTCGAGCCGACGGACCGTAGCACGTCACGTCGTGCAAAGTCAATTTCCGCCCATTTCTGCGGTGGCATGAATCCCGCTACCGGACGGCCTCTTCTCTATTTGGAGCGGCCACGTGGGCAGAATCTTCCGGTTCCCGATCCCCTGGATGGCGGCGGCTTTCGCTGCCGGCCTTCTCAGCGCGCGGCCGTTTGGAACCATCAGCCTGGTCGCAATCTTCCCCGTGATCGCCCTGGCGCTGGCCGCCGCCAGGACGGGACGTCGTCTCGCGGCGAGCTTCCTCGTCTTCGCAGCCTTCGCGATGGCGGGCTCGATCCGGGGCGCGAGCGAGGGGCTGCCCGATTCGAACGCCGTCGACTCGCCGGCACCTTCCTCCGTCCCAGGGGACGCGGGTCCGAGCGCTTCTGGTGCCGGGCGACCCGGATCTTCGCGGTCCGGCCGCGAGCCCGTACCGGGCCGCCTGGCCGGCCCCTGCTCCAACGCGCTGGAGTCGCTCGGCCTGCCCGTTCCCACCCGCGACGCTCCCGCCCGCCTCGAGTTGGAGGCATGGATCGCCGGCGCACCCGCCATCGGCTTCGAGACCACCCGCGCAGAGGTCGAGGTCGCGAGGGCGAGGCCGGCGCGGGAGCGCCCCCTCGATCCGCCTCCTCCCTGGATCGATGCCTCGGGCCTCCGGCTGCTACTCTCGATGAACGAGGGCCTGCGCCCCCTGCCCGGCGATGCAGTCCGGACCGTCGCGACCCTGGACGAGCTCGAGCCCGGCCTTCCCGGCATGGAGGACGCGCGCCGCCGCCTCGACCGCGCTGGCATCGCTTGTCCGGCCCGGGTCGCCGGCGGGCAGCTCGGCGTCATGTCCCCAGGCGGCGGCATCCAGACGGCGGTGGAGGTGGCGCGCCGGCGGATCTCGGCGCGGGTCGAGGAGGTCATGGGCCCCGGTCCGACCGCGGCGCTCCTCGCCGCCCTCTCGGTCGGCGATCGTTCGCTCGTCTCGCCGGAGCAGGCGGAGCGCTTCGCGGCCAGCGGCCTCTCCCATCTGCTCTCGGTCTCCGGCCTCCACCTCGGCCTGACCGTCCTCGGCCTCTACCGGATCCTCGTCTGGCTCTTCGGTCGCGTCGGCACGCGCTTCGACCCGCGGCAGATCGCCGCCCTCGTCGCTCTGCCGGCGGCCCCCGCCTACGCGCTGCTCACCGGCGCCCAGCCGCCCGTGGTGCGGGCCGCTGTGGGCGCCGGACTCTTCCTCACGGCACAGATCGTCGATCGGAGCTCGGAGGGCTGGACCGCCCTCGGCGCCGCCGCTCTCGCGATCCTCGCCTGGGATCCGGCAGCGCTCCACGAGGCCTCGTTCCAGCTCTCCTTCGCCGCCTGCGCCGGCCTCCTCGCGCTCTCGAGGGGGATCCGCGAGCTGATCCCTGTCTCGCAGCCGCGGCCCGATGCGCCCCGGTGGCGACGTTGGCTCGAGGTGCCGCTGACATCGCTTGCCACCACCGCCGCTGCGACCCTCGCCACCCTGCCCCTCACCGCCTTCCACTTCCAGCGCGCCTCGGTCGCCGCCCTCCCGGCCAACATGATCGCTGTCCCGGTCGGCCTCGGCGCCACCGCGCTCTGCGCCGTCGCCACCGCGATCGGCCTCGTGAGCCGCACGGCCATGGCTCCTGTGCTCTGGCTGGCCGCGCCCTTCGCCGCCGTGGTCGACGGCGCCGCGGCGTGGTTCGCGACCTGGCCCGGCTCCCGGATCCCGATGGAAGCCCCTGGGATCGGCGGCGCGCTCGCCATGTGCGGCGCCAGCCTCGCCCTTGCGTCTCTTCGGCGCGCGCCGCGCCGCGGCCTGGCGGCGCTCGCCGTCTGCCTCGGGATCCTCCTGCTACCGTGGGTGAGCGCGGATCCCACCGAGGGAAAGCTCGTCGTCGACTTCCTCGCGGTAGGCCAGGGTGACTCCACCCTGCTCCGCCTCCCAGACGGCAGCCACATCCTGGTCGATACGGGCGGCGAGCTCCGTGGCGAGCGCGACGTGGCCCAGCGGGTGCTGCTTCCCCAGCTCGCCGAGCGCGGCGTCCGCTCCCTCGACGCCCTCGCCCTCAGCCACCTCCACCCCGACCACGTGGGCTCCGCACCGGCGCTGTTGGCCGCCATGCCCGTGGGTGAGCTCTGGGCATCGGGCCGGCCTCTCGATGGCCGCCTCGGCACGCCAATCGCCGACGCGCTCGTGGCGCGCGGGATCCCCAGGCGCGTCCTCCTCCAGAGCTCGCCGCCGATCGAGCGCGCTGGCGTCCGCTTCGAGATCCTGGGACCACCCGATCGAGATGGCGTCGGCTACGAGCCGCTCTTCCACGAGAACGACGTCTCGCTGGTACTCCGCATTGTGCACGGCGACGTCGCGATCCTCCTGCCGGGCGACATCGAGGCCGAGGGCGAAGAAGCGCTGGTCGCCTCGCGCGCGGACCTTCGCGCCCAGCTCATCAAGGCGCCCCACCACGGCTCCAGCACCAGCTCGTCGGCGGCCCTCCTCGAGCGGGTGCGCCCGCACCACGTGGTCTTCTGCGTGGGCAGGCGCAACCAGTTCGGTTTTCCGAGAAGAGACGTGGTCGAGCGCTACGAGGCGCGGGGCTGCAGCCTCCACCGCACCGATCGCGGTCCCGTGCGCTTCATCAGCGACGGGAACGAGCTAAAGCTCGCGCAGTGAGCGAGGCTCCCAACAGCGCTCGTTCGCCATCAACGTTCGAGCCACCTCTCGTGTCCGAGGATCGGCGTGGGAACCTGCCAACTCTCCCCCCCGCCTGCCAACGCTCCCCAGCAGAACGCGACTCCTTCGGCCGTCAGACCGCAGCTGTAGGCCCCGCCCATCCCGATCTGTACAAATCGCTCGTCGGTCTGGACCGGTGTCGGAGTCGGATGATATTCGACACACTCCGGGTCATTCGAAGAGGCCGTACAGCCCGGAAATCCGAGCTGCGAATACCGGTTGTCGCCCCAGCAAAGAACCACGCCGTCGGCTCGAAGCCCGCAGCTCGAAGCGACCCTACTGCTTTCAAGGGAGGAAACCTTGACGTCGAGGAAGGAATCGTCATCCGCGATGGGAACCGGCACAGGCGATTGCTCGAAACTTCCGCTCCCGAGCTGACCTTGGAGATTTCGTCCCCAGCAATAGACCTTCCCATCGACCGTGAGCCCGCAAGCATGCCCCAAAAGAGAATTCGCTGGGAAACGTGGATGTTCTTCCCCTGGCGCGATCTCGATCTTCCGGAATTGCAGGCCGCCCGCGACTTCGACAGGAACCACGCTGTACTCCGTGCTGCCGTTCCCGAGAGCACCGGTCCCCCAGCAGTACCCCACGCCGGAGATCGAGACGCCACAAGAGGCAACCGAAATCCCCACCGAACTCCCCAACTCATCGGAGGCGTGAATCTGCGAGAAGCGGATCCCACCTGAGACCTCTACGGGATCGAGTACGGAGTACGGGGGGAAGCCCTCGGGCCCCCCACTCACACCGAGCTGTCCAGACCAGTTTTCACCCCAGCAGAACGCCCTTCCATCGACGTGGAGTCCACAGGAATGCCTAGGTCCCACGGCGAAGGAGACCAACTCGAGTTCGAATCGGTACGGCTCACGAACTTCAGTCGTCGTGCCATTCCCGGCTTGTCCGTATTGGTTGCCCCCCAAGCAGAAGGGCGAACCGGACGACATGCCACAGATGGTTCCCATGAAACCAACGGTGTCGATTGCCGACACCGACAACCCGGACACCGAGTACCCCGGAAGCGAAGCCATGGGTATTGCCATGGGCCCCTGCCGGCCGGGAACCGAGCCCCAGCAAAATGCGCGTCCGTCCGACGCCACGCCGCAAGCGATGCTGTTGCCGACGCTCAGCTCGACGAACTTCGGCACCCTCACGCGGATCTCGACGGAGGAGCGGAGGCTGCGGTCTTCCGACAGGACGATGATCGTCGCCTTCCCTCCGCCAAGGGCACGCACGAACCCGTCCGCATTGACCTCCGCCGTCGCCTTGGAGTTCGACTCCCAGACGAATGAGCGACCCGGGACCTCGTCCCCGTTCTCATCCAGCACAGCCGCGAGTAGCTGAATCGACTCGCCGAGATCGAGCTCGATAGGTGACTCGGGTTCGATCGCAATCGAGACGCCCATTCCGAAGACCGCGACATCGACCGTGCCGTTCACGGCTCCCACGGAGGCCCGAACCTGCACGATCCCGGAGCGACGACCGATCAGCACACCCTCGTTTGAGATCGAGGCCCGCTCGGCGGGTGTGACGGTCCACGAGATGTCAGCGTCCGGGATCGTCCTGCCCTGCACATCCTTGACCGTCGCCTGGAGCTGGACCTGGTCCCCGATCGCCAACGACTCGGGTGCTCCTGAGATTCGTATCGACTCGAATCCGGGCGGAAGCACGCGAACGGAGACCGATGCACTCGCTTCTCCAAAGACGGCCCGAACCGTAGCCGATCCGACGGCCATTGCCACGATTCGGCCGTTCCCATTCACCTGGACCGCTTCGGGCAGATCCGACTCCCATTCGATCGTGGCGTCGGGGAGGACACGACCTTCCTCGTAGACGGCCCTAGCCGTGAGCTGGATCGATTGCCCGACCACGAGCTCGATCGTGCGCGGCCCGTCGATCTCCACTCGAACGTCGAGCGTCGGAAGGACGGTCACCATGGCGGCGCCCTGGATTCCGTCGACCGTCGCGGAGATTCTCGATACTCCGGGTGCCACGCCGCGGACAGTCCCCTGCTCGTCGACGATCGCGATCGCAGTGGAGTGCGAGGACCAAACCACGGGCCGGCGTGGGATCGGATCTCCCGCCGTCGAAAAACCCACGGCCGTGAAACGAATGGTCGAGCCGACGTGGAGCCTCGACGTCGCCGGCGTTACCTTCACCCAAGCGACGCACGAGCTCGGATCGGGACAAACGTCTCCACCGCCCGGATCGACGAGGGGCTTGTTCTCCGTCCCGCAGGCTCCAAGCGCCGCGCAAAGAGCGAGCACCGCGGAACGAGCCGCCCAGCGCGACGCGGTCGAATGGAACCACCCGGTCATCTCGACTTCCCCCCTAGCGAATCAGTGGCGGCCTCGTTTCCCGAGGCTTGACTCACCATACCACCGGTTTTCGCGTCGAACGCTGGAAGTTGAAGCTCAGCCGTGGCCGACGCGCTCGCGGAGAGGGCCGGCCGCCCCGTAAGGCGATGGCGCGCGCGCCCCCGCAGTGCCGAATCTGAAACGCAGGGAGGGCGGCGGATGCGGCGGGTCGCGTACGGTTTCGTCGGACTGGCGCTACTGGTTGGGTGCAGCGGAGGGAACCCGGGCGCCAATCATCTGCCTCCCAAGGTGAGCCCCCTCGATCGGCCGCCCCCTCCGCCATCGCCGGTCTTCCAGCCCGGATACCACGCCGCCCTGCGCTGGTCGGTCGAGGTCCCACAGCGGATGACGTTCCGCACGCGGATTCCCCTGGGGCGGGCCGGCGAGCGGCTCCGCCTCACCTTCCGCGCTGGCGACGGACCGGCGAAGGTCCACGCGGTGACCGTCGCATCGGCGGATCGCACGACGGGCGGATGGGTCGCCCTCTCTCCCGTACCCGCTACATTCGGCGGGCTACAGGGCTTCTCCGCCAGCCCCCGCGAGCGGGTGACGAGCGACGCGCTGCCGTTCGCGGTCGCGTTCCGGCAGGAAGTATGGGTCTCCTTCGAGGCCGAGGGCTTTCTGGCCACCGGCGAGAACGAGCTCTTCCCGGGCAGCGTCGTGCTGCCGGGCCAGCATGCAGGCGACACCGCGATCGCGGGCGATCCGCAGGAGCGCGCAGTCGGCCTCGCGACAATCGACGTAGAGGGGGAGCCGACCCGCGGCTTCGTCGCCATCGGCGACAGCATTACAGAGGCGTTTGTCTACCCGGCCCAGCACCCCTACCTGCAGAGCTGGCCGGCGCTGGTGGAAGAGGGCCTCCGCCTGCCCGTCGCCAACGCTGCCGTGTCCGGGACCGGGATCGAGGAGGCCCGGGACGCGCTCGGACAGGAGGTGTTCCCACTCGCCGGGATCACCGACTGCCTCGTGATGATCGGCACCAACAACTTGTGGGATCACGACGTGCAGGCGATGTCCGCCGCCTACCTGGAGCTATACCGGGCCCTCGAGCCGTTCTGCACCGTCTGGGCTGGGACGCTGCCACCGAAGGACGCGCCCTGGGTGTCCCCGCAGGTGCAGGCGCGCCGGCTCGCCACGAACGAGTGGCTCCGGCATGACGCGCCGGTGGCGCACCTGATCGACTTCGAGGCGGTCCTCCGCAGCGCCGACGATCCGAACGAGTGGCTCCCAGGCTTCACCAGGGACGGGGTCCACCCCGTCGTCCCGGGTCAGCAGGCGATGGCCGAAGAGGCGCTCCACGTGATCCGCCGGGCCCTCTACCCCTGACCGCGGCGGGCGCCAAGCATACTCCCGCCATCCGGACAGCGACGCTTCAGCCGTGGCCGACGCGCTCGCGGAGGGCGGCGAGGAGCTCGCGGTGGTTGCGCTTGTCATCTACCTCCTCGCGGTGGGCCAGGCCGCCTCCGGCCTGCTCCCAGCGCTCGGTCCGCCATCAGCGTTCGAGCCACCCCTCGTGTCCGGGGATCGGCGAAGGAACGGTCAAGGTCTCGGCACTGCCTTCGAAGAACCTTCCCCAGCAGAGCGCGACTCCTTCGGCCGTCAGGCCACAGCTGTAGGCCCCGCCCATACCGATCTGCACGAACCGCTCCTCAGTTTGGATCGGCGTCGGAGTCGAGTGATACTCGACACACTCTGGGTCATTCGGGGAGGCCGTACAGCCAGGGAACCCGAGCTGCGAGTACCGATTGTCGCCCCAGCACAGAACAACGCCGTCGGCTCGAAGCCCGCAGGTGGCTGCAACCTTGATCAAAAAGTCTGGGACGAAGGAAACCTTGACATCGAGAAAAGAATCGTCCCCAGCGATGAGAACCGGGACAGGCGACGGCTCGAAACTTCCGTTCCCGAGCTGACCTTGGTCGTTCCATCCCCAGCAGTACACGTCCCCATTGAGCACGAGCCCGCAAGCATGCCCCACAGGCGGCCATCTAGGCGCTGCCCCAGGCGCGATCTCGATCTTCCGGAATCGCAGGCCGCCCGCGACTTCGACAGGAACTGCGGAGCTCTCCGTGGTGCCATGACCGAGAGCGCCCTGCCCCCAGCAATACCCCACGCCGGAGATCGAGACTCCACATGTGGCAGCCGCCCCCCCCGATGCGTCGGAGGCGCGAATCTGCGAGAAGCGGATCCCGCCGGAGACTTCTACGGGGTCGAGTAGGTAGTTCGGGGGAATAGAACCCACACCGAGCTGTCCAGACCAGTTGGAACCCCAGCAAAACCCCCTTCCGTCGGCGTGGATCCCGCATGAATGCTCAGGTCCCACGGCGAAGGAAACCAACTCGAGATCAAATAGGTACGGCTCCAGAGCGTCCGTCCACGTGCCATTCCCCACTTGGCCATTCCAGTTGCTTCCCAAGCAGAAGGGAGAGCCGGATGACATGCCACAGATCGTTCCCATGAAACGCGCGGAGTTAATTGCAGACACCGACAGCCCGGATACCGAGTGCTCTGGGAGCAACGCCATGGGTCGTATAATGCTTTCCTGCCTGTCGGGAACCGCGCCCCAGCAAAATGCGCGTCCGTCCGAGGCCACGCCGCAAGCAATCCTGTTGCCGACGCTCAACTCAACGAACTTCGGTACCCTCACCCGGATCTCGACGGAGGAGCGGAGGTCTCCCGAAAGAGCGATGATCCTCGCCTTCCCTCCGCCAACGGCACGCACGAATCCGCCCGAAACGACCTCCGCCACCCCATTGTCGTTGGACTCCCAGACGAATGCGCGACCTGGGACTTCGTCTCCGTTCATGTCCAGCACGGCGGCGCGAAGCTGAATCGACTGGCCGATTTCGAGCTCGACGGGTGAATCGCCGTCGATTGCGATCGAAACGCCTCGTCCAATGACGTCGACGTCGACCGAGTCGCTCACGGTTCCCCTGGAGGCACGAACCTGCACGCGTCCGGAGCGACGGCCGACCAGCACACCATCGTCCGAGATCGTGGCCCGCTCGTCGGGTGTAACAGCCCACGAGACGTCTGCGTCGGGGATCGTCCTGCCCTGCGCATCCGTGACCGTCGCCACGAGCCGGACCTCCTCTCCAATCGCCAGCGACTCGGGCGCTCCGCCGATGCGTATCGACTCGGCTCCAAGCGGAATCACGCGAACGGAAATCGATGCACTCGCTTCTCCGAACACGGCTCGAACCGTGGCCGACCCGACGGCAATTGCTACGATCCGGCCGGTCTCGTTCACCTCAACCGCTTCGGGATGATTCGACTCCCATTCGATCGCGATGTCGTCGAGTACACGGCCGTCCTCGTCAACGGCCCGAGCCGTGAGCTGGATCGATTGCCCGACCTCGAGATCGATCGTGCGCGAACCCTCGATCTCCACTCGAACCTCGGCCATCTGAAGGACAGTCACCTGAGCAATGCCCTGGATTCCGTCGACCGTCGCGGTGATTCTCGATAATCCCGGCACAACACCGCGGACGTTTCCTTCATCGTCGACGGTCGCGATCGGGGTGGTCTTCGAGGACCAGACCACCGGCCGGCCCGTGATCGGGTCTCCCGCGGTCGAAAGAGCCTCGGCCGAGAGGCGGATGGTTTCCCCGGCACGAACCCTCGACGTCGCCGGCGATATCTTCACCAACGCGACACACGAGCTCGGATCGGGGCAATCGTCTGTAGGATCGACTACGGGCTTCCTCTCCGTCCCGCAGGCCCCGAGCACCATGCAAAGAGCAAAAACCGCAGGAAGGGCCGCCCGACCGGGGCCTCGAGGTTCGCGCATCTTCATCTCGACTACCCTTCTCTCACGGGTCTGCGGCCTCGGGCTCATCGCCCGAGGCCATCTTCATCAGACTAATGGACGCAGCTGTCCAGCCGCAAGATTGCCGCCTCGAGCCAAACGCCCGCAAAGATTGAACTAAAGGGCTTCCGTATCGATCTTGCAGAGAATGGCATCGTAGGGTGAGGCCACGTCGCCAACCCCTCCCCCCGGCTTGAGAAGCCCAATTGCACCTCCGTGAACGGCGTAGGGAAGCATCTCATTCACGCCAAGGGGCAAAACAACCCCGTTTGTAATTTTGTAGGTCCGCCCGTGCAGCAGCTCGGTTACGTAGAGGGGATCGTTGCCTTCAATAAACGGGTCGTCGTTGTCCCACTGCTCGCACTCCACACCGGCGTAAATGACAAATCGACCGGTCGAATCGACGCGGGGCTTCAGGTGGCGTTTACAAGGACCATTGATGGTGAACTCGTTCGTCGCGATGTTGAGGTCGTCCACGTACCGGTAAGCGATTCTGGTCGATTCATGGTCCCATTTCTCGTATGCCACGACGTTGCCTCCGAGCGAGGGAGCCAGGATGTAATCGCCGTCATGCTGAAAGACCTTCTCCCAACCCGGATCGGACATATTTCGCATTACCAGAGTGAGGTCCTTCTCGAAAACGTATTTGTCATTCCAGATGGTCGGGTGATAACCTGTGGCGAGATTCTGAGGCGGCCCAAAAGGCGCAACCCACCCCATGACCTGGCCGTCGGCTTCCCACACGATCCGGTTGCCATACATTGACGGAACACTAGTGAACGGGCTGGAGCTAATCCAGACCGAATAAGGTGCGTTGTTGGAATCGACGCGAAGCTCGTATCCGCTCGCAGAAGAGCCCTTGGACCAGTAGGCGAACTTCGTACCGTTGACGTGATCGTAGTCGAAGGTGGTCAGCTGCGCGCCAACAGGAGAGGACGCGATTCCCGTCTGGTACACGGATCCGTTGTCATAGATCAGCTGAACGACCACCTTCTGGAAATTCGGGGAGCCTGGGTCGTCAGCCCCGATATAGGCCATCTTGACAACTGGGAGATCGAATCCATCAATCCCCTTCGTCACCGTCACGCCCCGCCAGTTGCGCGTCGACGCCGCTCCGGGAAGTACTCGACACTGGGTTAGCATCGGGGCGTCCGGCGTCGGTGACGCAGCTTTCGCTTCACGTGCCCCCGTTAGAACAGCGAGAACGCTCGCAGCCAGCACCGCCACTCCCCTTGCCGCGAAACGCCCCATCTCGAACTTCTCGCTTCGAAGATGCATTTCTCGCTCCTTAGTGTTGGTGTTGCAGGAGCCTTCTCTCACAGTAAGAATAGATCGTCAGTCGGATGGCGCCAATTTTTTGGCGAATCTATCCACTCTCCAACACAATGAGTAAAAGTGACGAATTCCGGCTGACCCGACCGCTCCAACGGGAATATTTGGCAGCCACGGTCATGAAAAATAGTTCAATGACCAGTTGAACCAATTTGTAGAGGCCGCAGTTGGTAGGCGGACCGCCTATCGGCGAAACAACGACGCTTCAGCCGTGGCCGACTCGCTCGCGGAGGGCGTCGAGGAGCTCGCGGTGGTTGCGCCAGAGCGAGGTAAACACGAAGGGTCCTCGCGTCGTCGACACCAGGTAGATGGTGAGGCCGGGCATGAACGGCCGGACCTCGACGTGGCGGACGTTGTTCCAGCGGCACTGGAGCTTGCGGAAGAAGGTGCGGGCCCGAAGGCCGTCGACCTGGGCCTGGATCTCGGACGAGAGGTGTCCCACGAGGAGGGCCGTGAAGAGGAGGGTCATGGCCAGGGCGGAGAGGAAGGTGCCCCAGCCGATGCCCGGGATCCGGCTCACCACCACGAGGGCGACCAGCCAGACCACGAGCCCGAAGACGGCCGATCCTCGGAGGATCCGCCCGGGTTTGGCGATCAGCTTCCACCCACCGTCCATCCCGGGATGATGGCAACGAATGGCGGATCCTCCAAACGCGATCTTCCCCGAGTGGGCGTGCAGCGGGAGCAGCCGGAATCCCCCCGCGGGAGGGCCTGTGGAATCCGATATAGGGAAGCTGGATTCGCCGGCGATCCCATGAGAGGGTCGCGGGCGAATGCGCCGTGTCTTTGCCTTCGTCGTCCTCGCGCTGCTCCTCCCCTCGCCCGCCTTGGCCGAGGCGATGATCCGGATCGCAGTGGCGGAGAACCTCCCCGGGGTGGCGGTGTCCGCTGAGCGCCTTCGGATCCGTCCACTGACGGACGAGGGAACGTACCGAGCGATCGAGGGCGGCAAGGCCTCCATCCAGCGGGATCCGTCGGGCCTGGTGACGGTCGACGGAGGCGGACCCGGCGTCGAAGCGATACGGATTCGCGGCGATGGGCCGATCGCCGTCGGCGACAAGATGGTGCGCGGCTCGGTGGAGGTGCTCGCCACCCCCGGCGGCCTCCTGGTGGTGAACGAGCTGCCGATGGAGGTCTACCTGGCGGCGGTGCTCGGCAGCGAGATGCCCCCGGCCTTTCCGCCAGAGGCGCTCAAGGCCCAGGCCGTCGCGGCCCGGACCTACGCGATCGGCAAGAAGCTCGCCGCGGAGGGCCAGCCCTACCACCTTGGGGCCTCGGTGCTCTCGCAGGTCTACGGCGGGGTCCACCGCGAGGATCCGCGGACGCATGCGGCGGTGGAGGCCACCGAGGGCGAGGTGCTGGTGTTCGAGCACGCGCCGATCGAGGCGTATTTCTTCTCGTCCTGCGGCGGGACGACGGAGGACGGAGGCAACGCGCTCTCGCGCTCCCTGCCCTACTTGACCTCGCACTCTTGTCCGGAGGCACGCGACACGCCTGGCGCCCGCTGGAGCCTCGAGCTCTCGGGCGCCGAGCTCGGGCGGCGGCTGGGGCTCGCTCCCCTTCAGGGGATCTCGGTCGTCTCCCGGACCGCCTCTGGCCGCGTTCGCTCGGTGGAGCTCCGGACGGCCAAGGGCAGCCAGCGCCTCGACGCGGTGACGCTGCGGCGACGGGTGGGCTACGGGGAGATCAAGAGCCTGGCCTTCGACGCGGCCGCAACCAAGGCGGGCTTCCGCTTCACCGGCAAGGGCAACGGACACGGCGCCGGCATGTGCCAGTGGGGCGCGGCCGCTGCCGCGAAGAGCGGCTGGGAGTATCGGCGGATCCTCGAGCACTACTACCCGGGGACCGAGCTCCGTCGGATGTACTGACGTCCTGGTTCGAGCCAGTCCGCGAGCTGCCCTGGAACAGCGGCCCCGTCCGGAGGCGTTTCGTCTACACTGCGCCGCCCCGAAAAGGGCCCCCACCGATGAAGACCTCCGACTTCGACTTCGAGCTCCCTGAAGAGCTGATCGCGCAAGCGCCGCTGGCCGAGCGGGACGCCTCCCGTCTGCTCGTGCTGCCCCGAAACGGGGGCGCGCCCACTCACGCATCCTTCCGGGACCTGCCGGGCTGGCTGCGGCCCGGGGACCTGCTGGTGCTAAACGACGCCAAGGTGATCCCCGCGCGGCTCCGAGGCGCCAAGGAAGCGTCCGGGGGCAAGGTGGAGCTCCTCCTCTGCGATCCCCTGGCGTCCCTGGGCGATCGGGCGGTCTGGCGCTGCATGGGGGGCTCCTCGAAGCCGCTGCGCCCCGGCGCCTGGCTCCGCTTCGAGGCCGCCGGCGGAATGCTCCGCGCCGAGATCGTCGCCGTCGGCGAGGGCGGCTTCGTGGACGTGGCCTTCGACGAGGCGCCGGACGCTCTCCTCGACCGCGTGGAGGAGCTCGGGGAGCTCCCGTTGCCGCCGTACATGAAGCGCGCGCCGGAGGCCTCCGATCGCGATCGCTACCAGACGATCTACGCCCGGCACCGTGGGGCCGTGGCGGCGCCCACCGCCGGCCTGCACTTCACCGACGAGGTCTTCTCGGCCCTGAGAGAGCGCGGCGTCGAGCGGACCGCGGTGACGCTGCACGTGGGGCCGGGCACCTTCCTCCCCGTGCGCGCGGACTCCGTCGAAGAACACCGGATGCACGCGGAGCGCTACGAGATCTCACAGGATGCCGTGGACGCGATCGCGCGGACGCGCGAGGCCGGCGGCCGCGTGATCGCGGTGGGAACGACGGCGCTGCGCACGCTGGAGTCGGCTGCCGAGGAGACCGGACGGATCCGCGCAGGCGCCGGCGTCTCCTCCCTCTTCGTGACGCCCGGCTTCCGCTTCCGTGTCGTGGACGGCCTCCTCACGAACTTCCACCTCCCCCGCTCCACCCTGGTGATGCTGGTGGCGGCGCTGGCAGGCCGCGAGCGGCTCCTCGCCGCGTACACCGAGGCCGTCGAGCGGCGCTACCGCTTCTATTCCTACGGCGACGCGATGCTGGTGTCGTAGGGGATTCGTCCCGCTGCGACCGGAACCGCCCGCCACCCGGCCCGCCGGGAGCCCCCATCGTCCCGCACCGAGGGACACCAACCGAAGGTCCGCGATGTCCCTCGATTTCGAGCTGCTGAAGGTCGACCCCGAAAGCGCCGCCCGCCGCGGCAGGCTCCGCCTCCCCCACGGCGTGGTGGAGACGCCGATCTTCATGCCGGTGGGCACGGCGGCCAGCGTGAAGGCGATCGCGCCGGACGACCTCGAGCGCATCGGCGCCCAGATCATCCTCGGCAACACCTACCACCTCTTCCTGAGGCCCGGTCACGAGCTGGTCCGCCGCCACGGCGGCCTGCACGGCTTCATGACTTGGCCGAAGCCCATCCTCACCGACTCGGGCGGCTTCCAGGTCTACTCGCTCGCCGCGGCGCGGAAGATCTCCGAGGAAGGCGTGGTCTTCCGCTCTCACCTCGACGGGAGCCGCAAGCTCCTCACACCTGAGCTCTCCATCGAGGTGCAGGAGGCGCTGGGGGCCGACGTGATCATGGCCTTCGACGAGTGCCCGCCCGCAGGCAGCGACAGGCGCTACTTCGAGGACTCCCTGGCCCGCACCACCCGCTGGGCGAAGCGCTGCAAGGACGCATGGCATCCGGAGGGCAAGTCGAGCCTCTTCGGCATCGTCCAGGGCGGCCTGCACCCGGACCTGCGCCGCCGCCACGCGGAGGAGCTCGCGGAGCTCGACCTGCCGGGCTACGCCCTCGGCGGCTACAGCGTGGGCGAGCCGATCCCCTCCATGTACGAGAGCGTGTCGACCTCGGCGCCGAACCTGCCGGCCGACAAGCCCCGCTACCTCATGGGCGTGGGCACGCCGGAGGATCTGGTGACCTGCGTGGGCCTCGGCATCGACATGTTCGACTGCGTGCTCCCCACCCGCACCGCTCGTAACGCCCGCCTCTACACGAGCGAGGGGATCGTCAACATCAAGAACGCGCGCTACGCCGACGATCCCGCGCCCCTGGATCCCGCGTGCGATTGCTACACGTGCAAGAACTTCTCACGCGCCTACCTGCGCCACCTCTACGCGGCGCAGGAGCTCCTCGCCTACCGGCTGAACTCGATCCACAACCTCGCCTTCTTTCTCGACCTGATGGCCAGGGTCCGCGCCGCCATCGAGGAGGGCCGCTACGCCGCGTGGTCGAAGGCCTGGCTCGAGGAGCGCTCCCTCCGCCTGCGTGAGCAGAAGGAGCGCGCCTGAGAGCGCGGTCCGTCGATGGCATAGCCTCGACCCATTCGCCTCCGCGATCGCACGAGGCCCTCACCCCCCGTTAGCTAGCGACCGTCTCACCGCCTCCTGGCTCAGGTCGATTCCGGGGCACCGCGGAGCAGCCGGAAGTCCTGGACCGCTTGCCATGCGGTCGCGAAGGAGCATGCCGCGCGGCGCGCAACCTCCGCAACGGACAGCCCCGGGCTCTTTTCGAGGAGGGTCCAGACGTCGGCGCGGAACGACGGCCCCATCTGCACGCGGTTGCGGTAGCCGGCGTGGCGCCTCACGAGCACATCGGGAGCGAGCACGTCCTCGATGCGATCGCGTAGCGTCCCGCGCGGTGCCCGGAGCTTCGAACCGACGAACCGCTCGTCCTCACCACGCCGCTCGATCTGGAACTCCGTTCCAGTCGGCAAGATCTCGACTGGCGGCCCCTCGTAGCAACGCGAAAGTCGCGCAAAGCGACGGTCCCGGTGAAGCCACCCGGCGATGGCGGCCCAATAGGCTCGGACGCGCTCGGACGGTTGATCGCAGACGAGGCGAACCAGGCGATCCACATTGACGTAGGCGTGATGCACGCCAATCCACGTTGTCAGCACGGCGAGGACGCGCAGATCCTCCTCTTCCATCCCCGCGACCGAGGCGAAGACGAGCGTGCTCTCGAGGTCGGCATCAACCTCGGGCTCAGCTGCGAAGTTCAGCCCGATGCCCACCATGCGAGCCGTGAGCACGTCCGGCGTCGGCATTCGCTCTTGGAGCGGCGACCGCCTAAATGGCATGGCCAAGCCTCCTGCCGAGCCCGGAGATCGTGGCGCGGACGTGGTCGGGCCAGCGCTCGTTGCCGTCCTGGAGCTCGAGCCACGGAAGGCACTCTGCCAGCTCCTCCGCGCTGGGCGCCAAGGCGATGCAATCCTGCATGTCGGTGCCGCGATCGCAGAGAGCAAACAGCTTGGTCTTGAGAAGGTCGGGGCGACCAAGCGTGCTGAGGATCAGCGCCACTCCCTCAAAGATCCGCTCGACGCGGTCCTGCCAACCTTCGGGCAAGATGTCGCCGAGTTGAATCGGCCCGTTGTTGAGCCAGTCGTCGTTAAGTTCGTCGCCATTTTGTCGCTGCTGCCTGGCGAAATCGCAGGCAGCCGCCGCGATCGACTCGGGCAGTGCAGGCACGAGCACGTCGACGTCGCGTGTCCCCCGCTGGGTCAGGCCCATCAACACCAAGGCCGAGCCGCCGATGACGACAGCCTCGAAACTCAGGCCGAGGACCGACAAGTGGCGATCGAATGCTTGAATGGTGGGGCGCGGGAGCATGGCGGTATCGGCAACTCCGATACCAACCTAGTTGCCTGGCACCCCTTCGTCAAGGTTCCCGACCTCATGGCCAAGGTCCGCGCCGCCATCGAGGAAGGCCGCTACGCCGCATGGTCGAAGGCATGGCTCGAGGAGCGCTCCCTCCGCCTGCGTGAGCAGAAGGAGCGCGGCTAGCTTCGTCAGAACGCCGGGTATCCGAACGCTCTCCTCGCCCTCTCGATCGCACGCTCGAGATCCGGATCGACCTCATCTTCGTCCGGAGCCACGGACATCATCCGTGCGCTCACGGGTTCTCCCAGAGGTCGTCGGTCCCCATCGTCTGTCGGGCGAGCGATCGGCTCCCGCGGAAGTCGAAGGTCCGCAGCTTCTCGACACACCTCAGGTCGAGGGGGGCGAGCGGATCCTCGAAGAAGTCCAGCACGAGCGACAGGCCGCAAGGCATCCGGCCCTTCGTGTCGGTTCCCTCGAAGAGGGCGCCGTGACCTGCGAGCGGGATCTCCACGAACGACTGGCCGGGATGGGGGAAGGCCTCTTCGATGCCGCCGAGATCCCAGGTGGGCGTGAGGCGGTCGATGGCGCCGTTGAACAGCGCGACCGGCGTCGTCACCGGCGCCCAGCTCCGCAGCTCGGCAGGGGTCTCGTAGAGCGGCCAGGTCCACAGCTCCCGTGCCGTCGTGATGTCATCGGCCGAGTCGAGCCGCAGGAGCAGGGCTTCGCTCTCCGCCCGCAGCGCCGCGGGGGTGAGACCCTCCTCCCAGAACTCGGAGAGCACGATGTGGAGGAAGAGGTACTCGGATTCGCTCACGCTCGCAGGGCCGAAGCTCCGCGAGGCGTAGAGCGCCTCCAGCCGGCGAAGCGCCGTCACGTCTTCGGGATCGCATCGATCGAGCCGGTAGATCGCGGCGAGACCGACCGGGAGGCGGGAGCGGTCGGCGAGGGTCGCCACCAGGATCTTGGAAAAGGAGGACCACGCCGCCTCGCCGGCGTACTCCGGGCAATGGCCCTCGCGGAGCCTCTCGCGCAGTCCCTCCAGCCGCGACCAGGGATTGCTCGAGAGCTTTTCGCTGCACTTCGCGTCTCCTCCACACGCGTCGAGGGCGACGTGCGCCGCGCGGTTCGCGTTGAGCGCCTGATGAACGGCGCAGCCGGTCGCGGGGCAGATCCCTTCCAACGACACCGCGTCCGCCTGATCAGGAAAGAGCGACATGTACCGGTTCGCCAGGAAGCTCCCGTACGAGCCGCCCAGGACGAAGACCTTCTCTCCGGGCTCACGGATTGCCTCGATGGTCTTCCCGATGTCCATGGCCGTGCTGGTGGTCGAAAACTGCCGGAGCCCATCCCCCCACCGCCGGAGGAGCTCCGCGTAGCAGGCCACCGAGGTGGTCCCTTCCGCCTCGCCCTCGCAGGCGAGCGGGGTCGACGAGCCGACCCCCCGATAGTCGGGGAGGTAGACGTCGTAGCCGAAGACCGCCAGGTACCCGCCCCACTCCACTGCATCGCTCGCGCTGTAGCCCGGGCCGCCGACGAAGAACCAAAGCTGGCCGTTCTGGTTCGGCCCTGCCGCGGGGATCTTCCGAACGAAGAAGGAGATCCGCTCTCCGTCCCGTTCGGACCAATCCAGTGGCACGTCAATCTCGGCGCACTTCATCCGGACGCCGCTCTCGGTGCAGGTCGTCCAGACAACGGGACCGAGCGACGGGCCGGGCTCCTCTCCCGATCCGCCCCCACCGCTTCCGCCCGGCTCCTCACTTCCGGCGCCACCACCCGCCCCCGCCGTCCCGCCCGAGCCACCGTCTCCGACACTGCCCCGGCCGCCCGCCCCGAGGTCCACGCCGCCCGATCCTCCGGGGCGCCTCTCCTCGACCTCACCGCATCCTGCCCCGAGCACGATCGCAAGGAGCGCAGCAACGGCGTGGCGGATCCTCTTCGAACTCCGTCTCATCATCTCTCCATCGGTTCGAACCCACACTGGGTTCACGAATAATTCACTTTCAGATGATGAACGCAAGACGGGTCCGGAATTTCGAACCAATGGCGTCCTCGATGCGCAATAGGGGCGACGATACCCAGAACAGAAAATCATCTCGCAAGGCAGCGAGCAGAACACATACCGACAAATGGTCGAGATCCGATTTACGTGTGCGAGGGGATCGAGGAGCGCTCCCGCCTCAGGGGATCGGGGAGCGCTACACGTATCGATTACCAGCGCGGCCGGGGGCCGTACTTGGCCCGTTCGATCGCCCGGAGGAGGCCCGGATCGGTCGGTTCGTCCGGGAGGACCGTTGGAGCCGCCGCCCCTGGGTTCTCCCACATGTCGGTGGTACCGAAGGCCTGCCGAGCCAGGCTGCTGGTTCCCCGAAGGTTGATGGTTTCCAGCCCGGAGAGGCAAGAGAGGTCCGGCCGCACCGACGGATTCTGGACGAAGGCTTTGACGATCGAGAGGGGGCAGGTCGCCATGATGGCGCTGTGACCTTCATTCGGGACGCGGACGAACGTCTGCGCCGGCCCCGTAAAAACCGCCTCGATCCCCTCGATGTCCTCCATGGGCGTGGGGATATCCAGCGTTCCGTTGATCATCAACATCGGCATCGTGACCGGCGCCCACCGCTTGAGCTCGGCCGGGACCGTGTACAGGGGCCAGGGCCAGGTCTCGTACTGACTGGCGAGCGTGAAGCCGAAGCCCGGGGCGACGAGGTGATCGGACCACTCGTTTCGGAGCATGTCGGGGGTCAACCCGTCCTCCCAGAACTCCGAGTTGGTGATTTGCCTTCTGAGATACGCGGACTCCGGCGCATCGTCTGCGGTGACCGCGAACATCCCCGGCATCGTCAAGCGAGCCAGGTTCGTCACTGCCGACACGTCGGCTGGATCGCAACGGTCGATGCGGTACGCGGTGGCGAGGGCAACCGGGGCCAGCGATCGCTCTCCCAGAACCGTGTAGAGGAGATACGAAAACACAAAGTCGGTCTGTAGTCCCCCGAGCTCTCTGCAGTGGCCGCGCTGCAGCTTCCGGTACACCTCCTCGAGTTTTCCCCATGGGTCGGCGGAGAGCTTGGAGCGGCAGAAGGAATCGGCCGAGCAGAGTCGGAAGGTCTCTTGTGCGGTGCGATCGGTGGCGCGATCGTAATGGAGGCTGCAGGCATTCCCAGGGCAGATGCCGCCGAGGATCGCGGCGTCCGCCTGTGTCGGGAAGAGGTTCAAGTAGCGGTTCCCGAGGAAGGTCCCGTAGGACGTGCCGAGGACGATGACCTGTTTGCCCGGCTCGCGGAGCCACTCGATCGCGTTTCCGAGGTCAAGGGCGGCGCCGGTGGCCGAAAAATGGGCGAGATCGTCTCCCCACTCTTGGGCCAGCTCCGCGAGGCAGGTCGAGCTGACCTCGTCGTTGGAATCGGGCTCTCCCTCGCAGGCCAGCGGAGCCGAACGGCCGACGCCGCGGTAGTCAGGCACGTAGGCGTCGAAGCCGAGCGAGGCAAAGAACGGCGCCATGTCGAGGGTCGCCTCCCCCGAAAGACCGGGTCCTCCGACCAGAAGCCAGATTTGGCCGCGCTTCGGGATGCCGGTCGCGGGAACCTTCCGCACGAAGTACGGGATCCGCCTCCCCTCGGGCCTCGACCAGTCGAGCGGCACATCGAGGTTGGCGCAATCCATGCGCATGCCGAAGGCGTTGCAAGGCTCCCAGCCGACCACGGGCTTGTCGTCCCCTCCGCTGCCACCGTCGCCGCCGCCCACGCCTCCGGTCCCAGCGTCGCCGGCGCTCCCGCCAGCTCCTCCGCCGCTTCCGCCCTCACCTGCGCCGCCGGCGTCGCCGCCACCCTTTCCGGCTCCACCTCCGCCGGATCCGGCCTGACCCGATCCTCCGCCCCCGGTTCCGCCTCGGTCCGAACTCGGGTCGTCGCCGCAGCCGATCCCAAGGGACAACGACAAGACAGCTACAGCAGCGACCGCGAACCTCGCTCCTACCCTCGCCATATTTACCTCCCGGGGAGGCGGGAACGCCCGCCTCGTCGACCCGAGGAGCAGGCCACGACACACGAAGTGACGACAAGAATGGACCGGGATTTCGAACCATCGAAACTTACTCGGCTGCTGCAAATCTCGGAATCACAGAAGTTTCACGCGCTTCCGCGATTCGCAGGGCGCGGTGGTTCGGAAAAGAGAACCATTCCGCGGGGCCGACCCCGGCTCGACCGTTCGACACGGATGGAGGAGCGCTCCCGCCTCAGCGGATCGGGAGCGCTCCAGGTCTGGGCTACCAGCGTGGACGAGGTCCGTCCTTGGCCCGTTCGATCGCCCGGAGGAGGCCCGGATCGGTCGGCTCGTCCGGGAGGAACGTGGGAGCCGCCGACGCTCCGGAGTTCTCCCACATGTCGGTGGTACCGAAGACCTGGCGGGCGATGCTGCTGGTTCCCCGAAGATCGATCGTCTCCATCCTGGCGAGGCACGAGAGGTCGGGCCGTGCCGATGGGTCCTGGACGAAGGCTCGGACGATCGACATGGGGCAGGCCGTGTCCATGGCGCCGTGGCCTTCGTTCGGGACGCGGACGAAGGTCTGAGCCGGCCCCGGATAAGCCGCCTCGATCCCCGCGATGTCCGCGAGGGGCGTGGGCAGATCCAGGGTCCCGTTGATCAACAACATCGGGATCGAGACCGGCGCCCACCGCTTGAGCTCGGCCGGAGTCGAGTACAGGGGCCAGGGCCAGGTCTCGTACCATTCGGCGAACGCGTAGCCGAGGCCCGGAGCGACGAGGTGATCGAGCACCTCGTCGCGGAGCATCTCGGGGGTCAAACCGTCCTCCCAGAACTCGGAGTTGGTGATCTGCCTCCTGAGATACGCGGAGTACGGCGCCTCGTCCGTCGTGACCGCGAACAACCACGGCATCGCCAATCGAGCCAGCGTCATCACCGCCGACACGTCGGCGGGATCGCAGCGGTCGATGCGGTACGCCATGGCGAGCGCCACCGGGGCCAGTGACCGCTCTCCCAGGACCGAGACGAAGAGATTCGAGATGAGACGCTCGGTCTGCCATCCGGCGAGTTGGTCGCAGTGCCCGCTGCGCACCTTCTGGTACAGCTCCTCGAGCTTTCCCCAGGGGTCGTCGGAGAGCTTGGAGCGGCAAAAGGAATCGGCCGCGCAGAGCCGGAAGGTCTCTTTTGCGATGAGATCGGTGGCGCGATCCTGGTGGACGCTGCAGGCATTCCCAGGGCAGATGCCGCCGAAGATCGCGGCGTCCGCCTGCGTCGGGAAGAGGTGCAGGTAGCGGTTCCCGAGGAAGGTCCCGTAAGAGGTGCCGAGGACAACGACCTGCTTGCCCGGCTCACGGAGCCACTCGATCGCGTTTCCGAGGTCGAGGGCGGCGCCGGTGGTCGAAAATTGGGCGAGTCCGTCTCCCCACTCCTGGGCCAGCTCTGCGAGGCAGGTGGAGGTGACCTCGGAGTTGGAGGGGGGCTCTCCCTCGCAGCCCAGCGGAGCCGATCGGCCGACGCCTCGGTAGTCCGGAGCGTAGGAGTCGAATCCGAGCGAAGCGAAGGTCGGCGCCAGGTCGAGGGTCCATTCCCCGGCATAGCCGGGTCCGCCGACCAGGAGCCAGATCTGGCCACGCTTCGGGACTCCGGTGGCAGAGGGAACCCGCCGCACGAAGTACGGGATCCTCCTCCCCTCGGGCTTCGACCAGTCGAGCGGCACATCGAGGGTGGCGCAATCCATGCGCACGCCGAAGTCGTCGCAGGGTTCCCAGCTCACCGCGGGCTTGTCGTCCCCTCCGCTGCCGCCCGAGCCTCCGGTCCCGGCGTCGCCTGCGCTCCCGCCAGCGCCTCCCCCTGCACTGCCGCCCTCACCTGCGCCGCCACCCTTGCCGGCTCCTCCTCCGCCGGCTCCGGCGTGACCGCCCCCTCCCGTCCCGATTTCGCCGCCTGAGCCACCTCGGTCTGCGTCCGGGTCGTCACCACAGCCGATTCCAAGGGACAACGACAAGACAGCTACAGCAGCGACCGCGAACCTCGCTCGTACCCTCGCCATGGCTACCTCCCGGAGCGGCGGGAACGCCCGCCTCGTCGACCCGTGAAGCAGGCCATGACACCAAGAGTGACGACAAGAATGGACCGTGATTTCGAACCATCGAAACCAACGGTGGCGCTGCAAACCAACGGATTTTCACGCGGTTCCGGGTTTCGCAGGGCGCGGTGGTTCGGAAAAGAGAACCATTGCGCACAACCACGAGCGACCCCTGCTCGATCGTTCAACAGGTATGGAGGAGCGCCCCCGTCCTTCGGGAGCGCTCCCGGCTCGCTCTACCAGCGATGCTTGAGCCCTTCCCGGGCCCGATCGATCGCCCGGAGGAGCCCCGGATCGGTCGGAGTGTCCGCTAGGAACGCGGGCGCCGCCGACTGTCCGGCGTTCTCCCACAAGTCATTGGTGCCGAAGACCTGTCGAGACAGGCTGCTGCTTCCCCGAAGATCGATCGCCTCCATCGCGGAGAGGCACGAGATGTTCGGACGAATCGACGGATTCTCGACGAACGCTCGAACGATCGAGAGGGGGCAGTCCTCGAGGATGGCGCCATGGCCCTCGTTCGGGACGCGGACAACGGTCTGCGTCGGCCCAGGGAAGGCCGCTTCGATCCCCTGGAGATCGGCGATTGGTGTGGGCAGATCCAGGGTTCCGTTTACAAGGAGCATCGGCGTCGAGACGGGCGCCCATCGCTTGAGCTCGGACGGCGTCGAATACAGAGGCCAAGGCCACGCCTCGTGTTGGTCTGCCATGGAGAATCCGTATCCCGGCGAGACGAGATAATCGAAGTACTCGTAGCGGAGCTGATCGGGCGTGATGCCGTCCCAGAATTCCGATTCGACGATGTTTTCATAGAGATAGGCAGAGATCCCATCTCGACTCGTAACCGGGAAGGCCCACGGCATCATGACGCGAGCCAGGTTCATGACGGCCGAGACGTCGGCGGGAGAGCAGCGATCGATTCGATAGGCCGTGGCCAACGCAACCGGAACCAACGTCCGCTCACCCAGGGCTGCGTCGAGGAGCGCCGAAAGGAAATACTCGGTATCTCGTCCGTAGAGGTCGTTGCAGTGCCCACGTCGAACCCTCTGGTAGATCTCCTCGAGCTTTCCCCAAGGGTCGGCGGAGAGCTTGGAGCGGCAGAAAGGATCGGTCGAGCAGACGCGGAAGGTCTCCTGTGCCACCAGATCGGTGCTCCGGTCGTGACGGATGCTGCATCCCGTCGCCGGACAGATTCCGCCGAAGACCGCGGCATCCGCCTGGCCCGGGAAGAGGTTCAGATAGCGGTTCCCGAGGAAGGTCCCGTAGGAGGTGGCGAAGACCACGACCTTCGTTCCCGGTTCGCGGAGCGATTCGATCGCGTTCCCGATGTCGAGGGCGGCGCCGGTGGTCGAGAATTGGGCGAGACCGTCTCCCCACTTCCGAGCCAGCGACGAGAGGCAGGTCATGCTGATCTCGGACGGGAACTCGCCCTCGCAGCCGAGCAGGGTCGATGCGCCTACACCGCGGTAATCGGGTACATAGGCGTCAAAACCAAGCGAGGCAAAGTACGGCGCAGCGTCGAGAATGCCCTCTCCGGAATAGCCGGGTCCCCCGGTCAGGAGCCAGATTTGTCCAACGTTGGGGCTCCTGGTCGCGGGGACCCTCCGGACGAAGAACGAAATTCGTCTCTCCTCGGGTTTCGACCAGTCGAGCGGCACATCGAAGGTGCCGCATTCGATGCGGATGCCATTCTTGTTGCAGGGAACCCAGCTCACCGCGGGCTGGCCACCGCCTCCTCCGCTACCGCCGTCGCCGCCACCTGCGCCTCCGGTCCCGGTGTCGCCGCCATGACCGCTGCTCCCGCCTGCTCCTCCGCCTCCGCCCGCGCCTCCCTGGCCTGCGTTGCCACCGCTGCCGCCCTCTCCCGCTCCGCCCGCGTCGCCGCCTCCCTGGCCGGCGCCACCGCCGCCGGATCCGGCGTGGCCAGGGGCTCCTCCGGGCCCGAGCTCGCCTGCGGCTCCGCCGCCGCCACTCGGGTCGTCACCGCAGCCGATCCCGAGGGAAAGCGACAAGACAGCCAATGCCGCGACCGCGAACCTCGCTCCTACTCTCGACATTCCTACCTCCAGGGGAGGCAGGCCTCCCCCCCAAATGAACCGCATTCGGGAAGCAGGATACGACACTCAGAGTGAAAAAAAGAGAGGACCGTGATTTCGACCGCGGCGCCCCCTCGGTTGAGAGAGGGCGCCGCGGTCGGCGTTCCGTTGTCGCGAACGGACCGATCGGCTACCAGCGCGGCTGGATCGCCGACTGGCCCTTCGCGATCGCACGCAGGAGGCCCGGGTCGGTCGGCTCCTCCCCGGACTCGGCGGGCTCTGCGGGAGCGGAGCTCATCGCGGCCGGCACGGAGTTCTCCCAGAGGTCGCGGGAGCCGAAGGTCTGCCGCGCGAGGTTGCTGCTTCCCCGAAGATCGAGGGTCTGGAGGGAGAAGAGGCAGGACAGGTTCGGCTCCGCCGACGGATCTCGCACGAAGGCCTTCACGATCCCGAGAGGACAGCTCTCGAGGACGGCGCCGTGGCCCTCGTTCGGCACCCGGACGAAGGTCTGCGCGGGGCCGGAGAAGGCGTCCGCGATCCCGGCCAGGTCCGCGATCGGCGTGGCCGAATCCAGGGTGCCGTTGACCATCAGCACCGGCGTCGACACCGGGGCCCAGCGCTTGAGCTCGGACGGCGTCTCGTACAGCGGCCAGGGCCAGGATTCGCGCTCGTCGGCGTAACCCAATCCGTAGCCCGGCGCGACCGTGAGCCGATCGATCTCGTCCCGGAGGTCGTTCGGCGTGATCCCGTCGAAGAACTCCGACATCACGATGTTCAGGTAGAGATACTCGGAGTACGGCTGGTTCGCCTTGGTGAGGCCGAAGATCCACGGCGCGACCTGGCGCCCTAGCGCCTTCAGCGCAACGACGTCCTCGGGATCGCATCGGTCAGCCCGGTACGCCGTTGCAAGCGCGACGGGTGCCAGAGACCGCTCCCCCAGGGTGCCGCCGAGGATTGCCGAGAGAGCCGCGTCGCTCCACTCTCCGGCGAGCTCCGAGCAGTGGCCGCGTCGAAGCTTCGAGTAGATCGTCTCGAGGGTCTGCCAAGGGTCGTCGCCGAGCTTGGAGCGGCAGAAGGCGTCCGCGGAGCAGGCGGCGAACGTCTCCTGAGCCACGAGATCGATGCTGCGGTCGACTCGGACGCTGCAGCCGGTGGCGGGGCAGATGCCTCCGAGGATCACCCCATCGGCCCGCTCCGGGAAGAGGTTCATGTATCGGTTGGCGAGGAAAGTGCCGTAGGAGGTGCCGAAGACGAAGACCTTCTCGTCGGGCTCACGCAAGCGCTCGATCGTGTTCCCGAGGTCGAGGGCTGCACCCGTCGTCGAGAAGCTCGCGAGATCGTCGCCCCAGATCTGGGCGAGATCGGTGAGGCAGCGCTTCGAAACCGACGATGCGTCCTGGCCCTCGCAGCCGAGCGGGGCCGAGCGACCGGTTCCGCGGTAGTCGGGGGCGTAGACGTCGAAGCCCATCGACGTGAAGTAGGGCGCCACGCCGATGATGTCCTCTCCCGAGTGTCCGGGGCCGCCGACCAGCAGCCAGATCTGCCCGAGCTTGGGGCTCTTCGCTGCCTTCGACTTCCGGATGAAGTACGGGATTCGCGCTCCTTCGGGCCGCGACCAGTCGAGGGGAACGTCGAGGGTCGTGCAGACCAGCGGGATCCCGGGAAGACTGCAGGCGGACCAGGTCACCTCGGGCTCATGGTCTCCTCCGGACCCACCGGTTCCCCCGTCCTGACCGCCACTTCCGGCTCCTCCACCGCCCTGCCCGCCGTCGCCGCCCGGTTCCTCCGAACCGCCGGTGCCCGCGGAGCCACCACCGGAGCCGGCCGTACCCCTGTCGCCAGCGGGCTCGTCGTCGCCGCATCCAGCCGCGAAGGAGAGCGCAGACAACGCGGCAGCGACGACCATGAACTTCGCCCGAAAACTCGAAACCATTCCGCCCTCTTCCGGGAGATCGACTCTCCCTTGGTGAACCAAGCACCGACAGCAAGACACGCCGTCGAGCCGGCCACAAGGGCGGACCGGGAATTCGAACCCTCGATCCCGCGCGGGATTCGCCCTACCAGCGCGGCCGAATCGCCGACCGGGCGTTCTCGATCGCCCGCAGGAGGCCCGGATCGGTCGGCTCCTCCATGGACTCGGCGGGCCCTTCGGCCATCGCGGCCTGCGCGGTGTTCTCCCAGAGGTCGCCGGTGCCGAACGCCTGCCGCGCGAGGTCGCTGCTGCCGCGAAGGTCGAGGGTCTCGAGGGCGGACAGGCATCCGAGATCCAGCGGCGCAGACGGGTCCTGTACGAAGTCCGCGACGATCGCGAGAGGACAGCTCTGCTGAAAGGCCCCGTGGCCCTCGTTCGGCACCCGGACGAAGGTCTGGGTGGCGCCCGGGAAGGCCTCCTCGATCCCGGCGAGGTCCACGATCGGCGTCGCCGAATCCAGGGTGCCGTTGATCATCAGCATCGGCGTCGACACCGGGGCCCAGCGCTTGAGCTCGGAGGGCGTCTCGTACAGCGGCCAAGGCCAGTTCTCGCGAGCGCGGGCCATGGACTCCTCATAGCCGGGCGCGACCGTGAGTCGGGCGGCCTCGTCCCGGAGGTCGTCCGGCGTGATCCCGTCGAAGAACTCCGACATCACGATGTGCATGTAGAGATACTCGGAGAACGGCTGATTCGACGTGGTGAGGCCAAAGATCCAGGGTGCGACCTGGCGACCGAGCGCCTTCAGCGCCGTGACATCCTTGGGATCGCATCGGTCGGCCCGATACGCTGCGGCCAGCGCGACGGGCGCGAGCGATCGCTCACCCAGGGTACCACCAAGAATTCCCGAGAGTGCCACGTCGCTCTGGGCCCCAGCGAGCGCCGAGCAGTGACCGTGGCGCAGCTTCTCGTAGACCGCCTCGAGGGTCTGCCACGGGTCGGAGCCGAGCTTGGAGGTGCAGAAGGCGTCGGAGGAGCAGGCGGCGAAGGTATCCCGGGCCACGAGGTCGATGGTCCGATCGGCTCGAACGCTGCAACCAGTGGGGGGACAGATGCCTGCGAGGACCACTCCATCGGCCCGCTCGGGGAAGAGGTTCATGTACCGGTTGGCGAGGTACGTGCCGTAGGAGGCGCCGAAGACGAAGACCTTCCCGCCGGGCTCACGGAAGCGCTCGATCGTCTTCCCGAGGTCGAGGGCGGCACCCGTCGTCGAGAAGCTCGCGAGGTCGTCGCCCCAGATCTGGGCGAGCTCGGCGAGGCAGCGCTGCGACGTCGACGATGCGGACTCGCCGTCGCAGCCGAGCGGGGCCGACCGACCGGTTCCGCGGTAGTCGGGCACGTAGACGTCGAAGCCCAGCGACGTGAACCACTGCGCTCCCCCGAGGATGCCGTCACCCGAGTACCCGGGGCCGCCGACCAGCAGCCAGATCTGCCCGAGCTTGGGGCTCTTCGTGGTGGTCGCCTTCTGGACGAAGTACGGGATCCGCTGCCCTTCGGGCCGCGACCAGTCGAGGGGAACCTCGAGCGTCGTGCAGAGCAGCGGGAGCCCCTGGCGGTTGCAGGAGGTCCAGGTCACGTCTGGCTGGCCGCCTCCGCCTTCGCCACCCTGTCCGCCCGCTCCGCCCTGCCCTCCGTCCTGACCGGCGCTGCCCCCATCGCCACCGGAGCCACCCGGATCATCCGATCCGCCGGCGCCAGCGGTCCCGCCCCCAGCGCCAGCCGTCCCCGAGCCGCCGGCGCGCTCGTCGTCGCCGCATCCGGCGCCGAAGGACAGCGCAGCCAAGGCTGCAGCGACCAACATGAACCTCGCCCAACGTCTCGAATCCATACCGCCCCCACTTGGGAGAACGACTCTCCCGCCGTGCATCAAGCACGGAAAGGAGGTCATGGCGTCGAGCCGACAACAAGGGCGGACCGGAAAATCGAACTGCCGCTCGCCGCACAGGAATCGCATGGCGGCGAATTTTGCGAGCACGCGGCTAACAGCGCCGTGATCGGTTCGCAAAAGCGAACCGAAGGGACCGGGAGCCAGTCAACTACGACCCCGAGTAGAAGACCTCGTCGTAGGGGCAGGAGACGTCCTGCTCGACCGGCTCCGGGTAGCGGTAGCGCTCGCCGCGGTAATTGCGGAACGTCGTCTCGCGCTCGGTGAACTCGACGGCGTACTGCGGCGAGAGCGTGACCTTGCCGCCGCCGCCGGGCAGGTCGACCGCCAGGTGCGGGATCGCGAGGCCGGTGGTCCAGCCGCGCATCTTCTCGAGGATGTCCACGCCGGTGCGGATCGGCGTACGCAGGTGCTCGAGGCCCTCCGCCACGTCCATCTGGTGGAGGTAGTAGGGGCGCACCCGTCGCTCCAGGAGGCGGTGGGAGAGGTCGGTGAGGATCCGGGCGTCGGAGTTGATCCGGCGCATGAGCACCGCCTGGTTCTCCACTGGCACACCGTGGTCGACCAGCCGCTCGCAGGCTGCACCCGAGTCGGCCGTGAGCTCCTTCGGGTGGTTGAAGTGGGTGACGACGAAGACCGGCGCGTGCTTGCGGAGCACCCGGCAGAGCTCGTCGTCCACGCGCATCGGCGTGCACACGGGGACGCGGGTGCCGATGCGGATCATCTGCACGTGGGGGACGGCACGGATCGCGCCGAGCAGCTCGTCGAGGCGCGAAGTCGCGAGGAGGAAGGGATCCCCCCCGGAGATCAGCACGTCGCGCACCTCCGGGTGCGCGTGGAGGTAGTCGACCGCCTCGGCGATGGTGGAGCGGTCGATCTCCGTCTCTGGCTGGCCGGTGATCCGGCGCCGGGTGCAGTGGCGGCAGTAGACCGAGCAGCGGTCGAGCGCGAGGAGGAGCACGCGGTCGGGATACTTGTGGACGATGCTCGTCACCGGCCGGTGGAGATCCTCCCCCAGCGGATCCGCGAGCTCGCCCGGCGCGACCCTGGCCTCGGCGCTCGACGGGATCGCCTGCCGGCGCACCGGGCAGAAGGGGTGCTCGGGATCGATCAGGGTCAGGTAGTACGGCGTGATCGCGAGCTTGAAGATCGAGGCGGTCTCGACGACGCCCGCCCGCTCGTCCTCCGTGAGGGAGACGAAGCGCTCGAGCTCCTCCAGCGTTCGGATGGAGCGGCGCGCCTGCCAGCGCCAGTCGTTCCACTCCGCCTCGGTGGCGTCGGGAAAGAGCTCGCGCCACGGCCGGGGCTCGGCGCGTCCCCTCGGGGGAACGGTGAGTGGCGGGCGGCGGGCCTCGCGCGCCCCGAGGATACTCCCCAGGATAGGGAGAGGCTCGGCGGCGAGGGGACCATCGGCCGCGCCTCGGGCGGTGCCCGGCGCGGCGGGCTTGGGCGGGCTCAAGCGGCGCTCCTGGGCGAGTCGAGTCCAGCGGACGTCGGTTCGCCGATGACGGGCCGCGCCTTGGCAGGGAGCGGCCGGGCCCCCTATAACACGAGATGCGCCCGGCGCTTGACCCTTGGGGCTTCCTTCCGTAGCTTGCGCCCCTTCCGGCGCGCCTAGGTCGCGTCCTGTCGAGAGGAGAGATCGACGATGAGCATCACCGCCAATGGGCCCGGGCCGGACGCCCCGGTCGTCCAGCTCAACAAGCCCAAGGTGCGCCAGACCTGCGTGGACACCAAGGCCGGCAGCGGCGATCCGCGCCCCGTGCAGCACATCCGCGACCGCTTCCCCACCGGCGGCCGCGGCAGGGCCTGGACCGAGACGCCGGACGAGGATTGGAACGACTGGCAGTGGCAGCAGCGCAACCGCGTCACCTCCCTCGAGTCCCTCGAGAAGGTGATCGACGTGAGCGCCGAAGAGCGCACCGCCTTCGAGAAGTCCCACGCGATGTTCCACATGGGCATCACGCCGTACTACGCGGCGCTGATGGAGCCGGGCAACCCGAACTGCCCCATCCGCCTCCAGAGCGTGCCGGCCCAGGGCGAGCTCCTCGTGCTCCCCACGGACCTCGAGGATCCCCTCGCCGAGGAGCGGGACATGCCGGTGCCGGGCATCACGCACCGCTACCCCGACCGCGTCCTCTTCTACACCACGCACAACTGCCCGGTATACTGCCGCCACTGCACCCGGAAGCGGAAGGTCTCCGACCCCTCCACCGCCGCGGCGAAGAAGCAGCTCGAGGACGGCCTCGCGTACATCGCGGCGCACCCCGAGATCCGGGACATCGTGATCTCCGGCGGCGACCCGCTCTCGCTCTCGGACGACCGCCTCGACTACATCCTGGGCCGGCTCCGTGCGATTCCCCACGTCGAGATGTTCCGGCTGGGCACGCGCAACCTCGTCACCCTGCCCCAGCGCGTGACCGACGACTTCGCGTACATGCTCCGCAAGCACGCGCCGGTCTTCGTGAACACGCACTTCAACCACCCCAAGGAGTGCACCGCCGAGGCCTTCGAGGCCTGCCGCAAGCTCGCCGACGCGGGAGCGGTCCTCGGCAACCAGATGGTGCTCCTCAAGGGCGTGAACGACGATCCGAAGATCGTGAAGGAGCTCAACCACAAGCTCCTCATGATGCGGGTGCGCCCCTACTACATCTACCAGTGCGACCTCTCGCAGGGCATCTCGCACTTCCGCACGCCGATCGAGAAGGGCCTCGAGATCATCGAGTCGCTCCGCGGCCACACCTCGGGCCTCGCGGTTCCCCACTTTGTGGTCGACGCCCCGGGCGGCGGCGGCAAGATCCCGCTCCTCCCCGAGTACCTGGTGAAGCGCGAGGGCAAGCAGGTCACGCTCCGCAACTTCGAGCACAAGCAGTTCGTCTACGAGGAGCCGTAGGCTCCGGCGTAGAGCGCCAATCGGGATAGGGGCGACGGGCTTTGCCCCGTCGATCCCCTCCCACACCACCGGACAAGCGGGTCCGCATCCGGCGGTTCGGTAGGTTGAGGTTACGCGGCGAGCCTTGGGACTCCAAGTTCGTCGAAGTGCGAGTTGGGAAGCGCGATGTGGATCGCCATGGCCGAGTTCCTCCACCAGCGGCGTCCGTTGGCGGCCACCCGGGCCGCTGCGTGCTCGGACATGCCCCGCGCGCGCAGCTCCCGATAGATGGTCTGTCCCCGTTTCCACTGACGGAGTTGTACGGCTCGTAGGCGGTGTCGGATCCACTCGTCGAGATCCCGGAAGACGCCGGGCGTGACGGCGAGGCGGAAGTATCCCTTCCATCCCACCAGATACGCCCGGAGCTCCGCCGCGATCTGCGGGAGGCTCCGTCCTCCGGACCGGCTGGTGATCTGCCGAACCCGATCCTTCATCGCGTCGAGGGCCTTGCGTGCGACCTTGGGTCGGACCTCCTTTCCCTTGGCCACCCAGAAGGTGAACCCGAGGAACTTTCGATCCCACACCCTGGCCACAGCGCTCTTCGTCTCGTTGATGCGGAGCCGGAGTCCCGAGTAGAGCCGCCGAAGCGTCTCCATCACCCGTTCGCCCGCTCGCCGCGACCGCACGTAGACGTTGCAGTCGTCGGCGTAGCGCACGAAAGAGAGGCCGCGGGACTCCAGGTCCTTGTCGACCTCGTCGAGAAGCACGTTCGCAAGTAGCGGTGAGAGGGGGCCTCCCTGCGGAGTCCCTTCGTACCGCTCCACCACCACCCCATTCGCCATGATGCCGGCGTTCAGGTAGCGGCGGATGAGCCGCAACACCGACTTGTCGCCGATCCGTCTCGCCAACCGCCCCATCAGCACGTCGTGATTCACTCGATCGAAAAAGCTCTCCAGATCGACGTCCACGACCCACCGCTTCCCTTGCTGCACGTAACCCTGGGCTTCACGCACCGCGTTGTGCGCGCTCCGCCTGGGCCGGAAGCCGTGGCTGTGCTCCGAGAAGGTCGGGTCGAACAGGGGCTGCAAGACCTGCAATAGCGCTTGCTGGATGAATCGGTCGAGAACCGTGGGGATGCCTAATTGTCGCTCCCCACCGCCGCTCTTTGGGATCGCGTGCCGTCGTACCGGCTGCGGCTGGTATCGGCCCGAGAGGATCTCCTCGCGGAGCCGGAGCCAGTTCGCCCGCAGGTAATCCGGCAGCTCGTCCACCGTCATCCCGTCGATGCCTGGGCTGCCCTTGTTGTTCCTGACTCGCTTCAGCGCGGCCTGAAGGTTCTGGCGCTCCAGCACCTTCGCCATCAGGTCGCTCGCTCCTGGGCGCTCGTTTCCGTTCGCCGCCGACGACGCTTCCTCGCTCCGCTCGGCTCTCGGGGCTTCACCCCTATCCTCCAGCGGGAGCTCCAGTTGCCTGGACATCTGAGGCGTTGCGTCTTCAAGACTCACGGGCGTTTCACCCTTCCTACCGTTCGGCCCTTCACGCCTTGTGCGAAGGCGCTACTACGGCCTCTGCTGACTTCTCGCTCCGCCTCGCGGCGTCGCCCTTTCAGGCGTGAGGCGAGATCTCCCCAGGTAAGAACGCTGTCCTTCACCGCACGACCGCTGGATTTACGCCGCCTGAGACTTGGTCATCGGAACTTCGCGGTCTCGTGCCCGCTCGTCCCGCTCGGCGACGCCTCGGATCCAGTTCTTGTAAATCGGCCCGCGGTTTCGCTCCCCGCTTCCTCCCCACGGTCGGTCACCCTCCCGCAGTTGCGGTTCGCTTCGATCGGGATGACCTCCTCTCGGTCGGACTTACACCGACAAGACAGCGCCCATGCTGGGCGCACACGACGAAGGGCCGCCGGCACACGCCGCGCGGCCCTTTCTCGTTTCAGCGCCTCGTGGAACGCCAACGACGAAGGGCCGCCGGCGAGCAAGCCGAGCGGCCCTTCATCGTTTCCATCCGCTCCATTGCCGCGCCTGCGCGGCGCCCCGGCTCAGAAGGCTTCGCCGAAGGTGAAGAAGATGCCCCACTCGTCGCGGCCGAAGCCGGCGTCCAAGCGCAGCCTCGCCAGGCCCTCAGGAGGAAGGCCAAAGCGAAGGCCGCCGCCCCCGGAGATAACGAGCGGGCGATCGGGCTCGGGGACGCCCTTTGCCCAAACGCGGCCGGCGTCGGCGAAGGCGGCTCCGGAGATCAAGCGCCAGATCGGGAAGCGGAGCTCGGCGGTGCCATCGACGACGTGGTCGCCTCGGAAGCGGCTGATCGAGTAGCCGCGGAGCCGATCCTGGCCGCCGAGGGTGAAGTCGGTGAGATAGCCGCGGTCGCCGACGCTGGTGCCTCCCTCGAGGCGGAGGGCGAGGATCCAGTCCGGGGCCCGCAGCGGAACGAAGTGAGCGATCGTTGCACCCATCGTCAGACGCGGCGCGTCCTGGCCTCCCTGGACGAGCCAGGTGTTGGTCCACGCCGAGAACAAGCTGCCCTTGCGCGCGGACAAGGGATTGTCGCGGCCGTCCCAGACGAGCTCGAAACGCGGGCCGAAGTAGTTCCCGTTCACCACGCCGGCGTTCTGCCCCTGGAGCTCGATGATCCGATCGGCGGAACGCTCGCGCAGCCAGGCGTAGGAAGCGTAGACGCCGGCCTCCCAGCGCCGCCCCAGCGGGAGCCTCAGGCCGGGACGGAGCTCGACCCAGGTCGGCCGGGTCTCGACGGAGTCGTCGACGGAGGTGTCGCTTCCAAGCCCGAAGAAGCTCGTATGGAGCGTCTCGAAGCGGAAGGCGAGGTGGGCGGCGACCGGGCCGAAGGCACGGCGCCGCTGGATGTTGCCCAAGACCTGGGCGGACTCCTGCCTGGCCGCGTACATGGCCGAGCCGCCCCCATTCCAACCCTCGTCCTCGAAGGAATGAACGAAGAGGGAGGCTCCGAGGAACAGGCCGAGGGTGGGGTCGTAGCCGATGATCGGCGACAGATTCCACGAGTGGGGCTTCGAATCGAACGCCGAGGCGATCTCCGCGTCGAGCGTCGCCTCCGCGTCCATCTCGCCCCGGCCATCTTCGAACCGGGCGCCTTCGGGGGTCGCGCCCGCGTTCCGAGCCGCGCCCGGGCCATCCGCGGATCCCCGCGCGACGACCGGCTCTGCGTCGCCGAGCGGATCGTCCACGACGTCCTCGGGATTCGACGCGATCGAAGCGGAGAGGGCCTCCGCCCGCGACATGGCCTCGCGCATCGCCCTGCCCTCACGAGAGTCCGTGCGGCGGAAGACGGGGATCCCGTCGATGAAGGTGGCGTCGACCTCCAGCCGGTGGAGCTCCGCGGCAGGAATGCCGAAGGGCGAGCGATCGAGGATCACGAAGTCGGCGGCAGCACCCTCCCCGATCCGGCCGAGGTCACTCCAGCCGATCGTGTCTGCGGCCGACGCGGTGACGCCGCGGAGCGCGCCGGCCAGCGGGATCGTGCGGGACGCAGCGCCTGGGATCTCGTTGCCGGCGGGGGTGCGGCCCGAGACCGCCACGGCGACCTGGGAGAGGGGCGCGAGCGCTTCCCGCGTGCCATCGGCGGCGTAGCCGTGGGGCCAGTCGCTGGTGAGGGCGGGCTCCAGGCCCGCGTCGTAGAGCGCGCGCAGCGGCAGGAGGTCCCGCGTGGCCTCGGCGCCATAGCGCTTCTCGAAGGCGGGGAGCTCGTAGAGCTGGGAGGGCAGCACCGTCACCCGGAGGCCGGCCTGCTTCAGCTTGGCGGGGAGGTCGCCCCCGCAGCTCCCGCAGTGATCGATCACGTCGACCTTGCCGGGAGGCCGCCGGGACGCGACCGCCAGGCGCGCGGCGGCGAGGCGCTCGGCTCCCTCGCGGCCCTGGGTGTGGAAGGCGGTCCCCGCGCCGGCGGCGAAGAGGAGGGTCTCCTCGAGCTGGGCCTGGGTGAGGTGCGGCTCGCCACCAGGCATCGCGGGGGGCATCGCGGGGGGCTTCGCGGGCGCGTCCAACGCGGGCTGCGAGAGCGACTCGTCGACGAAGTGCTTCTCGCCGAAGTAGCGGACACGCGGGCCAACGGCCGCTGACATCAGCAAGCGCGTCATCGGCTCGGCCCCGAGGGAGCGCGCCGACACCCGGAGGTGAAGGTGGCCCGCCGCCGCGAGGCGCTCGTACAGGGCGAGATGGACGGGGAAGAAGGTGTTGTCGCCGATGGCGGTGATGCCGAAGGCCAGCGCGCGGCGCTGGGCGCGCAGCATGGCGCGGGCGATCAGGCCCGGGGAGAAGGTCTCGTACACCGCGCGCTGGGCGCTCCAGGCCGCGGCGTCGACGAGGAGGCCGGTCGGAGTGCCGTCCGGTCCCCGCTCGATTCGGCCGCCCTCGGGATCCGGGGTACCGGCGTCGATGCCCAGGCGCGCCAGGCCCGCCGGATTGACGAAGACGTGGTGGCCGCCCGCGAGGGTCACGAAGGCGGGGCCCTTGTCGGCCAGGAGCCTGCGGACGTGCCCCAGCGCCTCACCGGCGCCGGCGCCGCCTTCCACGAGGCCTCGCGCAAGGATCCAGCCCCGCTCCTGGGCCCGGGCTTCCGCCTCCGCGAGCGCCCGGCTCAGGTCGGCCTCGGTGTGCAGGCCGGCGAGGTCGGTGTGGAGGAGTCCGAGGCCGCCGTCCACGAAGTGGATGTGGGCGTCGACGAAGCCGGGCGCCACGAAGGCGCCCCCTAGATCGACCTGGCTCTCGAGGTGGGCCCAGGCCTCCGGCACGCCCGGGTCGTCGCCCACTGCGGCGAAGGCACCGTCCCGCACGACGAACCATCGTGCAGAAGGGGCCTCGCCCTCTCCGGTGAAGATCGACCCTCCGTAATAGAGGGTCTCATCCGCCGAGGCGGTGCCGGAGACGATCAGAAGCAGGCCTGCGGCCAGAGCGGCGAGATTTCTCAAGGGACGGCCCTCGACGTTGCGGGGAGACCCGCACGAGACGGGCCGCAGGCGCTAGAGATTCAAATTACCGCGATGCAGTCGATCTCGACGCGCGAGTCGCGGGGGAGGCGCGCCACCTGAACGGTCGCCCGGGAGGGCGGGTTCGCGGTGAAGTAGCGGCCGTAGGTCTCGTTCACCTTGGCGAAATCATTGAGGTCCGCGAGGAAGATGTTGCAGCGGACCACGTGCTCGAAGCCCGCGCCAGAGGCGGCCAGGACGGCGCGGAGGTTCTCCATCACCCGCTGGGTCTGCTCGACGATGTCGCCCTTCACTAGCTCGCCGGTCGCCGGGTCGAGGGGGATCTGCCCGGAGCAGAAGACCATCTTGCCGGCGTCGACTCGGATCGCCTGCGAATAGGGGCCGATCGCCTTGGGTGCCTGGTCGGAGTGGATCACGTCGCGCGCCATCTTGGTTCTCCTCGGAAAAAGGGCCGGCCTAGCTAACGCGGGGCTTCGCGCCCCGTCAACGGGAAGCCATAACACCGCCGCTCGCGGGAACCGCTACCGCTGACCTACAGATTTTCCACGAAGGCCAGGAGCGCCTGCCGGTCCGAGCGGGGCAGGCTCCGGAAGGCCTCCCTGGCGGATTCCGCCTCGCCGCCGTGCCAGAGGATCGCCTCGGCGATCGAGCGGGCGCGGCCGTCGTGGAGGAAGCGCGCCGTGCCCCCGACGGTGGCGGTGAGGCCGATGCCCCAGAGCGGCGGCGTGCGCCACTCGCGCCCGGTGGCGTCGAAGTCGGGGCGGCCGTCGGCGAGGTCGTCGCCCATGTCGTGCAGGAGCAGGTCGGTGTACGGCCAGATCGTCTGGCCGGAGAGCTCGGGAGTGCCGGCTACCTCTGCCGTGGTGAACGTCGGATTGTGGCAGGTGGAGCATTCGATCCGGTGAAAGAGCGCCTTCCCGCGCAGGACCACGGGATCGTCGACGCCGACCCGGGCGGGCACGGCGACGAAGCGACTGAAAAAGGTGATCGCGTCGAGCTCCGACCGCGAGAGCTCGGGCGCGCCGCCGTGGCGGGCCGCCAGACACGCGGTCTGGCTGGGCGTGCACGGCTCTGTCGGAAAGAGCGGGCTCGTGACGCCCAGATCGCCGAGGAATGCCGCGGCGTTCTGCTGCTCGAGGTCGGGCTGGTTCGCCTTCCATCCGAAGCGGCCCGTGCGAAAGGCCTGGTGCCGCACGCTCCACACGCGGTTGGTCCGACCGTCGATCCCCCTCCCCGCCTCGCGGTTCCGCCGGAGCAAGGCGTCGAGCGCCGAGTCCGGGACCGCCTCGAGCAGCCCGAGGCCGATCATCGGCTGGGCGATCCGGGCCGAGAGCCTCGCGTCGGGGTGGAGCGGGCCGTACGCGAGGTCGACGACATCGACGAGGGGCTCGTAGAGCGTGTAGGCCTCGCCGTCGGCGTATTGGCCGCGCCGCTCCAGGTAGGAGACGACGACCCGGCCCTCGGCGGGCACGCCGTCGATTCCCCTCGGCTGGAGCTGATCGCCGTAGACCGGATCGGGATCGGCGGGCGTGCCGATCCGGACCAGGAGGGAGATCGGCGCTTCGCCCTCCCGCGCCGGCGCCCCCCTTCCGTTGCCCTGGTGACAGGCCACGCAGGAGTTTTCATGGAAGAGGGGCCCCAGCCCGCCCCGGGCGCCGCCCTCCCCCGGATCGACCCGGGGGAGCCACTGCATCCGAAAGAGCTCCTTGCCGGTGACGAAGGGCGTACGCCGATCGAAGACGAGGTTGGCGGCGGGCTGGTTGAACGCCTGCGCCGAGCGATTGTCCACGGAGGTGAGACCGCCGGGCCGAGCCTCGCCCTCCTCTACCGCCGCCGTCTCGAAGTCGACCTCCACGGGAGCGGCGTAGCTCCACTGGCTGCGAACGTCGCTTCGACCCAGGGTGCCGCGGAAGCTCCACCCCCAGGCGAAGACCCGCCCGTCCCGGCGCACCGCGATCACGTGGGTGGCGCCGGGGGCCAGCGAGATCACGCCCTCGAGCTCCTCGACCGCGCGGGTGGGGATCACGGTGTTGGGATGTCCGCCGCCGTTCCCCGCGTTGGGGCCGTCGACCCCCTGGCCGAGCTGTCCGTTGAAGTTCTGGCCCCAACCCCAGAGCGCTCCGTCGGCGGTGCGGGCCAGGCTGAAGTTCCCGCTGGCCCAGACGGCGGTGGCGTCCACGAGGCCCGCGACCTGGATCGGCGTGGGGACCGGGGCCGAGCCGTCGATTCCGTTCCCACACTGCGCGCTGGCGCAGAGGCCCCAGCCGAAGACGAGGCCGTCGGCCCGCACGGCCAGGAGGTGATCGCGGCCGGCGGCGATGTCGACGATGTCCGCGAGGCCCGGAACCGGCGCCGGCAGGGGATGCGGCTGCGTGTCGACGACGCCCTGCCCGAGGTTGCCGAACTGGTTTCGCCCCCAGGCCCAGACGGTTCCGCTCCGGTCGAGGGCGAAGGAGGTCTCCGAGCCGGCCGCGAGCTTGATGATGTCGGAGAGCCCTTGGACCGCCACCGGATGGTTGCGCGACGCGGTGGTGCCGTCCCCTAGCTGGCCCATGGCGTTGAGGCCGAAGCCGACGACGCTGCCGTCCGCCAGGAGCACGAGGGCGTGGCGGAGGCCCATGGAGGCCGAGACCGCGTCGGTGATCGAGGGGATCCGGGTGGGCGTGGGATAGGTGGCGGCGACGGTCGGCGCCTCCGGCGTTGCCTGACCGAGCTGCCCGTCCGCGTTCTGGCCGAAGGTCCACACCGACCCGTCGCGCTGGATCACCAGGGACTGGTTCTGCGCGAAGGAGATCCAGGCCGCGTCGCGGGGGGTGTCGAGGAGGAAGGGCGTGAGCTGGTCGGCGTTCACGTCGGCGCCGGTGCCCGCCTGGCCGTTGGTGTTCCGGCCCCAGACGTAGACACGCCCGCCTCGGATCACGCCGCTGTGGGCGGCGCCTGCGGCGGCGATCTGGCCGTAGGTGAACGAGACGGACTCGGAGGAGTAGGCGGCGCCGGCGCCGTACGCGCGGACCTCGAGGCGGTTCTCGCCGAGCGAGGGCGTCGCGTCGATCACGGCGTGGCCATCGGCGTCGAGCCCGTCGGCGTCGATCTCGGGACCGTCGTTCACCACGTAGGTCAACTTGGTGGCCGGCTCGCCAGAGACCTGCACGTCGACGATCGCCCGGCGGATCGTCAGGACCGGCTCCGATGACCGGAGAGCGAGCATGACGGTGGGGAGCACGGGCTCCGGCTCAGGTTCTGGCTCGGGCTCAGGTTCCGGCTCGGGCTCAGGTTCCGGCTCGGGCTCAGGTTCCGGCTCGGGTTCCGGCTCGGGTTCCGGCTCAGGTTCCGGCTCAGGTTCCGGCTCCGGCTCGGGCTCGGGCTCTGGACCTGGGCCGTTCGGATCGGGGTCCGTCCAATCGTCCTTCGGCGAATGGCGATCCGTCCCGCAGGCCACCGTGCCCAACCCCACGAGGGACGCCAGGGCCAGGATCAGGAGGAGCCGAAGCGTTCCCCCCACGTTCCGACCCATGTTGATTCCGCGAACCATTCTCATTCTCCAAGCCCAGGTGCGCCCCGGCCGACGATCGGCAGCGCAACCCCTCACCGATGGTGTTCGTTGATCTTGAAAAGCACTCTCAAATTCAGCGCGCAACCTAGCCAAGCGAGCCCTTCGACGCAAGGTTCGATTTCGAACGCTGAGGTGGACTGCAGCCGACGCCCGGATCCTGGTTGGGCGATCACCGCCCCCCGCTCACCGAAAGAGGAGCAGCAGGACGACGCCTGCGGCCGTGCTTCCCAGCGTGATCGGCAGCCCGTAGCCGAGGAATCTCCAGAACGAGACCCTCCCCCGGGCCCCTGCGATCTCGAAGACGATCAGGTTCGCCACGGAGCCCACGATCGTCAGGTTGCCGGCGAGCGTCGAGGCGAGCGCCAGCGTCTTCCAGGCCAGCAACGGATCGGCGAACGCCGGGATCCACTTGGCCGCCAGGATCACGAAGGGCACGTTCGAGAAGAGGTTCGACCCGACGATCGAGATCGCCGAGAAGGCGATCGCCTGTCGCGCCTCGCCCGCCCCGGCCAAGGGCGCCACGTCGAAGAGCCTCTCGGCGACGCCCGTCTGCCCTACCCCGTAGACGACGATGAAGAGGCCGGCGAAGAAGAGGAGGAGCAGCCAGTTGACCTCGCGGAGCACCTCCCCTCCCATGTTCCCGGCCACCAGGAGCAGGAAGGCAGCGCCGGCGAGAGCGCTCCAGGCGAGGTTGGCGCCGGCGATGAAGGCGATCACCACGCCGACGATGGCGACGAGGGACTTGGCCAGGAGGACGCGATCCGTGGCCGGAGGCTCGCGCTCCGCGCCGACCAAGGGCCGCTCGGGGAGCTGCCTTCCGAAGAAGACGAAGAGCAGCAGCAGCACGACCGCGGTCGCGGCGACCGCCGCCGGCCCGAGGGAGCCGACGAACTCCTGGAACGAGAGACCCGAGAGGCTCGCGATCAGCATGTTCTGTGGGTTGCCCGTGGGTGTCGCTGCCGAGCCCGCGTTCGCCCCGAAGGCGATCGCCAGGAGGAACGGCAGCGGGGGCAGATCCGAGTCGTCGATCACCTGCACCACCAGCGGCGTCACCATCAGGCACACGGTGTCGTTCACCAGGAGTGCCGAGAGCGCCGCGCAGATCACGGTGATCCCGGCCAGGAGACGCCTGGGCGTCCGGGCCCCCCGGATCACCGCATGGCTCGCCCAGCGGAAGAACCCCGCCGCTTGCAGATAGCCGGTGAGGATCATCATCCCGAGGAGGAGCGCGAGGGTCTGGTAGTCGATCGCGTCCCGGTAGGCCTCGGCAGGCGAGACCGCGCCCACGACCACCATCGCGACTGCGCCGACGAGGGCCGCCGCCGGCCGCTCCAGCCGGATGAACGGAAGCGGCTGGCCGAGGATGAAGAGATAGGTGATCGCGAAAACGATGAGGGCGGCCGTCACGCCGCCCTTCTGCCACCGTTGACGCGCCCGGGTCCAGAGCGCGTCACACTGCGTTCGAGCTCCTCGGCGCGACGTTAGACGCGTTCGACCGAGAACACTCCCTTGATGCGCTCGATGGCGGTCATCACGCCCTGGAGCTGCTTGAGGTCGGTAATCGCGACCTCGAAGGTGTTGACCGCCCGGTCGTCGCCGGTGGAGCGGCAATTGGCCTGGGAGATGTTCACGCCGGCGGCCGAGAACTTCTGCGAGATGTCGGCGAGGAGGCCCGGGCGGTCGGCGGTCATCACGCGCACGGTGACGGGCCGCTTGTACTCGCCCCTGACGTCCCACTGCACGTCGACGCGGCGCTCCTCGTCGGTGGAGAGGACCTTGTCGCAGCCCTCGGTGTGGACCGTGACGCCGCGGCCGCGGGTGATGAAGCCGAGGATCCGATCGCCGGGGACGGGGTTGCAGCAGCGGCCGAAGCGCACCATCACGTCGTCGATGCCGTTGATGCGCACGCCGGTCCGGGCGCCGCGGCCCGCGACCTTCCGGAAGATCTCGGTGAGGCGAGCCACCGGGGCGCTCACCTCGGCCTCGGCGGGGGCGGCGAGGCGCTCGGGTGGCAGCACGCGCTGGAGCACCTGGGACGGGCTGACCTTGCCGTAGCCGACCGCTGAGAGCAGGTCGTCGGAGGCGCGGACGCCGAGCTCCTGGAGGATCTTGGGGGCGGCGTCGCCCTTGAGCGTCTTGTTGAGGTTCACCCCGAAGCGCTTGAACTCCCTCTCGAGGAGCTCGCGGCCGAGGGAGACCGACTTCTCCCGCTGCTGCGCCCGGATGTAGGCGCGGATCTTGGTCTGCGCGCGGCTGGTCTTGACGTAGGTCAGCCAGTCCTTGGACGGGTTCGCCGCGTTGCTGGTGAGGATCTCGACCGTGTCTCCATTTTTCAGCTTGTAGCGGAGGGGCACGATCCGGCCGTCGACCTTGGCGCCGACGCAGTGGTCGCCGATCTTGGAGTGGATGGCGTAGGCGAAGTCGACCGGGGTGGCGCCCTGGGGCAGATCCTTCACCTCGCCCATGGGCGTGAAGACGAAGACCTCGTCGGTGAAGAGGTCGACCTTCACCGTCTCGAGGAACTCCTTGGGATCCTTGAGATCCTGCTGCCACTCCATGAGCTGCCGCAGCCAGGCGAACTTGCCGCTGTCCCTGCCGTAGCCGGTGCGGCCTTCCTTGTAGGCCCAGTGGGCGGCGATGCCCTCTTCGGCCACCTTGTGCATATCGCGGGTGCGGATCTGGACCTCGATCCGCTCGCCGAAGGGCCCGATGACCGTCGTGTGGAGCGACTGGTACATGTTGGGCTTCGGCATCGCGATGAAGTCCTTGAACCTCCCGGGAACGGGCTTCCACATCGAGTGGATGAGGCCGAGGGCCTCGTAGCAGTTGGGGATCGTCGGCGCGAGGATCCGGAAGGCGAGGATGTCGTGGACGCCGTCGAACTCGATGCCCTGGGCGCGCATCTTCTTCCAAATCGAATACAGATGCTTCCAGCGGCCGGAGACATCCACCTCGAGGTCGTTCTCGCGCATCTTCCGGACGACGATCTCGCAGGTCTCGTCGATGAAGCGCTCGCGCTCGGCCTTGCGCTGGTCCACCTTCCCCGCGAGCTCTTCGAACTCCTGGGGGCGGATGTATCGGAAGGAGAGATCCTCGAGCTCGGTCTTGATCCAGCTGATGCCCAGGCGGTTCGCCAGGGGCGCGTAGATGTCGAGGGTCTCCTGGGCGATGCGCGCCTGCTTGGCCGGCGCCATGTGCTCCAGGGTCCTCATGTTGTGCGTGCGGTCGGCGAGCTTCACCAGGATGACCCGGATGTCCTTCGCCATCGCCACGATCATCTTGCGAAAGTTCTCGGCCTGCTTCTCCTCCGCCGAGGCCTCCTTTGAGATCTGGAACTGGGAGAGCTTGGTGACGCCGTCGACGAGCGCTGCGATCTCCTTGCCGAAGAGATCCTCGAGCTCCTCCATCGTGGCGAGGGTGTCCTCGATGGTGTCGTGGAGGAGGCCGGTGACAACCGAGGCCTCGTCGAGCTTGAGCTCCGTCAGGATCCCGGCCACGGCGAGGGGGTGGACGAGGTAGGGCTCACCCGATTTGCGGATCTGCCCCTGGTGGACCTTCGCCGAGTAGACGTAGGCCTTCTTGATGATGTCGAGATCGGGGTCCGGATGGTAGGCCGCGATCCGCTGGAGGATGTCGTTGAGGCGGAGCATTCGTTGGCGGACGACTCGAAGAGGGAGCCTATCACCCCCCCAATAGGTGGCAACGCTTCGGACCTGCCCGTCCATTCACGACGCGGCGCGTCTCTATCGTACGATGGCCCCGTACGTTGGCAAGCGGATAACCCGAAAGGCTACCGCGGCTGGCCTTTCTCGAAAACGGTCCGCGCGCCGCGGGCGAGGCGTCGCCCCAGGATCCGGCTCATCTCGAGGGCGATGGTGGGGTTGGCCATGACCACCTGTGCGAAGGCCTCGCGTCCGATCGCCAGGAGCTCGCAGTTTCGCGTCGCCTTGGCGTCGGTCGAGCGGGGCGAGCCGGTGAGCAGCGAGATCTCTCCGAAGAACCCGCCCGGCCCGACGGCGTGCTCGACGCCCTCGATGCCGGTGAGGACCACCTCGCCCGAGAGGACGATGAAGAACTCCTCCCCCTGGTCTCCCCGACGGAAGAGGTGATCGCCCTCCTCCTTGCGAACGAGGCTGAGCTCGGACGCCAGCTCGGCCAGCTCTGCATCGCTGAGGGGCTCGAGGAAGTCGACCTTCCTGAGGCTCTCGATCATCGAGCGGGTCTCGGCGTCGGCGGTCGGCGCCGCGCCGAGGTACTCGACCGCCTTCTCGAGGTGCTCCCGGCGAGACGCGACCACCGCGGTGTGGCCCGCCCGCAGCACGGAGCTCCCGGCGGGGAGCTCGAAGTTCCCTTCCGGGTCGACGAAGCCCACGAAGACGCAGTCCACCGGAAACTCGGGATCCGCCCGGAGCTGGCCGACGGTCCGGTTCACCACCCAGGCGTTGCTCGCGATCGTGATCTCGAAGAGCACGACCTCGCCGCCGACGAGGGGAAGGGATCCCCCGAGCTGCGGAAACTCGATGGCAGTCGTCATCTTGGCGACCACCAGCTGCGCCTCGGCGATCACGTCCCGCACGCCGGCGAGGATGAAGGCTTCCCGATAGGAGTCGTCCAGCATCCGCACCATGACCCGGGCGTTGGAGAGCGACCGGGTGAGCATCGCGAAGGCCAGGTTCTCGGCGTCCCTGGGCAGGAGCCCGGCGGCGATGTCGGCGCTGTGGATGGCGGCCTGCTCGAGGACCCGCACGTCGCTGGTATCCCCCTGGATCGTCACGACGCCGACGTCCTCGAAGAGGCGCTCGCAGACCTCCCGGCTCCGGTCGATCACGGTGACGCTGTGGCGCTCGGCCACGAGCTGGGCGGCGAGGGTCCGGCCCAGGCGGCCGCCTCCGGCGATCACGATCTTCACGCCGTCTCTCCCCGCTGCCCCTCCTCGAGCTCCTCCTCGCCGGAGAGCGTCCTCGAGATGTCGAGCAGGCGCTCGTCGACCTCGTCGAGCAGACGCTCCGCCACCGGCTCCGCGATGATCCCGGAGCGCCGCGCTCCCACGAGCGCCGTGCGCTCGGCGTCGATCAGCCGGCGCCGGTTGGCGAGGAGCTGGGTCGCGCTCTGGGCGAGGTTCCGCTGGTAGATCCCGCGAAGCGAGCGCTCGGCGCCGGCGATCGTGACCTGGGTGTCGCTGCGGAGGACGTCGTAGGCCTGTCGCGGCACGAGCCCCACCTGCCGGAGCGACTCGAGCTCGGCCTGGGCCGCCCTCGCCGCGATCAGCCTGCCCTGCTCCTCGTCGATCGCCTCGGCGACCGGATCCCGATGGGCGAGCCCCAGCCACCTGACTACGCCCGGAAGCAGGAAGCCCTGGCCCACCAGCGAGACGAAGGTGACACCGAAGGTCACGTCGATGAGCACGTGCCGGTAGGGGATGCCTTCCGAGAGGCCGAGGGCGAGGGCGATCGAGAGGGCGCCCTTGATGTTCCCCGCCACGAAGACGTGCTGCCAGCGCAGCGGGACCGTCAAGGTCAACCGGACCATGCGCAGGAGGAAGAACGGGATGTACACGGCCGCCAACCTGCCCAGCGTGACGCCGGCGAAGCCGATCAGGATCTCGATGACGTGGCCGCCCAGGGAGGAGGGGCTGGTGGAGAGCCCGACGGAGAGGAAGAGGAAGGTGTTCACGCCGAAGGACGCGTATTCCCAGAACGAGCCGAGGCCGATCAGGCTCCTGGGCGTGAGCGCCTCGCGCATGATCGCGCCGATCGACAGGCCCGCCGTGACCGCGGCGATGGCACCCGAGACGTGGAGGGCGTCGCCGAGGGTGTAGGCGCCGTAGGCGACGGCGGTGCTCGCCATGATCTCCGCGAGCGGATCCTTCATCCGACGGATGACGAACGAGCCGGTCATGCCCACCGCCAGCCCGACGCTGGCGCCGCCGAACATGGTGAAGAGGATCTCGACGCCGATGCGGGGGATCGACAGCGGCTCGGTGCCGAGGACCACGGCTGAGAACGTGGTGTAGAAGACCAGCGTGACGCCGTCGCTGAAGAGGGCCTCGGCCTCCATGATCCCGGAGAGCCTGGGCGGCGCGGGGACCCGCCGGAAGGCGTAGAGCACCGAGACGGTGTCCGTTCCGGCGAGGATCGTGGCGAGCAACACGGCGGGGCCCCAGGGGAGGCGGAGCGCGAAGTGGAACGCCACCGCGGAGACGCCCACCGCGAGGAGCATGCCCAGGCTCGCCAGGAGGCCGACCTGCAGGCTGTTGAGCCGAATCGAGCGGATGTCGGATGTGATGCCGCCCTCGAAGAGGAGGACCGGCAGGCAGATCAGGAAGACGATCTCCGGCCGGAACCGCGGGACACCAGGGAGGATCCCGCTGACCGCGATGAGCATGCCGCCCACAACGAGCGCGACGTTGTACGGGACGTTGATCCACTTCGCGGCGATGGCCAGGGAGGTGGCCGCGACCAGGAGCCCGATGATGACGTTCAGCTCGATCTGCACCCGGCCAAGCTAGGGACAGCGGGAAGGCGCGAGCAACGAGGCCCGGGGCCGGTTTGCCGGGTTGCGGATGGGATCCGGCACCGGCACGGGGCATGTCGGGCAGTTCGCGCGGGAGGACCCGCGGGGAAGCGGCGGGCTCCTCCGGTTTCCAGCGGGGCGGGCAGCCTTTGCGCGCCCCCCGACGGTCGGCGGATGGTATCGTCCGCGCCGTGGCGTCTCTGCTTGCTGGGCTCGGTTCGGTCTGTCGCTGCGAGGTCTACAACGACCCCGGCGTGACGGCTTGTCGCTCGTGCGGCGAGACGCTGACGGCCGCCCTCTGGCTGGCCTCGCCCTCCTTCGACGGGCCCGCTTCCTCCACGCCCGGGCCGATGGAGACGGCCGAGAGGTCTGCGTCGACTCGGAGCGCGACGCCGGGGCCGACGGCGGCGGGCGATCCCGGGCGGCTCGCCACCCCCGGTCCATCCACTCCCGGTGAACGGACGGTCTTCCGCGGCTTCGGCGAGCAGACAGCCTTCCGGGAGGCGCCGCAGATCGAAGCGCCCGACCGGATCCTGGCCCGCCCCGCTCCCCTCCACACCCTCGGACCGGTGGACGGCGTCGATCTCCCCTCGGTGCCCGGGAACTGTCCGCGCTGCGGCCGCTCCCACCCGGCGAGGCTCCACTTCTGCCCGTCCTGCGGCATGAGGCTCGGGAGCGATGCCGGCCGCGCCACGAGACGCCCGCCTGCAGGGCTGCTCGCGCCCGGAAGCGTGAAGCTCGTCCTCCTCCGCGGCCTGGGAGCGTCCGGAACCGCGTTCCCGCTCCGCGAGGAGCACACCGAGGCAGGCCGCACGGTGGGCGCGCTTCGCTTCCCCTCGGACGACACCCTCTCACCGCTCGCGGCCACCTTCAGCTACCGCGGCGGGCGGCTCTTCGTCCGGGACGAAGGCGGGCCGTCGGGGGTCTTCATCCGGCTCCTCCTCCCGGAGGTCCTCCGGGAAGGCGCGTGGTTCTCGATCGGCGACAAGCTCCTCCGCTTCCTCGATCGGGTCCCCCCGCCCCAGCCGAGCCATCCGGCGCCCCGCCTGCTCGGCAGCGCGCGCCCGGCGGGGACGCTGCTCCGGATCCAGCTCGTCCACCTGGGCGGCATCCCCGGTCGGATCTTCTCGCGCCCCGCGCCGGTCCGGATCGGCCGTGCGCTCGGCGAGATCCTCCTGACCGACGATCCCTTCATCTCGGCGCGGCACTGTGAGCTCGACCACGATCCCTCGGGTGCGATCCTCCGGGATCTCGGGAGCTCGAACGGCTCGTTCCTCCGGCTGCCTCCGAACGGAGAGCGGGAGCTCTACCCCGGCGACACCGTGCGTCTGGGGAGGAACATCCTCCGCGTGGAGTGAGGTCAGCGTGCGCAGAATCGAACCAATGTGCGCAGCGGGAACCAGCGCGCGTTGACGGCGCGGCGGCCGGCCAGCTATGGCTGAAAGCCAACCGCCATCGTCCGAGGCCACCCATGATCCTCTGTGCCACCTGCGGCAAGGAGAACGCCGGCGAAGCCCCCTTCTGCCGATCGTGCGGACACGAGCTGCGCACCTCGCGCGGCCCGCGGCGGGTGGAGATCGTGCGGAGCGCATCGCCCGGCTTCGCCTTCGGTCCGGGGCCCGACGAGCGCACCTGCCCGGCCTGCGCCGCCTTGGTGCCCCCGGGATTCGCCTACTGCGGGAGCTGCGGCGCGTCGGTCCCCTCGGGAAGCCACGGGACGGCATCCGGCCGCCCGTCGCGCCTTCGGGCTCGCCTGGTGGGGATCGAGCCCGACGGATCCGAAGGGGCGAGCTGGCACCTCGACGGCGACGAGTTCCTCGCGGGCCGGAGCGTCGGCCCCGTGCGGCTCTCCGAGGACGAGTACGTGAGCCCCAGGCACTGCCGCTTCTTCTACATGGGAGAGCGGCTCCACGTGCAGGACCTCGACTCGCTGAATGGCGTCTACAGGCGGGTTCGCGGCGACATCACGCTGAACCCCGGCGACCACCTCCGCTTGGGCCGCCAGCTCCTCCGAATCGAGCCGATGGAGCCGGCGCCGCGGCTGACGCCCGAAGGAACGCGGATGTGGGGCTCGCCGGATCCGGGCTATCGCGCGCGGTTGATCCAGCTCCTCGAGGGGGGCGGCGTCGGCGAGGTCTTTCCCCTGGAGACCGGCGACAACCTGGTCGGCCGGGAGCAGGGCGACATCGCGTTTCCGGGCGATCGCTTCGTCTCCAGCCGCCACGCGGTGATCTCGGTGGCGCCGGACGGCGTGCGGATCCGGGATCTGGGCTCGTCGAACGGGACCTTTGTCCGCCTCACGGCCGCGACCCCTCTCGATTCGGGAGACGCTCTCCTCCTGGGCGGCCGTCTGCTCCGAGTGGAGCTGCGGTCCGCCTGATCCCGGGAAAGCGCCTCCGCTCGGGCGCCTTCCGGCCTGGACGATTACGCGGCCGGGCCGGAAGGTGCCAATGGAGAATGCCGCCGGCGATTAGCCGTACGACTTCTCTTTCTTCTCCTGCTCTTCCTTGCAGCGGATGCAGAGCGTGGTGACCGGGCGGGCCTCCAGCCGCTTGATGCTGATGTCCTCCTCGCACCGCTCGCAGACGCCGAACGAGCCGTCGTCGATCCGGGTCAGCGCCTTCTCGATCTTCTTGAGCAGGAACTTCTCGCGGTCCCGGAGGCGGAAGACCATCGACTGGTTGTACTCGGAAGACGCCAGATCGATCTCGTCGGGCAAGTCGTCGGTATCGAAGTTGGACTCCTCCATGAGGGTCCGCTTCGCGGACTGCAGGAGGCTGGTCCGCGACTCTTCGAGCATGGTCTTGAAGCGCTTCAGGTCCTTCTGGTTCACCGGGTCTCCCCCGCCCCCTTAGGGGCAAAGTTCGATAGGGCCTTCCTACTCCCGGGCCTTCCCCGAGAAAAAGGCCCGTTTCATTATCAGCGCCACCCTACCTCGTCAAGCGACGCAGGTGTCGGGAAGGACGAGGTTTTTGCGGCCGGGCCCAGCATCCTCTATCCTGCTCGGCTGGCCAGCAGGCGACGGATCGTGGCGATCCAAAGGAACGAAAAGAAGTGCCCTCTCCCGACCCCATCTCCCGCTTCGACAAGGAGCTCCTGCGGGCGGTCCTGACCCTGGCGTCCAAGAGCGAGGTCGATCACCTGCTCTTCGTGTCGGACTATCCGCTCCCCGCGGAGGAGCTCCGGAGCAAGTCGCTGAAGCGGAAGCTGATCTACGCGGTGACGAGCACCCCGCTCGTGGCGGATCTGGTGGAGGAAGGCTTCCGGGCGGTCCACATCCCGCCCTACGAATACTCGCGGATGGAGAAGCTGAAGGTCGCGCTGGTGGCAGCCGGCAACTTCCTGCACGACGGCGACATGGTCCTCTGCCTCACCGGCCACAAGCGTTCCATCGATACCCTGGTGCGGATCAAGGTCGGCGCGGAGGAGGACGACGCCGTCCCGCTCGAGTCCCTGCGGTTGCCTCCCGAGTTCGACCCCCAGGTGGTCGAGGCCGTGATCTCCCTCGCCCTGGCCGTGGGCCAGGAGGGATTCGAGGGCCATCCGGTGGGGAGCATCTTCGTGATGGGCGACTCCATCGCCGTGCTCGAGAAGTCGAAGCAGCTCACGATCAACCCCTTCCAGGGCCTGAGCGAGGCCGAGCGGAACATCCTCGATCCGAGAATTCACGAGGCGGTGAAGAACTTCTCGGTGCTGGACGGGGCCTTCGTGATCCGGGAGGACGGCGTGGTCCTCGCCGCCGGCCGCTACCTCCAGTCCGCCGGCGAGGAGACGCGGATCCCCCTGGGCCTCGGGGCCCGACACGCCGCCGCCGCGATCACGACCGCCACCACGAAGGCGGTCGCGGTGGTCGTGTCCCAGACTTCCGGGAGCGTGCGGATCTTCCGGGGCGGCGAGATCATCTTCGAGGTCCATCAGTCCCACCGGCGGATCTGAATCTCGACGGATCTTTCCACGGAACCGGAAGGCGCGCGGGACCGTGCGATGTTTCGGACTTGCCTATGCCCATGTTCCGGATCCGCCGCATCCACGACGATGTCCTCCAGAGCAACCGGAACGCGATTGCGCAGGTCCAGCACATCCTCCGGGCGCAGTTCCCCTCCGCGCCGGCCTCGGACTCGGAGAGCCTGCCGGAGATGCTGCGCAATCCCCTGAAATACCGATTCCGCTCGATCCTCTTCGTGGCGGACGACTCCCGCGGCCGGGTGAAGGGCTTCGGGCTCCTCCTCCACGCGCCGGACCTCGGCTTCTGCTTCCTGGACTTCATCTCGGCGGCGGCGCATCGGACCGGGAGCGGGATCGGCGGCGCGCTCTACCAGCGCCTGCGGGAGGAGGCGCTCGCTCTCGGATGCGACGGCCTCTTCTTCGAGTGCCTGCCCGACGAGCCCGCCCTCTCCCCGAATCCGGTGACCCGCGCCGAGAACGTGCGGAGGCTCCGCTTCTACGAGCGCTTCGGCGCGAGGCCCCTCACGGAGACGGCGTACGAGACGCCGCTCACGCCCGGTGACACCGACCCGCCCTACCTCGTCTTCGACGACCTCGGCAGCGGCAAGCCCCTGGCCGCCTCGACGGCGCGGTCCGTGGTCCGGGCGATCCTGGAGCGGAAGTACGGCGCGCTCTGCCCCCGCGAATACGTCGAGATGGTGGTCGCCTCCTTTCGCGACGACCCGGTGCGGCTGCGGCCACCCCGCTACGTGAGCGTCGCGCCGGCGATCCGGCCGGAGCCGGCGATCCCGGCGGACGAGCGGATCGCCCTCCTCGTGAACGAGGAGCACTCGATCCACCACGTGCGCGAGCGGGGCTACGTGGAGTCCCCGGTTCGGATCCGCTCGATCCGCCGGCAGCTCGACGCCTCCGGCCTCTTCGAGCCGATGTCGGTCCGCCACTTCGGCGATCGCCACGTGGAGGCGGTCCACGACCGCGACTTCCTCGAATATCTGCGCCGGGTCTGCCTGAAGCTGAGCGACCAGCCGATCTACCCGTACGTCTTCCCGATCCGGAACGCGGCGCGCCCGCCCCGCGACCTCGCCGTCCGCGCGGGCTACTACTGCATCGACACCTTCACGCCCCTGGCCCGGGCCGCGTGGCTCGCCTCGCGCCGCGCCGTGGACTGTGCGCTCAGCGCCGCCGACGAGCTCCTTCGGGGACGGCGGCTCTCCTACGCGCTGGTGCGCCCCCCGGGGCATCACGCGGAGCGGCGGTCGTTCGGCGGCTTCTGCTACCTGAACTCGACGGCGATCGCCGCCGAGTACCTGTCGCACCACGGCAAGGTGGCGATCCTCGACGTCGACTACCACCACGGCAACGGCCAGCAGGACATCTTCTACGAGAGGCCGGACGTGCTGACCCTCTCGATCCACGCCCACCCGCGGGAGGCGTATCCCTACTTCAGCGGCTTCCCCGAGGAGCGCGGCCGGGGCGACGGCCTCGGCTACAATGTGAACTACGCCCTCCGCGAGACGGTGGACGGGACGGGATTCCGGCTGGTCCTGGAGCGGGCGCTCCGGCGGATCCGCGGCCATCGGCCTGCGTTCCTCGTGGTGGCGCTCGGCCTCGACACGGCGAAGGGCGATCCCACCGGCTCCTGGGCGCTGGGCGCCAAGGACTTCGAGGCGAACGGCAGGATGATCGGCGTGCTGGGCATCCCCACCGTGGTCGTCCAGGAGGGCGGCTACGACACCCGCGTGCTCGGGACGAACGCGAGGCGGTTCTTCTCCGGCTTGTGGGCGGGCGCTCACGCCGGGCAGGAGGCCTCTCGGAAGCCCGCGCATGGCGCCGCGGCGAATCGGCCCACCGAGACGAATCGGCGCTGAGCTCGACCCCCAACCGAAAGTGAAGGCCTAGGCGACCCGAAGTCGACGGCCGGCGGAGCACTCCTTCCGGAGCGGGCAGCGCAGGCAGTGCTCGGTCACGCGACGGGCGGGACAGGCTCCGCTCATCCCGAGGTGGCAGAGGGCGAAGTCGTAGCGGACCGGATCGTCGGGATCGACGAGGCGCAGCGACGCGGTGATCTCCTCCGAGGTGCGCCACGAGAGATCGTTTCGCGAGGTGAGCCCGAGCAGTCGCGCGATCCGCATGATGTGGGTGTCGACCGGCATCAGGAGCGCGGAGCGAGGCACGAGACCCTCCCACGCGCCGAGGTCCACGTCGTCGCGGCGGACCATCCACCGGAGGTAGAGCAGGAGCCTCTTGCACGCGCCGCCCTTCGCGGGATGGGCGAGGAGGTGCTCGAGGGCGCGGGTGGGCCCCATGTGCCCGGCGACCCGCGCCGCCCCCTCCTCCCGAATCGCCAGAGAGAATGCCGAGAGCGCGGGACGGAGCTCGCCCCCGGATCGCGCGAGCTCTCCGGCGAAGAAGCGGCCGAGGGAGCCGTGCCGCCGGACGAAGGCGCCGGCGCCGGCGAGCAGCGCGCCGAGGTCGGCGGGGAGGTTGAAACGGTAGGAGAAGCCCGCGAAGAGGTGGCCGTCCCTGGCCGGATCGAAGTCGCGGACGAAGGCGGCGGGCGAGCCGCCCAGGATCTCGAGGATCCCGAAGAGCTTGGGCCGGAAGAGATCGGCCCTGCCGTAGGCCAGGCCCGCGGAGACGAGGCCGACCACCTCCTGATCGGCCGGATCGGAGAAGCGCCTCGGGAGCTCGACCGGATCGAAGCCCACGCGCGCCTTCCCGTCGAAAGCGTCCAGGTAGGGATCGAGGACGGCCTTGAGCCGTGGTGCGCGGGAGGCGGAGAGCATCTATCGCTCCTCGCGCTCCGCGATCTCGGCGAAGAGGATCCCGCCCTCCTCCACCACCCGGAACGCCTGCTGGTCGCCGCAGATCTCCGGGGCGACGAGGTTCTTTCCGGTCTCCAGATCGAAGCCGATCTCGTGGCAGGGGCAGACGACCATGGGCCGCCCCTCCCGGCGCTCGATCCATCCGGCGGAGAGCAGGCAGCCGGCGTGGTTGCACCAATCGTCGACCGCCAGGTAGGCGCCGTCCACCTTCGCCAGGCAGACGAGCCGCCCGCCTTCCGGCTCGTAGCCTCTCAGCTCACCCTCCGCGAGGTCGGGCGTTCCCAGCCGTACGAGCGTCGAATTCGTTGCCATCCGGACATTGTAGCCGTGGAACCCGGACTTCTCCGTCCAATTCTGGCCGATGGAAGGCCGAGGCCCCGCTCGCTCCCGAGCCGGTCTGGCCCCTCGCCGACTTCCACCCCTGCCCGATCGAGGTCATCTTTCGGGTGCTGGGGGAATCGGAGGGATTGCCATGTCGCCGATCGGCGCGCGCATCGCGAACATCGTCCTTGGAATCTGGCTGTTCATCTCGGCCTTCATCTGGCCGCACGGCCCGGCGCAGCTCAGCAACACGTGGATCATCGGTATCGCCACCGTCGTCGTCGCCTCGATCGCCCTCGCGGTGCCAGGCGCGAAATACGTCAACACCGCGTTGGCCATCTGGCTCTTCATCTCGGTGTGGGTGCTGCCCGGCGCCACGTCGGGGACCCAGTGGAACAACGCTGTGGTCGCGATCCTGATCTTCCTCTTCTCGCTGGTGGCAGAGGGCCGTCGCCACCCCGGCGTCCTCGGCCATCACCGGAAGGTCCGCCCGGCGTGACGCCCCGGACGCGGATCGATCAGGGCTGGAGCGCGATCGACGGACCGACCGCTTCCGTCTCCGCGGCTTCCGGCGGGATCCCGCCTTCCCGAGCGAGCAGCGAAGCGTCGTAGCGCCGGAGGAAGGGCCACCAGACCACGGCGCCGATCGCCAGGTTCACGAGCTGGAGGATCAGCGCCGCCGGATCGCCTCCGGTGGAGAGGAAGGCGCCCACCGGGGCCGGGAGGGTCCAGAGGACGTCGAGCCTCGGCCTGGCCACCAGGCCGGCGCTCATGGCGGTGAAGGCGACGGTCGCGCCGAGGATCGGCGTGAGCACGAAGGGGATCGCCAGCCGCGGGTTCAGCACGATCGGGAGCCCAAACAAGATCGGCTCGTTCACGTTGAAGAGGGACGGGACGATCCCCAGGCGCCCCACCGCTCGCAGCGAGGCGCTCTTCGCGCGAAGCAGCAGCAGCGCCGCGGCGAGCGTGCCGCCGGATCCCCCTGCCACACGAACCAGACGAAGAGCTCGCGGGTGGCCACGTGCGGGAGCGGTGCGCCAGCGGCCGCGGCGGACATGTTCTCGGTGAGCATCGAGAGCCAGAGCGGCTTCACCGCGGCCAGGATCGCGAGGGGATGGACGCCGATGAGCCACATGGCGCTGTCCACCAGGCAGAGCGCGAGCACGCCCGGGAGCGAGTCGGTGGCGCCGATGAGGGGCTGGACCAGGCCCGCGAGGATGCCGACGAGGTCGACGCCCGCCACGTGGACCACGAGCCACATGGCGGTCACGCTCGCGAAGCCGGGCACGATGGAGGCGAAGCTCTTCCCGATCGCCTCGGGCACCGAGGGCGGCAGCCGGATGGTCCAGCTCCGCCCTGCGACGAACCGCTGCAGCTCGACCGAGCCCATGGCGATCGCCAGCGCCGCGAAGAGTCCACCTGCGCCGAGGCGATCGGCCGCGAGGCCCCAGCCGCCGGCCTCGAGGGGCGCGGCGCCCACGGCGACGAAGAAGGACGCGACCGCGACGAGGGCGGCGCCGAGCTCGTCCAGGCCCAGGCTCCTCGCGAGCGATCGCGCGGTGCCGAAGCAGACGAAGACGGAAACGAGGCCCGCCAGCATCCGATAGGGAGCGAGGAGCGTGCCCTGCATCGGCGCCAGCCGCTCCTGCAGCGCGGGGAACGGCGCCTGGGCGAGGAGGAGGAAGGCCGAGCCGATGAGCACCAGCGGCAGCGTCGCCACCACGCCGTCGCGCGCCGCCGCGAGGTGGCGCTGCCGGGCGAGGGCGTCGCTTACAGCGGCGAGGCGTGTTCTCCAGGTCCCGAGGGGCGCCGCCTGTTCGATCATGGACGCCATGCTGCCAGGAGGTCGGCGTCTCGCGCCAGTCTCGAGGCCCGAGACGACGAACGGCGGCCCGTTCGCGAGCCGCCGCCGTCGATTCGATGGTTGTGGAACGCGCCTACTTCTCCGCGGACTTGGCGGGAGCCTGCTTCACGAGCTCGACGTCCACGGTGATGGAGACCTCGTCGCTGACCATCACGCCGCCCGCCTCGAGGGCCTTGTTCCAATTGAGGCCGAAGTCCTTGCGGTTGATCTTGGTCGTCGCTGTCCCGCCGAGCCGGGAGCCGCCCCAGGGATCCGTGACCTCCTGATCGAGGCCCTCCACGAGGAAGGTCACCGGCTTGGTGACGCCGTGCATGGTGAGATCGCCGGTCACCTCGAGCTTGCCAGGCCCCTTGGCCTTGGCGCTCTTCGACTTGAAGGTGAGCGTGGGGTGCTTCTCGACGTCGAAGAAGTCGGGGCTCTTGAGGTGGGCGTCCCGCTTCGGCTCGCGGGTGTTGATGGTCGTCGCGTCGATCACCGCGTCGATGGCGATCTTCTCGGGGTTCTTGGGGTCGTAGCTCGCGGTCCCGGTCAGCTTGCCGAACTCGCCCTGGACGGTCGACACCATCATGTGGCGGACCTTGAAGCTCGCGTTCGAGTGCGAGGTGTCGATCTGGTAGTCGGCGGCCATCGCGAGAGCGGGGAGGGACATCGCCGCGGCGGCCAGCACGCTGGTGAGGATCTTCGACATCGGGGGATCCTTTCTTGCTCCTCCGCCGGGGCGGAAGGGGCGTTCGGGGGATGGAGCAGTAAACCGGCGCCTTGGATGCGCGGCCCCGGATTTGGTCGCAGCCGCGCGCCACAATCCCCCCAGCGCGGTCGCCGGAACGACAACGGGCCCCGAAGGGCCCGTCGATGCGCAGAAGGTCGAGCCCGAGCGAAGCGGACTCGATGTGCTCCGCACGCCTACTTGCGGAAGTCGCTCTCGGCGAACTGCGGCTGCTGCGGGTGGTTCTCGCCCTGCTGAACTTTCGCCTTCGCCGAGACGGCCTCGGTCGAGTGCTCGGCCAGGCCGTGGAGCGGGAAGTGCGCGTCCTTGGGCTGCGAGGAGTCCTCGCGCTTCACCCAGGGATCCGAGGGGTACGACACCGCCGGCCCCTTGAGGAGGCGCTCGATCGGGTAGATGAAGCCCTCGCGCGAGTACTCGGGCGGCGTGTGGACGTAGGTGTCCATGCGGATGGCGTCCTTGGGGCACGCCTCCACGCAGAGTCCGCAGACGATGCAGCGGAGCTCGTCGATCACGAACGAGGTCGGGAACTTCTCGATCGGATCGTCGCTGTACTCGGACGCCTCGATGTAGATGCACTGCGCCGGGCAGACCGTCGCGCACATGTAGCAGGCGACGCAGCGGGGCTTGCCGTCGTCCCGGGGGACCAGGCGATGGAGGCCGCGGTAGCCGGGGGGATACGGGATCCGCTCCTCCGGGTACTGCACCGTGGCGACCGTGTTGCCGAGCTCGCGCTTCCGGTAGACCACCTCGGGGCTCGCGTCGCGGGCGCCGAAGAGGTTCTTGATGAAGTGCCGGCTCGTCACGGCGAGGCCGCGAAGCAGCTCGGGCACGAAGAGCCGCTGGTACCACGTGAGCCCAGCGGAGTCGGCGAACGTCGTCTCCGGCTGCTGGTCGTGGTGAGGATCGTGGGCCATCTCTAGACCGTCTCCAGGGAAAAACGAATCAGTGACCGTGGCCCGAGACCACGGGTGCCGCCGCGCCCTGCCCGCTGAAGCGCACCGAGGTGGGCCGCTTCACCGGATAGAGGGCGGTGAGGCCGATGAGGAGCACGAGCTCCGCGATGCCGACGATCGCGAGGGTGTCGAGGGACTGATCGAGGAGCAGGAGCACGGCGGTGACGACGATGTTTCCGAGGGCGAGCGGCAGGAGGATCTTCCAGCCGAGCGTCTGGATCTGGTCGTAGCGGAAGCGCGTCATCGTCCAGCGGATGGTGAGCTGCACCCAGCAGAGCGCGACCACCTTCAGGAGGAAGGTGAGGCCCTGCGCCACCGCGAGACCGAAGCCGCCGGCCTTCGCCGCGAGCCACGCGTCCACGCCCCAGGACGGCGGGAACGGCATGTGGAAGCCGCCGAGGAAGATGGCAGCCGTGACGCCGGAGAGCACCACGATCTCGACGAACTCGGAGATCATGAACATGCCGAAGCGCATGCCCGAGTACTCGACGAAGTAGCCGACGATCTCGGACTCGCCCTCGGGCGCGTCGAAGGGCGCGCGCTTCGTCTCCGCCAGCGAGGCGGTGAAGAAGAGCAGGAAGCCCATGGGCTGGAGGAAGATGCCCCAGGCCGGGAGCGCGCCACCGAAGATACCGGCGCTCTGGGCCGCGGTCATGCCCTCGAGCTGGAGGGTGCCGAAGATCATCATCGCGCCGACGAGCGACATCCCGAGGGAGACCTCGTACGCGATCATCTGCGCCGCGCCGCGGACGCCGCCCAGGAGGGCGAAGCGGTTGTTCGAGGCCCAGCCGGCGAGGGAGGTGCCGTAGACGGCGATCGACGCGAAGGCGAAGAGGAAGAGCAGGCCGATCTCGAGGTTCGGCGCCACGTGGAGCGAGACCGGGAAGGCGGCCGACACGCCCATGGCGGAGGCCATCCCCGCGATGCCCGGGAGCTCGGCGGCCGAGATCACCGGCGCCATCGGCACGACGGTGAAGAGCACGAAGACCGAGCCGAAGCCGAGCATCGGCGCCAGCGTGAAGAGGAGCTTCGACGCGTCCTTCGGGATGAAGTCTTCCTTCGTCAGCATCTTGATGCCGTCGGCGAGGAAGTGCGGCAGGCCCGCGAGGGACTGGTTCTTCAGGCCCGGGAGGCCGAAGCGGGCGCGGTTGGGGCCGATGCGATCCTGCATCAGCGCCGACCACTTGCGCTCGGCCAGGGTGAGCATCGACGCGATCACCATCACCACCACGAGGAGCAGGGTGATGGCGTTGGCGACGGCCACGCCGATGTAGGCCGCGTCGGCCCCGAGGGCCGCCTGGGCGACGACGCCGAGGGCGCCCGCCAGGAGGTAGAAGGCCGCGACGGCGCCGGCCATCAGGCCGACGATGCCGAGGATGATTGCCGAGATCTGGGCTGCACGCATGAGATCCGAGTCCTTCTACCTAGGCAGCCGACGTGCCGGCGGGGGTGCGAAGCGGAATGAGCTCCCGCCATCCCGGCGGGCGGCCGTCGACGGTGCCGCCGGTGAGCGGGGTCACGCCCTTGGTCATCGTGCGGGGAACCTTGGTCCAATCGAAGTCGCCGAGAGCGCCAGCGGGGAGCCTCTTGGAGAGCTCCGCGAAGGCCTCGCCGGCGGAGGCGAAGCGATGCGAGAAGCCGAGCTCGCCGAGGAGCGCAGCGGCCCAATGCCAGGCCGCCCGCGAGGCGCCCACGGCGGGGATCGCGGGGAGGAAGCGCTGGGCGCGTCCCTCGAAGCTCACGAAGGTGCCGTCCCCTTCCGCGTGGGTGGCGAGCGGAAGGACCACGCCGGCGGCCTTGGCCACCGGGGTGTCGTTGGCGGCGAGGGCCACCACCGTCTTGGCACCGGCGAGCCACGAGGCGACGGAGGCCTCGTCGGCGGGGACGTCCACGCCGGCGAGGAGCACGCCCTGGGGCCTGGTCTTCGTGAGGTCGGCGAAGGAGCGGAGCGCGAGGCCGAAGGCGGCGGCGGCCAGCTCGACACCCTTGCGGTTCGGGTTGCGATCCTCGCGGAGGAGGAAGTCGTCGCCAGCGTCGTTCGCGCGGCCCGAGACGAAGACCTCGGAGACCTTGAGCCCCTCCTTGGCGAGGAGCATCACGGCCAGCGCGTCCTCGAGGGAGAGCACGGGCGAGACCACGACCGTGAGCTGCTTCGAGCCGGCGAGCTCCCCCAGCTGCCGGGCGGCAGCGTCGAGCGCCTCGCCAGCCGGACGGACCTTGCCGCCGACCGAGGCCTCGTGGACCCGGTTCTCGTAGAGGCCGTGGTAGCTCAGCCGGCCGGTATCGCACATCCAGAACTGGTTGACGTCCTGGTTCTCGCGCGGGCGGTAGCGGTACGGCACCCCCTGGAAGTGATCCAGGAAGGTGTTGCAGCCGCGGGAGCAGCCCGAGCAGAGGGACGGAGTCGCCGTGAGGAAGTACGAGCGGGCGCGGAAGCGGTTGTCCTTGTTGAGGAGCGCTCCCACGGGGCAGAGGTCGACCACGTTGCCCGAGTAGTTGCTGTCCAGGACCTTGCCCGGGAAGGTGTCGATCACCTCGCGGGTGCCGCGGCCGAACACGCCGAGCACGGGCTCCTCGGCCACCTCGGCCATGAAGCGCACGCAGCGGGTGCACATGATGCACCGCTCCTGGTCGAGGACGATGAGGGGACCGAGGTCCTTCCTCTTGTTCTTGAGCCACTTGGCGCTGTCGAGGCGCGAGGGCTTGAAGTCGTACTCCTGGTAGTAGTCCTGGAGACGGCACTCGCCGGCCTGGTCGCAGATGGCGCAGTCCACCGGGTGGTGGAGGAGGAGGAACTCCTGCACCGCCCGCTGCTGATCCTTCACCCGCGGCGAGTCGGTGGTGATCTTCTGCCCCTCGGCCACCGGGATCTGGCAGCCGGGGACGAGCTTGCCCGGAGGCGCGTTCGACACCTCGACCATGCACATGCGGCAGTTCGCGGCGATGGAGAGGCCCGCGTGGTAGCAGTAGTGCGGGATCTCGACGCCGACGGTCTTCGCCGCCTCGATGAGGTTCGTGCCGGCCGGGACGCTGGTGGCCTTGCCGTCGACGGTGACGTTCACCATCTGGACGGGCTTCTTCTCGTCGCTCACTGCTCCACCTCTCCGCCGATCATGTTGATCGTGTCGAAGGTCGGGATGAGATCGGGGAGGATCGCCCCCTTCACCATGTGCTCGACGCCGCCGAGGAGCGGGATCCCGGGCGCGCGGCAATGCACCTTGTACGGACGGCCCGAGCCGTCGCTCACCAGGTACCAGCCGAGCTCACCGTTCGGCGACTCGGTGTAGGCGTAGCACTCGCCCTTGGGGATCTTGATCCCCTCCATGACGATCTTGAAGTGGCCGATCACGCCCTCGATTGTCGAGTAGACCTGCGGCTTCGGGGGCAGCGCATAGCGCCAGTCCTCGATCATCGTCGGGCCGGGCTGCATCTGCTCGAAGCACTGGCGGACGATGGAGTCGGACTCCTTCATCTCGTCGATGCGCAGGTAGAAGCGGTCGAAGTTGTCACCGTGGGTGCCGAGCGGGACCTTGAAGTCCATCCGGTCGTAGACCCAGTACGGCTGGGACTTGCGGATGTCCCAGTCGATGCCGGTGGCGCGCAGGCAGGGGCCGCTGAAGCCGAAGTTCACCGCGTCCTCGGCGGTGATCACGCCGGTGCCCTTCATGCGATCCAGGAAGATCCGGTTGTGCACGAGCATCGACGCGACCTCGTCGCGGAGCTCGGCCACCCGGTCGAGGGTGTCCTTCACCTTCTGGATCCAGCCCTCGGGCAGGTCGCGCTCCACCCCGCCGATGCGGCCGAAGGAGGTGGTGAGACGCGCACCCGTCAGCTCCGCGATCCGATCCCAGAGGAGGTCGCGGGCCTCGATGGCGTAGAAGAAGACCGAGAAGCCGCCGAGCTCCATGGCGGTGGCGCCGGTGGCCGTGAGGTGATCACAGATCCGGTGTAGCTCGGCGCCCAGGGTGCGGATGTACTTCGCACGCTCGGGGATCTCGATCTGCGCGAGCTTCTCCACGGCGCTCAGGAAGCCGAAGTTGTTGCAGAGCGCGGAGACGTAGTTGAGCCGGTCCGTGTAGGGCAGGCACTGCGTCCAGCTCACGTTCTCGCAGCTCTTCTCGAAGCCGCGGTGGAGGAAGCCGATCTCGGGATCGAGGTTGACGATGTTCTCGCCGTCGAGCTCGATGTTGAACCGGACGGTCCCGTGGGACGCCGGATGAGACGGACCCATGTTCAGGGTCATCGTCTTGGTGGGCAGCTTCGCCTCGAGCATGTCGGGGCGCGCCTCCACCGGAATGTCGTGCTGCTTCGCCATGAGTCTCTATGCCTCTTCGGAATCCGAGGGACGAGCCGCCTACTTGAGGATCGGGAGCTGGGAGGGACGCGCCACCGCCGCGCGGGCGGCAGGGCCCGAGCCAGGACCGGGTCCGGGGCCGCGGGTGATGTCGCGGACGTCCAGCTCCGGGATCAGCCCCTGGCGTCCGCGGAGGGGATAGTCCTTGCGGAGGGGGTGGCCCTCGAACTCCTCGTAGAGCCAGAGCCGCTTCATGTCGGCTTCACGGTCCGTGAACCGGATGCCGTACATGTCCCAGCAGTACCGCTCCCAGAAGTTCATCCCCCGGTAGACCGAGATCACGCTGGGCACCGTGGGATCGTCCTCCCCTACCCGGACCTTGATCCGAAGGCGGTGCTTCAGGGTGATCGAGTACAGGGAGTAGACCAGCTCGAACCGGGGCTTCTCGTCGATGTAATCGACGCAGGTGAGCGAGCTGGGCATCTTCAGCTCGAGCTCCGGATCGTCGTGGCAGAAGCGCATCACGTCGACCAGGCTCTCCCGCTTGACGACGAGGGTCTCGTCGCCGTGCTGGGCGTAGCCGTGGACGATCGCGTCGGGGAACTTCTCGGCGACGCGCTGCAGGGCCTTCTCGCTCACTTCATGCCTCCGGCCAGCAGGTCGCGCTTTCCGTCGACGGTCATCTCCGGCGGCGCGTGGTCGATCAGCTTGTGGGTCTGCGCGGAGATCTTCTCCTGCAGGAGGATCAGGCCGTCGAGGACCTGCTCCGGCCGCGGCGGGCAACCCGGGATGTAGACGTCCACCGGGATGATCCGGTCGATGCCCTGCAGCACCGCGTAGTTGTCGTAGAAGCCGCCGGACGAGGCGCAGACGCCGAAGGCGATCACCCACTTGGGCTCCGCCATCTGGTCGTAGACGCGCTTCAGGATCGGCGCCTGCTTCTGGTTGATCGTACCCACGACCATGAGCAGGTCGGCCTGCCTGGGCGAGAAGCGCGGAAACTCGGCGCCGAAGCGGGCCACGTCGTAGCGCGCGCCCGAGATCGCCATGTATTCCATGCCGCAGCAGGCGGTCACGAACGGGTACTGGAAGAGCGAATACTTGCGGGCCCAGCCGAGGCCGCGAGACACCATCCGCTGCAGGAAGCCCTCGGCCTCCTCGCGGCGGGTGGTCACCATGCCGAAATTCGAGGACATCTCTAGCTCACCTTGGACGAGGAGACGGGAAGCTCTACTCCCACTCGAGCGCGCCCTTCTTCCAGACGTAGATCAGACCCATGGCCAGCGTGAACAGGAAGCCGCTCATCGTCGCGAGGCCGTACCACGACAGCTCCTTGAACTGCACCGCCCACGGGTAGAGGAAGACGGCCTCGACGTCGAAGACGACGAAGAGGAGCGCCACCACGTAGAACTTCACGCCGAAGCGCTGCCGTGCGGATCCCGAGCTCTCCGAGCCGCACTCGAAGGCCTCCGCCTTGATGGCCGTCATGCGCTTGGGCCCGAGCAGCCACGAGAGGAAGGTGAGGAGAACCACCATCCCCACGGAGATCGCGAGAACGAGAAGAACTGGAAACCAACTGGAGAGATGCACCACGTCAGCCACCCTTAGCTCGCGTCGAACCCTTGGCCTGTTGCGAGGCGCGGAGGATAGAAATGGGCCGTATGCCTGTCAACGAAAATCCATTTTCGGACTAAGGGGTTGGACGCTCTCCAGCCCCTCCGAGCGAGTGAAGAAATCGGTCCCGCTGAAGCGGGACCATTTCTTCAGCCGCGCTCCGCGCGGGCACGCTCCTTTTATCGTTTGCTCGCCTCCGGCTCGCCGGCCGCCCGTTCGTAGGCCCGGAAGTCGGCCTTCGACATCGTCTCCTGGCCCGGCCGGCCGCCCTCGCCGTGGAAGTCGGATCCGGCCGTGGCGACGAGGCCGAGCGAGGCGGCGATCGCCCGCAAGCTCCGGCGGATCTCGGTACCCTGGCGCGGATGATCGACCTCCAGGCCGGCGAGGCCCAAGCTGGCGAGCTGCATCAGCTCGGCTCCCGTGACGCCCGAGAGCGCCGGATGGGCGAGGCTCGCCGCCCCACCCGCCCTGCGGATCAGGCCGATCGCCTCGGTCGCTTCGGGGAGCGGGCGCTCCACCCACCCGGGCGCTCCCTCGACGAGCCAACGGTCGAAGGCTTCTTGAAAGTCCCGGACCAGCCCCTTGGTCAGCAGCAGACGGGCGACGTGGGGCCTGCCGAGGCTGCCCTCGTCGGCCCCGGGGATCGCCAGGAGCTCCTCGTAGCGGAGGTCGAGGCCTGCCTCCCGGAGCCGATCGATCATCGCCCTCGCCCGGGACTCCCGCACGCGGCGGAAGCCCTCGAGGGAGCCGAGGAGGACCGGATCCTGCGGGTCCAGGAAGTGTCCCAGGATGTGGAGCTCTCTGGCGCCCAGGCGGCAGGAGATCTCGACGCCGGGGACGATCCGCAGGCCCATCGTCGCGGCAGCGGACGATGCGGCGGCCACGCCGTCCACGGTGTCGTGATCGGTGATCGCGAGGACTCCGACACCAGCCGCCACCGCCCGGCGGACCAGCTCCCCCGGAGAGAGGGAGCCGTCCGAAGCGGTGGTGTGGGCGTGGAGGTCGATCAAGAGCGAGTCGTGGCCGGGGTGACCCGGATCAGTTGTCGCCGATGGGGGCGGCGGCCATCGTCACGATGACCCGTGCCTCGTTGTCCAACGACGTCCAGACCGGATCGCAGATGCTGCCATCAACCATGAGGCCGAAGGTGTACTGGACGGGCCCCGGCATGTCGGCGAAGAACTCGAGGGCCTTGTGGCTCCCGTCGGTGAAGCGGAAGCACTGGCCGCCGTTATAGTCCGGAGGGCAGTTGCGGTTCGGATCATTCGGGTCGATGCCCCCGATCGGCAGCCGCGACGTGGTGGTCTTGTCGATCTTGATCAGCCGCCAGTGGTACTGCGTGATCGTCCCGAGGCCCACAGACGAGGGGCTGCCGTCGAGCCTCACCCAGGTGTCCTTCTGCGGATTCGAGGGGGCGGTCACGTCCGGCACCGGGATCCGGCTGCTGCCCAGCGACTGGGCCTGGAGCAGGAGGACGTATGGGCCTCCGTCCGGGCCCCCAGCGGTCCCGTCGTTGCTGTCGATGACGAGCTCCGCGGCGACCGTGCCGCCGAAGCGCGAGTCGTTGTAGGTCAGCGTCTCGTTGCAGCAGGTGCCGGGCTGGATTGCGCGCCCCGGGCAGTTGTTGGTGAGCGTGAAAAGAAGCTTGGCCGGATCGTCGCCGTCGACAGGCGGATTGGGGTCGCCGACGTTGCTCCGAATCCGCGGCGGCTGGATCACGAGGTCGGCCACGGCGCTCGCCCCGTTGCAGATGGCGACCGTGCGGGTGGCGACGCCGCAGGCCGGCACGCACATGGCCCCGAAGTCACACACGCCGTCGAGGCAGCGTCCGGGTGCGCATTCGCCGTCGGTGGTGCAGGCGTCCGCGCAGTTGGGCGCCGTGCAGTGGATGCCGTCGCCGGCGCCGCAGCCCAGCAGCGGGTTGCCCGGGGCGGCAAAGAGCACCATGTCGCTGGGATGGGTGGTGAGCTTGGGAGTGGACTTGCCGAGGAGATCGGCCGTGGTAGCACCGTTGCCGACGCCGGGGTGGTTCACCCGGAGCTTCGCGTTCGCCGAGTGGGAGAGGGAGGGCGCGTAGCGGACCTTCACCTCGACCTTGTCCGTGAGGCACCGATCCGGGTCCGCGGTGGCCGGAGCCAGCACGTTGTTCGTCGCGGGGAGATCGGTGGTGCAGCGATGGATTCCTTCGATCGAAAACTCGTTCGCGGGGTCTTCGATGATCTCCATGCTCGAGATCGTGAGCGACTCAGACCCGGAGTTCCGCACGAGGAGGTCGAGGTCCTTGCTCTGCCCCTGACTCACGCCACCGAAATCGGCGGGATCGGGCGTGATCACGAGGTCGGGCGCAGTGGCGGAGCCCGAGAGGACCCCCGAGGCAGCTGCGGAATCGGCCGGGGCGGCCGGATCGTTCGTCGTGATCACGTACTTGCGGTTCACCTGGCACGCCTTCGCGTTCGGCGCGAACTCGAATACGACGTCCCGCGTGGCGACGCTCTCCGGCTTGGGCGAGCCCACGAGCGTGAAGCTCGAGAAGCCCTTCACCTTGACCTCGTCGTCGCCGCAGTTGTCGCCGGGAAGCTTCTCGATCTTGACGTTGGTGACCTGGAGGTCGTCGCAGCCGAGGTTCGCGACCTTGGCCGCGGCCGTCCGGACCTGCCCGAGGGCGATCTTGCCGAAGTTCAGGTGCTTGGTGGCCGGCTTGTCCTCGGGCTTCGCGGCCTGGCAGCAGGATACGCCGATCCCCGCCGACTCGCAGATGTCGAGGCTATCGCCGCAGTTGAAGGAGAGGGCCGGTGCCACGGGGACGGTGGAGACCTCTCCGCCGAGCGGGAAGTCCTTGTTCCCGCCGGTGGAGGTGAAGACGATCGAGGCGCGGTGCTTCTTGCCCGACACGTTCCCCGTCGGCGAGTAGGTGACCACCACGCTGGCCGATCCCGACGGGCCCACGGAGAAGGTATCGGGGTCGGCGTTGAAGAAGGCGGCGTCCGGGCCCTCGATCTTCACGTCGCCGCTCAGGGACGAGCGACCTAGGTTCCGCACCAGGTAGGTCTTCGCCGTCTTCGACTCGTTGCACACCAGGCCGTAGGCGGGTTCAATCGGCTCCTCGACGTCGAGCACGCCCGGGGAGGCGACCGATTTGGGAGTCGAACAATTGCAGCCCGCGAACGGGAGCGAAAACAGGGCCGCGACCGCGGCGTAACGTAGACCCTTCTTCAAGGCTGCCTCCTCCAAATCGGCTGGGTTGGGCAGCTTACGAGAGAGGTGGGCCGCCGTAAAGCACCCGAGGCGAGGAAACTGCCCCAGACGACCGGGCACCCACGCGCGGATTTGCTTTCCCGGACGGAGCACTCCCGGTAGAACCGCTCCGTGCGCCGCTGGCCGATACTCCTGCTCGTGCTCCTGCCCTTCGCGGCCAGGGCCCAGCTCCCCTCCCCCGCGCAGCTGGGAGATCTCTCCGTCGGGATCGGCCCTGCGGTCGTGACGCGGGACGGGCGGGTCGGCGGCGGAGCCACGGCGGAGGCCAACCTCCTCTTCGGCCTCTGGTCGGCGGGGGCCCACCTTCGCGGTGCGGCCCTGGACGGCGGCTTCGACCCGGCCGGCGGCGTCGAGGCGGGGCTGGCGGGCATCCTCGGTTTGGGCGTGGGCTTCCAGCGCGGTGGGCCCTCGATCGACGGGCTCCTGGCCCTCCCCGTCCCCATCGGGAAGGAGCCCTGGTTCCTGTCGGTCGGCTGGCGTCCCAGCTTCCTCCTGCGCGGCGGCGTGATCCACGAGCTCGCGATCCAGGTCCGGTGGTCGAGCCTCCTCGTCCCGACGGACGACTGACCAGGGCCCACCACAGATCGAGAGGCGCGGGCCGTGGACGATCCCGAGGCGCGCCCTCAACTTGAAACCCGGAGGGGATCTCGCTTCGGGAGGCGATGGTGCCAACGCCCGCAGAGCTCGACGAGGTGCGGGCCGTCCTCACGCCCAGGGAGGTCTACGGGCGGATCGATCCCTTCGTGATCGGGCAGGAGCGCGCCAAGCGAGCCGTCTCGATCGCGGCCTACAACCACCAGCGGCGGATCGCGCTCCGCAAGAAGGAGAGCGGGTCGCTGCTGAAGAAGTCCAACGTCCTCCTGATCGGCCCGACGGGCTCCGGCAAGACGCAGATCGCCCGGCGCCTCGCCTGTGCCCTGGACGTGCCCTTCGCGGTGGTGGACGCCACCGAGTACACGGAGGCCGGCTACTACGGGAAGGACGTCGAGGCGATGGTCGGCGAGCTCCTGGTACAGGCCAGCCACGACCTGCACCGGGCGGAGGAGGGGATCGTCTTCATCGACGAGGTCGACAAGATCGCCCGACGCACCCACGGCCAGCGGACCGGGGCGGGCGACCGTGACATCGGCGGCGAAGGCGTCCAGCAGGCGCTCCTCAAGCTCCTCGAGGGCCGAAAGGTCTCCGTCCCCCTAAACCCCGGCCAGCACTGGTCGAAGAAGGAGCTCGTCCAGATGGACACGAGCGAGATCCTCTTCATCTGCGCCGGGACCTTCTCCGACCTCTATGCCGGCGCCGCTGCGATCGGCTTCGGAGGAGGCGACGAGCGTGAACCGCGGCGAGGTTCGCGGCGGGTCCGGCCGAAGCAGCTCCTCGAATACGGTCTCCTCGCCGAGTTCGTGGGCAGGCTGCCGGTGATCGTGGAGCTCGACGAGCTGGGGCCGGACGAGCTCCTGCGGGTCCTCACCGAGCCCCCGGACGCCGTGGTGCGGGAGTTCGTCGAGCTGCTGGCCACCGAGGGGATCGAGCTCCGGCTCACGGAAGGCGCGCTCCGGGCGATCGTCCAGCGGGCATCGGGTCTGCACCTCGGGGCCCGGGCCCTCCGCGGCGTGGTCGAGGAGGTCCTCGAGGAGGTGCTCTTCCTCGCCCCCGAGCGCAGGGGCCAGCCCTGGGAGATCGACGAGGACTACGTGGCCCGCTCGCTCGCCTAGAAAAGAGGCAGGGCCCGCGCCAGCGCCGCGACCACGCTCGACTCCCCGGTCCAGCCGACGAGGCCGAGCTCGTGGAGGCGCAGCGCCGCGGCGGCGATCGCCCACGCGGCGATCAGGCCCTTGAGCGCGCCGAGGATCGCGCCGGTGCCGCGGTCGACCGCCCTCGCCTCGTCGCCCTCGGTCAGCCGTCGCGCGACGAAGCCGCCGACGACCGCGACCAGGAGATAGGTGACGAGAAAGGTGGCGCCGGTGCCGACGAAGGCGGCTCCTGCGGACGGGTCGCCGGAGCCGGCGACGGTGGCCGCGAGCCAGGAGCCCAGGGGCGCCGCCCCGAGGAGCGCGATGGCAAAGGCCGCGAGGCGGACGAGCTGCCGTAGTGCGCCTGAGAAGGCTCCCAAGGAGGCGAGCACCGCCACGAGGGCGACCGCGCCCAGGTCGAACTCCATCTACCGCTTCGCCGCCCTTTCCCGCGCGACCTCTTCGACCTTCTCCTTGAAGCGCGCGTTCGAGGGCTCGTAGAGGAGCGCCATCTTGAAGCTGCGCTCGGCGGCCTCGAGGCGGCCCGCCTGCTGCTCGGCCAGGCCCGCCGTGAAGAGCTTGCGGCCGTTGGGCGTGGTCCCGAGCTCCTCCTCCCGCGCCTTCTTCCGCTCCTGCTCGCTCTGCTCGTCATAGCGGAGCTTGCCGGCGCGCTGGGGTCCGGAGACGTCGACGAGGTACTTCGCGCGGCGGACCTCGTCGCGCAGCACCGAGTAGGCCTCGGTGATCCGCTTGTAGATCCGGAGCACGCGGCCGTGGAGGCCGGGGTCGGCGAGGTGATGGATCCGGTCCGGGTGGAACGACCGGGACTCGCGGTAATAGGCCGCCTTCACGTCGGCGAGGGGGGCGTCCCTGCCAATCTTCAGGATCTGGAAGTAGTCGAGCTCGTCGAGGATCCCCTCGACGGCCTCCGCCTCGATTGCGAGCGCCACCCAGTCGTTCGACACGGCCTCAGGCTCCACCGGCTCGCCGGATCTGTCGGTTGCGCTCGATGCCGTCGAGGATCTCCCCCTCCGAGAGCCCGGAGGAGAGCGAGATCCGCGTGCCGGTCGCGTTGCCGGTCTCGAGGTCGCAGGCGCGCACGTTGACGATGCCGTTGGTGTCGATCTCGAAGGTGACCTCGATCTGCACCTCGCCCCGCCCTGCCACCCGGAAGCCCGAGAACTCGAACTCTCCGAGGCTCTCGCAGCCGTCGGCCTTGGGGTTCTCCCCCTGCAGCACCCGGATCTTCACCCTCTCCTGACCGTCCCTCCCGGTGGTGAAGACCTTGGAGCGCTCGATGGGGACCGGCGTGTTCTTGTCGAGGATCGTCTCCGTGAAGCCGCCCACCGTCGCGATGCGAAGCGGCAGCGGCGTCACGTCCAGGAGGTAGGTCGAGGCGTCCGCGCTGGAGAGCGCGCGGGCCTGGAGCGCCGCGCCCATGCTCACCACCTGCTCGGGATCGATCCCCTCCATCGGCTCCCGGCCGAAGTAGTGCTTCACCGATTCGCGGATCACCGGGAGCCGCGTGGGACCGCCGACCAGGATCACCGCGTCGATGGACGACGCCGTGAGGCGCGCCGACTGGAGCGCCTCATCGCAGACCTTGAAGGTGCGCTGCACCAGATCCATCACCATCCGATTGAAGTGTTCGGTGGTGAGGCGGTTGGTGAGATCGAGGACGTTGCCGTTGGCGTCCTGGCAGATCCCGGCGATGTGGATGTCGGCCCAGCCCTGGCGGCCGCACTCGATCTTGGCCTTCTCGGCCGCCTCGTTGAGCATCGCGAGGCACCACTTGTTCTGCCGCAGGTCGAGGCCGGTCTTGGCCAGGAAGTCGTCGGTCAGCCAGGCCATCACCCGCTGGTCGAAGTCGTCGCCGCCGAGGTAGGTGTCGCCGCCCGTGGAGAGCACCTCGAAGACGTCCTTGCCGATCTCGAGGATCGAGATGTCGAAGGTGCCGCCGCCGAGGTCGTAGACCGCGATCCGCTGCGAGATGTCGCGGCCGAAGCCGTAGGCGAGCGCTGCGGCGGTCGGCTCGTTGATGATCCGCAGGACGTCGAGCCCGGCGATCCGCCCCGCGTCCTTGGTGGCCTGGCGCTGGTTGTCGTTGAAGTAGGCGGGGCACGTGATCACCGCCTTCGTGACCTCGTGGCCGAGGTGGCTCTCGACGATCGCCTTCATCTCCTTGAGGACGAGGGCGGAGACCTCCGGGATCGAGAGGATCAGATCCCTCACCGCGATCCGCACGGAGTTGTTCGGCCCTTCTACGAGGGCGTAGGGCATCAGCGCCCGGGCCTTGCTGACCTCCTCGGAGAAGAAGAAGCGACCGATCAGGCGCTTGGAGGAGGAGACGGTGTTGGTGGGATCGGAGACGATGTTCCGCTTGGCGGCGTTGCCCACCGCAACCGACCCGTCCGGCAGGAAGCTCACCACCGAGGCGTGGTTCAGCTCGCCCCATTCGTTGGGCACCACCAGGGCGCCCTCGCTCGTGGCGATGCTCACGCACGAGTAGCTGGTGCCGAGGTCGATCCCGATTGCAATCTCTTCGGTCATTGGGGCTCCGCGCGCGCGGCGTGGGGAAACTCGCGGATTGTAGAGATGCGCCCCGAACGGGTCAAACGCTCGTTCGGCCGCATGCAGGGGATCGGGAGCGCCGCGCTGGATCGCATCCGCCTTCATCTCCACACTTGGATCGGAAGACCATGGCGCAGCTCCTCGCAATCCTGACCAACGATCCGGCGATGCTGCGATGCCAGCTCGATCGCCTTCCCCACGGGCTCGAGGGCGGCGAGGCCATCGGCGTCGGCTGGCTCGGCGACGATGACGTGCTGCTCACGAAGAAACCCGCCGAGGCGAGGGGCAACGGGCTGGACGAGCTCGTGAGCGGGATCCGGGCGCCCGCCCTCGCCGCGCTCTCTCGGGAGGTCGCAGGCGGCTTCGACGAGGCAAGCCTCGATCCCTTCCGCTTCCGCCGCTGGCTCTTCGCGATGGAGGGCGGGATCGACGACTTCGAGGCGCTGCGCACCCCCCTGGCGGAAGCGCTGCCGGGCTTCATCGGGCGCTCCTTCCAGGGGGGGACGGACCGGGAGCACCTCTTCGGCCTCTTCCTGCGCGAGCTCCACGAGCCCGGGCGGATCGACGATCCCACCCTCGCCGCCCAGGACGCGGCGCGGGCGCTCGCGCGGGCGATCCGCCATGTGGACGACGTCGCGCGGGAGCGCGGCCAGGCTCGCACCTCGAGCTTCGCGATCGTCGCCACCAACGGACGGATCCTGGCCGCGGCGAGGCGCGGCGTGCCCCTCTACTACGGGCTCCTCGAGGGCATGGGGAGCTGCAGGCCCTGCGACCTCGAGGCCGGGAGCCGGGAGGACGATCCCCGGCTGCGATCGCATCGGCGCGCCAAGGCGGTGGCGCTCCTCACCCGGCCCGGATCGGCCGAAGGGCTGATCGAGGTTCCCGACGGGAGCACGGTGGCGGTCGGGCGCGGGCTGGACCTCACGGTCTCGTCGCTCTGAGCGGGAGCTCTTCTATTCCTTTGCTCCGTCTTCGGCTCCGCGCGATCAACCGAACGCGGACGCCTCGAGGGTCATCAGCAGCAGGTTGGAGAAGGCGTGGACGATCACGCCGGCGCCGATGGAGCCGGTGCGCTCGCGGAGCCAGCCGAAGAGGATCGCCGGGAAGAACACCGAGAGCCGCCACGGATGGAGCTCGCCGAGGTGGCCCACGGCGAAGAGGAGCTGGGTGAGCCAGAACGCGGCACCCACCTGCACGCCGAGCAAGCGCAAGCTTCCCTTTCCAAAGGCGTGGACGAGGCGGGTCTGGAGATAGCCCCGATAGAAGAACTCCTCCGCCAGCGCCACCACCAGCACCTGGTCGAGGACATGGAGCCACATCCGCTCGGGGAAGCGGAACGAGAAGCCGGTCCCGCCGCCCGCGTAGGGGACCACGAGCTCGCGGATGGCCTCCGGCAGATGCGGGACGATCTGGAGGATCAGGAGGAAGCCGGCGACCACCGGGACGAGGAGCGCGAGGCAGACGCCCGCCCCCCAGGCCAGATCCCGGCGGAACTGCCGCCAGGAGGCGGGAGAGCGCCAGGGCCAGTCGGGGATCCCGTATTCGTCGACGGTCTCGCCCCGGCGCCGCAGGGCCACGCCCGGCAGGTAGAGGAAGAGGCCGGCGGCCACCGCCTTCACCTGTCCACCGACGAAGGGCACGAAGAGCCCGCCCACCTTGGCCGCGACCAGTCCAGCGAAAGCGAGCGCCCAGATGCCGACGGCTTCGCGGACGATCGCGGCGCGGGGGGATGGGCGGTCTGCGCGAGGCTCATTCGGATCCAGCTCGAGGGAGGGGCCGGCCATCCTACCTTGCCCGATGGGCGGGCGTCGTCGTACCCATTCACGATGGCGCCGACCCGGAAACCCACCTCCCCCACGTCCATTCCGCGGGGATCCATGTCGGCTCGCGGAGCGCGCCGATGATCCTCTTCTTCCTCGTGGACGGCGTGGGCTTGGGCCTCCGCGATCCCGGGCGGAACCCGCTGGCCCGGAGGACGACGCTGCTCTCCCACTTCGTCGACGGTGCCTCGCCGCTACCCCGCGGAGGAAGCGTGGGCGCGGCGGACGCCAGCCTCGGCGTCGGGGGCAGGCCCCAGTCCGCCACGGGGCACACCACCCTGCTCACGGGCGTCAACGCCCCTGCGCTGCTGGGCAAGCACCTCCTGGGCTTTCCGAACGAGACGCTCCGCCAGCTGCTAGGCAGGCAGAACCTCTTCCTCGACCTGGCCCGGGCGGGAAAGGCGGGCACCTATGTGAACGCCTACCGGAGCGCCTACCTGGACGCCCTCGCCCTGCCCCACCTCCGCCCCTCGCTGCCCGAGCCGCCGCTGCCCGTTCCCGCCTCGCGGATCCGCCCGTCGGCCACCACCGCGGCGATGGCGTCCACCGGCAGGCCGTTTCGCACCTTCGACGATCTCCGGGCGGGAACGGCGCTCTACCACGACATCACCAACGAGCTCCCCCGCGCCGTCGGCTGCGAGGTGCCGAGGCGAAGGCCGAAGGAGGCCGCGGAGGTCCTCCTGGAGATCGGTCGGAGCCACGACCTGGCGATGTTCGAGTTCTTCCGCACCGACGAGGCGGGTCACGCCCAGGACTTCGAGGCGGCTGACCGGGCGCTCGAGGAGCTCGACGAGCTCCTGCGCCACACGGTCGAGGGTCTGGGGCCCGGCGACGGCCTCCTGGTCACCAGCGACCACGGGAACCTCGAGGACCTCTCCACGAGGAGCCACACGCTGGCGCCGGTACCGGTGGTCGGTTTCGGGAGCGCGGCGGCCGTCGCGCCCCGGATCCGCTCGATCGCGGAGGTGCAGCCCGCCCTGCTCCGCCTGGCCGGCGCATAGGGCGGGCATCCGCCAGGCGAGACCTCCTCAGCGGTCGGCTGCGCTCTTGGCCCATGGGCCCGGGATGAGCGGCGAGCGCTGGTTGGCGTTGACCGTGCGCTGCAGCTCGAGCTCGGTGATGAGCGCCGCCGGCGCGACCGTGGACACGGGGACGTAGCCCGACTCGGCGCCGCAGAAGCCGTTGAAGACACCGAACTCGTCGCCGGTGGCCACGATCTTGTTGATCGAGGTCAGCGGCGTTCCCACGATCTCCACGCCGCGGACCAGCTCCTCCTTCCCGGTGGCGACGTCGACCCGATACACCAGTCGCGGCACGCCCTTGAACGCCTGGTACCCGTAGCCGGAGGTATTCGTATTGCCGCCGGTGATGTCGCGGATGATCAGCGCGTAGGGCTTGCCCGCCTTCTTCGCCTCGGCGATGAGCCGCGCCCGCAGCTTCGCGTAGGGCATCCGGTTCGTGGAGGTGACGATCAGGTTGGCCATCCGCGCCATGGGCGCTCGGTTCGCCTGGGCGCGGCCGTGGCCGTTGGAGTGGGTGAAGCCCTTCACCGGCCTGCGGGAGAGGAGGAAGCTCTTGAGCACGCCGTTCTCGAACAGCACGGCCTTCTGGGCCGCGACCCCCTGGTCGTCGTATCGATAGAAGCCGTTGAGCGCGGTCGTCTCGAAGTTCTGCCGGGTGGGATCGTCCACCACGGTGAGGAAGGCAGGGAGCACCGCCCTGCCGATCTGCCCCTTGAAGGTGCGGCCCTCGTTGTCGTCCTGCTGGCGCTCGCCCTCCAGGCGGTGCCCGACGGCCTCGTGGAAGAGGACGCCGGTGGCCTCGGGCGCGAGGATCGCCGGACCGGTGAAGGGATCGATCACGGGCGCGGTCCGCAGCGCCATGAGCTCGGCGACCATCGCGGCCGTCTCCTTCTTCATCACCTGGGGCGAAGGGAGCTGGCCCTCGAGGCCGGCGTAGAAATCCCGCGAGTTGTCGAGGAGCTGGCCGTCGACGGCCCGCGTGTAGGCCTGGACGTGGACGGCGAAGAGGGTCTCCTCGGTGACGAGCTCCGTGCCCTCGCTGTTCACCTGGAGCCGCACGATCTTGTCGGCGGTGACCCTCACCTCGGAGTCGAAGATCTCCGGGGTCTCGCGGAAGTGCGCGGAGAGGCCCTTGGCCACCTCGCCCCACCTGGCGCGGTCGAAATCGAAGGCGACGCGATCCTGCACGAACCTGGCCGGAGCCTCCCGCGTGAAGGAGTCGCCTCGATCGTCGTCTTCGAGGGCGTAGACGCTCTGGGCCTTGTTCTTGAGCCACGCGGAGAGCGCCGCCTTGTACTTCTGGTCCGTCAGGAGCCAGAGGGCGTTGTGGAGCGCGTCGGGATCCGGCGTCAGGGGCGCGTCGGGAGACGCCAGGTACGAGGGGCCGCCGCCGTCGCCGAGGAAGAAGGGCCCGTCGTCCACGCCTTCGGACGAGTCCCGCTCGTAGCTCCCCACGCGGACGTCCACGTGGATCTTCGCCTCGCGCTGGCTCCGATCGTCGAAGAGCGCGCCGTAGCGGGCCACGATGCCGTGGCTCGACTGATCGACGATCCGGTACGAGATGAAATACGGCGCGTCGTGCCCGGCGAGCTCCAGCTTTGCCATGGAGCGGGTGAGCTCGCCCTTCATGGCCTCGAGCATGACGAGCCGGCCGTCTTTCTTGATGGTCGCCGCGCCGTCCGCAGCGCGGGCGGCGGGGACGGCGGCGAACAGGGCGAGGATCGTTGCGAGCGCTGCGATGGTGCGGGGGAACATGGGCTCCTCGAGGCGGATCGGGGTCAGAGCCTACCCCAATCCCGAGGGGGCGGCACGCCGGCGTTGCCCGGAATCAGGAACGCCGGCGGGTACCGGACCTCGGAGGTCGGCCGCTCGCTCCGGGACGAGCGTCCTTGCGCCCGACGGGCAGCGTCAGGCCTTCACGACCTTGTCGCGGCCCTGGACCACCGCGCGGGTGGCGTTCCGGGTGTCGATCACCAGACGCGCGTCTGCGACCACCTTCGCGTAGTCGATGCAGCCATGGTCGGTGAGGACGATCACCGCGTCCGCTCCGACGATCGTCTCCTTCGTCAGCGGGACGCTTCGGAAGACGTGGGACGGATCGTGGAGCGAGCGGGCCTCTCCGACGTAGGGGTCGTGGTACTCGATCCGGGCACCCTTCGCCTCGAGGAGCTCCATCACCCGCAGGGCCGGCGATTCGCGGAGATCGTCCACGTCCTTCTTGTAGGCGACGCCGAGGGCGAGGATCCGGGCGCCGCGCACGCTCTTGCCCTCGGCGTTGAGCGCGTCCACGGTACGCTGGACCACGTAGTACGGCATGTTGGTGTTGATTTCGCCGGCGAGCTCGATGAAGCGCGTGGCGAACTCGAAGTGGCGCGCCTTCCACGTGAGATAGAAGGGATCGACGGGGATGCAGTGCCCTCCGAGGCCCGGCCCCGGATAGAACGGCATGAAGCCGAAGGGCTTGGTCGCCGCGGCGTCGATCACCTCCCAAACGTCCAGGCCCATCCGATCGCAGAGCATCTTGAGCTCGTTGACGAGGGCGATGTTCACGCAGCGGAAGATGTTCTCGAGGAGCTTCGCGAGCTCGGCGACCCGCGTGGACGAGACCGGCACCACCCTCTCGATCACGCTGCCGTAGAGCGCCATCGCGGCGTCCAGGCAGGCGGGCGTGTGTCCTCCCACCAGCTTGGGGATCGTGCTCGTGGTGAACTTGCCGTTGGCGGGGTCCTCCCGCTCCGGCGAGAACGCGAGGTGGAAGTCGCGCCCCGCCACGAGGCCGGATTCCTTCTCCAGGATCGGGCGCAGGACCTCGTCCGTGGTCCCCGGATAGGTCGACGACTCCAGGACCACGAGCTGGCCGGGGCGGAGATGGGGCGCGATCGAACGGCCCGCCGCCTCGATGAACGAGAGATCCGGCTCACGGGAGGGGCCGAGGGGCGTGGGCACGCAGAGGATCAGGGCGTCGCAGGACGCCGCCTGCGAGAAGTCGACGGTGGCCTCGAGCTTGCCTGCGGCGGTCAGCCTCGCGACCGACTCCTCGGGAATGTGCCGGATGTAGCTCTTGCCCTTCGAGATCGTCTCGACCTTTCGGCCGTCGACGTCGAGGCCCAGCGTGGGGAAGCCGCCGTCGGCGAAGGCGAGGCCGAGCGGGAGCCCGACGTAGCCGAGGCCGACGATGCCGACCTTGGCCTGGCGGAGGGCGATCTTCTCGAGTAGCTCCTGTGTCTGCGTGAATTCCCTCATGTGCTTCCCCCTGAACGACCAGCGTTCGTGCGACGTGAGAGTTCAGATCGAAGGACGGCCGGCGTGCGAGGCCGCCGGAACGATCCATGTCCTGTGGACGACGGGCGGCTCGCCCTCCACGGCGAAGACCACGCAGAGCGCGCGCTCCGTACGCCCGTATCCGGGCGAGCAGATGGCGTCCTCCAGGCGCGGCCTCGACGGCCCGGCCAGCAGGGCGAGGGGCGCGCCTCTCGGTCCCACCTCGACGATCCAGCGCGGTTCGGCACCGAACACGGCACCCTCCTCGTCCCGGATCTTCCTCGTGGTCGCATGGGCACCGGGGAGGAGGAAGCGGATCTCGGCCCCGTGGGGACCGCTCCCGATCAGCCTGTCCTCGATCAGGAGGCGCTCCCCCACCCGATCGAGGCGCACCTCCCTGCGGTGGACGATCCCCGGCTTCAGGCGCAGGTACCCACGGTGCTCGCCGACGAAGCGGGCCTCTGTCTCCGTGCTCTCGAAGGCGACGCAGCGGGCCCAGGCGGAATCGGGGAGCGCGAAGAGGCGCGTCGGAGGAATGGGCTGCTGCTCCTCGCCGTCCACCCGGACGGTGCTGTGGGCCGCCGTGCCGCGCAGCAGGTTCCGCAGCATCGGGTCGCCGGTATACGAGCCTGTCCCGGGGTCTCCCACGACGAGCGCGCCGTCGACGCAGATCTCCACGGAGAGCTTGTCGTTGTGGCCGTGGGTGCCGGTCCCGCCGGTCCCGTTCGGGCCACACGCGATGGCGCAGCTCATCCGGGCGGAGCGGATCACCCGGATCCCGGCGTCCGCACGCGCGCCGTCCCGCGGGGGACGGGCTCGCGGCAGGCGCTCCAGCCGCCTCGCGCCCCCCTCGCCCAGGAGCCAGATCAGCTCAGGGCTCGGCTGCGAGCGACGTAGCTCCGAGCGATTCAGCTCGGCGGCACCGAAGCGGGCGGCGCCGATGGGCAGGAGCCAGGCGACCTCCGCCGATTCCCTGGGGCAGAACGGGATCGCCTGCCCGGAGTCGCAGTCGCCGATCTGGGGGAGGAGACCGCGGCCGTCCACCAGGTCGGCACAGGTGAGGAACATGGCCCGAAGCCGCTCCCTGCCCCGCTCCGGGAACGGCACACCCGCTGTGTCGGCGGCTAGCTCCCCAAGAAAGAAGAGCTCGGTGGCCAGCCGGTGGTACGGGAGCGAGCCCTCGAAGGAAGTGCCGTCCGGGAGCGTCTGCTCGAAGAGCGCATTCGCGAGCCCCATCGCGGCGAGGCGCGCCGTGGCGCGGGCGCCGGGGAGGCGGGGCAAGAGCGCGCAGACGAGGAGGATTCCGGCGAGGTCTGCCACGAGGTGGTTGTTGGGAACCGCGCGGTCGTCCTCGAGGCGGCCCTTCACCCAGGCGACATGGAAGGCGATGGAGCGAAGGAGCTCGCAGACCGCCCAGGGACGCCGCTGGAGCACCTCCTCGCCGGCGAGGAGGCGCAGGGCGATGGCCTGGTTCGCGGCGCGGAGGGCCACCTCCATCGGGCAGCTCCACTGGATCCCCCGGGGAGCGGCGGCGAGGTCCAGCATGCGATCGACGGCGGCGTCGGCGAAGGCGCGGGCGCGCCAAGGCTCCGCGAGGCGGGCGCCGCACGCCAGGTGCACCACGTCCTCCATCCTGCCGACGACCCAGGGGAACTTGGGATCCGCGCCGGCGGGCACGCGGGCCCCGTGGAAGCGGGCGCCGGAGAGGGGGCAGACCTCCCAGTCGATGGCTCGCCAACCCCGGCTCGCGAGGGGCACGGCGCGCTCGGAGACAGGCAGCGGCACCGTGCGGCCGAAGACGACGACGTTTCGCGCCAGCGCACGCTCCGCTCGCTCGACGGCCCTCTCTGCCTCCAGCGGGAGCCGATCCTGGAGGGCCCGGGCGCTGCGAGCGACCCGCCCAGGCGAGGCCAGCGCGAGGGGCCCCCGGATCGGTTCGGCGAGCCGCCGCGGGAGCGCCGATGCGGAGCCGGCGCCGAAGGAATCCAGGATCGCGGTGGCCGACGGCGGCTCGGGCCTCTCGGTCAGGGGACGGCGCACCTGGCGCAAGATGCGCTTCGAAGCCACCTCCGCCAGTCGACGGGCAGAGACGACCCTCGCGAGGTAGGCGAGCCAGCCGAGCGAGCCGAAAATGGAGACAGGTAGCACGGCTAGCGCCTCGAGGTCGTCGCGGCGACCAGGGACCGGAGCTCCTCGACCCTGGCGTCCCACGACTCGGCGGCCACCGCAGCGGAGCGCGTCGCGTTCGGGCCGGGATCCGCGAGAGCGGAGTGGACCGCCTCCACGAAGGCGGCGGGACCCTTGGCGATGCGACACAGGCCCAGCTTCTCCACCTCCGGCACCGGCGTAGAGACCACCGGGAGCCCGGCGGCGAGGTATTCGCGGACCTTCAACGGGTTGGAGCTCGCGGCGAGCTCGCTGTCGACGAAGGGCATCAGGGCCACGTCGAAGCCCTTGCACCAGCACGGGAGCTCCTCGTAGGGCCTGCGGCCCATCAGGTGCACGTTGCGCGCCCCGGCCAGCGGCGCGAGCGAGGTCTGGACCTTGCCCAGGAGGACCACGGATCCGTGCGGGAACGCGTCCGCGACGGCGCGCACCAGCGGGAGATCGACCCACTCGGCGAGGAGGCCGAAGAAGCCGATCACGGGGTGCGGCAGTCCCTCCAGGTCGGCCGGGAGCCTGGTGAGCGGCGAGAGCGCCTGGGAGAAGTGCACGTGATCGACGCCGTGTCGGACCAGGTGGCAGTTCGGATTGAGGGAGATCTTCGCCTGGCGGAGCCGCTCGGCGGAGACGATCACCAGATCGGCGCGCCGCGCGAGGGTCGCCTCGAGCTCGGCGATCTCGGGGGCCGCCCCTGCGAAGGCCGAGAACTCGTCCACGCAGTGGTAGATCACGAGGTCCTCGCCGAGGTTGCCGGAGACGCTCGCGCTGGCGGGCAGGAAGCTCCACGAGATCGGCCGCTTGAAGTCCAGGCGCTTCATCGCGCGCAGGACCTGCTTCCGGAAGACGGAGCCGTTCATCTTGCGAGCGAGGGGCCCGAAGGATGGGACGGCCAGCGGCCCGAGCACGTGCAGGTTCGGCCAGGGCTCCGTTACCCCTCTGGCCGCGTCGGCGAGCTTCTTCGCGATCCGGCCCAGGTCTTGCGCGCTCGCCGTGGGCCTCCGGTTCGCCACCGAGTTCACCCAGAGGATCCGGTTGTCGCGCGCGAGCGCCTTCATGATGTGGGTCTTCGAGAGCGGATCGCCGTCCCAGTCGTTGGAGAAGCAGACGATGTCCCGCCCGCGCAGCGCGGCCGAGGCGTCGAGGTGGTGGGAATGAATCATCGCAGCCCTCCCTTGGAGACGATTCCGAGCTGGCTCCATGCGTCGAGGATTCGCGCTGCGCTCGCGCCGCTCCCCTGGGCCGGCCCCGGCGCCGGCCGGGCGAGGGCCTCCTCGATGGCGGACGCGAGGCTGGCGGGATCGCCTCGGCGGAAGAGCACCGTGCCGGCGGGCCGGGGCGCAGCGTCGCTCGCGACCACCCGACGACCCATGGCTATCGCCTCTCTCACCGAAAGTGAGTCACCGTCGGCGAGGGTCGGACGAAGGAAGGCGTCGCTCTTCGAGATGGCGTCGAGGCAGGCGTCGTGCTCGAGCTCGCCGAGGGGAACCACCTGGCGGTCCACGCCGTGGGCCCGCACCCTGGCGAGGAACGTGGCCTCGGCGGTGGAGGGACCGAAGGCGAGGCAGCCGACGCGCGGGAGGCGCTTCGAGAGGATCGCCAGCGCCTGGAGGAGCACGCCCTCCCCGTACTGCGGACCGGGAGAGAGCGCGCACGACAGGAGCGGCGAGAAGCGGGTGCGGTGGTTCCCTTCGCCCCTGGTGGAGAGCGGCTGGCCGAGGAAGGGCGACACCACCTCCAGCCTCGCGCCGGGGACTCCGCATGACCGCAGCACGCCGGTGATGTCGCTGTTGGTGCAGAGGATCCGCCGGAAGCCCGTAGCTGCCGACCGCGCGATCCGCCTCGCGAAGGACGAGCTGTCGAGGAAGGCGGGCGCGACCCCCGAATGCACCGTGAGGAGGGCCCCGCCTCCGTGAAGCCTCGCGCGGGATCCGGCGAGCGCCACGAGCCAGGATTTGAGGTTGTTTCCAGGGATGTGGACGTGGAGTGAATCGCCACGGAGGGCGGCTCGGGAGAGGCCTGCGGCGAAGGAGGCGTGGCTGCCGGCCCCCGTGACGCCGTCTTCCCCGGTTCGAGAGGCGTGCCCTTCGCCGATGTCGAGGATCTCTGCGTCGATCCCGGCGTCCTCCGCGAGGCGGTGGAGCGCGCGGAGGTGGACGGCGATCCCGCCCCACGGGGGCGGATAGGGCCCGACGAGCACGAGCCGTCGCTCGCCTCTCCGGGGCCTCCTGGGCTCGGAGGGCGACCGGCCCTCTCGGTCCCGCGCACTCCGTGCGCTCATCGATGCGCCCCCGCGTCCACCAGCTCGACGCCGAAGTGGGCTTTCATCTCGGCCCGGAACGCCTCCCTCGATCGCCCGGCCGGGCCCAGGATCCGAGCGGGCACGCCCCCCACCACCACCCCGGGGGGCACGTCGCGGACGACCACCGCGTTGGCCCCGACGATGGCGCCGTCGCCGATCACGATCGGCCCCAGCACCCGGGCGCCGACGGCGATGAGGACCTCGTCGCCGATTCGGGGCGCGCCGGTGTACCCGGATCGGCCACCGATGGTGACGTGCGGTCCGATGAGGCAGCGAGCGCCGATTCGGGCCGCCGGATGGATGACGACGCCCAGGCCGCCGTAGCCGAGGTGGGTGCCCTCTCCGATCTCGGTCTCGATGGGAACGACCGACGAATACAGGAGGCGGATCGCGTACCGAAGGACGTCGGGCGCGAACGGCACGCCGCGCGCACGCAGGCTCTTTGCGACTCGATGCAGTCCGACCGCATCCATGCCTGGAAACGTAGGCACGGAGAATCCAAGCCCTCAGCCCCGGATGCGGGCGAGCACCGCCGAGGGGCGCACCCCGACCAGGACGAGGGCGCCGAAGTAGGCGATCCAGAAGCCCGTGCCCAACACGAGGACCGACGGGAGCGGGTCCAGCGCCGCATACCCGCCGGCGAAGAGCGCGACGAGGCCGGCGCCCGCAGCGGCGACGGCGGCCCGAACGAGCTCGACCCCCGGCAGCACGCGCCCCACCGCAGCCAGCGTGCCCCGGAGCCTCCCCTCCGCAGCCGCCGACGGGACGAGGGCCCTGGCCGCGAGGGCGAGGAGTACCAGGCGGTGCACCGTCTCGGTGAGCACGAAGCCGGCCATCGCTCCCACGGGGCCGAACGCGTGGTTCAGGCCCACCACGAGGGGCACGGTGAGGCCGAGCTTCGCCACGTTCGCGGCCAGCAGGGCGCGCGTCTTCGCCTTCGCGCGGAGCACGCCGTCGACGGGCAGGCACGCGAGGACGACCATCCCCAGCGCCAGCCGGAGGATCGGCGCAGCGTCGAGGAACTTGGGCGTGTAGAGGAGCGAGAGGAAGGAAGGCGCGATCGCGAAGAGGCCGGCGGCGATGGGGACGAAGACGTAGGCGAGGTTGGCGACCGCGTCCCGGAAGAGAACCGCGGCCTCGCCGTCCGGGCGCTGCCTGCGCTCGAGCTCGCCGATCCGGTACATCAGGAGCTCGGTCGTGGGCGTGTAGAGGAGGTCGACCACCGGGAGGTTGAAGCAGCCCACCGAGTAGACGGCGAAGACCGCCGGCGAGGAGGTGACGCTGACCACGTACTGGTGGAGCTGCTGCTGCGGCATGCCGACGAGCATCGCGCCGCCGAAGGGGAGCGCGTAGCGGAGCTGGCCGCGGGAGAGCTCGCGGCGGAAGAGCGGACCCCGCAGCGGCAGGACCAGGACGATCCAGGAGGCCAGGGCTCGAAGGGCTGCGTAGAGCGCTCCGCCCCAGAGCACGCCGTGGAGACCGAAGCCGAGCCACGCGGGGATCACGTAGGCGAGCATCTTGGCCGTGTCGCTGCCGATGTAGGCAAACGCGGCATGGCCCGGCCGCCCCTGGGCCGTGAGACCCGCCTCCAGCGCGCCGCCGCCCAGGAGGAGGCCGCAGTAGAGGGCCATCGGCGCCCGCATGGCGACGAGGTCGGGGCCGCCCACCCACGAGAGGAACGGCGTGCAGAGGTAGAGCGCGCCGCCCGAGAGGCCGCCAGCGACGGCGAGGTAGAGGAGCGTCTGGCCGAGGTAGGGGCGCCTCTCCGCCTCGGCGCAGCGCGGCAGGAAGTAGTAGAGGCTCTGGGGGATACCGAGTGCCAGCGCGAAATACAGAGTGTGAGAAACGAGGAAGAACTGCTTGAACGTACCGTACGAGCCCAGGGCGAGGAGCCTGGCGAGGACGAGGGGGATCAGGAAGGTGACGCCGGCGCTGAAGGCGCGGGCCGCGACGAGGGGCCTGGCGCCGGCCATCACGGATCCGGATCCACGCTGCGCTGGCGGCTCCAATTCCTTTCCTCCCCTACGCGAGGCCTCGTCCCTGCGCTCCCATCAGCCGCCGGAGCCTCGAGCCGCGCCCGGGTCGGCGTTCGGCGCGGCCTCGCCTCCCTCGGGAGGACGGTCCGGCGCGACGACGGCGCGAGGCGCGTCGGATCGATCGCCCGCGACCCAGGTCGCCAGGCCGAGGAAGCCGAGCGTCCCGTCGAAGTTGCAGGCGCTCACGTTCGGCGAGAAGCCCAGGAGGCCCCGCGAGGTGTACTCCCACACGCACTTGCGCGAGAGCACCAGCGGACTCTGGCCGAGGCGGTTGGTGCGATCCTCGGTGGTGACCGCGCTGCGGTAGCCGTGCCGCGCGACGAGCTCGATCGACTCCTTCGAGTACCAGCCGTTCGGGTAGGCGAAGTGACGGACCTCGCACCCGAGCTCCGCCTCGAGCTTCGCGCGTGACTCCCCGAGCTGCCGCTCGACCTCCGCGGGCGCCTCGTTGGGCAGGCAGACGTGGTCGATTGTGTGCGCGCCTATGTCGACCCCCGCGGCGCGGACCGAGCGGAGCTCGTCCCAGACCATCAGGCGGCAGTCCGGCGACGCGGCTCGCGGATCCTCGCCGAGGCGGCGCTCGAGCGCCTCCGCCACCTGCTGGCAGGTCCGCCTCGGGCGGGTCTCGAGCAGCCGCTCGAGCGCCACGATCTCCCCTGCCCTCTCGGCCTCCGCCAGGGTCGCCGCCGCCTGCGGATGGGCGGTGAGATCGGCAGGGCGCAGCCCGTCCCTGCCAGCGATTCGAAGCAGCCGATAGATGCGGTCGTGCAAGAAGGGCTCGCCCGAGTCCACGTGGCCGGTGGCGGCGTAGACGACGGCGGGCGCCCCGTACCGGCGCAGGACGGGGAGCGCGTGCTCGAGGAAGTCCGAGTAGCCGTCGTCGAAGGTGAGCACGCAGAGATCGCGCTCGGATCGAGTCGCGCCGGAAAGGAGCGCGATCGCCTCGTCCAGGGTGGCAAAGTGGTAGTTGTCGGCGAGCCACTCGAGCTGGCGTTCGAAGGTGGCGATGCCGGTGAGCATGCCGGGGATCACCTTGCGCCGCATCCCCTCGAAGTCGGGGACGATGCGGTGCCAGGCGACGACGTTCACCCGGCGCCCCCCCGCCCGCTGCCGCTGAATGGCAGCGAGCCAGCGGCGGCTGCCGCTCCGCTCGAGCATCGACGCGACGAGCTCCTTCACCGCCCTCCTCGCGGCGGCCCGGGTCTCGTCGGCGAGCGGAACCTCGTCGTTCGTGCGCATCGATCGTCCCTGCATCTCGCCCCCCCGTTCAACTCTCGGCGTGCTCCCGGGCCCGCCTCCACCGCCGCAGCCCCTCTACGGCGAAGTCGGGCAGGACCGATCGTGCGGCGGCCCGCGCCGCGGATTCGGCCGCCTCCCGTGAGAGGAGGAACGCGGCGCCGAGGCCCTTCGCTGCCACCCGCAGCGAGACGGTCTTCCGGATGTCGCGGGCCCACTCCCGCTTGTAGGCCTCTTCGCCGTGCAGGAAGTCGTAGACCCTCGCGCCGCGCCCTGCCGCCGCCTCGATCGACAACCCGAGGATCGCCAGCCCGACGCTCCGCCTCGCCCACTCCGGGTCGTAGCCCGTCTGGTAAAAGTAGAAGACACCCTTGGTGTCGATTCCGTAGATCGACGATCGACATCCGCCCTCGGCCCACAGCTCGTCGAAGCGGAGGAGGCCCGCCCCTGCGAGGCGCTCCACCGTCTCGCGGTGGAAGGCCCGGACCGACGGCCGCCCCATCGCGTCGGAGCCTCCCTGATCGGCCCATCGGCGCTCGTGGAGCTCGAGGAAGCGCTCGAAGGCCGGCTTCGCGTCCTTGGTGCCCGTCACGGCCCGGTGCTCGAAGCCCTTGAGCGCCTTGAGCTGCCGGAGCCTGCGCCGGTAGTTGTCGCCGCGTCCGCTCTGGGCGAGCACCGTGGCGAAGCCCCCGTCCAGCCCGATCCGGGGACAATTCCAGCGGTCGAACGTCCGCAGGCTGAAGGCCTCGTTGCTCCCGAAGGCCTCCCGCGCGAGAGGCAGCGTGGGAGAGTCGGACGCGATCCCGTCGAGCTCCAGCAGATCGAACGACGGTTCCGTGGCCAGCCTCTCCAGGATCGCACGGGTCACTTCGGCGTGGCGGCCGGGGAGCGCGAGGACGTCCAGGTAGTCCGCTCCGCCGAGGCGCTCGCCGGCGAACGAGAGCCGCCGAATCCGAGACCGCAGCCCGGGGACCTTCCGCGACTCCTCGCAGAGCGCGAGGAGGCCCACCAGATGGAACTCGTCGCGGACGCAGAAGATCCGGGGCTTGCGCCCGGGGCCGAGGTGCCGGAGCCAGGCATCCGCCCACTCCCAGGAGAGGAAGGGCGCGGCGTCCGACTTCGAGAAGATCTGCTTCCACTCGAGCTCGAGGGCCCCCTGGGCCCCGGGGCCCGCGCGCTCCTCCACCCAGAGCCGGCTCATCTCCGATCCTCCACTGCCTTGGCCACGCAGGCCGAGATCCGCTCGACGTCGGCGGGCTCGAGATCCTGGTGACACGGGATCTCCAGCACCGTGCGCCGCAAGGACTCCGCTTCCGGGAACGCCCCTGCCGGGACCGCCGGGTGCGCGACCCTCCAGAAATCCACCGCGTCCACACCCTTGGCTCGGAGCCTCGCGAGGGCGGAGGCCTTGTCGCCCACTTGCAGGGGGTAGAAGAGCGGACACACGCCGGGTGGGAGCTCACCGAAGATCGGCGGCGCGATCCCCCGGAGCTTTCCCAGCAGGTGGAAGTAGTTCCGCCTGCGGCGCTCGACGATCCGGGCGAAGTCCTGGCTGCCGATCACCACCCGCGACAGGTGGCTCATCGCGAGGCCCACGTGGGCCCTGTCGAAGTGCTGGGTGCCGGTGGGCACGCGGTGCCCGCGCAGCGGCCGCGTCAGGGAGCGGGCGGCCAGACGCACCGACGAGCGGAGGAGCCGGCCCGCTGCACCACCTCGGACCTCCGCGCCCTCGAGGAGAGAGCCGAGGATCGGAGCAAGGGTCGACGCCAGAGGAGGCTGCTCGCCCGGCGGGAGCCCCAAGGGCCCGCCGCGGCGCACCACCACCGCGCCTCCGTTCGGCGTGGGCAACGTCTTGTACAGGCAGAAGATCGCCGCGTCGCCGAAGGTGCCCAGGGGGCGATCGCCGACGCAGGAGAGGAGCGCGAGGGCGCAGTCCTCCACGAAGAGGAGCTCGCGCTCTCGGCAGACCTCGGCGAGCTCGTCGACGGGCCCGGGAAAGCCCACGTAGTGGATGAGGTAGATCGCCCGGGTGTCGGGGCCGATCCGGGCGACGACCTCTGCAGGGTCCACCTGCATCCGGGGGCCCACCGGATAGAACTTCGGCCGCACGCCCGCCGCGAGAAGGGCCTCCAGCTCCACGCCGTGAAAATAGGCGGGAAAGAGGATCTCCCTGCCGGCCAGCCCCCACAGCCGCGCCAGGGCGTAGATGCCGTTTCGCGCAAAGTAATAGAAGCGGACACTCGGATCGTCGAGAGGGTACGGCGCGGCGGCCCTCGGGCGCCGAGGGAGCAGCATCCACGGCGAGAGGGACGGGATCGCTGGGGCGAAGAGGCGCTCGCCAGGCTCGATCCCTCGCGGCTGCGCCGCCGGGCTCACCTTCCGTTCGAGCAGCTCCTTACCGTCCAAGGATCGCCTCCGCGAGAGCCGGCACCCGGAACTTGGCGGCGTGGAGGGCGAGGCCGAGGGGGCCCCTTCGAAAGAAGTAGCACCATGCGTGCGGACGGAACGAGTCGGTCCAGTCGGCCTTCCAGGGCATCGGCGGGCCCAGGAAATCCAGCTCCTCGAGGCCGCGCTCCGTACAATCCCGCAACACCTCGTGCATCAGGAGCTGCCCAGGCGAGCACGCCTCGTGAGCGGGATCGAAGGCGGGCTTCGGGAGGTAGTAGCGCCTGCCGTCGCTGAGGCCGAAGTGCATCGCCACGGGCGCGCCGTCGAGCTCGAGCTCGTAGATCGCGAGCATGCCCCTGGAAGCCGCCCACGACGCGGCCCGGTCGTAGAAGGCCCGGGTCGCGCCGTCGCAGTCGATCGCCGTCCCGCGATCGCCCTTCCACCCGATCTTCTCCAGGGCGTAGAAGCGCTGGAGGACCCGGGGGTCGGCGTCCTCGAAGCGGTTCAGCTGGACGCGGCCCTTCTCCGCGAGGCGCTTCATCCGGCGGCGGAGGTTGGCGCGGAAGTGCGAGCGGGTTCGGCCCAGCACGGCCTCGAAGCTGCCGCCCCTCCCCGGCAGCTCGACGTAGGGAGTCCGCATCGACTCCCAGCGTCCCACCGGATATCCCGCGGTCGAGGCCGCCTCGAGGAGGCGCTCCACGGCGCCGCCGGCGGGGACGTCGCGGAGCTCGATCACGTCCCAGCCGCCGGTTTCGCAGAGGTGCGACCAGATCGCATCGGCCCATGGGCGGAAATCCCCGGCGCCGTGGACGAGGTCGAAGCGGCAGGAGTGCACGCCAGCGGCGGAGCGCAGCTTGCGGACCGGAAAGCCCCGGAGGCGGGACCGCTCCGCGACCAGGGGCAGGACCGCGCGAAGCCTGCCGGCGTCCGTGGCGACCACCAGCCGCAGCGTCGCCGACGGCTCGAACGCGCGAAGGTAGGCGGCGATCCACTCGGGTCGGAAGAAGGGCGCTGCGCAGGGCCCCTCGTCGCATAGCGCCCGCCACTCCGGTTCGACGCGCTCGAGGAGCTCGAGGCCTCCGACCATCGACTGGACGATCGGCATCGAACCCGTGCCCCTCCCCGGGTCGTTCGAGATTCGCACGCGAGATCCTCCCCGTTCCATGGGCCGTTTCCATCGGCGCCGCGGCGGCGCCGTTACTCGACCGTCACGCTCTTCGCCAGGTTGCGGGGCTGGTCGACGTCGCAGCCCCTCTCCACCGCCATGAAGTACGCAAAGAGCTGCAAGGGCAGCGAGGCGTAGAGCGGCACGATCGCGGGCTCCACCGGCGGGATCCAGACGGCGTGATCGGCGAGGCTCGCGAGGTCGGCGTCACCCTCGGTCCCCACCGCGATCACCGTTCCGTCCCGCGCCTTCACCTCTTCGAGGTTGGAGAGCACCTTGTCGCGCAGCGAGTCGTTCGGCGCGATCGCCACCACCGGGAGCCCCTTCGAGATCAGCGCGATCGGGCCGTGCTTGAGCTCGCCGGACGGATAGCCCTCCGCGTGGATGTACGAGATCTCCTTGAGCTTGAGCGCCCCCTCGAGTGCGAGCGGATAGCCGTAGCCTCGGCCCAGGTAGAGGAAGTCGTTCGAATTCGCCTTCTCGCGGGCGAGGGCCTGGAGCGGCGCGGCCATTCGGCCGAGGAGGCCCGCGATCTTCTCCGGGGCCTTCACCAGCGCCTCGCTGAGCTGCCCCGCCCGCGCCGGGTCGAGGCGACCTCGCAGGCGCCCAAGGGTGAGGGCCATGAGGAGGAGCGCGGTCACCTGGGTGGTGAACGCCTTGGTGGAGGCCACCGAGATCTCCGGCCCCGCCCTCGTGTAGAGCACTCCATCGGCCTCCCGGGCCACGGTGCTCCCGACGACGTTGCAGATCGCGCCCGTCCTCGCGCCCGCTTCGCGCGTGGCGCGGAGGGCCGCGATGGTGTCGGCCGTCTCGCCGGACTGGGTGATCGCCAGGGCATAGGTCCCTTCCTCGGTCGGGCGGGGACGGTAGCGGTACTCGGACGCGATCTCGGCGGACGCCGGGATCCCCGCGAACTCCTCGAAGAGGCGCCGGCCGATCAACGCGGAGTGCCAGCTCGTGCCACAGGCGATCATGTCGATCCGGCGGATCGCGCGGGCCTCATCCGTTCCGATGCCCAGCTCCTGCTGGAGTGTCCCGGCGGCGAGCCTGCCTGCGAAGGTGTCCGCGATCGCGTGGGGCTGCTGGTGGATCTCCTTGAGCATGAAGTGGGGGAAGCCGCCCTTCTCGGCCTCCTCCGCGGTGTACGGCACGCGCTCCGGGCGGCGCTCCACGCGCCGGCCGTTGAGGAGCTCCGTGATCTCGATGTGATCGCCGTGGATCGACGCGACCTCCCCCTCGCCGAGGATGAGCTGATCGCGCGTGAACGGGAGGAGCGCCGGGATATCGCTCGCGACGAAGCGCTCCCTGTCGCCGAGGCCGACGATGAGGGGCGAGCCGCGCCTCGCCGCGACGATGCGGGACCTCTCGTGGGCCGCCATCACCGCGACCGCGAAGCTCCCCTCCACCCGGCGGAGGGCCTCCTTCAACGCCTTCTCGAGGTCGCCTCCGCAGCGCACCAGCTCGTGCTCGATCAGATGGGCGAGGACCTCGCTGTCGGTGCCGCTGCGAAAGGCGCAGCCGCGGGCGATCAGCCCCTCGCGCAGCGCGCGGTAGTTCTCGATGATGCCGTTGTGAACGACGGCGACGTTGCCCGTGCAATCGGCGTGGGGGTGGGCGTTCTCGTCGGAGGGCCGCCCGTGTGTGGCCCACCTCGTGTGCCCGATCCCCTTGCGCGCCGTTCCGCCGGCAGCCGCGAGCGCAGATCCGAGCGCGGCGAGGCGTCCCTGCCCCTTCCGGATCGAGAGGCGTTCGCCCTCGTGAAACGCCACACCGACGCTGTCGTAGCCCCTGTATTCCAGGCGGCGGAGCCCCTCGACCAGGATCGGCCCCGCCTCCCGCTCACCGATGTAGCCCATGATCCCGCACATCGTCCTGGCGCCCTCCTCCCAAACCCCTATGCCTCGCGGGCCTGGAGCACGAGCCCCAGGACCGCGGCCGCAACCTTGTCCGGATCGTGCCGGATCCGCCCCCGCTTCGCGGCGAGCTCCGCGCCGATAGGAATCACTCCTTGTGAGAGAACCAAGCTCTCGTCGAGGACCACCGGGACCTGGCCGCGTCGCGCGTAGCGATCCAGGAGCTCGCGCGGGTGCGAGCGACCCCGATCCACGAGAAGGAAGTCCGCGACGTCTCCTGCGTGGCGGAGCACGGCGCGGACGTGCCCGGCCGCGTCCAGGTCGTCCGTCTCGCCAGGTTGGGTCATCAGGTTCTGGACCAGGATCCGCACCGCCGAGCTCTGTCGGATGGCGTCGGCCACGCCGGCCACCAGCAGGTTGGAGATCACGCTCGAGTAGAGGCTCCCTGGCCCGAGCACGATCGCGTCCGCCTGCCGGATCGCCTCGAGGACGCCGGGCGAGGCGGGTGGCGCGCCGGGCGCGAGCTCGACCCGCTCGATCGGGCTCGAACGCCTGCGGTCGAAGGTGCGCTCGCCGACGATCCGGCTCCCGTCCGAGAGGCGCCCGATCAGGTGCACCGGCTCCAACGTCGCAGGGAGGATCCGCCCCTGGCAGCCGAGCATCCGGCCGGCGCGTTCGACCGCCGAGAGGAAGTCGCCCTCCAGCGACGTCAGCGCGGTGATGAGCAGGTTGCCGAGCGAGTGGCCGCGCAGGCCCCTCCCGGCGCCGAAGCGGAAGCCGAAGAGCCTCGCGATGGAGCGGCGCCGGACGTCGGCGAGCGCAACCAGGCAGTTGCGGATGTCGCCAGGAGGGAGGACCCCGTTCTCCCTCCGGAGCCTGCCGGAGGATCCGCCGTCGTCGCTGACCGCCACGATCGCTGTGATCTCGAAGGGCCCCAGGGCCGTCGCCCGCCGCGAAAACCGCGCCAGGCCTTGCAGCAGCATGGGGAGGCCCGTGCCTCCCCCGATCGCGACCACCCGGATCGTACGGGGGCTCCCGAGGTCGAGTGGCGGGTCCTGCCGCTCGACGCGCCTCGGGCGGCCCTCCTGCCGAACTTCCGCCAGCCCCTCCATCGCCTACCTTGCCCCCCTTCCGGTAAGAACGTGTCTCACCGTGTGAAAGACGATCGCGAGGTCGAGGAAGAGCGAGCCGTTCTTCACGTAGTAGAGGTCGTACTCGAGCTTGCGTCGCGCATCCTCCACGCTCGCGCCGTAGGGGTAGCGGAGCTGGGCCCATCCCGTGATTCCGGGCTGGACGGTGGTCCGCAGGCCGTACCACGGGATCTTCGCCTCGAGCTCCCGAACGAAGTACGGACGCTCCGGCCGGGGACCCACGAGCGACATCTCCCCGCGCAGCACGGCGACGAGCTGGGGGATCTCGTCGACCCGGGCCTTGCGCAGGATCCACCCCACACGCGTGACGCGGGGATCGTCCTCGCTGGCCCAGCGGGGAGCGCCGGGCGCCTCCGCGTCCAGCCTCATGGTGCGCAGCTTCACGAGCTCGAAGGTCCGCCCCCGGGCCCCGACTCGCGTCTGGCGGTAGAAGACAGGGCCCTTCGAGTCGAGCCGGATGGCGATGCCCGCAACGGCGAGGATCGGCGCGGCGAGGAGGAGACCCGCGAGGGATCCCGCCACGTCGAGGCTCCGCTTGGCGAAGCGCCTCAGGGAGGTGGTCCGGAACCCGCTCGAGTACGCCAGGAAGGAGGGGCGCAGGGCGTCCACCGGGATCCGCTGCAGGAGTCGCTCGAGGACCGCGTCGGCTCCGAGGCAGACGATCCCCGCGGCCCTGGCGTCGACGAGCTCCCGGATGGGGACCGCGCCGCGATCGTCTGCGGCCGCGATCACGATCCAGTCCGCGCGGAGGCGCGTGGCCGCGGAGGCCAGCCCGTCGCCGGCGTCCACGAGCCGCTCGGGGCTCACGTCGGGCCGCTCCCCGGCGAAGGGCACGAAGCCCAGGATCTCGAGGCGATCCTCCGCCTCGTCGATCATCGTCCGCGCGAGCCGGGCCGCCGCTGGACCTGCGCCGGCCACGAGCACGCGCCTGGGCCTTCCGACCAACGCGGGCAGGACGCTCCGCAGCGCGATCGCCGAGAGGGCCGCAGCGCCGATGGCGCCGAGGGCCAGCGCACGCTGCTCGGACCCTCCGCGGATCGACGCGATCCCGAGGATCGCAGCCGCGGCGAGGAGCGCCACCGCGATCCTCCGCCCTCCGTGCGCCCTGTCGGCGATCGCGGTCCGGAGATCGTAGAGGTCCGCCGCGTAGAAGGATGCGGCGCAGCACGCCGTGGTCACGAGCGCCCACGGGGCCGCGCGTCCCACGCGCGCGATCACCGCGGCGATGAATGGGATCGCCGCGCCGCCCAGGACGCGGTCGAGCATCGCCCTCCCACCCAGGAGCGGGCCCGCGACCTCCGCTTCCGCCATCGATCCGGTCATCGCCGCGGCGGCGGCAGCGGCGCCCAGGAGCGCCATCGCGAGGATCACGGCCTGCTCCACGCAGAACAGCAGGGCCTTTCGTCCGGGGTACGAGTGATTGAGAAATCGCGCCATTTCCGCCGCAGCTCCTCGTGCCCTGACAAAAGCCCTCTCCGTCGCGGGCGCCGGCCCGCGTTCCCCTCCTCTTCCGAGCGCGATGGGTCGCTACTTGCGCGCGTAGTATTTCCGGTAGGCCGCGGCCCCTTCGCCGCAGGCGGTGAGCACACAACCCAGCAGCGGAAGTCCCGCGAGGGCGTTCACCGCCTCTCCCACCTGCTCCGCCGGCGTCCCGCCGTTGCGGACCACCACGACCACGCCGTCCGCCGTCCCCGCCGCCACGAGCGCGTCGGCGAAGGGGAGGATCGGCGGGAGGTCCAGGTAGATCTCCTCGTGGCCCCCGCGGAGCTCCTCGAGGAGAGCCGTGAAGCTCCTGCCGGCGAAGAGGCTCCCGGGGTCCTCGGGATTCTCGCCAGCCGGGAGGATGTCGAGGCCGAAGGGGCCCTTGCGAAGGGACTGCGCGAGCTTCGTCTTTCCGGCCAGCAGCGACGAGAGACCGTCGCTCGAGTCGACGCCGAAGAGGCGCGCAACGGCGGGTCTGCGGAAGTCGCAGTCCACGAGGGCCGCGCGCCTGCCCCTGCGCGCCGCGCACGCCGCCAGGTTCGCGGCCGTGATGGACTTCCCCTCGCCCGAGACGGCGGACGTGAGGGCGACCACGGAGATCGGCCGGTTCTCACGGGCGCGGTCGAGACGCAGGTGGAGCATCCGGAACTGCTCTGCGGCGGCGCCCGAGGGATCGGTCAGCGAGACGACCCGCGGATCCACGAGCTCGAGCGTGTCTGCCGGGTTGCTTCGAAGTGCCTTGGCGTCCATCTCGGTCCTTCCCCCCTACGCCCTGTGCCCGCGACCAAGTTGCACATGTCCCGAATCGCTCCGAATCCCCCGATCGGGCCCGCGAGGACACCCCTGAAAGAGTCGCGCGATCACCGCCTGGCGCGGCCCTCCAGCGACGGCACGGTCGCGAGGACCTGCAAGCCGAGCCGCTGCCTCGCATCCGCCACCCCCCGGATCGAGGTGTCTCGGGACGCGGCCCACCCGCCTGCGGCGAGCCCTGCGCCCAGCCCGAGGAGCAGCGCGATCCCCATGGCCGACATCGCCTTGGGCTCCGCCGCGGTGAGCGGCTGCATCGCCGGCTCGAGCACGCGGAAGAGCGAGGTCTTCTGCCGCCGCTCGAGGTCCTGGGCCAGCTCCGCCTCCACCTTCCGGGAGAGCAGCGTGGTGTACTTCTCGCGGATCACGTCGTAGTCGCGGTTGATCACCGAGAGCTCCGTGCCCACCGCGGGCGTCTTCTCGACCCGCGTCAGGATGTCGTCGATCCGCTGCTGGTAGCTTAGGGCCACGTCCTTCAGCCACCGGATCTCGCTGTCGATGCGAGCCTGCTCGCTGTCTCCCCGAGAGCCGGCCTCGGCGGCCTTGTCGAAGCGGGCCTTCGCAGTGAGCCACGCGCGATTCGCCGATACGACCTCCGGATGATCCGGGGTGTAGATCGACTGGAGCGACGAGAGCTCGCGCCTCGCGTCGTTCATGGCCGCCGCGAGCCGGGTGACCTCCACGCTGCTCTCCAGGCCGTAGCGGGCGAGGGCCGTCCGGCGCCGCTGGGCGTCGGAGAGCGAGGCCAGCGTCGTCTCCATGAGCCCGTTGAGCCTGTCGAGCTGGCGCAGGTTCGACTCGAGGACCTCGGGAAGCTCGTGCGCGTGGTCGGCCTTGAACTGCACCAGCCGGGCCTCGAAGGCCTCCGCCTGGGGACGGATCCGCTCCAGCTCCGCGCTGAAGATCGACGCGACCCGCTCCGCCGCCTCGGCCCGCTCCTCGAGAGCGATCAGGGCGTAGACCTCGGGGAGGCGGTTCGCGACCGTCGCCGCCTCCTGGGGCGTCCTCGCCGAGTAGGCGAGGACGAAGGCGTTCTCGCCCTCGACCTTGACCTCGATGCTCGCGCGCATCGCCTGGAGCGCGGCGTTCATCCCATCCGAGGCCCGAAGACCCGCGAAGAGATCCTGCTCCACGATCACCTTCTCGAGGACCTTCGGAGAGAGCATCTCGTGCCGTACGGTGGCGAGGCGCTGTTGGATCTGCTCGGTCACCGTCGGCGAGACGTAGCGCTCGGGGAGGAACTGCGCCTCCACGCGCACGACCGTGGTCGCTGTGTACCTGGTCGGCTTGAGAGCGACGTAGAGCGCGCCGACGAAGAGCGCCGCGCCGACGCAGCCGGCGACGAGGAGGCGGTGATGCCACAGCCCCACGAGGAGCTGCTCCATCGAGAGCGACTTGTCGCGTCCTGGTTCCATATGCGCTTTCACCTCGGTAGCCGCCCGCCGTCCAATTGCCAGAAGAAGCCGGCCGCGAAGACGTTGCGGGAGATGTCGATGGCTGACAGCCCGGCGCCGCTCAGGGTCCACTGCTCCACGCGCCGCCACGCGAACTGCGCCGCGACGTCTCCGCCCAGCGCGTACTCGAGCACCGCCGCTCCGCCGAAGCCTCCGACGAACGCGGACCGATCGGGTGCCGCGCCGTTGCGAAAGGCGGCGACCGCCACGGTCGCGCGGAGCGGCTCGCTCACCCGCCAGTTGGCCACTCCGCTGATCGCGTCGCCCCATAGGGCGCCCTCGAAACCGGTGGAGCCGAAGAGGCCGCGTTCGTACTTGAGGCCGAGGGTGACGCGCTGCCAGATCTGGTTCAGCTCCCAGCGGCCCCATGGAACGGTCGACGTCGTTCCGTTCATCGTGTACCAGGCGGGCCCCACCTCGAGCTCCATGCGCACGGTCTTCGTGAAGTCGTGCGCGTACGAGAGGCTCACCTCGTTGGAGGCGGCGTCGAGCCCGCCTATGGCCTGGAAGTATTGGAGGCGATAACGCAGGGTGGAGGCGTCCCGCGTGCTCCAGGAGTGGGAGAGCCAGGCCGACGGCGAGTGGACCGCGCTGTCCGAAGCATCCGGACGGGGCAACCCCGGATCGCTCGGGGTGTCGATCCGGGCGTACTCCTCCTGAAGGCGGACGCCGATGTTCCAGGTGTGACCGAGGCGGCGGTTGAAGCCGAGGTCGGCTTCGGCGTAGCTCGTCCTGCCCGCCGTCCGGACCACTCCGATCCGGGAGAGGGAGGTGGGATCGTAGACCTGCTCGAAGGCCTGATGGAGCTCGAGCGTCGACCTCTTGTCGAGCTCGAAGTGCTGATCACCCCGAACCCGGTGGTTCACGCCGCCACGGCCGGCGCCCTGGTGGGCGAAGCTCACCACCTCGAAGAGATAGAGCGCGTCGATCGTGGTGGTGGGGCTCGCGAGCTTCCACCCCACGCCGGGCTGGACCAGCGAGGAGCCGTCGCCGCCTCCCTCTGCGAGGTTGCTGTCGTAGCGGCCCTCCAGACGCAGTCGGAGGGTAGGCCCGCTGACCCAACCTGCCGAGGCCTTCAGCGGCATCAGCGCCGCCGCCACCCCGATCAGCAGGAGGCCCAGACGACCCGGCCGCGACTCCTTCGATCCCACGCCCCCCATCCTCCTCGCGCGATCGTCACGGAACGTAGAGCGTGTCGCCCGGCATCATCCTCGGAATCACCGAATCGGCGTTCTTCACCAGCTCGTCGTAGTCGACGACCATCCGCTCATCGCCCTTCGGACCCTTGCGGATGAGGAGGACCCTGCCTCGGCTCGCGAAGTCCCCGAAGCCGCCGGCGAGGGCCAGCGCCTGGATCGCATCCAGGTTCCCCCTCACGGGGTACGCCCCCGGATGCACCACCTCGCCGATCACGTAGATCCGAGCGGCGTTGATCTCCCGGATGATCACAGTGACGCGAGGCGACTGCACGACCGCCTCGAGCTTCGAGCGCAGCTCGTCTGCGAGCTCCTGGGCAGATTTGCCCGCCACCTCCACGTCGCCGAGGAGCGGCAGGGAGATCTTTCCGTCCGGCCTCACGGGAACGGTGCGGGAGAGCTCGGGGGCCTGGAAGACCGCGACCTCGACGACGTCTTCCCGACCGATCCGGTACGGGCCCTCCGGCTCGGAGAGCCTGGTCTTCTGGGTCGACGCACAACCCGCCAGGCAGATCGCGGCGAGCACCGTCCAGCGCTTCCAGTCCATCTCCCCTCCCCGGCGCGAGCTCGACACCACGCGGGGAGACCTGCAGCGCATATGCCATCCGCCTGCCCGACCGTCCGACCCACCTTCTCGCTGCCCGGAGGGAGCATCGTTCCGGCCTTGGGAATCGGCCTTCCATCCGAGGGAGCGAGCGGTCCCTAGCAGCCAGGTGGCGATGCGCCTGCTTGCTCGGCCGTTGGTACCCCGAAAGGGTGCTTGCTAGTCTTCCGAGAACATTCCGTCGGATGAAACTGGCGAGCGCGGAACGGGTCGGCGCAACTGACAGAAACCGACTCGAGCACTATGAGTGTGTCCGCAGCGAGCCAGGGCATCCGGCCATCGAGGATCGCAACCATGCCCGGAGCCCCGCCCCCTTCGAACGTCCGCCAGCGAGCCCTTCGCCTCGTCGCGGCGGCCTTCGTCCTCCTAGCCGGCTTCCCGGCAGCAGCGGCCAGCCACCCGAGCCTCCTCTTCGACCGCTCGGAGATCTCCACGATCCGGGCGCGCCTCGACGGCCCGCTCCGGCCGATTCGCACCGCCCTCGAGGCCGGGATCCACTACCCCTACGCCGGCGGCAACTTCCCGGTGACGCCGGATCGGAACTGGATCTATTTCTCCGATCGGCGCGCCATTCCCGACTCCATGGTGGCGTTCGCCTTCGGCACCATCGGCCTCGATCCAGCCTCCTCGATCGCGGGCGAGGCGCGGACCCTCGCGAAGAACTACCTCGTCGGGATCTGCAACTACCCGGACTGGATCTTCCCAGAGACCCAGGACGGCCCCGACCCGGACCTCAACTCCGCGCACTTCCTCTTCGGGGTCTCCCTCGCCTACGACTGGCTCTACGACTCCCTCTCCGAGAGCGAGCGCCAGCGGTGCCGCGATCGCGTCGCGGTGGAGGGCGAGAAGGTCTACCAGGCCATGCGTCGCAACGTCTGGTGGATGCCCGAGCACCTACAGAACCACAACTGGATCAACACGTCCTCCCTGGGCATGGCGGCCCTCGCGTTCGACGGCGAGCTCTCCTTCTCGACCCAGCGGTGGCTCGACGCCGCCAAGGAGAACCTCGACAAGGTGAAGTACGTCATCGACCTCATCGAGGGCGGAGGCTGGCACGAGGGTACCGGCTACCTCCACTACGGCCTCGACTCCCTCATCCCCTTCTCGCACGCGCTCTCGCGGCTCCGGGGAGGGCCCGACTACGCCGACACGCGGATCGTGCGCGACTACCCTGCCATGCGCCGCTTCATGATGCCTCCCGCTGCGGCCCATCGGCGCGAGTACGTGCTCTGGGGCGATTTCTCCGGCTTCGAGAACGACAACACCCTGCTCCCCCTCTTCTACGCGGGCCGCAAGTACCGCGACGGCCAGGCCATGTGGTACGCGCAGCGCTTCATCAGCGGCGCTACCAACGGACGCTACGATTTCAGCGGCTGGCCCCCCAGCCAGCGCGGCTTCCTCCTCTCCGTCCTCTTCTACGACGAGACCGTCGCGCCCACGGCTCCGCCCGCCGGCGGCGCGGCGTGGAACCTCGACTACTACTCGAAGGATCTCTCCCTCTGGGAGAGCCGCAGCGGCTGGGAGGATGGCGGCGCCATGCTCACGCTCAAGACCGGCGTCTACGGCGGCCGCGGCAACTGGGATCGGCTACGCAACGACGGCTGGCCCGGCGGGTACATCAACTTCGGCCACGACCACGCCGACGACATGGGCGTCCACTTCTTCGCCGACGGCGAGTGGCTCACCACGCGCGTCCCCGGATACTGGATCGGCCGAGCCAACGGCGCCCCGGAGGCCAACCGCACCAAGTACGCCAACTCCCTCCTCGTGGACGGCCAGGGCCAGCTCGGCGAGGGTGTCCGCGACTGCTGGATGGGCTCCTGCACCTGGTTCTGGGATCGCGTGAGCTCGATCAACCTCCGCGGCTCCACCGCCCACTACTCGTTCGCGATCGGCGCCGGAAGCAAGCTCTACCCGAGCTCGATGGGCCTCACCGCGTTCGGCAGGTCCGTGCTCTTCCTCGACCGCCGTATCCCCGTGGTCCGGGACGTGGTCCGCGCTAGGTCCAACAAGCGCTTCGAGATCGTCTACCACGCCATGGACGGCGCAAGCCGCGATGGCAGCTGGATTCGGCTGAACGGGAAGAACGATCGGGTGCTGGGAGTGAACGTCGTCTCCCCCGCGGCCTTCGAGGTGCGCACCGAGTCGCAGAGCCTCGTCCACCTCGACAAGTTCGATTCGGACGGGAGCATGACGGCGGCGATGATCCGGCCGGCGACGGACACCTCCGACACCGTGTTCCTCACCGCCCTCGTTCCGCAGCGAGGATCCAACTGGGCATCGGGGAGGCCGCGGATCGCCGCGATCGATCCCTCTGATCCGGGGCGCGGGCTCAGCCTCACCGGCCTCGAGGCGGGCGCGCAGCTCGACGCCGTCTTCAACGAGGATCCGGGCCAGACGAGCGCGGCGGCGGGCCTCTCGGTGAAGGGGATGGCCGGTGTGCGGAAGACCGTGAACGGCCAGGTCGCGCGGGTCATGCTCGCCTCCGGGACGTCGCTATCCCTCGACGGGACGCCGTGGATCGAGGTCGCCGGCGACGATCCCGCGACGGTCGAGGCGGAGCGGAACGGCTACATCCTCGACGTGACCGGCGACGAGCGCCCGATGCGCCTCTACGCGCCCGGCGCGACCGTTGTCCGCCTCAACGGCGAGCCGGTGAGCTTCTCACGCAACGGTGACCACGTCCGGATCCTCAGCGGAGACACGGGCGGCGGCGCCGGCGGCAGCGGTGGGAACAGCGGCACCGGTGGGAACGGCGGCAGCGGCGGTAGCGGTGGCGCCGGAGGCGCCGGCGGCGGAGCCGGTTGCAGCGCCGGAGGCGCGGGCGGAAACACCGGTGGTGAAGGCGGCAGCGGCATCGACCCCGGCGCTGGCGGCGACACCGGCACCGATCCTGGCGCAGGTGGCGACACCGGCACCGATCCAGGCGCGGGTGGCGATACCGGTACCGATCCCGGCGCAGGTGGCGACACCGGCACCGATCCCGGCGCTGGCGGCGACACAGGCACCGATCCCGGCGCTGGCGGCGACACCGGCACCGACCCGGGCGCTGGCGGCGACACCGGCACCGATCCCGGCGCGGGCGGCGACACCGGCACCGATCCCGGCGCCGGCGGCGACACCGGCACCGATCCCGGCGCCGGCGGCCACGGCGGGACCGACCACGGCTCCGGTGGCAATGACGGCACCGACCCGGGCACCGGCGGCGCTGGTGGCTCGATCGACGGAGGCGGCGGGACGATCGACGGCGGCACCGGCGGCCAGAACCCCGGCCCCGGCGACGGCGGAACGACCGATCACGATGGAAAGGGAAAGAAGCGAAGGTTCGGCTGCGACGCCACTGCCGCGAGCCAGGCCTCTCCGTTCGCCTTCGCCATCCTCGCCCTCGGGATCCGGAACCGGCGCAAGCCTTCGCAGAACGCGTAGCGGGAAGCCGGCGCCTGAGAGCTCAGAACACGACCTCTCAGGCGCTCACGCCGGGCCGGTAGATCCCGTAGTCCAGCTCGGGAAAGAGGTTGTCCTTCCCCTCGATCCAGGCGAGCCAGCCTTCGTCGATGGCCCGATCCCGAACCTCGCGCTCGAGGCGAAGGAAGCGCAGCAGGTGCTCGCGGGTCCGTCGGATCGCGTACTCCACCATGGTCCCCGTCTTCATGATGAAGGCCCAGTCCGACGACTGGGCGAGCAGCAGCTCGCGGGCCGCCTGGTTCAGGGCGCGGCGCTCGATCTCGCTGGGCTCTCGGTAGTCCGAGGCGAGGCGGATCATCCGCTCCGCCGCACCGTGGAGATGCCGGTAGATCCAGTCGTTCGAGCCGTCCAGCCAGACGCCGGCGTACCCCCCCGCGCCCCAGGAACAAAGGGGCGGCGTCGCCACCTGCTGGGTCGGGTTCTCGCGGAGGTAGTCGGCACCGGTCGCCAGGCGGAACACGCTCTGATCGTGCGCCGCCTTCCGCAGGAACATCTCCAGGAAGACCGGACCCTCGAACCACCAGTGCCCGAAGAGCTCGGCATCATAGGGCGCCACCACCACCGGCTTTCGATCGCCCATCGTGAGCGCCAGGTGCTCGATCTGCCGCTCGCGGTTGAACATGAAGTTCCCCGCGTGCACGTCGGCCTGATGGAAGGCGGCCCGCCAGTCGTAGAGGTCCTTGTCGGCCGTCTTCCCGGTGATGCGGTGGTACTTGAAGCCCGTGTTCTTCCGCTCGCCCGTGGACTGCACGTAGGGCTTCACATAGTCGTAGTCGAGGTCGTAGCCCACGTCCCGGTAGAACTCGCGGTAGACCGGATCCCCCGGATACCCCTTCTCCGCGCTCCAGACCTGCTCGCTGGACTCCGGATCCCGCCCGAACGCGGCCACCCCGGACGGCGTGAAGAGCGGCGCGAAGACGCCGTATCGCGGCCTCGGGGTGGCGTCGACGATCCCGTGCGTGTCCACGAAGAAGTAGCGGATCCCCTCCGCCGCCAGCATCCGCTCCACGCCGGGGTAGTACCCGCACTCCGGCAGCCAGATGCCGGCGGGGTCCCTGCCGAAGTGCTGCCGATAATGCGCCGCCGCGACCGACACCTGCGCGCGGACCGTCTCGGGCTGTACCTGCATCAGCGGCAGGAAGCCGTGGGTCGCGCCGCAGGTGACGATCTCGAGCACGCCTCGATCCTGCAGGCGCCGGAAGGCACCGACCAGGTCGCGCTTGTACCTCTCGTGCCAGAGCCAGCGCGAGTGGTTCAAGTGATGATGATAGAAACGAGCGGTGTCATGGAGCCTGGGCTCGTGCCGCGTGCGGTCGAGCTCCTTCTCCGCCAGCTCGCAGAGCCGATCGAGGTGCGCGCCGTAGCGCCGCTGGAGGAGCTCGTCCCGGAGCATCTGCACCAGCGGCGGCGTCAGCGTCATCGAGATCCGGAACGGAACCCCGTCGTCCGCCAACTTCTCGAAGCGGGAGACGAGAGGCAGGTAGGTCTCGGTGATCGCCTCGAAGAGCCAGTCTTCCTCGAGGAACCGCTCGTGCTCCGGGTGACGGACGAACGGCAGGTGGGCGTGGAGGTGGAGAATCAGGTAGCCCTTCACCGGGTCGCCTCGTAGCGTGAGCCGGACCAGGGACGATCGCCCGCGTCCTTGCGACCGGCGACGCTGCGCTCCGACGCGCCCAACTTCTGGGATCGGGAGGCCGACAGGAGCGCCTGCCGCTCGGAGTCGGAGATCGCCGGCCACTCCATCCCGCGGGCAAAGAGATCGAGCCGCCTCGCGAGCGAGAGACCCCACGGCAGGGTCACGAAGCGATCGTCGATGATCGAAGAGGGCCCGACGGGCGGCAGCGCCATCTCGTTCGACGGCGCGCCGATCCGTCGCTCGCCGTTCCGCCCCACGAAGACGAGCTCGGCGCGGTAGCGGCGCCCCGGCGTCAGGCCCCCCACGTAGAACGAGCGGGACTCCAGCGCCACGTCGGCCTCTCGGACGAGCCCCTCGTCACCGAAGATGCGCAGGCGCACCCGGGGCTCGTCCAGGTTCCACCTCGCCCCGTCGACCGTCGCCCTCGAGAAGTCCCAGAAGATCCAGAGCGTCGCCGGATCGCGCGCCAGCGCCACGAAGGCGTCGTCCTCGTAGGCCCACGGCAGATCACCGAGCCACTCCTGAGGCGGCGGCGGGCCGGGCGGCTCGGCCCGTCTCGGCGGATGGAGCCTCTCCTCGGTGAGCGGATGGGGCGCGTTCCTCGCTGCCGCCTCCCCCTCGAGCCTCGCCACCAGGTGCCCCTCCGGCGGCGGCTCCCTGGCGACCGATGGCGCTCCCGGGCCCTGCTCCCAGGCGTAGGGATCCCCCGCGCCCTCGACCTGCACCTCGTTCGCGCCAGCCTTTCCCATGCGGGAGACCATTCGATCGATCGCCGCCATCGCGATGTCGATCGCCAGGCAGAGGGTTCTCCGGGCGGCCTTCAGAAGCCGCTCCCAGCTACCGGATTCGAGGTTCGAGATCGCCGACACCGCTCCCCCTCGCAATCATCCGCAACCCCAGAAGCCGTCCTCCCGCTCTCGCGGGCTGCCGTCTCGGCGCAGAAAGGCATCGACCTCGGGCTGCTTCAGGTACGCACCGCTGCGGTATAGGGCAACCCGCTTGGCGCGGGCAACGAGCACCTCGGGGCGCGGTTTCGCCGCCGTTCACTACCGTGCGGCAGACGAGAAACGCCCCGCCGGAGCGGCTCTGCGCCCTCCTCCGGCGCCCCACTCCATCGCCGCCCACCGCTGGCCAGGAACCGTTCGCTCTTCCACGGCGAGGGCGGGCCAGCGTACCCTTCGGGTCCGGTGGCCACCGATCCCCCCTCCCTCCGAACGACCCGCACCCTCGACGCCCTCGTCGCGTCGGGCCTCGCGCAGGAGGTCGCCGAGCGCGCCGTCTCCGCTTGCGAGGCGAGCGCGGATCCGGACGGCGCGGCGGCCGGCCTCGTCCGCTACGTGTCCGCCTACCGGGAGCGGATCGGCAGGCCCCTGCCCCTGGGGAACTCGCTCCTCGACCGCCTGGTTCCCCTCCTGGCCGGAAGCCGATTCCTCGCGCGGACGCTGACGTCGCGCCCAAGGTTGGGCCTCCTCCTGGCCGCCACCCGCTGGTACGAGCGCCCCAAGCCGCGCCGGATCCTCGAGCGCCGCCTGCGCCGCGGCCTGGCCCGCGTCCCCGCCGGCGAGGCCCTCCTCCAGGCGCTCCGACGCTTCAAGTACGAGGAGGTCCTTCGGATCGCCGCGCGCGATCTGGGCGGTGTGGCGCCGTTCCCGGAGGTAGCCGCCGAGCTCAGCGAGCTGGCAGAGGTCTGCGTCGACGAGGCCGCAGCGCGCCTCGCCCGTGAGCTCGCTAGCGACCACGGCGAGCCCGCCGGGGGAGAGGGGCGTGCCGCCTCCGGCCTCGCCGTCCTCGGCATGGGCAAGCTCGGCGCCGGTGAGCTGAATTTCTCCTCCGACATCGACCTGATCCTCGTCTACCCGCAGGAAGGGGAGACGGCTGGCGGCCCGGCTGGCGCCGTCTCCAACCAGACCTTCTACCGCCGCCTGGCGGAGAGGCTGGTCCGCGCGATCTCCGAGGTCACCGCCGACGGCTTCGTCTTCCGCGTGGATCTGGACCTTCGCCCCGAGGGCCGGGCAGGCCCGATCGCCATGGGTTCCGAGGCCTTCTTTCGCTACTACGAGGCGAAGGGCCGCACCTGGGAGCGGGCCGCGCTGCTCAAGGCCCGGCCGATCGCCGGCGATCTCGCCCTCGGCGGGGAGATCCTCTCGTCGCTCCAGCCCTTCGTCTACCGGCGCTACCTGGACATCGGCGCCGTGGACGAGCTCCGCGCCATGAAGGCCCGGATCGAGCGGGAGGCATCCGGCGGCCAGGACGATCTCAAGAGGAGCCGGGGCGGGATCCGCGAGGCCGAGTTCGTGGTCACCGCGCTCCTCCTCCTCCACGCCGGGAAGAACCCGAGGCTCCGGGAGCGCGCCACCCTCCCCGCCCTCGACAAGCTCGTCTTCGCTGGCCTCCTCTCCGCCCAGGATCGCGGCGCCCTCGCCGACGCCTACGACTTCCTCCGCAGGGCCGAGCACCGGATCCAGATGGTGAACGAGAGGCAGACCCACGAGCTCCCCGCCGATCCCGACGAGCGGGAGCGGCTCGCGAGGCGAATGGGCTACGGGCCACCCGACGCGGCGGCCGGCTTCCTCGCCGACCTCGCCCACCACCGCCGCGCGGTGGAGCTCTGCTTCCGGGATCTGCTCGGCGTGTCGGGCGTCGTGCCCAGGCCCTCCGATCCGCAGCTCGAGCGGGCGCTCGATCCATCCCTCCCCGACGGCAAACGTGAAGCCGCCCTCGCCTCCAGCGGCTTCTTCGATGCGGCCTCGGCCCTGGGCGAGCTCAAGCGCCTCGCGCGAAAGCCCGACACGCCCTTCGCCGCCCACGTGCTCCCTGCCCTCGAGGGCCAGGCCGAGGCGCTCCTCTCCGAGGCGATCCGGAGCCCCGACCCCGACCAGGCCCTCCGGACCCTCGCGGACTTCGCCACCGCCCTCCGATCCCCCGGTCCCTGGTTCGAGCTCCTCGCCGCACACGGCGCCACGGCGCGGCTCCTCCTCGAGCTCTTCGGCACCAGCGACCACCTCTCGCGCTACTTCGTCCGCCACCCCGAGCTCCTCGACACCCTCCTGCGCCGCGACGCGGCCTCGCCGCGAAGGGGGCGCTTGCTCCTGGCGGCGGAGGCGGCCCAGCGGACCGCCCGCGACGCCGACCTTGAGGAGAAGCTCTCGGCCCTGCGCCGCTTCAAGAACGAGGAAGAGCTCCGCATCGGCCTCAACGACGTCTCCGGTGATCTCGACCTCGAAGGTGTGATGGCCGAGCTCACCGCCCTGGCCGACGCCTGCGTCGCCTCCGCCCTCGAGCTCGCGACGAGCGAGCTCACCGAGCGGCACGGAGAGCCGGCCGGTGGGAGCCGCCTCTCGGTCGTCGGCCTCGGCAAGCTCGGCGGCGGAGAGCTCGGCTACCAGTCGGACCTGGACTTGATGTTCCTCTACCCGAGCAGCGAAGGCATGAGCAGCGGCGGGAGCCGAAAGGCGATCTCCGCCGCGGAGTGGTTCACACGCCTCGTGCAGCGGCTGCTCTCGCACCTGCAGGTCCCGCTCCGCGAGGGCATCCTCTACCGGATCGACACGAGGCTCCGCCCCTCGGGATCCCAGGGCGCCCTCGTCGTCTCCCTGCCGGCGCTGGCCGCCTACCACGCAAACGAGAGCGCCCTCTGGGAGCGGCAGTCGCTCCTGCGGGCGAGGCACATCGCCGGCGATCCCGACCTCACCGACGAGGCCTGGGCGCGGATCGTCCAGCCCACCCTCTACGCCTCGCCGGTCGACGTACCGGCCGTCGCTGGCGCCATCGCCTCCATGCGCGCGCGGCTCCAGGAGGCCAGCGGGGAGGCCGACCCGTCGAGCCCCCACCTCAAGGCAGGCCGCGGCGGCCTCCTCGACGTGGACTTCGCCGTGCAGTTCCTCCAGCTCGTCCACGGCGCCGACCATCCGGAGGTCCGGTCGCCGTCGACCCTCGCCGGCATCGGCCGGCTGCAGCAGGCGGGGCTCCTCGACGAGACGAACGCGGAGGTCCTCCTCTCCGGCTGGCGCTTCCTGCGCAAGCTCGAGCTGCGGATGCAGCTCATCGCCGGCCGGCAGGCCGAGCGGCTCCCCACGCGATCCCTCGACCGCACCGCCCTCGCCAGGGGAATGGGATTCGTCGGCGGCGACGCCGCCCGCCAGCTCCTGGACGCCTACGGCCGGACCGTCGACTCGGTGCGGGGCGCGTTCCGGCGGATCGTCGGAGAGCCTCCGGGCGACGACCCTGGCCGCCCCCGCCTTGCCTGAGGCTTTTCGGCCGAAACGGAGGCAGGCGGGCAGGCCTGCCGAAGTCGCCACCTTCGTCAAGGCCTCGACGCAGCGGCCGCGTCGCGGTAGGGATCGGAGAAGTGTCCGCCGTCGAACGATTCCAGCAGGTCCGCCCCCTCGAGGAGCTCGAGGTCGCCCTGGTCCGAGCCACCCTCGCCGACCCTTGGGCCCTCGGTCCCGGGGAGGAGGCATCCCTGCGCTGGGCCATCTCGCTGGCGAGGCTAGGGGAGGTCGGCCCTCCAGAACGGTCCGTCTCCCTCGCGCCGGACGTCGCGCCGTTTCGGGAGGAGCTCGTTCGGAGGCTGACCGACGCGCTCGAGCGCCCCGACTTCGCCGCCCTCGGCGCCTTCGCTCCCGAGGCCGCCGCCCGCAGCAAGCAGCTACGCGACTCCCTCCTCCTTCGCCACGACGGCCGCCTCGACCCGCAGTCCCTGGACGCAGAGCTTCGGGAGAAGAAGCTCGTGCTCTCCCTCGGCGGCGGCGGCGGGACGAGCTACGTCTACCTCGGCGCCTTCGCCCTCCTGGAGGAGCACGGCCTCCGCCCGAGCCTCATCGCCGCCACCAGCATGGGGGCCATCCACGGCCTCTTCCGGGCCAGGAGCCACACCTACGACTCGGGCGAGGTCCTGGCGGCCCTCCGCGCCCTGAGCTGGAGCCGCCTCTTCCGGGTGCTCGCCATCGAGAACCGCTACGGTCTCCCGGCGGCCCTCCGGCTCTATCTGCGAGGCGCGCTCCTCCGCCACTTCCAGCGGGACGACGGCAGCCCCTTCACCTTCCGCGACCTCGAGATCCCGATGCTGGTGACGCTCTCCGGCATCCGCAGGGGCATGCTCCCGCGCCCGCTCTCCCACTACGAGCACCTCGTCGAGCCCACGCGCCTCGCCCTCAGGCCGTGGCTGCTCAAGTCCAAGCTGGAGGAGGTCGCTGCCGCCACCTCGGAGCTCGCGAAACCGGGCGTCCTCGACGGGATCGCCGTCGGCCAGGAGGACTGGACCAACGACTTCGACGTCGTCGACGCCGCGGGCTTCTCCTGCGCCGTCCCCGGCCTGATCCACTACGACGTCCTCCGGCCCGATCCGCGGATGCACGAGCTCCTTGGGACCCTCTTCACCCGCCGGGATCTCTTCCGGCTGGTCGACGGAGGCCTCACCGAGAACGTCCCCTCGCGGGCGGCGTGGGACGCGGTCCAGGCGGGGCGGATCGGCAGCCGCAACGCCCTGATCCTCGCCCTCGATGCCTTCGCTCCGAGGCTCTCGACGCCGCTCTGGCTCCCCCTCCAGCGGATCGCCGCCGAGAACGTCCGGGCCGCGAATCGCTACGCCACCGTGGTCCGCGCCTTCCGGCAGACGCCATCGCCGACCCAGCTGATCCCATCAATCTCCACCGTCGTTGCCGCGATGAACCGCGGAAAGGTGGAGCTCTCCGAGGACCTCCCCCTGGTCCGCAAACTCCTCGCCCCCCTCCCACCCCTGGACACGATCGCCCGGGCCGCGTGAGGTCGTGATGGAATCACGACCTCACGCGAAGCCGAAGGCGGAGCTGACGAGAAGAAGAGCGTTTCCGCGCGGAGCGCGGCTGAAGGAACCGGTCCCGCTCTTGGAGCGGGGCCGCTTCCTTCATACGCTCTGACGCCTCCCGCTCGATTCTTCCGATGACAAGCGGCCGAGAGGCCGCTAAGGTGCGCGCGAAATGGTCATTCACCTCGTTCGAATCGACGTACCGCCCCCCCGCGCCGAGGAGTTCTCTCGGTGGCAGGCATCACACGTCGTCGAAGCCGTGGCTGCCATGGGCCGCAACGCTCTGGCTGCGCGTGCGCGTGTAATTGGCGACGACGGCGCCGCAAGGTTCTGCTGGTTTTTCGAGCTGCCGAGCCTCGCGAGCCTCGAGTCCTACCTGATCTCGCGTGAGCGCGACGATCTCTCCCAGGCCTTCTCGACCGCGTTCGGCGAAGCGAAGGCGCACCTGGAGTTCGGCGAGCTCGAAGGCAACGTCCGCCGCGGCCTGCGCTTCGGCGAGGAGCCCGGCGCCGCCTTCGTCGTCGAGGCCGTCGTCCCCACGGCGGATCTCGAGGCCTGGTCCCGGTGGTACGACGAGGAGCACCTCCCCGCCGTCCTCGCCTCCCCCGGCTTCGTTCGCGCCCGCCGCTTCGAGCTTCACAGCGACGACGACGCTCAGAGCCGCCAGCTCATCGTCTACGACGCGGTCGACGCCGCGGCGGTCGAGGAGTTCCGCACGCAGGCCGGCCCCCGCCTAGCCGAGGAGCACGGTGCGCGCTTCCCCAGCGCCCAGGTGAGCCGGGCGACCTGGGAGTGGCTGGGCTAGGCGAGAACCGTCTTCCGCCCGGGCCGGGAATCCCGACCCGGGCAAGCGACCGACCACCTGTCCCGAGAGCCGGCCCGCGAGGGCCCGGGCAACGGGGCAGTGTGAGCTAAGCCCGCTTGACAACTGAACATTTCGGGCGATAGCCTTCCGGGCGATGACTGCCCGTTTTGTACACCTCGATTCCCGGAACGCCGAGCTCGCGGAGCGGCTCTCCGCCGATCCCCGAACCGCAGAGGCCTACAAGCGCCTCTACGAGATGTCGTGGTTCCACCACGAGGGCGGCCTGGAAGGCGAGGTCCTGAGCGAGGCGGAGCTCACCCAGGCGCTGGAACACCTCGTCGTGGGCGACGCGTCGCTCATGGCCGTGATCTCCGCGATCCGGCGCCACCGCGACGCCCTGGAGCACGTCCGAGCCCACGCCGCCGTCCGCGAGAACCGGATCGACCTCCCCTTCCTGGTCGAGGTCTTCGAGATCCTGGTGCGGGGCGACGCCGGCCTTCGGAAGCGGGGTCTCTACCGGGCCGAGATGCCGATCCACCGGACCTACACCCACGAGATTGCTCTGCCCGAGCGGATCGAGGGGGAGCTCGCGAAGTTCGTCGAATCCCTGGAAAGGGTCGAGTTCCACGAGCTCCATCCGGTCCGCCAGGCGGCCCAGGCTCACTGGCAGTTCATGCGGGTCTTTCCCTTCGTGGAGCACAACGGGAAGATCGGACGGCTCGTCCAGGCCTGGTACCTGCTCCGCGCGGGCTACCTGCCGGCGATCATCCACACGGTCGATCGGCAGCGGTATTTCGACTCCCTGCGCCAGCCCCCCTCCGCCCTGAGGGGCCTGCTCCTCGACGCCCTCGAGAATTCCCTCGAGAACTCCGCGGCCTTCATCGACGGGCTGCGGGAGCAGCGGAGCCGCCGCGCCTCCAACATCTAGTCGAACGGCGAGGGCCCCGCGCTTTCGGCGACGGTCCAGGTTCCTTGCCGTTCCGGGGCAATTGGCTTTCACCGCCCTGCTCGGCTATACCGCTCGCGCTCGTTCTTCGATCGGCCGGGATGCCGCGGCGCGTGGAGATCGGGCGGGCTACGGGCGCTCGAGACGACCACGTGGAGACTTCGGGCGCCCTCCCATTGTTAGCTTCGAACCGGACCCGAGACGACATGGAACCTTCATCGTTTGACCAGGAAGAGAGGGGCCTCTAGCATGGCGACTCCGTCGTCTAGAGGGGCCCAGCCCTCGAGTGAACGAGGCCGCGCTCACCCTTCCGTTCACCGAGGCGCCGGTTCGAAGGCGACCGTGACGCGGGATGACGCCTTGAGCGAGAGCCTGGAAGCGCGTGCCAACCGACTCGTGGCGCTCGCGAAAACCCGGAAGCGCCCGCTGATCCTCACCCACGACAACCCGGATCCCGACTCCGTCGCTGCCGCGCTCGCGCTCGCGCAGATCTTCGAGGAGAAGGCGGGCCTCAAGGCCGCCATCGCCTACGGCGGGATCATCGGCCGGACCGAGAACCGGGCGCTGCTCAAGGTGCTCAAGCTCCCGATCGTCCCGATCTCGCGGATCGACTTCGACGAGTTCGACCTCTTCTGCCTGGTCGACACCCAGCCGCAGATGGGGAACCACTCCCTGCCTCCCGACCACCCGGCGAACGTGATCCTCGATCACCACCCGGAGCGGACCGGCAGCCGCGACGCGGAGATCGCCGAGGTCGGAGGCGACTACGGCGCCACCAGCACCATCGCCGCCCTCTACCTGCGTACGCTCGGTATCGTCCCCACCCGCGAGGTCGCGACCGCGCTCTTCTACGGGATCAAGGCCGACACGCGCGATCTGGGCCGGGAGACCGAGGACGTCGACGTCCAGGCGTACCTCTGGCTCTTCCCCCAGGCCGACAAGGAGGCGCTCGCGCTCATCGAGCATCCCAAGCTCCCCGCCGAGTACTTCCGCCTCTACCACACCGCCATCGAGAAGGGCCGCGTCCACGGGAACGCCGTGATGGCCGACCTGGGCGACATCTACTCGCCCGACATGGTCGCCGAGGTCGCCGAGCGGCACCTCTTCCTCGAGGGCATCAAGTGGTCCCTCGCGTACGCGATCTACGAGGACAATCTCTTCCTCTCGCTGCGCACCAACGACAAGCGGATGAACGCCGGCAGGCTCATCCGCGAGGTCGTGGAGGAGCTCGGCGGGAGCGCCGGCGGACACGGCCAGATGGCCGGCGCGCGGATCCCCGTTCAGAAGCTCGGGAAGGCGCAGCGCGAGGAGTTCAAGTCGGGCCTCGTCCGCCGCTTCTGCGAGGAGTGGGGCGTCGCGGGGAAGCCCGGGATCCCGCTGCTCGCCTACGATCCCCGTGCCGACTGAGCTCGTGGGGCGCGCCTACTTCGACTGGGCGGCAGGCGCCCCGCTCCACCCCGTCGCCCGCGAGGCCGCCGAGCGCGCGCTCGCCCTCGGCGCCGGGAACCCCTCCTCCGTCCACGCGGAAGGGAGAGCCGCCCGGCGCCTCCTCGAAGAGGCCCGGGAGCGCGTAGCCCGGCTCGCGGGCTGCGCCCCCGGCGACGTGATCTTTACAGGGAGTGGAAGCGAGGCGAACGCCGCCGCGATCCTGGGCGCGAGGGTTCGCCCGGGGCGACTCCTCCTCGGCGCCATCGAGCACCCGTCCCTCCGGATCGCCGCCGAGTCCCTGCGGGCCGGTAGCGCCGAGGTCGAGGACCTCCCGGTGCTGCCGTCGGGCACCATCGACATCGAGCGGGCCCGGGCCGCCATCGCCGAAGGACCCGTCACCGCCGTCGCCGTCCAGCTCGCCAACAACGAGACCGGCGCCATCCAGCCGATCGAAGCGCTCGCGGCCATGGCCCGCGACGTCGGCGCTCCCCTCCACTGCGACGCCGTCCAGGCCGCCGGCAAGCTCGACCTCGCTCCGTGGACGGCGCGATGCGCCAGCCTCGCCCTCTCCGCCCACAAGCTCGGAGGCCTCGCCGGCGCCGGCGCCCTCGTCCTTCGGGCCGGCGAGGAGCGCGCCGCCCTGATCCCCGGCCACCAGGAGCGCGGCAGGCGCGGCGGCACCCCCGCCCTCGTCGCCATCGCCGCCTTCGGCGCCGCAGCCGACCTCGCCTTCCGGGAGCGCGAGAGCCGCGCCTCCCGCCTCGCCGACCGATCCTCCCGCCTGGAAGAGATCGTCCGCGCGGCCGGATCCGAGGTGCGAATCAACGCCTCCGAAGTCGAACGCGTACCCGGGATCGTGAGCGCCACCTTCCCCGGCGTCGACGGAGAGACCCTCCTCGTCGCCCTCGACCTCGCGGGGATCGCCTGCTCCCACGGCGCCGCCTGCTCCACCGGCGCCATGGATCCCTCGCACGTCCTCCTCGCCATGGGCCTCTCGGCCGATGGCGCCCGGTCGACCCTGCGCTTCAGCGTCGGCCCGGACACGAGCGATGACGAGCTCGCCCTCCTCAGAAACGCGCTTCCCGCCGCGCTCGCCCAGGCCAGTGTCGCTCGGTCGAGGTAGGGCTCAAGAGCTGTCCAAAAATCGGCCCGAAGGTCCGGGCCGACTTTCGGATCACGAGCAAGGCTCTCGATTCTACGTTGCTTCGCCCTTCGGGCTTCGCGGAGGTCCGTCCAAATCTTTGGACAGACCTTCAGCTCGCGCGGTCGATGGCGTAGCTCGCGAGGAGCCTCAGGGGAGCGGCGGCCTCACCCAGCTCGCCGATCGCCGAGAGCGCTCGATCGCGCGCCTCCCGCGCCAGCGCCCGTGCGCGGTCAATCCCGACCAGCGCCGGGTACGTCGGCTTCCCCTTTGCCTCGTCGCCTCGACCCGACTTGCCCATCGCCGCGGCGTCGCCCACCACATCCAGGACGTCGTCCGCGATCTGGAAGGCCAGGCCCAGGCTCTCCCCGTAGGCGCGCAGCGCCTTCACCGTGGCGTCCGACGCGCCGGCGGCGAGGGCCCCCGCCTCGGACGCCACTGCGAGGAGCGCCCCGGTCTTCCGCCGGTGGATCTCCCCGATCTCGTCCAGCGACGGCAGCGGCTCCGCCGCCGCCAGGCGCCCGGTCATGTCGAGGTCGAGCTGCTGGCCCCCCACCATGCCTTCCGCCCCTGCCGCTCGGGCCAGGAGGCCGACGAGCTTCGCCCGAACGGGCTCGTCGCCTCCCGCCAGGATCCCGAAGGCCTCCGTCAGCAGGGCGTCGCCCGCGAGGATCGCGGTCGCCTCGCCGAAGACCTTGTGGCAGGTCGGACGGCCCCGGCGCAGGTCGTCGTCGTCCATCGCCGGCAGGTCGTCGTGCACCAGCGAGTAGGTGTGGATGAGCTCCAGGGCCACCGCGAAGTCGAGCGCGACCGCTTCCGCCACCCTGGCGCCCTCGCATCCCTCGAATGCCGCGAGGCAGAGGATCGGGCGCAAGCGCTTGCCCCCGGCGAGGAGGCTGTACGCCATCGCCTTCGCGAGGGCCTCCGGGACGCGCTCTTCCCAGTCCCGTGCATGTTCCGCGAGGGTCGCCTCGATCCGCTCCTTGCGCTCCCGGAGGTAGGTTTCGAGATCCACGGGAGCGCCTCCCGGCGCCCCGGTGTGGGCGGCTGCCGTTCGGCGAGGTTCTTCGGTCATTTCGCAGTCCCGGCTGAGAGGATCTCCCGGATGCGGGCCTCCAGCTTCTCGATGTTCACCGGCTTGGTGAGGTAATCGATCGCGCCGGCGTCCAGCCCGGCGCGCCGCGCTTCCGGGGTGTTCCTCGCCGAGAGGAAGACCACCGGGATGTCGCGGAACTCTTCGTTCTTCTTGATCGAGCGACAGAGGTCGATGCCGTCGATCCAGCTCATCATCACGTCGAGGAGGATGAGGTCCGGCCTGTCGACGTGGAGGATGGAGATCAGTCGAAGCCCGTTCGCCGCCTGGGAGACCTCGAAGCCGGCCTGCGCGAGGGCGAGCGTGAGCATCTCCCTCGTGTCCCGATCATCGTCGACGATGATGATTCTGGGCCGTGCCTCCTGCTCCATCCCGAGCCTCTCCGTGAGGAGACCGTCGCGGTTACGCCGTCTGCTGCAGCCAGCGCAACCTCGAGGGTCCTGGCGTCCGAGCGCGGCGACCGCGTAGATCGCGCCAAAACCCCGGCCTCAGGGCGCCTCTTCCGACTCCTGCGAGCGGGTTCGCGACCGTGGTCCTTCCCCGCTCTCCTGCTGCGCCAACGGCCTCGTCCGATCCCCCTGCAGGAGGACCTCCACGCGGCCTTCCGCCTCGTCGAGCCGGTGCTCCGCCGCCTTCGAGAGCTTCACGCCCCGCTCGAAAGCCTGCAGCGATTCCTCGAGGGAGAGCTCGCTGGCCTCGAGCTGCCGGACCACGCTGTCCAGCTCCTGGATCAGCGCCTCGTACGCAACGTCGTCCAGGGAATCCGCGCCGTCCTTGCGCTTCTCTTCGTTCGTCGGCACTGCGTCTCCTCCAAGGGGGCGCGGAAGTTAGCCTCCGCGCGAAAGTGGGTCAATCGAAGCGCGGGCCGCGCACCACGGGAAACCGACCAGGCGATCATCCCTTCCGCTCCGGCGCTTCCCCGAGGACCTCGACCGTGAGCGCGCCGTCCGCGAGCTCCAGGTGGAGCCTCTGCCCCGCGCGGATCTCCCTCGACGAGAGCAGCACCGCGCCGCTCTCCGCGAAGGCGATCGCGTAGCCGCGCGCCAGCACCTGGAGAGGCGAGAGCGCTCGAAGCTGCGCCGCCCGCTCATCGATGCGGGCACGCCGGCCCTCCAGGGCCCGCTGAATCGCTCCGAACAGGCGCTCGCGAAGCTCCCCGAGCTGCTGCCCTTCCCGAAGCACCCGATCGCGGGGAGCCGCCCGGCCGAGGGCGAGCCCGGCGCTCCGCAGCCCGGCTCGCCGCTCCCGCAGGAGTCCGCGCGCTGCGCGAGAGAGCCTCTCCCGGAGCGAATCGAGCTCCCGGGACCGACGCTTCAGCCGCGCAACCGGATTGACCAGGCGCAGCCGCTCCTCCCGGCCCCGCAGCTCCCGACGGCCCAGGGCGATCGCTCCGACCACCGCGTCCGCCGCGACCCGGCGCCTCGCATCCAGCCGAAGCCTCTCGTCCGCCACGCGCCGGGTGGGGTCCCCGAGCCTCGAGCGGACGCGATGCACGGCCGCGCGCCGACTCTCCAGCTCCCGCCGCGCGCTCCGGGCGAGGCGGCTGCGCGTCACCGCGAGCGCGGCGCGCAGCTCGTCCTCCACCGGCGCGATCCGCTCCGCCGCTCCGGTGGGCGTCGGCGCCCGCAGATCGGCCACGAAGTCCGCGATCGTGAAGTCGACCTCGTGCCCGACCGCCGAGACCACGGGAACCGGGCATGCGGCGATGGCCCGGGCCACCACCTCCTCGTTGAACGCCCAGAGATCTTCGATCGAGCCGCCGCCCCGGGTGACCACGACGATCTCGCAGTCGCCGCGTGCCCCCAGCCGCTCGATCCCCGCGGCGATCTCGTCCGCCGCACCGGCGCCCTGCACCCTCGCCGGTGCGACAAGGACCGCGATCCCCGGAAACCGTCGATGGAGCACGCGGACGAAATCGTGGATCGCTGCGCCGGTCGGGCTCGTCACAACGCCGATCCGGCGAGGAAGGAACGGGAGCTGGCGCTTGCGCGCCGGATCGAAGAGACCCTCCGCCGCGAGCTTCGCCTTGCGCTGCTCGAAGGCGAGCGCGAGCGCCCCCGCCCCAACGGGATCGAGGGACTCACACACGAGCTGCGCGTCGCCGCTGACCTCGTAGAAGCTCACCCGGCCCCGGGCCACCACCTCCTGCCCGTTGTCGGGCCGGAAGCGCAGCCTCCGGGCCTGCCCGCGGAAGAGAACCGCACGCAGGCTCCCCGAGGCGTCCTTCAGGCTGAAGTAGAGGTGGCCCGACCCTGGCTGCCGAAGGTTCGAGATCTCGCCGCGGACCAGCACGTCGCCGAAACGCCCCTCCAGCGAGCCCTTGATCCGCCTGGCCAGCTCGCCGACCGACACCACCTCAGGCCCGCCGGACGCCGACGCAATCCCACCCTCCCGCTCGATCCGCGCCGCGCCCGTATCCTCCTCGTCCTCGCGCTCCCTCTCCTGCGCAATCCGCGCCCTGGGCGTCGGCTCCCCGTTCCCTCCGGTCGAGTACGCGGATCGCTCGGGCGTCTCTCGAGTCTGCGAGATCGCCCCCCCGCCAACCTCGACCTCTTGCTCCTTCGCCACGGATCGCCGCGAACCGGGCAGCAGATCCCCGCGCTCCTCCCCGCTCTCCTCCGCGCTCTTTCCAGCTCCTCGCGCTGGGGAGACTCGCGACCGAGAAGTCCGCTTCGCCTTGACCTTCGCGCCGGGAGTGGGGGCCGGCTCGTCGGTGCCGGGAGCGTCCGAAGGAACGCCTTCGCCATCCGGCTTCCCGGAAGGCCGAGCGTCCGGAGAATCGCCAAATAGATCGAGCTGGGATCGACGAGCCAAGCGGAAGTTCCTCGAGAGCTCCCTCGTCGAAGCGAGGGAGCCACGGCCAGGTACGAATGAGGCCTTGGGAAGATATACCGCCTGGGCGAATCCGGCGGTCGTCGGATTCGCCCAGGCGACTCGTCCGGGCCGCGAGCACATCATCGAGGTCCTTCGAGCTTCGCGAGCCAGGACGTCGCCTTTTCGTACAGGGCCTCACCCGGTCGGGAGAGACGCACGACGACCGCGAGCTTCCTCCGCGCACCCGCCGGATCGGTGTTCCTCTCGGCGTACGCCTCCCGAAACAGCCCTTCGGCGCGGCCTCTGAGCTTGTCCATCGCGGCCTTTGCGGCCGCGTTCCCCGGGTCGAGCCTCAGCGATTCGCCCAGGTGCTCTGCAGCGCGCTCCAGGTTCCCGCCCTCGAGGGCTCGAAGCCCGGCCTCGAAATGTCGACGTGCGACGTCGTCGCCTCCCGCAGACCGCGCACTTCCCAGGGCCTCGGTCGGCCCCGCGCTTGGGTTCCGCACCGCTGCCCTGCGCGTTTCGCGACTCGAAGCGCCGGAGGCCCGTCCGTTCTGATTCGGCAGCGCAATCCCTCGGCCGGTTGCCTCACGCTCGATCGCCGCAAGCCGACCGGCGCCTGCGCGGCTGGAGCCGGTTGCCGCAAACCTCGTGGACTCGCGATCGATCGGCGCCCCCTGGCGCTCGGCTTCATCGAGCGGCTCTCCGGCGACCGCCCGAAGCGCGTCGATCGCTGCGCGTAGCGAACCTCCCTCTCGCTCGAAGACCAACGACTCCGGGTCGATCTGCGCAAAGACCGCTTCCGCCCGATCCGAATCGCCTTGTTCGAGCTGCATTCGCACGTCGGCGGCCCGGACCTGCTCCGCGGCCTCTTTCTGCGCACGCTCGGCATAGCGCTCCAGCTCCGCGTTGTCGGGATCCAGCGTCCGAGCCTCGGCGAAGAGCGACGCCGCCTCGTCCCAATCGCCGTCACGCACGAGCCCGAGCCCGCGCTGAAAAGCGGCGAAGGCCTCGCCCTCTCCTCCCGGCGACACAACAGGAGGCGGAGCCGACGCCCGTCGACCTCCGATCCCGATCCCGATCGCGGCCACGCCGACGATCGTCAGCAGGGCCGCGGCCCCAACCGCCAACCGAGGTCCCTTTCGTCGCCGCATCGACGATGGAGAAGACTGCGTCCCACTGGATGGCGTGGGGCCGGCGAGCAATCGTGTCGGGCCTCCCTCCTCCATGGCAGTCTCACGCGTCTTCGTTTCGGATTCGCCCATGGTTCCGTCAGCGGCGGCGACGAAGCGAAGCGTCGTGTCACCGAGCACGAGCTCGTGGCCATTCGAGAGCACGAGCTCCGCGATCGAGGCTCCTTCGACGAGCGTTCCGTTTTCCGATCCCTGGTCGATGGCGACAAAGACGCCGCCCTTTCGACGGATGAGGAGATGGCGACGCGAGATCGACGGGTCCGGCAATGGAATCTCGCAGCTGCGAGAGCGACCAATCATCCACTCGGAGCCGTCGAGGTCAAAGGAGCGCTCGGCCCCAGGGCCTTCGGTCACGATCAGCTTGGCGCCCGGGGTGGCCTCCCGAACGATCGTATGCGGCTGTGTCTCGCAGGCGGCCTCGAGCGATACACGAAAGGGCCAGAGCCCCGATTCGCCACTCACGAGCGACTCCTGCTCCGAGGCACCATCGTGGGCGTTCGGATGCAAGCCGGGGGCGGTTCGAAGGTCGATGCGTCTCGTATTCATCTCCGCCTCAGCCATCCAGCCAGGAGAGCATCTGCCGGGCCATTCCGTGGCAGCGATGTTCGGGTCCTGGGAACGTGCGCAAGAGCTCGTCGGCAGCGCTCCTCGCGCGACCGAGCTCGTCCAACGCGACACTTCGCTCGACCGTGAAGCGGAGCCTGCTGCAACGAGCCTGAAGCTCCACATCGACCTCGCCGAGGAGCGCGACGATCCGACCGTGGACTCCGGGTCTCGCGGACAGGTTCTCCACGAACCGGAGGGCCATCCGCAGAGACAGCCAGGCGTCGAAGAGACTTCGCGGCGCCAGGGCCCGGGCTTCGAAAGCTCGAGAGCCGAGCGCGAAGTGGCGCTCCGCCTGCTCGATGCAGTCGACCGGATCGCAGTGCGGAATCGGCTCCACCACGAGCTCGATCTCTCCCACCTGCCACTCCGCTTGCTCGTTCGGAGCGCCGTGGAGAGGATCCACGAAGGCGAGGACGTTGCGCTCGCCCGGTCGAAGGACCCGCGCGGGAAGACGGATCTCCTGGTCTCGCTTCCAGGCCGCCCCCGACCCGGCGACGAAGCCGATCACCTCGTCGTTGACGCGGACCTCGATCGCGTCCGGCTTCACCAGCGAGCTCGAGTACCGCACGGTGAACCGGCTCTCGCCAGGCTCCGCGCCGATCGCTGGGAGCAGGAAGGAAGCTCGCTCGCCCGTAGGGACGGATACGTCCGGCCCGCGTCCAAAGACCGCATCCGATCCGACCTCCTCCAGAACGAACGTCTCGGCGCTTCGATCACCGAGCATGGCTGCGCCGCCCTGGCCTCCCGAGATCCGCGACACGGATGCCAGGAGCAGAATCCCCAACGCGAGCGCCGCGACGATCGCGGCGGGACCACGACCGGAGAGGAGCCCGGAGGACTTCGCTGGCTGCTCGCTACGGGGCCGGTCCAAGACGCCCGCTGCCGGTTGATGGGAAGTCCCAGCCGCTCGCCTCCCTTCGATCTCGATCGTCACATCCCCGAGGAGCACTCGGTCACCGGCCCGCAGCGGAGTCGGCGCCGAGACCGACTTGCCATTCAGGAGTGTGCCGTTTGCCGACCCCAGATCCTCAATCGAGAGCGCACCGGTCGGCCCGACGTGAATCAGGGCGTGCCGTCGGGAGATTCCAGGCCTGTCGAGGACGAGACCGCTCGAGGCCGATCGGCCGATGGTGAGGCTCGACGTAGAGCCATCGAGGGATCCGACGACCTCGCCATCTACGACGAGACGAGTGGAAGGAGCCATCGTCACCCTCCGAATCCGCCGAAAGCCATCGCGAACACGATCGGCCCGAAGAGGACGAGAAACACCGTGGGAAAAATGCAGGCAATGAGCGGAAAGAGCATCTTCACCGGCGCCTCTCCGGCGAGCTTCTCCGCGCGCTGCGATCGGTCCTGGCGGAGCTGGGTCGCCTGGATCCGCATCACCTTTCCGAGACTGGTGCCCATCCGATCGGCCTGGATGACGGTGGTGACGAAGGAGGCCACCGCCGGGAGTCGGACCCGCTCGGCGAGCTGTTTCAACGCATCTTCGCGGGTGCGGCCCATCCGAAGCTGCTTGAGCACGATGGCCAGCTCGTCGCGCAGAGGGCCATGCTTCCCCTTCTCCACGACCCTGCCGAGGGCGCCGGAGAAGTCGAGGCCGGCCTCCACGGAGAGCGTGAGGAGATCGAGACCGAACGGGAGCGCTCTCGTGATCGCCTTTTCCCGCCGCTGGATCTGTTCGCGCAGCCAGAGCCGCGGATATCCCGCTCCGAGCGCGGCTCCCGCGATCGCGCCGAGGACGGCTCGATCGAGCGCGTGGCCGATCATCGCGCCCACCAACAGGAATCCCGCGAGCGCGACGATCTGGAGCGCCACGATCTCCGAGGGCTCGAGGCCGGCCGGCTCGCCGGCGCGAACGAGGGCTTGCCTCACGCGCTCCTGGTGGCCCGGGCCGACCCACCGTCGAACGGCTCTCCCGAGCGGCTGCAGCAGCAAGGGACGAAGGCGCTGCAGCCCCGACGATCCTCCCGAGGAACGAACGTATCCGAGGATCCCCCCGAACCAGCGGTCGAGGGCCCACGACGCGCCGAAGAAGGCGGCCGCAAAGGCGAGCGCGACAGCGAGCGGAATCCCGATGGACGCGAGCATGACTCCCCTCCTTCAGACATCGACGTTGACGATCTTCCGGATGAAGAAGAGACCAACCGCTTCGAGCAACACCACGGCCGCGACGAGCGCGTAGCCGAAGACGTGATCGAGCATGGGCTCCACGAGGTCGGGCCGCATGTGTCGCATGACGGCGCCCAGGAGCAGGGGCAGCGATGCGACGATCCAACCCTGCATCTTCCCCTGCGAGGTGAGCGCCGCGATCTTGCCCTGCAGGCGGAAGCGCTCTCGGATCGTCCCTCCGATTGTCTCGAGCATCTCGGCCATGTTCCCGCCGAGCTGTCTTGCGGTGCTGGTCGAGACCACGACGAGGGAGAGGTCGTCCGACTCGACCCGCGAGGCCAGGTTTGCCAGCGCGTCGTCGAGCTGGACCCCGACCTTGAGCTCCTTCACGAGGAGGGCGAACTCCTGCCCCAGGGGTGCGGTCGCCTCCCGCGCGATCTGCTCGAGCGCCTGGGGGATTGTGAGTCCCGCCCGAAGCCCGTTCGCGAGCGATTGGAGCGCGTCTACGAGCTGGCGTTCGAACGATCGGATTCGCCGCTTCCGATAGATCCCAACGAAGAGAGGTGGAGCGGCGGCGCCCCCGACCCCGAACATCGTCGCGGTCAGCCATCCTCCGAGCAGGATTCCAGCGCCGACGGAGATCGCCCCCATGCAGAGAGAGAGCACGGCGATCGCGCGGCGATCGAGGAAGAGCAGGAGATCGCGCAGATCGGAGCGGCTGCGGATGGGGTAGCGCTGCTTCAGGCGCGCGATTGCGTTGCCGATGATGCCGAACGCGACCCAGGCGAAGAACGAGACCGAGGCGACGACCAGGAGCGAGACCAGGACGTGCTCGAACATGACATGCCCCCGCGCTCAAGGCGCTCCGACGATCCCCGAGCGTTCCGCGGTCCCTGCCGATCCCCGGATCACCTGGATGGTCTGGTAGCGGAGCTGGCGCAGCGCCTTGGAGCGCTCGCCCGTGAGCAACGTCCCGATGGTCGCCCGGCCCCGATCCTCCTCGACGTCGAGCTCCTCCGGATTCCGGAGCACGAAGGTGAGCGAGCCGAGCTCCTGGGCCAGGACCAGAATCTCGGCCTCCTCGGGGAGCACCAGGAGTGAGAGGTCTCCGTAGCCTCTGGGTCCGTCCGCAGGGAGTCCGCCGCCGGTGCCCATGGACTTGCCGGTGGCGAGGACGAGCACGTTCTGGAGGAGGGTCAGGGTGACGATCTCCTGGGTATTCGGATCGCGGATCGAGCCGATCACGTCCACGTGATCGTTTGGGCGGATCCAACCTCCCACCGAGCTCTTCTCGTTGACCGAGACCGTGATCGCCCGGCCCTTCTTCATGATGGCGGGCGAGAGCCGGTCGAGGGACCGCGCGGTCTCGAACTGGGACCAGAGGATGGGATCGCCGGCTCGCATCGGCACGATCACCCGCTGGCCGATCACGCTCTCGGCATATTCCGGGCGGACCACCGAGCCGGTCACGAACTGCTCCGGGATGCGGCTCTTGGCGATCATCTCGAACGAGAGGACGCTCCCTTCCTCGAGATCCTCGGCGGCGACCAGGACGGGGACCAGGTTCCACCCGTCCCGCACCTCGCGCTCCTTGGCTCGGAGGGAGCCGTAGGCCACCGCGCCGGCCAGGAGCCCCAAGCCGATCGCGATCAACAGCGGCGTTCGTCCTTTCAGCATTCTCGCTCTCCTTCGATTCGATCGCCGAGGCAGCGGCCGACGCCCACGATCCGCGGTCGACCGTTCTCCCGAAGGAGGACGGGCTCCGAGCCATCGAGCACCAGCGCGGTCATCCAGCCCACCGCGCCGGAAGGCGCGATCGCCAGATAGAGGGTTCCAGGTGGATCGCCGGGCCGAGGCACGAGGAGGGGACCATCCGCGCCCTCGAGGACGACCAGCGCGGGCGGAAGGCTGCGGAGCCACCGGTCGCGAAACGGCGTGTGGGGAAACGCCTGGAGCAGCTCGGCCCGCACGGAAGGCTCGACGGCGGCGAGCGATTCGCCCTTGCCCAGGGAGTCCGCGGCCACCGACCGTGCGCGGTCGAGCATCGCCTCCACCGCGGCGGATCCGACCCGCGTGGGAGGGCCACCGCTCCCGGCGAGCAAGGTCGCGCTCATGACGGCGAGCTGGACGGCCAGGAGCCGTCGCGGGACGATGCGATCGAATGCCGCATCGATGACGAGCCAGGCGACGACGAGCGCGGCGACGCAGGCGCAGGCGAATCGAGCTGCGAGGCCACCGATCTGGGATGCTTCTCCGAACGGGCCGGCGACCAGGGCCAGGAACGCGCGCGCCGCCGGCGCCGAGGCAGCCATCGTCACGGCGGCGCTCGCGAGGTAGACGCCGAACTTCAGCCATCGGAGGGGGCGTCGACCGTTCAAACTGGCCCTTGGTTCCTCGAAACGCATCGCGCGAAACCTCACGGCAGCGGAAGGGAGAGGACGAAGTAGATGGAGCCGAAGTAGCGGCGGATGGCGTCCAGCATTCCGAGGGGCCCCGCCGCGACCAGGGCGGCGGCGGCGAGCCCTCCTGCGACGAGCGCGTACTCGGTGAGGGTCTGTCCGGCTTCGCTCGACAACCCGGTGCGTTCCGCGATCCGAGAGAACATGGCGGCCCTTTCGCTTGCGGTCGGCGCAACCCCACCGCGAGCGAGCTTCGAGACCTGACCCTAGCTGGGCGGAGATCGACCGCACATCGGTCAGCCGACCGACCCCCGATCTCAGCCCGAGCCGTCGCGTGGCGTTACTGCTGCGCCGCCGAAGTGCCGGAAACCGCAGGCTGGGCGAGCCGCTCCACGAGCTCGTCGACCGCTCCAGCGATCCCGAGGCGGGTCGTGTCCACCTGAAGCCGGGCCTTGGCGTAGAGCGGCTCCCGATCGACGAGGAGCCTGCGAAGCTCGGCCTTGGCAGCAGGCCGATCCGCCATCGGCCGGATGTCCCCCTGCCCGACCACGCGGCTCCAATGATCGTCCGCGTCCGCGCGGAGCCAGACCATGACCGTCCGCTCCTCGAGGACACGCAGGGATTCCGCGTGCGCGACGATTCCACCTCCGGTGGACAGGACCGCACGGTCGTGGCTCGCGAGGAAGCGCTCGAGCTCCTCGCGCTCCAGCCGCCGGTAGTAGTCCTCGCCGTGGATGGAGAAGAGCTCCGCGAGCGAGAGCTCGGCGCGAGACTCGACCAGGCCGTCGAGCTCGAAGAAGGGGAGCCCCAGGCGCGACGCGAGCTTCGGCCCGATGGTGCTCTTCCCGGCCCCTCGAAGGCCCAGTAGGGAGATGACCCCCACCCGCTGCGCCTCGCCCGACGCCTCCGCCTCCCGGAGCAGCCCGGCGGCAGTCCTCCCGAGAGCGGCAGCGACATCGGCGAGCCGAGCGACGGAGATGTTGCCCCGCCCCGCCTCCAGATCCGAGAGGAAGCGCTCGGAGAGGCCGCTCGCCTTGGCGAGCTGCCGAAGCGAGAGACCCTTCTCGAGCCGTAGCTCGCGGACCCGCTGACCGAGGAGGCGGAGGAGATCGATCACACCTGCACTATACTGCGCAGCCCTCCCGGGCTCCAGAACTATAGTGCTTGCCGCCGGCCAGCTGCTTCCGCTACGATCGGCACATGGATCCCATTTTCTTCGAGACCCACCCCTCCCGCTACCGCCACTGGAAGCTGGAGATCCTCGGCGACGTCGCCCGCCTCTGGATGGACGTTCAGGAGAGCGGCGGCCTCCGCCCCGGCTACCAGCTCAAGCTCAACTCCTACGACCTGGGAGTCGACATCGAGCTGGCCGACGCCGTCCAGCGCCTCCGCTTCGAGCACCCGGAGGTCCGGGCGCTGGTCATCGGCTCGCTGAAGGACAAGATCTTCTGCGCCGGCGCCAACATCCACATGCTCGGCGCCAGCAGCCACGGCTTCAAGGTGAACTTCTGCAAGTTCACGAACGAGACCCGCCTCTACCTCGAGGAGCTCGCGGACGCGTCCGGCATCGGCACCCTCTGCGCCGCTGCTGGCACGGCGTCGGGCGGTGGCTATGAGCTCGCCCTCGCCTGCGAGGAGATCCTGCTCGTCGACGACGGCAACTCGGCGGTCTCGCTCCCCGAGGTCCCGCTCCTCGGCGTCCTCCCCGGTACGGGCGGCCTCACGCGGGTGGTGGACAAGCGCAAGGTCCGCCGTGATCACGCCGACTTCTTCTCGACCACCGCCGAGGGCGTCCGCGGGAAGCGCGCCGTCGAGTGGCGTCTGGTGGACGAGGTGGCGCCCCGCACCCGCTTCGACGCCAAGGTCCGCGAGATGGCCGGCGCGCTCGCAGCCAGTAGCGATCGCCCCGCCGACGCGAAGGGGATCGAGCTCCAGCCGCTCCAGGTCACCCGCACGGCGGACCGCATCGACTACCGCTACGTCTCGGTCGCGATCGATCGCGGCCAGCGGATCGCGACCCTGACCGTCCGCGGTCCGACCGAGCCCCAGCCCGAGGATCCCGCCGGCTTCCTGAAGGTCGGCTCCGCGGCCTGGGCCATCGCCGCCTTCCGCGAGCTCGACGACGCCCTCCTCCACCTGCGCTTCAACGAGCCCGAGATCGGCCTCCTGGCGCTGCGCACCGAGGGCGATCCGCAGGCCGTCCTCGCTGTGGACCGCACCCTCGACCGGCACCAGGGCGACTGGCTCGTCCGCGAGATCCGCCTCCTCCAGAAGCGGGTGCTCAAGCGCCTCGACCTCTGCGCCCGGACGCTCTACGCGCTCGTCGAGCCCGGCTCCTGCTTCGCTGGCGTGCTCCTCGAGATCGCCCTCGCCGCGGATCGCAGCTACATGCTCGACGATCCCGACCGCCCGGTGACCCTCGAGCTCTCTTCGGCGAACCGCGGCGCGCTCCCGACGAGCTCCGGGCTATCGCGCCTCGAGGTGCGCTTCCTGGGTGAGCCGGAGCGCCTCGCCGAGGTGCTGGCCCACCAGGGCGGCTTCGACGCGGCGGCTGCCCTGGAGGCCGGCCTCGTGACCTTCGCCCCGGACGAGATCGACTGGGAGGACGAGGTCCGCATCGCCCTCGAGGAGCGCGCGGCGATGAGCCCCGACGCCCTCACCGGCATGGAGGCCAACCTCCGCTTCGCCGGGCCCGAGACGATGGAGACCAAGATCTTCGGCAGGCTGTCGGCCTGGCAGAACTGGATCTTCATCCGTCCCAACGCCACCGGCGAGAAGGGCGCGCTCTCGCTCTACGGGAAGGCCGGGCAGCGTCCCGACTTCGACCTCCGCAGGACCTGAGAATTCGACCTCGGCGCCCCGGCGCCGGGATCACCGGAGCTCCGCGAATAGCGGAGGGCCGGACGAGGAGTTTCGATGAGCAACGTCGCGCTGAACGAAAAGATCCCGAACAACGTCAACCTGTCCTCCGACAAGAGGCTCCAGCGCGCCCTCGAGCAGTGGCAGCCGGAGTTCCTCTCGTGGTGGAACGACATGGGGCCGGAGGGCTTCCAGACCAAGGACGTCTACCTCCGCACGGCGATCTCGGTCGACCCCAAGGGCTGGGCCCACTTCGACTACGTGAAGATGCCGGATTACCGCTGGGGGATCTTCCTCGCGGATCCGGTGCCGAATCGGACCATCGGATTCGGCGACGACTTCGGCAAGCCGGCCTGGCAGGAGGTCCCCGGCGAGCATCGGAACACGCTGCGTCGCCTGATCGTCACCCAGGGTGATACCGAGCCGGCGTCCGTGGAGCAGCAGCGCCGCCTGGGCCAGACCTGCCCCTCCCTCTACGACCTGCGCAACCTCTTCCAGGTGAACGTGGAGGAGGGCCGCCACCTGTGGGCGATGGTCTACCTGCTCCACTCCTACTTCGGCCGCGACGGCCGCGAGGAGGCGGAGGAGCTGCTCCACCGTCGCTCGGGCGACTCCGACAAGCCCCGGATCCTGGGCGCGTTCAACGAGCCCTGCACCGACTGGCTGTCGTTCTTCATGTTCACGACCTTCACGGATCGGGACGGGAAGTATCAGCTCCTCGCGTTCGCCGAGTCGGGCTTCGATCCCCTCTCCCGCACCTGCCGCTTCATGCTCACCGAGGAGGCCCATCACATGTTCGTGGGCGAGACCGGGATCGCGCGCGTGATCGCGCGGACCGTTCAGCTTATGAAGGAGGGCAAGGATCCGCGGGCCGAGGGCGCGATCGATCTCGAGATGATCCAGCGCTACCTGAACTTCTGGTACTCGGTGTCCCTCGACCTCTTCGGCAGCGAGATCTCCACCAACGCGGCGAACTTCTTCGGCGCCGGCATCAAGGGCCGCGCGAAGGAGGAGAGCTTCGAGGATCATCTCGCGATCGACGGCACCTACGCGATGGACGTCTACGAGGACGACAAGCTCGTCCGCAAGGAGATCGCCCTCCGCTCCGCGATGAACGAGGTGCTCCGCGACGCCTATGTCGAGGACTGCCAGAAGGCGCTGAACCGCTGGAACAAGCACCTCGCCGGGATGGACTTCGCGTTCACCCTCCCCTCGCGCCGCTTCCACCGGGCCCAGGGCCTCTTCGCCGGCAAGAACTTCTCGCCGGACGGCCGGGAGATCACGGAGGCCGAGTTCCAGGCGCACCATGACGAGTGGCTGCCGTCCGACGCCGATCGGACCTACGTCAAGAGCCTCATGGTGAACCCCGTCATCACGCCGGGTCACTTCGCGAACTGGATCGCCCCGCCGCCCCGCGGCATCAACGACCAGGCGATCGACTTCGAGTACGTCCGCTACAACGAGGGCTGATCTCGCCATTGGCTCGCTCCGGCGGTTCGAGCGTGAAGGCGGCCCCGCACATGCGGGGCCGTTTTCGTTTTCGCGCTCCGTTCGTCAGGACGCCACTCACGCGAAGGAGCGGAGGTATGACGGCTTCCCCGAAGACGAGAGCGGATCGTCAGGCGGTGGCGACGGGCGCGGTCCGGCGCGCGACGCGGGGAGCGAGGACCAGCAATAGGAGCGGGACGAGATCGAGGGCCGCGGCGGCGAGAAACGCGAGCCGTCCACCGCCCTGGTCGTAGAGGAGCCCTGCCAGCAGGTTGCCGAAGAAGCCGCCGATCCCGAAGACGACCGCGGAGAACAGCGCCCTCGCCGTGCCGAGGAGGTGCGCGGGCACGAGCCGCTCGAGGTGTCCGATCGAGGCGACGAAGAACACCCCGTAGACCACGCCGTGTGCGAGCTGCAGCCAGGCGACCATCTCTCCTGTGGGCGCGAAGGCGGTCAGCGTCCAGCGGGCCACGCCGACCCCGAACGCGAGGGCGAGGAGCGGCACCGCCGGCAACCGCGACGTGAGCGGGTGCCACATCGCCGCGACTTCGGCCGCTATCGCCAGCGCAAAGCCCAGCCCGATGCAGGACGGATCGGCGCCGAGATCGCCCAGGTGGATGGCGAAGAAGACGTGGTAGGGAGCGAGCGCCGCCCAGTGGAACATCGCTGCGCCGAGGAAGAGCGCGACCTCCGGCCGCTGCAACAGGCGGCGGACCTCACGGAGATCCGGCGGCGCGCCCCGGACGGACCCGGGTTCGGCGACCAGCCGGAAGGACGCGGCCGCGTACGCCATCATCAGGGCCGAGGCGAGGACGATGGCGTCGGAGACCCCTCCGCCCCGGGACAGCCATTGGCTGAAGGTCCAGGACGACACGACGAAGCCGATCGATCCCCAGACCCGGATCTTCGCGTAGTCGACGCCGCGCGCGCGGGCGTAGGGCACGGCGACGCTGTCTGCGAGAGCCGCGATGGCCGTCGCAAAGAGCGAGTACAGCGCGATCGTTCCCGCGACGCCGGCGAACCGCCCTACGACGTGCAGAAGCCCGAACGCGATCGCTGCGCCGGAGCACGCGATCCGCAGCAGCTGCGGGGTACGTCGGGTACGGTCGGCTGCGAAGCCCCACACCGGCGGCACCACGATCATGAGCAGCGGCTGGATCGAGGTCGCGACGGCGAGCTCGACGCCGCTCAGGCCGATCGACCTCAGATAAGGCGGAAGGTAGGCCGTCGTGATGCCGGCGGCGGCGTAGTAGAGAAAGTAGAAAAGGTGTAGGCGCATCGATCCGGCGCCGTTCTACTCCTTCCGGCGGCGCCAGGGAATCCGGGCCAAGAGCTTTGGCGCTGGCACCACACCCTCGGCGAAATGCGGCTCTCTCCTGCGGTCGCGGCCTCCCTCCCAGAGAGTGCGACCGTGCCGGAAGCGGCACCGGACGAGGTCGGCGATCTCCAGTGATGAGAACCGCCGCCGCGACTTCACCCGCCTGCGAGCGGGTGAAGTCGTTTCCGGCCCACTCCGGGGGTCGCCCTATCGACCGTGGGGAGCGCCACCGCCATGTGGCGCGGACGGGGCTCCGTGCGGCGCGGAAGGTGGCGCGGAAGGTGGCGCGGAAGGTGGCGCGGAAGGTGGCGCGGATGGTGGCGCGGATGGTGGCGCGGATGGCGGCGCGGAAGGTGGCGCGGAAGGTGCTCCGTGAGATGGAGGAGGCGGCGCGGATGGAGGGGCTCCGTGCGACGGAGGCGGCGGAGCAGCGGGCGGGTGCTCCGCGGGAGGCGGAGGAGCTGCCCGCGGTGGCGCTCCTGACGGCGGGCGAGCCGGAGGCGCTCCCGAAGGCGGTCGCTGGGCCGGAGGAGCTCCCGCGGGCGGTCGCTGGGCCGGAGGAGCTCCCGCGGGCGGTCGCTGCCCCGGAGGCGCGGTCGGGGCCGGTGCGGCCCGCGGCGTCGGCGGGGCTCCGGCGGGACGCTGCGCGGACGGAGGAGGCGCAGCCGGCCGCGCGATCGCCACGTGGCCGCTCCTCGGCGCCGGCAGGTTCACGCTCCCGGACGGCGTGAGGTGCGGCGCCACCATCCCCGAGCCGACGGCTCGCGGTGCCGTTGGCGCTCCGGGACGCGCCGCTGGCGCAGACCGGAACACTCGGGCTTCCGTCGGATCGCCGCCCGGCCCCCGCTCGACGCCCACCTGATGCGGAGTGGGAGCTGCCACGATCCTCGTCACCGGGACGGGCCTCCCGATGTGCTGCTGGACGAAGGATCGCGACGGCCCCACGAAGACTCTTCCCCTGCCGTTGACCCGGAAGTTGTGATCGAACCGGGTCTGGACGAAGAGGCGCTCCGTGTGTCCGTGGATGAAGACGCGGTTGATCGGGTGAAAGAAGAAGAGGGCCGGGGTGCAGAAGATCCAGTCGTCGAAGAAGAAGGGATAGTCGGGGGTCCAGGTCACGAAGCCCGGATAGAGCGGCGCCCAGCCGATGGCGCCGGGTCCCGAGCGGAAGACCACCCAGGCCGGGCCCCACGTGTAACCCGGTACCCACAGCCAACCGTAGGAGGAGCTGAAGGTCCAACGGCCGTAGTGGTACGTCGCCCAGCCAAAGGGCTCGTCGGAAGCCCAGGTCCAGCCGTACGCGGTCCAGACCCACTGCCCGAAGAGATACGGCCGCCAGCCCCTCTCCTTGAACTGCGTCTCCGGGATGAAGACGTAGCCGTACTCCGGGGTGTTCACCCACCGGCCGTAGGGAGAGAGGTCGCGGTAGAAGTCCTGGAGCTGGACGGGTCCCGAAGGCGCCGTCTGCGACGGCTGCCCAGGCTGAGAGGGCGGCACGCGAGGAGCTCCTGGCTCCTGTGCCGTCTCCGCCGCGTCGAGCTCCTGGTTCGCATAGTTGGGGAGCTGATCGGTCTCGACTGCGCTTTCGGCCGCGGCTTCCTCCTGCCCTTGAGCCTGGGCCCTGGCCACCGAAGCTCCCGGCCCGAAGCCGCTCCAGACGCCGGCGACGAACGCGGCGACGAGCCCGCTTCGACAGCGGACGGTCATCTCTCGACCCCCTCGGCCGCCGCACGATGCCCAAGCAGGAAGCGGCGCCCTGGGCCGAATCTGCTCACTTGCCGGCTGGGCTGAAACGCCTGCGCCCCCTCTCGCGGGAGAAGGGACCAGCGCTCACGCCCCTCTCGGGCCCCCCTGGCGCGGGCCTCATGGCGCCGGGGACCGCTCGGTCGGCAGGTATGGCACCCTGCCGCAGACCGCGAATCGCGCTCGAATCAGGCGCGAAAAGACCGGCTAGTGGCCTCGGTGGTTCCCGCCCGAGGGCTGGACGCTGTGGCGATCATTGCCGCTCCGAGAAGGCGCCGAGACCGACCGCGATGGTCCCTTCGAGGGAGCCGGAGCCGATCGCATCGCGGATCCACCGGAAGATCCACCACCGGAAGGAGCCTGGAAACGGTTCGGCGCGACCTGAGGGCGGGCCGAAGGCGCCGGAGCGCCACCGCCGGACGGCCGCTCGAACGAGCGCGGCGGAGGGGCGTTGCCGCGCGGAGCCGACGTGGGCCTCTCGACCCTCGCCGGCGGTGTCGGGCGACCGGTGGAGCTGTCCCGAGATGCGGGGCGCGGCGGATTCGGCGCCCGATCCTTACGTGCCTCGAAATTCGAGCGCTCGCCGAAGCCAGACCGGCTGGGCCCATTGTTCAGCGAGGATCCTCCGACCGAGCCTCGAGGGCCGATCGGCGGGCGGGGCCTCTCTCCCGACGAACGGGGAGGATTCGGACGATTGGCGCCCGAGCCTCGACCGCCGGACTGCGGGTGGAGCCTCTCGCTCGTCGACCGCGGAAGGTTCGGACGATCGAGGCCCGAGCCGACCCGACGGGCGGGAGGCTGGCCGGGCTGCACGCGGCCGACGGGCCTCGCCGCCGGCCGGTAGACGTGGAGCTCGCCTCCGGAGGAATGGGACCGGCCCGAGAAGGAGCCCCGCCCTGGCGCCGAGGACGGAACGATGCGCGACTCGTAGATCCGGCCCCGCGAGTTCCGCTGGACGTAGGTGCGGGGAGGACCGGCGTAGACCGCCCCTCGACCGCCCGCACGCCAGCTCCGGGCCCACTGGGAGTGCGAGTAGTAGTAATCGCCTCGGTCGCGATGCCAATGGCGGTGCACCGGGTGACCGTAGAAGTGGGAGCCACCGATGAACACCCAGTGGTCCCCGTAGTAGGGGTACGAGGACGAGTAGGTCACGTAGCCGGGATAGAGCGGGGCCCAACCGATCGCGGCGTCGCCGAACCGCCAGGCGACCCACGCCGGACCCCAGGTGTACCCGGGCACCCAGTACCACCCCAGGCCCGCGCGGAAGTCCCAGCGTCCGTAGTGGTAGGTCGCCCAACCGAACGGCTCCTCGGAGACCCAGGTCCAGCCGTAGCTGGTCCAGGCCCACTGGCCGTAGAGGTACGGGCGCCAGCCGGTGACCTCGACCTGGCGCTGGGGTACGAAGACCAGCCCGTACTCCGGCGTCTGGACCCAGCGGCCATGGGAATTCAGAGGCTCCCGGAAGTCGTCGAAACCGGGCGCCGCGGACGGGGGAGCCGTCTCTGCGACGGGGACAGGCCGCGAAGGCGCGGGCATCGCAGCCCGACGTCCGGCGACGACGTCCTCCGGCGAGGGAATGTCCTGACCATAGGAGTGGACCCTGTACACGCGGGTCTCGCCCTGGTCGTCGTCATCGTCCGACCCGGCCCAGTCGAGCTCGTCCTGAGCGAACGAAGGGAGGTCGTCCGTCTCCGACTCGCTGTCCCAATCGACAGAAGGAGGAGGCGGCTGGTGGGCCATGGCCTTCGGGCCGACGGCCAGGGCGGCGACGAGGACGAGGAGGTTGGATCCACTGACGATTCGCATCTTCACACCCCGGATTCGGGTTACGAGACCTTGGACGCCCTGGCCGCGCCGATGTTCAAACTTTCGATTTCGTACCCTCGAGATCTCGCCCGGAAGACGGAGCCGTCTCTCAGCCGTTCGCCGGCTCGGCGGGAGCCTGGGGAGCCTGGGCCGCCCGGAAGCCGATGCCGACCACATAGATCTCGAAGGAGCGCCCCCGAGTGGCCTCTGGGCGAATCAGCTTCACCTGGTCGAATTGTTTCTTCGCCTCGCGGAGATAGTCCTCGAAGCCGCTGCCCTCGAAGACCTTGGCGACGAAGGAGCCCCCGGGGCGCAGCAGTCTCGAGCAGAGCGCGAGGGCGTGCTCGGCGAGGGCGATCGAGCGCGCCTCGTCGGTCGCCTTGATCCCGGTGGTCTTCGGCGCCATGTCGGAGGTGATGGCGTCGAACGCCCCGTCGTGGAGCTCGCGCAGCTTCTCGTCGAGATCCGGCGCGTAGATGTCGAGGACCGCCGTCTTGACGTTCGGCCCCATGCCCCGGATCGGCTGGAGGTCGATGCCGACCACCTTGCCCGAGGGCCCGACGATTCGAGCCAGGATCTGCAGCCATCCCCCGGGGGCCGCACCGAGGTCGAGGATCGCCATCCCCTTCCGGTAGAGCTTCAGCCTGTCGGCGATCTCCTGGATCTTGAAGGCAGAGCGGGCCCTCAGCCCCTCCTGCTTGGCCTTCTTGAAGAAGGGATCCTTCGGATTGTAGGACTTGGTCATGAGCGAATCGCCAAACGCGAAAACCCCCAGCGCCTCTCGAAAGAGTCGCTGGGGGCGCGCAAATAGAATCCGGCGGCGTCCTACTCTCCCACACGGTCTCCCGTGCAGTACCATCGGCGATGAAGGGCTTAACTTCCGTGTTCGGGATGGGAACGGGTGGGACCCCTTCTCCATTGCCACCGGAAAATCGGAGGTCTCTCTACGGCAGGACCGAAGAGGAACCAAAAATGTTCCACATACGAAGGAAGGTTCCGGTCAGAGCCGGAAAGTACGAGTCGGATGCAGTTCGTGATGCGTCCAGGTCGTAGACTTCGACCTTGGCCTCGAGCCGCCAGTGCCTTTGGCGGTCAGAGGAATGGGTAACCAAGCCTCACGCTCGATTAGTACCGGTCAGCTCAACACGTTGCCGTGCGTACACCTCCGGCCTATCAACCTCGTAGTCTTCAAGGGAGCTTCAGGGGCTTTCGCCCGGGAGTCGTAGTCTTGAGGTGAGTTTCCCACTTAGATGCTTTCAGCGGTTATCTCGTCCGTACATGGCTACCCAGCTATGCCACTG